>DISZ01000008.1:0-173412 GCA_002422085.1 Rhodobacteraceae bacterium UBA6197
CGCCCGGCCATCACCTTGGTCTGATCCATGTGGAAGATCGACGAGCGCGGGTCGTGGTTGAAATCCATGCTGACGTTGGGCATGTCGGTATAGCCCAAAATCCCCTTCAGCCTGCCGTCCGCCGCCGCGCGAATGGCCGCGTTGATCTCTTCGACCGAGGTCTCGCGCGCCGCCTCGAACACCAGATCGACGACCGAGACATTCGGCGTCGGCACCCGGATCGCCACGCCATCCAGCTTGCCCTGCAACTCGGGCAGCACCAGCCCGACCGCCTTCGCCGCCCCGGTCGAGGTCGGGATCATGCTCAGCGCCGCGGCGCGGGCGCGGTAAAGATCCTTGTGCATCGTGTCCAGCGTCGGCTGATCGCCGGTATAGCTGTGGATCGTGGTCATGAACCCTTTCGAGATCCCGATCGCGTCATTCAGCACCTTGGCCACCGGCGACAGGCAGTTGGTGGTGCACGAGGCGTTCGACACCACCAGCTGATCGGCCTTCAGCGTGTCATGGTTGACGCCGTAAACGATGGTATTGTCCGCCCCCGCCGAGGGCGCCGAGACCAGAACCCGGCTCGCGCCATTCTGCAGATGGATCGCCGCCTTGTCGCGGGCGGTGAAGATGCCGGTGCACTCCAGCACGATGTCGACATGCGCCCAGGGCAGCTCATCGGGGTTGCGGATCGCCGTCACCTCGATCGGGCCGCGCCCCACGTCGATCGTGCTGGCCGTGGTCGTCACCACCGCCGGAAACCGCCCATGCACTGAATCGAACCGCAACAGATGCGCGTTCGTCTCGACCGGACCAAGGTCGTTGATCGCCACGACCTCGATATCGGTGCGCCCCGATTCAATGATCGCCCGCAAGACGTTTCGACCGATCCGGCCAAAGCCGTTGATTGCTACCTTCACCGTCATGTTTTTCCCTCAGATCAAATATTTTGCTTTGGCAACAATGGCCTCTGCGGTGATGTTGAAGTGTTGATAGAGCTGCGGGGCAGGGGCCGAGGCCCCAAATCCCGTCATCCCGACAAACCCGTCTGTGGGCGCAAGAAACTGATCCCAGCCCATCCGCAACGCCGCCTCGCAGCCGACGCGGGGCGCGGTGCCCAGAACTGCCGCCCGGTAGGCCTCGGGTTGTGCGGCAAAGGCTTCAAAGCAGGGGGCCGAGACCACGGCCGCCATGATCCCCTCGGCGGCCAGCGTATCGGCGGCGCTCAGTGCCAGTTCGATCTCAGAGCCGGTGGCGATCAGCGTCACATCGCGCCGCCCCGGATCGCGCAACAGATAGGCGCCTTTCGCGGTCAGGTTTTCGGCAATGTGATCCAGCCGCACCAAGGGAAGGTTTTGCCGCGACAAGACCAACATTACCGGCGATGTCTTTGACATCATGGCAATTTCCCAAGCCTCAGCGGTTTCGACCGCATCCGCGGGCCGGATCACCTTCAGGTTCGGAATGGCGCGCAGACTGGCCAGATGTTCAACCGGCTGATGCGTTGGTCCGTCCTCGCCCAGGCCGATGCTGTCATGCGTCATCACATAAGTCACCGGCACCCCCATCAGCGCCGAAAGCCGGATGGCGGGGCGGCAATAATCGGCGAAGGCCATGAAGGTGCCGCCGTAGGGCCTTAGCCCGCCATGAAGCGCCATGCCGTTCATCGCGGCGCTCATGCCGTGTTCCCGGATCCCATAGTGAATATAATTCCCGGAAAAATCAGCGGCTTGCACTGACTTCATCCCCTTCGATCGGGTCAGGTTCGAGCCGGTAAGGTCGGCCGATCCGCCCACCGTGAAAGGCAGCGTCGCATTGACCACCTCAAGCGCCATCTCGGAGGCCTTGCGGGTCGCCACTTTGGGCCGTTCGACCGAAAGCCTGGCCTTGTAGACGGCAATCGCCGCGGGCAGGGCAGAGCTGTCATCTGCCTCGGCACGGATGAAATCGGCGCGGGCCGGGGCGGCGTGCAACCGTGCCTCCCAGTCAGCCCGTGCCAAGGCCCCGCGCGCCGCCACCTGTCCCCAGGCAGCATAGATTTCTGCGGGAATGTCAAAGGGTTCATGCGGCCAGTTCAAGCGTTTTCGGGCCGCCGCAATCTCGGCCTCACCCAGCGGTGCGCCATGAACATCGTGGCTGCCCTGCTTGTTGGGCGCGCCAAAGCCGATCACGGTGCGACAGGCAATCAGGCTGGGGCGCGGATCGCGCCGGGCGGCCTCGATCGCGTCGGCGATCTCCGAGGCGGTGTGCCCGTCACATTCCAGCACATGCCACCCCGAGGCGGCAAAGCGCGCCTTCTGATCGGTCGAGGTTGCCAGCGAGGTGGCGCCGTCGATGGTGATCTTGTTATCGTCCCACATCACGATCAACCGGCCCAGACCAAGATGCCCGGCAAAGTCGATCGCCTCATGGCTGATGCCTTCCATCAGACAGCCGTCACCCGCGATGACATAGGTGAAATGATCCACAAGATCATCACCATAGCGCGCGTTCTTCATCCGTTCGGCAAGCGCCATTCCAACCGCCGTGGCGATCCCCTGGCCCAAGGGGCCGGTGGTCACTTCGATCCCGTCGGCATGGCCGTATTCGGGGTGACCGGCCGTGCGCGACCCAAGCTGGCGAAACGCCTTGATCTGATCCATGCCCATATCGGCGTAACCCAACAGGTGATGGATCGCGTAAAGCAACATCGAGCCATGCCCCGCCGACAGCACGAAACGGTCGCGATCCGCCCATTTCGGTGCCGAAGGGTCCAGCGTGATGAAGCGGTTGAACAGCACCGTGGCGACATCCGCCATGCCCATCGGCATGCCCGGATGCCCCGAGTTGGCCCGCTGCACCGCGTCCATCGCCAGCGCGCGGATCGCATTGGCCATTTTCGTTTCTTGTGTGATTACAATATCTTTCATGTCACACCTCAGGCTTTTCTGGCGTCGCGGACAAGCCGCTCGATCAGGGGGGTCAGGATCAGTTGCATCGCCAGATCAAGCTTGTTGCCCGGAATGACGATCGAGTTGGCGCGGCTCATCCACGAGCCGTGGATCATCGCGGTCAGATAGGGAAAGTCGATCCCGCGCGGGTTCCTGAAACGGATCACCACAAGGCTTTCGTCCGGCGTCGGGATCGAGCGCGCGATGAACGGGTTTGAGGTATCCACCACCGGCACACGCTGAAAATTGATGTCGGTTTCGGTGAATTGCGGCATGATGCAGTGCACATAGGCATGCATCCTTCGCAAGATCACGTCGGTCACTGCCTCGGTCGTATAGCCGCGTTGCGAGCGGTCACGGTGAATCTTCTGGATCCATTCGAGGTTGACGACCGGCACCACACCGATCTTCAGATCGGCATATTGCGCAAGGTTCACTTCGGCATTGACCACTGCGCCGTGCAGACCTTCGTAGAACAGCACGTCGGCGCCGTCCTCGAATGGGGCCCAATCGGTGAAATGCCCCGGCGGCACGCCATGGCGGGCGGCCTCGGCGTCGTCGTGAACATAGTGGCGGGTGCGACCCTTGCCGGTCTGGCCGAATTCGCGAAAGACCCGCTCTAGTTCGGACAACTCATTGGCTTCGTAGGAAAAATGCGAAAACGGCTGGTCGCCTTCGGCATAGCGTTTTTCCAGTTCGACCTTCATGTCGGCGCGGTTGAAACGGTGGAACGCGTCGCCTTCGATCGAGACCGCGGTCACGCCCTCACGCCGGAAAATCTGATCGAAGGTGTATTTGACCGTCGACGTGCCTGCGCCCGAAGAGCCGGTGACAGAAATGATCGGATGTTTCTTGCTCATGTCAGCTCCTGAACAGGCCACGGGTGGAAAACAGCGCCGACGCCTCGTCGGCCGGCAGGTCGTGATAGGCCGCAACGCGCGCGACCTTGGCGGCCGAGCCAAAGACGAACGGCGTGCGGGCGTGCAACTGATCGGGCAGGGCGCCAAGGATCGGTTCGGCGCCATCGGTGGCGCCGCCCCCCGCCTGGGTAATCACGAAGGCAATCGGCGCACATTCGTAGACATGGCGCAGGCGGCCGCGGCCATAGCCCTTGCGGCTGTCGCCGGGGTAGAGAAAGATCCCGCCTCGGGTCAGGATGCGGTGCGTTTCGGCCACCAGCGAGGCGATCCAGCGCATGTTGAAATTCTTGCCGCGCGGCCCCTCGGCCCCGGCCACGCAATCGTCGATGAAGGCGCGCACCGGCGTCGGCCAGTGCCGGTAATTCGACGCGTTGATCGCATATTCGGGTGAATCGTCAGGCAGATTCCTGGGCGAGGCGACCCGCTCGAACCGGCCGGTGTCGGGATCAAGCACCCATTGCAGCACACCATCGCCGAAGGTGACGACAAAGCAGCACTGCGGTCCATAGATGATATAGCCTGCCGCGGTCTGCTCTGAACCCGGACGCAGGAAGCTTGCATTGGCATCCTCGGCCACCGGAAACACCGAAAAGATCGTGCCGATCGAGACGTTGACATCAATGTTGGACGAGCCGTCCAACGGGTCGATCGCCAGCGCAAGACCGCCCGTCGGGTTCAGCGCGACCACCTCTTGCTGCTCTTCCGAGGCATAGTAGCGCACGCCCGACCCGGCAAGCGTCGCCATGAAGGCCTCATCGGCAATCACATCCAGTGCCTTTTGCCCATCGCCGCCGCTGTTGACGCCCCGCGCCGCTGCCAGATCGGTGTCGATGCCGTTGCGGGCAATGATCCGCGCCAGATCAATGCCGACCCGTGCCAGACGCTGCATCGCGTCGCCCAATTCTTCGGGCAGGGCAAGGCCCTGAAGATCCAAAGACATAGCTTTACCTCCATGTCGCGCCCTGTGGTGGGGCGTTGACAGAAGGATTGCGGCAAACCGGTTTTTATGAAATTTAAATGTTTGGAAAATCCTTTCAGAAAAGGTGAAGATATGCGCCTGGATACCCTAACCCTCAAGCAATTGCGCGCTCTTGTAGCCGTGGCCGAGGGCCGGTCCCTGACCGCAGCGGGCACGGCGCTGGGGCTAAGCACGCCAGCAATTCACACCCAGATCAAGGGCTTGGAGGAAAGCATCGGGGCGCGGTTGGTGCGGCGGGCGTCCGACGGGGCCGGATCAGAGCTGACCGAGGCCGGCGTGGTGCTGCGCGAGGCCGCCGCACGGATCGAGGACGCTTTGTCGCAGGCGGCGGCCGATGTGGCGGCGCTGAATCGCGGCCAATCGGGACGCGTGGTGCTGGGCGTCGTGTCTACGGCCAAGTATTTCGCACCGCGTCTGGTGAAGATGCTGCACCAGACCTTGCCCGATATCGACATCGTGTTGCGCGTCGGCAACCGCGAGGCGACGATTGCCGGGTTGGAACGTGGCGCCTATGATCTGGCGATCATGGGCCGCCCGCCACGCCGCCCGGCGGTGGTGGCGGTGCCGCTGGGGCCGCATCCGCACGGGCTGGTTGTGGCGCCCGATCATCCGTTGGCGGGGCAGGGGATGTCGCTGGACACGCTATTCGATCAGACCTTCCTCGCACGCGAAGAGGGCTCGGGGACGCGGATCCTGATGGCGCGCTGGCTGGACCGCGTTGGCGACGGGCGCACCTATGACACGATGGAGATGGACAGCAACGAAACGATCAAACAGGCGGTGATGGCGGGCCTCGGGATTGCGTTTCTAAGCCTGCACACCATCACCGAGGAACTGGCGACCGGGCGCCTCGTGTCGGTGTCGGCGCCGGGCCTGCCGATCGAGCGGCACTGGTTCATGGTCCGCCCCGATATCGAGCATCCGCGTGCGCTTGCCTTGCGGCTTTGGGACGGGGTTCTGGCGCTTGAGGGGCGTTATCTGCCCGTCGCGCGCAGTGATCCAGCCGATTGACGGCCGGGCAGGGCGCGGGCATTCTCGGCACGCGGCCCCTCTCGGTCCAGAAAGAAAGAGCCATGGCGACCATTGCACCTCCGAAAGACCCCGAATCCGATCCGCGCGTGAAAGCGGTGTTTGACGATATCCGCACCACGCGTGGTTCGGATTTCATCAATAATGTCTGGCGCTATCTGGCCTTTGACCCAAGCCTGCTTGCGGCAACATGGGCCGAGGTCAAAGCCGTCATGGCGACGCCGACGGCGCTGGAACCAAAGGTGAAGGAAATGATCTATGCCGCTGTTTCCATTGCCAATTCATGCGATTACTGCACCCATTCCCACCTTGCGGCGGCCCGCGCCAAGGGGATGAGTGCCGAAGAACAGGCCGATTTCTTTCGCGTCGTCGCCTCGGCCGGGAAAACCAACCATCTTCTCAACGCGATACGCGTTCCGGTCGATCCGGTCTTCGTGATGGACAAGGAGTAGACATGGCCTATGCAATCGCAGTCCGCGCGCCCGGCGGTCCCGATCAGTTTCACCGCGTCGAGATCGCCATTCCGCAACCCAGTGCCGGAGAAATAACCTTAAGACAGACCGCTATAGGTTTGAATTTCATAGATGTTTACTTTCGATCCGGTCTCTATCCCTGGCCCGAGAAACAAGACCTGATTACCGGGTCGGAAGGCGCCGGCGTGATCGAAGCCGTCGGCCCGGGGGTCACGCTGGAACCCGGCATGCGCGTCGCCTATACGCTGCCAAATGGCGCCTATGCCAGCCACCGAGTAATTCCGGCGGCGCAAGCCGTTGTTATTCCAGATGAAATACCAGACGACGTGGCCGCTGCCGTGATGCTGAAGGGGCTGACGGCGCAGTATCTTTTGCATCACTCATACCCGGTAAAGCCTTCAGAAACCGTGCTTTTTCATGCGGCGGCGGGCGGTGTCGGGCTGTTGGCCGGGCAATGGCTTCGCGCCATGGGCGTGCACACGATCGGCACGGCGGGCGGTCCGCAAAAATGTGCGCTGGCCGAGGCGCATGGCTACGATCATGTGATTGACTACCGTGCTCAGGATTTCGTGGCCGAGGTGAGGCGGTTGACCGATGGCGCCGGTGTCGCGGCGGTTTACGACTCTGTTGGTGCCGATACCGTATTGAAATCGCTGGAGGTTCTTTCGAGGTTCGGGACCTTGGTCAGTTTTGGCCAGTCTTCTGGCGCGGCCGAGGATTTCCGCATCAGCCATCTTGCGCGCGCCAGTTTGCGCGTCACGCGACCGACGCTGTTTCATCACACGGCGCGGCCCGGATGGTTGCAAAGCGCGGCGGCCGATCTGTTTACGATGATTTCATCGGGCAAGATCAAGGTCGAGATCGCGCAGAGGTTTGCGCTGACCGATGTGGCTGCGGCCCATCGTGCGCTTGAAGGGAGAAAGACCACCGGTTCCACCATCTTGCTGCCCTGAGCGCACTCGGGGTTAAGTTTTTGTTTACATAATACCGATTATCGGCTTTTGATCTGGACCGATCCGGGCATGTTCTTGCAGCCCGGATTGCCTCTGATCCGCTCAGGTAATCACGTCTGGCGCCGTCCGCCCTGTCACGGCGGTAATCTGCACCAGCGCCTCGGTGGCGGCGATGATGGGCGCCAGCGCGGCCTGTGAATCCTGATCCAACCCGTCCGGCCCGGCGACATAGCGTTCCAGATAGACGCGCAGCGTGGCGCCCTCGGTTCCGGTGCCCGACAACCGCAGCACAATGCGGCTGTCGTCGGCAAAAATCACCCGCAGCCCTTGACCGGTCGAGACCGACCCATCGACCGGGTCGCTATAGGCAAATTCGTCGGCGCGGGCAATTGTCAGCCCCGCCACCACCTGCCCCGGCAAATCGGCCAGTCGCGCGCGCAACGCGCCCAGCATCGCATTGGCCTGATCCACGGGCAGCGCCTCATAGTCGTGACGCGAATAGTAATTGCGCCCGAACCGCGCCCAATGCTCGGTCAGGATCTGCGCCACCGACTGACCCCGCACAGCGATGATGTTGAGCCACATCAGCACCGCCCAAAGCCCGTCCTTTTCGCGCACATGGTCGGATCCGGTGCCAAAGCTTTCCTCGCCGCAAAGCGTCGCCCGGCCCGCTTCCAGCAGATTTCCAAAGAATTTCCAGCCGGTTGGAGTCTCATAGCAGGTGATCCCCAGCGCCTTTGCCACCCGGTCCACCGCCGCCGAGGTCGGCATCGAGCGCGCCACCCCCTTCAACCCGCCCGCATAGCCGGGGCACAGATGCGCGTTCGCCGCCAGCACGGCGAGGCTGTCCGAGGGGCCGACATAGACCCCCGCGCCGAGGATCATGTTGCGATCGCCATCGCCATCCGACGCAGCGCCAAAGTCGGGCGCATCGGCGCCCATCATCGTCGCCATCAGCTCATGCGCCCAGGTCGGATTCGGATCGGGATGCATGCCGCCAAAGTCCGGCAAGGGTGTGGCATGGATCACCGAGCCGCTGGCCGCGCCCAGGCGGCGTTCGAAAATCTCTCTGGCATAGGGCCCGGTGATCGCGTTCATACTGTCGATGCAAAGCCTGAAATCAACCTTAAGAAATTCTCTCAAGCTAGCGAAATCAAACAAGGTTTCCATAAAATCTGCATAAGCCTCCACGGGCTCCACGACCTCGGCCACCATGGCGCCGATGCGCACCTCGCCCAATCGGCCAAGCTCGATGTCCGGGGTCTCGAGCGTGGCAAAACTGGTCAGCGTTTCGGCGCGGGCAAAGATCGCCTCGGTCACCGCTTCGGGTGCCGGGCCGCCATTGCCGGTATTGTATTTGACGCCGAAGTCCTCGTCTGGACCGCCAGGGTTATGGCTGGCCGAAAGGATCAGGCCGCCGTCGGCCTTGCGGGCCCGGATCAGGTGTGAGGCGGCAGGGGTCGACAGCCACGCCCCCTGCCCCACAATCACCCGCGCCGCGCCATTCGCCGCCGCCATTCGCAGAATGATCTGCGCGGCCTCTGCCCCGAAATAGCGCCCATCTCCGCCCAGAACCAGCGTTTTGCCCGCAACCCCGCCGATCGCGTCAAACGTCGCCTGAACGAAATTCTCGAGGTAGCGCGGTTGCATGAACACGCGGGTTTTCTTGCGCAGACCCGAGGTGCCGGGCTTTTGCCCGGAAAAGGGCGTGGTGGCGTGACGGGTCATGATACCTCCGATAGGCGCCCTGCGGGGCTGCTGAAAACTTGTACCGATTGCGCGGCCATAGCGGTGCTGGCCGGGTGATGATCTTGCGCCGGGGCTTCGGGTCGGGCGGTGTCCAGAAGCTGCCGCCAATGGCCCGGCGGCAAGGTCACGCTGGTTTCGCCCCCGGCGTTGAAGATCACGAAGATGGCCTCGTGGGCGGCGGCCCCTTGCGGGCCTTCGGCGGCGCCCCGGATCTCGGCGGCAAGGCAGCGCCGTTGGACATCGTGCCAGTCTTGCGCGCTGGGTTCCTGCCCGTCCGGCAGGCGCCAGATCAGGTCGCGCAGTTGGTCCTGGCGGCGCAGTTTCGAATGCAGGAACCGCCGCTGTCGCAGCACCGGATGGGCGGCCCGCAGCGCCACCAGTCGCGCCACAAAGCGCGCAAGGGCCGCGTCGGCCGCCGCCCATGTGACCCAGCCCGTCGGATTGTCCTGCGCATAGGCGTTGTTGTTGCCGCCTTGGGAATTGCCGATCTCGTCGCCCGCCAGCAGCATCGGCGTGCCCTGCGCCAGCATCAGGGTGGCCAGCATCGCGCGTTTGCGCGCGCCCTGCGCCTCGGCACCGACAACCGCGGCGGCGTAGTTCTGGCTATGCCCGTCGTGGTTGTTTTCGCCATTGGCCACGTTTTGTTTTTCACTATAGCTGACAAGGTCTTGCAAGGTGAAGCCGTCGTGCGCGGTGATGAAATTGACCGAGGCGGTCGCGGGTCGGCCCGAGTGGTCAAAGACCTCGGCGCTGCCGGTGATCCGGCGCGCAAGATCGGGCATCATGCCGCCGTCACCGCGCCAGAACCGTCGCACCCCGTCGCGGAACCGGTCGTTCCATTCGCGCATCGGATACGGAAAGGCGCCCAGTTGATAGCCGCCGGGGCCGATGTCCCAAGGCTCGGCGATCAGCTTGACCGCGGCCAGCACCGGATCTTGTCGCAGCGCCGCCAGAAACGCCGAGCCGGCGCTGAAGCTGCCGCGCTTGCCCCGCGCCAAAGTCGCCGCCAGATCAAAGCGAAAGCCGTCCACTCCCATCTCGGTGACCCAATGGCGCAGGCTGTCCATCACCATGCGCAGCACCATCGGCTGGCCGAGATTCAGCGTATTGCCGGTTCCGGTATCGTTGACATAGCTGCGCCCGCCTTCGGCCAGCCGATAGTAGCTGGCGTTGTCGAGCCCTCGAAAGGCCAGCGTCGGCCCCAGCCCGTCGCCCTCGCCCGAGTGGTTATAGACCACATCGAGGATCACCTCGATCCCGGCGGCATGAAAGCGCCGCACCATGGCGCGAAACGCCTCGGCCGTGCCATAACGCGGATCGGGGGCGAAAAAGCCGATCGGCTGATAGCCCCAGTAGTTGCTCAGACCGCGCTCCAGCACGAAACGGTCGTCAAGGAAGGCCTGCACCGGCAAAAGCTCGATCGCGGTGACACCAAGCCGATTGAGGTGACGCAGCACCGGGTCCGAGGCCAGCCCCGTGAAACGCCCGCGCAAGTCACGCGGCACCTCGGGGTGGGCGGCGGTCAAGCCCTTGACATGCGCTTCATAGATCACGCTGTCGTCCCAAGGATGGGCGGGGCGCTGCCATGTCGGCGCCGGCTCGGCCGCGACCACCAGCGCCTTGGGGCAATGGGGCGCGCTATCGACCCGATCCGCCGCAGCGCCATCGCTGCCCTGCATCGCCGCATGCCAGCGCAGCGGCGCGTCAAGCGCCCGCGCATAGGGGTCGATCAGCAGCTTGGCCGGGTTGAAGCGGTGCCCGATCTCGGGCGCCCAGGGGCCGTGCACCCGGTAACCATAGGCCGCGCCGGGCCGCAGACCCGGCACAAAACCGTGCCAGACATCGCCCGCGCGCTCGGGCAGGGCCAGGCGGGTTTCAATGCCCTCCGGGCCGAACAGGCACAGATCCACCCGTTCGGCATGGGCCGAGAACAGGGCGAAATTCACCCCCTCGGGTGTCGCCTGCGCGCCCAACGGATCGGCGCGGCCCGACAAGATGACGCGCTGGCTCACCCGACAAGGCTTTCATAAAGGGCGCCGTAGCGCGCCGCCGAGGCGCCCCAGCCCAGATCGGCCTTCATCCCGCGCCGTTGCAGCGCCCCCCAGCCGGCGCGGTCGGCGTAAAGCGTGCCCAGTTGGCGCAGCGCCTGTCGCAGGGCCAGCGCATCGACCGGATGAAACACCACCCCCGTCGCCGCGGCAGCCTGAAGGCTGGCCGGGGTCGCGCCGATCACCGTATCGGCCAGCCCGCCGGTCGCGGCCACCACCGGCACACAGCCATAGCGCAGCCCGTAAAGCTGGGTCAGCCCGCAGGGTTCGAACCGCGACGGCACCAGCACCGCATCGCCGCCGGCAAACATCCGGTGGCTGAGCGCCTCGTCATAGCCAAGCCGCAGGCCGATCCGCCCCGGATGGCGCTGCACCAGCCCCTGCATCAGCGCCTCGGCCCAAGGTTCGCCCGCGCCCAACATGCAAAGTCCGCCGCCCTCGGCCAGAAATTCCTCGACCGCCTCGCCGATCAGATCAATGCCCTTTTGATGCGTCGCCCGGGTGACCAGAATGGCCAGCGGGCCCGACACCTCGTCCAGCCCGAACTCGGCGATCAGCGCGGCGCGGTTGCGCGCCTTGCCGGCCAGCGCGCGGGCCGAATAGGGCTGGATCGCCGGGTCCGTTTCCGGATTCCAGATCGTATCGTCGATGCCGTTCAGAATGCCATGCATCGCCCCGGCCCGCGCCGCGATCACGCCTTCAAGCCCCAGCCCGAATTCGCTGCGCATCAGCTCATCGGCATAACGCGGCGAAACGGTGGTGATCGCATCCGCCGTCACCAGCCCCGCCTTCAACGTCGAGATGGCGTCCCAATATTCGACCCCGTCCCGCGTGAACGCACTGGCCGGCAAACGCAGCCCGGCCAAGCGGTCCGCTGCGGCAAGCCCCTGAAACGCCATGTTGTGAATCGTCATCACGGTTTTCACCGCCGCGCCGCCATAGCGCAGATAGGCCGGTGCCAACCCGCCCTGCCAGTCATGCGCATGCACCACATCGGCGCGCCAACCATCCGACCCGCCGCCCTGTGCAATCGCCGCCGCCGCCCAGCACAGCGCGGCATAGCGTTCGGGGTTGTCGGGATAATCGCCGAAAGCCCCGGCATAGATCCCGCCATCGCGCGCAAACAGATGTGCCGCCTCAAGCGCCATCACCTCAACCCCGGCAACCCGTCCCAGAACCACCCGCCCCGGCCCGCCGAACAGATCGGCCTCGGTCCAGACCTCGCGTGTTCCGCTCAGCTTGCCCAGCACGCCCGGATAGGCCGGGATCATCACCCGCATCTCCCAGCCCTGCCCGGCCAGCGCCGCCGGCAGCGCCCCCACGACATCCGCCAGCCCCCCGGTCTTGACCAGCGGAACCGCCTCCGAGGCGACCGACAACACCCGACCCTTTCGCTTGCCCATCGCTGCACCCTTCATCTTCGTCAAAATATCCTCGGGGGGAGAGGCCGCTTTGCCAAAAGCGGCCCGGGGGGCAGACAGCCCCCCTACCCTTGGCCAGCGTCACCGCACGCCCGTTTTACCCGCCCCCCCTGGCCCAGGCCGCCGCTGGCCAAGTTGCGCCGCCCGCGCGTCCAGCATCGGCTGGGTGACCAGAACAACCCCGCCCGTCGTGCGCCGAAACCAGCGCGCATCCTCATCGCGATCTTCGCCCACAACCAGCCCTTCGGGGATCACCACCCCCCGGTCGATCACGCAGTTGGTCAGCTGCGCCTTGCGGTTCACCACCGCATACGGCAACGCAACCACATGATCCAGCGTCGAAAAACTATGCGTCCTGCAACCAGTGAACAGCAGACTGTTGCGCACCTCGGAGCCCGAAACGATACAATCCCCCGAAATCAGCGACGACACCGCCGAGCCCCGGCGCCCGTCCTCGTCATGGATGAACTTTGCCGGTGGCACGATTTCCGCATAGGTCCAGATCGGCCAGGCGTTGTCATAAAGATCCAGCTTCGGGGTGAATTCGGTCAGGTCGATATTGGCCTGCCAGAACGCGTCGATCGTGCCGACATCGCGCCAATAGGGCTCGGTCTCAAGCCCCGAGGTCACACAAGACTCCGAGAACAGATGCGCCATCGCCTTGCCGTGACGCACGATCTGCGGGATCAGGTCATTGCCGAAATCGTGGCTGGAATTGACGTCCTTGGCGTCGCGCAGCAGCAATTCGCGCAAGAACTGCCAGTCGAACACATAGATCCCCATCGAGACCAGGGCATTGGCCTCGTCGCCCGGAATGCCCGGCGGATCGGCGGGTTTTTCCATAAATTCGGTGATCCGCCCGGTCTTGTCTGTCGCCATCACGCCAAAGGCCGTCGCCTCGGCACGCGGCACCGTCAGGCAACCGATGGTGACGTCGGCCCCGGTCTCGACATGCTGGCGCAGCATCAGTTCGTAATCCATCTTGTAAATATGGTCACCGGCCAGAACGACGACGTATTTCACCTTGTAATCTTCAATGATATCAATATTTTGCGTCACCGCGTCGGCGGTTCCAAGATACCACTGGCTTTCCGAGACGCGCTGGCTGGCGGGCAGGATGTCGAGGTATTCGTTGCGCTCGGCGCGAAAGAAGCCCCAGCCACGCTGCATGTGGCGGATCAGGCTGTGGGCCTTGTATTGCGTCGCGATCGCCATCTTGCGGATGCCCGAGTTCAGCGCGTTCGACAGGGCAAAGTCGATGATCCGGGTCTTGCCGCCGAAATAGACGGCGGGCTTGGCGCGCCGGTCGGTCAGCTCTTTCAGGCGCGATCCACGTCCGCCCGCCAGAATGAAGGCCATGGACTGGCTGCTGAGACGCGCATTGGGTTGTGGTTTCACGTTGCCCCCTTTTCCGGGTCCGTGCCCGGCATGAACATCACCACCGACAAGGGCGGCAGATATATTTCCGCGCTGTTGGCGCGGCCTTGCCACGCGACGGGTTGGGCGGCGATCAGGCCCAGATTGCCGCGATTTTCGCCGCCGTAGTGGCGGCTGTCGGTATTGAGAACCTCGTGCCAGACGCCCGCATCGGGCAGGCCGATCCGGGTGTCGGGGCGCTCGACCGGGGTCAGGTTCGCGACCACCACAACCGGCGCCTGACCCTCGGCCCGACGCTCGAAGACATAGATCGAGCGCGCCGCATCATCGGCCTCGATCCAGGCGAAACCGCCCGGCTCGCAATCGTTCAGATAAAGCGCGGGGGTGTCGCGGTAGAGCGAGTTCAGATCGCGGATCAGGTTTTGCACGCCGTTGTGACGCGCGTCCTCCAGCAGGTGCCAATCCAGTTGGCCGGCCTGCGCCCATTCGCGTTCTTGCGCGAATTCCTGGCCCATGAACAACAGTTTCTTGCCCGGATGCGCCCACATGAAACCGTAGAACGCGCGCAGATTGGCAAAGCGTTCGTCCTCGGAACCCGGCATCCTGCCCAGCATCGAGCCCTTGCCATGCACCACCTCGTCATGGCTGATCGGCAGGACGAAGTTTTCGGAAAACGCGTAGGTCGACGCAAAGGTCATCTCGTGGTGGTGGTGTTGACGGTGGATCGGGTCGCGCGCCATGTAGCGCAGGCTGTCGTTCATCCAGCCCATGTTCCACTTGTAGCCAAAGCCAAGGCCGCCCTCATGCACCGGCCGGCTGACGCGCGGAAACGAGGTGCTTTCCTCGGCCACGGTCATGATCCCCGGCGCAAAGCCGTAGGCCGCGGCATTCATCGCGCGCAAGAAGGCGATCGCCTCGAGGTTTTCGCGCCCGCCCTCCTTGTTGGGCACCCATTCGCCCTCGGGGCGCGAATAATCGCGGTAAAGCATCGAGGCGACGGCATCGACGCGCAACCCGTCCAGATGATATTCCTCAAGCCAGAACAAGGCGTTGGCCAGAAGGTAGTTGGAAACCTCGCGGCGTCCGTAATTGTAGATCAGGGTGTTCCAGTCGCGGTGAAACCCCTCTTTCGGATCGGCGTGTTCATAAAGCGCGGTGCCGTCGAACCGCGCCAGCCCATGCGCGTCGGATGGAAAATGCCCCGGCACCCAGTCAAGGATCACGCCGATGCCGCGGGCATGGGCCGCATCGACCAATGCGGCGAATTCTTCGGGGCGGCCATGGCGGATCGTGGGGGCATAAAGCCCGATCGGCTGATAGCCCCAGGAGCCGTCGAACGGATGCTCGGTTATGGGCAGAAGCTCGATATGGGTGAACCCAAGATCATCCACATAATCAATAAGTTCCGAGGCCAACTCAACGTAACTCAGCGGCCGCCCGGCGTCGTCCATCACGCGCCGCCAACTGCCCAGATGCACCTCGTAGACCGAGATTGGCGCGCGCACCGATTGTGCCGCGTCGCGCCGGCTCATCCAGTGCGCGTCGTCCCAGTCATGCCCCCCCAGCGCGCGCACCACCGACGAGGTTTGCGGCGGATGTTCGGCGCCAAAGCCCAGCGGGTCCGCCTTGAGCGGCTGCAACTGACCGTCCGCCCCCAGAATTTCGTATTTATAGGCCTCGCCCGCGTCGAGTCCGGGCAAGAAAATCTCCCACACGCCGGTTTGGCCGCGCCGTCGCATCTGATGGCGCCGCCCGTCCCAGTTGTTGAAGCCTCCGACCACCGAGACCCGCCGCGCGCTTGGCGCCCAGACCGCAAAATGGACGCCAAAGACCCCCTCGTGCTGGCGCAGATGCGCGCCAAGCGCCTGCCATAGCCGACGGTGCTTGCCCTCGCCAATCAGGTATTCGTCGATCTCGCCCAGAACCGGGCCAAAGCGGTAGGGGTCGTCGAAATCCCATGTCTCGGCCGCCCCTTCGGCGCGCAGACGGTAGGCATCCCCCGGCCACGGCCCCGCAAAAACACCATTTGCCACCGACTCGAGCGCGATCTCGGCAGAGCCGGTGCCTGCCGCCGCTACCGCCCAAAGCCGCGCCGCATCGGGCACAAGCGCGACAATCCGCCCGTCATGCGGCCCCAGAACGGCGAAAGGGTCGGGGTGCCGCCCGTCGGCCAAGGCCTGTGCCACGCTTGGATCAAGCTGCGCCATCTTACCCCCCCTCAAAGGGCCGAATCCGCCCCCCAGATATCCTTCATGTAACCACGGATGGCGCGATCGGACGAAAAGAATCCCATGCGTGCGGTATTCAGCGCGGCCATATGCCACCACCGGGCCGGATCGGTGAAGGCGCCGTCGACCTCGGCCTGCGCCTGCGCATAGGCGGCGAAATCCGACGTGACCAGAAAGTAGTCCGAGTTCCAGAGGCTATGGATCAGCCCGTGATAGCGGCTGGGTTCTTCGGGGCTGAAACGCCCTTCGGCGATCATTTGCAGCACGTTCTGCAAGGGTTGGCTGGCCAGAATGGCATGGCGCGCATGCTCGCCGTCACGGCGGCGCGCGACCACTTCTTCGGCGGTCAGGCCAAACAGAAAGAAGTTCTCGGCCCCGACCTCTTGCCGGATCTCGACATTGGCGCCGTCCAGCGTGCCGATGGTCAGCGCGCCGTTCAGGGCGAACTTCATGTTGCCGGTGCCCGACGCCTCTTTGCCCGCCGTCGAGATCTGCTCGGACAGATCCGCCGCCGGGATCAAGCGCTGCGCCATCGAGACATTGTAATTGGCGGGATAGACGATCTTCAGCCGATCCCCGACCAAGGGATCAGCATTAACAACGACAGACACATCATTGATAAGGCGAATGATTTCCTTTGCAGCCTGATAGCCAGGCGCGGCCTTTCCGCCAAAGATCCGCACCCGTGGCACCTGCGCGGCATGCGGGTTTTCGCGGATCTCCTGCCAATCGGCGATGGTCTGCAAGATGTTCAGAAGCTGGCGTTTGTATTCGTGAATCCGTTTGACCTGCACATCGAAGATCGCGTCGGGGTTCAGGGTCACGCCCTGCGTCTGTTTTGTCCAGGCCGCCAGTTCCAGCTTGTTGGCGCGTTTGGCGGCGGCGAATTCGTCGCGAAAGGCGGCGTCATCGGCATGGGGCGCAAGTTCGGCAAGCCGGTCGAGATCGGCTTCCCAGCCCGTGCCGATGGTGCGCGTAATCAGCCCCGACAGCGCCGGATTGGCCATCCGCAGCCAGCGGCGCGGCGTTATGCCATTGGTCTGGTTGATGATCCGGCCGGGGTGCAGCGCATCCAGTTCGGGAAACAGGTTCCTTTTCACCAGTTCGGTGTGCAGCGCCGAAACCCCGTTGACCTTGTGCGCGGTGATAAAGGCCAATTCGCCCATCCGCACCTCATGATGCTTGACGATCCCGACATATTGCGGCCGGCCCGGATGCGCCTTCAGATGCCATGCGTCGATTTCCTCGATGATCCGCATATGCCGCGGCAGCACCGAGCCGATCAGATAGGTGGCCCATTTCTCCAGCGCTTCGGGCAGCAGCGTATGGTTGGTGTAGCCCAGACATTGAACAGTGATCTCAATGGCTTGCTCAAAGCTCATCTGATGCACATCGACCAGAAGCCGGATCAGTTCGGGCCCGGCGATCGCCGGATGCGTGTCGTTCATCTGGATTGCGACATGCGCGGCCAGATCGGCCAGCGCGAGCCCGCCCGACAGATGCCGGCGCAAGATGTCCTGCAGCGCCGCCGAGGTCAGAAAATATTCCTGCTTCAGCCGAAGTTCCTTGCCCTGATAGGTGGTGTCATCGGGGTAAAGCACGCGCGACAGCGTGCGCGCCAGCGCCTCGGGTTCGGCGGCGGCGGCATAATCGCCGCGGTTGAACCGCGCAAGATCGAACTGGGTCGTCGGTTTGGCCGCCCAAAGGCGCAGCGTATTGGCCCAGCGCCCGGCCCAGCCGATCACCGGCGTGTCATGCGCCTCGGCCAGCACGGTTTCACCGGGCCGCCAGACCACACGACCGTCGACGGTCTCGACCGTGCCCTTGAAGCCGATCTCATAGGCCACCTCGGGGCGCTCGAATTCCCAAGGATGGGGCTGCTTGAGCCAGTCTTCCGGCGTCTCGACCTGCTGGCCGCCCTCAAACCGCTGCCGGAACAGCCCGTGTTCATAGCGGATCCCGTAGCCATAGCCCGGACATCCCAACGTCGCCATGCTTTCCATATAACACGCGGCCAGACGACCCAGCCCGCCATTGCCCAAGGCGGCGTCGGGCTCGTTTTCGACCACCGCGTCATAGTCCACCCCCAGCCCGGTCAGGGCCTCGCAGGCGATGTCGCGCATGCCAAGGTTGATCGCCGCATCCTCCAGAAGGCGCCCGATCAGGAACTCCATCGACAAATAGTAGACCCGCTTGCGGCCCTCGTCCCACGTCTGGCGGGTGGCCGCGAACCATGGCTCGACGATCCGGTCGCGCAGCGTGTAGGACAGCGCCATGCGCCAGTCATAGACCGAGGCGTGCGCCGCATCCTTGCCCATCTGATAGGTCAGATGGCGCAAGATATCGGCACGGAACGCCTCGACGGTGGGAGCGATAACATCTTTCACAGATCAAGGCCTTCAGCGATTTCCAACCTTGTTGATGGCGGCCCTGCCCCTGATCGTCAAGGCAGGCAGGGCATTTGATTTCCCCATACCCGCCGGCAGGCTATTGTTTGCCCGAATCCTGTGCGGTGGGGCGACAATGGGCGGGGCGACAATGGGCAAGGCAGCGGACGAGTGGTGGCGCGGGGCGGTAATCTACCAGATCTACCCGCGCAGCTTTCAGGACGACAGCGGCGACGGCATCGGCGATCTGGCCGGGATCTTGCGCCGCCTGCCCCATGTCGCCAGCCTCGGGGTCGATGCGATCTGGATCTCGCCAGTGTTTCCCTCGCCGATGGCCGACATGGGCTACGATGTGGCGGATTACTGCGACATCGACCCGGTGTTTGGCACGCTGGCCGAGTTTGATGCGCTGGTCGCGCGCGCCCATGCGCTGGGGTTGAAAGTCATCATCGACCAGGTGCTCAGCCATTCCTCGGACCGCCACCCGTGGTTTGAAAACAGCCGCACGGGCGGCGACAAGTCCGACTGGTATGTCTGGGCCGATGCGCGCCCCGATGGCACGCCGCCGAACAACTGGCTGTCGGTCTTTGGCGGCCCGGCGTGGGAATGGGACGCCGGGCGGCGGCAGTATTACCTGCACAACTTTCTGCCCAGCCAGCCCGACCTGAACTATCACAGCCCGGCGGTGCAAGAGGCGGCGTTGGCGGTGCTGGAATTCTGGCTGGCGCGCGGCGTCGACGGGTTTCGACTGGATACGGTGAACTACTACACCCATGACGCCACCTTGCGCGACAACCCGCCCGCCGCCGACCCCGAGCCCGACGGCCGCGCCCCCGCCAATACCTACGACATGCAAGACCACCTGCACGACAAGACCCAGCCCGCAAACCTCGTCTTTCTGGCCCGGATGCGCGCCCTGCTGGACCGCTACCCGGGCCGCTGTCTGATCGGCGAAGTCGGTGAACGTGACGACCGCGCGCTTGCGATCATGGCTGACTATACCTCGGGTGAAAACCATCTGCACATGGCCTACAGCTTTGCGATGCTGGGGCCGGACTACAGCCCGGCACATTTTCGCGCCTGCCTTGAGGGTTTCTTTGCTGCCGCCCCGGATGGCTGGCCCAGCTGGTCGTTTTCCAACCATGACGTGAACCGCCACGTCACCCGCTGGGCCGGGCATGGCACGCAAAACGCACTGGCGCGGCAGGCAGTCTCGGTTCTGGCCAGTTTCGAAGGCACGATCGGCCTTTATCAGGCCGAAGAACTGGGCCAGACCGAAACCGAGCTGAGCTATGACGAACTGACCGATCCGCCCGGCCTGCGGTTCTGGCCCGAAAACAAGGGCCGGGACGGCTGCCGCACACCGATGGTCTGGGATAGCACCCCGAACGCCGGATTCTCGCGCGTCAAACCCTGGTTGCCGGTCAAACCGCCGCAGGCCGCCCATGCGGTGACGCTGCAAGAGGCCAACCCGGCGTCGGTGCTGCATCACTACCGCCAGATGCTGGCGTTTCGCCGCAACAGCCCGGTCCTGCGGCGCGGCACGACGCGGTTTCTGGATCTGCCCGCTCCGATCCTTGGATTCACCCGCGGCGAAGGGGCCGGCAGCCTCACCTGCCTGTTCAACCTTTCGCCAGACCCGACAGAGTGCACCGTTGCCCCCGGCCTCATCGCCACCGGCCCGCTTCTGGCCGCAACCCATGAAGGCACAACCGCCACATTGGGGCCTAATGGCTGTCTCTGGCTGACACCGGCCCGCTGACCCTTCATCTTCGTCAAAATATCCTCGGGGGGCGCCGCTCATGCCATGAGCGGCTTGGGGGGCAGACAGCCCCCCTGCTTGGCTCAGACGTGGCCGCTCAAGGCCGCACCGCCTCAAACCTCGGGCAAGATCACCAGAAACCGGCTGCCCTGCCCCTTTTCGCTTTCGATCCGCAGCCGCCCGCGGTGCCGCGCGACGATGTGCTTGACGATCGCCAGCCCCAGCCCGGTGCCGCCTTGCTCGCGCGAGCGGTGCGAATCGGCACGGTAGAACCGCTCGGTCAGCCGCGGCAGATGCAACGGCTCGATGCCCTCGCCCCGGTCGATCACCGCCACCTGAATCGCCGGGCCGCGCAACACCGCTTCGTGCGGCAATCGGGTTACCCGCACGCGGACCTCGCCGCCCGAAGCACCATATTTCACCGCGTTCTCGATCAGGTTGTTGAACACCTGCGTCAACTGATCGGCATCCGCCGGCACCAGGATCGGCCCGGCCTCGTCCTCAAGCCGAACCGTCACAGCCGCCGCTTCGCTCATCGGTCGCAGAGTCTGGATCGAGGCCTTGACCACCGCCACCACATCCACCTTGGTCGTGGGGCGGCGGCGCTCTTCGGCTTCGACACGGCTCAGCGACAACAGATCGCCGACCAGCCGGTTCATCCGCCCCGCCTCGCGTTCCATGATCGCCAGAAACCGCTCGCGGGCGACCGGATCATCCTTGGCTGCCCCGCGCAGCGTTTCCACAAACCCCATCAGCGCGGTCAGCGGAGTGCGCAACTCGTGGCTGACATTGGCGACGAAATCCCGGCGCATCGCCTCGGCCTCTTCCAACGCGGTGATGTCTTCAAAGACCAGCATCACCAGCCCCTCCGGCAGCAGCGAACAGGCCACCATCGCCACCATGTCGCGGCGCGGTGCGGCGATCACCACCCGCACCGAACTGGCCTGCCCCTCCCGGAACGCCGAATCGACCGCCGCCCCCAGTTGCGGCTGGCGCAACACCGTCACATAGGGTCGCCCCACCGCGAAATCCGAAAAAACCCCTCGTGCGGCCCGGTTGCCGGCCAGGATTCGCTCTTGGGTATCGACGATCAGGACCGGCATCGGCACCGCGTCCAGCATCGTTTCGGTCGCAATATCGATCATCGTTGCCCCAAATCATCAAATCCTTCGCAACTGTGACAAATATCCCCGTCAAGTAAACAGTGCGTGGAAAAATCCTTGTTCCAGATTTCTTCCAAAGCTAAACCTAAAGGTGTAACCCGTGCCGTTTACATGTACTAATTGGGGGGTGGCTGGGCTTGTCTCATGCCTTGAAACAGAGCTGACGAAACAAGCAATGCCAAACGATCTGATCGGATCTCCACGCGCCGTAGCCTTGGCTTTCAAATCATTGGCCAAGCGCCGAATTCTGGTCATTGATCCCTGCGAAGACCTGCCCGCGATCCTGCGCGGCACGACCGGCGCCTCGCTGAGCGTGGCGACCCTGACGTCCTTGACCTGGGACATGCTGAACCGGACCCAGCCCGAGATCGTTCTGGCACCGCTGGTGACCAATGCCTTCGACATCATCGACGTCGGTCGAAGACTGATGCAACTGGGTTACACTGGTGCGCTGCGGGCATTCTGCCAACCGGTGCCGAATCGCCACCTGATCCGGTCAGAGGTGCAGAGCGCCTGCCACCTGCTTGATTTCGATCTGCTCGAGGTCACAGCGCCGCACAATTAGGCGGGCTCAGGACTGCGGATTGTCGCGCCGATAGATCCAGTCGTGGTCCGGGTGGTTGGCAAAGCGCCATTTGCGCAGCGGACCGGCCATGACGTTCAGATAATACATCTCATAGCCATAAGGCACGCCGCAGGGATGATGCCCCTTGGGAACCAGGACCACATCATGGTTGCAAACCGCCATCGTCTCGTCCAGTGACCCATCCTCGGAAAAGACCCGCTGGATGCCATAGCCCTGCGTCGGGTTCAGCCGATGGTAATAGCTTTCCTCCAGATAGGTGATCCGCGGAAAATCATCCTCGTCATGGCGATGCGGCGGATAGCTCGACCAATTCCCGGAAGGGGTGAACACCTCGGTCACCAGCAGGCTATCGGCGTAGTCTTCGTTCTCCATGGCGATATTGTTGATCTGGCGCAGGTTCGCGCCCTGCCCGCGATCGGTCAGCGTGATCCCCTCGGGCCCGATCCGGCGCGCGCCATGGCCGCCCTTGCCCGGCGCCGAACAGACCGCCAGCGTCAGATCGCTGGTCGCCGTGGCGCTCCAGTCACTGCCATTGGGCACATAAAGACAATGCGGCGGGGTCTTTTCAAAGACGTCCAGCCGGTCGCCGATCTCGCCCCAGTCCTGCCCGGCGGCACGCAACTGCGCGCGCCCCTCGACCAGCACGAGGATCACTTCGCGCCCGCCGGTGGCCTCGGCCACGGTCTCGCCGGGCGCCAGACGATAAAGCCCAAAGCCGACATAGCCCCAGCCGGCGCTTTCGGGGGTGACGTCATGCACCTTGCCATGGGTGCCCTTGGGGTGGATCAACAACCGGCTCATCGGCGCCTCCTATCGAATGTCAGACAGAAACAGCCGCCGAAACAGGAACCCGCCAAGAATCGTCAGCCCGGCACCGGGAAAGACCCAGCCGGTGGCAAAGGCCCCGGCCCCCGCGATCAGCGGCACGGCAACCACCAAAAGCCGCACCAGGAGGGGTTGGAAGATCGGGTGCTGCGGGTCAATCCACATCGGCAAAGCCTTTCGTTCAGGCGCGGTCCAGCCCCGCCTCGGTTGCCATGGCCTTCAACGCGCGCAACCCCATGCCCTGATAATAAAGCGGATTGCGCGCGGCGGGGTCCTGCTCGGCCTCGATCACCAGCCAGCCGGAATAGCCATGCTCTGCCGCGATCTTCAACACGGGCGCAAAGTCAACGCAACCCTCCGGGTCGCCCGGCACCGTAAAGACACCCCGCCGCACACCTTCCAGAAACGACAGGGCCCGGTCGCGCACCTCGGCCATCACCTCGGGGCGGATGTTCTTGCAGTGAATGTGGCGCACCCGCCCCATGTGCCGCGCCGCAACCGCTGCCGGATCACCGCCGCCAAATGTGCAATGCCCGGTATCCAGCAGCAGATGCGTGTGCGGCCCCGTCATCGCCATCAGGCGGTCGATCTCGGCCTCGGTTTCGATCACCGTTCCCATGTGGTGGTGGTAAACCAGCGTCACCCCCTGTGCGGCGGCAAAGGCGGCCAGCGCCTCGATCCCGGCGGTAAACCGCGGCCAGTCGTCCTCGGTCATCACTGGCCGGTCGTTCACCGGCACCGCATCCTTGCCATGCACGGTATTGGAACATTCGCAGGTGATGATCCGGTCCGACCCGGCCGCCTTGAGCAGGTCGATGAACGGCTGCATCGCCGCTTTTTCCGTCTCGACATCATTGACCAGCAGATGGGTGCTGTGCCACCCCGAGACAAAACGCAGCCCATAGTCGGCCAGCACCGCCTTCAGCGCGCCCCCCGCATCGGGCATCTTGTGGCCCTTTTCGATACCGTCGAATCCGATCGTGCGGCAATCCGCCAGACAGGCCTCGAGCGTGATTTCTGCGCCGATGCTTTGATCGTCGTCATTCGACCATGCAATCGGGTTCGTGCCATAAAATATCATCGTCGCCCTCTTGTTCACCTTCGACCAAATATCCCGGGGGAGTCCGCAAGGACGGGGGCAGCGCCCCTGCCCGATATCAGTCAAACGCACGTTGCTGTCTTGTCATCTCGTCATATCTCGCGCGCGCTCGAACGAGGCGGTCCGGGCCGCCCACTTCGGGCACCGCCACATCCCACCAGCTGCCACCCGCGCCCGTGCCCGCACCGGCATCGGTGTCAATCACGATGACACTGGGAACCTGGCGCCCTCTGGACGCGCGAAGTTCATCTTCCAATTCACGGATATCGCGAACTTTTACCGAAAAGGCCCCCATCGCGCGCGCATGCGCCGCAAAGTCGATCTCGGGAAAGTTCACATGCTGGCTTTGCGCATAGAGATTGTTGAACGGCGCGCCGCCGGATGCGATCTGAAGCCGGTTGATGCAGCCAAAGCCGCGGTTGTCGGTCAACACCACGGTAAAGGGCACCGCGCGCATCACCGCCGTCGCCAGTTCCGAGTTGGCCATCATGTAGCTGCCATCGCCAATGAAACAGATCACCTCTTTTTCCGGCGCGGCCAGCTTGATCCCCATCGCGCCCGCGATCTCATAACCCATGCAGCTGTAGCCATATTCCATGTGATAGCCGCCCTTGGCCGCATCCCACAGGGTCTGCAGCGCACCGGGCATCGTGCCCGCCGCGCACATCACCAGCGTGTTGGCGTCGGCCTGCCGCTGAACGGCGCCGATCACCTGCGCATCGGTCGGCAGACCGGCACCATCGGGCGCCGCCTTGACCACTGCGGTGCGCTCAAACCAGGCCTCGCGCAGACCTGCATCCGGCGCAGTGAACTTGTGCGATTCAAGTGCTGAACCAATACGTTCCAAGGTGATCTTCGCGTCAGATACCAAACCAATGGCACCGTGTTTTGCCGCGTCATATCCCGCAAGGTTGATCGAGACCAGACGCCGCGCGGGGTTTTGAAACAACGCCCAGGACCCGGTGGTGAAATCCTGGAATCGCGTTCCCACACCGATCACCAGATCGGCCTTGGCGCAGATTTCATTGGCGCAGTCCGATCCGGTCACGCCGGGGCTGCCAAAATTGAGCGGATGACGCCAATCCAGCGCCCCCTTGCCCGCCTGTGTCTCGACCACCGGAATGTCATGCGCGCGGGCAAGATCCGCCAGCACCTCATCGGCGCCCGAATAGAGCACACCTCCACCCGACACGATCACCGGGCGTTTAGCGGCACGAAGCGCGCCAATCACTTCGGCCAGTTCCCGCGCATCCGGTTCGGGGCGGCGGATATGCCAGACCTTGGGCGTAAAGAACGCCTCAGGGAAGTCATGGGCCTCGGCCTGCACATCCTGGCAAAAGGCAAGAACCGCCGGCCCGCAATTGGCCGGATCGGTCATCACCTGTAGCGCGCGTGGCAGCGCCGTCAACAGATGCTCGGGGCGGGAAATGCGGTCGAAATAACGGCTTACCGGGCGAAAGCAATCATTCACGCTAACGGTGCCATCCTCAAAATCCTCGATCTGCTGCAACACCGGGTCGGGGCGCCGGTTGGCAAAGACATCGCCGGCAATCAGCAAGACCGGCAGCCGGTTCACATGCGCCAGCGCCGCCGCCGTTACCATATTCGTGGCCCCCGGCCCGATCGAAGAGGTCACTGCCAATGCGCGTTTGCGCCGCTTGGTCTTGGCATAGGCGATCGCGGCATGGGCCATCGTCTGTTCGTTCTGCCCGCGCCAGGTGGGCAGTGCCGCGCCGATGCCGTGCAACGCCTCGCCAAGGCCGGCGACGTTGCCATGGCCAAAAATCGCCCAGACGCCCTCGATGAAGCGTTCGCCCTCGGGTGTCATTTGCACCGAAAGCCAGCGCACCATGGCCTGCGCGGCGGTCAGCCGGATCGTGCTCATAGCGCTTTCCCTTTCTTCTGCCGCGCCGCATCCCATATGGCGCAGAGTTTCGCAAATTTCTCAGACATTTGCGCGACGGCCTTCACGTCGTCGATACGTCCTTCGAACCAGTCGCGCGCGGCCTCGGCAAAGATCGTGCGACCGACCGCGAAACCCTTGACCAGATCGTGCTGCGCCGCCAGAGCAAAGCTTTGTGCCAGCTCGGCCTCGGGCGCGTCCAACCCCAGCACCACGATGCCGCGCGTCCGCGGATCGTTGCGGTTGATGGCATCGCAGGCATTGCGCCAGGCCACGTCGGTGCGAAACGGTTCTAGCTTCCACCAATCGGGGTAGATGCCGATGTCATAGAACCGCTGGATCAGCCTTGCCGAGGTCATGTCATCCACCGGAGCCACTTTGGACGGGATGATTTCCAAAAGGAATTCCAATCTGTTACGGCGCGAAGCTGAGAAAAGTCTCAACAAGGTCTGTTCTTGATCGGCGCGGGTTTTCGGGCTGTCGTCGGGGTGGCAAAAGCACAGGACCTTGACGACATGACCCAAGGGCCATTCCCCCAATCCGCCGCAATCCCGGCCCAGATCCGGCTCGAGCGTCAGCGGCCGCGCGCCGGGCCATTCCGCCGGGCGACCGATCCAAAGCCCGGTTCCGGTCGCCGCAAACAGTGCATCGCGCCCCAGACGACCGTCGCACAACACCCCATACCCCGGTCGGCCCGCCGCCACAGCCACCGCAGCTTTCAGGCATAACTGTTTGAAGTTTCCTATTTTTTCGTGACTAGCCCCGCAGGCGTCGGCAACCTCTTCCAATTGCATGCGGTGGTCGAAGGCAAAGACATGCATTGCGGACCAGTCGCCGTGACGATTGCTTGACCAGTGTATCTGCTCTAGCGCCGCATCCTTGCGCAACGCCTTTTGCTGCACACCGCGCGCCAAGAAGAACTGCAGCTCGTCCCAACTGGGATAGGCGGGGGTGCAGCCGTGCCGACTGACCGCAAAAGCACCGCAGGCATTGGCATATTTCAGCGCGACGGGCCAAGGCTCGCCGTCCAGCCAACCCTTGAGCAACCCCGACATGAAGCCATCGCCCGCGCCCAGAACGTTGAACACCTCGATCGGAAAACCGGGGCCGGACTGGCCCTCGTCCAGCGTCGCGGGGATCGCGCCCTCGAAGGCGGCGGCCCCCATCGGCCCGCGTTTGCACACCAGCGTGGCGCCGGTGACCGCCCGCACGGCGCGCAGGGCAGCGATCGTGTCAGTGGTGCCGCCAGCGATGTGAAACTCTTCTTCCGTGCCGACGATCAGATCGAAAAGATGCAGCGTTGCCCGTAGTTTGGCGGTCACTTCTGCGGATTCGACAAAGCGACTTTCGCCCGCGCCATGCCCCGCCAGCCCCCAAAGATTGGGCCGATAGTCGATATCCAGCGCCGTTTGCGCGCCGGTCTTGCGCGCCAGATGCAGTGCCTTGAGCACCGCCGCTTCGGTCCGCGGATGGCTCAGATGGGTGCCGGTCGCCACCACGGCGCGGGCCTTGGCGATGAAGGCGGGGTCGATGTCGTCTTCGCAAAGCGCCATATCAGCGCAGTTTTCGCGGTAAAAGATCAGCGGAAACTGCTGCTCATCGCGGATCCCCAGCAGCACCAGCGCCGTCAGCCGGTCCGGGTCGGTCACGACGCCGCGCACATCGACGCCTTCGCGCACCAGCTCTTCGCGAATGAAACGGCCCATATGTTCATCACCGACGCGGGTAATCAGCGCCGATTTCAGCCCCAGACGCGCGGTCCCGGCGGCAATATTGGCCGGGCTGCCGCCAATGTATTTCTGAAAGCTGCCCATATCCTCAAGCCGCCCGCCCACCTGCGCACCGTAAAGATCGACCGAGGCACGGCCGATGGTAATGACATCGAGCGTCTTCATATTCCCCTCCCTGCGCGTGGCGAGAGACTCACCCTTGCCGCCTTTGGAATATTTATTCCATTTGACCCGAACGCGGAAGAGGTTATTTGCCTAGCCCCGCGCCGACCGCGCCGCGCCGACCGCAACCGCCAGGGAAATCGCCAGCGCAATCGTGGCCGAAAGCGACCGGAACGCGCCGAAATCCACCTCGGGCACGGTCAACAACGCGGCCGCGCCGCCTGCCACCGGGCTGATCGGCGTGTCGGTGATGGCGACCACCGGTACTCCGCGACGGGCGGCAATCTCGGTCAGGACGACGGTTTCGTCGGAATAGGGTGCAAAGGATATCGCGATCAACGCATCACCGGGGCGCAGCGCATGTGAATGATCGAGCTTGCCGGTTCCCTCATGCAGCATCGCCGGAATATTCATTTTTTCAAAAGCATAGGCCAGATAGGCCGCAACCGGAAACGCCCGTCGAAAGCCGGCGATATGGATCATGCCAGCCCCCGCGAGGTGGCGCACCGCCTGATCAAGCGCCGCGCCATCGGCATTGCGCGCCAAGGCCTCCAGGGACTGATGCCCGGCCTCGACAAACTCGGCCAGAAGCGCCTCTGCCGACCCGGCCCCGGCCTTGCGCAGGTTCGAAAGGCGCGTGGCATAGTCGGGGCGCGTCGGGGCAAAGTTTTCCCGAAACAGCCGCTGCATCTCGGAAAACCCCGAGAAACCAAGGATCTGGCAGAACCGCATCACCGCCGAGGGTGGCACACCGGCGCCGGCGGCCAGATCGGCCACGGTCGAAACCGCGATCCGGTCGGTGTTGGCGGCGATATAGTCGGCGCATTGGCGCAACCGCTTGGGCAGCCCCTCGGACAGGTCTTTCAGGCGTTCGTCAAAATGTGCCACCGTGGTCGGGGCGCTGCTGCCCCCCGGTGTCAGGCCGGATTCAAAGCTCATGCGCGGTTCCTGGATACCGATTTCCCCCAGCACTAGCACGAATGGAAAATTTGTTCCATGGTTTTGCCCAAAGCGCCCTCGGCCATGTCGCCGGCTCGGGCGGCGGTGTCAAAGCGCCTGCAACCCCTTGCGGTAGCGCGCGGCGTTGTCGCGGTAATGCGCCGCCGAAGCCAAAAGCCGCATTTGCGCCTCGGCGTCCAGGTGGCGCACCACCTTGCCCGGCGCGCCCATGACAAGGCTGAAGTCGGGGATCACCTTGCCCTCGGCAATCAGCGCGCCGGCACCGATCAGACAGCCCTGCCCGATCTGGGCACCGTTCAGCACCGTCGCCCCCATGCCAATCAGCGACCCCGCGCCGATCCGGCAGCCATGCAGCATCGCCTTGTGGCCGATGGTGCAATTGGCGCCGATCACCAGCGGGTAGCCCATATCGGTGTGCAAGACCGAGCAGTCCTGAACGTTCGACCCCGCGCCGACCCTGATCTCTTCGTTGTCACCGCGCAACGTGGCGCCAAACCAGACGCTGGCGCCGGGCTCCAGCACCACCTTGCCGATCAGGTTGGCATCCGGCGCGACCCAGGCGTCGGTGGCGATGTCGGGGGCGATACCGTCGAGCGCATAGATCATCGGGCTTCATACTCCTTGTTCAGGCCGCGGACGAAATCCGACAGATCCGGCTGACGGTCGCGGCGCATCCGTTCGGCCATCAGGATCGTCTTCAGCGCGGATTCGGCGGTGTCCAGATCGCGGTTGACCAACACATAGTCATATTCGGCCCAATGGCTGATTTCGGATTGCGATTTCGCCATCCGCCCGGCGATCACCGCGTCGCTGTCCTGACCGCGCCCGCGCAGGCGGCTTTCAAGATCACCGATCGAGGGCGGCAGGATGAAGATCGAGACCACATCCTTGCCCAGAGTCGAGTTGCGGATCTGCTGGCCGCCCTGCCAGTCGATATCGAACAGTGTATCGCGCCCGTCGCGCATCGCAGCCTCGACCGGCGCCTTCGGGGTGCCGTAGAAATTGCCGAACACCTCGGCATGTTCCAGCATCTCGCCGGCGTTGACCATGGCCGCAAAGGCAGCGTGGTCGCGGAAATAGTAGTCCTGCCCGTCCTGTTCACCCGGTCGCGGCGCGCGCGTCGTCGCCGAGACCGAGAATTTCAGCGTCGGGTCCCAGTGCATCAAGCGTTTTGCCAGCGTCGATTTGCCAGCACCCGAGGGCGAGGACAGGATAATCAAAAGGCCCTTGCGGCTCATCTCTCACTCCACGTTCTGGATCTGCTCGCGCATCTGGTCGATGGTGTGTTTGAGGTCAAGCCCGAGCGCGGTCAAGGTGGTCGAGCCGGATTTGGAGCACAAGGTATTGGCCTCGCGGGTGAATTCCTGACTGAGGAAGTCGAATTTGCGCCCCACCGGCGCGGAGTCGGTCAACAGCGCGCGGGCGGCAGCGATATGGGCGCCCAGCCGGTCGATTTCTTCGGTCACATCGGCCTTGACCGCCAGCATCGCCAGTTCTTGCGCGATTCGCCCCGAATCGGTGCCGGGGGCGGCGTCCAGAACCCGCGCCAGCGCGGTCGTCAGGGCGGCGGCAACCTCGGGGCGGCGGGCTTCGGCGGCATCCTTTGCGGCGGCGGTCAGCGCCGCGATCCGGTCCAGTTGCCCGGCGATCACCGCCCCGAGGGCGGCCCCTTCGGCGGCGCGCACCGCGTTGAAATCGGCCAGAACCGTGGTCAGATCCGCCAGCAGCGCGGCGCGCAGCGGGCCGGTGTCGGGTAGATCGGTGCTGCCCTGTTCGGTCACGCCGCGCAGGGTCAGGATGTCGCTGGCGCGGGTCGGCGCCAGCACAATGCCGCGCGCAAGGGCTTCGGTCTCGATCCGGGTCACTGCGGCCAGAGCGGCGGCCAGACCGGGGCCACTGAGGCGCGGGCCCTCGTCGCCCGCAATGCGGCCAAGCTTGAGGTTCACCGAGACGTTGCCGCGCGCCACGGCCTGCCCCACGGCGGCGCGCACCAAGGGCTCCAGCCCGTCGATGCCATCGGGCAGGCGCAGGCGCAGGTCCAGCCCCTTGCCGTTGACCGAGCGCACCTCCCACATCCAGTCATGGTCCTGCCCGGCGCCGCGCAGGCTGGCAAAACCGGTCATCGAGATCGTGCGGGGGCTTGTGTCTGGCTTAACCATTTAAGACTTTTGTTCTCCCACTGGCCGCAGAAAGGCGTATCTTAACACTTGAGTAATCAATGTTGCAGTCGGCCCGACATTAGCGCGTTCAAGGCGCGATGTGACAGACCGGATGTGGCTTTCGCGCAGTTTTTCGCGCCGCAAGAATGGAACAGGTGTATCGTGGAACGGGAACAGGACCTTTCGGGGAAGGTTGTGGCTATGGGTGGTTCAGAGATCGGCAAAGGCCATCGGGTCACGGCGGAATTGCGCGCCTATTGGGAGGGTCTGCGCAAGGGCGGCCCGGTGCCGGCGCGGTCGGCGGTGGATCCGCGCGGCATCGAGCGTGCGTTGGAATACGCCTTCATTCTGGAACGGATCGCGCCGGGAATGGCGCGGTTTCGTCTGGCCGGGATGCACCTCAATGATCTGATGGGCATGGAGGTGCGTGGCATGCCGCTGACCGCCTTCTTTGCCCCGGTCGGTCGCAAACGGATTGCCGAGGTGCTCGAGGGCGTCTTCAACGGCCCCGAGGTGGCCGAGCTGACGCTGACCGCCGAAACCGGAATCGGCAAACCCGCACTTGGGGCCAAGCTGTTGATCTTGCCGATGAAATCGGATCTGGGCGATGTCAACCGCGCCTTGGGCTGCCTGATTGCCGACGGCCCGATCGGGCGCAGCCCGCGCCGGTTCACTCTGGCGGCGACTCAGATCAGCCCGATCATCGCCGGAAGCCCGGTGCAACGCGGTCTGCCGCAGCCGGTGGCGCCGCGTCTGGCCAGCTTTGCCGAAGCGCAACAGGGCTATGTTGCCGCCCCGAACCCGGGGGCTGCCCCGTCGATGACCCCCGAGGCGCGGCGTGCGTTGTTGCGGGTGGTCAGCACGAACGATCAAGGCTGAGCCCGACAGATCGGGCGCGCGCCGGCGCGTTGGCCGGCAAAGCACCGTTCTGGCGACAGGAACAATGGCGGCCCTGATCGGGCCGCCATTTTCCATGCCATCGCGTCAAAGCCCCGAGGCCTGAGCCAGCAGTCGCCGGTCACGCAGTTCTTCCGAGACGAGGAACGCCAGTTCCAGCGACTGGCTGGCGTTCAGGCGCGGGTCGCACGCGGTATGATAGCGCGATTGCAGGTCTTCGTCGGTCACTGCGCGCACACCGCCGGTGCATTCGGTCACGTCCTTGCCGGTCATCTCGAAATGCACGCCGCCCGGGATCGTGCCCTCGGCCTTGTGAATGGCAAAGAACTCGCGCACTTCGCGCAGCACCGAATCGAAGGGCCGCGTCTTGTAGCCGGTCGAGGATTTGATCGTGTTGCCGTGCATCGCGTCGCAGGTCCAGACCACATTGGCGCCTTCGGATTGCACCGTCTGGATCAGCCGCGGCAAATGATCGGCCACCGCCCCCGCGCCAAAGCGCGCAATCAGCGTCAGCCGCCCGGCCTCGTTACCGGGGTTGAGCTTGGCCAACAGCAGCTTGAGATCGTCGGTTTTCATCGAGGGGCCGCATTTCAACCCGATCGGGTTTTGCACACCACGGCAGAATTCCACATGCGCGCCGGCAGGCTGGCGGGTGCGGTCGCCGATCCACAGCATATGCCCCGACCCTGCCACCGGCAGGCCGGTGGTGCTGTCGATCCGGCACAGCGCCTCTTCGTATTCCAGCAAAAGCGCCTCGTGCGAGGTGTAAAACTCGACCGTGCCCAGTTCATGCGCGGTGTCCGAGGTCACGCCGGCGGCGGCCATGAACTCCATCGCCTCCGAGATCTGGCGCGCAACCTCGCGGTAGCGCTGCGCCTCGTCTTCTTCGGTAAAGCCGGAAATCCAGCTTTGGACGCGGTGGATATCGGCAAAGCCGCCGGTCGAAAAGGCGCGCAGCAGGTTCAGGCTGGCGGCGGCCTGGGTATAGGCCTGAAGCATCCGCGACGGATCGGGGATACGCGCCTCGGGGGTGAATTCGAACCCGTTGATGATATCGCCGCGATAGCTGGGCAGCTCGATCCCGGCCGCCGTTTCGGTCGCCGCCGACCGCGGCTTGGCGAATTGCCCGGCCATGCGCCCGATCTTGACCACCGGCACCTTGGCGCCCCAGGTCAGCACGATCGCCATTTGCAGCATCACCTTGAAGGTGTCGCGGATGTTATCGGCGGAAAACTCGGCAAAGCTTTCGGCGCAGTCGCCACCTTGCAGCATGAAGGCCCGGCCTTCCGAGACGGCCGCCAGATGCGCCTTGAGGCGCCGCGCCTCGCCGGCAAAGACCAGCGGAGGCATCTTGGCCAGATTCGCCTCGACCGCCTGGACAGCGGCCAGATCGGGATAGTCCGGCATCTGCACGCGCGGCAGGGCGCGCCAATCAGATTTCATCCAGCCCTTGGTCATGTCCATCTCCATCTCCTCTTGCCGTTTTCGCAGGAACGGCACGCGACAACGTGCCGCGTGAACGCGCGCCTTATACGCGGCAGGGCCGCCCGACGCAAACCCTAGCACAACCTCGCGGCGCGACCGGCGGCAAAGGCAATGCGCGCGCGATCGACGGCCCCCCTTGCGGGCGCAGGGTTTCCCTGATTTGCTGCGTCAAACGACATATATCAGGTCGCAAATGCACAAGTCACTGACTGCCAGATCCAGTTCTCGTCCGACTCGCCGGCCCGCGCCTGAAAAGCCGCGCCGGTTCGTGTTTCTGTTGCTGGACCGTTTCACCATGATGTCCTTTGCCGGCGCGATCGAGCCGTTGCGTCTGGCCAACAGGGTGTCCGGGCAGAGCCTTTACGAGTGGAAACTGGCGGGCGAAAACGGCACCGAAGTGCGCTGCTCGAATGGCACCAGGATGCGGCTGGATCTCGGGCTGGACGAAATCCTGCGCGACGATACGGTGATGGTCTGCGGCGGTGTCGATGTCGCCGAGGCGACCACGCGGCCGGTGTTGAACTGGCTGCGCCGCGAGGCGCGCCGGGGGGCGGCGATCGGCGGGCTGTGCACCGGCGCATGGGCGGTGGCGCGCGCGGGGCTGCTGGATGGCAAACGCGCCACGATCCACTGGGAAAACCAGGACAGCTTTCTGGAGGAATTCGACAAGGTCCGGCTGACCAAATCGGTGTTTGTCGTCGATGGCAACCGGATGACAACCGCGGGCGGCACCGCCTCGATCGACCTCATGCTCAGGATCATCGCTCAGGATCATGGCGAAGAACTGGCCAATACCGTGGCCGATCAGATGATCTACAACTCGATCCGCACCGATCAGGACAGCCAGCGACTGTCGATCCCCACGCGGATCGGCGTGCGCCACCCGAAACTGGCGCAGGTGATCGGCCGAATGGAGGCGAACCTCGAAGACCCGATCAGCCCGGCCAAACTGGCCGAAGAGGTGGCCATGTCCACCCGGCAACTGGAACGCCTGTTCCGCCGCTATCTGAACCGCAGCCCGAAACGCTATTATATGGAGATTCGGCTGCAAAAGGCGCGCAATCTTCTGATGCAGACCGAGATGAGCGTGATCAACGTGGCGCTGGCCTGCGGCTTTGCCAGCCCGTCGCATTTTTCCAAATGCTATCGGGCGCAGTATTCGACAACCCCCTACCGCGAACGCGGCACTTCGGGCGGCGCGGACGACGACGACTAGACCCTGCCCGCGCACCCGCGCCGACAGTCGCACCAACACCCGCGCGCCGCACGCGTTTCGGACGGCGAGCGCAAAGCCCACGGCCAATGCCCACGACCAGTGTTGCGCGACGTCGGGTAAACCGGCGCATATCTTGCGATCCTGCCCGAACAGACAGGTCACAATGCGACAGATGGGGATTTTCTTTTGATTTGTGGCGCACTAACCTCGTTTCAGATCAATGATCCAATATGGGAGTGAATTCATGAAGAAACTTCTTCTGGCATCCGCCGCCACCGCGCTTATTGCCGGTGCCGCGTCGGCCGAAGAGATCAAGCTGGGCGTTTCGGTGGGCTTTACCGGGCCGCTCGAATCGCTGGCCGGGCCGATGGCCGCGGGCGCTGAGCTGGCAATGAAGGAAGTGTCGGATTCTGGCAAGCTGCTGGGGGGCGCAACGATCACTCCGGTTCGCGCCGACAGCACCTGCATCGACGCCGCCGCCGCGACCGCCGCGGTCGAGCGCATCATCACCACCGACCGCGTTTCCGGGATCGTGGGCGGCATGTGCTCGGGCGAAACCATCGCCAGCTTGCAAAACGTTGCCATGCCGAACGGCGTCGTGATGATTTCGCCCTCGGCGACGTCGCCGGCGTTGTCAACGCTTGAGGACAACGGGCTGTTCTTCCGCACCTCGCCGTCGGATGCCCGTCAAGGCGTGGTGATGACCGACATCATCATGGCGCACGGCATCAACGAAGTCGCCGTGACCTATACCAACAACGACTACGGCAAGGGTCTGGCCGACAGCTTCCAGGCGGCCTTCGAGGCGGCCGGCGGCAAGGTCACCGTGAATTCGGCGCATGACGACGGCAAGGCCGACTATTCGGCCGAAGTCGGCGCGCTGGCGGCGGCCGGTGGTGCGGCGCTGGTCGTGGTGGGCTATGTCGATCAGGGCGGTTCGGGGATCGTGCGCGGCGCGATCGACGCGGGCGCGTTTGACACCTTCGTATTCCCCGACGGCATGGTCAGCCAGGCGCTGGAAGACAAGTTCGGCGCGGAAATCGACGGCTCGTTCGGGCAAAACCCCGCTTCGGCTGGCGAAGGTCGCGATATCTATGTGGCGATGGCGACGGCTGCCGGCTACGACGGCACTTCGGCTTTCGCGGCCGAATCCTATGATGCGGCGGCGCTGATCATGCTGGCGATGGCGGCGGCGGGCTCGGCTGATCCCAAGGTCTACAAGGACAAGGTGATGGATGTCGCCAATGCTCCGGGCGAAAAGATCCTGCCGGGCGAACTGGCCAAGGCGCTGGATATCATCGCGGCGGGTGGCGATGTCGATTATGTCGGCGCCACCGCGGTCGAGCTGATCGGGGCCGGGGAATCCTCGGGCACCTATCGCGAAGTCGCGTTCAAGGACGGCAAGATGGAAGTGGTCGGCTATCGTTGATCTGACCTGAAACAGACCGACAGCCCGAAGCAATTCGGGCTGTTTTTTAACTAGAACAAGCCTGTAAAAGGCGTGCTTCATGTTAAGCGTGAAGATTGGGGGGGAAATGATCCAGGTCGAGAACCTGCACAAGCACTTCGGCGGCTTTCGGGCTGTCGACGGTGCCAGCCTTGAAATTGCCAAAGGCACGATCACCGGGCTGATCGGCCCAAATGGCGCAGGAAAATCCACCCTTTTCAACGTGATAGCCGGGGTTCATAAACCAACTTCCGGGCGCGTCACGATGGCGGGCGAAGATGTCACCGGGCTTTCACCGCACGCGTTGTTCCACAAGGGCCTGCTGCGCACCTTTCAGATCGCGCATGAGTTCAGCTCGATGACGGTGCGCGAAAACCTGATGATGGTGCCGGGCGGGCAGTCGGGCGAGACGCTGTGGAACACATGGTTTGCGCGCAACCAGATCCGCTCGGAAGAGGCAGATCTTCTGAAGAAGGTCGATGAAGTCCTTGATTTCCTGACGATTTCGCATCTGCGTGACGAAAAGGCCGGCAATCTGTCGGGCGGACAGAAAAAGCTGCTTGAACTGGGCCGCACGATGATGGTCGAGGCCAGGATCGTGTTTCTGGACGAGGTTGGTGCCGGCGTGAACCGCACCCTGTTGAACACCATTGGCGACGCGATCGTGCGCCTGAACAAAGAGCGCGGCTATACGTTTTGCGTGATCGAACACGACATGGATTTTATCGGCCGCCTGTGTGATCCGGTGATCGTGATGGCCGAGGGCAAGGTTCTGGCGCAGGGCCCGGCCGATCATATCATGGAGAACGAGGCGGTGATCGAAGCCTATCTGGGCACCGGCCTGAAGAACAAGGTCAAGGCCGAGCATTCCGCGATGGGGGCGCAGCCATGAGCTTTCTTCTGGCCGAAAACATGACCGGAGGCTACGGCGCGGCGGATATCTTGCACGGCTGCACGCTGCGTGTCGACAAGGGGCAGATCGTGGTCATCGTCGGGCCGAATGGCGCCGGCAAATCGACCGCGATGAAGGCGGTCTTTGGCATGCTGAACCTGCGCGGCGGCCATGTGCTGCTGGACGGCGAAGACATCACCGCGCTCAGCCCGCAGGCGCGGGTGGCCAAGGGCATGGGGTTCGTGCCGCAAACAAATAACGTCTTCCCCTCGATGAGCGTCGAGGAAAACCTCGAGATGGGCGCCTTTCTGCGCGACGACGATTTTGCCACGACGATGGAGCAGGTCTACCACCTGTTCCCGATCCTCAAGGAAAAGCGCCACCAGCCTGCGGGCGAGCTGTCAGGCGGCCAGCGCCAGCAGGTTGCCGTGGGCCGCGCGCTGATGACGCAACCCAAGCTCTTGATGCTGGACGAGCCGACCGCCGGGGTCAGCCCGATCGTCATGGACGAGCTGTTCGACCGGATCATCGAGGTCGCCCGAACCGGGATCTCGATCCTGATGGTGGAACAGAACGCCCGCCAAGCCCTTGAAATTGCAGATATGGGCTACGTCCTGGTGCAGGGCTCGAATCGTTTTACCGACACCGGGGCGGCGCTGATGGCCGATCCCGAGGTGCGTCGCACCTTTCTGGGGGGCTGAGCCATGGATTTCCTGAACGCCATTGTCGCCCTGATGAATTACGTCATCATCCCGGCCTCGTCTTATGGCGCGCAGCTGGCGCTGGGGGCGCTGGGGGTGACGCTGATCTATGGCATCTTGCGGTTCTCGAATTTTGCGCATGGCGACACGATGGCCTTCGGCAGCGGCATCACGATCTTGCTGACCTGGGGGTTGCAGGCGCTGGGGGTCGGGCTTGGCCAGCTGCCCACGGCGCTTTTGGCCCTGCCCTTCGGCATCGCGCTGACCGCGGCATTGGTTCTGGTCACCGACCGCGCCGTCTATCGGTTCTATCGCAAGAAGAAATCGGCGCCGGTCATTCTGGTGATGGCCTCGGTCGGGGTGATGTTCATCATGAACGGCATCACCCGTTTCATGATCGGCGTGGACGAGATCCGGTTCGACGACGGGCTGCGTTTCATCATCTCGGCCAAGGAATTCAAGGCCGCAACCGGGTTGGATGAGGCGCTGGCGCTGCGCTCGACACAGGTGATTACGGTGGTGACGGCGCTTTTGGTGGTCTGGGCGCTGTTCTGGTTCCTGAACCGCACCCGCACCGGCAAATCCATGCGCGCCTTTTCCGACAACGAAGACCTTGCCCTGCTGTCGGGGATCAACCCCGAAAAGGTGGTCGCGGTGACGTGGATTCTGGCGGCGGCGCTGGCGACCACGGCGGGCACGCTTTATGGGCTCGACAAGGCGTTCAAGGCGTTCAACTACTTTCAGCTTTTGCTGCCGATCTTTGCCGCGGCGATCGTCGGCGGCCTTGGCAACCCGCTGGGCGCCATCGCCGGCGGCTTCATCATCGCCTTTTCCGAGGTCGCCGTGACCTATGATTTTCGCAAGGTGGTGGGCTATCTCATGCCCGGAGACTGGTCGCCCGACGGGCCGATCCAGCTTTTGTCCACCGAGTATAAATTCGCCGTCAGCTTTGCGATCCTGATCATCGTGCTGCTGTTCAAGCCGACGGGTCTGTTCAAGGGGAAATCAGTATGAGCCAGCATCAGCCACAGGCCGCCTCGGGCGGTGCATTTCGCGCACCTCTGCTGTTTGCCGCGATGGCGGCGCTGCTCTTGCTTGAGGGCACGACGGGCAGCTGGAACTCGGCCTTGTACATCCTCAACACCGGGCTGATCGCGGCGATCATGGCCTTGGGGGTAAACATGCAATGGGGCTACGCGGGGCTGTTCAACACCGGCGTCGTGGGGTTTGTGGCGATTGGCGGGCTGGCCCCCGTGCTGATTTCGATGCCGCCCAACACCGGCGCGTTTTCAGCCGGAGGCTTTGGCATCGTGCTGGCGCTGGCGGTTGCCGCAGGGGTGATCGCGCTGGCGGTGCTGGCCAATCGGCGGCTGACGTTTCAGCGCCGCGTCGTTGTCGTGCCTGCGCTTCTGATCTGCGGATTTTTCCTTTACCGCGCCATCTTTGACCCGGCCGCAAACGCAATCGAGGGCGTCAACACCGCCGCGGCGGGCAACCTTGGGGGCCTGAACCTGCCGGTGCTGTTTTCGTGGCCGGTGGGGGCGCTGTTTGCCGCCGGGGCGGCCTGGGTGGTGGGCAAGACCGCGCTGGGGCTGCGCTCGGATTATCTGGCGATTGCCACGCTGGGCATCGGCGAGATCATCGTTGCCGTCATCAAGAACGAAGACTGGCTGGCGCGCGGCGTGATGAACATCAACGGCATTCCGCGGCCCTGGCCCGTCCCTTACGAGGTCGCGCTGCAAGACAGCCCCGCCTTTCTTGAACGCGCCGCAGCCCTTGGGATCGACCCGGTCACCGCCTCGACGCTGCTGGTCAAGCTTTGCTACACCGGGCTTCTGGCGCTGGTGCTGCTGGCGCTGATCTGGTTGTCGCAACTGGCGCTGCACTCGCCCTGGGGGCGGATGATGCGCGCGATCCGCGACAATGAAACCGCCGCCGCCGCGATGGGCAAGAACGTGACCTTGCGGCATTTGCAGATCTTCATCATCGGCTCGGCGGTCTGCGGTCTGGCGGGGGCGATGCTGATTACCATGGACGGGCAGATGACACCGGGCAGCTACAACCCGCTGCGCTTTACCTTCCTTGTCTGGGTCATGGTGATCGTCGGCGGTTCGGGCAACAACTGGGGCGCGGTGCTGGGCGCGATGCTGATCTGGTTTCTCTGGATCAAGGTCGAGGTCTGGGGCCCGCAGATCATGGTTGCGCTGACCTCGGGTCTGGCCGAGGGGTCGGCGCTGAAACAGCACCTTGTCGAATCGGCGGCGCAGATGCGGCTGCTGACGATGGGGGTGATCCTGCTTTTGGTGCTGCGCTTCAGCCCGCGCGGCCTGCTTCCTGAAAAATGACCCGGCCGGGCGGGACATTTCCCCCCGCCCGCCGACCCGGGCGCGAAATATCCCGGCGCCCCGGATCGCCGCCCTGCCCCAGCCTCTTGCATCAGCGCCACGCTCGCCATATTCCGGGGCCATGACACAGCATCAGCGCCTTCTCATCATCGACTTCGGCTCTCAGGTCACGCAGCTTATCGCGCGGCGCCTGCGCGAGCTGAACATCTATTGCGAAATCCATCCGTTCCAGAAGGTGACCGACGCGTTTCTGACCGCGTTCGCGCCCAAGGCGGTAATCCTGTCGGGCGGGCCGGCCTCGGTCTTTTCCGACGGCGCGCCGATGCCACCGGCCAGCGTGTTCACGCTGGGGGTGCCGATCCTTGGGATCTGCTATGGCCAGCAGGTGATGATGCACTGTCTGGGCGGCCGGGTCGAGCGTGGCCACGGCACCGCCGAATTCGGCCGCGCCTTCGTCACCCCGGCGGGCGGCACGCTGCCGCTGCTGGAGGGGTGGTTCGACGCGGCCAGTTCGGGGCGCGAACAGGTCTGGATGAGCCACGGCGACCATGTGTCCGAAATCGCGCCGGGCTTTGCCGTTTACGGCACCTCGCCCAATGCGCCGTTTGCGATCACCGCCGACCCGGCGCGGCAGTTCTACGCCGTGCAGTTTCACCCCGAGGTGCACCACACGCCCAAGGGCGCAAAACTCTATGAAAATTTCGTCCGCCTCGCAGGCTTTACCGGCGACTGGACGATGGGCGCCTACCGCGAAGACGCGATCGCCAGGATCCGCGCCCAGGTCGGTGACGCCAAGGTGATCTGCGGCCTGTCGGGCGGTGTTGACAGCTCGGTCGCGGCGGTTCTGATCCACGAGGCGATCGGCGATCAGTTGACCTGCGTCTTTGTCGACCACGGGTTGTTGCGGCTGGGCGAGGCCGAGCAGGTCGTCACCATGTTCCGCGACAACTACAACATGCCGCTGATCCACGCCGACGAATCCGAGCTGTTTCTTGGCGCGCTTGACGGCGTGAGCGACCCCGAGACCAAACGCAAGATCATCGGCAAGCTGTTCATCGACGTGTTCCAGAAACATGCGCATGAGGTCGGCGGCGCAAAGTTTCTGGCGCAGGGCACGCTTTATCCCGACGTGATCGAAAGCGTCAGCTTTTCCGGTGGCCCGTCGGTGACGATCAAGTCGCATCACAACGTCGGCGGCCTGCCCGAAAAGATGGGCCTGAAACTGGTCGAGCCGCTGCGCGAACTGTTCAAGGACGAGGTCCGCGCCCTTGGCCGCGAGCTGGGCCTGCCCACGAGCTTCATCGGCCGCCACCCCTTCCCCGGCCCCGGCCTCGCGATCCGCTGCCCCGGCGAGATTACCCGCGAAAAGCTTGCGATCCTGCGCAAGGCCGATGCGGTCTTCATCGACCAGATCCGCAAACACGGGCTTTATGACGAAATCTGGCAGGCCTTCGTGGCGATCCTGCCGGTGAAGACCGTCGGCGTGATGGGCGACGGGCGCACCTATGATTTCGCTTGTGCGCTGCGCGCGGTAACCTCGGTCGATGGGATGACGGCGGATTACTATCCCTTCACCCACGATTTTCTGGGCGAAACCGCAACCCGGATCATCAATGAGGTGCAGGGCATCAACCGCTGCACCTATGACATCACCTCCAAACCCCCCGGCACGATCGAATGGGAATAGCTCCGTGGGTCTGACCACCCTTTCCGGCCATCTGATCTGCATCTCTGCGGCCGAACGGGCGGCGGTTCTGGCCCATCTTCCCGACCATATCCGCCAGACGATGCGCGAACCGGGTTGCCTTTATTTTGATGTGGCCCAATCCACCGATCCGATGGTCTGGTCGGTCAACGAGGCTTTTGCCACCCGCGCCGACTTCAAGGCTCATCAGGCCCGAACCGCCAGCAGCCCCTGGGCCAGCGCCACAATGGGCATCCGCCGCGATTATGCTGTCGAACGCGGTAACCCGGAGGTGCGCCCGGAAAGCCCCTCGGATACCGGCGCCGCCTATTTGCTGAACCGGGACGCCTTTGGCCGCAACGACGAGGCCGATCTGGTCAACGCGCTGCGCGCTTCGGGCGATCTGATCCTGTCGATGGTGGCGGTTCTGGGGCGCGCCTATCTGGGCCATGCCGGGTTTTCGGCCCTTGAGGCACCGTTTCACGGACTCGCCCTTGCGCCGGTCGCGGTGCGCGCCAACGTGCGCGGCCAAGGCATCGCCGACCGGCTGATCCGCAGCGGTATCAGCCTTGCGCGCGATCAGGGGTATGAGGGTATCGTGGTGCTGGGGGATCCGGCCTATTACGCGCGCTTTGGCTTCAGCGTCGCCGCCGCACGTGATTTCACCTCGCCCTACGCCGGGCCGCATCTGATGGTGTTGGACCTCAAGCGTGCGGGGCTGCCGACGACAGGCACGCTAACCTATGCCCCGGCTTTTGACGCCCTTGGCTAAGGGGCTTCTTTTTGGTGAAAATACTCTCGCCGAAGGCATCTTTCCTGAAAAAGGCGCCTCCGGCGGGAGTATTTCAGCCAAAAAGAAGCCGATCTCAGCCCAGTTTCCGGAGCCGCGCAATCAGGCTCGAGGTATCCCAGCGGCCGCCACCCAGGCTTTGCACGTCCTTGTAGAACTGATCGACCAGCGCGGTGACCGGCAGGCTGGCACCGGTGTCGTTGGCGGTGGCCAGGCAAATCCCCAGATCCTTGCGCATCCAGTCAACGGCAAAGCCAAAGTCGAACCGGTCCTCTTCCATCGTCTTCGCGCGGTTCGACATCTGCCAGCTTCCGGCGGCGCCCTGACTGATGACCTCGACGACATCCTTGATCGAGAGCCCGGCCTTTTCGGCGAAATGCAGCGATTCCGCGAGGCCCTGCACCAGACCCGCGATGGCGATCTGGTTGCACATCTTGGTCAATTGCCCCGCGCCGCTGTCGCCCAGACGGCGGCAGATCTTGGCGTAGGCGGCGATCACCGGCTCGGCACGCGCGTAAGATGCCGCATCGCCGCCACACATCACCGACAGGGCGCCACTCTCGGCCCCCGCCTGCCCACCGGAAACCGGGGCATCGACAAAGCCCACCCCCTGCGCACCGGCCAGTGCCGCCAGTTCGCGGGTGACGGCGGCCGAGACGGTGGTGTGATCGACAAAGACGCTGCCCGGCTTCATTCCCGCGAAGGCGCCGTTGTCGCCCAGGCAGATGCTGCGCAGATCGTTGTCATTGCCGACGCAGGCCAGCACGAATTCCGCATCACGCGCGGCGTCGGCGGGGGTAGCGGCCCATTCCCCGGCGTGGCGCTTGACCCAGGCCTCGGCCTTGCCCGCACTGCGGTTATAAACAGTGACCTGATGGCCCTTGGCAGCCAGATGCCCCGCCATAGGAAACCCCATCACCCCCAACCCCAAGAACGCGACTTTTGCCATGGTTTTCCCTTTCGCTCGCGCAAACGCGCGTTGATTACCGATCCTTCCTGACTTAGTTACGCATGCGGCCCATCGCGTCAACCGGGCCAGCGATCCGGGCAAACTTGGGGATATTCATGCTGACTGCATTTCGCTGGTTGGTTCGGCTGATTTCAGCGACCCTGATCTTGCTGATACTGGGTCTTGCCATGGTCTACTATTTCGCGGCGCGGTCCTTGCCCGATTATAATGCGACCTATGAGGTCAGCGGCATCTCGGCCCCGGTCGAGATCGTGCGCACCACCGAAGACGTGCCGCATATCTTTGGCAGCAGCGATGCGGATGTCTATTTCGCGCTGGGTCTGGCCCATGCGCAAGACCGGCTGTGGCAGATGGTGATGCTGCGCCGCACCGTGCAGGGGCGGCTGTCCGAGGTCTTTGGCGCGCGCGCGCTGAAGACCGACGAATTGATGCGGCGGTTTGATCTTTACACCCTTGCCACCGCCTCGGTCGCGGCGCAGGACGCCCCGACGCGCGCGGCGCTTGAGGCCTATGCCCGGGGCGTGAACCAATGGATCACGCAGGTGAACGCCGGCGCCCTGGGGCGTGGCGCGCCCGAATTCTTCTTGTTCAAAAGCGAGATCGCCTATTGGCAGCCGGCCGATTCCATCGCGCTGCTGAAGTTGATGGCGGTGCAGTTGTCGTCGCAGATCGACGAAGAGGTGTTGCGCGCCCGCGTCTCGATGCTGGGGCAGGATTGGCTGCGCGACATCATGCCCGACACGCCCGGCGCAGGTGTTGCGGCCCTGCCTGAGTATGCCGCGCTGTTTCCGACCGCGCCGCAGGCAGTCAAGACGGCGGGCCTGTCTCGGGACGACTTTTCGCCCTTTGCGCCGCGCGGCATGACCGGGGCCTCGAACGCCTGGGCGGCGGCGCCGGAACGCTCGGCTGCGGGGGGGTCGCTTTTGGCCAATGACCCGCATCTGGGGCTGTCGGCGCCGTCGATCTGGTATCTGGCGCGGCTCGAGCTGGCGTCGGGCGGGGTGATCGGGGCGACGATACCGGGGATACCGGTGGTGCTGACGGGTCGCAATGCGCGTCTGGGCTGGGGGATCACCGCCGCCTATGCCGACGATCAGGACATCTTGATGGAAGAGCTGAACCCGGCCGACCCGGAACGCTACCGCACCCCCGAAGGTTGGAGCAGGTTCGAGACCCGGCGCGCGATCATCACCGTCAAGGATGCCGAACCGGTGACGATAACGCTGCGCTGGTCGGTCAACGGGCCGATCCTGCCGGGGGGGCATTTCAACCTTGCCACGGTGACTCCGCCGGGCCATGTCGCCGCGATCAGCTGGACCGCGCTCAGTGCCGCCGATACCTCGATGAGCGCGGCCGTGGCCTTGATGCAGGCGGGCAGCCTTGCCGAGGCGGACCGCGTCAGCGCGCAATTCGTGGCACCCGCGCTGAACCTGACCCTGGCCGATACCTCGGGCGTGGGGATGGTGACGATCGGGGCGCTGCCGAAACGCGATCCGGCGCATCAGTCGCTTGGCCGGATGCCCAGCCCCGGCTGGATACTGGCGAACCGCTGGCAAGGCACCCTGCCCTATGCCGACAATCCGCGGTTCCTGAATCCCAAGGGTGGCATTGTCGGCAATACCAACAACAAGACCGTGGATCGCCCGTTTCCCTATCATGTCAGCTATGACTGGGGCGACAGTCAGCGGGTGCAACGCTGGCAGCGCCTGATGGGCGAGCGCGAGGTGCACAGCCGCGAAAGCTTTATCGCCGCGCAGCTTGATGCGGTCAGCCCGGCGGCGCGCGGGCTGCTGCCGCTGGTCGGGGCAAATCTGTGGTTCACCGGAGAGGCCGCCCCTGCGGGCACCCCCGAACATCAGCGCCAGCGGGCGCTGGAACTGCTGGGCGCCTGGGACGGCGAGATGAACGAGCATCTGCCCGAGCCGCTGATCTATGCCGCCTGGATGCGGGCCTTGCAAAACCGTTTGATCCGCGACGAGCTGGGGCCACTGGCGGCCGAGTTTCCGCATCTGGAGCCGGTGTTCATCGAGCGGGTGTATCGCGACACCGACGGTGCCGGGCACTGGTGTGACGTGATGCAATCGGCACCAGTCGAAACCTGCACCGACATCGCCCGGATGGCGCTGGATGACGCCTTGTTGGAATTGAGCGCGCGTTTCGGCTCGAATGTCGAAAGCTGGCGCTGGGGCGATGTGCATGAGGCGCAGCATGACCATCAGGTGCTGGGCAAGGTGCCGGTGCTGAGCTGGGTGATGAACATCCGCCAATCCACCTCGGGCGGGGATTTCACCCTGATGCGCGGCCGCACGGCAGGAACCGGGGCCAATCCCTTCGCCAATGTGCATGGTGCGGGTTATCGCGGGGTTTATGATTTCGCCGATCCCGACAGCTCGGTTTTCATCATTGCGACCGGGCAATCGGGACACCCGCTCAGCCGCCATTATGACGATCTGAGCGAGATGTGGCGCAGCGGGGACTATATTCCGATGTCTCTGGACCCTGAATTGGCGCGCGCGGCGGCGACGGGGATCACACGGCTGCAACCGGCGCCCTGAGTGGCGCCGGGCCAACGGGGGGCGCTGCCCCCCGCACCCCCCGGAGGTATTTGGGCCAAAAAGAAGATGAAAGCGGCGTGGGTTTCATCCGCGCCGTCCGCGCGGGCGTCAGGTCGCGCCTTGGGTCCGGTGCCGCACGAGCAGGGCGCCGGTCGCCAGGTCGGGCGAAACGGGTGTCGCGTCAAAGGGCGCCATAATCGGCCTTTTGCCGGGCGGTCCAGCGAACGGTGACGCGGTGGCCGCTGTCTTGCGCCGTTTCCGAGACGATCACCCCGGCCTGATGCAGCCAGGCGCGACGGCGGCCTTCGGTGAAGGCGAGGGTCAGGGTCTCTTCGGTCTTTTCCTCGCCCAAACGCTGTTCGATCGTCTCGACAAGTGCCTCGACGCCCTCGCCGGTGAGCGCCGAAACCGCCTGCACATCGCCGCGGCGGGCGTCTTGCACCAGAAGCGCCGCACGGGTCTCGGGTGACAGGCAGTCGATCTTGTTCCAGACCTCGATCAGCGCCACATCGTCATCGACGCCCAGCGTTTCGAGAATGTCGCCGACATCGGCGGCCTGTTCCTCGGTTTCGGGGTGCGAGATGTCGCGCACATGCAAGATCAGATCCGCCTCGAGCACCTCTTCAAGTGTGGCGCGAAAGGCCGCGACCAGTTCGTGCGGCAGATCCGAGATGAAGCCCACCGTGTCGGACAGGATCACCTTGCGCCCCGAGGGCAAGACTAGGCCGCGCATCGTCGGGTCGAGCGTGGCGAAGAGCATGTCCTTGGCCAGCACTTCGGCACCGGTCATGCGGTTGAAAAGCGTGGATTTCCCCGAGTTGGTATAGCCCACCAGCGCGACCAGCGGGAACGGCACCCGGCGCCGTGCCGCACGGTGCAATTCGCGCGTTTTGACGACCTTGGCAAGCTGCCGCTTGATCCGGATCACCTGATCGTCGATCGCGCGACGGTCTGCCTCGATCTGGGTTTCGCCGGGGCCGCCGACAAAGCCAAAACCGCCGCGCTGGCGTTCAAGGTGGGTCCAGGCGCGCACGAGGCGGGTGCGTTGATAGGACAATGCGGCTAGTTCGACCTGCAGCACGCCTTCGCTTGTGCGCGCGCGATCGGCAAAGATTTCAAGGATCAACCCGGTGCGATCGAGCAGCTTGACGCCCCAGGCCTTTTCAAGATTGCGTTGCTGCACCGGGCTGACCGGGCCATCGACCAGCACAAGGTCAACCTCGGCCTCGGTCATCTTCGCCTTCAGCTCGTCCATCTTGCCGGTGCCGAACAGATGGCCGGGATGAGCTTTCGCCAGACGCACCACTTCGGCGCCCATCACCTCGAGGTTGGGCAAGGCCGCCGCCAGCGACACGGCCTCGGCCAGGCCATGCTCGGGCAGCCTGCGGCTTTGGTTGCCTTTCAGTTCGGGGTGCAGCACCCAGGCACGGGTCGGCCGTTCACGGGCGAGGATAAGATCGCTCAGTCTTCACCCTCATAAAGCGTAATCGGTTGCCCCGGCATGATCGTGGAAATCGCGTGTTTATACACAAGCTGCGATTGCCCATCGCGGCGCAGCAGCACGCAGAAATTGTCAAACCAGGTAATGACGCCCTGAAGTTTCACGCCGTTGATCAGAAAGATCGTCACCGGAACCTTGGTCTTGCGAACATGGTTCAGGAAAGCGTCCTGAAGGTTCTGTTTGTCGGCAGCCATTTTTTATGCCTTTTTCTTTTCTTGTCTATTTTTTTGTCGCGCGATCCGTGGCGGCACAAACCTTCCGGCCACATGACCAAGTATGCGCAAGAACCCGGGAGATTCCAGCCCTAAAAACAGCCCGTTACGGACCTACCCTTGCGGATCGGGTCAATGGCGCCAGAATTCAGGGTTGAAAAGGGCGATAATGGCCAATGTCTCAAGCCGGCCCAGCACCATCGCGCCGGCCAGAATGGCCTTGGTGCCGTCGGTCAGCACCGCCCAGGAAATCGGCGCGTCACCCGCGATACCCGCCAGCGGCCCGGTGTTAGACAAGGCCGCAATCGACAAGATTGTGGCGGGTTCGAATTCCAGCCCCTCCATTGAAACGGCCATCATCACCACGGCGATCGACATGGCGAAAAGCATGAAGAATATCCACGACATATAGGCCCCCTCGCGGCGCAGACGCCGGGCCATCAGGCCGCCGCCGCCAATCGAGGCGGGATGCACAAGCCGTTCAAGTTCGCGTTCGCCGTGGCGCAGCAGCGCGTAGACCCGAAGCAACCGCACCCCGCCCGCCGTGGTCGCCACTCCGCCGCCGGTAATTGCCAGCCCGGCAAGGATCAGCCCCGGAGTGCCAAGGCCAGACCAGTTGCGCGCCTCTTGCCAGCCCGACGATTCAAACCCGGTCGTGGTCAGAAACGACAGCACCGTAAAAAGACCGCCCCAAAGCGAATTGGCGATCATCCCCGGCGACGGCTCTATCGCCACCTCAAGGGCGGCGATCCAATGGCGCAGGAACAAGATGAGCGGCACCACCAGCACGATCGCGGCCGCAAGCTTCAACTCGGGGTCATCCCGAAGCCGGGCACTGGCGCGCAACTCTCCGCCGCCGGGCCAGAACCGGCGCGACAACGCGGGCACCAGAAACAGAAAGATCAGCGCCTCTCCGGCCAGCCCCGAGGGCGCCAGCGCCGGCCCCCCGATCGGCGAGATGCCCGAGGTGGCCAGCGTCGACATCGCATGACAAAGCGCCACCAGCGTCGGGTCGCCCGCGATCAGCAGCATCACCCAAAGCACCAGCGTCAGCCCCAGATAGGCCGGAAACAGCACCACCGCATAGCGCAGGATCCGGTCGCCGGGATCGGCCACCTTGTCCACCGGGCCGGGGGTCGCGTCTGTCGTGCGCCCCGACGGGCCGGCGGCAAAAAACACCTCGAAGCCGCCAATCCGCATCGGCGCCAGCACCGCGATGGCCATCACCAGCATGAAAAAGCCGCCCATCCAGCCGACCATCGCCCGCCACAGATGCAGCGACGGCGCCAGCCGCCCCGGGTCGTAAAGCGTGGCACCGGTGGTGGTGAAATCGGAAACCATCTCCCACCAGGCATTGAAAAGGCCGGTGTCGGGGATCGCCTCGTTGAAGGGAATGGCCAGCATCAGTGGCAGCAGGCCAAATGCCGCGATCATCGTCAGCAGGTGGTTGCGTGCCAGATTGCCGGGACGGTTCGTCGCCGTCGCCAGCCCCAGAAGCGCCACCAGAAACAAGAACAGCGTTGCCGAATAAAAGAACGGTCGCGCGATCGCATGTTGGCGCAAGGCCAGCGCATGGGCCGCGGGCACATACATCGCCAGCGCGCCGATCCCCATCAGGATCACGAACAACGGCAGATCCAGAATGCGCCGCATCAGAAGAAGTCGATGGAGACCTGAAGCAGGCGCTCCACCTCAGGGACATCGGCCGATAGCGCGAAAAGAATGATCACATCGCCCTCTTCGATCTTGGTGTCGCCATTGGGCTTGACCACCCGGTCACCTTTTTGCAAGGCGCCGACCAGTACCCCTTCGGGGAAGTCGATGTCGCGCACCAGCCGCCCCGAGATCGGCGAGGTCGACAGAACCTGTGCCTCGATCACCTCGGCCTCGGCATCGCCGATCGAATAGATCGCACGCACCCGCCCGTGCCGGATGTGGCGCAGGATCGAACTGACGGTGGTCGCGCGCGGGTTGATATAGGCGTCGATATCCAGCGGTGCCATCAGCGGCACCAGGGTCGGGTCGTTGACCAGCGCGATCGCCATCTTGCAGCCCGCCTGCTTGGCCCGCACCGACACAAGGATGTTGGTCTTGTCGTCTTCGGTCACCGCCAGAACGGCGTCCGCGCGGCTGATATTGGCCTCTTCCAGCAATTCGGCACTCATCCCGTCGCCGTTCAGCACGATGGTGCGTTCCAGCAGATCGGCGCCGCGTTCGGCCTGCGCGCGGGATTTCTCGATCACCTTGGCCCGGATCCGATCAGTCCGCGACTCGAGCGCCAGCGCCACCGCGAGCCCGACATTGCCACCGCCAATGATGACAATGCGTTCCTGCTTCTTGGTGGCCTTGCCAAAGATTTCAAGCGTGCGGTTCACGTCCTCGACATGCGAAAACACGTAGATCTGGTCACCCGCAAACAACTGGTCGCCCGGATCGGGCGCAAACAGCCGCCCCTCGCGGCGAACCCCGGCCACGATCGCGCGCAGCGTTGAAAACAGGTCGGTCAATTGCCGCAAGGGCGTATCGAGAACCGGGCAATTCTCATCCAGCGCAATCCCCAATAGCTGGACCTTGCCGAGCATGAAGCTTTCCGTGTCAAACGTTGCCGGCGCCGCAAGACGCTGAAGCGCGGCCTCGGCCACTTCGCGTTCGGGGCTGATGATCACGTCGATCGGCAGGTGGTCACGGCGATAGAGGTCGGCATAGACCGGCTCCATATAGCTTTGCGCCCTGAGCCGCGCGATCTTGCGGGTGATCCCGAATACCGAATGGGCAACCTGACAGGTGACCATGTTCACCTCGTCCGAATGAGTCGCGGCAATGATCAGATCGCAGTCGCGCGCACCCGCCCGTTCCAGCACATCCGGATGCGAGGCAAAACCGACAACCCCTTGCACATCCAGCGTATCCGAAGCGCGCCGCACCAGTTCGGCATTGCTGTCGACCACCGTCACATCGTTGCGCTCGCCCGAAAGATGCCGCGCAATCTGCCAACCGACCTGACCCGCACCACAGATTATGACCTTCATGCACTCGCTCCGTCAGTCCCGTGCGGCCTTCATAGGCTTGCCGCCCGGCCGGGGTCAATCAAGCCTGCGTTTCATCTTCGCGTAAATATCCCCGCCGGAGGCCCGCCCCGGCCGTGGGAGCCTCCGGCGGGGATATTTAAGCGAAGATGAAATCGTCAGACGGATTCATTCTCGTCGTCTTCCAGATGTGCCACGCGGGCACCTGATTTGGCGGTAGTGACAACGCCCAGAGACTTCAGTTTCCGGTGCAGCGCGGAACGCTCCATGCCGACGAAATTTGCAGTGCGGCTGATGTTGCCGCCGAACCGGTTGATCTGGGTCAGCAGGTATTCGCGTTCAAACAGCTCGCGCGCCTCGCGCAGGGGCAAGGTTGCGAGCGCGCCGCCCAGAACAATGCGGCCCTCATCGGGGACGGCGTCCTGTCCGGGCAGCTCGCGCGGTTCGATCGGGCCGGTGCCGTCCCCCAGGATCAGCACGCGCTCGATCACGTTGCGCAGTTGGCGGATGTTGCCGGGCCAATCCATGGTCTGCATCATCGCGCCGGCCTCGTCGCCGATCTCGCGCAGCGGCAGGCCCTGCGCCTTGTTGAAACCCTCGATGAAATGCCCGGCAATCAGCGGGATGTCCTCGCGCCGCTCCGAAAGCGCCGGCACCGCGATCGGCACCACGTTGAGCCGATCGAAAAGTTCCTGCCGGAAGCGCCCGGCGCCGATTTCGGTCGGCAGATCGCGCGTGGTCGAGGAAATCACCCGCAGATCGACGCGCACCTTGTCGGCGCCGCCGGCGCGGGTGAACTGTTGTTCGGTCAGCACCCGCAGGATCTTGGACTGAGTGCCCAGCGGCATGTCGGCGACCTCGTCAAAGTAGATCACCCCGCCGTGCGCCTGTTCAAGCAGCCCCTTTTCAACGCCGCGTTCCGTGGTTTCGCGCCCAAACAGCACCTCCTCCATCCGGTCGGGGGCAATCGAGGCCGAGGTGACGGTCACGAAAGGCGCCGAGGCGCGGGCCGAGTGCTGATGGATATAGCGCGCCGCGATTTCCTTGCCCGATCCGGGTTCACCCGTCAGCATCACCCGGCCGTTCGACTTGGTGACCTTGTCGAGTTGCTCTTTCAGCTTTCGGAACGCCACCGATTGGCCCAGCATATCAGAGGACGACACCTCGCGCCGGCGCAGGCTGGTGTTTTCGCGGCGCAGCCGGGCGGTTTCCATTGCGCGGGTGATGACCACCATCAACTGATCGATGTTGAACGGCTTTTCGATGAAATCATAGGCGCCCTGCTTGATCGCCGCGACCGCGATTTCGATATTGCCATGCCCCGAAATGATGACCACCGGAATTTCGGGGTTGTCACGCTTGACCTGTTTGAGGATGTCGATGCCGTCCATCCGGCTGTCTTTCAGCCAGATATCGAGGATCATCAGCGCCGGAGGTTCGGCGTTGATTTCGGCGACACATTCATCCGAATTGGCCGCGACGCGGGTGGCAAAGCCCTCGTCGCGCAAGATATCGGCGATCAGTTCGCGGATGTCACGTTCGTCGTCAACGATCAGTATGTCACTCATTTCAATCCTGTCGGGGCCTCTGCCCTCTCCTTGATGGCACGGGCCGCCGCGCGGGCGCGGGGCAATCGAATTTCGGCAAGGGCGCCGTGATGGGCCCCGTCGGTGAAGGCGGGCGCATCGGTCAGGATCAGCGTGCCGCCATGTTCCTCGATGATCTTCTTGACGATCGGCAGGCCCAGACCGGTGCCTTTCGATCGCGTCGTGACATAGGGTTCGAACAGCCGCGCGCGATCGGGCGGCAGGCCGATACCATTGTCGGCGATCTGGATAGTCACCTGCGTCGGGCTGGCCTGCATGGTCACGCGCACCTCTGGTTCCCAACCTTCTGGCGCACCTTTTTCAACCATGCTTTCAATGGCTTCTCCGGCGTTCTTGATCAGGTTCGTGACGGCTTGACTGATCATTGTGCCGTCCAGTTCGACGATCACCGGCTCATTCGGGATATCCGAGACCAGTTGCGCCCCATGCAGCGCCCCGTCTTGCAACAGCACCGCATCGCGCATCAGCCGGGCCAGGTCATGGTCACGGCGGTCCGGTTCGGGCATCCGGGCAAAGCGCGAAAATTCGTCAACGATGCGGCGAAGGTCATTGGTCTGACGAATGATGACGCCGGTATATTGTTCCAGCGCCTCGGCCTCGTCGCCGGCCAGAGGCGCGAATTTGCGCCGCAGCCGTTCGGCCGACAACTGGATCGGGGTCAGCGGGTTCTTGATCTCATGCGCGATGCGGCGTGCGACATCACCCCAGGCGGCCATCCGCTGGGCGCTGACCAGTTCGGTCACGTCATCGAACGCCACCACATAGCCTTCAAGCGCGCCCTCGGCGCCGCGGCGCACGGCCATGCGCACCAGCAGGCTTTCCAGCCGCCCGCCGCGCGACAGCCGCACCTCTTCTTGCGCAACCTCGCCCAGCCCGCCGTGCAAACGGTCGAACAGGGCAGAGAACTCTGGCACCGCCTCGGTCAGCGGGCGGTCATGGTCGCGCGCCGTCTCCAGCCCCAGAAGGCGGGTGGCGGCGCGGTTGAGAAAATCGACATTGCCGCCGGCATCAAGCCCGATCACCCCCGAGGTGACCGACGAGAGCACCGAATTGAACAGCCTGCCGCGTTCGGCGGTAGCGTGATGACTGTCCAGAAGCTCGGCGCGCTGGCCCTTGAGTTGCTGCGTCATGTCATTGAAGGCGCGGCCCAACGTGGCGATTTCGTCTTCGCCCTCTTCCTCGATCACCCGGCTTTCCAGATCGCCCGTCCCGACCCGCTGCGCGGCCTGCACCAGACGCCCGATCGGCCGCGAGAGACGTTCGGCAAACCACAACCCCAGCCAGATCGCCGCCAGAATGAGGATCAGCGCAAAGCCGATGTAAACCAGCCCGAATTCGAACAGCACCTTGCCCCGCGTCGCCTCGAGCTGCTGGTAGAGCCCGACCGTTTCACGGGTATCGTCCAGCAGCGACAGGATCTGCCCATCGACTGCGCGGCTGACATAAAGGTAGCGGTCCACATAGGCGTCCAGCGCCACCACCGCGCGAAATTCACTGTTTGGCCAGTCTTCGATCAACACCGTCTCGCCGGTATCGGCGCGGGCGATGTCTTCGGGCGCGGGCTTTTCAAAATCAAACAGATAGCTGCGTTCGCCCCGCGCCCGGATGTCGCCTGTGGCGTCAATCACATAGGCTTCGCGCAGGCCGCGCTGGATACCCGCCTGCCCTTGGGTCAACAATTCGCGCAGATCGCCATCCGTCAGAAACGTCGCCGCCTGACGGCGCAGGTTCAGGAAGGCGGCCAGTGCCTCGGTATCCTTGATCAGGTCACGGCGGTGTTCATCCTGATAGGCCTCGGCGGCGGCCAAAGAGGTGCCCACCACCTGCCGCACCCGGTCCGAAAACCAACCCTCAAGCCCGATATTGACGGTCAGCCCGGCAAACAGCGCCACCAGAACCGTCGGCACCAGCGCGATCCCGGCAAAGACCCCGGTCAGCCGAAGATGCAGTTGCGACCCCGCCGACCCGGCCCGCCGCGCCGCCACGATCTGCAACAACCGGGCCAGGATCAACCCGGCAAGCAACAGGAAATAGACGAAATCGGCCAGCAGGATCAGCCGCAGCGCCGTCGAGGCGCTGCCCTGTCCGAACGGACCCATGACCAGAAAGGTCGCCACTGCCAGCACCGGCCCCAGCACCACCAGCGACAGCGTGGCCGCATTGCGCACGCGGCGCTGACGCCGCATACGGCTCAGCCTGTCCCATGCTGTTCGATGCGCCCTGCTGTGCACGAAGCCCCCCGGTCTTCGAAACGCGTCGCAATCGACCTGATTCTGACAGGCACAATTGCAACGCACCCCTGTGGCTCGTTTACATCAGTTTGCGCCGCCGTGTCACCTGAATATCCAGATCGGTGATCTTCTTGCGCAAAGTATTGCGGTTGATCCCCAAAAGATCGGCACATCTTGCCTGATTGCCGCCGGTGGCATGCAATGCGATCTCGATCAGCGGCGCCTCCATTTCGCGCAAGATCCGGTCATACAGCCCCGGCGCAGGCAGGCTTGCGCCATGCAGGTCAAAGTAACGCTTCAGATGCCGCGCCACCGAGGCCGACAGCTTTTCGCCGTCGCCGCCCGCGCGCAGCGGCTCGACCATCGGCTGATTGCCCAACACAGATTCGACTTCGGCGCGTGAAATTTCTTCTTCCGACGATGTTACGACCAGCCGGCGGATGGTATTTTCCAACTGCCGCACATTGCCCGGCCAGCCATAGGCATGGATCAGCGCCATTGCCTCGGGGGAAAACCGCCGGGTGCCAAAGCCGTCGCGCTCGGCGCGGGCCAGAAAATGTTCGGCCAACAGCGGCACATCCTCGACCCTTTCACGCAGGCTCGGCACAACCAGCGTGACCCCGCCCAGACGGTAGAACAGATCCTGACGGAATCGTCCCTGCTCCATCAGCGCCATCAGATCGACCTGCGTCGTGGCCATGATCCGCGGCGCGGGATCGGGCAGCGCATCCAGCATCCGCACGATCCGCGCTTGCGTATCATCGTCGTAGTCGCCGACCTCGTCAAATACCAGAGAGCCGCCCTTGACCTTGGAAAGCAGCGACGAAGGCCCCTCGGCGCCTTGCAGATCAGCCGCCTGAACCACCACGAAAGGCAGCGTGCGCCGGTCGGAAAAGTCATGGATCGCCCGCGCGATCAGCGATTTTCCGGTGCCGCTTTCACCCGAAATCAGCACCGCCAGATCGGCGTTCATCACCCGTGCCACCAGCCGATAAAGCGTCTGCATTTCGGCGGTGCGCCCGACCAGAGGCAGATCGCCGCCCGCTTCGTGCACCTCGGTCGGGCGCGCCGGTGTCGCACGGCGCTTGAGGTCCAGCGCGCGGGCGGCGCGTTTCATCAGATCGGGCAGGTCGAAGGGCTTGGGCAGATAGTCATAGGCGTCGGCCTCGGCGGCCTGAATCGCGGTCATGATGGTGTTTTGCGCCGAAATCACGATCACCGGCAGGCCGGGCCGTTCCTTGGCAATCCGCGGCAGCGCCTCAAGCCCATTGCCATCGGGCATTATCACATCCGAGATCACCAGATCGCCCTTGCCCTCTTCGACCCAGCGCATCAGCGTGGTCAGGCTGGCGGTGGCATGCACCTTGCACCCCGCCCGGGTCAGCGCCTGGGTCAGAACAGTGCGGATCGTGCGGTCGTCATCAGCAACAAGAACGGTGCCGTCCATCAGGGTTTCTCCAAGGATCTGGGTGCGACAGGCAGGGATATGCGAAACACGGTGCGGCCGGGGACCGAGTCAAGGCTGATCCAGCCGCCATGGTCAGAGACGATCTTCGAGACCAGCGCCAACCCCAGCCCGGTGCCGTTTTCGCGCCCCGAGACGAAGGGCTCGAAGATTTCCGTGGCAATGTCGGGCGCGATGCCCGGACCGTCGTCGATGATCTCGATCTGAAGCGGCAGCGCGACGCCGGTGCCATCGGCATGGCGCAGGCGCAGCGACAGATCGTAAAAGGTGTGAATTCGGACCGTGCCGCGATCAGTGCCCGTGGCAAGGGCCGCTTCCGAGGCATTTTTCAGCAGGTTCAGAAACACTTGCGTCAACTGGTCGGCATCGCCCAGCGTCAACGGCAAAGAGGGGTCGTAATCCTCGACAATGCGCATATGCGCGCCAAAACCGACCAGCGCCGATTTGCGCGCGCGGTCCAGAACGTCATGGATATTGACCGCCTTGCGTTCGGGTGGCCGGATGTTGCCAAACTGTTCAACCTGCTCCAGCAGCTTCACGATCCGGCGGGTTTCATCAACGATAAGGTCCGTCAGTTCAAGGTCTTCGCCGGTCAAGTTCATGCTGATGAGCTGGGCCGCGCCAGAGATCCCCGCCAGCGGGTTCTTGATCTCATGGGCCAGCATCTCGGCCATGCCGATCGCCGAACGGGCCGCCGACTTGACCTGTTGCGCACGCCCAAGACGGTCGGCGATTTCGCGCGGAGCGATCAGCAGCAGCACGGTGTCGGGATCCTCACCCACCGGCGCGATCTGAAGATTGCACTGCACCGGGGCGCGTTCGCCGGTGGTCACATCAACATCGTTGATGAACAGCGCCGAGCGGTTCAGCCGCACCCGCGTGAATATCTCTTCCAGCGGCGCGGCGATGGCCAGACGTTCCAGCAGGTTCTGGCCCTTCAGCGCCCGCGCCGAGAGGTTCAAGAACAGCTCGGCCGCCGGGTTGACCTCGGCCACCCTGTCGGTCCCGTCGATCAGCAACGCCGGCGTCGGCAGCGAATTCCAGATGATCCCCGGTGCCGGAAGCGTCATGCCGCCGCCCTTTCGCCAAAGGCGCTGGCAATCAGCGCCAGCGTTGCCTTGGGGGTGGACGAAACCATCATCTGCGGCCGCAGCGGCGCCCCCGTCTGATCGGCATACCAGCCCAGATGCTTGCGCGCGAGCCGCAGCCCGACCGCCTGACCGTAGAACCCCAAGATCGCCTCGTAATGTTCTGAAATAAAGTCACAAAGCCTGTTTCCAGACGGAATGTCCGGGGCCGGAAAACCACCTAGCGCATGGGCGATCTGCGCCAGCCGCCACGGCGCCCCACGCGCCCCGCGCCCGACCATTACCCCCTCCGCCCCCGACGCCGCCCGCGCGGCCTGCGCCGATCTTGCATCGGTGATGTCGCCATTGGCCACCACCGGGATCGACACCGCTTGCTTGACGGCGCGGATCGCGGCCCAGTCGGCCTCGCCCTTGTAAAACTGCATCCGGGTGCGGCCGTGGATCACCACCATGGCGATGCCGGCGTTCTCGGCGCGGCGCGCAATCAGCGCGGCGTTGTGGTTGCCCGCATCCCAACCCAGCCGCATCTTCAGCGTCACCGGCAGATCCACCGCCCCGACGACCGCCTCGATCAGCGTCAGCGCATGATCGGGGTCGCGCATCAACGCCGAGCCCGACAGCCCGCCCGTCACCTTTTTCGCCGGGCAGCCCATGTTGATGTCAATGATCCGCGCGCCCATGTCGGCCACCATCCGCGCCGCCTCGGCCATCGCGCCTGCTTCGCGCCCGGCAAGCTGCACCGAGGTCGCCATCTCCAGCCCCATATCGGCCCGCGCCTTGGCCCGCACCGAAGGTCTGGCCGTCAGCATCTCGCCCGAGGCGATCATTTCCGAGACCACCAGCCCGGCGCCAAAGCGCGCCACCATCCGGCGAAACGGCAGATCGGTGATACCCGCCATCGGCGCCAGAAAGACCGGCGGATCCAGCCGCATATCTGCCAATTGAATCGTCACTTGCCCGTTCCTTGTGCGCTGAGCCTTATGCGCTGGCCCTTGGGTAGCGCCTTGCGGCAAGAATCGCAATTCCGCCCAAGCGGCACTGGCGCGAAAGATCGGCATTTGCCTAATATTTAGGCATCTTGCCCGGCAAACGCGCGGATTGCGCCGCGACGATGCTTGGCCTAAGCCTTTCAGGGCAGGTTCGGAGGAAGCATGACAGTCGCGGTGATCATTGTCGCAGCGGGGCGCGGCACGCGGGTGGGCGGCGATCTGCCCAAACAATGGCAACCTCTGGGCGGGCGCCCGGTTCTTTCGCGCGCGGTGGATGCCTTTGCCGGCGTCGGGCGCGTGGTCGTGGTGCTGCACCCTGACGACATGACTCGCGGGCTGGCTGAGTTTGGCGGTCGCGTCACGCTGGTCGCCGGCGGGGAAACCCGTAGCCAAAGCGTCAAGAACGCGCTGGAAGCACTTGACAACACTGGAATTTCAAAGGTCCTGATCCATGATGGTGCAAGGCCGCTGGTTTCGGCTTCGGTGATAGGCGCGGTGCTTGAGGCCCTCGACCACGGCCCCGCCGCCGCGGTTGGCGTCGCGGTCACCGATGCGCTTTGGTGCGCCGAGGATGGCGCGGTTGCGGGCACCCAAAGCCGGGTCGGTCTTTACCGCGCCCAGACGCCACAGGGTTTTGATTTCGCCGCCATTCTGGCCGCCTACCGGGCACATCCCGACGCCGCGGCCGATGATGTGGAAATTGCCCGCCGTGCCGGACTGACGGTTGCCATCGTGCCCGGCAACGAGGACAATCTGAAAATCACCTGGGCCGAGGACTTTGCCCGGGCCGAACGGATCTTGAGGGGCCAGATGGATGTAAGATTGGGCAATGGCTATGACGTGCACGCCTTTTGCGAGGGCGATCATGTGATGCTGTGCGGCGTAAGGGTGCCGCATTCGCGCGGGCTTTTGGGTCATTCGGACGCCGATGTCGGCATGCATGCGCTGACCGATGCGATTTACGGCGCGCTGGCCGAGGGCGATATCGGGCGCCATTTCCCGCCCTCGGACCCGCAATGGAAGGGTGCGGCCAGCGCGATCTTTCTGGCCCACGCGGCCGGACTGGCGGGTGAAAAGGGCTATGGCATTTCGAATGTGGATGTGACGCTGGTCTGCGAGCGCCCGAAGATCGGCCCCTATGCCATTGAAATGGCGACAGAACTTGCGCGGATCATCGGGGTGGACCGCAGCCGAGTCTCGGTCAAGGCGACGACATCCGAGCGGCTGGGTTTCACCGGCCGCGAAGAGGGTATCGCAGCAATCGCAACGGCAACCTTGGTGGGCGCATGATCAATTTCATCACGACGTTTCTGTATGTCGGCAAGTTGCGCCCGGCGCCGGGAACATGGGGCTCGGCGGCGGCGCTGGTGCTGGGGGTGACGATCGACCGATTCCTTGGCTTTCCGGTGCTGGTGCTGGCCACGGCGCTGGTCACCGGCCTGGGCTTCTGGGCGGTCGCGCGCGATCTGGCCGGGCGCCCCGGCGAGGATCCGTCCGAGATCGTCATCGACGAGGTCGCCGGCCAGTGGCTGGCGCTGCTGTTCCCGGCGGCGGGGTTCTGGCTGCGCGATGCGCCGATGGTCTGGCCGGGCTGGGTTGCGGCCTTTGTGCTGTTTCGGCTGTTCGACATCTGGAAACCCTGGCTGGTAGGCCGCGCCGACCGGCGCCACGATCCGGCGGGGGTGATGCTGGACGACCTTTGGGCGGGGCTTTTTGCCGGGCTTTGCACGCTGGTCGCGGCCGGGCTTTATCATGGGCTGATGCGGTGAGCGCGGCGGCGGTTCCGGCCGAGATTCTTGCCGCGGCCCGTGCCCGAGGCTTGCGCATCGCCACCGCCGAAAGCTGCACCGGCGGCATGGTCGCGGTGGCGCTGACCGATGTGCCGGGGTCTTCGGATGTGTTTGACCGTGGCTTTGTCACCTATTCGAACGCCGCCAAGACCGCGATGCTGGGCGTGCGCCCCGCCACTCTGGCCGCCCATGGCGCGGTCAGCGAAGCGGTCGCGCGCGAGATGGCAGAGGGGGCGCTGCGCCACGCTGACGCGGCGCTGGCGGTTTCCGTCACCGGCATCGCCGGCCCCGGCGGATCGGAGTTCAAACCCGAGGGGCGCGTCTGTTTCGGGCTGGCGCAGACCGGCCACGCGCCGATCGCCCAGACCTGCGACTTTGGCGCGCTGGGGCGGGCGGGCGTGCGGCAAGCGGCGCGCGATCATGCCTTGGCGCTAATGGCCGAAGCGCTGGCCCGCTTGCTCTGACTGCCGGGCCGACCCCGCTGGGTCCGTGCAGCGCCGACCCCGGTGGGTCCGGGCATCCCCATCCCCATACCGCCCAACTTGACCGCAGTTGCGCGCCAAAGCGCCCATTTTTGCGGCGCTTTGCCAAACGCACGCGGATCAGGCAGGTTTTCGCGGCTTTGCCTCTTTTCCCGCCACCGGGACGCGTGGTTCTGCGTGTGCAGACCGAAACGGAGGATTCGACGATGAATGCGGCAGATACCGCCTGGATCATGACGGCGACGGCGCTGGTGCTGCTCATGTCGCTGCCGGGGCTTGCGATGTTCTATGGCGGGCTGGTGCGGGCGCGCAACGTGCTGTCGGTGTTCACCCAGTGTTTTGCGATTGCCGCGCTGATGAGCGTGCTGTGGCTGCTGGCAGGCTATTCCATCGCCTTTGGCACCGGCAACGGCTTTTGGGGCGGGCTGGGCCACGCGGCGCTGCGCGGCGTTGAGGCGGGCACGCTGAAAGGCACCCTGCCCGAGGTCCTGTTCTTTGCCTTTCAGATGACCTTTGCGATCATCACCCCGGCGCTGATCGTCGGCGCCTTTGTCGAGCGGGTGAACTTTGCCTTCGTGCTGGCGTTTTCGGGCCTGTGGATGCTGCTGGTCTATGCGCCGGTCGCGCATTGGATCTGGGGCGGCGGCATGCTGTCGGATGGCGGCATCTTTGGCGCGATCGGCACGCATGACTTTGCCGGCGGCATCGTGGTGCATGAAACCGCCGGGCTGGCGGCGCTGCTGCTGGCGGCGTTGATCGGGCCGCGCCGGCACCGCACGACGCCACCGCACAGCCCCGGCATGGTGGCGATGGGCGCCGGGATGCTGTGGGTCGGCTGGTTCGGATTCAACGGCGGCTCGCAACTGGCCGCCGATGGCGGGGCCGCGATGGCGATCACCGCCACCCATATCTCGGCCGCCGCGGCCAGCCTGTCCTGGGCGGCGTGGGAGCGGATCAAGTTTGGCCGCGCCTCGCTGGTCGGGATCGTGACCGGCACGATTGCCGGGCTGGCCTCGATCACGCCGGCCTCGGGCTATGTCGGGCCGCTGGCGGCGCTGGCGATCGGCACGATTGCCGGGGTGCTGTGCCAAGAGGCGGTCAACCTGATCCGCAACAAGACCACGATCGACGACACATTGGATGTGTTTGCCGTGCATGGCGTGGGCGGCATCTTTGGCACCATCATGGTCGCGGTCTTCGGCGCCGGCAGCTTTGTCGCGCAGTTTGGCGCGCTGGCGCTGGTCGGGCTCTGGACCCTTGGGATGAGCTGGCTGATCGCCAGGGGCCTTGGCTTCATCATGCCGCTCCGGGTGGACCGCGAGGCCGAAAGCAACGGGCTGGACCTGTCCACCCACGGCGAGCGCGCCTATGAGATGAATTCCTGACCGCGAAACGCCGCTGGCCTAGCCGTAAAGCACCTTGGCGCGGGCCTCGAACGCCCGTACCACGCGGCGCATCGCTTCGTCGAACACCACCCCGATGACCTTTTGCAAGATCAGGTTGCGAAACTCGAAATCGACGAAAAACTCCAGATCGCAGCCGCCCTCGGGGCGATCGGCGAAGGTCCACCAGCTGTGCAGGTGCTTGAACGGTCCGTCGAGATAGTCGATCTCGACGCGGTGCCGCGCGGGCCACAGCGTCGCCCGGCTGCCAAAGCGTTCGCGAAACACCTTGAACGAGATCACCAGATCCGCCTCGAGCACCTCGGAGCCCTCGGGCCCCGGCCTGCGCGACCGGACCCGCGCGGCCGAGTTCCACGGCAGAAATTCGGGATAACGCGCGACATCCGCGACCAGATCATACATCTGCGCCGCCGTGTAGGGCATCACCCGTTTTTCCGAATGTGTCGGCATTCGCGCCCTTTCAGCAATCCAACCCGTGACTTTCCAACCGTCTTTGCGGTAAGTGGGGGCCGGAAATCAAGAGGAAGCCATGCCCCACCGCCCCTATGTGATCGATCAGATGATCTCGGCCAAGGCCATTGCGGCGCGGGTCGAGGCGCTGGCGCAAGAAATCACCGAGGCCTACAAGGGCAGCGACAAGCTGGTGGTGGTCGGCCTGTTGCGCGGCTCTTTCGTGTTCATCGCCGATCTGGTGCGCGAGATCGACCTGCCGGTGCAGGTCGATTTTCTCGAGGCCTCCAGCTATGGCGACGAGATGACCTCATCGCGCGAGGTGCGGATCCTGAAAGACCTGCGGTCCGGGATCGAGGGTCAGGATGTGCTGGTCGTCGAGGATATCGTCGATACCGGCTTTACGCTGAACCATGTGCTGCACATGCTGCGCGCCCGCGGGCCACGCCGGCTGGAGGTTTGCGCGCTGCTGGACAAACCGACGCGGCGCGAGGTGCCGGTCAAGGCCACCTGGACCGGGTTCGAGATCCCGGACGAATTCGTCGTCGGCTATGGCATCGACTTTGCCCAGCGCAACCGGAACCTGCCCTATATCGGCAAGGTGCGGTTCACCGAATGAACCTGACGTGGCTTTTGCGGATGTCGAAATGGGCCCGCAGGCCACCGTCATGGGGCCGGGTCAAGCTGGTCGCGCTTGTCGTGGGGCTGTGTCTTTTGCTGTTCGCGCTGGAAAGGGCAGGGCTTTGGCCTGATTGGGCGACCCTGCCCGCCGGACGCCGGGTCGGGGGCGCGGGATTTCGCCCCTGAGGACGCGGGTTTTCGCCGACTCCTTTTGCGATTCTTCAATCAGTTCAGCTTGTTGTCAGCAGATCGGCGGCTAGTGCGGCCAGTGACCCAATCAGGAGACTGGCAATGAAGAAACTTCTTATGGCCTTGACGGCGGGCGCGCTGATGACCGGCAGCGCCAGCTTTGCGCTGGATCTGAACGATCCCGAAGAGATCGTGACCGCGCGTCACGGCTATATGCTGATGATGGCGATGAGCCTTGCCCCGCTGGGGGCCATGGCCAAGGGTCAGGCCCCCTATGATGCGGCGCAGGCCAAGACCGCGGCCGGCAATCTGGCCGCCCTCGCCTCGCTGGATGCGGCGATGGTCTGGGTCGATGGCACCGACGCCGCCACCACCGAGGACAGCTTTGCCCTGCCCGAGGCTTTCGCAAATCCTGACCTCCGCGCGGAAAAACAGGCGGCGCTGAAGGCGGCCGCGATTGAGCTGGCCTCGGCGGCGGGCAGCGATGTCGCGGCGCTGAAAACCGGCATGGCAGCCGTGGGCGCGGCCTGCAGCGATTGCCACAAACTATACCGCAAGCCCGAATCCGAGTAAGCCTGACGGGCGGGGGCCTCGCCCCCCGCCCGTTCCACCACCCCGCCGTTCCACCACCCCGCCGTTCCACCACCCCGCCCGTTCCACCACCGCGACCCTGACAGGAGACGACCCATGCGCCGACTGATCCGCCTTTTCCTTGTTCTGGCGCCAATCGGGGCGATCTTGTTCTGGCTCATCACCCGCCCCTCTCCGCTGCCCGCCGATGCGCTGGCCGGGCTGGTCGCGGACCCGGCGCATGGCGAACAGGTGTTCTGGGCGGGCGGTTGCGCCTCGTGCCATATGGCCAAGGGCGCCACCGGCGATCAGATGCTGAGCCTGGGCGGCGGCCAAAGGTTCGCCTCGCCCTTTGGCACTTTCATCGCGCCCAATATCTCGAATGACCCCGATCAGGGCATCGGCCGCTGGAGCACGCAGGATCTGGCCAATGCGATGCTGCGCGGCGTCTCGCCCAAGGGTGCGCATTACTACCCGATCTTTCCCTATGCGAGCTACGCCAAGGCCACCCCGCAAGACGTGGTCGATCTGCGCGCCTATCTGGCAGGACTGCCCGCTGTCGCCACCCCCAGTGCCGCGCATGAGGTCGGTTTTCCCTTCAATATCCGACGCAGCCTCGGGATCTGGAAGTATCTCTATTTCAACACCGATTGGGTCGTGACCGGCGATCTGACGCCCGAACAGACCCGCGGCCGCTATCTGGTGGAAAGCCTCGGCCATTGTGCCGAATGCCACACGCCGCGCGATGCCTTGGGCGGGTGGGACCGCACACGCTGGCTGGGTGGGGCGGCCATACCGGGCATGCCGAAGGGACGTTTTCCGAACATCACCCCCGGCAAGCTGGACTGGTCCGAGGCCGATATCGCCGAATACCTCAGTTCGGGCTTTACCCCCAATTACGACAGCGCCGGTGGGCATATGGCGCTGGTGGTGACCAATTTTGCGCATCTTGCCGCCGAGGATCGCGCCGCCGTGGCCGCCTATCTGAAGAAAGTGCCGCCCGTCACCCCCTGAGGGCCCGGCGCCACCCTCGCCCCTGCCCGCGCTTCCTGCCTGCCGTATCGCCCGCCCCCGCCCCACGGACCCGCTTGCCGCACCCCGCGTGCGGCCCGCGTCCCATGTCCTGTCTCGCACTTGCTCCGCCACGCGCGCGGGGCGCGTCTACTCTGATGGAACATGCAATTGATATTGACTGGGCCACCGCGCCCCGTGCACGCGTGCCCCGCGTCTTCCCCGGAAACCGTAACCGCCGCGTTCGGCATTGCGCCCCGCCGCGTGCGCACCCCGCGCGCCCCGCGTCGTCACAATCGCGCCGCCCCGCTTGCCGTGCGCGCGCAACGTGCGGCGCCTTGTGGTCGCCGCACCCCGCGCGGGCCGCGTCCGGTGTCGTGTCCCACGCGCCCGCCTTCAGCATCCCTCGCCCCTGCCCTCGCCCCTGTCCTCGCCCCTCGCGCCCACCACTTTGCTCGCCCCTGCCTCCCCCGCTCATGTGCCGCGCCCATGCCCGACGTCATCAGGCCCGGCGTCTTCAGGCCCGGCGTCATCAGGCCCGCGCCTCTCAGCTTGGGCGCCCCGCCCGGCCAAGGCACTGGGTACTTGCGCAACCCGGTCCGATTGGGCAGGAAGCAGGGATGATCATGACACCAGATATTTTGTGCATCGGCTCGGTTCTGTGGGACATCATCGGTCGCGCGCCGGTGCATATGCGGCCGGGCTCGGATGTGCCGGGCCGGATTACCCGGCTTCCGGGCGGCGTGGCGATGAATATCGCGATGACTCTGGCGCGATTCGGGATGCGACCTGCGCTTTTGTCGACCGTGGGGCGCGACCCCGAGGGTGAAGAGCTGGTCGCCAACGCCAGCCGGATGGGGCTGATCTGCGATCACCTCTACCGCTCGGACGATTTGCCGACCGACCGCTACATGGCGGTCGAGGGGGCCAACGGGCTGGTGGCCGCCGTAGCCGATGCCCATTCGCTCGAGGCGGTCGGCGACAAGATCCTGCGCCCCCTCGCCGATGGCCGTCTGGGCAGTGCCGCTGCGCCCTGGGCCGGGCTGGTCGCGCTGGATGGCAACCTGACCGAGGCCTTGCTGTCGGAAATTGCCGGCTCGCCGCTGTTTGCGCGGGCCGATCTTCGGATTGCCCCGGCCAGCCCCGGCAAGGCCGAACGGCTGCTGCCGCTTTTGCCGCATCCGCGCGCCACGCTTTATGTCAACCTCGAAGAGGCGGGGCTGTTGTGTCAGTGCCGCTTTGCCAGTGCCGCCGAAGCCGCCGAAGGGCTGGTCGCGCGCGGTGCCCGCCGGGTGCTGGTCACCGATGGCGGTCATACCGCCGCCGATGGCGCCACGGACGGGGCGACCGACAGCGTTCTGATCCAAGCCCCTCCCGCGGTTCTGGTGACTCGTGTCACCGGCGCGGGCGACACCTTCATGGCCGCCCATCTGCAGGCCGAACGTCGTGGCCTCGACCGCGCCGCCGCCCTTGCCGCCGCCCTTGAAACCGCCGCGCGCTATGTCTCAGGAGAGATCGCCACATGACCGCCCCCCTTGTCTATTCCCCCGAAGTTCGCGCCGCCCTCGACGAAGGCCGCGCCGTGGTGGCGCTGGAAAGCACGATCATCACCCATGGCATGCCCTATCCGCAAAACCTCGAAACCGCCCGCGCGGTCGAGGCCGAAGTCCGCGCCGCCGGTGCCGTGCCCGCCACGATCGCGGTCATGGCCGGGCATATCCACATCGGCCTGACCGAGGCCGAGCTGGATGCGCTGGCGCAAACGCCAGACGCGATGAAGCTCAGCCGGGCCGATCTGGCCGCCTGTCTGGCGCTGGGCCGGGTCGGCGCCACCACCGTGGCAGCCACGATGATCGCGGCCCATCTGGCCGGGATCCGGGTCTTTGCCACTGGCGGCATCGGCGGCGTGCACCGCGGGGCGGAAACCTCGTTTGACATCTCGGCCGACCTGTCGGAACTGGCGGCAACGCCGGTAACCGTGGTGGCGGCGGGGGCAAAGGCGATCCTTGATCTGCCGAAAACCCTGGAGGTGCTGGAAACGCTGGGCGTGCCGGTGATCGCGCTGGGGCAAGACGATTTCCCGGCCTTCTGGTCGCGCAGTTCGGGCCTGAAGGCGCCCTTGCGCATGGACAGCGCCGCCCAGATTGCCGCCGCGCATCTGATACGCGCCCGTCTTGGCCTGCCCGGCGGCCAGCTGATCGCCAACCCGATCCCCGAGGCCGCCGAAATCAGCCGCGCCGAGATCACCCCGGTGATCGAAACCGCCCTGGCCGAGGCCGAGGCGCAACGGATCAGCGCCAAGGCGGTCACGCCATTCCTGCTGCAACGGATTTTTGAACTGACCGATGGCCGCTCGCTGGCGTCCAATATCGCCCTTGTGATGAACAATGCACGGCTTGGCGCGGCCATCGCGCTGGAAATCACGCGCCAAGGATAAGGCCCCCATTGCGGTGCCCCTGCCCCCTCCATAAGTTACCTTGCAAACCCCGGAGGGATCCACCAGATGAATGACCACAGCCCCGAACATGCGCCACGCAAACGCAGCCCGTTTGCCACGTTGCGCGCCTCGTTCCTGACCGGGCTGGTCGTCGTTGCGCCGATCGCATTGACGCTTTGGCTGATCTGGACGGTGACCGGCTGGATCGACAGCTGGGTGCTGCCGCTGATCCCGGAACGCTGGCAGCCCGAACAATATATCGGGCTGAACCTGCGCGGCCTTGGGGTCATCATCTTCCTGATCTTCACCGTCGTTGCGGGCTGGCTGGCAAAAGGGTTCTTCGGCCGCTCGCTCCTGCGCTGGGGCGAGGGGCTGGTTGACCGGATGCCGGTGGTGCGGTCGGTTTACAACGGGCTGAAACAGATTGCCGAGACCGTCTTTGCCCAGACCGAATCCAACTTCGAGAAAGCCTGCCTGATCGAATACCCCCGCCCCGGGATCTGGGCGATCGGCTTTGTATCGACCAAGGCCAAGGGCGAGATATTGCGGCGCACCCCACATGACGGCGAAGTGATGTCGGTGTTCTTGCCGACAACGCCGAACCCTACTTCGGGGTTCTTGCTGTTCGTGCCGGAATCCGACCTGATCTATCTGGACATGGGGGTCGAGGACGCGGCCAAGCTGATCATCTCTGCCGGTCTCGTCTACCCGAACCCGAAGGCCCCCAACACACCGCCCCCGGCCTGAACGGGCACACCCTTGGCCCGCCGCGGAGCCTCCGGCGGGAGTATTTCAGCCAAAAAGAAACCCGCTTCTTTTTGGCGAAAATACTCTGCGGGGGTCCGGGGGTGCAAAACCCCCGGCGCGACGGTTCAAAGTGCGGTCCAGCCGCCATCCACCGAGATCGTGGTGCCGGTGATCTGATCGGCCGCGTCCGAGCACAAGAACACCACCGTGCCCCCCAATTGTTCGACCGTGGCAAAAGCGCGCGAGGGCTGGCGTTCGAGCATCACCTTCTTGATCACCTCGTCGCGGCCCATGCCGTGGGTCTTCATCTGGTCGGGGATCTGCGCCTCGACCAGCGGGGTCAGCACATAGCCCGGGCAAACGGCGTTGCAGGTGATCGGTTCTTCGGCGGTTTCCAGCGCGACGGTCTTTGAAAAACCGACGATGCCGTGTTTGGCGGCGACATAGGCCGATTTGTAGGGGCTGGCCGTCAGGCCATGGGCCGAGGCGATGTTGACGATCCGGCCCCAGCCGCGTTGGCGCATGCCGGGCAAGGCGGCGGCGGTGGTGTGAAAGGCCGAGCTGAGGTTGATGGCAATCACCGCGTCCCATTTCTCGACCGGGAAATCCTCGACCGGGGCGACATGCTGGATGCCGGCGTTATTCACCAGGATATCGCAGCCGCCCGCCTGTTCGATCAGCGCACGGCAAGCAGCCCCAACGGACATGTCCGCCGCGATGTAACGCGCCGTCACGCCAAATTCCTTGGCAACCCCGGCAGCCAGCGCGTGATCTTCGGGGCGGTCGGTGAAGGAGTTGAGCACGACGTTCACCCCGACCCGCGCCAGTTCACGCGCGACACCAAGGCCGATGCCTGAATTGGATCCGGTGATGATGGCGGTTTTTCCTGTCAGGGTCATGGCCTTCTCCTCTTGCGATGTCGGTGTCTTGCTCTGGCGTGAGGTTACCCATTCGTGGCGCAAAGGCCAGTGCCCGACCTGCAAAAATCCGCCATAACGGCTCTGCACAAAAAAAACGCCCGCACAAGGCGGGCGTTAAGTTATGAGGCAGGTTTCATACAGGCAAGAAACCTATCGAGCAGTAAGTTTGTTATAGGCGCATAGTTGCCTCTGTCCAAGGGAAAAGTTTGCGCTTGGCGCGATGGAAAGTTAGCTTCACCCCTGAAAAGACAGGAAAACGAGGGATTGTTGCGATGTTGAGATCGGTGTTTTTCCGGGGCCTTCGGGTCTGCTCGATCGTTTTGGGCCCTGTTTTTCTTGGGGCGGCGGCCTTGGCCGAGCCTGCCCATGGGATCGCGATGTATGGCAGCCCTGCCCTGCCCGCCGATTTCGACCATTTGCCCTATGCCAACCCCGATGCGCCGAAGGGCGGCACGATCCGGCTGGGCGAATCGGGCGGGTTCGATTCGCTGAACCCCTGGATCCTGTCGGGGCGGGCTGCGGCGGGGATCGCGGCCTATACCGTCGAATCACTGATGGGCCGCAGCTATGACGAGCCGTTCACGCTCTACGGGCTTCTGGCCGAAACCGTCGACACCGACGAGGCGCGCTCGTATGTGGAATTCACGCTGCGCGAAAACGCCCGATTCTCGGACGGATCGCCGGTCACGATCGAAGATGTGATGTGGAGCTACGAGACCCTCGGCACCGAAGGTCATGCCCGTTACCACACCGCCTGGGCCAAGGTCGCAAAGATGGAGCAAACCGGCCCGCGTTCGGTGCGGTTCACCTTCAATACGCCCGATCGGGAACTGGCGCTGTTGATGGGCATGCGCCCGGTGCTGAAAAAGGCGCAGTGGCAGGGCAAGGATTTCACCGCCTCGACGCTGGAGCCGGCGATCGGCTCTGGCCCCTATGTCGTCGACCGGTTCGAGCCGGGCCGCTTTGTCAGCCTGAAGCGCAATCCCGACTGGTGGGGCAAGGATCTGCCGTTCAACCGCGGCCAGCACAACCTTGACGAAATCCGCTATGACTACTTTGGCGATGGCGGCGTGGTCTTTGAGGCCTTCAAGGGCGGCGAGATCGACACATGGCGCGAAACCAACAGCGCCAAATGGGCGCGCGAATACACCTTTCCGGCGGTAACCTCAGGTAAGGTTGTGAAATCCGAGATCGCGCATCAGCGCCCCTCGGGGATCACCGGGCTGGTGTTCAACACCCGCAAGCCGGTCTTTGCCGACTGGCGCGTGCGCGAGGCGCTGACGCTGGCGTTCAACTTTGAATTCATCAACGCGACGCTCAATGACGGCACCGAGCCGCGGATCAGTTCGTATTTCTCGAATTCGGTGCTGGCAATGGCGCCGGGGGCGGCGTCGGGCAAGGTCGCCGACCTGCTGGCGCCGTTTCGCGCCGATCTCGTGCCGGGCACGCTCGAAGGCTATGTCCTGCCGCAGGGCGACGGAACCGAGCTGAACCGCGGCAATACCCGAAAGGCCGTGCGGCTTTTGGAACAGGCGGGCTGGACGGTGGCCGATGATGGCGTGTTGAAAAACGCCCAAGGCACGCCTTTCACCTTTGAGATCGTGTTGGCGCAGGGCGCCGCCGAAGTGCAATCCATCGTCGATATCTATATCGAGGCGCTGGCGCGGTTGGGCATCGTCCCGCGCGTGACCACCGTCGATGACGCGCAATACAAGGAACGCACCAATACCTATGACTTTGACATGGCGTGGTATATGCGGGCGCTGTCGCTAAGTCCGGGCAACGAGCAGATGCTGTATTGGGGCGCCAGAGGGGTGAGCGAACCGGGCAGCCGAAACTGGATGGGGATGACCTCGCCCGCCGCCGAGGCGATGATAACCGCGATGCTCGAGGCGCGCGGCCATGACGATTTCGTGGCCGCCGTGCAAGCCCTTGACCGGGTGCTGACGGCCGGGCGATATGTGATCCCGATCTGGTATAGTCAGGTGTCGCGGCTGGCGCATGACCGCGATCTTCATTTCCCCGAACGGCTGCCGCTTTACGGGGATTGGCCCGGGTTCCAACCCGATGTCTGGTGGTATGAGGCTTTGAAATGAAAAAACTGCTGATTCTGGCCTGTCTGGTGGCGCTTGCGGGATGCAACACCGTGGCGGGCGTGGGCGATGATGTCTCGGGTGGGGCGCGCCGGGTGCAAAGCTGGTTCTGAGCCGATTTTTCTTTGCGTTTCGTCACATTGGCGGCACAGTCGAGACTGGGGCTGCTACTGTGAGGACGCGACGAAAGAACGGAGTGAACGGATGAAATGGCACCACGTCCAGGAAAACTGGCCCGCCTTTTACGATGCGATTCTTGATCGCTGGCCCGAGGCCGACGAGGCCAATCTGGATGAGATTGACGGCGACCAGCGCGCGTTCATCGCGTATATCGCCCAGATCAACGGTCAGGAACCGACCGAGGCGCGCGAGGAAATCCGCGAGTGGATCATGGGTGAGTTGCCAGCGGATGTGGTGATGGACCCACACCACGACAATCACTCGATCGCGTTGTCGTCAAAATATGTCGGCGAGGGCGAAGACGAATATGACGACGACAAGCACTTTGGGGATGATGGCAAGGACAGCTGAGGGCACGGGCAGCCGAGACCCCGGCCCGCGCGTTTGCGGTGGCCGGGGTTTGAGTATTTTTGCCAAAAAGAAGCCGCGGCGGAGTCTGGCGGCGAGGGGCGTGCGGCCGGGGTCTGGCGGCCGCTGCCGCGCGGCTGGGGGGGCGCGATCGGAGCTAGGGAGCGGCCTTCAACGGCTTGAGGATCAGATGCGGCGTTCCGTCTGAGGTCTTGCGCGGCGAAATGCCCTCGCGGTTGATCAGGCCACGCAAGTGACGGCGGAAGTTTGAAAAGCTGTCGAATGTCACCGTATCCACCGGCGCGTCTAGACGCAGGGCGACGCGATAGCCGTCGCCAGCCTGCGCGAGGGCCCGGATTTCGCCGGTGAAGGGTTGCCCCAGATAATGCCCTTGCACCCTTTGATGCAGCGCGAAAGGCAGCGGTTGCGGGTCTGGTTGCGGGTCGGGCTTGGGCCGGGTCAACTCGGCGTGCAGCGTGTTCCAGTTGCGCGCGCCGTTCTGGTGCGCGACCAGTTCCAGCGCCTGCGCGTGGCTGATTGCGGTGCCAAGGGTGGCGAGGGTTTGGCGCAGGGCCTTGGCCCGGGCCTTGGCTTGCGCGACATCGTGCAGGGTCATGCGACCGGCCTCGGTTCAGGCAGGCCAAAGCCGCCCCTCGGCGGGCGGTTCAGCAGCGCCGAAACCGCGACGGCCCCGGCAAGAAGGGCGATCAGCCCGTCGGCCACCGGGAAGGCACGCCACAGCGCCTCGACCCCGGCGAACCGGGCGAAGGCGAAGATCAGCAGTGGCAAAAGCACGAAGGGCTTGACCATTGTCAGCAGTGCCGCACGCGCGGGTTGCCCGACCGCCTGAAAGTAGAGCGCAAGCACCAGCGTCGGCCCGCTGGCCAGATAGAGCAGCCCCATCACCCGCAAGATCTGCCCGACCTCGGTGCGCAGCGGGCTTTCGTCGATGAAAACCGTCCCGATCGCCTGCCCCGCAAACAGCAGCGCCGCCTCGACGGCAAGGCAATAGACAAGCGCCGAGATCAGGGCGATCCGCAAACTGGCGTTCGAGCGTTGAAAATGCCCCGCGCCCACGAGATTGCCGATGATGCTCTGGGTGGCCAGCGCCATGCCGATCAGCGGCAGGAAGGCAAAGCCGAAGACCCGCGTCACGATGCCGTAGGCGGCAAGGCTTTGGGCATGGCCCCCGGTGCCAGCGGTGCCGAGCGCGACGATCACGGCGGTAGAGACGGCCGCGATGCCGATGAAGCTGAGCGAGAGCGGCGCGCCGAGGCAGGCGATTTGTCCCCAGCCCCCGGTCCAGCGGTTGGAGCCGAGCGTTGCCAGCGCCACCACCCCGCCGCCGCGCCATCGCAGCCCCAGCAGGGTCGCCAGCGCCATGCCCTGCGCCAGAACCGTGCCCAAGGCCGAGCCCGCCACGCCCAGCCCCAGCGTGACGATCAACAGGTAATTCGCCGCGATATTGGCCAGCGTCACCCCGACCGACAGCACCGCCATCAACCCGACGCGCCCTTCATTGCGCCAGGCATCGGCATGCAGGCCAAGCATGAATTGCAGCGGCGCCGCCCCGAGGGTAATCAGCAGATAGACATGGGCAGCCTCTTCCAGGGCGGTATCCGCCCCGGCCGCGGCATGGAGCGCGCGCCGCCCCGCGATCAGAAACACCGCGACGACCGCAAAGGCGATGGTCAGCGCCAGCCCATGCGCGCGCGCGAAAGTGGCGCCCGCCGCCGCCAGCTCTTGCCGGCCCAGCTGGCGGGCGTAAAGGCTGGACATGCCGCCGCTGACAAGGGTCGAAAGCGCGGTGGCGATCATCACTGCGGGAAAGGCGATCGACACCGCCGCCATCGCCTTTGCGCCGACGAAATGGCCCAGAAACGCGGCGTCTACCACGCTTAACAGGCCATTCATCAGCATCACAAGGATCATCGGCACCGCCTGCAACGCGAAAAGCCGCGCCGGCGCGGTGAAAAGAAAACGGTTGTCGGATCGGTCATGCACAGACATCGATCACTCCTCGCAATGAGGCATTTCGAACCGGATGGGTGTCTGCATTGCCACCAACGAAATGCTTCGAGGGTGAGGGTCGATGTTCAACAGGCTTCGCCATGACTTTCGTCTGCAGACGGCAGGTGCCCGTGACCTTGGCCGATCGCTACAGGATACGGCCCGGATCTGTCAACCGGGCGGGTCTTTGGCGCGGGCACAATCGGCCGGATCTTGCGCGGTGGCGAGTGGCGTTTGCGCGGTGGTGGCCGAAAGGGACGCGGTGGATCGGCCGGGGTGGTGCACGGTGGCGGCCGGATCTTGCGCGGTGGCGCGTGGCGTTTGCGCGGCGGTGGCCGGCGGGTCGCCGGGTGCTTTGGCGTGTCGGGTGGGCCGGGATCTCGCGCGGGGGCGCGTGGCCGGATCTTGCGCTGTGATTCGACGTCGGGCGGGGGCCGCACAAAGGCCCCGTCACGGCGTGCGGTCGGCCCGGCTTGCAACCTGCCGGGCCCAGAGGTAGCACGGGAACCATGAGTCCCGAACCCGCCCCGACCCCGCTTGCCCCCTGCCCGGCGCCGTTCAATCTGGCGGCCTATGTGCTGGCCTCTGCGCCAAAGGTGGGGGCGCGGGCGGCGCTGACCATTGTGCACGGCGCGGGCGACGCCGAGGTCTGGAGCTATGCGCGCCTTGAGGCGGCCGTGCGCGGCGCGGCGACGGGGTTTCAGCGCGCCGGTCTGGTGCCGGGCCAGCGGATCTTGTTGCGGCTGGGCAATACGCCCGATTTTCCGGTGGCCTTTCTGGGGGCGATCGCGGCGGGGCTGGTGCCGGTGCCGACCTCATCGCAACTGACCCGCGCCGAGATCACCCGGATGTGTGCCGATCTTGCGCCGGCGCTGGTGGTCGCGGGTGCGGGCATCGCCCTGCCCGACGACCCTGCCCCGGTGCTGAACGAGGCCAGCTTGCGCGGCTTTGAGGCGCTACCCCCGGCCGAGTATCAACTGGGCGATCCGAACCGGCTGGCCTATCTGATCTTTACCTCGGGCAGTTCCGGCCAGGCCCGCGCGGTGATGCATGCGCATCGCGCGATCTGGGCGCGGCGGATGATGCATGATGGCTGGTGCGGGCTCAGCGCCGACGACCGGCTGCTGCATGCGGGGGCCTTCAACTGGACCTATACGCTGGGCACCGGGCTGATGGATCCGTGGAGTCTGGGCGCCTCGGCGCTGATCCCCGGGCCCGGCGTGACGCCCGATCAATTGCCCGCCCTGTTGCGCGCGCACCATGCCACGATCTTTGCCGCCGCACCCGGTATCTACCGGCAGATGTTGAAAACCCCCGGCGATCTGGCCCTGCCCGATCTGCGCCACGGGCTTTCGGCGGGCGAGGCGCTGCCCGCCTCGGTGCGCGCCGCCTGGAACGCCGCGACCGGCACGAAGATCTACGAGGCGCTGGGCATGTCGGAATGTTCGACCTTCATCTCGGGCAGCCCGGCGCGGCCCGCGCCCGAAGGCAGTGCGGGCTATCCGCAGCCGGGCCGCCGGGTGGCGGTGCTGGACGACGCGGGCCAGCCGGTCGCCCCCGGCACACCGGGGGTTCTGGCCGTGCACGAAAGCGATCCGGGGCTTTATCTGGGCTATTGGCGCGCCCCCGAAGAAACCGCCGCGCGCCGGTCCGGGCCGTGGTTCGTGACCGGTGACATGGTCTCGATGGCCAGCGACGGCGCGATCACCTACCTTGGCCGCGATGATGACATGATGAACGCCGGCGGCTACCGGGTTTCACCGCTTGAGGTCGAGGCGGCGCTGGCGCGTCACCCCGACGCCGGCGAGGTCGCGGTGATCGAGCGCCGCGTCAAGGCCGACGCCAGCGTGATTGCCGCCTATTACACCGGCCCCGCCACGCCCGAGGCCATGGCCGCCCATGCCGCGACCTGCCTTGCGCGCTATAAACAACCACGGATCTATCGCGCCCTGCCCGCGCTGCCCAAGAACCCCAACGGCAAGATCAACCGCCGCGCCCTGCGCGACAGCGAGGACAAACCATGACGGTGCAGCTATGGCTCATCTTTCTGCTGGCCTCGGTCGCGCTGTCGCTGACACCGGGGCCAAATGCGCTGCTGGCGCTGGATCACGGCGCGCGCTATGGGCTGGGGCGGGCGCGGTTCACGGTGCTTGGCTCGGTGCTGGCGATGATGGCGATGGTCGGGGCGACGCTGGCCGGGCTTGGCGCGTTGATGCTGGCCTCTGAGACGTTGTTTCACACGGTAAAGTTTCTTGGCGCCGCCTATCTGGCCTGGCTGGGGGTGGCGCTCTGGCGCGCCAAGGGCTTTGCCACCGGCCCGCTACCCGGCGAGGCCGCGCGCCCGATCAGTGCCCGGCGGGCCTTTGGCCAGGGCGCGCTGGTGATGCTGTCGAACCCCAAGACAATCTTGTTTTTCACCACCTTCCTGCCGCAGTTCATGACGCCTTCGGCACCGCTTTTGCCGCAATTCGCGGTGCTGGCGCTGACGCTGGGCGTGGTCGAGCTTTTGGTCGAACTTGCACTTGCCTCGGCGGCGGGGCGCTTTGCGCCCTGGCTCGCGCGCAATGGCCGCGCGTTCAACCGCATCACCGGATCGGCTTTTGTCGCCATTGCGGCGATGGTCGCGTTTTCCACGAAAGGCAGCACATGATCTCGCTCGATATCTTTGCCGACCCGATCTGCCCCTGGTGCCTGATCGGCAAGGCGCGGCTTGACCGTGCGCTGGAGGCCCGCCCGAACCACCGCTTCCAGATCGCCTGGCATCCGTTTCAGTTGAACCCCGACATGCCCGCCCAAGGCATGGACCGGCGCGCCTATCTGGAAGCGAAATTCGGCAGCCGCAATGCCGTCGTCGAGATGCACAAGCAGATCCTCGAGGCGGCCGAGGCGGCCGGTCTGACGATTGATCTTGCCACCGTCACCCGCACACCGAACACGCTTGATGCGCATCGGATGATCCATTGGGCCGGGCTCGAGGGGCGGCAAACGGCGATGGTTTCGGCCTTGATGCGGGCGTATTGGCGCGAGGGGCGCGATATCGGTGACCCGGCCGTTCTGGCCGAGATCGGAGAGAGCATTGGCTTCGCGGCACCGCTCAGCGCGCGACTGCTGGCCGCCGAGGTCGACCGCGATACGGTCACGGCGCGCGATCGCCATGCGCGCGAACGCGGCCTGAACGCGGTGCCCAGTTTCATCATCGCCAACCAGCATGTGGTTCAGGGCGCACAACCGACCGAATTCTGGCTGAGTGTGATCGACGAATTGGCCGGAATCGCCGATGCTTAGACCCGATCGCCCACTGCCGATGCCGGAATTCATCGCGCTGCTGGCGCTGCTGTTCGCCACCATCGCCTTTTCGATCGACGCCATGCTGCCGGCCCTGCCGCAGATCGCCGCCGAACTGACCCCGACGGATGTCAACCGCGCGCAACTGGTGCTGACGTCTTTCGTGCTGGGCATGGGTCTGGGCACCTTTCTGGCCGGGCCGATCTCGGACGCATTGGGCCGCAAACCCACGATCTCGGGCGGATTTGCGCTTTATACCGCCGCCGCGATCACAGCGGCCTATGCGCAAAGCCTCGAGGCACTGCTGATCGCACGCTTCATTCAGGGGCTTGGCGCCGCCGGGCCGCGCATTGTCGGGCTGGCGATGGTGCGCGATCTCTACGCCGGGCGGGAAATGGCGCGCGTCACCTCATTCGTGATGATGATCTTCATTCTGGTGCCGGCGGTGGCGCCGTCGATCGGGCAGGTGATCATTGCCGTGGCGGGCTGGCGCAGCGTGTTCTTTGCCTTTGTGACCTTCGCGGTCGTCGGGCTGATCTGGCTGAACCTGCGCCAACCCGAGACCCTGCCCCCGGCCCGGCGTCGCCCGCTGTCGCCCGCACCGCTGCGCGCCGCCGCCGCCGAGGTGCTGGCGGACCGCGACGTGCGGCTCTACATCGTGGTGCTGACCCTTGGCTTCGGGCAGATGTTCGCGCTGTTGTCGTCTGCCCAGCAGATCTTTGACACCAGCTATGGCCGGGGCGCCGCCTTCCCGCAGTGGTTCGCGCTGATGGCGCTGCTGGCGGGCAGCGGCACCTTGATCAACGCACGTTTCGTGATGCGCCTGGGGATGCGCCGATTGGCCAAGGACGCCTATTTGATGCAGATCTGCGCCTCGACGCTGGCGCTGGTGCTTTTGGGGTCGGGTCTGCTGCCCGAACCGCTGCGCTTTGCCGTCTTCTTTCTCTGGGCGGTCTCGGTATTTTTCATGGCCGGGGTCACCTTCGGCAATCTGAACGCCCTTGCCATGCAGAAGATGGGCCATATCGCGGGCATGGCCGCCTCGGTGGTTTCGGCCTTCTCGACGGTGGCGGCGGTTGCCATTGCCGCCCCGATCGGGCTGATGTTCAACGGAACTCCGATCCCGATCCTTATCGGCACCTTGCTGTGCTCGACCCTTGCCTGGGTGCTGATGCGCCGCTCGGTCGAGGCGATCTGAGCTTCTTTTTGGTGAAAGCACTCCCGCCGGAGGCTCCCACGGCTGCGGTCGATGCCTCCGGCGGGAGTATATCAGCCAAAAAGAAACTCAGGCCTTCTTCCGGCCCTCGATCACCTTTTCCGCCAGATCGCGGGCAATCGCGAAGGCACCCTTGATCTTGTCGGCGTCCGACGGCCAGTCGCGGCGCACCACGACCTTGTTGCCTGAAATCCTGGCCATGCCACGTTCGGCGGCAAGGAATTCGACCAGCCCGGCGGGGTTGGGGAATTTGTCCATGTGGAACTGGACCGTCGCGCCTTTCGGGCCTGCGTCCATGCGCGCGATCTGGGCGCGTTTGCACATTGCCTTGATCCGCACCACAAGCAAGAGCGTGTTGACCTCTTTGGGAAGCGGGCCGAAGCGGTCGATCAGTTCGGCGGCAAAGCCCTCGAGTTCGACCTTGGTGGTCAGAGACGACAGCCGCCGGTAAAGGCCAAGGCGCACGTCAAGGTCGGGCACGAAGGCTTCGGGGATCATCACCGGAACGCCAAGGTTGATCTGCGGCGCCCATTGGCCGTCGCCTTCGGTTTCGGTCAACTGGCCCGACTTCAGCTTGGCGATCGTTTCTTCCAGCATCGCCTGATAAAGCTCGTAGCCGACTTCCTTGATATGGCCCGATTGTTCCTCGCCCAGAAGGTTGCCGGCGCCGCGCAGGTCAAGATCCTGACTGGCCAGCGAAAATCCCGCACCAAGACTGTCGAGGCTGCCCAGAAGCCGCAGCCGCTTGGTTGCTTGCGGGGTCAGCGGCATCCGCGGTTTGGTGGTCAGGTAGCAATAGGCGCGGGTCTTGGCGCGCCCGACGCGGCCCCGGATCTGGTAAAGCTGGCTTAGCCCGAACATATCGGCGCGGTGCACGATCATCGTGTTGGCGGTCGGGATATCAAGCCCGGATTCGACGATGGTGGTGGCCAGCAGCACATCGTATTTGCCATCGTAAAACGCGTTCATCCGGTCATCAAGCTCGCCTGCCGCCATCTGGCCATGGGCGGTAATGAAGGTGATCTCGGGGATATGGTCGCGCAAAAAGGCCTCGATTGCGGGCAAATCAGAGATCCGCGGGACGACGTAAAAGCTTTGCCCGCCGCGATAGTGTTCGCGCAAGAGCGCCTCGCGGATCGTGACCGCGTCGAATTCCGAGACATAGGTGCGGATCGCCAGCCGGTCCACCGGCGGGGTGCCGATGATCGACAGGTCGCGCACCCCGGTCAGGCTGAGTTGCAGCGTCCGCGGAATCGGTGTCGCGGTCAGCGTCAACACATGGATTTCCGAGCGCAATTCCTTGAGCCGCTCCTTGTGGGTCACGCCGAAATGCTGTTCCTCGTCGATCACCAAAAGCCCGAGGTTGGCAAAGCGCACCCCCTTGGCCAGCACCGCATGGGTGCCGATGACGATATCGACCGTGCCATCGGCCAGCCCCTCGCGGGTGCGCGCGGCATCCTTGGCCGACACAAAGCGTGACAGCGGGCGCAGGGTGATGGCGGTGCCGCGAAAGCGTTCCGAGAAGGTCTTCATGTGTTGACGCGCCAGCAGCGTTGTCGGCGCGACCACCGCCACCTGCATCCCCGACAGCGCCGCCACGAAGGCGGCGCGCATCGCGACCTCGGTCTTGCCAAAGCCGACGTCACCAACCACCAGCCGGTCCATCGGCGTGCCCCCGGCCAGATCGTCGATCACATCGGCGATCGCGGTCAACTGATCGTCGGTTTCCTGCCATGGAAAGCGGGCGGCAAAGGCCTCCCATTCATGGTGCGGGGCCTCGAGAATGGGCGCGGCCCGAAGATGGCGTTCGGCCGCGATCCGCATCAGGCGCTCGGCGATCTGGCGGATCCGTTCCTTGAGCTTGGCCTTTTTCGCCTGCCACGCGCCACCGCCCAGCCGGTCAAGCAAGCCCTCTTCATGGCCAAAACGGCTGAGCAGTTCGATGTTCTCGACCGGCAGATACAGGCGGTCGCCGCCCGCATATTCCAGCAACACACAGTCATGCGGCGCACCAAGCGCGGTGATCGACTCGAGCCCCTTGTAGCGCCCGACGCCATGGTCGACATGCACCACCAGATCGCCCGGCGACAGGCTTTGCGCCTCGGTCAGGAAATTTTCGGCCCGGCGCTTTTTCCGGGGGGCACGGATCAGCCGGTCGCCCAGCACATCCTGTTCGGAAATGACCACCAGCCCGGCCCCATCCACCGCCGCGGCCTCGAACCCCTGATCGAGCGCCCAGATCGCAAGAAACACGCCGCCCTTGCCCGGGGCAATTTCACGGGCATCGCGGATCAGCCGGGCGCCGGTCAGGTCTTCGTCCTCCAGCAGCCCCTTCAGCCGTTCGCGCGCGCCTTCCGACCAGGACGCGATCACCACTTGGCCAAGTTGGGCCTTTGCCTTGATGTGGTCCTTCAAGGCCCCGAAAAGGCTTACGTTTTCCAGTTGTCGTTCGGCGGCAAAGTTACGTCCCAGACGGCCGCCCGCATCCAGCACCCGATACCCCGTCGGTTGCGCCAGCACCGACAGCCGGATCACCCGGTGCCCGGCCAGCGCCGCCGCCCAACCCGCCTCGTCGAAATACAAAAGCTGGGGGGCGGCGGGTTTATAGACACTGTCCACCCGGTCGCGCCGCCGCGACGCCTCGAGCCTCGTGTCATACTGGTCGGCGATCCCCTCCCAGCGGCTTTGGCGTTGCGGCTCCAACTGATCGTCAAGCAGCACCGAGGCGTCGGGAAGATAGTCGAAAATTCCCTCCAGCCGTTCATGGAAGAAGCCCAGCCAATGTTCCATCCCGGCATGTTTGCGCCCGGCGCTGACCGCTTCATAAAGCGGATCATCCGCGCCCCCGGCACCAAATTCGACGCGGTAATTCTGCCGGAACCGCGCAATCGCGGCCTCGTCCAGAATGACCTCGGACACCGGCGCGAGCTCGATCGCGGTCAGCTTTTCGGTGGTGCGCTGGCTGATCGGGTCGAACCGGCGCGCGCCATCAAGCACGTCACCGAACAGATCCAGCCGGATCGGCCCCGCCTCGCCCGGCGGATAGATGTCGATGATGCCGCCGCGCACCGCGTAATCGCCCGGCTCCGAGACCGTCGAGGCGGGCGAAAACCCCATCCGCACCAGAAACCCGCGCAAGGCTGCCTCGTCGACCCGCCCGCCAACACGCGCGCTGAAGCTTGACGCGGCCAGCACTGCGCGCGCGGGCACCTTTTGCATTGCCGCCGACAGGGTGGTCAGCAGAATGAACGGCCCCGGCACCCCCGCCGCCAGCGCGGCCAGCGTCGCCATCCGTGTCGCCGAGACGCCCGGATTGGGCGATACCCGGTCATAGGGCAGGCAATCCCAGGCCGGAAAGGTCAGCACCACCGCCTCGGGCGCGAAAAACGCCAGCGCGGTGCGCATCGCCTCCATCCGCCGGTCATCGCGCGCGACATGCACCACCGGCGCACCCCGCGCCAGTTCGCGCGCCAGAAGCCGCGCGTCATAGCCCTCGGGGGCACCCGACAAAACGATATGATCTGCCTGTTTCATTGCGCCCTGAGGTATCGGCCCTGCGCGCGGTGTCAACCCCCGCCCCGGCTTTCATCTTCGTCAAAATATCCTCGGGGGGGCCGCGCATGAAATGAGCGGCATGGGAGGCAGACAGCCCCCCTAGCCCAGCACTGACAGGTTGAGGTTTTGCAACATCCCCCAAAGCGCCGTCGCGGTGATCGCCAGCATGCCCACCAGTTGCACAAAGAACCGATGCCGTGTCAGCCGCTGCGCCAGGATCTCGGCATCCGCGGTTCCGGCTTGGATCATTGCCTCAAGCCGCCGGGCGGTCCACAGGCTCATCAGCCCCACCAGCGCCAGCGGAAGGGCGATCAGAAACACCGCCTGCGCGAATTCGACCCAATAGACAAAGCCCAGCACCGCCAGCGAACCGAGCACAAATCCCGCGATCATCGCCAGAAACAACCCGCCCTCGCGCCCGATATACAGCAGCCGCCCCACGTTCAGCCGCACCATCGTGACCATGTCGTCAGCCGCAACCCCGCCCTGGCGCCGCGCCCGCAGCACCATGTCGTAAGGCACCCCCAGCACCCAATGCGCCGTCGAGGACCAGGTCACCGCCAGCGCAATCCAATACCAGAGATTGGAAAAAGAGCGCATGTCGATCAACTCTAGAATGGTCTGGGTCACGCTCAATGCAGGCATCTCCGGGATGTTTGACGCGACAGTAATGTATGTTTCGGGCAAGGGAAACCACTGGCATCACGCAAAGACGCGGCGGCCTGCCCTCTTGAGCCGCACCGCGATCCGTGGCACCCCTTGCGCAGGTTCCCAGCGAAAGCCCCGTCATGACCCCGATCCTGCCGCCCTTCCCACATACCCGTCTGCGCCGCCTGCGCCGCACTGCCGCCCTGCGCGATCTGGCCCAGGAACACCGGCTCGGTGTCAAGGATCTGATCTGGCCGATCTTCATCACCGACGTGCCCGGCGCCGATGTCGAAATCCCCTCGATGCCCGGCATTTTCCGCCTGACGCTTGACGGCGCCGTGCGCGCGGCCGAACAGGCGGCGCTGCTGGGTATTCCGGCGATCTGCCTGTTTCCCTACACCGACCCCGCGCTCAAGACCGAAACCTGCGAACATGCCTGGAACCCCGAAAACCTGTCGAACCGGGTGATCCGCGCGATCAAGGCCCGCGTCCCCGAAGTGGCAATCATGACCGATGTGGCGCTGGATCCCTATAACGTCAACGGCCATGACGGGTTGGTGCGCGACGGGGTTATCCTGAACGACGAAACCGTCGTCTGTCTGACGCAGATGGCGCTGGCGCAGGCCGAGGCGGGGGCCGATATTCTGGGCCCGTCGGACATGATGGATGGCCGGATCGGCGCGATGCGCACCGCACTCGAGGCCGCCGGTCATGCCGATGTCGCCATTCTCAGCTATGCCGCGAAATACGCCAGCGCCTTTTACGGCCCGTTCCGCGATGCGGTCGGTGCCTCGGGGGCGCTCAAGGGCGACAAGAAGACCTATCAGATGAACCCCGGCAATTCCGACGAAGCGCTGCGTCTGGTGGCGCGGGATCTGGCCGAAGGCGCCGATATGGTGATGGTCAAGCCCGGCATGCCGTATCTGGATATTTGTGCGAAGGTGAAACTGGCCTACGGCGTGCCCACCTATGCCTATCAGGTGTCGGGTGAATACGCGATGATCGCCGGGGCCGCGCGCAATGGCTGGGTCAACCGTGAGGCGGTGATGCTGGAAAGCCTGATAGCGTTCCGTCGTGCCGGCTGCGACGGGGTGTTGAGCTATTTCGCCCCCGAAGTGGCCCGGCTGTTGCAGGCCTGATCGGCACAGATTTGCCTTTTGCCACAAGGACAAGTGACAACGACGGATTTCTGCCCTATAACTTGTGGTCAACGGGCCGCGACAAGGCCCGGTTTCAGGCGGAGAGCAGAGATGATCGAGATTTCCAGACGTAATCTTCTGGCCCTTGGCGGCGCGGGGCTTGGCCTTGCCGCCTGTGGCAATGGCATCGGCGGCGCCGGTGCGGCCCGGCTTGACGCACGGGTCGATGCGACGCGCGACTATCTGATATCGCGCTATCCCGGCACGCAGGATCTGATGTCGAAATCGGTCGGTATTCTTTACATGCCGTTGATGACGGAAGCGGGCTTTGGCATCGGCGGCGCCTTCGGCCGTGGGGCGCTGCGGATCAACGATGTGACGGTGGATTACTATTCCGCCGCCTCGGCCTCGGTCGGGTTCCAGATCGGCGCCCAGCAATATGCCCATGCGCTGTTCTTCATGACCGAGCCGGCATTGTCGGATTTCCGCCGTGCCGATGGCTGGGAGTTGGGCGCGGATGCGCGCTATGCCCTGCCCGACCGTGGCGGCGCGATCGGCACCGACACCACAACCACCCTGGCGCCGGTGATCGCACTGGTCTTTGGCCAGGCCGGGCTGATCGCCGGGGCGACTCTGGCGGGCACGAAATACACCCGTATTCTGCCGTGACCTCGACACATCGGTTCCAGAACAAGACGGGTGGCCACGGCTGCCCGTTTTTTCTTGACCGCCGCCAAGATCGCCTTGGGTGGACGTATTGTCCACCTGCGGCAACCGATCCGCCGCACGGGGCCTCGCGTGGGCTATGCTGATTGATGTAAATCAAAGATGCATCGCGCAAACACCTATACGCAAGATGCATGGATAACCGCACCCGCGGAACTGGAGTGAGCAATGGAATTTGATATCGTTGACCTGTCGCGCCTGCAATTCGCGCTGACAGTTCTTTATCACTTTCTCTTTGTGCCGCTGACCTTGGGTCTGTCGATCCTGGTCGCGATCATGGAGACGGTCTACGTCATGACCAACCGCCCGATCTGGCGGCAGATGACCAAATTCTGGGGGATGCTGTTCGGCATCAACTTTGTGCTTGGCGTCGCCACCGGGATCACGATGGAGTTTCAGTTCGGCATGAACTGGAGCTACTACAGCCATTATGTCGGAGACATCTTCGGCGCCCCTCTGGCGATCGAAGGGTTGATGGCCTTTTTCATGGAAGCCACCTTCGTCGGCCTGTTCTTCTTTGGCTGGGACAAGCTGAGCAAGGTCGCGCATCTGGTGGTAGCCTGGCTGGTGGCCATCGGGTCGAACTTTTCGGCGCTGTGGATCCTGATCGCCAATGGCTGGATGCAAAACCCGGTCGGGGCTGAATTCAACCCACTCTCGATGCGGATGGAGATGACCAGCTTTTTCGAGGTGATGTTCAACGAGGTGGCGCAGGCGAAATTTGTCCATACCGTTTCGGCGGGCTATGTGACGGCCTCGGTTTTCGTGCTGGGGGTTTCGGCGTGGTACATGCTCAAAGGACGGCATTTCGAACTGGCGCGCCGATCAATCGCGGTGGCGGCGGCCTTCGGGCTGGCCTCGGCGTTTTCGGTGGTGATCCTCGGCGACGAGTCGGGCTATTCGGCAACCCATAGCCAGAAGATGAAACTGGCCGCGATCGAAGGCATGTGGGAAACCCAGCCGGCGCCGGCCGAGTTCACCCTGTTCGGCATTCCCGATCAGGCGGCGCGCGAAACCCATTACGCGCTGCATATACCCTATGTCATGGGGCTGATCGGCACCCGGTCCTTGCAGACCGTCATTCCGGGGATCGACGATCTGGAGGCGATCGCCGAGGCGCGGGTACGGTCGGGGATCATTGCCTTTGACGCGCTGATGGAGATCCGCGCCAAGAAGGGCGACGTGCCCCCCGAAATCACCGCGCAGTTCGAAGATCACTCGAATGATCTGGGCTTCGCGCTGTTGCTCAAACGTTATGTCGAGGATCCGCGTCAGGCGACCGAGGCGCAGATCGTCAAGGCCGCCACCGATACCGTGCCGACGGTCTGGCCGCTGTTCTGGGCATTCCGGGTGATGGTGGCATTGGGCTTTTCGTTCGTCGCGGTGATGGGGTATTTCTTCTTCATGGCGAACTGGAAGGGCATGCAGTTCCCGCGCTGGTCGCTGAGACTGGCGGTGGCGATCATCCCGGCGCCCTGGATCGCGGCGGAACTGGGCTGGATCGTTGCAGAGCTTGGCCGCCAACCCTGGACGGTCGACGGGGTGCTGCCGACCGCGCTGTCGGTCAGCCATCTGTCGGTGGCGGACCTGCTGATCACGCTGTTCGGGTTTGTCGCCTTCTACACCGTGCTGTTCATCATCGAGATGGGGCTGATGATCAAATACATCAAGAAGGGCCCCTATATGGACGTCCGCGAAACCGAGGAATGGCAACGCAAGCACGAAATGCGGCTTTCGTCCTCGGGTGAACCTCAGCCCCTGCCTGCGGAGTAAACATCATGATTTTGCACGAATTTCTCAGTTTCGAATTGCTGCGCGTGATCTGGTGGCTGCTGTTGGGCGTCTTGCTGATCGGCTTTGCCCTCACCGACGGCTTTGACCTTGGCGTGGGGGCCTTGCTGCCCTTTGTCGGGCGCACCGACACCGAGCGCCGCGTGGCGATCAACACGGTCGGCCCGGTCTGGGAGGGCAACCAGGTGTGGTTCATCCTTGGCGGCGGCGCGATCTTTGCCGCCTGGCCACCGCTTTACGCGGTCAGTTTCTCGGGCTTCTATCTGGCGATGTTCGCGGTTCTGGCGGCGTTGATCTTGCGGCCCGTCGCGTTCAAATACCGTTCCAAACGCGATGGCGCGACCTGGCGCAATGGCTGGGACTGGGCCTTGTTCGTAGGCGGTGCGGTGCCGGCGCTGATCTTTGGCGTGGCGGTGGGCAACGTGCTGCAAGGCGTGCCGTTTCATCTGACCGAGGATATGATGCCGATGTATGACGGCAGCTTCTGGTGGAAGTTCATCGCGCTCTTGAACCCGTTCGCGCTGCTGGCGGGGGTGGTGTCGCTGTCGATGCTGATGATGCATGGCGCGGCCTGGCTGACGCTGAAATCCAGCGGCCCGGTGCAAGAACGCGCCCGCCGGATCGGCACCTGGGCCGGGCTGGTGGCAATCGGCGGCTATGCGCTGGCCGGACTCTGGCTGGCCGTCGGGATCGATGGCTATGCGATTGTCGGCACCGTGGTGACCGATGGCCCGTCGAACCCGCTCTATTCGCAGGTCGAGCGGACCGCAAGCTGGCTTGCCGCTTATGGTGTGCGGCCCTGGATCGTCATCGCGCCGGTTCTGGGGTTCTTGGGCATGGCGCTGGCCACGCTGGGGCTTCGGGCCGGGCGCGAGGTCTCGACGCTGCTGTTCTCGAAGCTCGGGATCTTTGGGGTGATCTCGTCGGTCGGGCTGACGATGTTCCCGTTCATCCTGCCCTCGTCGAAGATGCCCGATGCCTCGTTGACGGTCTGGGACAGTTCGTCCTCGCATCTGACGCTGTTTGTGATGCTGGTGGCGACGCTGATCTTCATGCCGCTGATCCTGGCCTATACCGCCTGGGTCTACAAAGTGCTTTGGGGCAAGGTCACCGAGGCCGATGTCTCGGAGCAAAGCGACAGCGTCTATTAAGGAGAACTGGATATGTGGTATTTCGCGTGGATCCTTGGCCTGCCGCTGGCCGCCCTTGTGGCGGTGGTCAATGCAATGTGGCTGGAAATGCAAAATGACCGGAGAATTGCGGGCGATCACGACCCCAAGGCATAAGCCGCCGGATCAGACCCGCGCCCGCCCAGTGAAATTCTGGGCGGGCGTCGCCCTGTCGCCCCCCTGCTGTCGTCGGGCCGGGCTGTCCGGGCCCATTGCCGCCCGTCGCGCCCTGCTTGCCCGTCGCGCCTTGCGGCCCGTCGCACATTACGCCCCCCTGCTGCCCGCCGCCCCATGCCCCCAAGGCCCCGTGGCCCCTTGCGTTCCGGGGGGGCGTGGCTCAGGCCTCGGTCGGGCCGGGCTTGGCCTTTTCGCGGGCCAGTTTGCGCGCCAGGGTGCGTCGGTGCATGCCCAACCGCCGCGCGGTTTCCGAAATGTTGTAATCGGTTTCAGCCAGCATCGCGTTGATCTGTTCCCATTCCATCATCTTGAGCGGGGTGCGCGCCGCCTCGATCGGCAGTTCGGTGCTGCCTGCCTGATGCGCGAAGGCGGCCTCGATCTCGGTCGGGGTGGCGGGTTTGGCCAGATAGTGGCTGGCCCCCAACTTGATCGCCTCGACGGCGGTGGTGATCGCGGCAAAGCCGGTCAGCACCACGATGCGCGGCGGGTTGGCAAGCGCCGCCAGCCCGGCCACGCAGTCAAGCCCCGATGCGCCGGGCAGTTTCAGATCGACCAGCGCATGGGTCGGTGCAAAACGGGGTGCGGCGACCAGCCCGGCCTTGGTCGACATGGCGGTGCGCACCTGATAGCCGCGCCGCGTAAACGACCCCGCCAGGCTGGCCAATAGGCCCGGATCGTCTTCGACGATCAACAGGCGCTTGTCGGGCAGCGCACAGGGGTCAGGGTCAGACATGGGAACCTCCGGTCAGGCGTGGCAGGGTCAGCACCGCGCGGGCGCCGCCCTCGGGCGGGTTTTCAAGACTTAGACTACCCCCCAGCCGACGCAACCCGTTGCGCACGAGGTAAAGACCCAGCCCCCTGCCCGGCCCCTCATGGCTGCTTTGAAACGCCGCGCCGGGGCGGGCCAGCACGTCGGGCGGAAAGCCGGCACCGCGGTCGGCGACAGATAGCCGGACCGCGGTGCCGGCCGCCTCGAGACGCACGTTGATCGGCTGGTCAGGGGCGGCGGCGCGGGCGTTGTCCAAAAGGTTGCGCAGCGCCTGTGCCAGCATCGGATCGGCAACGATCGCGGCGGTTTCGGGCAGATCCGATGTAAAGCGCACCTCGGCGCGGTTGACCGCCGCCCAATCGGCGGCAACGGCGCCCAGATGGGCACGCGCGGGCACCGGATGCGCAGCCTCGAGCCGCTCTTGCCCCGAGGCCAGCAGCATCTGGCTGACGATGGTCTTGCAGCGTGCAACCTGCGTCAACAGCGACTCGATCTCGGCGGCGGCGGCGGGGCCTTGCGGCGGGCCGAAGGATTTCCAGTCATCCAGCGCAACCGCAAGGGTGGTCAGGGGGGTGCCCAATTCATGCGCAGCACCGGACGACAACAGACCCAGCCGCACCAGATGGTCATCCTCCATCAGCCGCAGATGGATCTGCGCGGCCTGTTCATTGCGCAGCCGCATCCCCTCGTGAAAGCGGCTGAGAAAGTAGGTCAGCGCCGCCGAGGCCAGAACAAAGCTGAGATACATCCCGCGCTGATGCAGATCATCCCAGCCGTTCGCCCCGGTGTGGGCCATGCCCGACAGCGGCAGCCCGTGGTTCATCAGCCAGCCATAGCAGGTAAACGCCGCCACCCAGATCAGCAGGGAATAGGCCGGAGACAACAGCGCCGCCGCTATGATAACTTGCAAGATCAACAGGAACACCAAGGGATTACCCGCCCCGCCCGTCAGATACAGCAAGCCGGTCATCGCCAGAAGATCGGTCAGCAACTCGAAGGCCAGCCAGGCCCCGGACAACGGCCCGGGGCGGCGCAATCGCCAGATCGCCCAGAGGTTCAGCCCGACCAGAACCCCGGTCACCGCCACCATCGGCAGCACCGGCAGCGTGAAATGAAGCACCCCTTGCGCCACCGTCAGCGCCGCTATCACCCCGGTCAGGATCAGCCAGCGGATCCAGACCAGAAGCCACAGGTCGCGGCGCGCGGCGCGGTCTTCGATCTGTTCATATCGAGTCATCGGAATTCCGCCAAAGAAGCGCCTCTTGCACGCCGCAACCGGATCCTCGGGGTCGGATGCGGCACACCCGGCCCCCAGCGCCTAGCTGCCCAGGATGACGCGCACGTAATTCCTGGTTTCGCGGTAGGGCGGGATGCCGCCGTGCTTTTCCACCGCCTCCGGCCCCGCGTTATAGGCCGCGAGGGCCAGCCGCCAGCTGCCGAAACGGTCATACATCTGGCGCAGATAGCGCGCGCCGCCGTCAAGGTTCTGACGCGGGTCACGCGCATTCACCCCCAGCTTGGCCGCCGTGCCCGGCATCAACTGCGCCAGACCATGCGCCCCCTTGTTCGAGGTCGCGTTCGGGTTCCAGCCCGATTCCTGCTGCACCAGCCGCAAGAACAGATCCTGCGGCACACCGTGTTTGCTTGCCGCCGAGCGCGCCATCGACAGGTATTCGCCCTTGTAGCGCCCCGAATAGCCCGGCAGTGCCGACGTATCGGACGCGGCCAGCAGGCTTTTGGGCTGAAGCCGCGTCGAGGCCGAATACTGCGTGCTCAGCCGCGTATCCAGAAGCTTGGTCTGATTGAGAAACAGATTGGCCCGCGATTTGCTGGACGACCCCGAAAGCGACAGCCCTTCGGCCCCCGCATCCATCGGCACAACACTGATCCCGGCCGCCAAAAGCGCTGCCATCACACGACGCATTCACCATCCCCCATAAGACCGGCCTTCGGGCCTGCCCCGTTCACGCCGCGAAAATAGACCGTTTTTCGCTGAAACAAAAGCGTTCAGGCCGTGGCAAAGCCCCGCATCGGCGTTTTTTGCCCCTTGCGCGACCGCGATTGCCCTTTCTCAACCCCGTCCCGATGGGCTAACACGGGCGGACACAAAAGATTCGGGTGGAGGATGTTATGGCGGGTTCTGTGAACAAGGTGATCCTTGTGGGCAATCTGGGTCGCGACCCAGAGGTCCGCTCGTTCCCGAACGGGGGCAAGGTGTGCAACCTGCGCATCGCCACCTCCGAGAGCTGGCGCGACAAGGCCACGGGCGAACGCAAGGAACGCACCGAATGGCATTCGGTCGCGATTTTCAATGAGAACCTCGTAAAGATCGCTGAACAGTATCTGCGCAAGGGCTCGACCGTCTATATCGAGGGCCAGCTCGAAACCCGCAAATGGCAAGACCAGTCCGGCGCAGACCGCTATTCAACCGAGGTTGTGCTGCGACCGTTCCGGGGCGACTTGACGCTGCTTGGCGGCCGCGGCGACGGTGGCAGTGGCACCGGCTATGGCAGCGGCTCGGGCGGCGGCTATGACGAAGGCCCCGGCAGCGCGTCACCGCAAGGCGGTGGCCGCCCGGATATGGATGACGAAATTCCGTTCTGATCGGAACGCTTTTTCCAACCGGATCGAGGGGCACCTTCGCGGGCGCCCCTTTTTCGCGCCTTGCGCCTGCGCGGCCCTGCGCGGCGCAACCGATAGCGCGGCGCAACCGATAGCCCGGCGCAACCGACTGCCCGGCGCAACCGACCGCTGCGGTCCCCGCCCTATCCGCGCAAGGCCAGCGCGTCGTCCAGCACCCCGCGCAACAGATCGCCCGGCACGTCAGAGCAGACAAAGGCCTGCCCGATTCCGCGCGCCAGAACAAAGCGCATCTGCCCGTCGAGCACCTTCTTGTCTTGCGCCATCAGCGCGATCAGGGCCTCGGCGTCGGGCAAATCCCCCGAGATATCGGTCAGGTCTACCTTGGTGCCCATGGCACGCAGATGGGCACGCACCCGGCTGGGGGTTTCCTGACTGCACAGGCCCATCCGCTGGCTCAGTTCGAAGGCCAGCGCGCAGCCGATCGCCACCCCCTCGCCATGCAGCAGTCGTGCGCCATAGCCGGTGGCCTTTTCCAGCGCGTGGCAGAAGGTATGCCCCAGATTCAGCAGTGCCCGGTCGCCCTCTTCGGTTTCATCGCGGGCGACGATCTCGGCCTTCATCTCGACCGCGCGCGTCACCGCGCGCAACCGCAGCGCCCCATCGCCCGCCGCCATCGCCGGGGCGTTCTTCTCAAGCCATTCAAAAAAGCCGGCGTCGCCCAAAAGCCCGTATTTGACCACCTCGCCGTAGCCCGCCAGAAAGTCGCGCGCCGTCAGCGTGCCCAAAAGGTCGATATCGGCCAGCACGAGGCTGGGCTGGTGAAACGCCCCGATCAGGTTCTTGCCATGCGGCGAATTGATCCCGGTCTTGCCGCCGACGCTGCTGTCAACCTGTGCCAGCAAGGTCGTGGGGATCTGCACGAAGCGCACGCCGCGCCGCAATACCGCCGCGGCGAAACCGACAAGATCACCGATCACGCCGCCGCCAAAGGCGATGACGATATCCTTGCGTTCGACCTTTTGCGCCAGCAGCCATTCGACGGTGCGCGAAAATTCGGGCCAGCCCTTGGTGGATTCGCCGGCGGGCAGCGCGAGGCTGACCATCTCGACATCACCAAGCCCGGCGCGCAACGCCTCCAGATGCAGCGCGGCCACGGTTTCGTCGGTAACCACCGCAACGCGCGGCCGGCGCAACAGTGGCGCGATCTCATCGCCCGCGCGCGCCAGAAGGCCGCTGCCGATGCGCACCTCATAGCGCCGCGCGCCCAGTTCCACCGGCACTGTTTCGCGCCTCATGTTGTTGCTCCTTTTTGTCCGGGCGCCGTGCCCGGCACCGCCGTATCTTGCGGCCCGGCCCCCGGTGCGAACACCCCCGGCGCGGCGCGCAGCGCGTCGATCACCTTGCGCGCCATACCCTCGATCGACAGCAGCGGCTCGGCCTCGACCACGACTTGCGCCAGCGCATAGACCGGCGCGCGCTCGGCAAGCAACCCCGCCAAAGTGGCCTTCGGGTCATCGGTGCGCAGCAAGGGGCGGGTCGTCTTGTGCCGCACCCGGTTCCACAAGATCTCGAGATCGGCCTTCAGCCAGACCGAGGTGCCGCGCTTGGCGATGGTGGCGCGGTTCGTCTCGGACAGGAAGGCACCGCCGCCCGTCGAGAGCACCGCCGGGCGGGCGTTCATCAGCCGCGACAGAACCTCTGATTCCCGCGCGCGAAAGAACGCCTCGCCGTCACGCGCAAAGATTTCGGCCACGCTCATCTGTGCGGCGCGTTCGATTTCGCTGTCAGAATCGATGAATGGCACTCCCAGAATCCGCGCAAGCTGAGTGCCCACGGCGGTTTTCCCCGCCCCCATCATCCCGATCAGCACGATCGGACGGCAAAGTTGAGGCTGCATTTGGTCGTCTGACACCCGTCATGGTCCTTCGCTGCGATCACATCTCCGGCAGGAGTTTGCGCATTGCGTCCATTTTGTCTTGAATGGCGTGATCTTCCGCAAATTGCCATATATAATCGACCCCGAGGCAAGGCAGAAAACCGCCCGACAAGATTGGGCACGGCAAAACAGGTCGCACGTCAAGGGACCGGGAAAGACAAGGCATATGGGTCAGATCATCTTCAAGGCTATTTTCATTTTGATCATTCTCGCGGCGCTGGCACTGGTGGGGTATGCCTATCTTGGTGACATGAACCCGTCAGTGACCGATAGCCGGGTTCCGGTGGATCTGAATGTCAGCCAGTAAGACATCGCGCGGCCTGATTGCCGGTCTGGTGTTGGCCGCGACCGGTGCCGCGGCCCAGCAGACGGCATCGACAGGCGCGCAAACACCCGTGCAAAACACACCGATGTCGGCAATCGACTGGCTTTCGACCTCGGTTGTGACGCCTGCCTCGGCACCGTTCGGGGGCACGCCCGGGGCCAATCTGACGGCGATTCCGGGCGAGGCCCCAGTGTCAAGCGGCGCCGGGATCGAGCCGGTCTCGGTCACCGCGCTGGATCAGCCCAGCCTGTCGGCGCTGGGATTGCTGCCGGTGCTCAAGACCGGCCTGCCGCGCGGCCTTTGGGGCAATACCCCCGAGGCCGATCTGGCGCGGCTGCTGCGCAAGGAGCGGCTGGATACCCTGCCCGCGATCCAGTCCTTGTTGCTGACGCTGCTTCTGGCCGAACTGGACCCGCCGCGCTTTACCAACCAGACCAAGGGCCAAAGCCTGTTTCTGGCGCGGGTCGACCGGCTGCTGGATCTGGGCGCGCTGGAACCGGCCTTCGCGCTGTTGCAAGAGGCCGGCCCGAATGACCCCGACCGCTTTCGCCGGCTGTTTGATGCCGCCCTCTTGCTGGGCGAAGAGGATCAGGCCTGCGTGGCCTTGCGCGATACGCCCACGATCTCGCCGTCTTTTCCGGCGCGGATCTTTTGCCTGGCGCGCTCGGGTGACTGGCCCGCAGCGGCGCTGTCGTTTTCAACCGCGCGTAGCCTTGGCCAGATCGACCCCCAGATCGAGCCACTGCTGGAACGGTTTCTCGACCCCGAACTGGCCGAGGAAAGCGACGATCTTGCCGCGCCGCGCCACCCCACGCCGCTGGTTTTTCGTCTGATGGAGGCGATCGGCCAGCCACTGTCGACCACGACGCTGCCGGTGGCCTTTTCGCAGGCCGATCTGCGCGCCAATACCGGCTGGAAGACCCGTATCGAAGCCGCCGAGAGGCTGGCACGGATGGGCGCCATCGACCCCAACCAGCTGCTCGGGCTTTATACCGAAACCGAGGCCGCCGCCTCGGGCGGGGTCTGGAACCGGGTCGCGGCGGTGGCCGCGCTGGATGCGGCAGTCACTGCGCGCTCGGTTGACGCGGTCGAGGCCGCCCTGCCGCGCGCCTTCAGCGCCCTTGAAGAGGTCGAACTGGAACCGCAACTGGCCGCGCTTTATGCCCAGCCGCTGGCGCAGATGCCCCTGACCGGCGATCCTGCGCGGATCGCCTTTCGGTTGGGGCTCTTGTCGGAAGACTATGAAACCATCGCCCGCGCCCGAACCCCGCAAGACCCCGACGAGGCCTTGCTGATCGGCGTCGCGCAGGGCAGCACCCGCGGCCTTGCCGCCTCGGATGCGCTGGGGCTGGCGCTGAAAGCGGTGTTTGACGCCGCCCCGGCCGCCCCCGACAGCTATAGCGACCTGTTGCCGGCCGACCGTCTCGGCGAGGCGATGTTGCGCGCCATCGACGATGTGACCGAAGGCGCCAAGGGCGATTACCGCCGCGTCATCGCCGGGCTGTCGCTGCTGCGCCATGTCGGCCTTGAAAGCACGGCCCGGCGCGCGGCGCTGGAACTGGTGGTGCTGGAGCGGCGCGGATGAGCCCGGTCCCCCCCCCAACGGCAGAAGGCGCCGCTCCCGTTCCCGACACCTGCTCTGGACGCTGGATTTCGACCTTTCTCGAGGCACAGGCCGCCGAGGCCGGGGCGGCGCGCAATACGCTGCTGGGGTATGGCCGCGATCTGCTGGATTTCGCCGATTTCCTGACCCACCGCGGTCTGACCTTTGACGCCGCCAGCCGCGACGATATCGAAGCCTATCTGATTTCGTGCGAGGCGCAGGGGCTGGCCCGCGCCACCCGCGCACGCCGCCTGTCGGCCATTCGCCAGCTTTACCGGTTTGCCTATGACGAGGGGTGGCGCAGCGAGGATCCGGCCATCCGGATCTCGGGGCCGGGCAAGGACCAGCGCCTGCCCAAAACGCTGTCCCTGCCCGAGGTCGAGGCGCTGCTGGCCGCCGCGCGCACCCTGGGCCGGACCAAGGCCGATCGCGCCCGCAATGAAAGCCTGATGGAACTGCTTTACGCCACCGGGATGCGGGTCAGCGAATTGGTCGGCCTGCCGGTCTCGGCCGCGCGGGGCGACCCGAGCATGCTGTTGATCCGTGGCAAGGGTGGCAAGGAACGCATGGTGCCGCTGTCGCCGCCGGCCCGCATCGCGCTGAACACTTGGCTCGCGCTGCGCGACAGCGCCGAAGACGCGGCACGCCAGGCCCACAAGACCCCGGCCTCGAAATTCCTGTTTCCCGGTGCTGGCAGCGAGGGCCACCTGACCCGGCAGGGTTTTCACGGGCTGTTGAAGGATATCGCCGTGGCGGCCGGAATTTCTCCGGCACGCGTCACGCCGCATGTGCTGCGCCATGCCTTTGCGACGCATCTTCTGGAAGGTGGTGCCGATCTGCGCGCGATCCAGATGTTGTTGGGCCATGCTGATCTGTCCACCACCGAGATCTACACCCATGTATTGGACGCCCGGCTGAAGGAACTGGTGCTGGCGCACCATCCGCTGGCCCGGCCCGACCACTGAGCCGTTTTGCTTGCCTGCCGCCGCCGCCGCGCCCATAACGGCGGCTGACACAATGATACTGGAACCGCCCCCGTGCTCGACACTGCATTCTGGACGACCGCCGCCGCCATTCTGGGCCTGTTGCTGCTGTCGGCCTTCTTCTCTGGCTCCGAGACCGCACTGACCGCCGCCTCACGGGCCAAGCTGCGCACACGCGCAGACAAGGGCGATCTGGGGGCCGAAGCGGCGCTTGGCGTCACCGAAGACAACGAACGCCTGATCGGCGCAATCTTGCTGGGCAACAACGTGGTCAACATCTTGTCGACCTCCTTGGCGACGGCGCTGCTGACCCGGGTGTTCGGCGACAGCGGCGTGGCCCTGGCCACCCTGGGGATGACCGCATTGGTTCTGGTCTTTTCAGAGGTGCTGCCCAAGACCTATGCCATCACCAACCCCGAAAGCGCCGCCAGCCGCGTCGCCCGCCCGATCCGCCTGGTAACGCGGGTGCTGGCGCCGGTGGTCACGGTGGTGCGCATGGTGGTGCGCGGCATCCTGTGGGTCTTTGGCGTGCGCACCGATGCCAATACCCTGATGTTCTCGATCCACGAGGAAATCGCCGGCGCGCTGGCACTGGGAACCTCGGAAGGCACGGTGCAGAAAGAAGACCGCGACCGGCTTTTGGGCGCGCTTGATCTTGGCAATCGCACCGTCGAGGAAATCATGCGTCACCGCAGCCAGGTCGAGATGATCGACACCGATGCAGACCCCGACACGATCCTGACGACGGTTCTGGCCTCGCCGCATACGCGGTTGCCCCTTTACAAGGGCGAACGCGAAAACGTCGTCGGCGTGATCCATGCCAAGGATCTGTTGCGCGCGGTCGAGAAGGTGGTGCGCGGCGAAGACGGCAACCTTGCCTCGATCCGCGATCTCGACGTGCTCAAACTGGCGATGAAACCCTATTTCGTCCCTGAAACCACGCCGCTTGACGAACAGATGCGCGAATTTCTCAAACGTCGCACGCATTTCGCGCTGGTCGTCGATGAATACGGAGACCTAAAGGGGCTGATCACGCTCGAGGACATCATCGAAGAGATCGTCGGCGAAATCACCGACGAATTCGACCCCGCCGCCCCGGCCCAGCTGAACTGCACGGAGATGGGCGACTATCTGGTCGACGGCACCATGACAATCCGCGACCTCAACCGGATGATGGAATGGCACTTGCCCGATGACGAAGCCAACACCATCGCGGGTCTGGTGATCCACGAAGCCCAGATGATCCCGACCGAGGGGCAGGTATTTTCATTCCACGGGTTTCGCTTCGAGGTCATGAACCGCAAGGATAACCGTCTGACAAAGTTGAAAATTCGTCCGCTTTGATGGCTTCTTTTTGGCAACAATACTCCCGCCGGAGGCCCTTGCCCGATCACGGGAGCCTCCGGCGGGAGTATTTCGACCAAAAAGAAGCCGTTACATGAAGGCGTCGGGAACGGCGGCCTTCTTGCGTGCAACATAGTCGCCGAGGGCTTCGGCGATGCCGGGATCAAGATCAGGTGCCTGATAGTCGCCCAGCATCTTTCTGACCCGCGCCCCTGCCAGTGCCACCGTGTCGCGCGCGCCCTCTTCTTCCCAGGTTTCGAAGGGTTTGTAATCCAGCAGATCGGTGCGCCAGAAGGCGTCCTTGAAATTGGCCTGGGTGTGTTGGCAACCCAGGAAGTGACCACCCGGGCCAACCTCCCGCAGCGCGTCCATGGCTTGCCCGTTCGCGCTCATGTCGATGCCGGCCGCAAGACGGTGCAACACGCCCAGCTGATCGGCGTCCATCACGTATTTTTCGTAGGACGACACCAGACCGCCCTCGAGCCAGCCACAGGCGTGAAGCATGAAGTTCACGCCTGACATCAGGCCGATATTGAGCGAGTTGGCGGTCTCGTAGGCGGCCTGCGCATCGGGAAGTTTCGAGCCGCAAAACGAGCCCGCCGAACGATACGGCAAGCCGAGGCGACGCGCCAACTGGCCCGCGCCGAGGGTGATCTGCGCCGCCTCGGGGGTTCCGAAGGTGGGCGCGCCCGAGTTCATGTCGATCGAGGTCACGAAGGCGCCAAAGATCACCGGCGCGCCGGGGCGAATCAACTGGCTGTAGGCGACACCGGCCAGCACCTCGGCCAGCACCTGCGTCAGTGTCGCCGCCACCGTCACCGGCGCCATCGCACCGCCGACGATGAAGGGCGAGATGATGCAGGCCTGATTTGCGGCTGCATAGACCTCGAGTGCGTCCATCATGATCGGATCGAAGGTCAGCGGTGAGTTGATATTGATCAGCGAGGTCATCACCGTGTTCTGATCGACGAAATCCGAGCCGAACAGGATCTTGGACATCTCGACGCTGTCAACGCAGCGCGAGCGTTCGGTGACCGAGCCCATATAGGGCTTGTCGGCCAGCGTCATATGGGCGTGCAGCATATCAAGGTGACGTTTGTTCACCGCCACGTCGGTCGGTTCGCAGACGGTGCCGCCCGAGTGGTGCAGCCATTTCGACATCTGTCCGAGTTTCACGAAATTACGGAAATCGGCAATCGTGGCATAGCGGCGGCCGCCCTCGGCGTCCCGCACGAAGGGCGGGCCATAGACCGGCGCGAGCACCAGCCCCTTGCCGCCGATCACCACGTTGCGTTCGGGGTTGCGGGCATGTTGGGTGAACATGCGCGGCGCCGTGGCGCACAGCTTGCGCGCAAGCCCCTTTGGCAGGCGCACGCGTTCGCCCTGCACATCGGCGCCCGCGTCACGCCAGCGCGCCAGCGCGGCCGGGTTGTCGACGAAGTTGACACCGATTTCCTCAAGCACGGTTTCGGCATTGGCCTCGATGATGGCCAGCCCCTCTTCGTTCAGAATCTCGAGGTTGGGGATATTGCGCTCGATATAGCGCGCGAACTCCTGCCGCACGGCCGTGCGTTCAGCGCGCCGAGCCGCACCACCACCCCCACCGCCCCGCGCCCTGCGTCCTGCGCCCGCTGTCTCATCCATCACGCGATCCTCTTCGAGTAAGCCTAGGCTAGGGTTTTACCCCGGCGCGGCTCGGGCTCGCGGGTGGATTGCGACATCACGGGTAAAGAAGCGACCGACCGTTGTGGAACAGGTGCAACTTTGCCGGGTCTGCGGTCAGCGTTACCGTGCTGTGGCGCAGATCGGCGTGAATGCCGGGCAGCTTGGCGATCATGCCATGCGTGTCGCCCTGATGTTCGAAATAGAGCAGCGTGACCTCGCCCAAGGCTTCGACGATATCAACCCGCCCGGTATAAAGCCCCGCGCCTTTGGTCGGTGTCAGATCCTCGGGGCGCACCCCCAGATTGACCTTGGCCCCCATCATCGACGCGGGCGTCGCAATGGCGGCGGTGGCGCTGCCACCTTTCAGCCGCACCGTCGTCGATTTGCCGGTTTCGATGATCTCGCCGGGCAAGATGTTCATCGCCGGGCTGCCGATGAACTGGGCGACAAATTCGTTTTCGGGCCGCTCATAAAGATCAAGCGGCGTGCCGACCTGGCTGATGCCGCCGCCGGCCAGCACCACGATGCGCGACGCAAGCGTCATCGCCTCGACCTGATCGTGGGTGACATAGATCATCGTGCGGTCGGGCATCTGTTCCTTGAGTTGGGCAATCTCGATCCGGGTGGCAACGCGCAGCGCCGCGTCAAGGTTCGACAGCGGTTCGTCAAACAGATAGACCTTCGGGTCGCGCACGATCGCGCGGCCGATCGCGACGCGTTGGCGTTGGCCACCCGAAAGCGCCTTGGGCAGGCGGTCCAGATAGGGCGTCAGTTGCAGGATCCGCGCGGCATTGTCGACCGCCGCCCTGATTTCGGCCGGGGTCTGACGCGCGATCTTCAGCGCGAAGGCCATGTTGTCGCGCACCGTCATATGCGGGTAGAGCGCGTAGGATTGAAACACCATCGCAATGCCGCGCTGCGCCGGAGGGACATCGTTCATCACCTGCCCGTCGATTTCCAGCACGCCGCTGGTGATCTTTTCCAGACCCGCGATCATGCGCAGCAGCGTTGATTTGCCACAGCCGGAAGGTCCCACAAAAACAATAAGTTCGCCCGCCTTGATCGTCAGATCTATATGCGACAGGACCTTCACATCGCCATAGGCCTTGGCAATGTCGACAAGCTTCAGATCGGCCATACGTTTCCCCCTCAGGTGCCGGCACAGGACAAGATTGCGGGCTGCCACGGACCCAGATTCAGGCGCCCGTCCGGCCCCGGCCCGACCGAGCCGATCTCGGCCGCCGCAATGGTCCAGTGCCCTTCCGGCATCGCGATCGTCGCCGGGCTGTCCGACAGGTTCAGCGCCACAAACAGCCGCTCGTCCGCGCTGTGGCGTTCAAAGCGGATCACCGCGGCCTCGGCCCGCATGTCGCGCAACGTGCCCGTGCGCAAAGCATCATGGGCATGGCGCAGACCGATTACCCGGCGATAGTGGTGCAACAGGCCCGCCGGGTCGTCTTCTTGTGCCTGCACCGCCAGCGCAAGATGCGAGGACGGCACCGGAAGCCACGGTTTTTGCGTCGAAAAACCGCCCGTCGGATTGTCGGAGTCCCACACCATCGGAGTTCGGCACCCGTCGCGGCCCTTGAACTCGGGCCAGAACTCGATGCCATACGGATCTTGCAGATCGTCAAAGGCGATCTCGGCCTCTGGCAGGCCCAGTTCTTCGCCCTGATAGAGGCAGACCGAGCCCCGAAGACACATCAACAGCGTCGCATAAGCCTTTGCTGCAGCGATAGAAAGACCCCATCGGCTGATATGACGCATGACATCGTGGTTGGAAAAGGCCCAACAAACCCAGCCATCGGCGGCGACGCGGTCCACCTCGGCGAAGACCTCGGCGATATAGGGCGCCGACAGGGATTTTCCCGACAGAAACTCGAAGGCATAGGACATCTGCATCCGGTCATTGCCGCGGGTATACTCGCCCAAGATCTCAAGCCCGCGCTGACTGTCTCCGACCTCGCCGACGGCGGCGGCGTTGTAGGGCGCCATGACTGCGCGAAGTTTCTTCAGAAAATCAATGTTTTCTGGCCGGTTCTTGTCATAGAGGTGGTCTTGGTGGTTGTAGGGGTTGACGGTGGGCGCTGTCTTGTCGTTGCGCTGGTCGATGGGCAACGCAGGATTGTCGCGTAACGCCTTGTCACAAAAATAAAAATTGATCGTATCAAGGCGAAAGCCATCGACCCCGCGGTCGAGCCAGAACCGGGCCACGTTCAACAGCGCGTCCTGCACCTTGGGATTGTGGAAATCCAGATCGGGTTGGCTGACCAGAAAGTTGTGCATGTAATACTGACAGCGCCGCGCATCCCATTGCCATGCCGAGCCGCCAAAGATCGACAGCCAGTTGTTCGGCGGCGTGCCATCGGGCTTGGGATCGGCCCAGACATACCAGTCGGCGCGGGGGTTGGCCTTGTCGGCGCGGCTTTCGCGAAACCAGGCGTGCTGATCCGAGGTATGCGACAGCACGAGGTCGATCATCACCTTCAGCCCCAGTTGATGCGCCGTCTCGATCACCGCGTCGAAATCGGCAAGGCGGCCGAACAGCGGATCGACATCGCAATAATCGCTGACGTCATAGCCGAAATCCTTCATCGGCGAGGTGAAAAACGGCGAAATCCAGATCGCATCGGCGCCAAGGCTGGCGACATAGGGCAACCGCTCGACGATGCCCGGAAGGTCGCCCACCCCGTCGCCGTTGCTGTCCTGATAGCTGCGCGGGTAGATCTGATAGATCACCGCGCCGCGCCACCAATCCGGGTCTTTCTTCAACACTTTCATTCCGTTATCGTCCTCAACCACCCTTGACCGAGCCGGCCAGAAGGCCGCGCACCAGATATTTCTGCATCGCAAAGAATACCACCAGCGGCACCGAAATCGACAAGAAGGCCGAGGCCGCCAATATTTCCCAATCACCGCCACGCGAGCCCATCAATTCGCGCAAGACCCCCGTCATCACCAGTTGCTCGGACGAATTGCCCAAGAACACCGTGGCCACCAGAAGGTCGTTCCAGACCCAGAGAAACTGAAAGATCGCGAACGAGGCCAGTGCCGGGAACGACAGCGGCAGAATGATCCGGCGAAAGATCTGAAACTCGGTCGCGCCATCGACCCGCGCGCTTTCGATGATCTCGCGCGGCAGGCCGACCATGTAGTTGCGCAAAAGGTAGATCGCCAGCGGCAGGCCAAAGCCGGTATGGGCCAGCCAGATCCCCATGTAGCCCTTGCCGAGGCCAATGTCGTTATGCAGCTTCAACAGCGGAATCAGTGCCAGTTGCAACGGCACCACCAACAGCCCCACGACTGCGGCAATCAGCAGCGCACGCCCCGGAAACTCCATCCAGGCCAGCGCATAGGCGGCAAAGGCGGCAATCAGGATCGGGATGACCGTCGCCGGAATCGTCACCGTGAAGGTGTTGAGGAAGGCCTGCCCCAACCCCTCGGCACCAATGACGCGCACATAGTTGTCGGTGGTGAACCGTGGCGGCGTCAGCGTGGTGACAAAGATCCGCATGCCGCGGGTTTCGGTGAAGGCGGTGGGCGAGGTCAGCCGATAGGCGCCGTCGGCGGCCACCGTCAACGTTCGGCCCTCGGGCAGATCAACCGTCACACCGGGCTGATAGGCAGAGGGTTCGCGCGTCCTGATGCCCCAGGCGTTCAGCGATTGCCCGCCCTCCAGCACAGTGCCCGAAATCACCCAAAGGTCGCCCTCTTGCACCTGATCGGGCGCGGTCCCGGCGCGCACAAAGCCGGTTTGTTCCGATGCCAGCGGCGCGCGCCACCAACCCGAGGCCGCGATCTGGTCGCGGTCGCGAAACGACGACACCAAAAGCCCGAAGGTCGGGATCGTCCACAAGATCACCAGAATTGCGGCGGCGATATTGACTGCCCACACCAGATGCGGACGGGTTCCGACCACGCCGTCCATCACCGCGACTCCTTGCGTGCATTGCGGATGTTCCAGATCATGATCGGCGTCACCAGAAGCATGATGACAATCGCGATCGCCGAGCCCCGGCCATAGTCGGGTGCGCCGCGAAACATCCAGTTGTACATGAGGTTGGCCAGCACTTGCGTGCCCCATTCGCCATTGGTCATCACGAAGACGATGTCAAAGACCTTGAGCACGGTGATCGTGATCGTGGTCCAGACCACCGCGATCGTGCCCCAGATCTGCGGCACCTTGATCTTCATGAACACCTGCCACGGCGAGGCTCCATCCAGAATCGCGGCCTCGATCGTCTCTTCGGGAATGCCACGCAGCGCGGCCGACAGGATCACCATGGCAAAGCCGGTCTGAATCCAGATCAGCACCGCCATCAGGAAGAACGAATTCCAGAACGGCAACACCAGCCATGTCTGCGGCGTGCCGCCAAAGGCGGTGACGATCGCGTTCAAAAGGCCGATCTGGTCCAGCCCCTCGCCGCGATAGTCGTAGATGAATTTCCAGATCACCCCGGCGCCGACAAAGGAAATCGCCATCGGCATGAAAATCAGCGACTTGCCGGTGTTACCCCATTTGATCCGGTCGGTAATCTGCGCCGAGATCAGGCCGAAAAGCGTGGCCAGTGCCGGCACGGTGACCAGCCACAGCAGGTTGTTGAACAGCGATTCGTGAAATTTCGTGTCCTGCATCAGCCAGAAATAGTTGCCCAGACCGACCCATTCCGACCCATCCGAATTATGCAAGGATCGCCAGGCCGAGTTGATGACCGGATAGACCAGATAAACGCTCAGCAACAAGATCGCCGGCCCCAGAAACAGCCATGGCCGGATCGCCCCGGCCCGCAGGATATTCACGCCCGCCTTGGGCCCGCGCGGCGGATAGACCGCGTCCAGCACGATGTTCGAGCCCCAGAACCACGCCACACAGGTAAAGACACCCGCAACGATGGTGCCTGCCGCAAAACCAAGCTGTTCCATTGTCCCCCCTGGCCGAAAACCCCGCCCGAGGTTGACCTCGGGCGGTTGGCACCACTTACTTACTTCAGCGTATCCCAGGTCTTCTGGATCGCGGCGCCGACCTCGGCGGCGGACTTGCCGCCGGCATAATCGACCATGCCGGTCCAGAACACGCCCGCACCAATCGCGCCGGGCATCAGATCCGAGCCATCAAAGCGGAAGCTTGTCGCATCAAGCAAGATGTCACCCATTTTCCTGAGGGTCGGATCACCGTAGGCGTCGGTGTTGACGCCCTTGTAGGGGGTCAGGAAGCCCGATTGCGCCATCCAGACCTCATGCGCGATCGGAGTTTTCAGAAAATTGATGAACTCTTGCGCCGCCGGATTGTCCGACAGAACCGCAAACATCGTGCCCGCACCCAGCACCGGTTGCCCCAGATCCTTGCCCGCGTAAGACGGGAAGTAGAAGAAATCGGCATCCTGCCCGACCACTGTCCCTTCCGGGAAGAACGACGGGATGAAGCTGGCCTGACGGTGCATGTAGCACTGCGGCGGGCTGGTAAACAGCCCCTTCGGGCTGTCGCGGAAATCGGTCGAGGCAACGGCGCCCGCGCCCCCCGCGACGAATTTGTCGTTGCGCGCGAACCAGCCGAATTCGTCAATCGCGGCCAGCACCTTCGGGTCGTCGAACTTCAGATCGTTCTTCACCCAGGCGTCGTAATCGGCGGGCGTGTTGATCCGCAGCATCATGTCTTCGACCCAGTCGGTCGCCGGCCAGCCGGTGGCCCCGCCCGAGCCAAGCCCGATACACCATGGCGTGCTGCCATCGGCCGCGATCTGTTCGGTCAGCGCCTTCAGTTCTTCCATGGTCTGCGGCACTTCGTAGCCCGCATCGGCAAAGTTTTCCGGCACATACCAGACCAGCGACTTCACATCCGCCTTGAAGGGAAAGGCATAAAGCGCCGGCGTGCCATCCTTGCCGGGATAGGTGCCCAGATCGGCCCAGCTTTGCCCGGCGGCATAGTTCTCGGCCAGCCAGGCGGCAGTATCGCCCGCCAGCGGGCGCAGGTGGCCCTTTTTCGCCAGATCGGCGGCCAGACCCGGTTGCGGGAACACCGCCACATCGGGCGGCGAGCCGGCCTCGGCGTCAATCACGATCTGCTGCTCGAAACTGTCCGAGCCGGAATATTGCACATCGGCGCCGGTCGCGGCCTCGAAATAGGCGATCACGCTTTCGACCAGGATCTTGTCGGGGCCAAGCCAGGGGCCCAGAACGGTGATGGTCTGCCCTTTCAGATCAACGCTTTTCAGCGCGTCATAAGAGGCCCAATTGAACCGCGCGTCCTCGCCGGGGGTGAATTTCAGGTCTTGCGCGCTCGCGGCGCCGGCACAAAGCGCAAGCGTCGCGACGCTTGCAAGTAGGGTCTTGGTCATGCAGTCCTCCCGAGACTTGGGCACTCTGGCGCCCCCATGGTCCACGCGCCCAAGCCTGACAGGCGACTCGTTTCAAAGCGCTTTGGATGACCAACAGTCACTGATCCTCTTGCCAAAGTCAACCGGGGGGCATGCTGCACCGCAACGAATACAACGCCATGCTGTGCAGGTGCAGCATTCCTTGGGCGCGTTGACGTGACCCGAAAGGGTGACTAGTCTCATCTGGATTCAAACCGCTTTGAAATGCAGGGGCGCGCGATGAACCTCAAGGATCTTGCCCGGACGCTGGGCCTGTCACCGACGACGGTCAGCCGCGCGCTGAACGGCTATCCCGAAGTCAGCGCGGCCACCCGCACCCGCGTCAGCGAAGCGGCCAAGGCGCATAACTACCGCCCCAACACTCAGGCCAAGCGGCTGGCGACCGGGCGCGCCATGGCGATCGGCCATGTGATCCCGATCTCGACGCGGCATGAAATCGTCAACCCGATCTTTGCCGATTTCATCGCTGGCGCGGGCGAGGTCTATGCCCGCGCCGGCTACGATATGCTACTGACCATCGCGCCAGATGACGACGAGGCCCGCGCCTACCGCGAGATCCGCTCAAAGGGCAATGTCGATGGCATCATCGTGCATGGCCCGAAAGAGGCCGACCCGCGGATCCCGCTGCTGACCGAGCTGGGCCTGCCCTTCGTGGTGCATGGCCGCGCGACCGGGGCGACGCTGCCCTATAGCTGGCTGGATGTGAACAATGCGCGCGCCTTTGAGCGCGCAACCGAATTCTTGCTGGATCTGGGGCATCGGCGCATCGCGCTGGTCAACGGGCTCGAGTTCATGGATTTCGCCATCCGTCGCCGCCGGGGCTATGAAACCGCGCTGGCCGCGCGGGGCATCGCGCTCGACCCGGCGTTGACGACCTCGGGCGAGATGACCGAGGCGCAAGGTGCCGCCGCCGCGCGCGCCATGCGGGCCTTGCCCGACCCGCCCACCGCCTTCCTGACCTCGTCGCTGCTGTCGGCAATGGGGGTGCGGCGCGTCGTCGAGGCGGCGGGGCTGCGCATCGGGCGCGATGTCTCGATCGTGACCCATGACGACGATCTGGGCTATCTCAAGAACGGCGACGACGAGCCGATCTTTACCGCCACGCGCTCGTCGGTGCGCGATGCCGGGCGGCGGGCGGCCAAGATGCTTCTGGCGCTGATCGAAAGCCCCGATGCGGCGCCGCGAAGTGAACTTCTCGAGGCGGTATTGCTGGTCGGGCAGTCCACCGGCCCGGCGCCGGCGTTGCGCGCAGACCCGACCACCCTGCCCTCACCCACCCTGCCCTCAGCCAGCGCGCCCTTTTCCGGCGAGCAAGGATAAGCGATGCTGCCCGGCCGTTCCGATTTCCCGCAAGGGTTCGTCTTTGGTGCTGCAACCTCGGCCTACCAGATCGAGGGCCATGCTTTCGGCGGCGCGGGCATGACCCATTGGGACAGTTTCGCCGCCACCCCCGGCAATGTGGCCCGCGCCGAAAACGGCGCCCGCGCCTGCGACCATTACCACCGCTGGCCCGAGGATCTGGACCTGATGCAGGCCGGAAACTTTGACCTCTACCGGTTTTCGACGTCATGGGCGCGGGTGATGCCCGAGGGGCGCGGCGCGGTGAATGCCGAAGGGCTCGATTTTTATGACCGGCTGGTCGATGGCATGCTGGCGCGCGGGCTGAAGCCGGCACTGACGCTGTATCATTGGGAATTGCCGGTGGCGCTGGCCGACAAGGGCGGCTGGCGCAACCGCGACATCGCCGGCTGGATGGGCGATTTCGCCGAGGTCATCGGGCGGCGTCTGGGCGACCGGCTTTGGTCTGCCGCGCCGATCAACGAGCCGTGGTGCGTCGGCTGGCTGTCGCATTTTCTGGGCCATCACGCGCCGGGCCTGCGCGATATTCATGCCACGGCCCATGCGATGCACCATGTGCTTTTGGCGCATGGCACGGTGATCGGGCGGTGGCGCGATCTGGGGATGGGTAATCTGGGGGCGGTGTGCAACCTTGAATATGCCGCCCCCGCCGATGCCACCCCCGAGGCCGCCGCCTCCGCCCGGCTTTATGACGCCTGTTATAACCGCTTCTTCCTGTCGGGCCTGTTCAAGGGCTGCTATCCGCCCGAGGTGCTGGAGGGACTTGCGCCGCATATGCCGAAGGGCTGGCAGGACGATTTCGCGGTGATCGGCGCGCCGCTGGACTGGCTGGGCCTCAACTATTATACCCGCAAGCTGATCGGCCCCGCGGGCGGCCCCTGGCCGGCGCTTGAAGAACGCCCCGGCCCGCTGCCAAAAACCGAGATGGGCTGGGAGATTTTCCCCGAAGGGCTGCACCATTTCCTGACCACGACGGCACGCGACTTTACCGGCGATCTGCCGCTTTATGTCACCGAAAACGGCATAGCCGCCGCCGATCAGCGACATGGCAACCGGGTCGAAGACCCCGACCGCATCGCCTATCTGGCCGCGCATCTGAACGCCTGCCGACGCGCCATCGCCGAAGGGGTGCCGCTGAAAGGCTATATCTGCTGGTCGCTGCTGGACAATTACGAATGGGCCTTGGGCTATGACAAGCGTTTCGGGCTGGTCCATGTCGATTTTGAAACCTTGCAGCGCACCCCCAAGGCATCCTATCACGCAATGGCCCGCGCTCTGGGGGCCCGTGCTCTGGAAAGAACCCGATGACCCGACCTGCCAACCGTTTCTCGCTTTTGGCCGATATCGGCGGCACCAATACCCGTGTGGCGCTGGCCGAGCGCGGCCGGTTGCTGCCCGACACGATCCGCCGCTATGCCAATGCCGAACACGCCTCGCTGGATGTGGTGCTGGCGGCGTTCATGGCGGCCGAAGGCGATGTGGACTGTGCCGGGGCCTGTGTCGCCGTGGCGGGGCCGGTCAGGGACGGCGTGGCCTCGATGACCAACCTCGACTGGACGATCGACGGCGCCAGCCTTGCGGCGGCGACGCGGGCCGAAACCGTGGCGATCCTGAACGACCTGCAGGCACAAGGTCATGCGCTGGGCCACCTTCAAGACGCGGCCTTGCGCCCGATCGTGACCGGATCGGGCAAGGCGGGCGATGACGCCAGCCAGCTGGTGATCGGCGTCGGCACCGGCTTCAACGCCGCCCCGGTGCATGAATTTCCCGGTGGCCGGTTCGTGGCCGCCTCGGAATGTGGCCATGCCAACCTGCCGATCCGCACCGAATCCGATCTGAAGTTGTTGCAATTTGTCGAAAACATTCACGGTTTTCCGGGTGTCGAGGATGTGCTGTCGGGGCGTGGGCTGGAACGGGTTTACGCTTGGGTCAGTGCCGAAGCCGGTGCGCGCGAAGACCGCCGCGCCGCCGAGATCATGGCCGCGATCGAGGCGCGCGAACCCCTCGCGCTGGAGGCCGGCCGGATCTTTGTGCGGATGCTGGGCACCGTGGCCGGCAACTTGTCGCTGATTCACCTGCCCTTTGGCGGTGTTTACCTGTGTGGCGGCGTGGCGCGCGCCGTGACCCCGTGGCTGGCCGAATTCGGCTTTGCCGAGGCGTTTCGCGACAAGGGCCGCTTTTCCGGTTTCATGCTGAATTTCTCGGTCCATGTGATCGAGGACGACTACGCCGCCCTGACCGGCTGCGCGGTGCATCTTGAAAACCTGATGCGCAGCGAGGCTGCCTAGGCAAAAAGCCGAAGCGCCGTCAAACCAATCTTAACCCGAAGCCCCTAACCCTCAATCCATCCGGTATTTGCATAGGGGTTTGGTGTGAGCCTTTCAGTATTGATTGTCGGGGGCGCATAATGACGGTGCTTTCGCTTGCCGCGCGGTTGGATCTACCTGCCGCAGGCCCCCTTGCCGCGGCAGTTTCGGCCCGCGGCGGCAAGGATCTGACGCTTGACGCCGGCGGCGTCTGCCATCTGGGCGGGCTCGGGCTGCAGGTTCTGCTCGCCTCGGCTAGGCAATGGCGAGAAACGGGTCATGTCTTGCGCATCGCGCCCCGATCGGCAGCGTTCGACGAGGCGCTGGGTCTGTTCGGCGTCGGCCTCGACTCGCTGGAAGCGGAGGGCGCGGCATGAGCCTGACCATTCTCGCCGTCGATGACAGCCGCACGATCCGCGACATGCTCAGGCTTGCCCTGACCGAAGCAGGCTTCACGCTGCATCTGGCCGAAGACGGGGTGCACGGGCTCGAGGTGCTTGCGGGACTGGCCCCCGATGCGATCATCTCGGATATCAACATGCCGCGGCTTGACGGGCTCGGCTTCATCGAGGCCGTGCGCAAGATCGACCGGCACCGCGCCACACCGATACTGGTGTTGACCACGGAATCCGCCCCAGAGCTCAAGGCCCGCGCCCGCGCGGCCGGGGCCACCGGCTGGATCGTCAAACCCTTCGACCCACCAAAGCTGATCAAGGCGTTGCAGATGGTTACGGGCTAGGGAGGAAGTGATGGCACATGATCCGATGGCGGAAATCCGCGCCTCGTTCTTCGTGGAATGCGAAGAGCTGCTGGAAAACCTGCAGGACGCGCTGTCTGCGCTGGACGAAGGCGAACAGGATAGCGAAACCATCAACGTCGTCTTTCGTGCCGTTCATTCGATCAAGGGCGGCGCCGGAGCCTTCGGCCTTGCCGATCTGGTGGCCTTCGCGCATCGCTATGAAACGGTGCTTGATGAGCTGCGCAACGGCCGGCTGACGATCACACCCGAGGGGATGAAGCTCTTTTTTCAGGCCGCCGATCTGCTCCATGACCAGGTTTGCGCGGCTCGTGACGGCGGCGCGGAACCTGCCGCCGCCGCGGATTGCCTGCGCGACCTCGAAGCCCTGATCGGCGGCGCCCCCGAGCCCGAACCCGACGGCGATGTGCTTGATTTTCAACCGATGGGGCTTAGCCTCGACTTTGGTCCCGACCTGACCATCGGCCACGAACCGCCGGACTGGGAGGTGCGCTTCACCCCCCAACCCGCGCTTTATGCATCGGGGAACGAGCCGTTGCACTTGCTGCGTGCGCTTTCGACGCTGGGCAAGGCGACGATTCTTTGCGATCACGGCGCGGTTCCCACTCTTTCAGGACTGGACCCCGACGCAAGCTATCTGAGCTGGACCATTCGCCTGACCGGCGAAGTCACCGAAGCAGATATCCGAGAAGTGTTTGATTTCGTGGAAGATGTCTGCGCGTTGGAAATCAACGCCGTATCCCCTGGCGATACCCCGGACAGGTCTGTCGGCGATATCGAACCCGCCGACGACGCCCACCTTGCCCTCCCCGCCAACGCCGAGATTTCAACGCCTGAATCGACAACCGCGCCGACACCTGCGCCCCCGCCCGCTCTGACGGGCGCCTCGGGCGCCCTGCCCGAGGCCGCGTCCCGCAAGCAGGTCGTGTCGGCAGCCCCCAAAAGCCCTGTCGAGCCCGCCTCTGCCACCGTCCGGGTTGACCTGGACCGGATCGACCGTTTGGTGAACCTCGTGGGCGAGCTGGTGATCAATCAGGCAATGCTTGCCCAAAGCGTGGCCGAAGCCGGCCTGCCCCCCAATTCGACTGTGATGACCGGCCTCGAAGCCTTCATGATGTTGACCCGTGACATTCAGGACAGCGTCATGATGATCCGCGCACAGCCGGTGAAACCTCTGTTTCAGCGCATGGCGCGGATCGTCCGCGAGGCCTCTGCCGAGATCGGCAAGGAGGTTCGGTTGAAAACGGAGGGTGAGGCCACCGAGATTGACAAGACCGTGATCGAACGTCTTGCCGATCCGTTGACCCACATGATCCGCAATGCGGTCGATCATGGTCTGGAAACCCCCGAACAACGGCAAGCTGCCGGCAAGTCGCGCGAAGGCGTGATCATGCTGTCGGCGCAACACCGTGCCGGCCGGGTGGTTCTTGAGGTCACCGATGACGGTGCCGGTATCAATCGCCCAAAAGTGCGCGACATCGCCATCAGCAAAGGGCTGATCTCCTCCGAGGCAGCGCTCAGTGACAGTGACATCGACAATCTCTTGTTCTTGCCGGGTTTTTCTACCGCGACCACGGTTTCTGCCCTGTCCGGGCGCGGGGTCGGCATGGATGTCGTGCGCAGTGCAATCCAGTCGCTTGGCGGCCGGATCACAATCACCTCGGAACCCGGAAAAGGCACCAAATTCTCAATATCGTTGCCGTTGACGCTGGCGGTGCTGGACGGGATGGTGGTTCGTGTCGCGGGGGAAACACTCGTGGTGCCGCTCTCGTCGATCCTCGAAACGGCAACCCTGACGCGCGACGATATTCGTGCACTCGGCCCCCACACCAACGTCATCCATGTTCGTGGCGCTTTCGTTCCGCTTTTTGATCTTGGGGCCGAGCTTGGATATCGACAGGCAAAGGCAAACTATGCCGGCAGCATCGTCTTGCTGACCTCCAGAGAAGACGGCAGCCGCTCTGCGCTGGTCGTCGATGCCATCATGGAACAACGGCAGGTCGTGATCAAAGGGCTTCAGCAAAGCTATGGTCATATTCCCGGGATCGCCGCCGCCACCATTCTGGGGGATGGGCAGATCGCCCTGATCCTTGATCCCGCCGACCTTGTCGAACACGCGACGGGCCGCACCAATGCACCAGATTTTGCCCTTGCAGGATGATCGTCATGACAGTCGAAACCGAGTCCCCTTCCAACGCCGAGGTCGAGCTTTTGTCGTTCCGACTGGCCGAACAGGAATACAGCGTTGACATCATGTCCGTGCGCGAGATCCGCAGCTGGACCCGCGCGACCCCGCTGCCGCACGCTCCCGCCCATGTGCGCGGCGTCATCAACCTGCGCGGCACGGTCTTGCCGGTGGTCGATTTGTCGACCCGGCTGGGCATGCCGCCGGTCGAGGGGGACGCACGCAATGTCATTATCGTGGTGCAGGTCGGCGGCCAGAGCGCGGGCCTTCTGGTCGATGCGGTCTCCGACATCCTCGCGCTGCCGCGCAGTGCCCTGCAAGCGCCACCGGAACTGGCCGCCGACACAGCCCACAACTTTATCGAAGCCCTCACGATCGTGGAGGGGCGGATGATCCGCGTTCTCGATCTTGGTGCGGTCTTGCCGAACGGGACCCTGGAAGCCGCATGACCAAAGCGCCCCTCTTTTCCGGCGCGTCTCAGACGCCGAACAACACCGAATTGGCGTCCATCGCGGCCATTTTGCACGAGGCGGCGGGCATTGTCATCACGCCCGGCAAGGGATCAATGGTCCAGTCGCGCCTGGCCAAACGCCTGCGCGCGCTCAAGATGACGGATTACGCAAGCTACATTGCCCTGGTGCGTTCGCCCGAGGGCGCGGGCGAAAAACGTCTCATGATCTCGGCATTGACGACGAATGTGACCAATTTCTTTCGTGAAAATCACCACTTCGAGCAATTGCGCGACACGGCGCTTCCACAGCTTGTCACCAAGGCAAGGGCAGGGGGACGGGTCAGACTATGGTCTGCCGGCTGTTCAAACGGGCAGGAAGCCTATTCCATGGCGATGGTTCTGGCCGATCTGCTTCCTGACGTCGACAAATACGACGTGCGGATTCTGGCGACCGACATCGATCCGGTGATGATCAAGCGCGGGCGGGACGCTGTATACGAGCCGTCAAGACTTGACGCCATCCCGTCCAATCTGCGCCACCGCTTTATCGAAACCCACGCGCAGGGTGCACGCGTTGCGGAATGCCTGCGCAATCTCGTCTCGTTTCAAGAGCTCAACTTGCACGCGCCATGGCCGATTCGCGGCCAATTCGACGTCATCTTTTGCCGAAATGTCGTGATCTATTTCGATCAGCCCGCCCAAAACGCACTGTGGCGACGTTTCGAAGAGGCGCTGCAGCCAGGGGGGTGGCTCTTCGTCGGGCATTCCGAGCGCGTTCCCCTCAATACCGGCTCGCGGCTCGTCACCGCCGGCATCACCTCCTACCGCCTACCCGGCGCAACCCCCAAGTCGAGAGAGCGCACATGGCACTAAGAGACCAAATCCGCATCATGGTTGTCGATGACATGTCGACCAGCCGGGGTCTGATTACGCAAGCGCTCGATACGATGGGCATCCGACAGGTTGGCTATGCTTCCGACGGGCCGGGGGCGCTCGCAGCCATTCTGCAAAGCCCGGTCCATCTGGTCATCTCGGACTACAACATGCCCGGGATGGACGGGTTGCAACTGCTACATGCCTTGAGAACCAATCCGAAAACCAAAGGTTTGGGCTTTATTCTGATCACCGGACGCGCAGACAAGGAAATCATCGATACGGGACGGCGATTGGGGATGAACAACTTCCTTAAGAAACCCTTTACTCCGCAAGAATTGCGCGCCTGCATCGAGGCGGTGGTCGGGCGCTTATGAGCGCCGCATACCCGACCCCCAAGACGAACGCCAGTCACGATCTTCCGCTTGAGGCGCTGGCCGCGCGCGTCGGTGAAGAACTCGATGCGCTGGCGATCCTGTCGGCGCGGGTCCAGTCTGCCCTGTCGCTATGCGATTTCAGCGAACACACCGCCCCGGAAGCGATCCGCGGGTTGCAGGGAATCGACCGGATCACTCAGGCACTTGAGGATCTGGGGCGATTGATGATGGCCATCTCAAACGAATTGCCCCCCGATATTCATGTGCAATCGGTGCCGCTACTTTCACAACTGCGCTTGCGCGAACTGATCCGCAGCCTCGATCAAGGCAATCCTGCGGGCAAGGTTCCGACGGAATCGGTGGGCGAGGTCCAGTGGTTCTGACCGCCTCGGACAGGCGCAAGACATGTTCTTGGCCCGATGGGCGGCTTTTCACAGAGGTCTGCCGACCCGTCCGGTCTGGCGGCGTTGCCAAAGGCGTGACGGCAGAACATGGCAAACGCGCCGGACGCGATAGCGACTCCGGGGCCATCTCTGGTCATTTTGCTTGTCGTCAGGCCGCCAGCAAGACGTCAACCTCATGCGGCTTCAGACGAAGCCGGGCGGCTTGATACGCGTCTCGCCCACATTGAAAGGCCAATTCGGGAAACAGGGTGAAAATCTCGGCACGCTGGTCGCTATCGAGCCCGCGCAACGTCAGATCGTCGGGTTGGAAGCTTTCGCTCCATGCGCCGGCGGCAAGAATGATCTCATGCGCGTCGAACATGATCTGGATGAAACTTACTTCTTTCACCTCGGCACGCGCGATACCCGGCTGACCAACCAGATCCGCCGCCGCCACCAGCACTTCGGTTTCGCCAAAATACTGTTCCGTCCGCACCCCGGTCAGCAGCATCCGCTGTTGCTGCGCCACCAGCATATCTGCCGCCGGAAAGCCGTTCCCCAAGGCCCCGCGCCGGATCCGCACCGGCATCAGCGCCGGTTCCGCCACAAGGTCTGCCGCCGTCAGATCGCGCCGCCCGACCCAACGCACCATGCGGTAGCCGTTGTCGCGCGTCATCACCTTTTGACCGATCTCGATGGCCTCGACCGGGATCAAACCGTCTTTGGTTTCAATCAACGTTCCCGATGCAAAGCACGGAACATTTCCGCTGTTTTCGACAGCAGCGGGGTCCGTCGCGCCGCCGTCGGATTGAAGAACAGGACGGTGGATCAGCTTTGCCTCGACCTGAACACTACCCGCCAGTGGCGGTTTCGCGATGAGATCCGCGCCCAAGGTCGCAAAAACGATCGACATGCCGGTACCTTCCTTCAACGACACCCCGGCGATGAGCCGGTCCTATCGCAAGTGCCAGATCTTTGCGGCACATTCGCGGCAGTTTGATGCCTTCTTGGAGGAAGCGTTGATCGGCTATGCGGTGTGACCGGCGCTGTCAGAATGTTCCGGTCGCACAGCGGAATAGCTGACGGCGGTATCGGAGTCGACCTCGGGCAGAACAGTCAAAAGCTCTGCACGCGCGTCGGGCGTCAACGCCGACAGGCTTTGCGCGGTGGGTTCATAGCTCTCGCTCCAGCATTCGTCACCCAGAATCAGTTCGTGCCGATCAAACAGAATCTGGACATATTCGACCGTCGGCGCATTCACTACGCTGACGCCGGGTCGGCCCAAAAGGTCGCGCGCCTGAACCAGACCTTCGCCCGCCTCATTTCGGGTCGGATTCAACGCCAAGACCCGATGATTCGGAGACACTATCATATCGCGCGCCGGAATACCTTCGGCCAAGGCGTTCGCCGCGATGCGGATCGGCCGCAGCAGGGGATTGAGCCCCAACGCACGCCATCCGAAGTCCCGCCGCCCGATCCAGCGGATCGTCTGCATGCCATTGTCGCGCGTAATCACGCGCTGATCTGGCCGCAGATCCGCCACCGCACACTGGCCAGAGGCGGTCGCGATGCAGGTGGTCGGGGTAAAGCATGGAATCGTGGAAATGAATTCCCGGTAGGCCCCTGAAAACACGCCTTCCCCGGCGCCATCCACGCCCGAGACATGCCCCTCGACACTGGTGTCATCGCTGGCGTGCAGGCGCAGGCAAACCGGGGCCGAAAGGCCCTGATCGAGAAAGCATCTGAATGAAAATCCGTCACCGGAATTGAAGCCCGATTTCAGGATCAGTCTCGCGTCAGCAGCCGTCATAGTCGCGCCCCTACCTCATAGCGAATCGGCACCCAAAGCACACAAAACACCCCCCAATTCAAAGACTAAGCCCCCAAAGTCGTTGAAGAAAGCTTAACCGCCACAAAAAAGCCCAATTTCACGAAAACGGATCGTTTCCACCAAGACAACCAATACCACATCGGGGCGCCCCGGAGGTGTCGCCGGGCCAATTCGGCCCGACGCCATTCAGCGCAGCAACGCCGCTTCGTGCCGCTTCAGCGTCCGGCGTGCCGCGACAAAGCCTTCGCGGCCTTCGCTGGTCTTCAGCGCCGGGAACAGCTCGAGGATCTCGCTGCGTTGGGCATTGCCCATGCCGCCCAGCGTATAGTCGCCCGGCTGGAAGCTTTCCGTCCAGGCTCCATTGGCCAGAATCACTTCGTGCCGGTCAAACATGAAGTGCAGATAGCTGGTGCCCAGCGTCTCGACCGTTTTCACCCCCTTGTGATCAACCAGGTGCTTGGCCGAAACCAGAACCTCGTGCTCTTCGAAGTAAAGCGAGGTCTTGTCGTTGGCGACCAGAAGTCGGTGGTTCGGCGATACGAGCATGTCGCTATCGGGCAGGCCGTTGCCAAGGCTGCCCGCCCGGATCAGCACCGGTTTCAGATGCGGGTTGGCCAAAAGCTCGGTGCGGGTCATGTCGCAACGGCCGGTCCAGCGAATTTCCTGGATGCCGTTGTCACGGGTGATGATCTTGTCGCCGACTTGCAGTTCTTCGACCAGACGTTCCCCTTTCGGCGTGGCCACCATCGTGCCCGGCGTGAAACAGGGAACGACCTTTTCGACATTGCTGAACGCCAGCGTGCCGGTCACCGCTCCGCCGGGACCATCAAGGAACTTGACGATGCCGTTTTCAGGGTTGCTGGCGTCATAGATCACCTTCAGCGGGCCCGCGCCGGTCAGGTCGAGCGTGTCGAAATCGTCGCCACCCTCGCCGCCGTCGACGACATCGCCGATGCCCTCGCCCTGCGCGCCGACGATGAACAGATCGCGGTCATCGCCACCACTGGCAAGGTCGGCGCCCTGGCCGCCGATCAGCGTGTCATTGCCGGTGCCGCCGGTGATCGTGTCGTCGTCGATTCCGCCGTCGATATAGTCCTCGCCCGCATCGCCGTTCAGCACATCGTCGTCGTCGGCGCCATAGATCACGTCGTTGCCGGCGCCGCCGTTGACCGTATCCATGCCGTTATTGGGCACGAGGTCGGTCGCGTCGGGAATGTTCAGCGCATCGGGATAGCCCGGCGCCAGACCCGCATAGACCGTATCGTTCCCCTCACCCGCTTCGATGCTGTCCGACCCTTCGCCGCCGACGATGAAATCATCGCCCGCGCCGCCAAAGATCGTATCGGCATCCAGCCCCGCGTCGATGCTGTCATTGCCGCTGCCGCCGTCGATATAGTCGGCGTCGTCGCCGGTCAGGATCGTGTCATCGCCCGCGCCGCCATAGACGGTGTCAAGATCGTTCGCAGGATCGCCATCGGCCGGGAACAGCCCCGGATACCCCAGATCGGGCAGCGCGTTGCCCTCGGTGCCACGGGTGTTGATATAGTCATCGCCGTCGCCGCCGAAGACCAGATCATTGCCGTCGCCGGTGGTGATGCTGTCATTGCCGGTGCCGGCGTCAACCACGTCATCGCCCGGGCCGGCGTTCAGCGTGTCATTGCCCTCGCCGCCGATCAGCGTATCGTCGCCCTCGCCCGCGTTCAGCACGTCATTGCCCAGCCCGCCATCCAGGCTGTCGTCGCCCTGATCGCCGCGCAGCGTGTCATTTCCGGCACCGCCCAAAAGCGTGTCGTTGCCGAAGCCGCCGTCGAGGCTGTCGTCGCCCGCGCCGCCGTCCAGCACGTCGTTGCCCGACTCGCCATGGATCACGTCGTCACCGGCCTCGCCCTGCACGTCGTCATCGCCCAGACCCGCGCGCACCGAGTCATTGCCCGCGCCCGCGAGGATGATGTCGTCGTTCGGGCCTTCGCCCGGCAAAACCGCATCCGCGTGGTCAACCATGTCGCCTTCGGGATCGCCCGCATAGGCATAGTCGATCAGGTCGGCACCGGCGGTGCCTTCGACGATGCCGTCGCGCGGGTTCGGCGCGACGGTGACCAGAACCGTGGCGGTGTCAAAGCCGCCGTTGCCATCGGTGACGCTGTAGCTGATCTCGGCCACACCCTCGAAACCTGCGGTGGGGGTGAAGGTGATGGTGCCATCCGGGTTTACCGCGACCAAGCCGTCCGCCGAAGTCGGCGTGCCCGAGATCGACAGGATATCGCCATCGACATCGGTATCGTTGCCCAGCACGGCAATCGTGACCGGCGTGTCAAAGGCGGTGGCGGCGACGTCATCGCCGGCGACTGGCGCGTCGTTCACCGCGTTCACGGTAACGGTAACGGTGGCGGTGTCGGTGCCGCCCTGACCGTCATCGACGGTATAGGTGATCGTGTCGGTGCCGTTGAAGTCCGGGTCGGGCGTATAGGTCACGGTGCCGTTCGCATTCACCGTCACGCTGCCATGCCCGGCGCTGGCCGAGGCCACCGTCAGCGGGTCGCCCTCCGGGTCGCTGTCATTGGCCAGAACCGGGATCGTGACCGCGGTGTCTTCGTCGGTCGAGGCGGTGTCGTCATTGGCGATCGGCGCCAGGTTGATGTCATCGCCGACGATCGACTCGATCTCCGAGAAGTCCAGGCTGCCGGTCACCGCACCCTGCGCATCCAGAAATTCAACGGTGCCGTTGGTGCCATTGCCGTTGCTGTCTGCGGTCTGGTTGATAACCCGGTAGGCGCCCTGCCCGGTCAGATCCAGCGTGTCGAAATCATTGCCGCCGGCACCGCCATCGACGATATCGCCCGCGCCCGCATGGATCACATCGCGGCCATCGCCGCCCGACAGGTTGTCGTTGCCCGCGCCGCCGGTCAGCACATCGTCGCCGCCTTCGCCAAACAGGCTGTCTTCGCCCTCGCCGCCCGACAAGGTGTCATCGCCAGGATGCAGATGCACCAGAACCGGCTGGTCGATCACCGCGCCGTTCAGCGTGAACCCCGAGTTCACTTCGCGGGTGCTCAGCGTGAATTCGATCGAGGCGCGGTTTTCGAACGCCGCCGAGAACCAGGCGTCCTGATCGCTGGGGTCGTTTTGTTCGGTGCCTTGCGCGGTCACCGTGCCGGTGCCGTTCGAAACCAGCAACGAGGTGTCGCCATTGGTGCCATAGGCCGAATACTGGTCGGTCGGGATCGTCACCTTTTCCGCCGCCGAGGTCTTGTCGAGGTCGCCAAAGGTGGCGATCGAGGAAATCTCGATCGGCTGCCCGCTGGTCTGGTCAAAGAACTCCAGCCGGAAGGTCGCCGTCTTGCCCGCGTCCGAGGCATCGTTGTTGCCATTCAGCAGGATCTCGGACCCGGCACCGCCGGTCAGATCGACCGCCAACCCCGACGAGGCATTGACCAACACCAGCTTGGCCATCACCACGTGGCCGTCATCGGTCACCGCGACGTTCTTGTAGATCACCGAGTTGCCGGCCACCGCACAGCCATCATTGCCGGTTTGCGACCCCGACAGCACGTTCGACGCGTTCAGCGTCAGCGGCCCGGCCACATTGCCCTGTGCCGTGCCCGCCTCGCCGGTGTCGCCATGGATCTCGTCATTGCCGGCGCCGCCATCGATCAGGTCGTTGCCATTGTCGCCAAACAGCGTGTCATTGCCCGCGCCCCCCAGGATCGTGTCGTCATCGTTCCCGCCGTGCAATTCGTCATCGCCCCCGCGGCCATCCAGCAAGTCATTGCCATCATTGCCATAAAAGACGTTGGTGAAAGTGTCTGACGGGCTGGTTCCCTGCGTGTCAAAGCCCACGATCGTGTCGTTGTAATCCGAACCGATGACGCCATCGACGCCCGAATAGCTGTCGCCCTCGGCAGTGCCGCCCGCACCGGAGCCGGCATCAAGGGTCACGTTTACCCCGGCCGACGAGTCGCTGTAGTCGGCATAATCCATGCCCGCGTCGCCGTGCAGCGCATCCGCGCCCTCGCCGCCGATCAGCGTGTCATCGCCCTCGCCGCCGACAAGCGTGTCGTTGCCGGCCTCGCCCAGCAGCAGGTCATCGCCCGACTCGCCCTGAACCGAATCATTGCCCAACCCGGCCATCACCGTGTCATTGCCAGCCCCCGCCTTGACGATGTCGTCGTTGGCGGCCTGCCCGGCAAGGATCGCATCACTGTGGTCGATCCTGTCGCCCTGCGGATCGCCCAGATAGTCATAATCGATCACGTCATCGCCCGAGGTGCCCTGCACGATCCCGTCAAGCTTGGGCGCCAGCGCGGTGCTGGCCAGCTCGGAATAATTCACCGAGGGGCAATTCGTTTGCAGCGACTGGACGGTATAGGTTTCGCCCGGCTGCATCGGCTTGTCCGACACAAAGCCGATCGTGTCGCCGCCCATGCTGATCGCATAGACGGTGATGTTGCTGTCGCTGCCGCTCGTCCCTGCGGCGCGCACGACATAGGCGTATTCCGGGGTGATCTTGCCGGCGGCGTAGCTGCTGCCTCCGAAAACGACATCGGCCGTAGTGGTTTGCGACGAATCGTCGTCGGTAAAGCAGGCTTCGTTGTCGCGCACCGTGACCGACTGCAGCATGGCCGAGTTGCCAAGGGTAAAGCTGGACCCGGCGGCGTTGCCGGTGCCGTTCGATGTATCGGGAAAAAGCTCTTTGCCGTTGCTGGCGACGGTCGCCAGATCCCAGGCATAAATCGTGTAGTTAGTATAATTATAAGTCATTTTTACCTCATCAAACCGCTTGGCGGATCAACCCACCCCACGCGCCGTTACCCGAACGGCGCATGCGGCGGCATCAACCCTCAGTCCCGAGACACCCTTTCGGGCGCCTCATGCTGTGAACAGCAAGCCGACCCGGTGCAGGAGATGGTATGAGCATGCAAAACCACGGCTCCGCAAATGGCGGATCTCGGCCCGGGCGGGCCTGTCATGGAAATTGTCGAAACGGCAGAACGTCCCCGACCCAGCAGCACAAAACCAACATTTTTCCTGCATCCGAAGATGCCTTACTCTTCACTGGCCACCCCCATGGCCATCTTCTCGCCTCAAATTCGGCTAAATCAGGGATACGCTGCGCCCCGTGGTTTCGGAAGGGAAATTTGTCGGAAACGTGTCTTGCTCGACCGGATGCGGCGGACCGCGACTGTCTAAAAGTATCAATGAAAACAACGTAAAGGCGAAACCGTTTCCGTCAAAACGTAGACCGGCCCAACGCTCAACCTGTGATTGTATGCCCTGAAAACCTTGTGGAAGGAATGGGTTAGCGCGTCGATTTTCGCAAATCAGGGCGCTGTGAAAGGGTTAATTGTTTCCGAATTGGAAACCTGCGGGCGCGGATCGATTTTGCACTCTTTTTCAATCGGGCGCGGCGCAGGGCGTCTTTACTGTTCACAAATCGAACTTAAAGCAATCCGCAGGTTTGAATTGTTCCATCGGAAAACCGCCCCGTCCTCGAATCACCTTCTGTTAACCATGTCAGCAAGATGGCGGAAATGGGGCGACGTCGGCGGTTTGACGCGATCGACCGGCCAAGCCACGGCCACGGCAACCAGATCGGCCAGACCGACCCTTTGGACCGGGGCTTCCATCAACCGATCCAAGGCGACCAGATCAGCCTGCGGCGACGCCGATGGCTGCGCATGACGGGTTGCGATGGGATCAAGCTGGTACCCGAGGTCGGACTCGAACCGACAAGCCTTGCGGCGGGGGATTTTGAATCCCCTGCGTCTACCATTCCGCCACTCGGGCCAGCTTCGTGCCAATTAGCGATCCGCGCGCCGGAAGGCAAGCCCGTCTCGCATCAAACCGGCCGAAATCAGGCGTCAAAGATCGCCGGCCGAAAACGTGTCGCACGACCCGATCTGGCCGCTTTCCAGTCCGCGTGCGAACCACGCCTCGCGCTGCGCCGAGGTGCCATGGGTAAAGCTGTCGGGCATCGGCACGCGACCGGCATTGCGCTGCAATGTATCGTCACCGATCTTGCGCGCGGCGCTCATCGCCTCGGCGACATCGCCCCGGTCGATCGAGCCAAAGCTATCTGCGGCGTGGCGCGCCCAGACGCCCGACAGGCAATCGGCCTGCAACTCGATCCGCACCGAAAGATCGTTCGCCGCCACCTCTGAGGCGCGCGCCCGCACGGCATTGACCTTGCCCAGAATGCCGAGCTCGTCCTGCACGTGATGCGCAATCTCATGCGCCACCACATAGGCGGCGGCGAAATCGCCCTTGGCGCCCAGCTGGTTCGACAGCGTGGTAAAGAAAGCGGTGTCCAGATAGACCTTCTTGTCGCCCGGACAATAAAAAGGCCCCGTCGCCCCCGAGGCACCACCGCAGGCCGATTGCGTCACGCCTTTATATAGCACCAACACGGCCGGCGCGTAGCTGCGGCCCAGATCCTGCGTGAAGATATCGGTCCAGACCTCTTCCGTATCGGCCAGCGTGACCGACACGAAATCCCCCATCGCGAGATCCCGTTCGGTCAGTTCGCCACCTTGAACCGCAGGCCCGACGCCACCGCCTTCCAGAAGCGGCGTCACATCGACGCCCAGAAAATAGCCGATCACCAGGATCGCGATCGCCCCGGCCCCGCCGATTCCCCCCATGCGCGCCGCACCGCCCGTCCGGCGGCGGTCTTCGATATTGCTGCTGCCCCGACGTCCCTGCCATTTCATGAACAAAACCCTCCCCCTGGTCACGACACCGAGAGTATCCCCCGCAACCACCTGACAAAAGCCCCGTTTTGCTTGACCCGCCGCGCGCGCCGCGCGATGGGAGGGGAAACGAGGACAAGATCAAATGATCCGGCGGCTTTACGACAGAACAATTGCCCTTGCGGGCCACCGCCACGCGCTATGGGCGCTGGCCGCCGTGGCATTCATCGAGTCATCGGTGTTTCCAATCCCCCCCGATGTGCTGCTGATTCCGATGATTCTGGCCACCCGATCGCGCGCATTCACCTTTGCGGCCGTGGCCACGATGGCATCGGTGCTGGGTGGGATGCTGGGCTACGCCATCGGCTGGGGGTTGATGGATGCGGTGGGCTGGCCGCTGTTGAACTTCTATGGCAAGGCCGACGCCTTCCAGACGCTCTCGGCGCGTTTCAACGAATGGGGCGGCTGGGCGGTCCTGATTGCAGGCGTCACCCCCTTCCCCTACAAGGTCATCACGATCTTTTCGGGCACGACCGGACTGAATTTGCCACTGTTCATCGGCGTTTCGGTTCTGGCGCGGGCGATGCGGTTCTTTCTGGTTGCGGCATTGCTCTGGAAATTCGGGGCTCCGGTGCGCGATTTCATCGAGCGTCGCCTGGGGTTGGTGTTTACCGTGTTTGTCGTGTTGCTGGTCGGCGGCTTTTACGCACTGAGGTATCTATGACTCTGATGTTCCCAACCCGTTTCAGTGTCATCATGCTGGCCGCAGGCGGATCAGCCGCCCTACTGGCGACCGGGCTGATCTTCCAGGCGATTGGCTACGCGCCGTGTGATCTGTGCATCCTGCAGCGCTGGCCGCATGTCGCCGCCGTTCTGATCGGCGCAATCGCGATCTTGTGGCGCCCGTCCAAGGCTTTGATCGTGCTGGGCGCGCTGGCGTGCACCCTCACCGGCGCTATCGGCGTCTATCATACCGGGGTCGAGCGCAGATGGTGGGCCGGCCCGCAAGACTGCACCGCGGGATCAGTCGGCGGTGTCTCGACGCAGGATCTGATGAACCAGATCCTGTCAGCGCCTCTGGTGCGCTGTGATGTGCCCGCCTACGAGATCCTTGGCATCTCGATGGCCACGATGAACGCCGTCGCCTCTTTTCTTCTGGCCGCCGTCTGGCTTTGGTCGTTGCGGCGCGCCTGAGGCCAGTGTCGATGCCTCCGGCGGGGATACTTGGACGAAGATGAAGGCAACCGGGTTTCATCTTCGCATAAGTATCCCCGCCGGAGGCATCCCGGGCCCGCAACGGGCGACCGGGCCGAGGCGGGCCATTGCACCGCAATGGATGGATGGGCTATAGTCCGGGCCAACAATATCTAGAATAGCCAGACAAGGGCCAGATCCTCGTGACCGATACCCCGGAACCCCCTGAAACCGAAGACGAAATGCCTGTGCGCCCAGTGTCCGCGGGCCCCACAGTCTCGATCGCGGAAGAAATGAAGACCGCTTATCTCGACTACGCGATGAGCGTGATCGTGAGCCGCGCGATCCCGGATCTGCGCGACGGGTTGAAGCCGGTACACCGGCGGATCCTGTTTGCGATGCACGAAACCGGCAACACCCATGACAAACCCTACCGCAAGTCGGCCCGTCCGGTGGGCGACACGATGGGGAAATACCACCCGCACGGCGACGCCTCGATCTATGATGCGCTGGTGCGGATGGCGCAGCCGTTTTCGATGTCGTTGAAGCTGCTCGATGGCCAGGGCAACTTTGGCTCGATGGATGGCGATAACGCCGCCGCGATGCGCTATACCGAAGTGCGGATGGACAAATCCGCCGCGGCGCTGTTGGCCGATATCGAAAAAGACACCGTCGATTTTCAGGACAACTACGACGGCAAGGACCGCGAGCCGACGGTTCTGCCGGCGCGGTTCCCCAATATGCTGGTCAATGGCGCGGGCGGGATTGCCGTTGGCATGGCGACCAATATACCGCCGCACAATCTGGGCGAGGTGGTCGATGCCACGCTGGCGCTGATCGAGAACCCCGACATGTCCTCGGAAGCGCTGATGGAGATCATCCCGGCGCCCGATTTCCCGACCGGTGGGCAGATCATGGACCGGGGCGGCGCGCGCAAGGCCTATCTCGAGGGGCGCGGCAGCGTCATCATCCGCGCCAAGACCCGCGTCGAGGAAATCCGCAAGGATCGCTTTGCGATCATTCTTGATGAGATCCCCTATCAGGTCAACAAGGCGACGATGATCGAAAAGATCGCCGAGCTGGTGCGCGACAAGAAGATCGAGGGCATCAGCCATGTGCAGGACGAATCCGACCGGGTCGGCGTCCGCGTGGTGATCGAATTGAAACGCGATGCGACGGCGGATGTGGTGTTGAACCAGCTGTTTCGTTTCACGCCGATGCAGACCAGCTTTGGCTGCAACATGCTGGCGTTGAACGGCGGCAAGCCGGAACAACTGACACTTCGCGATTTTCTTAGCCATTTCATCACCTTCCGCGAAGAAGTTGTGGCGCGTCGCACGGCCTATGAGCTGCGCCGCGCGCGTGAACGCAGCCACGTGCTGTGCGGTCTGGCGGTGGCGGTCTCCAACGTCGATGAGGTGGTGCGCACGATCCGCGGCAGCGCCGATGCGGCCGAGGCACGCGAACACCTGATGACCCGGCGCTGGCCAGCGCATGAGATCGCCGAATATATCCGGTTGATCGACGACCCCGCCCACCCGATCAACGAAGACGGCACCTATAACCTGTCGGAAACCCAGGCCCGCGCGATTCTGGACCTGCGCTTGCAGCGCCTGACCGCGATGGGCGTGAAAGAGGTCACCGACGAGCTTCAGGACCTGGCCGCCAGGATCCGCGACTATCTGGCCATTCTGGGCTCGCGCGAACGGATCATGGCGATCATCTCGGACGAGTTGCGCGAGGTGCGCGCCGCCTTTGCCGTGCCGCGTCGGACCGAGATCATCGACTGGGCCGGCGACATGGACGACGAAGACCTGATCGAGCGCGAAGACATGGTCGTGACGATCACCTCGGGCGGCTATATCAAGCGCACCAACCTGGCCGAATTCCGCGCGCAGCGGCGCGGCGGCAAGGGGCTGGCCTCGATGACCACCAAGGAAGACGATGTGGTGACCACGCTGTTTGTGGCCAACACGCATACGCAGCTGTTGTTCTTTACCACCGACGGCATGGTTTACAGCCTCAAGTGCTGGCGCTTGCCGTTGACCGGGCGCAATGCCAGGGGCAAGGCCATCGTCAACATCCTGCCGATCCAGACCGGGATCTCGATTGCCGCGCTGATGCCGGTGGATGCGCCCGAAGCCGAGTGGGATGACCTTCAGGTCATCTTTGCCACCTCGGAAGGCGATGTGCGGCGCAACGCGCTGTCGGATTTTGCCAATGTCATGCGCAACGGCAAGATCGCAATGAAGCTGCCCGAAGGGGTCAGTCTGGTGAACGCGCGGATTGCCGACGCGGACGACGATGTGATGCTGGTCACGGCTCTGGGGCGCGCGATCCGGTTCCCGACCACGGCTGTGCGGGTGTTCCAGGGCCGCTCGTCGACCGGGGTGCGTGGCATCCGGCTGGCGGCGGGCGACAAGGTCGTGTCGATGTCGATCCTGCGGCATTTCGAGGCCGAGGCCGCCGAACGCACGGCCTATCTCAAGCAGCGGCGCCTGATCGCCGGGGCGGTCGAGGACATCTCCGAGCCGGAAGACGACGAAGACGGTGTCGAAGGGGGGCAGCTTTCACCCGAACGCTATGCCGAAATGTCGGCGGTGGAAGAGCTGATCCTGACCATCACCGAACGCGGTGCGGGCAAGATCTCGTCCAGCCACGATTATCCGGTGCGCGGCCGGGGTGGCATGGGCGTCAAGGCGATGGATGGCGCGATGCGCGGCGGTGCGCTGGTCGCCTCGTTCCCCGTCGAGGCGAGCGATCAGGTGATGCTGGCAACCTCGACCGGGCAATCGATCCGCTGTCCGGTGGCGGGGATCTCGTTCCGTTCGCGCTCGGCCGGAGGGGTCAGGGTCTTTGACACCGCCAAGGGCGAAGAAGTGGTTTCGGTGGCTCGGGTCGCCGATCAGGGCGACGAAGACGAGATCGAAGCAGGGCCGGATGTCACCGACACCGCGACCGAATAGGAAGAGCGGCCCGGGGGGATGATGCCCCCCGGACCTCCCCCCCCCCGCATGACTGGACCGGATCAAAGCCATGACTGAGGCGCTTCATATCATTGGCGGTGGCATGGCCGGGTCCGAAGCCGCCTGGCAGGCCGCCGAGGCCGGCGTGCCGGTCGTCTTGCACGAGATGCGCCCCGCCGTCGGCACCTTTGCGCACCGAACCGGCAATTTTGCGGAAATGGTCTGCTCGAACTCGTTTCGCTCGGATGATGACGAACGCAACGCCGTGGGGCTGTTGCATTGGGAAATGCGGGCGGCCAAGGGCCTCATCATGGAAATGGCGCAAAGCCACCGCCTGCCCGCCGGTGGCGCGCTGGCCGTGGACCGCGACCCTTTCGCCCAAGCGGTGACCGATCGGTTGCGCGCGCATCCGCGGATCACGTTCGAGCCGGGCGAAATCACCGAACTGCCGCGCGACGGGCATTGGATCGTCGCCACCGGGCCGCTGACCTCGGGCGCGCTGGCGCAGAGCATTCGTGCCGAGACCGGCGCCGAGGCGCTGGCCTTTTTCGACGCGATCGCACCGATCCTCTATGCCGATAGCGTCGATATGTCGGTCGCCTGGATGCAATCGCGCTATGACAAGGGCGAAACCTTCGAAGAACAAACGGCCTATATGAACTGCCCGATGGACAAGGCGCAGTATGAGGCCTTCATCGACGCCTTGCTGGCCGCCGAGAAAACCGATTTCCACGAAGGCGAAACCGCCGGCTATTTTGACGGCTGCCTGCCGATCGAGGTGATGGCCGAGCGCGGCCGCGAAACGCTGCGTTTTGGCCCGATGAAGCCGGTGGGCCTGACCAATCCGCATGCTCCCGAGGTCAAGGCCCATGCGGTGGTGCAACTGCGCCGCGACAATGCCCTAGGCACGCTCTACAATATGGTCGGCTTTCAGACCAAGATGAAGTATGGCGCACAAACCGCTGTATTCAAAATGATTCCAGGATTGCATGATGCCTCGTTCGCGCGTCTGGGCGGGATACACCGCAACACCTTCATCAACTCGCCGACCCTGCTGGACGCCCGGATGCGGCTCAGATCGCGGCCCTCCATTCGCTTTGCCGGGCAAATCACGGGCGTCGAAGGCTATGTCGAAAGCGCCGCGATGGGGCTTTTGGCCGGACGCATGGCCGCCGCCGAGATCCTCGGGCGCGACCTGCCGCCGCCGGGGCCGGAAACGGCGATGGGCAGCCTGATCCATCACATCACCGGCGGCGCCGTGGCCAAGACCTTCCAGCCGATGAACGTCAACTTCGGCCTGTTCCCGCCGATCGAGGCCAAGGGTGGCCGCCGGGGCCGCAAGGACCGTTACAAGGCCTATACTGATCGCGCCAAAGAGGCTTTTTTACAATGGCTTACGGATCAAAGCTAAGACGAACACGATTCGCGCCATCGCCCAGTGGCCTGCTGCATCTGGGCCATGCCTACGCCGCATTCATCGCCCATGACCGCGCCACAGCCGGCGAATTTCTGCTGCGCATCGAAGACATCGACCAGACTCGCTGTCGCCCCGAGCACGAGCGCGCGCTGAAAGAGGATCTGGCCTGGCTGGGCCTCGACTGGCAGCACCCGGTCTGGCGCCAGTCCGCGCGCCTTCCCATCTACACTTCGGCCATCAAACAACTGATATCTCTCAATCTTTGCTATCCATGCCAGTGCACGCGCGGGGATATCCGCGCCAGCCTGTCAGCCCCACAAGAAGGCGTCCACGGCCCCGACGGACTGATCTATCCCGGCACCTGCCGCAATCGCCCGATGTCCGACGCGGGCCCGAAAGATGCGATACGGCTTGACCTCGCCCGGGCCTTCGCCCACCTCGGCCGGCGCGATCTGCGCTTTGACGACAGCTCGGATCGCCACGCCGGCACCCACAGAATTTCTGAGGATTGGCTTCTAACCAATTGTGGAGACATTGTTTTATCGCGCCGCGATCTGGGCACCTCCTACCATCTTGCGGTGACGGTCGATGACGCCGCGCAAGCCATCACCGAGGTTACACGTGGCGAAGACCTGTTCGAGGCAACCTATGTGCATGTCCTGCTTCAGGCCCTGCTGGCCCTGCCGACCCCGACCTACCACCATCACGCCCTGATCCGCGACGCCACCGGCAAGCGCCTTGCCAAACGCGACGATGCACGGTCGCTGCGTGCCTATCGGGCCGGCGGGGCGACACCACAAGACATCCGCCGGATGGTCGGTCTCTAGCTTCTGTTTGGCAAAATACTCCCGCCGGAGGCGCAGTGTCGGGCTAGCGCATCGGTGTCAGGATCTCGACCTCGTTGCCACCGCGCACGGCCGTGTAAAAACACGACCGCCGGTTGGTGTGACACGCCGGCCCCTCTTGCGTCACCCGCACCAAAAGGCAGTCGCGGTCACAGTCCACGCGCAGCTCGACCAGATGCTGCACATGCCCCGAGGTTTCGCCCTTCACCCAGAACGCCGCCCGCGAGCGCGACCAATAGGTCACCCGCCCGGTCTTCAGCGTCCGCGCCACGGCCTCGGCATTCATCCACGCCAGCATCAACACCTCGTTTGAGGCATCGTCCTGCGCGATCACCGGAATGAGGCCCTTGTCGTCAAACGTCAGCAAAGCGGGGTCAAAACTCATCGCGCACCTGTTCATAGCGGTTCTGTCACGCTATCTACTGCGCATCGACACGAGTGGAAACCCATGAGCGACAGCGATCTTATCAAGCTTTATTCGCAACGCATTCTGGCGTTGACAACCGATATTGCGCATCTGGGCCGCTTGCCCGACCCCAAGGCCAGCGCAACGCGACGCGCGCCTCTTTGTGGGTCGACCGTCACCGTCGATCTGCGTGTCATAAACGGCACGGTCACCGATTTCGCACAAGAGGTGCAGGCCTGTGCGCTGGGTCAGGCCTCGGCGGCGCTGCTGGGGGCGGTGGTGATCGGGCGCAACCGGGCCGAGCTGGCCAAGGCGCGCGACCAGCTTGAGGCAATGCTGAAGACCGACGCCGCGCCCCCCGATGCCCCGTTCGAGGGCTATGAGGTGCTGATCGCGGCCCGCGACTACCCCAACCGCCACGCCTCGATCCTGCTGCCGCTCGACGCCACGCTAGACGCCCTTGCCCGCTAAAAAAACCGCCGCACTTGCAGGTGCAAGGCGGCGGAAGGCAGCGCTTTCGGGGCCCGGACGGGCGCCCGTGGGGACAGGCAGGCCGCAAGCCTTGGGCAGGTGCGACCGGAAAGCGCGAGGCAAAACCCCCGGGGCTCAAAGACCCGGAAAATAGAGGCTGGCGATCAACAAGACGACCAACAAAGCCGCGCCAAGCGCATCCTGAAGCAACGTATCAGAGCTACGCGACAGAACTGATTTGATCTCGGCTGGCATGATGTCATCCTTTCAACTCAACTGTTGCTACTTTGTTCTCATTTTTTTCATCCCGTGTAAAGAACTTTTTAAGAACATGCGCGAACATAGCGCTAACCGACAGAAATCAACCTGATCGCGCGATCCTGTTCCATCAGCCACAGCAACACCCGAACGGCCTGCCCACGCGGCCCCGCCAGCCCCGGATCGGCGGCCAAAAGCGCGCGCGCATCGGTTTGCGCCACCGCCATCAGCCCGGCCTGACGCTCCAGATCCGCGATCCGGAACCGGGGCAAACCCGATTGCGCGGTGCCGATCACGTCGCCCGCCCCGCGCATCGCCAGATCCTCCTCGGCGATCACGAACCCGTCCTCGGTCTGACGCAAGATCTGCAAGCGCCGCTCGCCAGACTCGGAAAGGGGGGCTTGATAGAGCAACAGGCAGGTTGAACTGGCCGCGCCGCGCCCGACCCGACCGCGCAGCTGATGCAGTTGCGCCAGCCCGAAGATCTCGGCCCGCTCGATCACCATGATCGAGGCGTTGGGCACATTCACCCCGACCTCGATCACCGTGGTCGCCACCAGCACCCGGGTGCGCCCGGCCACGAAAGCCGCCATCGCGGCGTCTTTTTCGGCATTGGGCATCTGGCCATGGACCAGCCCCACGACCTCTTCGCCCAAAGCGGCGCGCAGCGTGCGAAAGCGGTCCTCGGCCGAGGTCAGGTCTACCAGTTCACTCTCCTCGACCAGCGGACAGACCCAATAGGCCTGCCGCCCCTCCGCCACCGCCTGACGCAGATGCGCCACCACCTCGTCGATCCGCCCGGTCGAGATCAGCGCGGTTTTCACCGGCAACCGTCCGGGCGGTTTCTCATCCAGAATGCTCACATCCATATCGCCGTATTGCGCCAGGCTGAGCGAGCGCGGAATCGGCGTGGCGGTCATCACCAGCACATCCGCCGCCTGCCCCTTGGCGCCCAGCTCCATCCGCTGCGCCACCCCAAAGCGGTGCTGTTCATCCACGACCGCCAGCCGCAGGTCGGCGAAATGCACGTCCTTTTGAAACACCGCATGGGTGCCAACCAGCACCTTGATGCGCCCCTCGGCCAGCGCGGCCAGCTTTGAGTCGCGTTCAGCCCCCTTGTCGCGCCCGGTCAACAGCACAAGCGCAACCCCCGCCGCTTCGGCCAGCGGGCGCAGGCTCTCAAGGTGCTGACGCGCCAGAATCTCGGTGGGGGCCATCATCACGCCCTGCCCGCCCGCCTCGACCGCCGCCAAAAGCGCCATGAACGCCACCAGCGTCTTGCCCGAACCGACATCCCCCTGAAGCAACCGGTTCATCCGCTTTTCGCTGGCCATATCGGCGGTGATTTCGTCGATCGCGCGGGTCTGCGCCGCCGTCGCGGCATAGGGCAACGAGGCCAGAACCCGCGCTTGCAAGACCCCCGTGCCAGCCGTCACCCGCCCCTTGCCGCGTTTGAGCTGCACCCGCGCCAGCGCCAGCGTGACCTGATGGGCGAACAACTCGTCATAGGCCAGACGGGCGCGGGCCGGGTCGGTGGCGGCAAGGGCGCCAAAGCCGCCCGGATGATGCGCGGCCGCAAGCGCGGCTTGCCAGTCATCCCACCCCTCGCGGGCCTTCAGCGCCAGATCTATCCATTCGGCAAGATCGGGCGCGCGGCCTAGCGCACCGGCGACGGCCTTGGCAACCACGCGCTGCGTCAGCCCGGCGCTGAGCGGATAGACCGGCTCGAACTGCGGCAGGTCGGCGGCCTCATCGACGCGCAAGATATGATCGGGATGCACCATCTGCGCGACCCCGTCGAAAATCTCGATCTTGCCGGACAGGATCCGCCGCTGCCCTGTAGGCAATTGTTTTTCCAGCCAATCGCCGCGTGCATGAAAGAACACGACCTGAAAATCGGTGGCCGCATCGCGCACCATCACCCGCGCCGGCCCGCCCTTGCGGCGCGCGGGAACATGGCCGCCGATCTCGACCTCGACCGTCACCGTCGCGGGCGGCACAACCTCCTGGATCGAGGCCACGACCCGCCGGTCGATCCCGGAATAGGGCAGCGTGAACAACAGATCGCGCGGCCTCTCGACGCCGATCTGTGCAAAGGCACGGGCCGATTTTTCGCCAACACCGGGCAGCGTTTCCAGCGAGGCAAACAGCGGAAACAGGGCTGGCGGGCGCCCGGTCATGCGGTGCCTGCCAGTGCCAGCCAGGCGTCTTCGTCGATCACCCGAACGCCCAGATCGGCGGCCTTTTTCGCCTTGGAACCAGCCCCCGGCCCCGCCACCAGAATATCGGTCTTGGCCGAAACCGAACCGGCGACCTTGGCCCCCAAGGTCTCGGCGCGGGCCTTGGCTTCGGCGCGGGTCATCCGTTCCAACGTGCCGGTGAAGACGATGGTCAGCCCGGCCACGGCACTGTCAAGCGGTGCGCGCGGCTGCGCATCTTGCGGCGTGACGTGCTCCAGCAGGTTCGCCACGGCCTTGGCGTCGCTGGAATGGGTCAGCGAGGTGACCAGCGAAGCCGCCGTCGTCGTCCCCATCCCGTCAATGGCCAGAAGTTCGTCCCAAGCGGGGCCGGACATCGGGGCGGCGTCCCGGACGGTATTCGCCAACTGCGTCCAGCTTCCGAAATGTGCCGCCAGCAGCGCGGCCGTGCTATCGCCGACATGCCGTATGCCAAGCGCGAAAATGAACCTCGCCAAGCCGATGTGGCGTTTTTCGTCGATCGCCTTGAACAGGTTTTCGGCGGATTTTTCGCCCCAACCCTCGCGGTTTTTCAACTGTTGCAAGCCCGACCCGAAGCGGGCGCGCAGGGTAAAGATATCGGCCGGTTGCCGGATCCAGCCATCTGCGAAAAACGACTCGACCTGCTTGGCGCCGAGGCCCTCGATGTCAAAGGCGCCGCGGCTGACAAAATGCTTCAGCTTTTCCACCGCCTGCGCCGGGCAGATCAACCCGCCCGTGCAGCGGCGCACCGAATCCCCCGCCTCGCGGATCGCCTGCGACCCGCACTCTGGACATATCTCTGGAAATACATATGGTTGCGATCCGTCCTTGCGGCGACTCACGTCAACATCGGCAATCTTTGGAATCACATCCCCGGCGCGGTAGACCTGCACCCAATCGCCCTCGCGAATATCGCGGCCCTCGCGGATCGGCTGCCCCTTGGAATCGCGGCCCGCGATATAGTCTTCGTTGTGCAATGTCGCATTCGAGACCACGACCCCTCCCACGGTCACCGGCGACAAACGCGCAACCGGGCTCAGCGATCCGGTGCGGCCAACCTGAATCTCGATTTTTTCAAGCCGGGTCCAGGCCAATTCAGCGGAAAACTTGTGCGCGATCGCCCAGCGGGGCGTGGACGAGCGAAACCCCAGCCGACGCTGCAGCGCAAGGTCGTTGACCTTGTAGACCACACCGTCGATGTCATAGCCAAGCACCGCGCGCTGCGCCTCAATCAGGCGATAGTGCTGGATCATCGCCTCGGGCCCGTCGCAGAGTCGGGTCAGCGGGTTTGTCTTGAAACCAAGAGTTTTCAACCTGTTGATCGTACCCATCTGGGTGTCGGACAGGGGGGCCGACAGCGCGCCCCAAGCGTAGGCAAAAAATCGAAGGGGCCGTGCGGCGGTGATCCCCGCATCCAGTTGCCGCAAGGAGCCCGCCGCCGCGTTGCGGGGGTTGGCAAAGGTTTTCTCGCCATGGTCGGCTTGACGCAGGTTCAGCGCTTCAAAGTCCGCATGGCTCATGTAGACTTCACCGCGCACCTCCAAAAGCGCGGGCGCATCCGCCAGAAGCTGCGGAATATCGGCAATGGTGCGCGCGTTCCGGGTAACGTTCTCCCCCACCTCGCCATCGCCACGCGTCGCCGCCTGAACCAGAACCCCGGATTCGTAGCGCAGCGACAAGGACAGACCGTCTATCTTCGGCTCGGCGGTATAGGTCAGCCTGGTTGCATCGCCGATACCCAGATAGGACTTCACGCGCGCATCAAAATCAATGACATCGGCCGGATCGAACGCGTTTTCAAGACTGAGCATCCGCACCGCATGGGTGACCTTGTCAAACCCCTCAGCCACCGCCGCCCCGACCTTTCCAATCGGGCTGTCGGCGCCCCGCAAGCTTGGAAACCGCGCTTCGATCGCGATCAGACGGCGTTTGAGCGCATCATACTCGGCATCCGAGATCTCGGGCTCGTCGCGCGTGTGATAGGCGCTGTTGGCCGCGTTCACGGCGGCGGCCAGCCGCGCGGCCTCGGCCTTGGCCTCGGCTTCGGTCAATGACTCGACCTCAGTGGAATTGTCCATGACCCGCCCCCCGTTTGCTTCCCAAAGTGATAGGGTCAGAGGCAGGGGGCGTCCAGAGGGTCAGGCGCCGATGGCAATTCGGCGTTCAATCTCGGCGGGGGTCGGGTCGCGCAGGACATAACCGCGGCCCCAGACAGTTTCGATATAGTTTTCGCCGCCGGTCACCTCGGCCAGTTTCTTGCGCAGCTTGCAGATGAACACGTCGATGATCTTCAGCTCCGGCTCATCCATTCCTCCGTAAAGGTGATTGAGGAACATTTCCTTGGTCAACGTCGTTCCCTTGCGCAGGCTCAACAGCTCGAGCATCTGGTATTCCTTGCCGGTCAGATGAACGGCCTTGCCGTCCACGTCGACCGTCTTGGCATCCAGATTGACCGACACCTTGCCCGTCTGGATCACCGATTGGGCATGGCCTTTCGAGCGGCGAATGATCGCATGAATCCGCGCCACCAATTCCTCGCGATGAAACGGCTTGGTCATATAATCGTCGGCCCCGAAACCAAAACCCTTGATCTTGTTTTCCGTATCGTCCGCGCCCGACAGGATCAGGATCGGCGTATCTATTCGTGCCAAACGCAATTGGCGCAACACCTCGTGCCCGTTCATGTCAGGCAAATTCAGATCCAGAAGGATCAAGTCGTAATCATAGAGCTTGGCAAGGTCGATGCCTTCTTCGCCCAGGTCCGTGCAATACACGTTAAGGTTCGCGTGTGTCAGCATCAGTTCGATGCTGCGCGACGTCGTGGGATCGTCCTCCACCAACAAAATCCGCATGCTCAGTTCTCCGCGTTAATCCCTCGATCACCAACACATTTGCCTGAAATGGTTAACTACCCGTTACTGTCGCATCGTTTGACGTATTTACAACCTAAAGTTGTCTAAATTTCTGAATGGCAGTGACTTTTAGTGCTGCTTCGCCATGTTTTGCGACTGCCTCGGTCCAGATTGCGAACTCTTCTTCTGACAGATCATAGCGCTCGAGGACCTCGGCCAAGGGAATCAACCCATAGGCAACGGCCCGCACCAGCACGGCTTTTCGGCTGGCCACCCAACGATGCGTTTCTTTCGGCGGCAAATCCGCACGGGTCAGGACCGTGCCGTCGGGCAGCGTAACCGCCCTAGGTCCATCAACTTTTTTCAGATACATGGGTACCCCCCTTGGACTTCACTGCCGCTACACTGCACATTCGCCCTTAACGGGGGGTGAAACGCGGGGTTGTGAGTGCCTTGCATTTTCCTATATTCCTGCCGACTTGGTTCACGAACGGACAACACTGATGAACATCCCGCTGAATTCCCTTGGCCTGCCCAAGGCCCCCGCCGACACCCGCGTGGTCGTGGCCATGTCCGGCGGCGTCGACAGCTCGGTCGTGGCGGCGATGCTGGCCGAAGAGGGCTATGACGTTGTCGGCGTGACCTTGCAGCTTTATGACCATGGGGCGGCGCTGGCAAAGAAGGGCGCCTGCTGCGCCGGGCAAGACATTCATGATGCGCGCCGCGTGGCCGAAACGATGGGTTTTCCACATTATGTGCTGGATTATGAAAACACCTTCCGCGAGGCCGTGATCGACGAATTTGCCGATGCCTACCTTGCGGGCGCAACCCCGGTGCCCTGTATCCGATGCAATGAACGGGTAAAATTCAAGGATCTTCTGGCGACGGCCAAGGATCTTGAGGCCGATTGCATGGCCACCGGCCACTATATCCAGCGCAAGCTGGGCGAGAACGGCCCCGAACTGCACTCGGCTGCCGACCCGAACCGCGATCAGAGCTATTTCCTGTTTTCGACGACGCCAGAGCAGCTGGCTTTCTTGCGCTTTCCGCTGGGCCATCTGGCCTCCAAGGCAGAAACCCGCGCGCTGGCCACCAGATACGGGCTGGCGGTCGCGGACAAGCCCGACAGCCAAGATATCTGCTTTGTCCCGAACGGCAATTACGCGGCGGTGATTGAAAAATTGCGCCCCAATGCCGCCGAGCCTGGCGAGATCGTCGATCTCGACGGAAACGTGCTCGGGGGCCACAAGGGCGTAATCCACTATACCGTCGGTCAGCGCCGAGGCCTTGGCATCGGCGGGCTGGAAGACCCGCTTTATGTCGTCAAGCTCGACCCCGACACGCGCCGCGTTGTCGTCGGCCCGAAAGAGGCGCTCTTGACCCGCGTGGTGCCGCTGCGCGAAATCAACTGGCTGGGCGATGAGCCTTTTGAGAGCCGCACGCAATGGCCAGTTCTCGTGCGGGTCCGCTCGACCCGACCGCCGCGCGAAGCGGTGATCCGCCCGCTATCGGCGACAGAGGCCGAGGTCGAACTGCTGAACCCGGAGGAAGGCGTCAGCCCCGGGCAGGCCTGCGTTTTCTACTCTCCCGACAGCACCCGAATTCTGGGCGGCGGCTGGATCTGGAAGGGCCTCTGACTTCTTTTTGGTAGAAATACTCCCGCCGGAGGCGAACCCCAGCCGAGTGGAGCCTCCGGCGGGAGTATTTTCGCCAAAAAGAAGCCGATCAGCCTTTGTCCAAGACCCGAAGGACCGAGCGCGCGGCGCGCAGACCGGGGGCCTCGGCGCCTGCCCCCAGACGCTGCATGGTCAGGCGCATCGCCGCGAGCTGTTCGGCACGGGGGGCCGGATCTTCCAGCAACCGCAACAGCTCGGCCGAAATCGGGCCGGGGCGGCAGTTGCGACCCAGAAACTCGGGGATGGCGCGGGTTTGCGAGACGAGGTTGACCAGCGTGACCGTATCGATCTTCAGCATCCAGCCGATCAGCAGGCGGCTGAGCGGCGCCATGTCATAGGCAATGACCATTGGCGTCTGATTGGCGGCAAGTTCGAGGCTGACGGTGCCACTGGCTGCCAGTGCGAGGTTGGCGGCCGCAAAGGCGGCGCGTTTCTCGGCGACATCTTCAACCACGATCGGCGGCACCGGCCAGCGCGCGGCCATGGCGCGGATCATCGGCGCGACGCCGCGCACCGTGGGCACCACCACGCGGATATCGGGTTCGCGGTCGCGCAGTCGCATCAGCGCTTCGTCAAAGCGGGGCGCAAGGCGGCCGACCTCGCCCGGACGCGATCCGGGCAGGCACAGCACCAGCGGCTGATCGGGGCCGATCATATGCGTCTCGCGAAAGGCGGCGGCCTCGGCGGCGCTGGCCAGAGGTTCGGCCACGACCGGGTGGCCGACGAAATCCGAGGTCATCCCCGCCGCTTGCATCAACTCCGGCTCGAACGGCAAAAGCGCCAGAACATGATCAATCACCCGAGCCATCCTTGCCGCGCGCCCGGGACGCCAGGCCCAGACCGAAGGCGCGACATAGTGGATTGTTTTCAACTCCGGATTGGCCACCCGTGCCAGACGTGCGACGCGCAGGCAGAAATCGGGGCTGTCGATGGTGATCAGCGCATCCGGGGCAAGGGCGCGGATCGACTCGGCCGATTGCGCGATCCGGCGTTTGAGGGCGCGGTATTTCGGCAGCACCTCGGCCAGCCCCATGACCGACAGCTCTTCCATCGGGAACAGGCTGACGAGGCCCTCGGCCTCCATCAACGGGCCGCCGACACCGTGGAACTCGACCCACTCGGGCACGAGCTGCTTCAGCCCCGCCATCAACGCGGCCCCCAGCTTGTCGCCCGAGGCCTCACCCGCGATCAAAAACAGCTTTAGCGGGCCCATAGGAACAGGCCCCGTTCCCTTGCGGCGGCCAAGGTGGCGTCGCGATCCAGCAACAGCACGCCCCCCGCCTCCCAGGCGATCCCGGCAAGACCGGCGGCGGCGGCATGGGCCACCGTATCAGGGCCAAGGGCAGGCAGGTCGATACGGCGGTCCTGACCCGGTTTGGGGGCCTTGTAGAACACCCCGCGCGCGCCGTTCGGATCGGGGCGCAGCGCGTGATGCAGGGCGGCGAATTCCAGCATCGCGTCAGTGCCGGGCAGCGCCTCGACAGCAAGGCACAGCCCCTGCGCCACCACCGCCCCCTGCCCCACATCCACCGCCCCCAGCGCCGCGACAATGGCGGCGGCACGCAGCACGTCGGCGGTGTCGGCCTCGGACGGGGCACCGGTCAGCACGCCCGGCCCCGGCACCAGACCGGGGGCGATCTGCTCGGCCCCCACCACCACCAGATCCCATTCCTCAAAGATCGCGATCACCTCGCGCAGCGTCGCGTCATCGCCGGCCTGCAGCGCCGCCAGCAGGCGCGGCACCAGCGTCGCGGTGCGCGGGTCGAACAGTTCTGGGTCAAGCTGTGGACGGCGCATCGCCCCGGCAAAGACCACGCGGCGCACGCCGCGCGCCACCAGCCTCTCCAGAAACGGCACCAGCCGTTCCACCCGAAACCGAAGCGGATCAACCCCCGGCACCGCCGAGGCAAAGCCCTCCATTTCGCACAAGACCCACTCGCCGGTCATCGCCGCCGCCAGCAGTGCCGGCAGCGCCCCGGTTCCGGCGATCAGCGCGGTCGTGCTCATCGCGGGGTCAGGAAGGAGCGGTCCGACGGCCCCAGAATGAAATCGAGCACTTCGCGCACATAGGCGCTTTGGGCGGCGGCCTCGGACGGCTCGTCCAGCAAACGGCGCGCGCTGTCGCGGAAATTGCCCTCGGACAGCGCCATATAGACATCGCGCAGCGCCGAGATCTCGGACCGGGCGACGCCGCGCCGCTTCAGCCCGACAAGATTGAGCCCCTCGAGCTGGCCACGCGGACCCTGCACCAGACCATGCGGGATCACATCCGCCGTCACCATCGACAGCGCGCCGATGATCGCGCCATGGCCGATGCGCACCCATTGATGCACCCCCGAAAGCCCGCCGACGATCACCTCGTCTTCCAGCACGCAGTGCCCGGCCACGGCGGCGTTGTTGACCAGGATCACCCGGTTGCCGATCAGGCAGTCATGCGCGACATGGCTGCCCGCCATCAGCAGGCAATCATCGCCGACCCGCGTGACATAGCCGCCGCCTTCGGTGCCGGTGTTGATCGTCACATGTTCACGGATCCGGTTGCGCGCGCCGATCTCAAGCCGGCTTTTCTCGCCCTGAAACTTGAGGTCCTGAGGGATCTCGCCGATCGTAGCGAAGGGAAACACCACCGTTTCGGCGCCGATCACCGTGGCCCCGGTAATCACCGCATGGGATTTGATCCAGACCCGTGAACCCAGACGGACCTCGGGTCCGATCAGGCAAAACGGCCCGATCCGGCACCCCGCGCCGATCTGGGCACCCGGCTCGATAACGGCAGAGGGGTGGATCTCGGCGCTGGGGTCAATGTCCATGGCCTAGCCCTGCAAATCCATCATGGCGGTGAACTCGGCCTGCGCGGCCAGTTGCCCTTCGACAAAGGCCTGCCCCTCGAATTTCCAGATCTTGCCGCCGCCGCGCTTGACGGTGACATGCAGTTCCAGCACGTCGCCCGGCACCACCTTGCGGCGGAATTTGCACGCATCGATGCCCATGAAATAGGTCAGCAACGGTTTGTCGATCACATTGAGGCTGATGCCCACAACCACCGCCGAGGTCTGCGCCATCGCCTCGACGATCGTCACCCCCGGCATGATCGGCATATCCGGGAAATGGCCTTGGAAATGCGGCTCGTTGCAGGTGACGTTCTTGATCCCCACCGCCGATTTGAACGGCACGATGTCGCGCACCTTGTCGATCAGCAAGAACGGGTAGCGGTGCGGAATGATCCGCTTGATCAGGCTCAGGTCAGCGTCGGTATGAGGGGCTGGCTCGGACATTGGATTCCTTTTCTTGGCCGCGGGGCCCTTGTTCTTGGCCGCGGGGCCCTTGGCAGCAGACTTTGCGCCCGGCTTCGGGCGCCCGGCTTTGGTCTTGCTAGCAACGCCAGCCCGGCTTGGCAAGAAGTCGGCTTAGTTACCGCTACCTTCAGGCTGCGGCGCGGGGGCCTCGACCGGAGGCAAAGGCGCGGGAACGTCAGGGGTTTTCGGCGCGCTGTCGTCGGGCGCATTCGGCACGCTCTGGCTGCCATCGCCCAAGGCGGTATCGACGCGGCTGCCCAGATCCTCGGTCACGTCAATCTCCTTGGCGCCGCGAATGATGACCCGGCGGTCCAGAATCGCCACCGCGCCGCGGGCGCGCAGCACATCGTCCAGCAACGGAAAAGCCGCCTCGATAAAGGCCTGACGTTCGTCGTCGCGACGCCGTGCGAGGTCGCGGGCCTTGGCTTCTTGCGCCGCGCGGATCCCGACCACGCGGCGATCAAAGGCATCCGCCTCGGCGCGAAAATCCTCGGGGGTCATGTTGGCGCGGCGCTCGGTCAGGGATTTTTCCTCGGCCACCAGACCTTCGGCGATGCGGCTGTTTTCGGTGGCCAACCTGGCCGAGGCGGCGCTGGCCTCGGCAGTGACCCGCGCGCCCCAAAGCGAGCGGTCATAAAGCCGTTCCCAATCCAGCGTCAGAATTGGGCTGGGCACCAGAATCACGTTGTCGTCGCCCGGCTTCGCCACAGGGTCCGCAGCGGTGGCCTGGGCGGGGGTCGCGGGGGCTTCGGGGGCGGTGGTCGCATCTTGCGCGCACACCGCCCCCGCCGCCGTGATCCCTGCCAATAGCGCCAGCAAACGGGCCGCGCACATCGTCATCGTCAGAACTTGGTCGAGATGGTCAGATCGAAGTTTTGTTCTTTGTCGTAATCTTCCTTGGCCAGCGCCTTGGAAAAGTTGAACCGAAGCGGGCCGAGACCCGTGGTCCAGAACAGCGAAACCCCGATCGACGAGCGCCAATGCAGGCTGTCGTCGACTTCGCCCGCCTGCCCGGCCGTGTTGTCTAGCCCCCAGACCGACCCGACATCCATGAAGACACCACCCGTCATGCCATATTCCTCGGGCAGGCCGATCGGGAATTCGGCCTCGAAGCGCGCGACCGCAAAGTAATTGCCGCCAAGCGCGTCTTCGTTCGGGGCGCCAAGGTCGCGCGGGCCGATGCCGTTGTATTCAAAGCCGCGCATCTTGCCGTTGGCCGAAAAGCGGTTGGTGACGCGGCTGCTGCCGCTCAGCATGTGCAGCGCCCCCCCTTCAAGCTCGGCCCGCAGGGTCACGTCCTCTTTCAGCACCTTGGTGCTGAACGCCGCCCGCGCATTCGAGGTCACGGCCTCGACATCGCCGCCCAGACCCGCAAAATCCTGACCGAAGCTCAACAGCAGGCGGTTGTTGGGGTTCAGCCCGTTCAGCTTGGTGTCGTAGGTATAGGTATAGCCAAGCGCCGAAGTCCACAGATCGCCACCGTTGAAATCATAGGCACAACTGCCATCCGTCGGCGCATCTTCGGATTCGCACACCAGAATGGGCGACGAGCCCTCATACACCGGATTGCCGTCGTCGTCGGTCACCGGAAGGCCATCATCATCCGTCGATTGCTGATACGGCACCAGGCCGTAAAGCCGGTCCTTCGACAGTTTGTAGCGCAGCTCCAGCCGGCCATTTTCCGATACCGGAAACTCGATCGCCGGCGACACCCCCATCATCCGCGTCGAATAGGACGAGTTGTCGTTCTCGGAGGTGTTGTAATAGGTGTTGAACTTGAACTTCAGATCGCGGCCCAGAAAATAGGGTTCGATAAAGGTGATCGACGAATTGGCATTGTCCGAGGCGGTCGCGACCGACACGCCCAGAAACTGCCCGCGGCCCAGGAAGTTGGCCTCTTGCAGCCCGACGTTGATCCCGAAACCCTGATCCGCGCCATAGCTCGCGCCGAAGGAAAGCGAGCCGGTGGGCTGCTCTTCGACGTTCACATCGACCACGACCTGATCGGAATTGGTGCCGGGACGGGCCTGCACATCGGCGTTGGAAAAGAACCCCAGCGCGCGAATCCGTTCGGCGGCATTGCGGATTTCGCGCGGGTTGAACGGGTCGCCCTCGACGGTGCGGAACTGGCGGCGCACCACCCGGTCCAGCGTCGTGGTATTGCCCTCGATGTCGATCCGCTCGACAAAGACGCGCGGGCCACGGGTCAACGCAAATTCCAGATCCAGCGTCAGGTCGCGCTCGTTGCGGGTCAGGCGCGGTTCGACGCGCACGAAGTTCAGCCCCTTCTTGAGCGCAAGCCCCTCCATCCGGGTGATCGCATTGTCCACCGCCAGCGGCGAATAGGTCACGCCCGAGCGGATTCTCATCAGCTTTTCAAAATCGGCCGCATCGACGCCTTCGATTTCCGAGACGGTGGTGATCTTGCCGAATTTGAACTGCTGACCCTCGCGCACGTTGAAGGTCATGAAGAACGCATCGCGTTCGCGCGAAAGCTCGGATGCGACACCCGTCACCTGTGCATCGACATAGCCGCGCGAGTGGTAGAAATCCGTCAGCAACTGCTTGTCGAACTCGACCCGCTCTGCGACGAAGGTATCGCGCTGGATGAAGGTGCGCAGCAGCCCCGCCTGTTTGGTGTTGACCACCTGCCGCAGGCGGCGGTCGGAAAAGGCGCGGTTGCCGGTGAACGACAGGCGCTCCACCTCGGTCACCTTGCCTTCACGGATCTCGAAGGCCAGATCGACACGGTTGCCATCGCGACGGATCACCTTGGGATCCACGCTGGCGGCAAGGCGCCCCCCCGAGGCATAGGCCTCGACGATCTTGGCGGCATCGGCCTCGGCGACGCTGGGCGAATAGACCCGGCGCGGCTGCGAACTGACCAGCCCGGCCAGAACATCGTCCTTGATCTTCCGGTTGCCCTCAAAGTTCACGACGTTGATGGTGGGATATTCACGCACCGTGACGACCAGCGTGTTGCCCTTCGGCAAAATCTCGACGGATTCGAACAATCCCGAGCCTTGCAGCCGCTGATAGGCATCGTTCAGCGCGCCGGCGGAAACCGTCTCGCCGCGACCGATTCCTGTGTAAGTCAGGATAGTTGCGGGTTCGATCCGCTCATTGCCGACGATCTGAATCTGGTCAAAGCGATAGCTTTGCGCCTGCGCGTTTCCGGCGGGGATCATCCAAGCCATTGCAAAGGCAAGAAAAACAAGCGCCGCACGCAATGTCCTGAAGAAGTGGCCAGTGTTTTCGCCCCGTCGTGCAAACCAGACCAGCATCATCTTCTCCCGCCCAAATCACTGTCGTTCCTGAAAACGTGACTACCGTTAAAGGGGGGGCTTGTCAAAAGCCCATGGGCAGATTGGACAGCAAGACAAGGGGGTCTGGCATGGCTGCAACGGCGCAGGCCGCGGGGATCAGAGCTGGTTTTGCTCGGCCGGGTGCGGCGCGGTCATCTCGGCCAGCTGAATCCCGATGATACAGGCCCCCAGCAGCGCCACGACGATCGCCAGGGGAACCATGATCCGGTCCAGGGTCAGATCCATCACGACCGAGATCCCGCGGTAGCTGTTTGCGATCATTTCCATGGCTTCGCCCCCGTCAACACCGCGTCAGATTAAAGCCGGTTTGTGGCCAAAATTGGGCAAGCCGCGCCCGGCTGCCCGAATTTGCGCCGCTCTGGGGGCCGGCCAGTCATGGACAAAACAGGTCGTTTCTCAGCCCGAACAGCATCATCGTCAGCACCAGCGCCACGCCGATCGTCATCAGCACGTTCAACACCCGGTCCGACGGCGGCTTGCCGGTCAGCGCCTCCCAGGCGTGAAACACCAGATGCCCGCCATCCAGCACCGGAATCGGGAACAGGTTCAGCAACCCGACCGCCGTGGACAGCATCGCGATGAACCAGATGAAGTTCTGCGCCCCCGAAGAAGCCGCCGCCGCCGAGGTTTCGGCAATGCCGATCGCGCCACGCAGGTTGCACGATGAAATCGCCCCCGTCACCATATGCCACAGCCCCGAAAGCGAGGATTTGACGATGAACCAGACCTCTTGCCCGGCCCGGCTGACGGCCTCGACAATACCGGTCGGGCGGGTGGTCGGCTCGAAGGCAAATCCGCCCGTCGCGCCGATCAGCCAGCGTGTCTCGAAGCCGCCCTCGGCGGTGGGGATATCGGTGCTTTTGGGCGCGAGCGTCACCGCGAAACTCTGCGAGGCCGTCATTCCGGGGCGCCAGACGGTCAACGCGATGTCGTGGCCCTCGGCCGCCTTGACCGCCGCTTGCAGGTCGGCAAAGACCGCCAGCGCCACGCCATCGGCACTGAGCAGCACATCGCCCGCCTTCAGCCCGGCATCCATCGCCGCCGTGCCGGGCGCCACCCCGGCAAGCCGTGCGGGGTAAAGCGCCGGGCCGGTCAACTCCCGCAACTCACCGTCGCGTTCGACCGAATAGTGCATCATCGGCGTCGCCGGCAACGCCTCGATCGCCGCGCTGAGCGCCGGGTAATCGGGCGTCGCCAGACCTTCGACCGCGACGATCCGGTCGCCCGGACGCAGATCACCCGCGCCCTGCGGCAAATCCACCATCGCACCGATCACTGGCGCATCGGTGGCGGTGCCGACCCAAAGAAAGATCCCGGCAAAGATCAGCACCGACAGGATGAAGTTGAACAAGGGCCCCGCCACCACCGTCGCCGCCCGCGCCCAGACCGGCGCGCCGTGCATCGTGTGGCGCCGCTCGTCGGCCGTCAGCGCGGCCATTGCGCGATCATCGGCCCCCGCCGACGCCGCATTGGCATCGCCCAGAAATTTCACATAGCCGCCCAGCGGGATCGCCGCCACCTGCCAGCGCGTGCCGCGCCGATCGACCCGGCTGAACAGCTTGGGGCCAAAGCCGATGCTGAACACCTCGGCTCTGATCCCGGACCAGCGCCCGACGATGTAATGGCCGAATTCATGCACCGTCACGATGATCGACAGCGCCACCACGAAGGCGACGACAGTATAAAGGATGTTGCCGAAATCCGGCAGAAGCCCCACAAAATCCACGCCTCAGATCCTTCCTCAGTCGATCAGCCGTTGTCGGTCAGCCCGCGTCGATCAGCCCGCGTCGATCAGGTGCCGCACCAAAGCGCGCGCTTCGGTATCAATGCCCAGCACGTTATCAAGGCTAAGCGCGGCATTTCCAAGGCCTTGACGCGATGACATCTGCGCGAGCACCTCTTCGACCAGCGCGGCCATGTGCATGAACCCGATCTGGCCGGCGATAAACCCGTCCAGTGCGGCCTCTTTCGCGGCGTTGAACACCGCCCCGGCCAAACCGCCCGCCACCATCACCTCGCGCGCCAGCCGCAGCGCGGGAAAGCGTGCCTCGTCGGGCGCGCTGAAGCTCAGTTGCCCCAGCTGTGCCAGATCCAGCCGCGCGACCGGCAGCGGCGCACGGTGCGGCCAGTTCAGCGCATAGCCTATCGCGTGGCGCATATCGGGCGCGCCCAGATGCGCCATCAACGCACCATCCTGAAACCCGACCAGCGCGTGCACCAGACTTTCGGGGTGCACCAGCACCTCGATCTGCCCCGGCGTCACGCCAAAAAACTCGTGCGTTTCAATGACCTCCATGGCCTTGTTGAACATGGAGGCGGAATCGATCGTGATCCGCTGGCCCATCGCCCAATTCGGGTGCTGCGAGGCATCGGCAACTGTCGCCGTTGCCAGCCGTTCCAGCGGCCAGTCGCGCAGCGCGCCGCCCGAGGCGGTAATGATGATCCGTTCGACCGCCGAAATGTCTTCGCCGGTCAGCGCCTGAAACACCGCCGAATGTTCGCTGTCCACCGGCAGGATGCGGGCGCCGTGCCGCGCCGCCTCGGCCAGCAGCAATGGCCCGGCGGTGACCAGGCTTTCCTTGTTGGCCAGCGCCAGCGTCGCGCCATGCGACAGCGCCCGGAACCCCGGCGCCAGCCCCGCCGCGCCGACAATCGCGCTCATCACCCAATCGGCGGGGCGGTCGGCAGCCTCGAGCAGCGCCGCCGGGCCCGAGGCCGCCGCGATGCCGCTGCCCGACAGCGCCTCGCGCAGCGCCGGCAGGCAGGCGTCAAAGGCGGTGACCGCAACCTCGGCGCGCAGCGCGCGGGCCATTTCGGCCAGCCGCACGACATTGTGCCCGCCGCTCAGCGCGACCGTGCGAAACGCCGCGGGGCCGCCCTGACGCACAAGCAGATCAAACGTGCTTTCGCCGATCGACCCGGTTGCGCCAAACACCGAAACGCTGCGCATCCCTAGCTCCCGACCTGCGGCAATGGCATGAAGATCGCCACCCCCAGCAGCACCACGACCGCGCCCAGCAGCGCATCGAACCGGTCCAGCACGCCGCCATGGCCCGGGATCAGGTTCGAGCTGTCCTTGACGCCGCAACGGCGCTTGATCCAGCTTTCGGCGATATCGCCCATCTGCCCGGCAAACGCCACCAGCGGCGACAGCGCGATCAGCGCGCCCCCCGCCTGCCCCGCCGCCACGAAGCCCCAGCCCACGACCACCGCCAGAAGCCAGCCCGCCACCGTGCCCGACCATGTCTTCTTCGGGCTGACGCGCGGCCAGAACTTTGGCCCGCCAATCGTCCGCCCGGCAAAATAGCCCGCGATATCCGAGGCCACGACCACCGCGACGATCCACAAGATCATCTCCAGCCCGAGGCCCGCGCGAAACGCCACCATGCCATAGCCCGCCAGCATCACCGCCAGCGCATAGAGCGCGAAAATCAGCCGGTCCTTGCGCGCGGTCGCCAGCCCCAGCAGCGACGGCAACACCAGCACGACCAGCACGAACGGCAGATGCGCATAAAACACCAAAGCCAGCGCAGCGGCGCCAAGCAGCCCCAAAAGCCGCGCCTCACGGGCTTTGCCCGGCGCGGTCATCATCGCAAGTTCCCAGATCATCAGCCCGCTCACCAGCACCGCCAGCGCCGCGAACCACGGCCCGCCGACCCAGATCAGGACCCCACCGGCGACAACCATGCCCACCGCCGACAGCGTGCGCGCCCGCAAATCGCCCCAGCGCCCGCTGACCCCCATCACAGGGCGGTCCCGCTCATGCCTTGGCCCCGCCGAAACGGCGCTCCCGTTGGCCAAAGCGCGCCAGCACCTCGGCCAGCGCCTCCGGGCCGAAATCGGGCCAAAGCGTCTGGGTAAATTCGTATTCGGAATAGGCCGCCTGCCACGGCATGAAATTCGAGGTCCGGCTTTCGCCCGAGGTGCGGATCACCAGATCCGGGTCCGGGATGCCGGCCGTATCAAGCCGCGCTTCCAGGGCTGCCTCGCCCAGATCAGCCTCGCAAATCACCCCGGCAGCCAGATCGCGCGCCAGGCGGGCGCTGGCACGGGCCAATTCATCGCGGCCGCCATAATTGATCGCCACGGTCAGGTTCAGGCGAGTATTGCCGGCGGTGCGCGCCTCGATCCCGGCCATCAGCTTTTGCAGCTTGGGGTCCAGCCGATCGCGCCCGCCGATAAAGCGCATCCTGACCCCCTCGGCCGACAGCGCGTCGGCCTCTTTCTCGATGTAGCGCGCAAAGATCTTCATCAAACCAAGGACTTCCTCGGTTGAACGCTTCCAATTCTCGGTTGAAAACGCATAGACCGTCAGCCAGCTTACCCCCATATCAGGGCAGGCCCGCACGATCTGCTTGACCCGTTCGGCACCGCGCCGATGGCCGACAAGCCGGGGCCAGCCGCGCATTTTCGCCCAGCGTCCGTTGCCATCCATGATGACCGCAACATGAGGCACCCCGTAGTCCACGGCTCCGACGGCGGGGATTGCTTCGCTCACGGCCATCGGCCAGCCCTTTCCGACATCAACGCAGGCCTAGACCTGCATGATCTCTGCCTGTTTCGCATCAAGCGCCTTGTCGACGTTGGCAATGGCCTTGTCGGTCAGGCTTTGCACCTCATCGGACCAGAATTTCTGGTCATCTTCGGACATGCCGGCGGCCTTGGCCTTCTTCACCTGATCCATGCCGTCACGGCGCACATTGCGCACGGCGACGCGGGCGTGTTCGGCATATTGCGCGGCAACACGGGTCAGTTCGCGGCGGCGTTCCTCGTTCAGCTCGGGGATCGGCAGCATGATGATCGTGCCATTGGTCTGCGGATTGATCCCCAGCCCCGAATCACGGATCGCCTTTTCCACCTTGCTGACCAAGCCCTTGTCCCAGACGTTGATTGTCACCATCCGCGGTTCGGGCACGTTCACCGTGCCGACCTGATTGACCGGGGTCAGCGTGCCATAGGCATCCACCATCACCGGTTCCAGCATCGAGCCCGAGGCCCGCCCGGTGCGCAATGATGCGAATTCCTGCCTGAGTGCCACCATCGCGCCTTCCATCCGGCGGCTCAGGTCATCAACGTCAATCTCAATCTCATCCGACATGGTGGTTTCCGTCTTTTATCTGCGACCCGGCCCTTTTAGCGGGTCCGGCCCTTGAAAGATAGGCTTAGCCATGAACCCGCGTATAGGTCCCCTGCCCGCTGAGAATGCCCTTGAATCCGCCCGGTTCATCCAGGCTGAACACGATGATCGGCAGGTGGTTGTCGCGCGCGAGTGCGATGGCGCTGGCATCCATGACCCCCAGATGTTTTTGCAATACCTCGTCATAGCTGACATTTTCATACCGCTTTGCATCGGGGAATTTCTTTGGATCCTTGTCATAAACGCCATCGACCTTGGTGCCCTTGAAGATCGCTTCGCAGCCCATCTCGTTGGCGCGCAGGGTGGCGGCGGTATCGGTGGTGAAATAGGGATTGCCCGTGCCCGCCGCAAAGATGCAGACCCGCTTCTTTTCCAGATGGCGCACGGCGCGGCGGCGGATATAGGGTTCGCAGACCTGATCCATCGGGATCGCCGAAATCACCCGCGTATGGATTTGCAGCGCCTCGAGCGCGGCCTGCATCGCCAGCGCGTTCATCACCGTGGCCAGCATGCCCATATAGTCGGCGGTGGTGCGCTCCATCCCCTGGGCACTGCCCTGCAAGCCGCGAAAGATGTTGCCGCCGCCGATCACCATGCAGATCTCGACGCCCAGATCGTGCACCGATTTCACCTCTTGCGCGATCCGCGCCACGGTGGGCGGGTGCAGCCCATAGCCCTGATCGCCCATCAGCGCCTCGCCCGAGATCTTCAGCAACACCCGGTTGTAGGTGACTTTGGGCTCGGATTGCGCGCTCATCTGGGGTCCTATCTGCTTGGTTGTCATCGGCGCGCAAAATGTCGCAAATGGGGGCCGGGTTCAACCTCGCGTTTTCGCGATTTCCCGGATCGGCGGGAAATATCCTGCGGCGCCGATGAAGAGACAGGCAAGATGTTGACGGATCTGGCACAAATCGACCCTTCCCGGCACGTTCTGATCGCCGGACCCACGGCCAGCGGCAAATCAGCGCTGGCGCTGGAGCTGGCGCGCACGCAAGGCGGGATCGTGGTCAATGCCGATGCGCTTCAGGTCTGGTCGTGCTGGCGCGTGCTGTCGGCGCGGCCCGGTCCGGCCGACGAGGCGCTGGCGCGTCATGCGCTTTATGGCCACATCAAACCGGGGCAAGACTATTCCGTCGGCCACTGGCTGCGCGAGGTGGCGGGCTTGCTGGCGGGCGGGCAGCGGCTGGTGATTACCGGCGGCACCGGGCTTTACCTGTCGGCACTGACCGAGGGGTTGGCCGCGATCCCGGCCACACCGCCGGCACTGCGCGCACGGGCCGATGCGCGGCTTGCAGCCGAAGGCGTGGGGGCGCTTCTGGCCGAGCTGGACCCCGCAACCCTGGCGCGAATCGACCGGCTGAACCCGGCCCGGATCCAGCGCGCCTGGGAGGTGCAAGCCGCCACCGGGCGCGGCTTGGCGGCCTGGCAAGATGACACACCCGCGCCGCTGCTGCCGCTGGCCGACTGCACGCCGCTGTTGATCGAGGCCGACCGGGACTGGCTGGCCGCGCGGATTGACCGGCGCTTTTTGCAGATGTTGGCCGAGGGCGCGCTGAACGAGGTTCGCGCCGTCCTGCCCATCTGGCAACCCAGCGCGCCCTGGGCCCGCGCGATCGGTGCGCCGGAACTGGTCGCACATCTGTGCGGCGACTGCACATTGGCCGATGCAACCATGGCAGCACAAGCGGCTTCCCGCCAATACGCCAAGCGTCAACGCACATGGTTTCGTGGTCGGATGCGTCACTGGCACAAGATAGCGCGTCCGTAAAGGCTCGGCGGAGTCTTTCCGCCGATGCTGCGATTTCCGGTTGGTTTCGAGGGGGTTCAGGCATAATCTTCATGCAAATTCAAAGCTGGAAACGGACCCATCGCGTGAAACTTTTCACTGCCCCTCCCTTGTCGCAGTTTGCACAAGATCCCCGGCCCGCCCTACCGGTGCGGCCGGCGCCGGTACGCATGATGCTGCCCGAAACGCCCGCATCCGTGCGGATCATCCCGATTCCGAGGCTGGCGGCGGGCGGGCGTTGGCGGGTCGAGGCGATGCGCGCCCTGAACGAACCGGTGCTGTTGTGGTTTACCCGCGGTCAGGGCCGGATCACATTGGGCGGGGTGACCCGCGGCTATGGGGCACATAACGCGGTGTTCATCCCGGCGGGCGTGATGCATGGCTTTGAGGTCGGGTTGCAGACCCACGGGCAGGCGATCTTCCTTGGCCGTGGCTCTGACGTGACGCTGCCCGATGCCGCCCAACACCTGCGCATCCGCGAGGCCGCGCCGCAAACCGAACTTTCCGTCATCATCGAACAGGTCCAGCGCGAACTCGACAGCAAGCGCCCGGGCGCCGACCGTGCTGCGCGGCACCATCTGGGGCTGCTTGGCGTCTGGCTGGAACGTCAGGTTTCGTTGGCCGAGGCCGAGGTGAAACGCCCGACCGCCGCCAAACGGCTGGTCGCACGCTTTACGACGCTGCTGGAACGTGATTTCCGCTCGGGCGAGGGCGTGGCCGACTATGCCGCGCGGTTGGGCGTGACGCCGACCCATCTGACACGGGTTTGCCGGGAAAGCTGTTCGCGCCCGGCGTCCGATCTGTTGCAGGACCGCCGCCTTTACGAGGCGCGCCGCCTGCTGACCGAAACCCGTGAGCCGGTGAAAACCATCTCCGAGGCGCTGGGCTTTACCAGCCCCGCCTATTTCACCCGCAGCTTCCACGCCAAGACCGGCAAGACCCCCTCGGCTTTCCGCCGGGGCGGCTAATCTGCTTCGTCATTCGCCTGTCATTGTGCTAGCTTACACCAAATCTGATTTCAGCTTGGGGGTTTCACCATGACCAGTTTTACGCGCCGCGCATTCCTGCTTCGATCCTCGGCTCTGGGGGGCGCGCTGATGCTGCACCCGTTCAGCGCCCGCGCCAGCGCCGGCGAGGCGCATCTGCGCATCATGGCCACGTCGGATGTGCATTGCCATGTGCAGCCTTACGACTACTACGCCGACAAACCCAATGACACGATGGGTCTTGCCCGCACCGCCAGCATTATCGAGGCGATTCGCGCCGAGGCCACCAACACGCTTCTGGTTGACAATGGCGACTACCTGCAAGGCAACCCGATGGGCGACTACATTGCCTATGCGCGCGGCATGAACGCAGGCGACATTCACCCCGTCATCGCCGGAATGAACACGCTGGGCTATGACGCGGGCACGCTGGGCAACCACGAATTCAACTACGGGATGGAATTCCTCGAACATGTCAACGCGGGCGCGAAACACCCGCTGATCTGTGCCAACTTTGCCCACAAGCTGGGTGACAACCCGCTGGAAGACGAACTTTTCCTGCAACCCTACCTGATCCTCGAGCGCGACCTGACCGATGGCGCGGGCGAAACGCATCCGATCCGCATTGGCCTGATCGGCTTTGTGCCGCCGCAGATCATGCAATGGGATCGCGCCCATCTGGAGGGCAGCTATCAGACCCGCGACATTCTTGAAGCGGCCCGCGCCTGGGTGCCGGCGCTGCGCGCCGAAGGGGTCGATATCGTGGTCGCGCTCAGCCATTCGGGGATCACCGTCGGGCCAGAGGCCAAGATGATGGAAAATGCCTCGCTGCAACTGGCCGGGATCGAGGGCATCGACGCCGTGGTCACCGGGCATGCCCACCGGGTCTGGCCTTCGAAGGATTACGAGGGCGAGGGCATCGACCTTGAAAAGGGCACGCTGATGGGCAAGCCCGCGGTGATGCCGGGGTTCTGGGGCTCGCATCTGGGGCTGATTGATCTGTTGCTGACCCGCGAGGATGATGGCTGGCGCGTTGCCAGCTTTGCCTGCGAGGCCCGCCCGATCTATCAGCGCGGCGAAGACCGCAAGATCACCGCACTGGTGCCGGACTATGCCCCCGCGATCGAAGCCACCGCCGAGGTGCACGCCCAGACGCTGGAGTATGTGCGCGCCGAAGTCGGCCAGACCTCGGCCCCGCTGCATTCCTACTTTTCCCTGCTGGCCGACGACCCCTCGGTGCAGATCGTCAGCTTGGCGCAAAGCTGGTATGTGGCCGATCTGCTGAAGGGAACCGAGCACGAGGGCCTGCCGATCCTGTCGGCGGCGGCACCGTTCAAATCGGGCGGGCGCGGCGGACCCGAGTATTACACCGATGTGGCCGTGGGTCCGGTGGCGATCAAGAACGTGGCCGACCTTTACCTTTACCCCAACACGCTTCAGGCAGTGCGGATCACCGGCGCGCAGGTGCGCGAGTGGCTTGAACGCTCGGCCGGGATCTTTGCGCAGATCACGCCCGGCGGTGCCGACCAACCGCTGATCGATCCGGCCTTCCCGGCCTACAACTTCGACACGATCGACGGTGTGACTTATGAAATCGACGTGACCCAAGCCTCGCGCTATGACAACGACGGGGTGGTCATCAACCCTGAGGCACACCGCATCATCAACCTTAGCTTCAACGGTCAACCGATTGACATGGATGCAGAATTCATCGTCGCTACCAACAACTACCGAGCCTCGGGCGGCGGTTATTTTCCGGGCGCCGACGGTTCCACCGTCATTCTGCAATCGCCCGACACCAACCGCGACGTGATCGTGCGCTATATCATCGATCAGGGCACAATCGCCCCTGCCGCCGACGGCAACTGGCGGCTGGCGCCTGCGGGTGGGGCGACGGTGCTGTTTGATACCGGCCCCAAGGCGGCGACTTACCTTGACGATATCCGCGCCCGTGGCCTGACGATCGATGAGGCGGGCGACGGGCCCGACGGTTTTGCCCGTTTTCGCGTGACCCTCTGAGGCGCGCGACACCCGATCCGGACACAAGCTGAAGGGCGCGGCCGCTGATCGGGTCGCGCCCCTCGGAGGTTGGTACAGCACGGCATTGTCGTTTGTCCCCAAAGGTGGCCTTGGCCGCGCGGCGGGCTGCCGCAGCGCGAATGGGCGGCGCCCGGCACGTCGCCTATTCCGCCGCGACAGTGCAGCCGGTGATTGTCGCATCCGGCAACAAGGTGAATGCGCCAACAGCGTCCAGCAGCGCCGCACTTTCCTCTGTCAGAGTACGACCGGAATTTGAGGTGCGTTCAAACATCGTCGCGGTATGTTGCGTTGTCTGGCCCAGTTGGTTCAACGCGGCATTGATCTCTGAGATGCCGCCTGCCTGCTCGCGCGATGACACCGCGATTTGCACGACCCGGTCAGAAATGTCGCGCACCGAAGCGAGTATCTGCGCCAAGGCGTCGCCGGTCTGGCCAACCAATGTGACGCCCGCATGCACCTGCGTGTCAGACGCGTCGATCAGACCGGAGATCTCTTTCGCCGCCTCGGACGAGCGCTGCGCGAGCGCGCGCACCTCCGAGGCCACCACGGCAAAGCCGCGTCCGGCGTCACCGGCCCGCGCGGCTTCGACCCCGGCATTCAGGGCCAGCAGGTTGGTCTGAAAGGCGATGTCGTCAATCACAGTCGTAATTCGGGAAATCGCCTGCGCTGAGGTCTCCAGCGCCGCCATGGCCGACACCGCCTGGGCCACCACCTCGACACCGGTTTCGGCGTTGGTGCGGGCTTCCCCGGCCAGATCCTTGGCCAGCGAAGCCCCTTCGGCCGCCGATTGCACCGATACCGTCAGCTGGTTCAGCGCCGCCGCGGTCTGTTCCAATGTGGCCGCATTGCGTTCGGTGTTCTGCGTCAGTTCGTCACTTGACCGGGCGATCCCGACGGCCTCGGCATCAATATGTGTGGCACCCTGCACGATCCTCGAAAGCGCGCGCGACAGCTGCGCCACCGCATCGTTGAAATCGTGCCGCAGTTTGTCGTAGTCGCCCGGCAAGGGATCAAGCAGCACCTGCGTCAGATCCCCGCGCGACAGCGCCTCGAGCCCCTGTGCCAGCACCGCCACAATACGGCTCTGCTCGGCAAGCTGAGCGGTAGCGGCCTCTTCGCGGGCGCGCGCGGCCGCCATTTCTTCGCGCGCGATACGGCGGTGCAAGGCCTCGGTCTCTTGCGCGGCGGCATCGCGTGCGGCACGGGCCTCGGCTTCCTGGTGCAGGCGCGCGGCCTCGGCCCGACGGGCGCTTTCTTCCGTGTCGCGCAAATCCGCCTGCATGCGTTCATTTTGCACGAGGTTCTCGGCAAAAACGCCAAGCGCACGCGCCATTTCGCCCAGTTCATCGGGCCGCTCTACCCCGATGACATGCACGGAACCTTCTCCCCGTGCCAATGCCACCGTGCTTTGCGCAAGGGCGCTGATCTGCGCCACGATCCCACGGCCAAACACCAACGCAAGCACCGCCGCCACCAGGACGGAGAGCGCCGCCGCGCCGACCGAAATCCAGGTTCCCGCGGCGTTGTTCGTGTCGTAGATCGCGGTTGGCGTGGCCACGGTGAACACACCCGCCACCGAGCCGCTATAATCCGCCACCGCGATGGCCCGCATGAAGTGATGCGCGCCCGCCAGATCCACATCGCGTTCCAGCATCCCGCCGGTTCGCAACCTCTGCAGATCCTCAACCGTCAAAAGCGGCCCTTGAGCGCCGCTTGCGCCGACGCGCGCCTCGCGCGCATCCTTGTCGCCAAAGACATCGATCGAGCTTTCTGGAATCGCGTAATATTCATAGCTGTTGCCAGTGCGCGCCGCGAGATCGCGCAGGAAAGGTTCGGCCATGCTCAATCCGACTTCGACAGTGCCGACCGGGCGCCCTTCGTGCCGGATCACCGCCACGCCCCGCGCCCCGAGCCCGGCGCGGCCCCGCTCCAGCCCCATCAACGACCGGCCCGAAATATTGGCATCCACCACCGTCTTGCGAAACGCCGAAAGATCATCGCCACGCTTCTTGAGGTTGTGAATGCGGATCAACGAGGTCGCCGGCGCGGTATGAAACTGCAATTGCTCGATGCCGGTTTCGTCGCGCAGGAAGGCCCATGCCGACCCGAACATCTGCTCAAGTGCCGCGTCATCGCGCGCCGCCACGGCGGTCTGGACTTGCGGCAGGCTGGCAATCAGCGCGGCCCGGTCAAGGGCATCGGCCAACGTCGTGTCGATTGCGGTGCGCAAGCCCTGTTCGGCGATGTCAAGTTCGCGTCCGCGCGTAACCTGTCTGGTCTTCTGGTCCAGAAAGAACAGACCCGCCGCCATCAGCAGGCACGCCAAAAGCGCCACCCCGACAGGCAACAGCAGGATCTGACGACGGATAGTCATGGCTTTCTCCAACGCGGAAATCCGTTCTTGACTAGTCGGAAAAAGCTAATGTTGCGTTCACTTCACCCGACAAACCTCGGATCGCGTCAGGAACCGCCGTTCGCGCCCGTTGTCGAGGCTGAACATCCCGCCCCGCCCCGCGATGGCGTCGATAATCAGGTCGGTGTGCTTCCAGACCTCATACTGCGCCCCGGAAATATAGACAGGCATGCCGCCAATCTCGCCCAGCAGCACGTCGTGCTCGCCAATCCGAAATTCGCCCTGCGGATAGCACATTGGCGCCGAACCGTCGCAGCACCCACCCGATTGGTGAAACAGGACCGGTCCGTGCTCGGCCACGATTTCGGCCAAAAGCTCAAGTGCCGCCGGCGTAGCGCTGACCTTGTCGTTCATCGGACCCTCGCGGTTTCGCTGTCATGGAATCCGCGCGAAAAGCCGTGGCGCCCCGCGCGAAATGCAGGGGGCCAGACGGCCCCCGGTTGCCGGCGTGCGGGGGGCCAGACGGCCCCCGGTTGCCGGCGTGCGGGGGGCCAGACGGCCCCCCGGTTGCCGAAGCCTCAAAAGAAGCCCAGCTTTTTCGGGCTGTAGCTGACCAGCATGTTCTTGGTCTGCTGATAGTGATCGAGCATCATCTTGTGCGTCTCACGCCCGATCCCCGACTGCTTGTAGCCGCCAAAAGCCGCATGGGCCGAGTAGTCGTGGTAGCAGTTCGTCCAGACCCGACCCGCCTTGATCGCCCGGCCAAAACGGTAGCAGGTATTGGCGTCACGCGACCACAGACCCGCACCCAGACCGTAAAGCGTGTCATTGGCAATCGACAGCGCCTCTTCGTGGTCTTTGAACGTCGTCACCGACACGACCGGGCCAAAGATCTCTTCTTGGAACACCCGCATCTTGTTGTGACCCTTCAGGACGGTCGGCTGGATGTAATAGCCGCCCGCCAGATCGCCACCAAGCTGCGCCTCGGCGCCACCGGTCAGCACTTCGGCACCTTCCTTGCGACCGATATCGAAATAGCTGAGGATCTTTTCCTTCTGCTCGCTGGATGCCTGCGCGCCGATCATCGTCGCCCCGTCGCGCGGATCGCCCTGCACGATCGCCTTCACCCGCGCCAAGGCCCGGTCCATGAACTTGTCGTAGATATCCTCATGGATCAGCGCGCGAGACGGGCAGGTGCAGACCTCGCCCTGATTAAGCGCAAACATCACAAAGCCCTCGATTGCCTTGTCGAAGAAATCGTCATCCTCGGCGCAAACATCCTTGTGAAAGATGTTGGGGCTTTTGCCGCCCAGTTCCAGCGTCACCGGGATCAGGTTTTCGCTGGCATATTGCATGATCAGACGGCCGGTGGTGGTTTCCCCGGTAAAGGCGATCTTCGAGATCCGCGGGCTCGAGGCCAGCGGCTTGCCCGCCTCAAGGCCAAAGCCGTTGACGATGTTCAAGACGCCGGGCGGCAACAGATCCCCGATCAGCTCGATCCAGACCAGAATCGAGGCCGGGGTCTGCTCTGCCGGTTTCAGCACCACACAGTTGCCCGCCGCCAGCGCCGGCGCCAGTTTCCAACACGCCATCAACAGCGGAAAGTTCCACGGGATGATCTGGCCGACAACGCCCAGAGGCTCGTGAAAGTGATAGGCGACCGTATCGTTGTCAATCTGCGAAAGACTGCCCTCTTGCGCGCGCACGCAACCGGCAAAATAGCGGAAATGGTCGATCGCCAACGGCAGATCGGCGGCCCGCGTCTCGCGGATCGGCTTGCCGTTGTCCCAGGTTTCCGCCACCGCCAGCAGCTCGAGGTTTTCCTCCATGCGCTGCGCGATGGCGCTGAGGATATTGGCGCGCCCGGCCACCGAGGTCGCCCCCCACGCGTCCTTGGCGGCATGGGCCGCATCCAGTGCCGCCTCGATATCCGAGGCATCCGAGCGGGCGATCTCGCCAATCGCGCCGCCGGTCAGCGGCGTGGTATTGGTGAAATAGCGCCCCTTGTTCGGCGCACGAAACTCACCGTTGATGAAATTGTCGTAGCGCGCGCGAAACGGCGACACCATGACGCCCTTGAAATTCTGTGCCAGATCGTTGGCCATTGCTGTTCCTCCCATATGGACCGGCGCCCTGTTCGGCCCGGCATGCCAGAAACCTTGTGTCGCCGCTCGCCCCATGCATAGCCGTCCGGCGAAGGGCGCATGGCAAGACTGTCTCAAGGCTGAGACAGGTGCACATGCAGCATTGCCAGAACCCGCCGCGACGACCGGCACCCGCCCCGATCCGCCGCACCTGAACGCGGCCCCCCTTGCTTCTGTTTGGCCCAACTACTCCGGGGGAGTCCGCAGGACGGGGGCAGCGCCCCCCTCTCGACAAGATGGAATGTTGTTTGCCGGCTCCGAGGCGCAAACCTGCCGCTCCAACCCACCGCATGACGAACTGGCGCCAGCAACGCCGCACACTCAGCGCGTGGAATGACGCCCTCCAAGGAAAGCGGATGCTCGGTCTCTGGCCGGTTTGCGCACCAGGCCAGCCGAAACCGGAAAACTTCATCGCCTGCTTTGCGGCCGGGCCGGTTCAGCAAAGCCGGGTCGCTTCTTACGGCCTCATTTCTCGCGGGCGACCAACTCATAAAGCGCAAAGCGCGGGCGCTGTTCCACGAGGCGATAGTTCTGCGTCAAGAACATCGCAAGCGCCGGATACTCGGCCAGCATTTCACTCGAGCTTTTCTCGTTATAGGTCACCCACCGCGTCGCATCTTGCGATTGCACCACGAATTGCTCTGGAGGGTTCGCGTGGAGCCGGTCAAGCAGGTCCTGTGTGTAGCGTCCATCGTAGTAGCTGACCATGAACGGCCAGGAATATGGGTAGCGGTAGCGAGGTGGCTCATCGGTCAGGAAATAGAGCATCGTGCTAAATCCCCATAAAAACAGGCGATCGCCGGGCTTCCGATGCGCTTTCACCACGGCCGCGAAATCGACGACTTCGGCGAGGTCGAAATCGGACGATGAGGGGGTGGTCGCGATAAAGACCCTTGTCGGATCTGGTTGTCCAAGGGCGATCAGCCCCAGAGTCGCGAAGTTTGCCGCGTGGCTGGGCAAATAAAGCCCGCTCAGCAACACGAAGACAACGACACGGATGTGCACGGGTTTGCGCACCAGGCCTGCGACGGCTTCAATTGCGAGACCAAACAGCAGCGCGTAGACCGGCAACATGGGCAAGTAGTGATAGCTGAAACCCTTGCCCTGAACGTGCCCGGACACCCATCCTGCAAGCCCCCAGAGCAGCGCGACCACCAAGGTCAGCGACCGCCGTGTTCGCCACCACTCCATCCCGGCGGCGACCAGCCCTGCGGCCACGGCTGCGATCAGGTAAGAAGAGGGCATGCCGATCAATAGAAATTCGCGCAGCAGGGTCGGCCTGTGCTCGGGCGCATAGCCGACATAACCGGCAAGAAAGGATTGAATTTCAAGGAACGGATCAAGTGCACCGAAAGCCGCCATCACGATGACGATCAGCGCCAGAACCGCCAATCCGCCCAGCACACAGGCCATCAGATCACGCATCAGGAACCGGCTGCCGGTTTGTCCGAGCAGCCCCGCCATCAGGGGCGCAAAGATCAACGCGCCCGCCCCGCCGATTGTGTATTTCAGCCCGAAAGCCAGCCCCAGCGCCACGCCCGACCCTGCCATCAGCCACAGACGTTCGGCGCCTCTCGGGCATTGCCATCCAAGCAGCATCAACCACAACGCCGGCACCACCAGAAACCCGGCCCAGCCATCGGTCTGGGCGTGCTCCCAAAATCCGTAGCTGTAATACATCAGCGCAAAACCTGCGGGGGCGGCAAAGCCGAAAACAAGGCCGCGCCGCAACAGTCGCCCGATCTCGACGAGGGCAAGCGCGGTCAGCGCCGCAAAAATCATGTCGAGCACACGGATTGCCATCATCGAATGCCCAAACAGCACCTGCGACAGCCAATGCACGGCCGTGGTCAATGGCGGCTTGATGTTGAAGACATCGCGATAGGTGACCAGACCGTTGTCCAGCGCATAGGCGATCGTTGCGTGTATCCCCTGATCGCGTCCGAACGGTTCCAGCAAGGTATAAGCGCCGATCAACGGCACAACCACCAGCGCGAACAGCCGCGCGATCCACCAATTCTTCTGGGAGATCGTTTCTTCAAGCGACGTCATTTTTGCCTTGTGTCCGTCTTAATTCTGACCGAATTGCCCAAGACTTTAGGCAGTGCGGCAAAAACAAACCAGCTTGAACTGGAACGGAAAGCAAATGAATTTCGACCTGCGGCTTGTAGCTGACGAAGGACAATTGCCAACGGATTCGGCCGCGACAAGCGTGTCGATCGTGGTGCCTTTTCTGGATGAATGCGCCACGCTTGAGCCGCTGTTCTCGCGTGTTCGCGAGGTGATGGACACGACCGGGCGCCCATGGGAAATGATATTTGTCGATGACGGCAGTCGCGACGGGGGCGATGCGATCGTGGTCGAACTGGCACGCGGCAATCGCAATGTGACGCTGATCCGCTTTACCCGCAATTTTGGCAAGGCATCGGCACTGTCGGCCGGGATCGCGCAGGCCCACGGCGATATCATCCTGACGATAGACGCAGATCTGCAAGACGACCCGACCGAAATCCCGCGGTTTCTTGAAAAGCTGTCAGAAGGCTATGACGTTGTGTCGGGCTGGAAACAGATGCGCAACGATCCTATCCGCAAGACGCTGCCGTCGCGCATCTTCAACCGGATGACGGCAAAGATGTTCGACATCGACCTGCATGACATCAATTGTGGCTTCAAGGCTTATACGCGCCGCGCCGCCAAGCGCCTGAACCTCTATGGCGAGCTGCACCGGTTCACCCCTGCGCTTTTGCATGCGGTGGGCTATCGCTGCACCGAGATCCCCGTGCAGCACCATGCGCGCGAACACGGCCAGTCGAAATATGGCACGATGCGGATGATCAAGGGGCTGCTCGATCTGAGCACAGTAAAGCTCTTGACCCGTTACCAGTCGCGCCCGCTGCATTTTTTCGCGATGATAGGCTTTCCCCTGTTGCTGCTGGGCACCAGCTTTATCGCCTATCTCTCGGTGCTGTGGTTGCTGGGGATGGGGCCGATCGGCACGCGGCCCTTGCTGTTCATCGGCATCCTTCTGACCGTAACGGGCATGCAAATTCTGGGCGTCGGTCTGGTGGCCGAACTGCTGCAAGCCTCGGGCCTCAAGGAGCGCGACAAATACGTCATTGACAAGACCGTGTCGCAAAACCAGCCCTGCCGTTCAGAGGGTTTGCTGTGAACAAGACCATTCGCCTTGTCTACGTATTGCTCTTGCGGGGCGCGCGCCGGGTGCTCGGTTCCATTGGCATTCTTGACCGGCTGGAACGTCGCAAGGGACGCGGCGCCCGTTGGTTCCGCTCGCTTTTCGCAATCTATGACATCGACGATCTGGTGCGGCTCGACATACCGTGGTGGACCTTTGACGCCATTGATGCGGTCGATCAGTATCTGGCTGCAAAACCCGGTGCACGGGTATTCGAATGGGGATCAGGCGCAAGCACCGTTTGGCTGGCCAAACGCGCGGGCGAGGTGATCTCGGTCGAGCATGACAGCACTTGGGCCGATGTGGTCGCACCCCGGATTGCAGGGTTCGACCATGTGACGCTCACCCGCGTGGCTGCGCAGGCAGAGGGCCGTATCGGCTCGGGCAAGTTCGGCTTTGAGGGGCAGTATTTTGACAGGTATGTGTCCGCGATCCGTGACGTGCAGGAGCAGTTCGACCTGATCGTGATTGATGGTCGCGCCCGCGAAGCCTGTCTTGAAGAGGCCTTGGCACGCCTGGCTCCCGGTGGCCTGATATTGTTTGATGATTTCAAGCGCGCCCGGTATCGCGCGGCGGTCTTTGGCCTTGGCCTGAGGGTCCAAACGCTTGACGGTCTGGCGGCGTGCCTGCCGCTGCCTGACAGTACCGCGCTTGTGTCTCATCCGGCCTGATCGGTCAGGGCGCGGCCTGCGCGTTTGCGAAGCAGGTAGATATTGTAAAGCATCAACAGCAGCGTTGCGACCATGACAAAGGTGATCGAGAGCGATCTGGTTCTGATCCCCTCGACCGCCAATAGCGCCGAGGCAGTCGCTCGCATGGCAAAGAAGCTTTGCGTCACGACGGGTCTTCCCGCTTCGCGCGACTGCCATGCCTGCCATAGCCACGAACCGAAAAATATGATGCCGCCGATCAGGCCAACGACTTCTTTGGCGAGGTGATCTTGCAGCGATTGCAGCAGCTCATTCATGCACCTGCTCTCCGTTCCGGCTTGGTCGTGGCGCCACGGCGACGCGTCGGGCCAACCTTTTGAGGTAGGACTGTGATACAAGCGCGCATGCGGATCAATTCAAAACCGCGCCGCCACAAGAGGTGACTCGATCTGCTTTGTTGCTCTGACGGATCAATGGTCAAAGGTTCGCATTCCGTGGGCGACTTCCGCCTGCGGCGAATTGGTGCCACGTCAACCGACCCTCCCGCAGGCGCCAAACATCCTCGCGACCAAGCTTGCGCTGCCGGTCAGCGGATCATCTGCTGCCAACAGCTTGCGCAACCTTGCGCGCAGGATGGCACCGATAGCGACCCCCATCTCGGCCGAGACGAAATCGCCGCGCGACCGGTCAAAGGCGTGTTTCTTGATCTCGTCGCGCGGGAAGCCAGGCTTGGACTTGCAAACCCACCTTGCACTTTGCGGTAGCCCAACGGGTCCGTGCCACCCCTCGTGCGCCCCATGTTTGAAGCTGGGCTATGCGCGATCCTGACCTGTGCCGCGCGAGCAAACAGAACGCGACGCCCTTGGAGGCATCGGATGCCACGGGCGGGCTATCGCTGCGCAAGAGAACCGGGGCGCAAATCGCCCGGTGCCGACCAAAGCGCACAAAGACCCGGCCCCGCCGCAACGGCCAGACAGGCAGCGCCGCCCCATCTCTGAAGTGACGCGCCCCCGCGGGGGACAGGGTAGCGCCCCCTGCGCCAAGCGCACGCTGGCATCAGCCGCCCACCGACGGCCGGGCCACGCCCCTGCCCGCCCGTTCAGCGTTCAGACATCCAGTCCCAACGCCTTGGCCTTGCGGTAAAAGGTGGCACGGCCAATGCCCAACGCGCGTGCAGCGGCGCTGACATTTCCGCCACTGCGGGCCAGCGCGCGGGCCATTTCGGCCTTTTGTGCCCCGTCCAGACCGGCGCGCGCGCCACCCTCCAGCAGATCAACCGCCGCCAGACGGCCCATCACCTGGGCCTCGAGCCCCAGCGCACGTCGCGCGGCACGGGTGGCGCCGACGACCAGATCGTTGCGGTCGATGGCCAGCAGCATCACCCCTTGCGGTGCCGCCTCGCCCGCCCCGGTCGACAGGATCCGCGCCCCGTCGAAGCAGGCCCGAAACAGATCCGCCTCGATCCGCTGCGCCGCATCCTGCACCGTCAGCGCCACCAGACGGGCATAGCCCTCGGACATGTCGGCGCGGGTCGAGGACACGTCGATCACCCCGGCCAATTCGCCCTCGGCACCGAAAACCGGCGCCCCCATGCAGGTCAACCCGGTGTTGTGGGCGCGGAAATGCTGATCGCGATAGACCACCACCGGGCGCGCTTCGGCCAGACAGGTGCCGATACCGTTGGTGCCCTCGGCGCCCTCGGACCAGTCACTGCCCGGCACCAGGCCGGCGCTGTGGAAATACCCCGCATCGCCGTCGCGCACCCGCTCATCCAAAATCAGCCCGGCCGCGTCGGTCAGCAGCACCGAACAACCCGCATCGCCCGCCGCGCGCGCCAACCGATCCAGCACCGGCCCCGCAATCGAGACCAGCAGCCCCGAGGCTTCGCGCCGGGCAGCCATTGCGGCGGCGCCCAGACGTTCGGGCTCGCCACGCAAGGCAGGATCGATCTTGTGGTGGATCAACGACCGGCGCCAGGACGCGGCAAACCCCGAGCGCCCCAGCGCCACCGGCGACTGCACGACGGAATGAACGATCTCGGCATGATTGCGCGCCGGCGCGCGACGATCTGCGACCACGGCAAAAGCCTCCCCGCTTTCCGTTGCGTCAGAAGTCCCGAGAATAGGCCGATTCGTCCAAATCGCAATCGGCTTGGTCCGGTGCCGGGCGCACATGCGGTCCCGCCGCCGCGCCCGCCCCGCTAGTCGTCGCTTGGCGCGTCATGGCGACGCCCGCGAAACCCTTGCGCCACCACGAATTTTTCAGAACTGTCCTGACGGCTGGCGGGCGGTTTCACATTGGCGACCTTGGTAAAGTTCTTCTTCAAGATGGTCTGAAGCTCGTTCTCGGCGCCGCCGGCCAACACCTTGGCGACAAAGGTGCCGCCCTCTTCCAGCACGTCAAAGGCAAACTCTGCCGCCGCCTCACACAGCATGATGATGCGCAAATGGTCGGTCGCCTGATGCCCCGACGAGGCCGCCGCCATATCCGACATCACCACATCGGCGGGGCCGCCCAGCCAATCCTTGACCTGCTGATCGGCGCCCTCGCCCAGAAAATCAAGCACATGGATTTCGGCCCCGGCAATCGGCGACACCTCTTGCAGATCGACCCCCAGAACGGTGCCGACCTTCTTGCCCTTCTTCTCGCCCAACGCATTGACCCGTTCCACCGCGACCTGACACCAGCCACCGGGCGCGCAGCCCAGATCGACGACCCGGGCGCCGGGCACGAGAAAGCGGTATTTGTCATCCAGTTCGAGGATCTTGAAGGCGGCGCGGCCGCGATAGCCCTCTTTCTTGGCGCGCTGCACATAAGGGTCGTTGAGCTGCCGTTCCAACCACAAGGTCGAGCTGAGCTTGCGCCCGCGGGCGGTCTTTACCCGCACCCGAAGATCGCGCTGGCCGCGCCCGGAGGTGTTCTTGCCTGTCGGTGCCTTGGTCATCTCAGAATGTTCCATCCTCAATCAATACGCCATCCGCCGCCATCTGGGCGTAAAGCAGCCCCTCGCGCAGGCCACGGTCCGCGACCGACATCCGGTCCGTCGGCCAGACCCGCATCAGCGCCTGCAAGATCGCCGCCCCCGACATGATCAGCGTGTGCCGATCGCGGCCGATGCGCGGATCGGACCGCCGCCCGTCAGGCCCCAACAACAGATAGGTGCGGATCACCGCGTCAATCTGATCCGAGGACATCGTCAGCCCGTCCACCTTGGTGCGGTCATAGCGGCGCAGGCCCAAATGACAAGCCGCCACCGTCGTCACCGTGCCACTGGTGCCGATGATCTGGAACCCCTCGCGCGGGCTGCCGGCGGAATAGGGGCTGAAATCGGCCAGCTTTTCCTCAAAGAACCAGCTCATCAGCGCAAACCGCGCCGAGTCGTCCTCGACATCGGCAAACTGGTCCTTCAGCGTTGCCACCCCCAAGGGAACCGAAATCCAGTCCACCACCTTCGCCGCCGGCTCGGCGCCCTGATCGGCGTTGAACCCGGCCGAAAGTCGCATGATCGCGCGGGCCCGGTCCGGGCCGGGAACGCCGGTCAGGTCGATCCAGACCAGTTCGGTCGAGCCGCCGCCGATATCAACCACCAACAGCTGTTCGGTGCGCGCGCTGACCAGCGGCGCGCACGAGATGACGGCCAGACGGGCCTCTTCCTCGGGTTGGATAATCTCCAGCGGCAGGCCGGTTTCACGCTTGACGAACCGCATGAAGTCGCGCGCATTGCGGGCGCGGCGGCAGGCCTCGGTGGCGACCAGCCGCATCCGGATGACACCATGGGTTTCGATCTTGCGCCGACAGATCTGCAACGCCTGAACCGTGCGCGCCATCGAGGCACGCGACAGCTTGCCCGAGGCCTCAAGCCCCTGACCCAGCTGAACAGCTTTCGAAAAGCTGTCCACCACATGGAACTGGCTGCCCACCGGCCGGGCAATCAGCATGCGGCAACTGTTGGTGCCGAGGTCCAGCGCGGCGTAAAGCTCGGCTGGTTCGGCGAGAGGGGTGCCGGGTGGCTCTACCGCCTTCGGGAACGCGCCCGCACCCACGGGACGCCTGGGCGCCATGTCAACGCCCTCCGATTTCAAGTTATCCCCAAGGTAGGACGAGCCGCCGCCGGGCGCAAGCCCGCGATCGGCCAAATTGGAAATGCGCTTGCGTCGGGGAGGCACCCGGCCCGGGCACCCGGCCCGGATGTGGCGCAAGAGTATTTCAGCCAAACAGAAGCAGCACGGTGCCACAATGCCCGCACGCGCGCCCCGTGCCGCTAGGCCGGCCGATTTCGCGGTCTTTGGGCGTGCGCGGCCGGGGTCCGGGGCCCGGCAAAGGTGCGACAGGTCGCGGACCCCGTGCAACATGTCGAAATCCGTCATCGAACGTGTCGTTTTGACGCGTATCAGTTGGCGCACGGAGGGAATCATTCATGGCGGAAATCACCATCGTTTACTGGCGCGACATCCCGGCCCAGATCATTGCGGGCAAGGGACGGCGGGGGGTCAAACGCGCCCTGCCCGAGCGCTTTGAACAGGCGATCGACCGTTGTGCGATGAAGATCGGCGCGCGCGACAGCGACGCCTATCTGGCGGAATGGCGCAAGGCGTCGCCGGTCACCCGACCCGGCGACGATGACGACGCGGCGACGGCGGAACTTGCCCGGGTCGTCTCGGACTACGACGACGCGCGGATCGCGGCGTTGATCGCAAATGACGGCTGGGAACGGCCCGCCTGAGGGAGATGAAGATGGCGCTTTTGAACTTCCGCCGCGAGGCGGCCCCGGCCCGGATCTCAGCTGCAGACGCGGCCGACAAGAACGTTTTGGCCGCGTTTCTGGACAATTGCTCGATCGAGGTGATGCCGCGCACGGCGGCCAATATCGACGACTTTCGCCCCCTGCTGACGCCCGGCACGCGGGTCTACATTGCCCATATCGAGGGCACGCCGATTGACGAAATGGTCGCCACCGCGGCGCGGCTGCGGGCCGAGGGGTATGAGCCGATGCCGCATTTTCCGGCGCGGATCATTGCCGATGGCGCGACGCTGAAAGACTGGATCGCGCGGTATCGGGGCGAGGCCGATGTGCGTCAGGCGCTGCTGCTGGGTGGCGGGGTCAGCACGCCCGCGGGGGATTTCGACAACTCGATGCAGATGCTGGACAGCGGCGCCTTTGACGGGTTCGAACGGCTTCATGTCGCCGGGCACCCCGAAGGCAACCGCGACATCGACAAGGACGGTGGCGAGGCGGTGATCTTGCAGGCGCTGAAATGGAAACAGGACTTCGCCGACCGTTCCGACGCGCAGATGGCGATCGTGACGCAGTTCTGCTTTGAGGCCGCGCCGGTCATCACCTGGGCCAACCGGCTGGCCGCCGAGGGCATCCGCCTGCCGATCCACATCGGGGTGGCGGGTCCGGCCAAATTGCAAACGCTGCTGAAATTCGCGATCTCCTGCGGCGTCGGACCCAGCTTGCGGGTATTGCAAAAGCGCGCGCGCGATGTGACCAAGCTGCTCATGCCATTCGAACCGACCGATTTCGTAACCCAATTGGCCCGCCACAAGGCCGCGACCCCCGGGTTCGGCATCGAATCGGTGCATTTCTTTCCCCTCGGGGGCATCAAGACCAATGCCGCCTGGGTGGCGGACCACAAAAAGGGTAATTCATGACGCGCACTGTTCTTGAGAGCAAAACGAAAACCGTGGTGATCGGCTTTGACGAGCCCTTCTGCGTGATCGGCGAGCGGATCAACCCGACCGGGCGCAAGAAGCTGGCGGCCGAGCTGGAAGCGGGCGACTATTCCACCGTCGAACGCGACGCGCTGGAGCAGGTAGCCTGCGGCGCGATGGTTCTGGATGTGAACGCCGGCGTTGTCTACAACTCGAACCCGAACCCGAACGAGACCGAACCGCCGCTGATGACCTCGATGATCGAACTGGTGCAGGGGCTGGTCGATGCGCCGCTGTGCATCGACAGCTCGGTTCCCGCGGCGCTTGAGGCGGGATTGGCGGCGGCGCATGGGCGGCCCTTGCTGAACTCGGTCACCGGCGAGGAAGACCGGCTGGAGCTGGTGCTGCCGCTGGTCAAGAAATACAACGTGCCGGTGGTGGCGATCTCGAACGACGACAGCGGCATTTCGATGGACCCGGACGTGCGCTTTGCGGTGGCCAAGAAGATCGTGCAGCGGGCCGCCGATTTCGGCATTCCGGCGCATGACATCGTGGTGGATCCGCTGGTGATGCCGGTCGGGGCCTTGTCGACCGCCGGGCGGCAGGTGTTCGAACTGGTGCGACGGCTGCGCGACGAGCTGGGGGTCAACACCACTTGCGGCGCGTCGAACATCTCGTTCGGGTTGCCGAACCGGCACGGCGTCAACGCGGCATTCCTGCCGATGGCGATTGGCGCGGGCATGACCTCGGCCATCATGAACCCGGTTCGCAGCGTCGAGATGGAGGCCATTCGCGCCGCCAACCTGCTGATGGACCACGACGCGAACGGCGGCGACTGGATCCGGTTCGCGCGGGTGCTGGACGCGGTGCGCGAAGGTGCAACCTTTGCCGAGGCCAGTCAGGCAGCGGCGGCGGCCAACACCGGGCGTGGCGGGCGCCGCGGCGGGCGCGCCCGCGCCTGAGGCTTTGCTGAGGCTGAATGGGCGATCTTCTGGATGCCCCGGTTTTCCGGGGCATTTCCATGTGCACCAGCCGGCCCCGATGGCGCGGCAGATCCCGGCCCATGTTTCCCATATCGAAACACTGCGTTTCCCAAATATGGAGATCCGCCCCTGCCGATTCGGCCCGCCCGGTGAAAGCGGCGCGCCAAATTGGCTGAAAACGGCCTGCGCGGCTGTGACCCATGGCATCAACAGGGCGTGGGCGGACCCGTCGCCGGCCACCATACTTGCGATTCCCTCAAAAAATACTCATTGTGTCACAACTATTTACTAGGCGGAGTTAATGTCGCCTCCTAACCTGAGCCTCTAACCTAGGAATACGCACTGCCATGCGTCACGAATGTCTGCCATCCGCAGCAGCCTTGGCCCATGCGGCCAAACTTGCCCGGCGCTTGCGTCGGCCAGCGCGGTCGGGTCTTGATGGCCTGACCCGTCCGGCGGCGCTGATCGCGGCACTGGCGCTGGGCGGTTGCGCGCCGCCACCGGACGACGGGCCGACGGCGCGGGCCATGTCAACGGCGATCAGCCTGCCGCTGGCGGATCCGGTTCAGGGCCTATCGACAGCGGTGCCACCGGCGCGCAGCCCATCCAACGCCGCTCTTGCGCGCGATTTCATGGAACTGTCGTTCTATCTGGAAAGCGGGCGCGCCCTGCCCCGGTTCACCCGCTTTGAAGGGCCGGTGACGATCCGCACCACGGGCGCGGTGCCGCCAAATGCCGGACCCGATCTGGCCGGGCTGACAGCGCGGCTGCGCCACGAGGCGGGGATCGACATCACCATAGTCTCGGCAGCCGACGCCTCTATTTCCGTCGAATTCGTGCCCAAGCGCCAGATCCAGGCGCAGGTGCCCAACGCCGCCTGTTTCGTGGTCCCGAACGTCTCCAGCTGGGATGACTACAAACGCAGCCGACGCAGCGGGAAATCCGATTGGGCGCAGCTTCAGACCCGCACCCGAGCCACGGTCTTCGTTCCCTCGGACGCCGCGCCGCAAGAAGTCCGCGACTGCCTTCATGAGGAGGTCAGTCAGGCGCTGGGGCCGCTGAACGACCTCTACCGCCTGCCCGATACGGTCTGGAACGACGACAATTTTCACACCATTCTGACCGGCTATGACATGACCATTCTACGCGCCTATTACGCGCCCGAACTGCACAGCGGCCTGTCCGGTCCCGAGGTGTTTTCGCGGCTGCCGGCGGTGCTGGCGCGGGCCAACCCCTCGGGCGGCGCGGTCACCGGGGCGGACAACCCCGGCGACACGCCCCGCGCCTTTGTCGCGGCGCTCGAGCGGGCGCTGGGCGCCAAGGCCAACCCGACCCGGCGTCAGGCCGCCGCGCGTGAAGCGGTGCAGATCGCCACGGCCCGGGGCTGGCACGATACCCGCGCCGGGTTCGCGTGGTTTGCGCTGGGTCGGCTGAGCATAAAGGACGCGCCCAAAACCGCCTTCAATGCCTTTGTTCAGGCCGGTGCGATCTACCGCACCATACCGGGGGCAGACATTCAGGCCGCGCATGTGGATATGCAGCTTGCCGCCTTTGCGCTGGCAAACGGACGCGCACAGGATGCGATCGCTTTGGCGAACCGCGCGCTCGGGCCGGCGATCGAGGGCGAAAACGCGGCCCTGATGGCAACACTTCATATGATCCGGGCCGAGGCCTATCAATCCTTGGGCAACACCGCCGAGGCGCGTCAGGCCCGGCTCGACTCGGCGTCATGGGCGCGCTATGGGTTCGGTTCCGATGCGGCCGTGCGCAGACGCGCCGCTGAGGTCGCCGCGCTTGCCAATTCAGGGGCGCGACTGAACTGACGCCAGCAACGCCGGGAGACGCCGATGATCGTTATTCTTGCTGCAGTGATCGGCGGCCTGATCGGCTTTCGCCGCGCCCAGAAGCGCGGCGGCAACGGCTTTGATCTGGCGCAATATGCTGCCGTTCACGCGATTGCCTTTGGCCTGCTGGGCCTGTTTGTCACGCTTTTCATCGACCGAATGACCTGACCGGAGGACCGCATGTTCCTGCCCTTTTTCGAGGCCTTGCGACGCGGTGGCGTGCCGGTTTCGTTGCGCGAATATCTGGGCTTTCTGGAAGGGCTGTCAGCGGGCCTTGTGACCTATGACATCGACGGGTTCTACTATTTCGCGCGCACCGCGATGGTCAAGGACGAACGCCACCTCGACCGCTTTGACCGGGCCTTCGCCACCGCCTTTGCCGGGCTTGAGGCGATCCCCCCCGAGGCGGTTCTGGACGCCGTCGATCTGCCCGCAGGCTGGCTGGAAAAGCTGGCCGAAAACCTGCTGACCCCGGAAGAGCGGGCCGAAATCAAGGCCTTGGGCGGTTTTGACGCCTTGATGAAGGCTTTGCGCGACCGTCTTGCCGACCAGAAGAGCCGCCATCAGGGCGGCTCCAAATGGATCGGCACGGCGGGCACCAGCCCGTTTGGCGCCTATGGCTACAACCCCGAAGGCGTGCGCATCGGTCAGGATGCCAGCCGCCATCAGCGCGCCGTCAAGGTCTGGGACAAGCGCGAATTTCGCGACTTTGACGACACCGTCGAACTGGGCACCCGCAACATCAAGATTGCGCTGAAACGGCTGCGCCAATGGGCGCGCCACGGTGCCGAAGAAGAGCTTGACCTGCCCGGCACGATCCGCGCCAGCGCCGAGGCGGGCTATATCGATGTGCGCACCCGCCCCGAGCGCCACAACGCGGTCAAGGTGGTGCTGTTTCTGGACGTGGGCGGTTCAATGGATGCGCATGTGCGGCTGCTGGAAGAGCTGTTTTCAGCCGCGAAATCCGAATTCAAGCATCTTGAACACTACTACTTTCACAACTGCCTTTACGAGGGTGTCTGGCGCGACAACCGCCGCCGGTGGGAAGAAAAGACCCCGACATGGCAGGTGTTGAACAGCTATGGCACTGATTATAAATGCATCTTCGTCGGTGACGCCGCGATGAGCCCCTACGAGATCTCGCACCCCGGCGGCGCGAATGAACATTGGAACCCCGAGGCCGGCGCGGTCTGGCTGAACCGCGCCCGAACCCAATGGCCGGCGCATGTCTGGCTGAACCCCAGCCCCGAACGGGTCTGGCCCTACTCCCAATCCACCGCGATGATCCGCGACATCTTTGAAGACCGGATGTATCCGCTGACGCTTGAGGGCATCACCCGGGCGATGAAGGTGTTGGGATGAGCGGCTTTGTGAAAACCCTTGCGCGGCTCTGGCAAAGCCATCGCGTGGCACTTATCGGCTTTGTGCTGGCACTGGTGGCGGTCAGCTTCTTTGCCGTCCGCTTTGTGGTCTCGGCGATCTACTGGGCCGATCCGGCCCACCGCGCGCAAAGCCCCGAGGGCTGGATGACGCCCGGCTATATCGCGCGCAGCTGGCACCTGGATCGCGAGGCCGTGGCAGCGGCGTTGGCGCTGGATATCAAACAGGAACGCGGCCTGACTCTGGCCGAACTCGCGCGGGCGCGCGGCGTGCCGCTGCACGATCTGCTGGCCGAGCTGGCCGCCGCCTTGCCAGCCGCAAAGGCCCCCGCCCCGACCGATCAGCCCGGCCATGACTGAAGCCCTGCTGGCCCTGTTGCCCGCCTGGGGGCCGTGGCTGCTGGGCATCACCACCTTTCTGTCCTGTCTGGCGATCCCGGTGCCCTCGTCGATCATGATGATCGCAGCGGGGGCCTTTGCCGCGTCGGGGGATCTGTCGTTGCCGTCCCTGATGGCGGCTGCTTACGGCGGCGCGGTGCTGGGCGATCAGCTGGGGTTTTTCCTGGGCCGCCACGCAGCACAGCTTGTCCCCGGTCGGCTTCTGACCGGAGCCGGGGGCAAACGCGCCGCCCTGGTCGCCAAGGCACGCGAAAAGCTGCAGGAAAGCGGCGGAATTGCCGTGTTTTTCACCCGTTGGCTTTTCTCGGCGCTGGGGCCCTGGATCAATTTCGCAGCCGGAGCCTCGGGCTTCGGCCATGGTCGCTTTACGGTGGCGGGTGTCGCTGGCGAGGCGGTCTGGGTGACGGTCTATGTCGGGCTCGGCATGGCCTTTGGCGCCAATCTCGAGGCGGCGACCGAACTTGCAACCGATGCGCTGGGCTTTCTGGCGGCGGGAACGGTGGCGCTGGCGCTGGGCTGGTGGCTTTATCAGGCGGCGCGCGCGCGTTGACCTCCCGATCGCCTCGGCACATCCGTCGCCCTATTGACCCGCTGTCCGCCCCCCCCATATCTGAACCATGATCAAGTTCATGCCCCTTGTGCTGATGCTCGGCTATGGCCTCGTGATGTGGCATTTCTCGGCATGGCGATTGCGCCAGGAACTTGACGCCCGGTCGCGCCCGCTTGCCCATCCGGATCTGGACGGGGTGATCGCCCGTCTGGCCCGCGCGCTGGATCTGCCCAGCCTGCCCGTCCAGGTCTATGAGGTCGATCCGGTCAATGGCCTCGCCGCGCCCGACGGCCGGGTCTTCCTGACCCGCGGGTTCTTGCGCAAATACGAGGCGGGCGAGGTCACCGATACCGAGATCGCCAGCGTGATCGCACACGAATTGGGTCATGTTGCGCTAGGCCATGCGCGGCGACGGATGATCGACTTTTCGGGCCAGAACGCACTGCGCATGGTGCTGATGACGGTGCTCGGGCGGTTTATCCCCGGGCTCGGGGTCTGGCTCGCCAATCTGCTGACCGCCGCCCTTGCCGCCCGCCTGTCGCGGCGCGACGAATACGAGGCCGATGCCTGGGCCTCGGCGCTGATGGTCAAGGCCGGCTTCGGCACGGCACCGCAAAAGCGGCTGTTTCAAAAGCTTGAAAATCTGACCGGCGCGCCCGGCGCGGGCACCCCGGCCTGGCTCTTGTCGCACCCCAAGGCCGCACTGCGCATCGCCGCGATCGAAGCCAATGAGGCGCGCTGGGGCCTTGCGCCGCAGCACTGACAAGCCCTTACTTTCGCCTGATTTTCTTGCTAGCGTAACGGGCACCTGCATCGCCTGTTGCCTCCGAAAACCCTGTCACCCGACCCCCGTCACTCCGAACGCCCCGCTCCCCGAAGGCCATGTCCCGATGTCAGCCCCCCCCGTTTCCGTCAAACGCCGCCGGGTGTTCTACATCCCCGGCTACGACCCGATTCACCCGCGCCGCTACCGCGAACTCTACCGCAAAGAGGGCGCCGCGCAGGCCCGGATCTCGGGGTATGAACTGGGGTTGAAACCCAAACAGGCGGGCGGTCGCTATGGCTGGCACGTTACCGCCCGGATCGAGGATCAGCCCGTCGAGGCCGATATCGAGGTTCTGGTCTGGTCCGACATCGTGCGCGACAGCATGGGCCATTCGATCACGGCCACCTATTGGCAGCTCTTGCGCACAAGCTGGGCCTATATTGGCACCGGCGCGCTTTTTCGGCTGATGCGCCTGCGCAAGGGCCCGATCATTGCCGCCCTCTACCCGATCTTCGCCCTGCTCTTGCAAGCCCTCGCCGGGGTGCTCGCAGGCTGGGCTGCAGCGGCGGCCTTGCTGCGACTCTTGCCGGACTTTCCCGCCGACAACCTTCTTGGCCTTGCCCTCGGCGCCGCCATTCTGGCCGCCACGCTGATCTGGTTTCGCAACCACGACAGCCGGTTCTATGCCTATTACCTGATGCACGACTATGCGTTTTCGGCGCAATCGCTGGGCGCCTACCCCGCCGCACTCGAAACCCGCATGACCGCTTTCGGCGACGCCATCGCCACCGCGCTCACCGAACCCTGGGATGAAGTTCTGGTCGTCGGCCATTCCTCGGGCGCCCATCTGGCGATCTCGATCCTTGCCGATCTGATCCGCCAAAACCGTGTTCCGGCTTCTTTTTGGCCCAAATACTCCGGGGGCGTGGGGGCAGCGCCCCCACC
>DISZ01000008.1:173428-301714 GCA_002422085.1 Rhodobacteraceae bacterium UBA6197
TGGGTCGATGTCACCGCCCCCGGCGATGGCTGCGCCTTTGCGCTTTGTGACCCGGTCGCCGTCTCGGGCGTTGCGCCCAAGGACAAACGCTGGCCGCTGGTGATCTCGGCGGCCTTCACCAAAACGCTGTCACCCGAGCGCTGGCAAGAACTGCGCTGGCGCTTCTTCCGGCTGCATTTTCAATACCTTTGCGCCTTTGACCGCCCCGCCGACTATGATTATTTCCAGATCACCGCCGGCCCACGGACATTGGCCGACCGCTATCAGCGCCGCGCCCCGTCAAAAAGCCGCATCGAGGCGGCCGCCAACAAGTTCACCGACAGACCATGACGCAGCCCCCCAAACCCCCCGCCCGCCCTGACAAGGTCTCGCTCTGGCGGTATTATCAACTGTTTCGCCGCGACATTCTCTCGGCCCAGCCCGCCAGGCTTTACCATGCCTGGATGGCGGAATTTCGCACCCCGTTCTTTCGCAGCTATCTGTGCAACGACCCCGCGCTGGTCGATCTGGTGCTGAAAGGCAGCCCCCGGGATTTTCCGAAATCCAACCGTGTCCGCGAAGGGCTGAAACCGCTTTTGGGCAACTCGGTCTTCATCACCAACGGTGCCACCTGGGAACGCCAGCGCCGGATCATCGACCCCGCCTTCGAGGGCGGCCGCCTGCGCGACACCTTTCCCGCGATGTGGGATGCCGGAATCGCCGCCGTTGAGCGCCTCGCGCCCCGCGCAAACGGCAAACCCGTTGAAATCGAGGCCGAAACCAGCCACGCCGCCGCCGATGTGATCTTTCGCACGCTGTTCTCGATCCCGATCGAGCATCAGACCGCCGGCGCCGTCTTTTCCGAGTTTCGCGACCATCAGCGCGCCCAGCCGATCGTCAATATCGCCGCGATCCTGCCGCTGCCGCGCTGGTTCCCGCGCTTTCATTCGCGCCGCACCAAGGCCACCGCGAAAAAGATCCGCGGCCTGATCACCGATCTGACCGCCGCGCGCGCCCGGGCGCTGGCCGCCGGCACCGCGCCCGACGATCTGGCGACCAAGATCATGACCACCCCCGACCCGCAGACCGGCGCCTGTTTCGACACCGCCGAGATGGTCGATCAGGTGGCGATCTTCTTTCTTGCCGGGCATGAGACCTCGGCCTCGGCGCTGGCCTGGTCGCTGTATCTGCTGGCCCTTTACCCCGAGTGGCAAGACCGGCTCGCGGCCGAGGCCATCGACATCATCGGACCTGAAATTCCTTATTTTTCAATCATCAACAAGCTAAAGCTCGCGCGGGCCACGTTCCGCGAGGCGATGCGTCTTTACCCCCCCGTGCCGATGATGGTGCGCGAGGCCGCCTGCCCGCAGACCTTCCGCGGCCGCGCCGTCGCCCGTGGCGCACAAATCGTGATCTCGCCCTGGCACCTGCATCGCCATGCGCGACTTTGGGACCGGCCCGACGACTTTGACCCGGCCCGCTTTGAGACTGCAAACGGCAAGGCCTGCCTGCGCTCGGCCTATATTCCGTTTTCGGCCGGCCAACGGGTTTGCCCCGGCGCGGGGTTCGCGATGGCGGAAGGGCCGCTGATCCTGGCGCTTTTGCTGCGTGCCTACCGTTTTTCAACGGTTCCGGGCCGCGCGGCGATGCCCGTGGCGCATCTGACGGTGCGCGGTCAGGACGGGATCTGGCTGACCCTTGAACCGCGCCGGAACGGCGGGCCTGCGCCCCGCTCCAGCGCCGCCCAAGGACCGGTTCAAAGCCCGTAGATGCCTTTGAACTTGGCTTCGAGATAGTCCAGCAACGGCCCTTCCGAGGGCACAAATCCGCACGCCTTTTCAACCACTTCCGCCGGCTTATAAAGGCCGCCATGGCGCTGCAGCTTGTCGCGCAGCCAATGCGTGGCCGGTGTCGCGTCGCCCTTGGCAAGGCTTTCGTCGATGCCCGGCACCGCGGCGCGCATCGCCTGATTGAGACAGCCCGCATAGACATTGCCCAAGGCATAGGTCGGGAAATAGCCAAACAGGCCGACCGACCAGTGCACATCTTGCAGCACGCCCTGCGACGGGCGCTCCACCGCCACCCCGAAATCGGCCAGAAAACGCGCGTTCCACGCCTCTTCAAGGTCGCTGACCTCAAGCTTGCCGGCGATCAGCGCGCGCTCCAGATCAAAGCGCAGCATGATGTGAAGGTTATATTGCACCTCATCCGCCTCGGTGCGGATATAGCCGGGGGTGACGCGGTTCACGGTGGCGTGGAAGGCGGCGGCATCGGCGACACCAAGATCGCCAAACGCCTCGGTCATGCGCTGGTAAAGCCAACCGGTGAACGGCGCCGAACGGCCAAGCTGGTTTTCATAGATCCGGCTTTGGCTTTCATGCACCCCCATCGAGACGCCACGGCCCAGCGGGGTAAAGGCATAGGACGGGTCGATGCCCTGTTCATAGCCGGAATGGCCGACCTCATGGATCGTCGAATAGAGGCAGTTGAAGGGCTCGGTTTCGACCACCCGCGTGGTGATGCGCGAATCCGAGACCGAACCCGAACTGAACGGATGCACCGCCAGATCCAGCCGCCCCCGGTTCCAGTCGTAGCCAAAGGCGGTGGCGCAGATCCGCGCGATCCGAAGCTGGGTGTTTTCGGGAAAGACGCTGTTCAGCGCGGCGGGTTGGCGTTCGGCCCCCAGCACCGCCTCGCGCAGCGCCACAAGCCGCGGGCGCATCCGGTCAAAGATCGCGGCCAGACCGTGTGCCGAGGCACCGGGTTCATAATCGTCCAGCAGCGCGTCGTAGGGGTCGCCGCCATCGGCCAAGGCCTGCGCGGCCTCGCGTTTCAGCGCCAGAACCTCGGTCAGTGTTGGCAAGAAACGCGCGACATCATCGGCGGCGCGGGCCTCGGCCCAGATACCTTGCGACAGCGACGTGAGACGCGCCAACTCGGCCGCCAGGCGCGCCGGGATCCGGGCGTTGCGGTTGTAGCTGCGCCCGATCAGGTCCAGCGCGCGGGCGCCGGCGGCATCGGGCGCCTCGGCGCGGGCCAGCCAGTCGCCGATTCTCGGGTCGGTGCGGCGCGCATGCAGCACCGATTCCAGCGCCCCGATTTCCTCGGCACGTTGTGCCGTCGCTCCGCGTGGCATCACCGTTTCCTGGTCCCAGCCAAGGCGTTCCGCGACAAGGCTCAACGCCTCGGTGTCGTGTTGGAATGCCATGAGATCGGCATATGCGTTCATTTGGTCCCCCGGATGGATTGTGCCACAGGATAGCGTGACAAGAAGCGGGCGCGTATGATCAGCACCCATAAGACGACAGCGCCCAGTTGATGGCTCAGCCCCAGCCCCAAGGGCGCGGCCTGCATCACCGTGGCAATTCCCAGCCCGATCTGCACCACCAGCATCAGCGCCGCCAAGTTGAACGCACTGCGCGTGAACGCCTGTGCCGAACGTCGCCCCTTTAGCCAGACCATCGCCCCGAACAGCGCCAGAAGATAGCCGAAAAGCCGATGATTGAATTGCACAAGTGCCGGGTTTTCAAAGAAATTCGTCCAAAGCGGGCGATAGGCGAACGCCTCGGATGGAAAAACCTCGCCGCCCATCAATGGCCAATCGACATAGCCGCGCCCGGCGTCGATCCCGGCCACCAGCGCGCCCAAAAGCACCTGAGCAAAGGCCAGATGCATCCAGCCGGTCGACAGCCCGAACAGCCGCGCCTCGCCGGCGCGTCGGGCCTGAAGCAGGTCCGCCTCGGAACGCCCCAACAGCAGGAAATACCACGCGATCAACCCCAGAATGGCGAAGGCCAGGCCCAGATGGATGGCCAGCCGATACGAGGCGACATCGACCATCCGCCCGCTCAGCCCCGACGCGACCATCCACCAGCCGATCGCCCCCTGCAACCCGCCGAGGGCGCCCAGGCCCAAAAGCCGCCCGTTCCAGCCCGACGGAATGCGCCGCGCCAGCAAGAACCCGGCGTAGCCCAAGGCCCAGACCAACCCGATCACCCGGCCAAGCTGTCGATGACCCCATTCCCACCAGTAAAGCCCCTTGAATTCGGCAAGGCCCATCGCGTGGTTTTGCAGCTGATATTCGGGCGTGGCCTGATATTTGGCGAATTCTTCGGCCCAGGCGCTGTCCGACATCGGCGGCAGTGCCCCCGTGACGGGCTTCCATTCGGTAATCGACAGGCCCGAATCCGTCAGCCGGGTCAGCCCGCCAACCGCGATCATCGCCACCACCAGCACAAACAACAGCGCCAGCCAAAGCCGCACCGCCCCGCGCGCACCGCGCCGCGGAGCGTCGATCATGCCGCCTTTCGGGGCGGGCTTGGTGATCTCGGCTACATCCTCGAAAATGCTGCGTTTCTGGGTCATGCGGGTCTCCGTTTCGCGGCCAAGATTACGGCGCACCACGAGGGGGTTCAAGGGCCGGGGTTCAAGAGGGCGCGGCGTCACCCCTAGGGCAGGCTCTGGCCCGAGGCGATTGCCGCCAACAACCCGTGCTGACCGTCCTGCGTTGCCATCCAACCCAACACCGCGCAGGCGGACTCGGCATACAGATTGGGGCGACGCGCGGCCAGCGGCGCCCAGTCAAACGGGCTTTCGGGAAGCGGCCCCGAGGCGTGGGCGCGGCATCGGGCAAGCCCGGTTCCGGGCGCCAGATAGGCCGGGTCATCGGACACGATCACCGCCAGCCCCTCGTCGAACCACGCCGGAACCTGACCCGACACCTGCCGCCAGAGGCCGATCCGGCGGTGAAATTCGGCATGCGCCAGTTCGTGCGTCAGGATCGTGCGGTTCAGCCCACCGGGCGCGACGCGGATTACCGTATAGACCCCCAGCGAATAGGTCACGGCCTTGGCGCCGCGGCCGCCCAAGGCGCGATCACACGCGGCGCTCTGGCAGGCAAGGATGCGGCTGGCGGCGCTGAAATCGCCGAAATAGGCCGCGACGCCGGTCTTGGCGGCGGCCACATCGGCCACAAGCTGCGCGCGGTCGGCGGCGGGGATCGTGGCCTCGGCATAGATCCCGGGCGCGGCGCGGCGCAGGCCAAAGCAGGCCGGGCACGCGGCCCCCGCAAGCGCCGGGTAGAACCACATCACCGCAGCCGCCCCCAACAGCGCGCCCAGCAGCGATGCCCCGATCAACCGTCTGATGATACGTCCCAAACCCGGCCTCCTCTGGTGCCAAAATGGCCCCCGAACGCCGGTTTGCAAACCCCTAGCCGCGTTGGCGCACAATCTGCCGCAGCATGCCGTGCAGCATTTGCACATCGGCCCGCGTCAGGGCCATCCGCCCCCACATGTTGCGCAGGTTCAGCTTCATTGACGGGGCCTTTGTCTCGGGGAAAAAGAACCCCGCCTCGGCCAGTCGTTCCTCGTAATGATCGCCCAGCTTTTCGACCTCGATCCGCGTCGCCATATCGGTGCCGCCCAGACCCGGCGCAACCGCCGGCAGTGCTGCCGCGCCGCGGCGCCATTCATAGCCCGTCAGCAGCACCGCCTGCGCCAGATTGAGCGAGGCGAATTCCGGGTTCACCGGGATCGAGATGATCGCATTGGCCCGGCTGACATCTTCGTTTTCAAGCCCGGCGCGTTCGGGGCCGAACATCACCCCGACGCGGCGGCCGCTGGCGGCCATGTCGCGCGCCGCCTGCATCGCGCCCTCGGGGGTGTAGATCGGCTTGGTCAGCTCGCGCCCGCGCGCGGTGGTGGCAAAGACGAAATCGCAATCCCCGATCGCCTCGGGCAGGGTGTCGAACACGCCGGCGCGGTCCAGCACCTGCCCCGCCGCCCCCGAGGCGGTGGCCACCGCGCGGCTGTTGGGCCAACCGTCACGCGGCGCGACAAGGCGCATCCGGTCGAGCCCGAAATTCAGCATCGCGCGCGCCGCGGCGCCGATGTTCTCGCCCATCTGGGGCCGAACGAGGATGAAAACGGGCTGGGGCGCGGTCATATCGGCTTCCTTTCTGGCCCCTGCCCCATAAGGCGGTCTGGCGCCACTGGCAAGGCAGCTCAAGCTGCGCTAACAGAGGCAAAGCCAGAAAGGAACCATCATGGCCGCCGATACGCCCGCCGCCGATACGCCGGCACTTGAACGCCCGCAGATCTATCTGATTACCCCGCCGACCTTCGCGCTCGAGGTGTTTCCGGCGCAATTGGCCAAGGTGCTGGACGCGGTGCCGGTGGCCTGCCTGCGCCTTGCGCTGGCGTCGCGCGATGAAGACGGGATCGGGCGCGCGGCGGACGCCTGTCGCCAGATCGCGCATGAGCGCGATGTCGCGGTGGTGATCGAGGACCACCTGAAACTTGTCGAGCGGCACGGCCTGGACGGTATCCATCTGACTGACGCTGCGCGCAGCGTGCGCGCCGCCCGCAAGGAACTGGGCGCGGACGCGATTGTCGGCGCCTGGTGTGGCGCCTCGCAGCATGCGGGCATGACCGCGGGCGAAGCGGGGGCCGATTATGTCTGCTTTGGCCCGGTCGGCGACACCGCCCTGGGCACCGGCACGCGGGCCGGACGCGATCTTTTTGCCTGGTGGTCAGAGGTGATCGAAGTGCCGGTGGTGGCCGAAGGTGCGCTGACGCCCGCCCTGATCGCCGATCTGGCGCCGGTCACGGATTTCTTTGCCATCGGCGCCGAGATCTGGGGCCAGGACGACCCGGCGGCGGCGCTGAAGGCGTTGATCGCCGCGCTGGGCTGACGATGACGCGGCACCTGTCGCGCGCAGCGGTAAAGGCGCGGATCATGGCGCTGAGCGGACCGCGGGCTCTGGTGGCGATCATCGGCGCGCCCGGCTCGGGAAAATCGACCCTTGCCGACCGGCTGGCGCGGGCGCTGAACCGCGCCGCGCCGGGCAGCGCCGCGCTGCTGGCGATGGACGGGTTCCACTATGACGATGCGGTGCTGGAGGCACGCGGCCTGCGTGCCCGCAAAGGCGCGCCCGACACGTTTGACGTGGCGGGTCTCTATCATCTTCTGGGCCGCCTGCGCGCCAATACCGAACCCGAGGTCGCGGTGCCGGCCTTTGACCGCGCGCTGGAAATTGCGCGCGCCGGGGCGGCGATCATTCACGCCTCGGTCCGTGTGGTGCTGGTCGAGGGCAATTACCTGATGCTCGACCGCGCGCCCTGGAATCGGCTTGCGCCGATGTTTGACCTGACGCTGCGGCTTGAGGTGGAACCGCAAGAGCTGCGCGCCCGCCTGACGCGGCGTTGGGAACGCGCCGGCCTGTCGGCCGAAGAGGTGCGCCGCAAGGTCGAGGAAAACGACCTGCCGAACGGGCAGCTGATCGGTGATGCAAGCCTGCCCGTGGACTTTACGCTGAACTGACGCCTTGGGCAGGCCTTGGCCTCCGGCGGGAGTATTTTTGCCAAAAAGAAGCCGAAAGGATCAGAGCGGCTCGATGTCGCCCATGGCGCGCTGGTCGTGGAACGTCTTGACGAAGGCGGCAAGGTTGCCAGCGGCGATGGCGCCACGCAACCCTTCCATCAATTCCTGAAAGTAATGCAGGTTGTGCCATGTCAGCAGCATCGAGCTGATGATTTCTTGCGCGCGAAACACATGATGCAGATAGGCGCGGCTGTAGCTGGTGCAAGCCGGGCAGGTGCAGGACGCATCGAGCGGGCGCGGGTCATCCATATGGCGGGCGTTCTTGATATTGACGACCCCGCGCCGGGTGAAGGCCTGACCGGTGCGCCCCGAACGCGAGGGCAGAACGCAATCCATCATGTCGATGCCGCGTTCGACCGCGCCGACGATGTCATCGGGTTTGCCCACGCCCATCAGATAGCGCGGCCGATCGGCGGGCAGCATGTCGGGGGCGTAGTCGAGCACCTCGAACATCATCTTTTGCCCCTCGCCCACCGCAAGGCCGCCGACGGCGTAGCCCTCAAAGCCGATCTCGCGCAGTTTCGCGGCACTTTCGGCGCGTTGATCGGGGTAGATGCTGCCCTGCTGGATGCCAAACAGCGCATGTCCCGGCCGGTCGCCAAAGGCATCGCGCGACCGGCGCGCCCAACGCATCGAGCGTTCCATGCTGGCGCGGGCGGTCTTTTCGTCGGACGGGAAAGGCGTGCATTCGTCGAAGGCCATGACGATATCCGAGCCCAGAAGGCGCTGGATCTCCATGCTGCGTTCGGGGGTCAGCCAATGTTCCGAGCCGTCGATATGGGATTTGAAGCGCACGCCCTCTTCGGTCATCTTGCGCAGGCCCGAGAGGCTCATCACCTGAAAGCCGCCGCTGTCGGTCAGGATCGGGCGGGGCCAGTTCATGAAGCGGTGCAGACCGCCAAGCTGGTGGATCCGTTCGGCGGTGGGGCGCAGCATCAGATGGTAGGTATTGCCCAGCAAGATGTCCGCCCCGGTCGCGCGCACGCTTTCGGGCAGCATCGCCTTGACGGTTGCGGCGGTGCCGACGGGCATGAAGGCCGGGGTGCGCACCTCGCCACGCGGGGTCGAAATGACGCCGGTGCGGGCTCGGCCATCGGTGGCGTTCACCTGAAACTGAAAGCGCTGGGTCATCTTCGTCTCCTTGGGCGGTCAGCCGCCCTTCATAGGGATTTTCGCCCGAATGAAAAGGGAGAGTGATGCGCGCGCAGCAGATCGGGCGGTTGCGCCTTTTCCCCGCACCGTTGCGGGGTGTGGCGCGGGGGGGGTGGCGGGCTGGCGACGTGCCGCCGCGGTATTATTTGACCGCGTGGCGCGCGGGCTGTGGCGCGGGGGGGGGCGGAGGGCCAAGGGCGCTTGGCGGCGAGGGGCCTGATCAAAACGACCCGATGGTGTTGGCGCGACGGCATTGGCCCGAACACGGCCCGCCCAGAACACTGCTCGCCCGGCGGGGGCGCGGCTTGGCTCAGGTGCCAGGCGCGCGCCACATCGTTTCGGTGATCCCCGCGTCGACCAGCGCCTTCTGGGCGGCATAGGCGGCCAGCCAACGGCTGCGGGCGGTATCGTAAAGCGCGCGGTTGTCCGGATCGGGCGTTACCGTGCGTTCAAACGTCACGAAGGCGCGGGCGGCCTCGCCCAGATTGGCAAACTGTCCGATGCCGGTTGCCGCCGCCGCCGCCCCGCCCAAGGCCGTGGCTTCGCGCACTCGTGGAATACGCAGTGTGCGGCCGGTCACATCGGCCACGATCTGCGGCCAAAGCCGCCCCTTTGACGCGCCTCCCGCCAGCACCAGCGGCGCCGTCGCCGGCAGCGCCGCGAAGGCTTCGACCCGCGCGAGGTTTTCCGCCGAGACGATCGCCGCATTTTCCTCGATCGCCCGAAAGATCGCGCCCTTGCTGCACACCGCCGGATCAAGGCTGAGGTTCAGCAACGACGGCGCGGCGTGATACCAATTGCCAAATTCCATCGCGTCGGAATAGATCGGGATGATGCCATGCGCGCCGGGCGGAACCTGCATCGCCAGATCCTCGATCAGATCATAGGCGTCCAGCCCCTCGGCCGCGGCGCGGGCCTTTTCTTCGGCGCAAAAGGCATCGCGAAACCAGCGCGCCGTCAGGCCGACAAAAAAGCTGATCGCCTCGGCCTGATTCATTCCGGGAAGGGCGGCGCTGTTGATCCGCACCCGCATCGCCGGATCAACGGCGCCGGCGGGAATATTGACCACCTGCTGCCAGAACGTGCCGCCCAGCACCGCCGCATCCCCCAGATTGAGCACCCCAAGCCCGATCGTGCCAAGCTGCACATCGCCGCCGCCGGCGACGAAGGGCGTGCCCGCGGCCAGACCGGTTTCGGCCGCGGCCTTGGGCGTGACATGCCCCACCACCGACCCCGGCTCGACCACCCGCGGGAATATCGCGCGGTCCAGCCCGGCCAGATCGATCAGCGCATCCGACCAGTCCCGCGCCCTGAGATCCATCAGCCCGCTGGTCGATCCGTTGGTCGGCTCGGCGGTGATCTCGTCGGTCAGCCGCGCGCCGATCCAGTCGTTGATCATCGAGATCGCGCGCACCTGCGCAAAGATCTCGGGGTGGTGTCGGCGCACCCAGTTCAGCCGGGGCAAGGCACCCAGGGCAAAGGTCTGCCCCGAGATCTCGTAAAAGCGGCGCTCGAAATCGGGAGCTTTGGCCTTCAGTTCGGCAACCTCGGCGGCGGCGCGGCTATCGACGTTGGCGCAGGCCCAGATCTCGTGGCCGGCGGCGTCGTAAAGCACGATGGCCTCGCGCATCGAGGTTGAACTGATCGCGGCGATATCGGCGCCGCCGAGCCCGCAATCGGCCATGACCTTGCGAATGCAGCGCGTCAGCAACGCCCAGGCCCCGACGAAATCAAACCCCATCGAACCGGGAACGCCCGGTTCGGGCAGATGCAGCCATTCCTCTTGCGCCAAGCCGATCTGCCGCCCGTCGCGGTCGAAAATCACCGCGCGGCCCGAGCCGGTGCCGGCATCCAGAACCAGAAAATGACGGCTCATTTTCGTCTCCTCAGCACGTCACGAGCGGTTGCCTCGTCGGTTACCAATGTATTGGCCAGCCGCCCGCGCAACAGCCCAAGGATCGCCTCGACCTTTTCCGGCCCGGCGGCGGTGGCGATGATCGAGGGGATCCGGCGAAGGTCCTGCAAGGTAACGGCGACGACGTGTTGATGGATGTCAAGATCCAGCACATTGCCGTCGCGATCATAGAAATAGCCCAGCAGGTCGCCCACCGCCCCCTGCCGGGTGAACAGCTCGATTTCAGAGTTGGTGCAATAGCCATAGCGCACCAGTGTGGCCGTGCGCGCCACCGAGCCCACACCGATCAGCGCGGTTTTCGCGGTCAACGCCATGTCGAGCACATGGCGCACATAGGGTTCGAGCCGCAGCATCGCCGCGAGTTCGGGCGACGAAACCCGAAGCGGCGTCGGGATCAGATGCGCGTTGTTTTGTGGCCCGTAGATGCCGGTATTGCCGATATAGGCCGAGACGCCCCCGGTCAGGCTGACCAGCGCGACATTGTGCTGGCTGAGGACCGGCGCCATGAACCGCAAGGTGGTGGTGGTGGCCTCGCCCCAGCCGATCGCCAGAAGATCGTTGTCGGAAAGGCTTTGCATCAGCAGGCTGGCCGCCGCGCGACCGATGCGCGGGGCGATGGCAAGCCCCTCGGCCTCGGGCACGACACGGGCATCGCTTAGCCCGAAGGCGGCAATCAGGTCTTGCTGCAAGCCAAGACAGCCCTCGTAAGGCGAATGGATGCGCAGCTCGATCAGCCCGCTTTGGCGCCCCTTTTCCAAAAGCCGTGACACCTTGATCCGCGACGTGCCAAGCGCTTCGGCAATCTGATTCTGCGTCAGCCCGTCATTGTAGTAGTGCCAGGCGGCGCGGGTGATCTGTTCGACCTCTTCAAGGTCGCCCATCGGCCCGCTGCCCTGTATATCGGAATGTTGCATAGGATCACCCACTGTCACTGTGAACAAACGACCACCAAGAACTCAAACTGTAAATGCCCATGCCATTTTGGCACAAGTCCTTTTTTCATTGGAAAGACTCTGACGTGGCGCAACAACGCGCCGCTTGACAGGTGCGTTCATTTGTTCTTTGCTGAAACATATGATCGGTTTTGACGGTCACGCCGGCGCTGCGACGCCGCGTCATGCCAAACAGAAGGGTTGGAGAATATGTTCGTTCAGCTGGTCCATATCCGGGTAAAGCCCGGACGTATCGCAGAGTTCCTCGACGTGTTCCGCGTCAACTTTGACGGCACCCGCGCAGAACCGGGAAATTTCCGTTTCGACGTGTTGCAGGATTTTGACGATGACCACCACTTTCTGATCTACGAAGCCTTCGAATCGGCCGAGGCCGTCGATGCGCACCGCCTGACCGATCATTACAAGACCACCGTTGCCGGCTTGGCCGAGATCTCGCTTGGCGGTCGCGAAAAGGACTTCTTTCGCATGGTGATGCCCGACCGTGCCGCCGCCCTGAACGGGGAATAGCCCATGGGACGCGACGTCACCGCTGCCTTGCGGGCGCGCTGCCATGGCCTCAGCGCCGGGATCTTCGCGGCGAATGCGGCGGATTTGGGCGCCTCGGTCACGGGTTTGGCGGGCTGGGGCGGGGATCTGGTCCACTTTGATGTGATGGACGGGGTTTTCGTGCCCCAGATCACCGCCGGTGCGGCCTTCGTGGCGGCCCTGGGGGCGGGCATGCTGCGCGATGTGCATCTGATGGTCGCCTCGCCCGCGCGCCATGTGGCGGCGTTCGCCCGCGCCGGGGCGGATCTGATCTCGGTCCATGCCGAAGCCCCGGATGCCGCCGAGGCGCTTGTGGCGCTGCGTCAGGCAGAGGCCGATTTGGCCCGGCCGATCCTTGCGGGGTTGGCGGTGATGCCGGGCACGCCGCTTGAAAGCCTCGGCCCGCTGCTGGCGCTGCGGCCGGATCTGATCCTCGTGCTGGCGGTCGATCCGCGAAACTCGGCCCCCGCCGATCTGGATCTGGCCAACCAAAGGCTGCGCCTCTTGCGCGAGATGACAAAAGATTTTGCGCCGCTGCTGGCGATAGATGGCGGCGTCACCACCAAGACAATCGCCTTGGCCGCCGCAACCGGACCGGATGTCATCGTATCGGGCAGCGCGATCTTTGGCGCCACGGACCCGGCTGCGGCTTTCGCGGCGCTGGCCGAGGGTTGGGCACGGGGGCGGGCCGAGTGCGCGGGGGGTGCCGATGCTTGACGCCAGCACACGCCCTGCTGCGGTGACTCTGCGCGATATCTGGAAGGTCTTTGACGGCGTTCCGGTCTTGCGCGGGATCGATTTTGAACTCCGCGCGGGCGAGGTTCATGCGCTTTTGGGCGGCAACGGATCGGGCAAATCCACGACGGTCAAGATCATCACCGGCGCCTATCGCCCGACCGAGGGCCGGATCGAGGTCATGGGCAAGCTGGCCAGTTTCGCGCGCCCCTCCGAGGCACATGCGAGGGGCATCTATATGGTGCCGCAAGAGCCGCAGATCTTCCCGTCGCTCAGTGTGCTGGAAAACCTGACGATGGGTCTTGCCGGCGACGCGGCCAGCAACGAAGCGCGCGCCCGCGCGCTTGCCGATGAAATCGGGCTGAGCGTCGATTTCGCCGCCACGGGGGGCAGCATCTCGATTGCCAATCAGCAACTGGTCGAAATCGTGCGCGGGCTGATGCGCAATGCAAAGGTGCTGATCCTGGACGAGCCGACCTCGTCGCTGACCCGGCGCGAGGTCAACAGCCTTGCGCTTCAGATGCGGGCCTTGACGGCGCGCGGCATCGCGATCTTGTTTATCTCGCATCGGCTGGACGAGGTGCTGGAATTTTCCGACCGGGTAAGCGTGTTGCGCGATGGCAGCTTTGTGCTGTCGGCGCCGGTGGCCGGGCTGACCCCCGAGGGTCTGATCGAGGCGATGCTGCCCAGCGACCTGGGTCAGGCCGGGGCGGCGCGCCCTGCCCGCCCGGCGCTGACCGGCGACAGCGCACCGGTGCTGGAACTGCGCGGCCTGTCCGGCCGCGCCTTTCGCGATGTCAGCCTGACGCTACGGCCGGGCGAAGTGGTCGGTCTGGCCGGCGTGGTCGGCTCGGGGCGCACCGAGCTTGCGGAGGCGATTTTCGGTATTGATCCCGAGGTCACGGGCGAGGTCTGGATCGGCGGCCAGCAAGTAACGGCGCGGACACCGCGACGCTGCATGGAGATGGGTCTGGCCTATCTGCCCGAAGATCGCCATGCGCATGGCATCTTTCTGGAACTGCCCGCCGCGCAGACGATTTCGGCCTCGGCGCTCGCGCTGGGGCAACGCGCGCTGCTGTCGCGGCGGCGCGAAGAGGATTTTGCGCAAGGCTTCATCGGTCGGCTGCGGATCAAGCTGACCTCGGCGCAACAGGTGGCGCGGACCCTGTCGGGCGGCAATCAGCAAAAGGTCGTTCTGGCCAAGGCCCTGGCGCTGAACCCGCGCGCGGTGATCCTGGACGAGCCGACCCGCGGCATCGACGCCTCGGCGCGTCAGGACGTCTACCGCATCATTCGCGAACTGACCGACGCCGGGGTGGGTGTGCTGGTGATTTCCTCCGAGATGGCCGAGATCGCGCAACTGGCCGACCGGGTTCTTGTGATGAAACGCGGCGTGCTGAGCCGCCTTGGCGACGGCGCGCAAAGCCTTGAGCAGATCTCGGCGGCGGCCTTCGACGCACCGGGCCGCGCGACAGACACCCAAAACCCGGCGGTGCCGTCATGATGCGAATTGTCAAAAGCCGCGAATTTCTGGTGCTGGCGTTGCTGGTGACGATGATCCTTGCGGTATCGACGGTGAACAAGGCGGTTCTCTATCCGATCACGCTGATCAACATCGTCAATTCGTCGCTGTTCTTGATGTTGCTGACGGTCGGGCAGATGTTCGTCATCCTGACGCGCGGCATTGATGTGTCGGTCGGCGCGATCGCGGGGCTGTCGGCGGTAATCTTCGGCTTTGCACTGAACGCGGGCGCGCCGCTGCCGCTGGCCATGCTGGCGGCGCTGGCGACGGGCGCGGTTGCGGGCATGGTCAACGGGCTGGGTGTCGTCCTGATCGGCGTGCCGCCGATCATCATGACGCTGTCGACGCTGGGCATCTATCGCGGATTGATGCGGGTTCTGACCGGCGGAAGCTGGATCGAACAGGTGCCGCCCTCGATCAAGTCCCTTGCCGTGACAAGGGTTTACAGCGTGCCGGTGATGGTCTGGGTGGTGCTGGCCGTGGTCATCGTCACCGCAGTCCTGATGGCGCGGATCCGTGCCGCGCGCTGGTTCTATGCGGTGGGCGACAACCGCGATGGCGCGTTCCTGCTGGGCATCAACGCCGCCGCGACCGAGTTTGCCGCCTATGCGTTTTCGGGGCTGTTCGCGGGGATGGCGGCGGTGGTGTTCGTCGCGCAGATCGGCTTTGTGCCGATGCAGACCGGGTCGGGTCAGGAACTCAAGGCGATTGCCGCCGTCGTGCTGGGCGGGGTCAGCCTGATGGGCGGCACCGGCCGGATCTGGTCGGCGGTGGTGGGCGCGCTGTTTCTGACCGCGGTCGATAGCATGATGATTTTCCTCAAGGTTCCGGGGTCGTGGAACAATGCGGTCGCGGGCGCGGTGCTGCTGTCGGTGGTGATCGCCGACTATCTGATCCGGCGCAGCCTGCGTAACCGGCAGGCGGTCGCGCGTGCCGCCGAGATGCGCGGCGCCGACGGGCCGACAATGCGGATGACGGAGGCGCGGTCATGATCCTGCCAGGTTGGGCCAAAAGCTGGGAATTCGTGCTGGGCTGCACGCTGATCGCCGAGATCGTCATTCTCGGGTTGATCAGCCCTGCCTTCCTGAACATCGAGAACCTGCTGTTCTCGACCTCGGATTTCGCGCATGTGATCCTTGCCGCGATCGGGCTGACGCTGGTCATCATCACCGGCGGGATCGACATCTCGGGGGTCTCGGTGATGGGGCTTGCCTCGATCGTGCTGGGGCTTTCCTTCGTCGCGGGGGCGCCGATCGGTCTTGCGGTGGTGATTGCGCTGGCCACTGGCGTGGCCGCCGGGGGGCTGAACGGGCTGGTGGTGACCTCGACTGACGTGAACCCGCTGGTCATCACGCTGGCGACGCTGTTCCTGTTTGCCGGCATCGCCACCGGCCTGCCGACGCTGCTGGATCTGCTGGGCTTCAAGGCCTATGGCGCGGGTGGCTTTGAGGCCTATCAGTATGAGGGCATCACCGGGCTGCCGAAGTCGTTCACAAGGCTGGGGACCGGCGCGATCGGCTGGGTGCCGTTTCCGCTGATCATCACCGTTGCCGTGACCGCGCTGGCCAGCTGGCTTTTGTGGGCCACGCGCTTTGGCCGCTATCTGACCTTCATCGGCACCAGTGCCGAGGTGGCGCGCTATTCGGGCATTCCGGTGCGCCGCACACTGATCGGGGTCTATGCGTTCAACGGGCTGACCGCCGCCATCGCGGGTCTGGTGCTGACCGCCTATTTCACCTCGGCGCGCTCGGACCTTGGCTCCGAGGCGTTGCTGAATATCATCACCGCCGTGGTCTTGGGCGGCACCTCGATCCAGGGCGGGTCGGGGTCGGTTCTGGGCACCTTTCTGGCCGGTCTGGTGCTGGGCTATCTGCGTCAGGGGCTTCTGGCGCTGGGGATCACCTCGGATGTGGTGCCGGTCATCATCGGCGGGCTTCTGGTCGGATCGGTCTCGCTCAAGATCCTGTCGGGTGAATTCAACCGCCGTCGTGCGAACCGTGCCGCCTACCGGGCCGGGCGACTGGCCGAAGGGAATGACCGCGGCTGAGTCCGCGAAAGAGGTCGGAAAACGGCCCCAACCTGTTTCAGACGTTTGCAAAATAGAGGAGGATCTACCCATGAAATTCGGAAAAACTACCTTGGTCGCACTGGCGGCAGGGGCATTCCTGGCGGGCTCGGCATTTGCCGAGGGCGCCAAGATCGCCTTCATCCCCAAGCTGACCGGCGTCGGCTTCTTTGAATCCGGCGGCAAGGGCGCGATGGAGATGGGCAAGGAACTGGGCATCGACGTGAAATACGACGGACCCAGCGAAGCCTCGGTCTCGGGCCAGGTCGAGTTCATCAACAACTTTGTCAACCAGGGCTACAACGCCATCGCGATCTCGTCGCTGTCGCCCGAGGGGCTGTGCGAGTCGCTCAAGCGGGCGCAGGACAAGGGCGTGAAGGTGCTGACCTGGGACAGCGACGTGAACCCCGAGTGCCGCAGCTACTACATCAACCAGGGCACCGCCGAGCAACTGGGGGCGCTGCTGGTCAAGATGGCCGCCGACCAGATGGAAGACCCGACCGCCCCGAAAAAGGTCGCGTTCCACTATTCCTCGCCCACGGTGACCGACCAGAACCAATGGGCCGAAGTGGCCAAGGCGATCATCGCAAAGGACTATCCAAGCTGGGAAGTCGTCGCGACCGAGTTCTCGAACCAGGATGCGCAAAAGGCCGTGCAGGTGCCGTCGGCGCTGTTCCAGACCTATCCCGACCTTGATGCGATCATCTGCCCCGATGCGAACGCCCTGCCCGGCTCGGCGCAGGCGGCTGAAAACCTCGGCATTGCGGGCAAGGTCATCGTCACCGGCTTTTCGACGCCCAACACGATGCGGCAATACGTCAAATCCGGCACGGTCAATCAGTTTGGCCTGTGGGATGTCGTGGTGCAGGGCAAGCTTTCGGTGTTCATCGCCAATGAGCTGGTGAAGGGCGCCGTCTACAAGGTTGGTGACAAGATCGACGTTCCGGGTATCGGCACGGTCGAGATTTCACCGAACGCGGTGCAGGGCTACGACTACGAGGCCGAAAACAACGGCATCATCCTGCTGCCCGAGCGGACCATTTTCACCGCAGACAATATCGACAACTACGACTTCTGAACAAGGACGGGCCGCCGGACAACCTGGCGGCCCAACCTTGCGCCATTTAGAAAAGGACTGAACATGGCAGATCTGGACGACATCAGGGAAGGCAAGGATTTCGGACTGGACCGTCCAGCCGACTTGCAAGGCTTTTTCCTCAAAGGGGCCGCAAACCATGACTGGGGGCTGAAGAACCGCCTGAGCCGCATCTTCAACCCCAAGACCGGCCGCACGGTGATGCTGGCGTTCGACCACGGCTATTTTCAGGGCCCGGCGACCGGGCTTGAGCGGATCGACCTCAGCATCCTGCCGCTGTGTGACTATGCCGACGTGCTGATGTGCACGCGCGGCGTGCTGCGCGCGACCGTCCCGCCCAGCAACACCAAGCCGGTGGCGCTGCGGTGTTCGGGCGGCAACTCGATCCTGAGCGAACTGTCGAACGAAACCATCGCCGTCGATATCGAAGACGCGATCCGGCTGGGCGTCTGTGCGATGGCCGCGCAGGTCTATATCGGCGCCGAATTCGAACACAAGTCGATCACCAATGTGGTCAAGCTGATTGATACCGGCACCCGCTACGGCATCCCGACGCTTGCCGTGACCGGGGTCGGCAAGGACATGGCGCGCGACGCAAAGTATTTCGGGTTGGCGACGCGGATCGCCGCCGAGCTTGGGGCGCATTACGTCAAGACCTATTTCGTCGAGGAAGGCTTTGAGAAAGTCGCGGCGGGCTGCCCGGTGCCGCTGGTGATCGCGGGCGGCAAGAAACTGCCCGAACGCGACGCCCTCGAGATGGCCTACAAGGCGATCGACCAGGGTGCCGCAGGCGTCGATATGGGGCGCAACATCTTCCAATCCGATGCGCCGGTGGCGATGATTCAAGCCGTGGCCAAGGTGGTGCACGACTTGGAAAAACCCGATCAGGCCTATCAATACTACCTTGATCTGAAGGCCGCCCAGGGCTGAGCCGGGATCAGGACCTCACGGCTTTTGCACATGCCTCGGCCCGACCGGCCGGGGCATTTGCGCATGACGCGTCAAGCCCGCGCGAAACGTTGCCCGTCTTCAGGCACCGCCCACCGCCCCGGGCAGGCGTTGCAACAGACCCGTGCGATAGATCGCAAAGACCCGAGGGGCATCTTCGCGCATGCGCGCGCTGTCGCCGCTGATCAGCGCCTGCACCACCAACCCCTGAATCATGCCCAGAAAAAGCGTCGCCGCGGCCTCTTCATCCAGACTGGCCGGCAGATCCCCCGCGCCCTTGCCCGCCGCCAATATGCGCCGAAGCCGTGTGGCGTAGTTGGTTGTCAGCGCATGCGCGGCCTGTTTCGCCGGCGTCATCCCGGTGTGCTGCAATTGCCCCATCAACATTCGCGGCACACCGGGGTGTTCGGCCACGAAATCCACATGTCCCAGAAACATCGCCTCGAGGGCCGCCAGAGGATCGGCCTGACTGCCTGCCAACCGGTCGATCCGCGACAACAGGCGTTCGGCCACCCACTCGATCACCTGCTGCCAGATCGCCGCCTTGGTCGGAAAGTGCCGAAACAACGCGCCTTGGGACAGGTTCATTTTCGCGGCAATGGCCGAGGTGGTGATGTCTTCAGGATTGGTATCTGCCGCAAGCTCGATCACCGCCTCGATGGTTTCGACCCGGCGATCTTCAGATGACAGACGTTTTGCACCAGACTTCATGTGGCCTCCGATAGAAAGCAGTTGTTCACCTATGCCAGTGCAAAATGATCCGCACAATGAAAACGAAAAGAACTGTAGCCATAGCGACAAAGTGTACCAAGACTGCGGATATGTCTTTACATAGTGATCGAGCTATTACATCAGTCCGGTAAATCTTCTTGCGACCTCCGTCGTCCCACCCGCCAAAACTCACGTGAACCATGTCGCCGCACCTGACCGCCCTCGCGCAAGCCCGCCTTGCGGCCCGCCCCTCCCGGTCCGCCGGCAGCGACTTGGCCCCGCGGTCCCTGCCCATCGCAGCCCATGGCACCACGATCACCTTTCAGGGTGTTGGCCTGCCCAACAAGCTGTTCAAGTACTGACGAAAAGGACTCCGCCCATGCGCCGCCGTACCGCCCTCTGGATTGTTCCGCCCCTTGTGCTGGGCATCGCTGTTGCCGCTGCATTCATCAGCGGCGCCAAGGACCCGGCGCAGACGGACATCCCGGTCGCCGGGCTTGCGGTCCGCGTGGCGCCGTTGTCCGCCGCCGATATTGCCCCGGTGGCGCGAGGCTGGGGCAATGTGCGCGCCGCCGAAACCTGGGCCATGGTCTCCGAGGTCAAGGGCCAGGTCATCTGGCGCCATCCCGATCTGGAAAGCGGCAAGCTGATCGCCAAAGGCACCAAGGTGCTGGAAATCGACCCGAGCGACTATCATCTGGCCATCGTCCAGGCCGAGGCCGATCTGGCCGCCTTTGCTGCGGAAAAGCAGCAGATCACCGCCGAAGCGGAAAACACCACCCGCGTGCTGACGCTGGAAGAGGCGCGGTTGCAGATCTCCGAGGCTGACCTTTCGCGCAACAAGGGTCTTTTGGCACAGGGCGTCGCCCCCCAGACCCGCGTTGACGAGGCCGAGCGCGCCGCCCTTCTGGCCCGGCGCAGCGTGGTCGAGCTGAAAAACACGCTGGCGCTGATCGCGCCGCGCCTGGATCGGCTGACCGCCCAGATCGCGCGCACCAATGCGGCGCTGGAACGCGCCAAGCGCGATCTCGACCATACCTCGATCACCACGCCCTATGATCTTCGGGTCACGTCGGTTGCGGTCGAACGCTTTCAATATGTCAATATCGGCCAGACCCTGGTGACCGCCGATGGCGTGGCGCGGGCCGAGGTGGTGGCGCAATTGCCCTTCGCGGCCTTTCAGCGCCTGCTCTATGGCACCGACCCGATCGAAGACACGCTGGCCGCGATCCGCAACGGGCCGACCAGCCGGATGCGGGCGCTTGTCCGGCTGGTCTCGGACCCCACGCAGGTCTGGCCCGCCAGCGTCAGCCGCATCGAAGGCGCGCTTGATGTGCGCTCGCGCACGGTGCAGGTCGTGGTGACGGTCGACGACCCTTATGGCCAGTCCAGCCCGCCGCTGCGCCCGCCGCTTTTGCCCAACATGCAGGTCGAGGTCACGCTGACGGGTCAGGACATTCCCGGCGTCCTGTTCATACCGGAAACTGCGCTGCACGGCGATCTGGCCTATCTGGCCGATGATCAGAATCTGCTGGAACTGCGTCAGGTGAGCGAAGCCTTTCGGCAAGACGGTGTCGTCTTGATCTCCGAGGGTCTGGCGCCCGGCGATCGGATCATCCTTGACGATATCGCCCCGGCGATTCCGGGCATGGCCGTCGTGCCCATCGAGGTGCAGCCATGATCCGCTGGTTTGCCGGCCATCCGACAGCGTCGAACCTGCTGCTCTTGATGTTCATTGCCGTCGGGCTTTTTGCCTTTCCGACGTTGAAGCGCGAGACCTTTCCCGATTTCCGCTCGGTCGAGGCGGAAATCAGCATCGTCTATCGCGGTGCCACCGCAGAAGATGTGGAGACCGCGATTTGCAGCCCGCTTTGGGACGCGCTGCAAGCGGTCGAAGGGCTGGACGAACTGGTCTGCACCGCGCAAGACAATCGCGCCCGGGCGGTTGCGACCCTGGCCGCAGGCGGCGATACGCAGCGCTTTGTCAACGAGGTGCGCACCGAGGTCAGTGCCATCGATACCTTTCCCGACCGCGCCGACCCGGCGGTCGTGCGCGAATTGCACCGCACCGATCTGGTGACGTCGGTCGCGGTGTCGGGCGATCTTCCGGCGCGCGAGCTGGAGCTTTTCGCGACCGGGCTGGCCGATCGGATCGCGGCCCTGCCTGACGTGGCCAAGGTCGTCACCTCGGGGTTTGGCAGCCGCCAGTTTCGTGTCGAGGTGCCGCGCGCGGTGCTGGCACAGCATGGGCTGACCGCCGCCGGTCTGGCCAGCATCCTCGGCACCCAAAGCCTGGATCGCCCGCTGGGCACGCTTGAAACCGAAGGCGCCGATCTGAGCCTGCGTTTCACCGAAGAGCGGCGCAATGTGCAGGATCTGGCCCGCATCCCGGTGCTGACTCTGGCCAATGGGGCGATGCTGACGCTGGGCGATATTGCCGTGATCAGCGACTACTACAGCCCGACCGAGGAACGCGCGCAGATCAATGGCACCCGCGCGGCGCTTTTGGCCGTGCACAAATCGCTCGATGCCGACGCCTTGCGCGCGCTTGACTCGGTCAAGGCGCTGGTCGAGGCGGAAAATGCAGAGCTCCCCCCCACGATCCGCGCGGAAGTGGTGCAGGATGTGACTTCGATCATCCGTGACCGGCTGGCGATGCTGGTCAGCAACGGCGTCATGGGGCTGGTGCTGGTGATCTTGGTGATGAGCCTGTTCTTCCGGCCGGGCTATGCGATCTGGGTGGCGATGGGGCTGCCGGTCGCCTTTCTGGGGGCCTTTGCCTGGATGGCGCTGACGGGTCTGTCGATCAACATGATGACCTTGGTCGCGCTGCTGATGGCGATCGGCATCGTGATGGACGATTCGATCGTGATTTCCGATTCCATCGCCACGCAATACGCGAAAGGCCACAGCAAGCTTGAGGCCGTGGTCCACGGCGTGACCGCCGTGGCGCCCGGGGTGATGTCGTCATTTCTGACCACCGTCGCGGTGTTCGCGCCCTTGTCGTTTCTGTCGGGCGATCTTGGCAAGGTGCTGGAGGTTCTGCCACTGGTGCTTTTGGCTGCGCTGAGCGCCAGCCTGATCGAAGCCTTCGTGATCTTGCCGCACCACCTGCTGCACGGTTTGCCCGACGACAAGGCCGCGCCGTCGCGGTTTCGGCAGAAATTCGATGCCGGGTTCGCGGTGCTGCGGGACCGCTGGGTTGGCGGCTTGGCCGATCTGGCGATTGCCTGGCGTTATCTGGTGGTCGGGCTGGCGCTTGGCGCGCTGATCCTGACGGTCGGCGCGCTGGCGGGTGGTCTGGTCAAGCGCGAAGCAATGCCGGCGATTGATGGCGACGTGCTCGAGGCGCGGATCATGCTGATGCCGGGCGCACCGCTGGAGCGCACCGAGGCCGTGGTGGCCCAGATCGAATCGGCGCTTTTGCGGGTCAGCGATCGGCTGTCGCCCGAGCAACCCGATGGCCAGGCCCTGGTGCAGCGCATCATCACCCGGTTCAACTACAACGCCTCTGCCGGGCAGAGCGGGGCGCATCTGGCCACGGTTTCGGCAGACCTGCTGAACGCCGAAATCCGCACCACGACGCTGGACGATCTGATTGCCGCGTGGCGCGACGAGGCGGGGCCGCTTGCTGGCGTCACGTCGTTGATCCTGACGGAACCGGGTCTGGGGCCGCAGGGGATCGCGGTCGAGTTGCGCCTGTCGCACCCGGATCTGGCGGTGTTGCAATCGGTCGGGGCCCGCACGCAGGCCGAACTGGAAACCTATACGGGTGTGCTCAATGCGACGGTCGATCTGCGGCCGGGCAAGACCGAGCTGAGGTTTCGGCTGGCACCCGGTGCCCGCACGCTGGGGCTCAGTTCGGCCGATGTCGCCAGCCAGATCAGCGCCGCCTATCTGGGCAGCCAGCTGGTTGATGTGCGGCAGGGCGATATCACCCATGAGATCGAGATCCTGTTGTCCGACGACGACCGCAACAGCCGGGCCGATCTGGAGAACTTTACCATCACATTGCCGGATGGCAGCGCAGTGCCGCTGGCGACCGTCGCCACTTGGGAAGAATCCCGTGGCTGGGGCAGTATCGCTCAGGTCGATGGCCTGCGCACGCTGACCGTGCAGGCCGATGTCGATGGCCGCTATGGCAATGCCGATGCGATCACCGCGCGGCTTGCGGGCGGGTTCCTGCCCGATCTGGTGGCGAAAACGCCGGGGCTGCGCTTTGAGGTCGGGGGGCAGGCCGCGAACTCGGCTGAAACCGTCGCCTCGATCCTGCGCGGCTTTCTGATCGGTCTGGTCGGGATCTACCTGATCCTGTCGTTCCAGTTTCGCAGCTATATCGAGCCGGTGATCGTGATGCTGACGATTCCGCTGGCCTTTCTGGGGGTGATCTGGGGGCATGTGGCGATGGGCTACAACATCTCGATGCCGTCATTGGTGGGGGCCGCGTCGCTGGCCGGGATCGTGGTCAACAACGCGATCCTGCTGATCGAGGTGATCAAGTCCCACGCCGGCGAGGATGTTTCGGTGGCGCAGGCGGCAAGTCAGGCGGTGCGGGCGCGGTTCCGACCGATCTTCGTTTCGGTCACGACCACGATTCTGGGCATGGCGCCGCTGCTGGCCGAAACCTCGACCCAGGCGCAGACGCTCAAGCCGCTGGTGATCTCGGTGGTGTTCGGGCTGCTGGCCTCGACCACGCTGGTCATGCTGGTGCTGCCCGCGCTTTACGCGATCCTTGCGGATCTGGGCTTGGCGCGGGCAGGTCAGGCGCCGTCGAAAGCCTGAAACGCCGCTTGCGGGCGGCGGCCGGACCGATACCGGCCGCCGCGCGCCCTGCCCTGCCACAGGCGCCGGCGCAGAGTGATGACCCGCGCCAAGGCCCAACGGCCGGCCGGTGTTGGAACGCAGCCACGACGGGCCGCCCGCACCAGCGAAGACGGGGGCCGGGCGGCCCGTCGCGCAAGCGCGCGGGCATCGCAAGGCCGGACCGTTGGAGTGTCTTCAGGCCCCGTCCCGGCACCGGCCACCACAGGTCCCGGTTTTGCCCCAGTCAAGGCGGCGATGCGCCGAACCACGTTCGCCGTCCGTTGACTATGATCTTTGATGCGGATGGTCTGCGCGCGCCAGAGTGCCCTTTTGCCCGCCGCACGGGGTTGATGACGCGGCTTGTTTTCTATCCATCGGATCGGGATCCTGCGGCGACTGGCGCCGTGCGGCCACGTTGCCGCCGGGCGTGGCGGCGACGGCGGACAGCGCCTGACGATGCCCGGCCCGGATCTGGTCTGCGCCGCTGCGCACCGGCCTTTCTGCCCGGTGCCGCGTTGGGCCCGGCCACGATGGAACGCGTGAAACGACCTGTTTTTCGCATTCCGCCCCCCATCGCCCTTGCCCCGATCCGGGCTGTTGCAATATTGCAGAGTCCGCGCCTGCAACATGATGATACCCTCGCAGGTGCCGCAAACCGGCAACCGTCCGCGTTGCCGCTATTCTTCCAACAAGGAGACCCCCATGGACAACTGGCTTCCGACGCTGATTACCGCGACCCCCTCTGAAGGCTATGATCTGGCGGTCAAGCTTGCGCGCATGGCCATCAAGAAAACGCAAGGCGACCCCGCCGTGCGCGAACGCTTGCGCCCGGATTATGCTGAAAACGCAGATTCGCTGATTTCGGTCAGCGCGGTCGTGGCGACGCATTTCGCCACCGTCGCGGCCGCCAACGCCTATTGGCGCGACGCGCGATAAGCGCACACCCGATCAGGGCTGCGGTGCCCCATGCCGCGCGAAAGCGCGCGGGGGCACCACGCCGGCCACCTCGATCGCCTCACGGCGCGTGCCTGAATATGCGACGACAGAAGAAAGTCCGAGCCTGTGGCGGACGTCGCCACAGCCACCTCGCACACAAGGTCACGCCTGCCGTCAAAATCCGCGCCAGCGGTCATGCCGACTGGCGTGTCTACGTCTACGGGTTCGGGTCCGGTTGAAACCCGCCGTTCTCCGTCGCTGTCCTTGCCATCGCCTTCAGAGTAGTGATGTGCTCTGTCAGCGCCTTGTGATGAGGCTTGGGAAACGCTGACAGGCGTTTGATTTCCGCCAGTATTTCCGCTTTCGGTGACAGGTGATCCGGCCCGTCCAGGCCGATCAGTGCCAGTGCCTGAAATCCGTCCATGGATCTCTCCAAAGTCAAGGCCAGCGCCTTCCATCATGAAAAGCCGTTCCGCCTTGTTGTCTTACCCGATCATGCCGTGTCGGTCGATTGCCCTGCCGAACATGCCCGGCGCGGCCGCGCGCCGGATCGCTTCGCCAGCAACTTTCCCCCCGGTGGTCTTTCACCCCGGCCTTCAAGGCAATTTCGTGCGCCATGATAATGGCGACCTTGTTGCGCAAATGGCAAGAGTCCCGCGAACGTCTGATTTGATCTTGCGAGGGTCTGCGTTCCGGCGCCAACCGCCAGGCGGGGTCGGCGGACCCAATTCACGCCGCGCCAGAACGCCTTGGCGGTGATCGTCCCTTGCGCGCAAGTGCCACGGCGTGGTCACGAACCGGGGCGCACAGGCAGTCCATGCCACGGCGCAAGAATGCCACGCCGTAAAGGCCATCAATCGTCGGCGCGATTGCCCGCAACATGGCTCTTCGCGCGCCAGAAAGCCTTGGCCGCGCCATCTGGCGACAAAGCAGCGGATACCACCGCAGATGCCGCGCCGAGACGACGGTGCCCCCGCGCAAGACTGCCGGGGCAGCGCCTCATGGCACGCGATTTCCTCGGTCAGGTTGCAGAACTTCTCCCTCCCGATGCCCCCTCTTTGGCACCAAAGGGCGTGGGCAGGGCACAAGAACCATTGAAAACAACGGGGTTCCAGCTCTGGGGCCGGTCGGTGCCGGGCGCAAAATCTGCCTGCGGCATCATGGCGGGCGAGGCGCCCTTCTCGGGGATTGACGAACCGCACGAACAGGTACACATATATGCGCATACCCGCATGTAAGGATATCCGCATGATACTTCCTGTCCTCACGGCCCTTGCCGAACCGACCCGGCTTGCCGCCATGTCGATCCTTTGGGTTGGCGGCGAGCACTGCGTGTGTGAATTGATGGCGCGGCTTGATGTCAGTCAAAGCCGGATGTCGCGACATATGCAAACCCTGAAGCAGGCCGGGCTGATCGTGGATCGGCGCGACGCGCAATGGGTCCGTTACCGGGTAAGCCCCGATCTTGCGCCACCGCTCCGCGATGTGGTGGCGGCGGTCATGGCAGCCACCCCCAAAGCGCAAAGGAACGCCGCATGAGCGTACACGCAAACGAGGCCCCGCAGGGCGAGGCGCCGGGCTGGCTCTGGTCGGCGGGGGTTGTGGCCTTTGCCGTTGTCTGGTGGCTTGTCTACGGCCAGTTGATCGCTGTGTCAGAGTGGATCGTAGCAGTGCTGCCGGTGGACCGGCACAGCCACACGGGCGAAGCGCTGGCGTTCTTTTTCTATGACGTTCCCAAGGTGATGATGCTGCTGACGCTGATCGTGTTCGCGATGGGCGTGGTGCGCAGCTTCTTTTCGCCGGAACGGACCCGCGCGCTGCTGGCGGGCAAGCGCGAAGGCGTGGGCAACGTGATGGCGGCAGGGCTTGGCGTGTTGACGCCGTTCTGTTCGTGCTCGGCGGTGCCGTTGTTCATCGGGCTGGTGTCAGCGGGCGTGCCACTGGGGGTGACATTCTCGTTCCTGATTTCGGCGCCGATGGTGAACGAGGTGGCGGTGGTGCTGCTGTTCGGGCTGGTGGGGTGGAAGGTTGCCGTGACCTATGCCGCGCTCGGGCTGATCATCGCGATCTTTGCGGGATGGGTGATCGGACGGTTGCATCTGGAGGGCTGGCTGCAAGATTGGGTGCGCGACATCCATTCGGGGGCGTCGGCCCCCGGCGCGGTCGAGGGCGCACGCCTGACGCTGGTGGACCGCTACAAGCTGGGGATCGAGGCGGTGCGTGAAATCTTTGGTCGCATCTGGATGTGGATCATCCTTGGCATCGGCATGGGAGCGCTGATCCACGGCTATGTGCCGGAAGACCTGATGGTGCGGATCATGGGCGCGGATCAATGGTGGAGCGTTCCCGCCGCGGTCGCCATGGGCATCCCGATGTACACCAATGCCGCGGGCGTAATCCCGATCGTCGAGGCGCTCTTGGGCAAGGGGGCTGCGCTGGGTACCGTGCTGGCCTTCATGATGTCGGTCATAGCGCTCAGCCTGCCCGAGATGATAATCCTGCGTCAGGTGCTGACCTTGCGGCTGATCGGCGTCTTCGTCGGCGTGGTCGGCATCGGAATCCTGACCGTGGGCTTTATCTTCAACATCTTGTTCTGAAAGGACACAACTATGGAAATCAAGGTTCTGGGGCCGGGCTGCGCCAAGTGCAAGGCGACCGTCGATCTGATCGACACGGTCGCAAGGGAAACCGGCGCCGATGTGCAACTGACCAAGATCGAAAGCATGCGCGAGATCGTGGGCTTTGGCGTGATGTCGACGCCCGGCGTGGTGATCGGCGGCAAGGTTGTTCATGTCGGAAGCGTCCCTTCGCGGGATCAGGTCAAAACGTGGCTGAAATGACGGATACGGTTCACAAAGACCTCGCCGAGGCAAAGGAAGTCTGCCCGACCACCACGCGCCGCTTGCTCAAGGAAGGCGCGCTACTTGTTGATGTGCGCGAACCCGACGAAGTCGCCGCTGTCGGCTTTGCCGATTGCGAACAGATCCGGGTCCCGATGAGCCAGATCGAAGCGCGCTGGCGCGAAATCCCGCGCGACCGCGACGTGATCCTGGCCTGCGCCGTGGGTCAACAAAGCCTCAAGGCCACCTATTTCCTGATGTATCAGGGCTACACCCGTGTCTCGAACATGCAATATGGCCTGAAACGTTGGGCGGCGCGCGGCTTTCCGGTGACCGGCGACGCTGCCGCCGCAGGGTCGGAGGCGGGCGGGTCATGTTGCGGCGGCGGCACCAACGCCGCGCCCAAGGTGGCGACTACGTCCTGTTGTGGCGGCGAGGCGGCCGCACCCGCCGACGCCAGTGCCTGCTGCGGCACCCCGAGCGGCGACAAGACACCGGGCAGCGCGACACCGGGCAGCAGCTCCGCGTGTTGCTGACATCATCAAACCACGCCGCCCCCTGGATCAGGGGCGGCGTATTACCAGACAGGACAATCTGATGTTGGACTACAAAGTCTCGGCCCGGCGCGTCGACAACCATGGTTCCGAAGCCACCACCAAGGCGGCCCGGATCATTCTGGATACCGACTTGGCGGGCCGGGCAGATGCCTTCAACCCGGCAGAGTTGCTACTGGCAAGCCTTGCCGCCTGTATTCTGAAGGGCACCGAGCGGGTGCTGCCCATGCTTGAATTTTCCTTGCGCGGGATCGAGGTTTCACTGCAGGGCATCCGGCAGGACGCCCCACCCCGGATGGTGCGGATCGAGTACCAGATCGTGGTGGACACCGATGAAAGCGATCAGCGGCTGGATCTGCTGCACCGCAATCTTCAGAAATATGGCACCATTTACAACACTCTGGCTGGCGCCACCGAACTGGTCGGCACCATCGCCCGCAAGGAGGCCTGATGGCCCACGATCACCACCACACCCCGCCCGCTGACCTTGGCCCGGCGTTTCGCTGGGCCGTCGGGCTGAACAGCCTCTATGTGCTGATCGAAGCGGTTGCCGGCTTCATGTCCGGTTCGCTGGCGCTGCTGGCCGATGCCGCGCACAACCTGACCGATGTGGCGGGTCTTTTGATTGCCTGGGGTGCGGCGGTGCTGGCCACGCGCCTGGGCAATGGCACCTATACCTTCGGCTATGGCCGCGCCACGATTCTGGCGGCGATGTTCAACGCCATCGCCATCTTGATTGGCGTGGTGCTGGTGATCTGGGAATCGGTCCAGCGGCTGCAAGCGCCGGTCGAGGTGCCGGGGCTGACGGTGCTGCTGGTGGCGCTGGCGGGGATCGGGGTGAATACCGGATCGGCGCTGCTGTTCATGAAATCGCAAAAGGATGATCTGAACGCCAAGGGGGCCTTTTTGCACATGGCCGCCGACGCCGCGGTGTCCGGTGCCGTGGTGTTGGCAGCGGCGGGTATTCTTTATACCGGCTGGCAGTGGCTTGACCCGGTGGTAGCCATCGCGGTTTCCCTGCTGATCGCCTTTACGGCTTGGGGCCTGATGCGCGATGCGCTGCGGCTGGGTCTGGACGGTGTGCCGGAAAACGTTGACCGGCAGGCGGTGGCCACCTTCATTGGCGATCAGCCGGGGGTGAGCAATGTCCACGATCTGCATATCTGGGCGCTGTCCACCACCCGCACGGCACTGGCCGCACATGTGGTCTGGGACGGCACCGACGCCGACGCCTTCCTCGACCATGTGACCGATGAGCTGGCGCAGGACTTTGGCATCGGCCACGTCACGCTACAGCTCGAGACCGCCCCTTGCGAACGCGCGAAGATGTGCCTTGCCTCCTGAGGTGCACCTTGTCGACGTGACCTGTTCGCCAAAAAGGAAGACAAGATGACGCCCGCCGCAGCCGTTTTCAAACCCGAACGTCAGGCGCCTTGCGACGCGCTGGCTGTCGTATGGCAATCTTGGGTCCCCTATGCGCAGGCGATCGCGAACTTCGGCCCCAGGTCGCCTTTGGTCAACATTGTAGAGCCTGCGAAACACCATTTTCCGGTGCTGCGGGCGCGGACGGCAGTCTTTCGGACCCTGCGTTCCAAGGATCACCGGCGGAGGAACGCGCCGCGCTTTTCCGACCTGCCCGCCGCCTGCGCGGCTGCCGTGCAGGACAAGATCGACACAGCCGCAAGCCGCGACCCGGCGCTGCAAGGCACAAGGCGCCCGGCCATGGCGCAGGCTTGCCGAGCCGTGTGTGACGCCTCGCGGGGGCGTCACCTGCCTGCCTTCCGCCGCCGCGCCAAAGTTGGGGGCCGGTGATGCGCGCGGCCGTCTATCATCCCGAAGGCCACCTTGTGTCACGCATCGGCTGGCTGCGCGCGGCAGTTCTGGGGGCCAATGACGGCATCGTTTCCACCGCAAGCCTGATCGTCGGAGTCGCGGCCGCAGCGACCACGGCCTCCGAAGTGCTGGTGGCGGGCATTGCCGGGCTGGTCGCCGGCGCGATGTCGATGGCGGCGGGCGAATATGTCTCTGTCAGCTCGCAAGCCGATACCGAACATGCCGATCTGGAACGCGAACGCGCTGAACAGAGCCGACAGCCCGCGTTCGAACTTGATGAGTTGGCGCAAATCTATGTCCAGCGCGGAGTAGAGCCGAAGCTGGCCCGTCAGGTCGCCGGGCAGATGATGGCCAAGGATGCGCTGGGCGCGCATCTGCGCGACGAACTGGGGATTTCCGAATTCACCACCGCCCGCCCGATTCAGGCGGCGCTGACCTCGGCGGCCACGTTTTCGCTGGGCGCCGCGATGCCGCTGGCGATGGTTCTGCTGGCACCTGCCGATCTGCTGATCTGGGTGGTGTCCGTCGCATCGCTGGCTTTTCTGGCATTGCTCGGAGCGATTGGGGCCTATGTTGGCGGCGCGGCGGTCTGGCGGGCAACCCTGCGCGTCAGCTTTTGGGGCGCTCTGGCGATGGCGTTGACGGCAGGGATCGGCGCCGTGGTCGGGACAGCGGTTTGACGGATTGCGCGACACCGGCAGCCTGACCTTTCCCGGCCACCAAGGCCAGCCGCATCCCCCTGTCCGCCGCTGACCCTTGCGACAAACTCCTGCAACAAGATTGCCTGACGGCGCCAGCCGTCGCATGTTTCAAGAAAAATCGGCGGCCTGACCGTCAGGTTCCGCCGGGCACGCGGGCAGGAAATTGCATGGCCCCTTCAGCCACGGGGGGACACGGTCAAGCCGGTCGCCCCCGACGGGCGGTGTTGCTTGGGTTGGAGACCGCCGTCGATCAGAGTTGGACGATGTGCCAAGAACGGGTTTCGAGACAAAGGATTTGAGCAATGAAGGATACCCTCGACCACGCCACGCTAAAGGCCAAACAGCGCGCGATCCGCGCAGGTTTCCCCGAAACCATGGGCTTGCGCGCCCACCGCGCCATCAGCTGGATCGGCCGCGCCGAGGTTTGCGGCGACGACGATGACGCCCGTTTCGTTTTCCTCTGGATCGCCTTCAACGCGGCCTACGCCGACGAGCGTGAGTTTCAGTCCGTGGCCGCCGGCGAACGCGCCGCCTTCGTCGATTACTTTGGCCGACTGGTGGCTCTGGACGGCGGGCGGCGCATCTACAAGGCATTGTGGCAGCGGTTCTGCGGGCCGGTGCGGATGCTGATGGAAAACCGCTATGTCTTCAACCCGTTCTGGCAACATCACAACGGCATCGACGGGTTCGCGGATTGGGAAGACCGCTTCAAGACCTCGGCCCGCGCCTTTGCTCTGGCGTTCCAGTCCGGCGACACGGCCAAGGTGCTGAGCTTCGTTTTCGACCGGCTATATGTGCTGCGCAATCAGTTGGTCCACGGTGGTTCGACCTGGAACAGCGGCGTCAATCGGGCGCAAGTCCGCGACGGAGCCGCGATCCTCGCTTTTCTGATGCCGGTCTTTGTCGATCTGATGATGGACCAACCCGACAAGGATTGGGGCAAGCCGTTCTATCCGGTGGTGGCGTAAATTCCAGAAAAACCGGGCCCGCACAGAGGTTTTGCAAAACCACAGCGCACGGCAAAGCGATCAGGAGGGGCACCGGTATTCCACAGGCCGTGCCGGTTCTGGCGGCGCTCGCCGGTGCAAGGCGCGCGGCAAGGCCCTGATCGCCGTGCCGGGCAAGAGACGCCGCCGCCAGAAGGCGTTTTCGACCCGACAGATCGGTTTCACCGATACAAGGGCCATGGCGCCACGACGAAGGGCGCCACAAAGGTTTGCCATGGGGTTTGCCATGGGCAAGACGCTGCGCTGACCAAAACGCCACGCCGGGCTAGGTTTCAAAAACCGTAAGATCACCTCGCAAGCCACTGATCTGATGCGAAATCAGCCGATCATTCACCTTGAAAAAGGTGTTGCGGAAAATCCTGACAGGCCCTGTGCACCCTTCGATCCGCTTGCCCGGCGCCCGGATGATCCGGCGCCCCGAGATCGAACCCTCAAGCGGGGCGACGGGGCCTTGCCGGGTCTGCGCTCCACGACCGCGAGACGGCGAAATTGTCACCCGCTGGTGAACAGGTGCCAAAGGGCATCCGGCGACCAGCGGGCATTGGGCCTCGACCGGAACGGGGCTGGCTGCCCTGCGCCATGCGTCGCACGGCGGATCGGTCTCGGGCAAGGTTCGGATCGGCAAAGCAGCGCTTCAGCCGTGGGCTCCGGGCCTTCAGGATCTTCATCTGACGGACCATGGATAGAGGCCCAGCATCAGGTCCAATGCCGAAGGGTCCGCTTTGCGGGCGGGCCACCTTGCGCCGCGCAGCCCAAGGCCTGTTCGTCGGCTCTGGGAACGGGGGTCACGAAGCGCCCGATCACAGCGCCGACACCAACGGCATGTTCCGGCGTCAGCCCTCGGGCTGGATCAGGAGCGCGCGGAAATCATTGACGTTGGTCAGCGTCGGTCCGGTGACGACCTGCCCCCCGATCGCGCCGAAAAAGCTGTGAGCATCATTTTGGGCAAGCGCTTTCGCGGGGTCGCGCCCCTTCGCCAAGGCCAGCGTCAGGCACTCTGGCCCGGCATAGGCGCCCGCGATCTCGGCGGCACCGTCCACCCCGTCGGTATCGCAGGCCAGCACATGAATGCCCGGCGCCCCGTTCAGGGCCATGGCCGCCGCAAGCGCGAATTCCGCATTGGGCCCGCCGATGCCATTGCCGCGCCGCGTCACCGTGCATTCCCCGCCCGACAGCAACAAAAGCGGGCGCGCCGATGCCGCGACCTCGGCCCTGAGCGACAGCGCAAGCCGGGCTTGCGCAGCACCAAGCGCGCGCGCTTCGCCCTCGATGGCGTCACCAAGCATGCGCACCGCGACCCCCGCCGCCCGCGCCATGTCAGCAGCGGCGGCAAGCGACTGTGACGGGGCGGCAATGATCCGCGTTTCCGCCGTCGCAAGGCGCGGATCACCGGGCACCACCACGTCGGACGGGCCGCGCAGAACGTTCATCACGGCGCCAAGCGTTGTGGCGGCAAGCGGCGCGGCATCGGGCGGCGCGATCCGGTAATGTTTGAGAATGGCCAGCGCGTCCGTGGGCGTGCTTGTTTCACCAACGGTCGGGCCAGAGGCGATCCCGGCCGGATCATCGCCGGGAACATCCGAAATCAAAAGCGTCAGCAGCCGCGCCGGATGGCAGGCCGCCGCCAGCCGCCCACCCTTCACCCGGCTCAGATGCTTGCGCACCACGTTGATCTCGCCGATCGGCGCGCCCGATGCCAGAAGGGCCGCGTTGATCGCGATCTTGTCGTCAAGCGTCAGCCCCTCGGCGGGCGCGCAGAGCAACGCCGAACCGCCCCCCGAGATCAGCGCAAGGGCAAGGTCTTCGGGGCCAAGGCCCGCGACCAGATCCAGCATGCGCCGGGTCGCCTGCGCCCCGGCCGCATCCGGAACCGGATGGCCGGCTTCGACGATCTCGATGCCGCGTGTCGGGCGGGCATGGCCGTAGCGGGTGATCACCAGCCCCTCGCACGGCCCCAGCTCGGCCTCGACCGCCTCGGCCATGCGCGCGCTGGCCTTGCCCGCACCGATCACGAGAAACCTTCCCTTGGGGCGATCGGGCAGATGGGGCGGCACGACCCGCATCGGATCGGCCACCTCGACCGCGCGCCGAAAAAGGGCGGTCAGGAACGCGCGCGGGGATTCAGACGTGGCGTGGCGGTCCATGGTCTATCCAAGCCAGTGCCGATAGTCGCTGACCAGCAGATGCGTCGGCGCCGCGTCTTCCTCGATCTCGGCGAAACGACCGATCGGTTCACGAAAGATGTTGTCGGTTTCGTCGTCATTGACGGTCGAAACCTCGCCGATCAGCACATCGCCCCCCTCGCCCCAAAAGGCATGCCAGTCACCGGGCCGCAGGGTCACGCTTGCGCCGGGCACGAGTTTCAGCTTTTCTCCCGGATCAAAGTCGCGCCGCAGACCGTCGCACCAGACCGTGCCGCCGCGATCCTCGGCGAACCGCCCCTGATCGTCAGATCCGAACAGCTCGACCACCAGAGTCGCCCCTGCACGGTTGATGATGTCCTCGGTCTTGAGTGCGTGGGTATGCATCGGAGAAAGCTGGTCCTGCCGCGAAATCAACAGCTTCTCGGCATAACACCTGCCGCCGCCGCGCTGCAGATCGGTCAGGCTCCCGTTGCGCAGGGTGAACAGGAACAATCCCAACGCATCGAACCTGCCCGCACCGTAATCGGTGATATCCCAGCCGCAGCGGGCGTCGATGACGTTTCTCGCGATTGCCCGGTTGGCCTTGAACTGATCGGGCGACCAAGAGGCAAAGGGCGGCAACGCAAAGCCCATTGACCGGATCATGTCGTCGGCAGAGGCCATGATGTCGTTGATACGGGACCGTTTCATGCAGGAACCTCATCTCGTGTCTGAAAATTTCCCCGGTCAGAAAATCTTCTCGGGTCAGGGATTTTGCGGCCATGGCGGCGGCCCGGATAGAGTGCCCGCCGCCGCAGGGCCCGGCGGTCATCAGATCGTGGAAAGTGCAAGACCGCTTTGTCCGATCAGCTTTGCAAGGCCCGCCACGCTGCGCCTGACGATAGCGTGTCGCATGGCACGCGCCAAGCCATCTGCGGCCATATCGTTCGCGATCCGCCAGATCCGGTCATGCCCGCGACGCAGGCCGTCAGTTTCGGTCGCCAAGGATCTTGGCGGGACATCAGGGTCCTTGCGCCCTTGCGCGTCGCAAGACACGCGGCGATGGCGGCGGCGCATCTCGACGAAGTATCGACAGAAGCGGTCAGCTGACCGCCGATCGGGGGCTGTCTGCCTACGCGCCAGAGGTCTTTGTCGAGGCCGGCGGTATTGGCGGCTGGCCGCGCTCTGTGGGGGCGCCGGCGCGGCGATGCCACGCGCCGCGAGGGCGCAAGATTGCGCGGCGATCCCGCGCGGTCACGGCGCGCGCCGTGCCTGCCGCGATCGCCCCTCGCGGACAAGGTGCACGTTGAAACCCGATCGCCTACGTCGAACCGCGTGGTGCCGTGCCGTTTGCCAAGGCCCGCATTGCACTGGCGTCCTTTGCGCTGTTGCGCGTGATTTCAGCCGGTTTTCCCGGTTTTCGGATCATCCGTGCCAATTCGCAACGTGGCCAGATCGGTGCCCTGCCCGTTCCCTGTGTCTCGTCCCAGTGAACGGTTTTCGCAAGACATCCTGCCCGTGCGACGACAAACCAAACCCTGTGGCGGCATCGCGCCCGACCCGGATCAAGGAGATGCCTTGCAACGCAACCCAAAATTGTGAACCCGCCCGTGGCGCGGCGGAGCTACAGACGGGCGCGGCGCGGTGCCGCGCGTGACCCCATCGCCCCTCGCCCAATTTCGCCCGGTGCCGCAGCACAGCCGATCACCCTGCCCCCCCCTGCCCGCGGACCATTCTTCGACTTTTTCCCAAGGCGGGTTCGCAGGGTCAAAACAGGCAAAGATCGTCGCCTTGCAAGCCATGATTGAATCATAACTAATTGATTCAACTTATTGTGTGATGCTAGCCTTTGACAATACTGATCCAGGTGCGTCGCAAAGGACGCTTGGCATTTGGCGCGACGCCCGAGACTCGTTCATCCATCGAGCATGAGGGGCACCATGATCATGGCCAATCGACTTGTCGCTTTATTGATTTTCCTTGTCGGGACGCCGTTTCCGGCTGCCAGCCAAGGCCTCGACGTGGGTGACGTCTTCAATCTGGGCAATCAGATCCTGAACGGCGCGCAGCAGTCGCAGACGAACCCCCAGCAGCGGGCAGCACCCCCGCCGCAGGGGCTGACAGAGGGGCAAACGGCATCACAGCGGCTTGCCGAAATCTACGAGACCCAAGCCTTGCTGACGCAGCTTGGTTTCAATCCGGGTCCTGTGGATGGCGTCATGGGCGGTCTGACGGCAAATGCCATCCGGCAGTTTCAGGCCGGGCAAGCCTTGCCGCAGACCGGGCAAACCAGCCCAGAGCTCGTGTCGCGGCTGCGTCGCTTCGCCGGGACGACGGGCGGCGCAAATACAGGCGGGCGCGTGTCGCTTTCGGGCGGTCACGGCGCGTCTCCGAGCTTCGATTGCGGCCGGGCCACCACGACCGTCGAACTGGCGATTTGCCGATCGCCAGAGCTTGCCCAACTGGACCGCGCCTTGTCGAAGGCCTATTCCACCCAAAGAGGCTCTGCCTCCTTGATCCGTGCCCCCGGACTTGCGGCCGAACAAAAGGCCTGGCTCGTTCAACGGGATCGTTGCGGCGATAGCGTCTCTTGCCTGTCGACGGCGATGACCGCAAGGATCGCGCAACTTGGCGGCGGCGCCGTGGCAACAGACGATGCGGGCCGCCCGGCGCAGTTCGGCAACTCCGCGGCCCACGGCACAACGCTGTCAGGTGACGCCGCGCCGCCGGACGCAGCCACGCTTGTCGTGGACGGGCGCCGGGCGATCTTCAACGACGGCTCCGACAAGACGCCCGGGCTGTGGCGGCTTTTTGAACTGGTCGGGATGATCCCGGGCGACCCGAGATTTGCACCCGAGACTCTGCCACTGTGGACCGGAGATCTGCTGAGCACGCAAGAGCTGCGGGCCATCGCGACGCAGGCTGCGAACGGTGTTGTCTCGACCAGGGTCGAGGCGTTCCTGTCCGGTCCGCAGCAGCGCGCCGGCATCTCTGCTTCGGAATTCGTGTCGATGCACCTGTTGGCAAATGACTTTGAACGCCTGCGCTTTGCGGCATTGCTTCGGGAACGGGTTGGCGCGGTCTTGCCGGGGATGCGGCCGCAGACGCCCGTGCCGATACGCTTCTATTGCCGTTTGGAGCTGACGCGGACTCAGCAAACGCTGTCGCCGCTTTACGACTTTGACACTCAGACATTCCAGATTGCCGGTTTTGCGCAGAACTGTGCGACCGCCGACGAACGAATGGTCGGGCGCAAACCTCGGCCCGCACTTGGCACGATCAATCACGGCAGGTTCCTGCCGACGATGGAAACCGGCGACTATCCCGCGACGATTGCGCTTGCACCCGATCAGGCCGAGGAATTCGTCAATGTGATGAGCGAGCATCCGATTGTCATCGGCTTTGACGGCGAGCTTGATGCCCGCTCGGGTCGCTCGAAAGGAAGCGACAGTGCACCGGGTGGCGAGCCCGTCTCGCTATACACGATCCGCCGGACCGGCCCCTACAAGCTCTATTATCAAAGTCAGCCCGACCGCGCGATCTATGAATTCGCCCCCGACCAGTTGCGGCCCAAACCCCTGTCGGATAGCGAAAAACAGGCGCGCAGGCTTGCCGACATGGAACGGATCTGGACATTCTACCAGCCGGACGAACAACAGGTGCTGCTTGACCTTGCGACGCCGCGCGGCAGCTATTCTGCCGATCTTTTCGGCGGCGACGGCCTTTTGACCTTTACGCTAAGTCCGGCGATCGGAAACTGGGACCGTGTGAGCGCGCCGGTGCCGGAGAACGGGTTGAAGGACGGTTTTGACACTGGACCATCGCGGCGCATCGCGCAGGCGCTTGGCCGCCCCCAGACGTCGGTTTTTGCCGCGCGGATGGGCCTGATGGGTGGTGGCGGCAGCCCGGTTTCGCAGGTCTATGTGGCGCTTCCCGACGTGCTTGAAAATTACAAGCGCCCGCCGCCACCGACCAAAGAGAAGCTGGACCTGTGGATCAATTTCCGGATGACGCGGGTCTGGCAACTGCCCGGGCAGCGGACCGAGCCCGAGATCCTGATCTTTGCGGTGCCGGTGTCGGGCAGCTATTACCGGGCTGAAACGGCGATCGGCGCCAGTCAGGCACCGGTCTTCGAGTTCCGTTTCGACGATACCGGACCGATCGACTATGCGCGTTCCAACCTCGCGCGTCCCCGCGATATTCTGGCCGCTGTCGCGCAAGCAACCGGAAGCGACCGGGCCGGTTTGATCGCGTCGCTCTACCCTGCAACCTCGCAAGACGCGTTCGCGCGGCGCGACGAAATCGACATGCTCGCGTCCACGGCGGAGCCCGTCGATCTTGGCGGTTTCTGGATGACCGGCAACGGCCAGTTCGCGGACTATGACTTTGAGGCGCAAAACTTCGGTTTCGATTATCTGAACCTCGACTTTTCCGACAACCTGTCACGCAACGAGGGTGGAATCCGGCGCGAAAAGCTGTTCCGGCTGACCAATGTGGACGACTCCCTCGGCCTCCGTTTTCCAATGGCCGAGGACGAGGCGCGCCGCCTTTTGCAGGCGACTGCGGGCAGTGACGCAACCTTGCGCGCCCTGATCGTGGCCGTCGCGCCCGATAGCGCCGGCAAAGGGCCGGGCTTGCCGATGCCGGCGCGGATCGCCGAGATCGTCGTGCTGCGCCCCGGCAGCGATCCGCAGGTAGAGGTCGGCGCCAACATTCTTGCGCGGATCGCCATCGCCTCGGGCAAGGAGCCCGCCCCCTCTGACGCAGCGCCGCCGACCACGACCGCGGCGGGGGCATACGACATTCTGGATATCCGCATTCGGCAGGCATTTGATACCGTGCTGCCAGCGATCGAGGCCTCGTTCGCGCCGGAAGCCATCCTCTACGGCCGCCGGGATGTCTGGGCGGGCCAGGAAAATCTGCCACGGCCCGTGACGCTGACGACACCCCTTGCCGAGGCGACGATTCTTGTCCGCGACGGTGGCGGCGACAGTCTGACGATCTTTCACGAACCGCTTTTGCCCGACGATCCGGTCACCGGAGTCGCCCGCACCCTTCGCTTTGCCGAGGGCAAGCGCCCGGCGCCTGATGCGATAAAGGCGCTTTTGGTGGACAAATATGGCGACATGGACGCGCAACAGGACTTCGCCTTTGATTGGTTCCGCGCCACGCCATTGCCCAAGGCAGAGCCGAGCGGAGAGATGAGCGTGGGCGACATCATGCGGCTGGAAACCGAGGCCCAGGCCGCGCAAACCTTTGCGTTCAGGTGCAAACAGATGCTGTCGAGCATCGCCTTGCAGTTCGACCAAGAGGCCCGGTCTTTCATTCGAATGGGCAGCCCGGCCTTTACCGACCGCAGCTATCCGGTGGTCGATCAGGACAAGACCCCGACACCACTTCCGGGCACCAACCCGCTTTGGCCGATGGGCCATGTCGAAACCTCCAACCCGGAATGTGGCGAAGATTTCGTGATCGCGACGATCGAGCCGGATAGCAACGGTCTGGTTTCAATGCTGCGCGTTCTGGTGACGAACCGTGGCTACCTCGCCGAGATCGAAGCGAAGGCCAAGCAGGCTCTCATTGACATGAACGCCTCCGAGGCGGGTGCGGCACCCGAGATCAAGCTGTAGGTGAACATCAACGCGGTTTGGGGCCAATCGCCACGGGATCGGGCGGTCTGGGGCGATCCGTTCTTGCGTTTGAAGGGTCGGCCGCCCCTCAAAAGGGGCATCAGAGCGGTTTGCGTCTCAACGGCCGGAGGTATCTGTTTACCCAGCGTGCAAGCGGGTCAGGAAGCGCGCGTTTTCGGGTGATCGGGCAAGCCGACACTGCCGGCCACCGAACCGGGATCCGCATTTGACCAGTTGCGGCAACCTCACCGCTGCCGCGCCCCGAGGACAGCATGACGCCACCGGCCCGGACCGGCACGCGGCAGCCTCGCCGCGCCCCGTCGGCAAATTTCCGCAACGCGTCGGGTCCGGGCAGGATAATCGAACCGGTCGGGCAATCTGGCAGGTCGGGCAAGCTTGCAGGTCGGGCAAGCTTGCAGGTCGGGCAAGCTTGCAGATCGGGCTATCTGGCGGATCGGGCGAACCGAGCGGGCCGGAATTCGGCCAAGGGGTCAGGTCTCAGCGCAGATCCGCTTGACGATCAACCCAACTCCGGCGCAATCGGCACGACCACGCGGCCACGGATCCGGCCGTCGAGAAACTTCGGCGCGGTCTCGATCACCTTGTCAAACGGCAGTTCAACCGACAGCGCGTCAAGCTTGTCCAGATCCAGTTCCTTGGCCAGAAGGCGCCATGCCTCGCGCCGGGTCTTGGCCGGGCACATCACGCTATCGACCCCCGCCAGCGCCACACCGCGCAAAATGAAAGGCGCGACAGAGGCGGGCAGGTCCATCCCGGCGGCCAGCCCGCAGGCCGCGACCGTGCCGCCATAGCGGATCATCGACAGCAGATTGGCCAGCGGCGTGCTACCGGCCACATCGATCGCGCCGGCCCAGCGTTCCTTGTTCAGCGCCCGCGGTTTGCCCGCCAATTCGACCCGATCGACGATGCTCACGGCACCAAGGCTCTTCAGATAGTCGGACTCTTCGGCGCGCCCGGTCACCGCGGCGACCTGATAACCCCGCCCGGCCAGCAGTGCGATCGCCACCGACCCCACGCCGCCCGCGGCCCCCGTCACCGCGATTTCGCCACGCTCGGGCGTCACACCGTTGCGCGCAAGCGCCATCACGCACAGCATCGCGGTATAGCCCGCCGTCCCGATCGCCATGGCGCGGCGCAACGAGATCCCCGCAGGCAACGGCACCAGCCAATCGCCCTTGACCCGCGCCTCTTTCGCAAGCCCCCCCCAATGGGTTTCACCTACGCCCCACCCGTTCAGCACGACACGGTCACCGGGCTTGTAGTCGGGGTGCGCGCTTTCCCTCACCACGCCCGAGAAATCAATCCCCGGCACCATCGGAAAAGTCCGCACCACCGGCGCGCGCCCGGTAATCGCCAGAGCATCCTTGTAGTTCAACGTCGAATAGGCGACCTCGACCCGCACATCGCCCTCAGGCAGCTGGGCGGTGGACACTTGCTGGTACGAGACGCTTTGGGTCTCGTCGGCTTTCTCGATCACGATGGCGTCGAACATGGGAGCCTCCTGTCAGGGGGTGATAAGGTTCAGGTATGTGCCGGCAAACTGGCGCAAGGGGGCAGGATCGCGCTCCATCTTGGCGCGCAGAACCGCCCCTTCCCAACCGGTCCAGAAAACGGCGGCAAGCGCCTCTGGCGCGAGATCGGCGCGCAGCGCGCCGTCCTCTTTCGCGGCGCACAAACAGGTTGCGGTAAGCGCCTGCCAATCGGCCAGCACCCCGATCAACCGGGCCCTGAACGGCTCGGGCAGCACGCCCATCTCTTGGCCCAGATTGCCGATCAGACAGCCTCGGGTGAAGCCGTGCCGCGCCATGCCCGCTTCGGCGTCTTGCATGAAGCCGCGCAAACGGTCGAGCGGCGCAAGGCCGTCATCGCCAAGCGCACGGTCGAGTCTGGCGGAAAAATAGGCGTCATAGGCGTCGATCAACTGCAGACCGAAATCGGCCTTGGACCCGAAATGGTGATAGAAACTGCCGCGCGGCACGCGCGCCGCCTTCAATATTTCATCGACCCCGGTCGCGCCATAACCGCGTTCGGTCAGATGAACCAACCCGGCGCGGATCAGCTTGGCCCGAGTCTCTGAATGTGCAGGATCGACCTTCGGACGCCCCCGGCGCTTGGGCGGTGCCACGGGTATAGTGGGGGCGGTGATGCTCATGGTGGATTTACTAGACACACCGGTCTAATAAGTCAACGCAGATGTGCCGGACCGCGATCAAGACAGGGAAAACAACCTGCGCAGGCGCGACGCGGGGGTGTTTTCGGCCCGCCTGACCCGCGCAAGAACAACGCGCCACGCCCCCGAAAGGATCAATGGCCCCGCGAACAGAATGGCCGGCGGTCGCTCGTGAAAAGCAATGCCGCCACACCGCCGCAGGACCGCTTGCCTTGCACTCTGCCGATTGCCTGACGCAGAGGTAAAACCTTCGCCGCAACACGCACGCCTGTTTCAAAGGCGCGTGCAAACCGCCCTGCCGCAGCCAGTCTCCGGTGCCGCGGCGAAACGATCGGGCCTTGCGCCGGGGCGCCTCGCGCCCGTCAAGCGTGTTCTCGACAGTGACCATTTGCGACAAGAGCCGCGCTGCGCCAGTTCCGACATGGCCGGCCTTGCAAAGCCCGTCGCGGGCGGTCCCTGGCCAAATCATCCGCGGGCCTTGGCTTGACCACCCTTGCCGCGCGCATCCGCTTGGTGGCGCGACGCGCGGCCACGTTCCTGCTGCAAGGCAGATCGACGCAAGGGGCAGCTGGCATGCTGTCGGTGCGGCCGGTTTTCGCAAGCCTCAAAACGCTTGACACACAGGACCAAAGCGCGGCTTCTGGCCCCGACATGAAAGCACCCCCATGAGCCGGGACTATTCAATGCCATTTCCGCCAGACCAAAGCCCTGAAGCCGCCGAACGAAAGCCGTCAACGCGCGAGATATTGGGCTGGCAGCCCTGCTTTGCGCAACAGGTCAGCGGCGACGAACTGACCGACACCCCGCCCGTGCGCGTCACCGAGGTGCATCGAAGCGCGTTGCATGTTGTCGGCGATGGCATCGACACGACCATTCCCTCGATCGCCGACATCACGGTCGGGGACTGGATATTGCTGGACCCCCTGCAACCCCAGATGAGCCGGGTTCTGGACCGCAAGAGCCTGATCAAACGGCGCGCGCCGGGCAGTGATCGGCGGGTGCAACTGATCGCCGCCAATCTCGATACGGTGTTCATCGTGACCTCGTGCAACCCCGATTTCAATGTCGCGCGGCTGGAACGGTATGTCGCCTTGGCCCTCGACGCCGGAATCACGCCGGTCATCCTTTTGACGAAGGCCGATCTATGTGCCGATGGCACGCCCTATGAGAACGCCGCGCGCGCCATATCCGACCAGGTGGCGGTGCTGACGATCGACGCGCGCGGGGACGAACCAAGGACCAAGCTGGCAGACTGGTGTCGCCCGGGCCAGACGGTCGCCTTTCTGGGCTCGTCCGGCGTCGGGAAATCCACGCTGACCAATGCGCTGGCCGGCAACCAGGCGATCGAGACGCAGGCCATACGCGAAGATGATGCCCGAGGGCGCCACACGACGACCCGGCGGCAACTGCACCTGCTGCCCGGTGGCTATGTGGTGATGGACACGCCGGGCATGCGCGAGCTGCAACTGACCGACGCAGCCGCGGGCATAGACGATGTCTTTGCAGATCTGAGCGATCTTGCGACAGGCTGCCGCTTCAGCGATTGCCAGCATCTGGTGGAACCGGGCTGCGCCGTTCTGGCGGCCGTCGAGTCCGGCGCGATCGACGCGGCACGATTCGGCCGCTGGCAAAAACTGATGGCCGAAGAGGCGTTCAATTCCGCCAGCCTGTCCCGGCGAAAATCAAAGGACAAGGCGCTGGGCAAGACGATCCGCCTGATCAAGAAGAAAAACGCCAAGCCAAACTGAAGCGGTGGAAAATGCGATCGAAAGCCCCTCGGATCCGCAAGCACCCTTCGGGAAACGGCTGGTGTTTGCCCTTGCAGTCCTTGCGCCAACGTCGGGCCCGGCAGCGCGGCCGATCGGCGCGGGATCCGTCAGACAGTTGGGCCAGAAGCCGCCTCACGCGAGCTTGACCCCTTTCCCTGAGAGGCACCGGAGGCGACAGGTTTTCTGGCGCCCATTCGGCCTTGGTGAAGATCTTTTCCGCGTCGGGAACCGGCTCTTGATGCGAAATCGAGGCCTTGGGCCGCCGCGACAGTGGAAGGGTCCGGCAGATTTGTTCGGCCCACTCTTGCGCCCGGAACGGACGGGGCGCCGAACCAACCCCGACCGGCAACGCCCAGACGGCAATCCGCAAACCTCCCGGCCCTTTGAGCGGTCCCGCCGCATTTCTGGAGCGCGTCGGTGGCGTCTGGCCCGACCCTGCGGTCGCCTGCGCGACAGAAGTTTTCTGCCGGTGGCCAAGGGCCGCTATCGCGGCTTGACACGCGCATAATCTATCCGTAATTCATGATATATGGATAAGAAACACGCCCTCAGCGCCTTTGCCGCGCTCAGTCAGCCCACCCGGCTTGATGTCTTCCGGCTGCTCGTGAAGGCCGGCGAAACCGGCATGTCGTCGGGCACGATTGGCGAGACCCTCGACGTGCGCCAAAACACGATGTCAACCAACCTGTCGATCCTCACCCAGGCAGGGCTGATCCGCAACGAACGGCAAGGCCGCAGCATCCGCTATTTCGCCGACATGGACGGGATGCGCGGACTCTTGGCCTTTCTGATGGAAGACTGCTGCGGCGGCCGCCCCGACCTGTGTCAACCCGTGATCCAAGAGATCGCCTGCACCTGCAAGGAGCCAGCTGTGCCCAAAGACACTTACAATGTGCTTTTCCTTTGCACCGGAAACTCGGCCCGGTCGATCCTTGCCGAAGCGATCATGAACCGCGAAGGCAAGGGCAAGTTCAAGGCCTTCTCGGCCGGATCAAGGCCGGGACCGGCGCCGCATCCCTACACGCTCGATCTGCTCAAGGGATTGAACTACGACACCGGCTTTGCCCGCTCCAAAAGCTGGGACGAATTTGCCGGACCCGACGCGCCGCAGATGGATTTTGTCTTCACCGTTTGCGACAACGCCGCCGCCGAGGAATGTCCGTTCTGGCCGGGCCAACCGGTGACCGCGCATTGGGGGGTGCCCGACCCCGCGAAGGTCGATGGCCCCGAGACCGTCCGGCGCGTTGCCTTTTCAGAGACATACCGCATGTTGCGCAACCGCATCGCGATCTTTGCCAACCTGCCGATCGGATCGCTTGACCGGATGTCGCTGCAACGCACCCTCGACGACATCGGCAAAAGCACGGCAAAAGCCGACTGAGCACCACTTGGGGAAAGTTCGACATGACAGATAAAGCGCAAACCGCCGCCGCGGGTCTGGGAACATTTGAACGCTGGCTTTCGGTCTGGGTGGCGCTGGCCATCGGGGCCGGGCTGGTGCTAGGCAACCTGCTTCCCGCCCTGTTTGCCAGCCTCGCATCGCTCGAGGTGGCCTCGGTCAATCTGCCCGTGGCCGTGCTGATCTGGGCGATGGTCTATCCAATGATGGTCGGCGTGGATTTCAGCGCGCTTCGCCAGGTTGGCGACAAGCCGAAGGGTCTGGTGGTGACGCTTGTCGTGAATTGGCTGATCAAGCCCTTTACGATGGCCGCTCTGGGGGTCTTGTTCTTCAACCATGTCTTCGCCGGTCTGATCCCGCCCGACGACGCGCAGGCCTATCTGGCGGGGGTGATCCTGCTGGGCGCCGCACCTTGCACGGCCATGGTCTTCGTGTGGTCGAACCTGACGCGCGGCGATGCGACCTATACGCTGGTGCAGGTCAGCGTGAACGATGTCGTCATGGTGTTTGCCTTTGCGCCGATCGTCGCCTTTCTGTTGGGGGTAACCGACATTGTCGTGCCGTGGGATACGCTTTTGTTGTCGGTTTGCCTTTATGTGATGCTGCCGTTGCTGGCCGGCTATCTGACCCGACGCAGGCTTGTTCAAAACGGCGGCGAGGCGGCGGTCGATGCGTTCAAGGCCCGCGTGCAACCGTTCTCGATCTTTGGCCTGCTGGTCACGGTGGTGCTGCTTTTCGGCTTTCAGGGCGAGGTCATTCTGGATCGCCCGCTGGTCATCGCGCTGATTGCCGTGCCCCTGCTGATCCAGTCCTATGGGATCTTCGCCTTGGCCTATGGCGTGGCGCGGGTTTGGGGAATTCCGTTCAATGTCGCGGCGCCCTGCGCCCTGATCGGAACGTCAAACTTTTTCGAGCTTGCCGTGGCCGTGGCGATCAGCCTGTTCGGGCTCGGGTCCGGGGCGGCGCTGGCAACCGTGGTCGGTGTTCTGGTGGAGGTGCCGGTGATGCTTTCGCTGGTCAGTTTCGCCAACAGAACGCGGCACTGGTTCCCGCCTGAGCAAAATCGCACCTGACCACCGCGCGCGCACCTTGCCGGCCTCGCGGGGGGGGGGTGCGCGCCATCGCGACAGGATCGACGCGTGGCGCTGCCAATTTCGGTTGCCAGAGCGCCCCCTGACGGCGCATTGGCGGACAATCGAGCGGATGTCATTGCAAGCGATGACCGTTGCCAAAGCTTTGGCGACCTTTCTGCTGCCAGCGCACCGGGGCACAGGGCACGAGGCACGAGGCACGGGGCACAAGGCTCCGGGTCGAAACCGCAAAGGTTGTTTGCAACATGCTGCGCGGTGTCGCCGGCCCTGTCTGCCTGCCGCCGCCCCCGCGCCTTGAAAGGCCCGACGCAGAACGAATTATTGTAACGTTATTTCCGCAAGTTACGAAGTGTTTTTGATAAATTACATCAAGATCTCTTGCCGTGCGCTCTCAGGTATCTGTATCGCAGGCGCGCAGGCCCAGCCGGACCAACTCGGCCCCTCGGATCCGGTAATAGCTGAAAACCTTGTCGCGCCCCTTGTGCAGATACCATTTGGCCAAGGGCGCAGGATAATGCTCTGCGATCACCTGCGACCAATACTCGAAATCCCGCGCCGACAGCTTTTGCCCATAGTGGCTGGGGCCATGAAACCCGAAAATCGTGCGGGTATCGACGCAAGTCTGCGGCAGCGCCAAATAAAGCGTGCAAGACGACAGACACACCTGCCCCCGTATCTCGACCGCGCGGCCCGAGGCGCGCAGTGCCGCCACCTCTTTCACCCGCGACGACACCAGCCCGCCGCGATCGTTGCGCACGATCAACGCCGGCTCGGCCACCGCAGAGATCGGGGTGACGCGCCCCTGCACGCCGCCCCGGGCGGCCGCCGCAATCGGCACAAACGTCAACATCGCCGCGACCAGCGGCCCGACGCATGCCAAAGGCGCGCGCCGCAAGAAAAAGAGTGTCATGATTTGCCCCGAAAGGATCGTGGCCGCCTTCTGGCGGCCTATCGGCACCCCACGCGCCGCAGGGACATTAGGGCCAGCGCAGCCTTAAGGCCGCGTTAGCGGAGCGCCCCAAGGTGCCGCCAAATATCGGGCATTTTCGCTAAATCGGCCCCAGTCGACGCCCGTTCGGCCTCTGCCCGCGATGCGGTGTCGGGGAAAAACCACGCGCGAAACCTCGGGCCAAGAGCACCGTCCCAAGATTGGCGTCCCGTCGGCGAAAAACGCGCGCGCGCGAAACGCCGGCGCGGCCGCGGGCGACATCGTCACCATCGCCAGAAGGCAAAAAGCGCGCGCGCAAAACCCCGGGCGCGGCGGAAAGGCCGGGATGTCGAGACGCCTCGCGGGTCTCCAAGGCGTCAGCAATGGCCTTGGGGCGCCTAGAAATCGCCCAAGGTGTTCAGTGGCTGAAACACCGGGCCTTCGGGGGTCTGGGCAAAATGCGCGCGGATATGAAACACTTCAGCCAGAAGATCGGCGGTCAGCACCGCTCCGGGCGCGCCATCGGCCACCAGACGGCCGCGGTGCATCACCCAAAGCCGGGTGCAATGGCGCGCAGCCAGGCCAAGGTCGTGCAAGCTGGCCACGACCGCCCCCCCGGCGGCGGCATGGGCGGCAAAGACCCGCATCGTGGCGATTTGCGCGGCCGGGTCCAGCCCCGCCGTCGGCTCGTCGGCCAGCACCAGCGGCGCCTCTTGTGCCAACGCGCGGGCGATCAACACCCGCGCCTGTTCGCCGCCCGAAAGCTGGGTGGCGCGGCGCGCGGCATAGGCGTGCAGCCCCATCCGCGCCAGCGCCCGTTCGACCGCGTCAGCGCCCTGCCCGCCATGCGGCAACCGCCCGAGGGCGACCACCTCGCGCACGCTCATCCCCCAGGCGATCTCGCGCGATTGCGGCAGCCAGGCGGCGGCGCGGGCGCGGGCATCGGCCCCCAGCCCGGCCAGAGACGAGCGCCCCTCATGCGGCAAGATCCCCAGCGCACCACGCAAAAGCGAGGTCTTGCCCGCGCCATTCGGCCCCAAAAGCCCGATGAATTCACCCGGCGCCACCGACAGGCTGACATCCTCGACCACCGGGCATTGGCCGCGCCGCACGGTCAGCGCCTGAAGCTGCAACAGGGTCATTCGCCTTCCCTCCCCAGACGCCGGATCAGGTGCAAGAAGAACGGCGCGCCGACCAGCGCCGTCAGCACCCCCAGCTTGAGGTCGCGCTCGGGCGCGATCAGCCGGGTGGCGATGTCGGCGGCCAGCAGCATCGCCGCCCCCCCCAACGCCGAGGCCGGCAGCAGCCGCGATGGCCGCGATCCGACCGCGCGGCGCAACAGATGCGGCACCACGAGGCCGACAAAACCGACCGCCCCGGCCACCGCCGTCGAGGCCCCGACCAGAAACGCAGAGCCGATCACCACGCCCAGCCGCAACCGCCCAAGCGAGATCCCCAGCGACACTGCCGCATCCTCGCCCAGCGTCAGCGCATCGAGCCCCCGCCCCAACCGCAGCACGATCACCGCCCCGATCAGCAGGAACGGCGCCGCCAGCGCAACATGGGTCAGCGACCGGTCGGCCAGCGAGCCCATCATCCAGAACACGATCTCGGCGGCAGCATAAGGGCTGGGCGCAAGGTTCAACACCAGCGCGGTCAGCGCCCCCGCCAGCGCCGACACCGCGATCCCCGCCAGAATCAGCGTCAGCGCCCGTCCCCCCGGCCCCGACAGCAGCAGGATCAGCGCCACCGCCACCCCCGCCCCGGCCAAAGCGGCCAGCGGCAGGGCCAGCGCAAAGGCGGCATAGGCCCCGGTCTGGATCGCGATCACCGCGCCAAGTGCGGCGCTGGCCGAGGTGCCGATCAGCCCCGGCTCGGCCAGCGGGTTGCGCAAGAAACCCTGCATCGCCGCCCCCGACAGCCCCAGCGCGGCACCGATCATCGCCCCCAGCAGCGCCCGCGGCAGCCGGATCTCGCGCATGACCAACCCGGCCGCACCCTCGCCGCTGACCAGCGCCCGCAGGGCCTCGGACCAGCCGATCCCCGCTGGCCCGATCATGAGCGAGGCCAGCGTCAGCACCACCACCAAGGCCGCCAAAGCCGCCAGAAGCGCGCGGTAGCTCATGGCGCCACCCAACCTGCGGCAAAGTTCATGCGATACCTGATCCTTGCCTTGAATGTCATTGTTTTGCCTTTTCTTTATCGCTTTCGATCTGACGCCCTATCGCTGCCAGATCGGCCACGGCCCCGAGCATCTGCGGGGTGCCGCAGACCCAGCGCGCATCGCGCAACCGCGCCACTCGGGGCAGGCCCGCCAGCGCCGGATGCAACAACAGCTCCTGTGCCCGACTATGGCCGCCGGTGACGCCCGCATCGGCGCCCGCAATCACCAGATCCGGGGCCTCCATCACCAGCCGCTCCAGCGCCATCCGCCCGCCCCATTCAAGCCCCGGCCCAGAAACCACATTGTCAAACCCCGCCAGCGACAGGATTTGCCCCTCAAGCGTGGCCGGACCGTAGCCATAGCCGCCCGCGCCGTAAACCGCCGCGCGGGGGCGCCTGGCGGGGCGCACAATCGCGGCAAGGGCGGCGTCAAAGCCGGCCAGAACCTCGGCGGCGCGGGCCTCGCGGCCCAGCACCTCGCCCATGCGGGTGATCCGACCGCGGATCTCTTCGACCGAAACGCCGGGTGGGAATTGTTCGACCGGAACGCCAAGCCGGCGCAGCATCGCCATCGTCGCGGGCGAGGACCAGACATCGGCCAGCACCAGATCGGGCGCCATCAGGTAGATCTCTTCGGCGCGGCCATGGTTTTGTGCATAGCCCCGCGCCTGTTCGGCCAGCGCCGACATCTGCGGATCGGTGGCAAAATGCGACAGCGACACCACCTGCCTCGGCGCCGCGATCAAAAGCGCCAGCTGATCGGTGCAGACATTCATCGACACCACGCGCATCGGCCTGTCGCGCGCCGGCGCCGGCGCCGCGACGCAAACCGCCGCGACGCAAAGCAAGGCGCGCAGCAAGGTGCCGCGCGCCCGCCGTTGGGGATCAGAACGTGGCACGGATCCCCGCATAGAGCGCGCGGTCCGAGGTGCCATACCCCGGCCAAAGCTGATACTGTTCATTGGTCAGGTTTTCGATCCGCAGATAGGCTTCGGTGTGGTCGTTCACCGCATACCCCAATGCGGCGTTCAGCACCGTGTAGTCGGGCAAGGTCTGGCGGTCCGCCACATGGCGCAAGATCAGGTTCCCGGTCAGCTTTTCGGTAATCTCGGCATCCAGCCCCAAGGCCAGCTGGTGGCGCCCAAAGCTGGCGTTCCAACTGCTGCTGGCACTCAGCAGCGGGTTCGAGGCGTCGGTATAGGTATAGGCGAGGGTATAGCCAAGCTTGCCGCTGAGCCGGCCTTCGGCCTCAAGCTCGACGCCCTGACGGCGGGTCTTGCCGGCGATCTGGACGTAGCCGCCACCGACATAGTCGATCAGATCGTCGGTATCGACACGGAACAGCGTGGCCCGCAGCGCACCATTCGCCAGTTTCTTCTCGATCCCCAGATCAAGGCTGCGCGACGTCTCCGGGGTCAGGTTCGGATTGCCCGCATAGGCGTCATAAAGCTCGTAACCCGAGGGCGCACGGAACCCGGTTCCGAACGCGCCCCGCACGATGAGATCATCCCGAAGTGCCCAGGTCGCGGCAAGCCGGCCGGTCGTCTGACCGCCAAAACGGGTGTTGTCGTCGTGGCGCAGGGATCCGACCAGATCCACCCCCGCAAGCGGGCTGAAGGCATATTCGGCAAAGGCCCCGGTCAGCGTATTCGAGACGCGGCCCGCGACATAGGTGCCTTCATAGGTTTCGATCTTGCGGTCCAGCCCGAAGCTCAGCCGGCCGGCCCCCAGATCGGTGCTTGCCTTCCATTCCAGCGCGCGACGGGTGCCGTCATAGTCATAGGGCCCATACGCCGAGGTGTAGGAACGATAGGTGGTGTAATAGCTTGCGCTGATCTGGTGGGCGATCCGGCCGGTATCGAACTGCGCATAGAGCCGCGCGCCGCGTTCGCGATGGTCGCCGGTTTCATAGGCATCGGCAGGAACGCCAAAGGCACTGTCGATATCGGAGGTGTCGTTTTGCGCGAAACCCGAAACACCCAACAGCAGGCCGGACTCGAATTGGCGCTCGGCGTGAACGGCAAGGCGCGTCGCCTCATAGCCGTCATCCTCGGTGTTGCCGGCGTTTTCATCGGCGGCGGAAAAGCCGTCAGTGCGGATATGGCTGTAGGTAAAGCCGATATCGGTGTCGGCGGTCTTGTGGCCAAAGGTCCAGGCCCCGGAGGCGGTCTTCATGCTGCCGGCCTCGAGCGTGACCTGGTTATGGGTGCCCTCTTCGGCAAGGCGCGGCGCGTCAAGGCTGACAACCCCCCCGATAGCCTGGCCACCGTGCACCGCAGATTGCGACCCGCGCAACACCTCGACGCGGCCAAAATCAAGCGAGGAAAGCCGGCCAAAATCATAGGCAACCTGCGGCGCCGACGGGTCGCTTACATCAATTCCATCGACCAGGACCTTGATATAGTTCTGACTTACGCCGCGAATGGTCAGCCCGGTCTGGGTGCCGATCGGGCCGCGGGCCAACACGCCAACACCGGGCAGGCGCGCCAGAACCTCGGTCATCCGCACCTCGCCGGTGCGGGCAATGTCGTCTGCGCTCAACACGGAAACCGAGGGCGCGGTGCGGTCCGCACTGCGCGGTTCCTGCGCGCCGGTGACCACGATTTCATCCAGCAGCAGGGTATCTTGCGCCCGCGCCGAGGTGGTCGGGGCGGCGATCGCGGTGCCGGCCAGCAGCGCGAGGGTGAGGGTCTGAACACCTCTGGTCATTCATTCGATCCTTCGACAGTTCCCGATGTCGGAAACACTTGGAAATTTGCCTTTGGAAAGAGTGCCTTCCCGCCGACGGTGCCTATCACCTCAAGCGGATACCCGCCCCCCTGCGCACCCCGCGCAGCGGAAAAGAGTGATCACCTCGGCAGGTCTCCTGGCTTGCGGGTCGTCACTTTGGCTGACCTTCCCGGACACGGGTCCAGTGGTGTCTTCAGCCATCGCTCGCCGCTTACAGTTGCGGGGGCAGCCCCGGAGTAGACGCCTAGCGGCGGCGCACCGGGTTCCCTTTTCATCCCCCCCTCACGAGGAAGAACCGAAGTGCCGATGGCATCGCACCCAAAGCCGTGCACGTCAAGCCCCCGCAGCGCCGCCGCGCATCTTCCCCGGCCGACGGATGCCGGGGCCGGCGGGTCGCTCCGCGGGGGATATTTTTGCGAAGATGAACGGCGGCAGTCGATCGGGGGGGGGCGAGGTTGCGGCGTGTCGGGGGCGTCGTCGTTGGGCCTCGTCTTTGGGCCAGCCGCCGTTCGGGACCATTCGTGTTCGGGGTCAGTCGCCGTTCGGGATCAGCCGCCGTCCGGGGTCAGTCGTCGTTGGGGCCAAGCCGCCGTCCGGGGTCAGTCGTCGTTGGGGGTCAGTCGTCGTTGGGGCCAAGCCAGCCGAACGGGTTGTGGGCGATTTCCCAAAGATGGCCGTCGAGATCGGCAAAATAGCCATGCCAGCCGCCCCAATCGGCGCGTTGCACCGGCTTGACCAGCGTGGCACCGGCCCGCAGCGCGGCTTCGAACAGCGGCGCCACCTCGTCCTCGGAGGCGACGTTATGCGACAGCGTGACACCGCGAAAGCCGCTGCCCTCGGCGGTGACGCCCGCGTCATGGGCCAGCGCGTGGCGTTCGGACAGACCCAGCCAACTGCCGTTCATCTTGAAGAAGGTGACACTGGGCGGCGTGGGGAGCTGCACAAAGCCGAGCCCGTCGCGATAGAAGGCGGTGGCGGCGCCAAGATCCGAGACGGCAAGCGAGATCAGGTTGATGCGCGGTTTCATCGGGGCTCCGGGATGGGAGCGCGCCTGTGAGGCGCGTTCGGGGGGCGCGTTCGGCGGGCGCGACGGGCCATGGTCCCACGGCACAGCGCTTTTGGGCAAGCCCTTTCTGGGCGGCGCGGCGGGCTTTAGTGCACGTGGCGATTGAAGCGCAGTGACGACAGAAGGGACAGCCCGATAAAGCCCGCGCCCAGAAGCCCGGTCACCATTTCGGGGATTGGCCAGAGGGTCTGGGCGAACATGATCCCCGACAGGATCAGGATCGACCAGAAAGCACCGTGTTCCAGATAGCGAAAATGCGCCAACGTATCGCGTTCGACCAGCATGATGGTCATCGAGCGCACATACATCGCGCCAATGCCCAGACCGATGGCGATCAGGAACAGGTTCTGGGTCAGCGCGAAAGCCCCGATCACCCCGTCAAAGCTGAACGAGGCGTCAAGGACCTCGAGGTAAAGAAACGCGCCAAGGCCGGCCTTTCCGGCAAGCTCGAGCGCGGCGCCGGTTTTATCGAGAACATGCCCCAGCACCTCGACCGCCAGAAAGGTCAGCAGCCCGGACAGGGCGGAAAACAGGAATCGTGCTTCCTCGTGACCGGGCAGCGCCACGGTGAAGGCCAGCACGACCGCCAGAACCAGCGCGATCTCAAGCCCGCGCACGCTGGCACATCGACGCAAGTGACATTCGAGCGAGGCGATCCAATCGACCTCTTTGCCTTCGTCGATGAAATAGCGCAGCGCAACCATCATCAGGAAGGCTCCGCCAAAGGCGGCAATGGAAAGATGCGCCTCGGCGATGATATGGGCATAGTCGGCAGGACGGGTCGCGGCCATCTGCAGCGCCGTGATCGGGCCGATACCGGCGGCGACGACGACGATCAGCAGCGGGAACAGGATCCGCATGCCAAAGACCGCAATCACGATGCCCCAGGTCAGAAACCGGCGTTGCCAGAGCGGCGACATGGTCTTGAGCTTGTTGGCATTGACGATGGCGTTGTCGAAGGAAAGCGAGATTTCGAGAACCGCCAGAACCGCAGCGATGAGGAAAAAGCTGATGCCGCCGGCGATGTTGGAGGTGAAATACCAACCCAGCCAGAACGCCAGAACCAGCCCGAGGCCGGTGACGATGAAAGCCCAGCGAAAGTAGTGCAGGGCAGATGTCATGATGCGAAGGCCATTTCAGGATTTCCAGTCAAGGCTGACCATCAGGAGATAGGCAGCCCCCCTGCGGGGTGCAAGCGGCGGCGCGGGTGATGGTGCGGGGGCGTGCTTGCGGCGCAACACTGCGGCGGGAGGCGACGGTGTCGGCGTCGGGCCTCCGGCGGGGATATTTGGGCGAAGATGAAGCGGGATGTCCGGATTTCAGGACAAGGGTGCTTTCGGCTGGCGGCGGCCAGAGAATTATCCGGGGCGCGCGCGGGGGGGCGGGGGGGCGGGCGCGGCTCAGCGTTCTGCCTTTTTTTCCCAGCGGCCGCTTTCCTCGCTCCAGTATTGTGCGCTGGCGCCTGCGGAGGTCAGATCCCGCCAGTGTTTGCGGGCCATTTCAAGGGCAGCGGGGTCGTTGCCGTCAAACAGCAGCCAGACGCGTTCGTGGGCGGCAACTTCGGCGGCGGTGACACTCGCGCCGTCGATCGCCATGATCGCGTCACACTTTGGCGCGGGGGCGGCTGCGGGATCGGGATCGGGGGCGGCCACAGTCAGCAGCACCGGCTGGCGTGCGTCATGCGTGCCCCCGGCGCGACCATGCGGCAAGAAACCGTCTTCGGCGCTCTGCCAGAGGTGTTGATCAAGCCAGTCCATCCGCTCGGGCGAGGTGCCGCGCAATTCCACCCGCCAGCCCGCATCGAGCGCGCGCATCAACAAGCCCGGCACCAGCATTTCGGCCGGGGATCGGGTCAGGTGGTAGAAAAGCGCGGCGCCCATGCGATGCCCTGCCCGCGATCAGCGTGTCTCGAACTGGTCGCGGATCAGCCGGTCGAGCGCCATCACCCCCCAGCCGGTGGCGCCCTTCGGGGCCAGCGTGCTGTCGGTGCTCAGCAGCGCCACGCCGGCGATGTCGAGATGCGCCCAAGGGGTTTCGGGTTTGACGAAGCGCGCCAGAAACTGCGCCGCGGTGATCGAGCCCGCGGGCCGGCCGACCGAGTTGCGCATATCGGCCACGCGGGATTTGAGCATCGCATCATAGGCCGCGCCCATCGGCATCCGCCAAGCCCCCTCGCCCTCGGCTTCGGCGGCCCGCAGGAAGTTGTTGGCCAGCGCGTCGTTGTTGGAAAAGACGCCGGCGTTTTCATGACCCAGCGCCACGATGATCGCGCCGGTCAGGGTGGCCAGATTGATCATCGCCACCGGCGCAAAACGTTCTTGGGTATACCAAAGCACGTCGGCCAGGACCAGACGGCCCTCGGCGTCGGTGTTGATCACCTCGATCGTGTCGCCCTTCATCGAGCGCACGACATCGCCGGGGCGTTGCGCGCGCCCGTCGGGCATGTTTTCCACCAGGCCGACGACACCGACCACATTGGCCTGCGCCTTGCGCAGCGCCAGCGTGCGCATCACCCCGGCCACGACCCCGGCGCCGCCCATGTCCATGGTCATTTCTTCCATCCCGGCGGCGGGTTTGATCGAAATGCCGCCGGTGTCGAACACCACGCCCTTGCCGACAAGCGCAAAGGGCGGTTCATCCTTGGTGCCGCCCTGCCAGCGCATCACCACCACCTTCGAGGGGCTTTCGGACCCCTGCCCGACGCCCAGAAGCGCACCCATGCCCAGCTTGGCAAGGTCGGGTTCTTCGAGGATTTCGACGTCGAGCCCCAGTTCCTGCATCGCGGCAAGCCGGGCGGCGAAATCGTCGGTGGTCAGGATATTGGCGGGTTCATTGACCAGATCGCGGGTGAAGAACACGCCCTCGGCCAGCGCCGCCATCGGCCGCGCCGCGCTGGCCACGGCCTCGGGGTCGGTGACCATGAAGCTGACCGCGCCGGGCTGTGGCGCAGCATCGGTCTTGTGCGGCGCGAAATCATAGGCCCGCAGCGCCAGCCCCAGCGAGATCTCGGCGGCGCGGGCATGACCTTCGGCCAGCACCAGCGCCCCCGAGGCGCCAAGGCTGCGGCCCACCGCGGCGCCGGCCTTGCGCGCATCGGCCACGCTGGCGCGGCGCGGCAGGCGGATGATCTGCACCGCCTCGGCGGCAAGTGCCGCGGGCCAGGCAAGCTCGATCGACTCGCCGGGCTTGAGCTTGGCGGCCGCCTCCGAGGCCAGCGCCCGCCCGATCGCCCCCCGCATCATCCGGTCAAGCCGACGCGCACCGGCGGAAAGCCGCGCGCCCGGCTCGGCGAAAAGCGCAATTCGTCCGGTGGTGGCGGAAAGCGCCTCCAGGTCGGTTTCACGAAAGTGGATGGCGACGGGATGGCTCATGACGGTCTCCGACAAGGGTTTGAACGCAGATTTTCCCGGCCCGGCGCGACGCGCGGGGCCCGATTGCGCCAAACCCTAGCGAGGTGGCGGGAAAATGAAAAGCCACCCGACCCGAAAGCCTTTCCCCCCGGACGTTGCCGCGTTAAGGAGAGGGGAACAACATCCGGGGGGATGACCGATCTTGTCCAGACTGGACCGATATATGCTGTCGCAGCTTATGGCGCTGTTCGGCTTTTTCGCGCTTGTGCTGGTGTCGGTCTATTGGGTCAACCGGGCGGTGCTGCTGTTTGACAAGCTGATCTCGGACGGCCAGACGGCGCTGGTGGTGCTGGAGTTCACCGCCCTGTCGCTGCCCTATGTGATCAAGGTAGTGCTGCCGGTGGCGGCCTTTGCGGCCACGGTCTATGCGGTCAATCGGCTGACCTCGGAATCCGAACTGGTGGTGATGCAGGCGACCGGGTTTTCACCCTGGCGGCTGGCGCGGCCAGTGCTGGTGTTCGGGGTGATCGTGGCGGCGTTGCTGACGGTTCTGGTGCATGTTCTGGTGCCCGCCTCGCGCGCGCAACTGGCCGACCGGCAGGCGCAGATCGCCGAAAACGTCACCGCGCGGTTCCTGACCGAGGGCGCGTTCATGCACCCGGCGCCGGGGGTGACGATCTACATCCGGGAAATCTCGGCGCGGGGCGAATTGTTGGACATCTTCATGTCCGACAGCCGCAACGGGGTGTCGCAAACCACCTACACGGCGGAAAAGGCGTTGATCGTGAAGGCCGAGACCGGGCCAAAGCTGATCATGCTTGAGGGTCAGGCACAGACGCTGCGCCATGCGGACGGGCGGTTGTCGCAGACGCGTTTTTCCGATTTCACCTATGATATCGGCGCGTTGATCAGCCCGGCCAGCCGGACCCGGCGCAACTGGAACGAACTGTCGACGGTGGCGCTGCTTGGGGCCTCGCCCGAGGCGCTGGCGCTGACCGGAGGCACTGCCGCCAATGCCTGGCTTGAGGTGAACGAGCGTCTGGCGCAACCGCTGATGGCGCCGATGGCCGCGCTACTGGGCTTTGCGACACTGATGCTGGGCGGGTTCAACCGCTTCGGCATATGGCGTCAGATCCTTGTCGCGATTCTGGCGCTGATTGCGGTGCAATTCATCTCGAACGCGGTGGCGGATGTGACGCGGCGGGCACCGGATCTTTGGGGGCTGGCCTATTTTCCCGCCGCGCTGGGGGTCGTGGCCTCGGTGGCGATGCTGTGGTGGGCGGGTCAGCCGCGCCGGATACGCGCCGGGCGGGCCGGCGATCGAGATGACGGTCGGGATGACGGTCGGGCCAAGGATCCGGACGCGGAGGCCTTGGCATGACGCTGTGGTTTTATATCGCGCGGCGCTTCTTGCGGTCGTTTCTGATGGTGACGGGGATTTTCTTCTGCATCCTCTTTCTGATCGACATGGTCGAACAGATCCGCCGTTTCGACGCGGATCAATTGGGGCTGGGCGGGGCAGCCTGGCTGGCGGCGCTGGGAATGCCGGGCGCGCTTTACACGATCTTGCCGCTGACCATGGTGCTTGCGGCGGTGGCGCTGTTTCTGGGGCTGGCGCGAAGTTCCGAGCTGGTGGTGATCCGTGCCTCGGGGCGATCCGCGATGGCGATGCTCGCCGCGCCGATGGCGGTGGCGCTGACGCTGGGGGCGCTGGCGGTGGCGATCGGAAACCCGCTGGTCGCGGCCACCGAAAAGCGCGCCGAAGAGCTGTCGGCGCGGTTTCGCGCGGGTGCCGCACAGGCGGTTTCGATCGGCCAGGAGGGGGTCTGGCTGCGCCAGGGCGGAGGGATCGCTGCCAGCGGCGCCGCCGATAGCGCTGCGACCGGTTCTGCGGCCGGTTCTGCGGCCGGTTCTGCAGCGGATAGCGACCTCACGCAGGCGGTGATCCGGGCGACGCGCGCCAATCTGGACGCGACCGAGCTATATGACGTGACCTTCCTGATTTTCGCCCCCGGCAAGGGGCCGGTCCGGCGCATTCAGGCCGCCGAGGCAAAGTTGCGTCCGGGCGAATGGGTGCTGACCGGGGTCAAGGACTGGCCGCTGACCGGCTCGACCAATCCCGAACGTGATGCGCATGTCAGCGCCAGCCTGACGCTACCGTCGGATCTGACGGCGGACCGTATCCGCGACAGTTTCGGCACCCCTTCGGCGGTGCCGATCTGGGCATTGCCCGACTTCATCGCCGGGCTCGAGCGCGCCGGTTTTTCCGCCCGTCGGCACCGGGTCTGGTTCCAGATGGAGCTGGCATTGCCGTTCGTGCTGGCGGCCATGGTGTTGATCGCGGCGGGCTTCACGATGCGTCATGCGCGGCTTGGCCGCACCGGGCAGATGGTGCTCTTGGCGCTGGGCTCCGGGCTGGGGGTGTTTTTCTTGCGCAATGTGGCGCAGGTTCTGGGGGATAACGGCCAGATCCCGGTGGCGCTGGCGGCCTGGGCCCCGCCGGGGGTGGCCTTGATGCTTTCGGTGGCGTTGTTGTTGCATCTGGAGGACGGTTGATGCGGGCCCGGCTGTTGATGATGCTTGCGCTGCTGCTGCCACTGCCGCTGGCGGCCGGGGCCGAAACCACGGTCTTGCCGCAGGCGGCGCGCACCGACCTTGCCCCGCCGACGCCGGCGCCGACGGCAGACCTTGAAAGCCGCGCCGCCACGCTTTTGGCCGACCGGATCGAGATCACCGGCGATCAGGCGCTGATGGCCAGCGGCTCGGTCGAGGTGTTCTACCAAGGCAACCGCCTGACCGCGACACGGATCCGCTATGACGCCCGTGCCGGGGTGCTGGCCATCGAAGGGCCGATCCGGCTGACCGAGCCGGGGCAGTTGGGCACTGTTCTGGTGGCCGATCAGGCCGAACTGAGCCGCGATCTGCAAGACGGCATCCTGACCGGGGCGCGGCTGGTGCTGGCGCGCGAGCTGCAACTGGCCGCCACCTCGGTGCGGCGCGAGGCCGGGCGCTATACCTATATGGACCGGGTCGTGGCGTCGTCATGCCAGATCTGCGCCAGCAGCCCGAGCCCGTTGTGGGAAATCCGCGCCCGCCGCGTGACACATGACAACCAGACCCGCCAGCTTCTGTTCGAGGGGGCGCAGTTTCGCGCCATGGGGGTGCCGCTGGCCTATCTGCCGCACCTGCGCATGCCCGACCCGACAGTCGAGCGGATGAGCGGCTTCTTGCGCCCCTCGATGCGCACCACTTCAAGCCTGGGAACCGGGCTGAAGCTGCCGTATTTCTTTGTGTTGGACGACAGCAAGGATCTGACGCTGACGCCCTATCTGGCGACGTCGCGCACGCGCACGCTGGAATTGCGCTACCGTCAGGCCTTTGCACGCGGCACAACGGAATGGGTGGGCGCGATCAGCCGCGATGACATCCTCTCGGGCAAGACGCGCGGCTATCTGTTCTCGGATACCGAATTGCGCCTGGGGCAGGACTATCGGCTGGGCGTCAATCTGCGGCTGACCACGGACCGGTCCTACCTGCTGAACTATGACATCACCGATGACGACCGGCTTTGGAGCGGGGTCACGCTGGAACGGGTCAAGTCCGAAAAGCTGATCTGGGCGCGGATCGGCAATACCCATACCCTGCGCGAGGGCGAGACCAACTCGACCCAGCCGACGCTGGCCGGCGATCTGCGCTGGGTGCAGGTCTTGCACCCTGCCACGCTGGGGGGCGAACTGGTGCTGGACTGGCAGTTGCACGCGCACCGGCGATCGTCGTCGGACGATGTTGTGGGACGCGACGAGGTGCGTGCCTCGATGCTGGCCGACTGGCGGCGCAACTGGTTGTTGCCGGGGGGGGTGCTGGCCTCGGGTCAGGCCGAAACGGCGATCGACTTCTACACCATCGGACAAGACAGCACCGTGCCCGCGACGATCGGGCGCATGCTGCCCTCGGTCGCGGTCGAACTGCGCTGGCCCTGGGTCAAGACCTCGGGCACGGCGGCGCATGTGATCGAGCCGATGCTGCAACTGGTCTGGAGCCGCGACAGCCTGAAAGAAGTGCCCAACGAGGACAGTACCTTGCTGGAATTTGACGAGGGCAACCTGTTTTCGATGTCGCGCTTTCCGGGCGCGGATGCGCGCGAACGGGGCTTGCGGGCAAATCTGGGGGTCAGCTGGACGCGTCACGATGTGGCCGGCTGGTCTTTGGGGGTGACGGCGGGGCGGGTGATCCGCACCGAGGATCTGGACCAGTTTGGCACCGGAACCGGCTTGTCGGGCACGCTGTCGGATTGGCTTTTGACATCGCATTTCAGCACCGCCGGCGGGCTGACCCTGTCGAACCGGGCCTTGTTCGACGATGGTTTCGGCTTTAGCCGCGATGAGCTGCGGCTGGCCTTTGCGGGCGGGCGCTACCGGGTGGAGGCGGGATATCTGTGGATGCAGGCCGATCCGGTCGAAGCGCGCTATACCGATACGTCGGAGCTGATGCTCGATACCGGCTGGAGCTGGGGCAACGGCTGGTCGGGCAGTTTCGAGACGCGCTACGATTTCTCGGCTGACCGCGCCGCCGAGGCGGGGCTGGGGCTCAGCTATTCGAACGAATGTGTGACGGTCGATCTTTCCCTCTCGCGTCGTTTCACGTCCTCGACTAGTGTGAAGCCGGAAACCGATTTCGGGCTTTCGGTGCAGCTGGCCGGTTTTGGCGCGGGCGGTGGCGGAACCCGGCGGGTCTGTGCCCGCTAAAGGGTGGCAAGGCCACCGCAACTGGAACAAGAGCAGACGGACGGTAACGATGCGCGTATTTCTCATTCTCTCGGCCCTTCTGGCGCTGATCGCCCTTCCTGTTGCGGCTCGGGCGCAGGCTACGACCAAGGCCGTGGGCAGCAGCAGCCCGTTTGCGCCGGTGATCCATGTGAATGATCTGGGGATCACCGGGTTCGAGCTGGACCAGCGCAAGCGCTTCTTGACGATGCTGCGCGCGCCGGGCGATCTGGACGCGCTGGCCGAAGAGGCGCTGATCGAGGACCGGCTACGGCTTGATGCGGCCAAGAAGGCCGGGATCAACGTCGGCAAACCCGCCGTCGAGGCCGGGATGGCGGAATTCGCCAGCCGCGCCAACCTGACCACCGAAGAGATGCTCAAGACCCTTGGTCAGGCCGGGATCGAGCCGCAGACCTTTCGCGATTTCGTCGAGGCCGGCACCGTCTGGCGCGAGGTGGTGCGCGCGAAATTCGCCAACCGGGTAAAGATCACCGAAGCCGAGATCGACCGAGCCCTGTCGCTGGAGTCGGAACGCGGCCGCGGCACGCGGGTGCTGATGTCGGAAATCATCATCCCGGCCCCACCGGGGCAAGAGGCCGGCGCCATGGCCACCGCTCAGCGTATCTCTGGCCTGCGGGGCGAAGCGGCCTTTGCGGCGGCGGCACGGGCCAGTTCGGCCTCGGGGTCGCGCAGTGCGGGCGGGCGCCTGCCCTGGATGCCGGTCGAGAACCTGCCTGCGCCACTGCGCAAGGTCGTGCTGGGTCTGGCACCGGGCGAAGCCTCGGCGCCGCTGGCCATCCCGAACGCGGTCGCGATCTTCATGCTGCGCGCCCTGGACGAAAATGGCCCCGTGACCGAGGTCCAGCAAACCATTGATTTTGCTCAAGTTCTTATCCCGGGAGGGCGGTCAGAAGCTGCCTTGGCTGCGGCTGGCGCGCTGCGCAACAAGGTCGATACCTGCGATGACCTCTACGGTGCGGCCAAGGGCTACCCGCCTGAACAGCTGCTTCGCGAGACCCTGCCGCTAAGCCAGATCCCGCAGGATATCGCGCTGGAACTGGCGCATCTCGACCCCGGTGAAAGCTCGACCGCGCTGGTGCGGGGCAATGCACTGGTGTTCCTGATGCTCTGCACACGCGATCGCCTGCGCGCCGAGGATGATCCCGCGCCGGACCGTGCCCAGATCCGGGATTCGTTGTTGAACGCGCGACTGAACAGCTATTCCGAAAGCTACATGGCGGATCTGCTGGCAGATGCGGTGATCGTGCGGCCATGAACAGCCCGCAAGGCCCCGTGATCCTGACCTGTGGCGACCCGTCCGGGATCGGCCCCGAAATTGCGGTAAAGGCTTGGGCGGCGCTGGGCTCCAGCCTGCCTTTCGTCTGGCTGGGCGACCCGGCGCATCTGCCGCGCGGAACCCACTATCACGAGATCAACCACCCCTCCGAAGCAATCCTGGGCTCCGGCACTGCCTTTCCGGTGCTGCGCCACCCCTTCCCCGCAGCCGCCCGACCCGGCGCGCCCGACCCGGCCAATGCCCAATCGGTGATCGATGTAATCGCGCGCGGCGTGAAGCTGGTGCTTGAGGGGCAAGGTTCGGCGCTCTGCACCGCGCCGATCCACAAGAAGGCACTGAAAGACGGTGCCGGTTTTGCCTTTCCGGGCCATACGGAGTTTCTGGCCCATCTGGCGGGGGATGTGCCGGTGGTGATGATGCTGGCCTGTCCAGCACTGCGCGTGGTGCCGGCGACCATCCACATCGCCCTGAGCGCGGTGCCCAAGGCGCTGACCGCCGCGGGCTTGGGCGAAGTGATCCGGTTGACGCATGACGGGCTCAAACGCGATTTCGGCATCCCGAACCCGCGCCTGGCGGTGGCCGGTCTGAACCCGCATGCGGGCGAAGGCGGCGCGATGGGCCGCGAAGAGCTGGACTGGATCGCCCCGCTGATCGCCGATCTGCGCGCCGAGGGCTACGCGCTGACCGGCCCCCTGCCCGCCGACACGATGTTTCACCCCGCCGCCCGCGCCGGCTATGACGCGGCGATCTGCATGTATCACGATCAGGCACTGATCCCGATCAAGACGCTGGACTTTGCCAGGGGCGTCAATGTGACGCTTGGATTGCCCTTCGTGCGCACCTCGCCCGATCACGGCACCGCCTATGACATCGCCGGACGCGACCGCGCCGACCCGGCCAGCCTGATTGCCGCCCTGCGCATGGCCGCGCAGATGGGGGCCGCCCGGGCCGACGAGTAGGTTTGTGCTTTCAGCTTCGCACAAATATCCCCGCCGGAGGCTCCTGCCCGTGCCATGGATGCCTCCGGCGGGGATATTTGGACGAAGATGAAAGCAGCACGGAGTGACGAATGAGCGCGATTGATGGCTTGCCCCCCCTGCGCGAGGTGATTGCAACACATGGCATCGCCGCCAAAAAGCAACTGGGGCAGAATTTTCTGCTGGACCTCAACCTGACCGCAAAGATCGCGCGGGCGGCGGGCGATCTGCGCGGCGTCGACGTGCTGGAGGTCGGGCCCGGCCCCGGCGGGCTGACGCGCGGGCTATTGGCCGAAGGGGCGCGGCGGGTGCTGGCGGTTGAAAAGGACGCGCGCTGCATGGCCGCTTTGGCCGAGGTGGCGGCGGCATGGCCGGGCCGGCTTGAGGTGCTCAATGACGATGCCCTGGCAATCGACCCGCTGGCCTATCTGACGCCGCCGATCCGGATTGTGGCGAACCTGCCCTATAACGTCGGCACCGAACTTCTGGTGCGCTGGTTGACGCCAAAGCACTGGCCCCCGGTCTGGGACAGTCTTGTGCTGATGTTTCAAAAAGAGGTGGCCGAGCGGATCGTGGCCACGCCGGGATCAAAGGCCTATGGCCGTCTGGCGCTGCTGGCGCAGTGGCGCTGTGACGCCAAGATCGTGATGACTTTGCCACCCGAGGCCTTTACCCCGGCGCCCAAGGTTCATTCCGCCGTAGTGCGGCTGATCGCCCTGCCCGAGCCGCGTTACCCGGCCGATCCGGCGATCCTGAACCGGGTAGTGGCCGCCGGGTTCAACCAGCGGCGCAAGATGCTGCGCGCCTCGCTGCGCGGCGTGGCGCCCAATATCGAGGCGCGGCTTGAGGCGGCGGGCATCGCGCCGACTGCGCGTGCAGAAGAAATCAGTCTTGAGCGGTTCTGCGCCTTGGCCCGCGAACTGGCCCAGAACGCCTGAAGCCGCACCAATGGCGCGGCTTTGGGCTGAAAAGCGCCGGTAGGCGCTCGTATCAGGATTCGTCGTCGCCTGCGGCCACCGGATCGGGCGCCGCTTTCGGGGCGTTATCATCCGCTGGACGCGGTTTGCGCGGGCTGCGGGCGCGGGTGCTGCGGGGCGCCTTGTCCGCTTGCGGGCGGCCTGCTTCGGCTTCGGAAGGCGTGTCCTCGACTGGGGGTTCGCTGGGGCGGGCCACATCTGAACGCGTGTCCTCGGGGCGGGTGTCGCCAGGGCGCGTGTCACCGGAGCGCGTGTCGCCGGAGCGGGTGTCGCCGGAGCGGGTGTCATCAGCGCGCGGCGCGCGCGGGGCGCGGGGCGGGCGCTGATCGCGGCGTTTGTCGGTCCGCTGTTCGGTCCGCTGGGCGCGCATTTCAGGGGTCTCGACAAGGCCGCTCGCCTCGCCTTCGCTGGTCGCAGCCAGCGGAGCAAGATCGGGCTGATCGGCGTCCTCGGCGCGTGGCTCGTGGCGATCACGGGGCTGATAAGAGCCGCCGTTGCCATTGCCGTTGGAGCCGCCATTCTGCCCGCCGCCGCCATTCTGCCCGCCACCTTGACCGGTGTTGGCGTTCTGGCCTTGCTGACCTTGACGCTGCTCTTGTTCGCGGGCCTGCTCGCGCATCGCCTCGCCCAGCAGCCGGGTGTAATGCTCGGCGTGTTGCAAGAAGTTCTGCTCGGCGACACGATCATTGCCAAGCTGAGCGTCACGCGCCAGTTGCAGGTATTTGTCGATGATCTGCTGCGGCGTGCCACGCACTTTGCCCTCGGGCCCCGAGCTGTCAAACACCCGATTGATGATATTGCCGACTGAACGCTGACGGTTCGACTTGGAACGCGAACGGGATTTGGTTGATCTCATGAGCTTTCGTGTGTTTGCGCCCCGTAGGGCTGGCCTGTGCTGGTTTGGTTCTGATGAAGGTCAGGCCAATCGCCTGTCAAAACCTCGGACCCGCAGTATGAAGCTGAGCCGTGCGGGGGAATGACTTCCACCCTGCACGCAGATGACTAATCACGCACGGCCCCGCCTGACAAGCCAAAAATGGGTTAAATGCGTCAGTTTTCCGCCTTTTTGCACGATGCGCCCGGTGAAAGGGCGATTTCGGCGGATGTGCTGGCAAAAAGAAGTCATTTCAGCCGCGATGAGCCAGCACGACCCGGTCGCGCCCGTCGAGGTCTTGGAGCACCCGCGGGCTGATGAGCCCGGCCTCGGTGAAATAGCCGCTGACGGCCCGCGCCTGGGTCGGGCCGATTTCGACGATCAACCGCCCGCCGGGGGCAAGATGCGCCAACGCCCCTCGGGCGATCTCGCGGTAGGGCGAAAGGCCGTCGTCACCGGGGGTAAGCGCAAGACGGGGTTCCCAATCGCGGACTTCGGGCGCAAGCGCCGCCATTTCCGACATCGCGATATAGGGCGGATTCGAGACGATCAGATCGAACTGCCCCATCACCCCCCCCCACCAATCCGAGACGGCAAATCGGGCACGCTGCCCCAGACCGAGGTCTTGGGCGTTGCCTTGTGCCACAGCAAGGGCCGCCGGCGAGATATCGGTGCCAAGGCCGCAGGCCTCGGGGCGTTCGGCAAGAAGCGTCAGCAGGATGCAGCCGCTACCCAGACCCAGATCAAGCACCTGTCTGAAGGGCGCGGCCAGCGCCGCCTCGATCAGGGTTTCGGTCTCGGGGCGCGGGTCAAGCGTGTCGCGGGTAACGCGAAAGCTGCGGCCCCAGAAACTGCGGCTGCCGATGATCTGGCTGACCGGTTGGCGACGGCGGCGGGCGGCAAGGGCGGCCTGAAAGGCTGCGGATTGATCCGGGGTCAGCGGGTCGGACAGATGCAGAGTCAGCCGGTCTGGGGCAAGTCCCATGGCATGGGCCAGAAGGCGCCGCGCATCGCGCGGGGCATCGCTGACGCCCGCCGCCTGAAGCGCGGGCATTGCCGCGCGCAGCGCACGGGTCGCGGTTTGAGGGGGCGGATCTGGCGCAAAAGAGGCCGGGCACGGCGCTGCGGCGTGCGGCTCAGGCACCTGGCCCGGCGCGTGTTTGCCGGGGTCAGAATGCGCAACATCGGGCTTTCCGGCGTCTGGTTTGCCCGTGCCCGGTTTGCCCGCGCCCGGCGCCCCGGGGTCCGTTTTGTCGGCGTTGGGCATTCCGGCGTCCCGCATCTCGGCGTCCAGCGTTCCGGCGCCGGGCGTTCCGGCGCCGGGTTTGCCCGCGCCGGGCATTCCGGCGGGCGGCTTTCCGGTGTCGCTCATAGCAGCCCCCGGGGCCGTCGCCTGCGGCAGGGTGCGCTGCTCATCGTGGCCCCAGAGGCCGTAACGGGCTGTCAGGCAGGCGGCTCATGCGTCCATCTCGGCAAGTTTGGCGGCCTGGTCGTGGGCGGTCAGCGCGTCGATGATCTCGGTCAGATCGCCGGCCATGATCTGTGCCAGCGCATAAAGCGTCAGGTTGATCCGGTGATCGGTCATCCGGCCTTGCGGGAAATTATAGGTGCGGATCCGTTCCGAGCGGTCGCCCGAGCCGACCTGCGCCTTGCGATCGGCGGCGCGCGAGGCATCGACCCGGCTGCGTTCCAGATCGTAAAGCCGCGCGCGCAGCACCGCCATCGCATTGGCGCGGTTCTGGTGCTGCGATTTCTCAGAGCTGGTGACGATGATCCCGGTTGGCAGATGGGTGATCCGCACCGCCGAATCGGTGGTGTTGACGTGCTGGCCGCCGGCCCCCGAGGCGCGCATCGTATCAATCCGGATATCGCTGGCGGGGATGTCGATATCGACCTCTTCGGCCTCGGGCAGAACGGCGACGGTCGCGGCCGAGGTGTGAATCCGGCCACTGGCCTCGGTTTCGGGGACGCGCTGCACGCGGTGCACGCCGGATTCGTATTTCAGCCGGGCAAAGACGCCTTCGCCCTCGATTCGCGCCACCGCCTCCTTGATGCCGCCAAGCTCGGTTTCGGCCAGTTCCAGCATCTGAAAACGCCAGCCCTGCTGTTCGGCGTGACGCTGATACATGCGCAAGAGGTCGGCGGCGAACAGCGCCGCCTCGTCGCCGCCGGTGCCGGGACGGATCTCGAGGATCGCCGGGCGCGCGTCGGCGGCGTCCTTGGGCAGCAACGCGAGGCGCAGCGCCTGTTCCATTTCCGGGATGCGGGCCTTGAGGCGGGGGATCTCGTCTTCGGCCAAAGCGCGCATTTCGGGGTCATCCAGCATCGCTTCGGCCTCGGCCAGATCGTTGGAGGCGCGACGATAGGCAGCGATTTCGCTGACAACCGGCTTGAGGTCGGAATATTCGCGGCTGAGGGCGGCGATTTCGGCCGGGGCGGCGCCGGATGCAAGTTTGGCTTCGAGAAACTCGAAGCGGCGGGTGATCTGATCGAGTGTGTCTTGCGGCAGCATGGGGCGGGTTTGGCCTGAGTTGGCGGGCCGGTCAAGGGGGTTGCGTGGTGCGGCCGGGGGGCCAGCCCCCCGGACCCCCCGGGATATTTGCGCGAAGCCGAAAGGGGCAGCGGTCAGAGGCGGTGGCGGCGACAAGTGGTCGAGTGGGCGGAGAGGCTGGGAGGCCGCCGGCGTCAGGTGGTCAGATCAGGGGGCAAGGGCGGCGCGCCAGTCTTGCAGCCGTCTGGCATTGACGCCAAGGTCCTGGTGCCCGAAGCGATGCCGCGCGATCACGGTCAGGGTGGTGGCGCTGCCTTCGGGCCGGGCCTCGGCGGTGGTATAGTCGGGAAACCCCCACAGGACGCTGCGGGTGATCCAGGTGATCCGGCCCTCGGCGGGGCTGCCGGCAAGGCGCTTGGTGCGCGGTGTCGCAAGCGCGATCGCGTCCAGCCGGGCCAGCAAGGTTTGCGCGGAGATACCGTCACGGGTCAGGCGCAGCCTTGCGCCGTCGGTGATCGCGGTGATCTGCCCGTCGCGCAGGGCGTCGGGTGAAAGCGCGGTGGCGCCAAGGTCGGCGCCCAAGGTGCCAGCGTGCCGGGTCTGACGGCGCAAGCCGCACCCAGGTCGCGCCCGCAAGCACGAGAAAGGCGCAACCGACCAGAACCGCAAACAGTATCGTCGCGGCCCTCAACGGCGTCGGGTCCAGCCGTAAAGCGCGATCAACTCCATCGCGACATGGGCGCCGGCGATGGCGGTGGCGCCGGTCGTGTCATAGGGCGGCGAAACCTCGACCACGTCGCCGCCGAGCAGGTTGACCCCGGCCAGCCCGCGCAGGATCGCCGCCGCCTGCCAACTGGCCAGCCCGCCCCAGACCGGCGTGCCGGTGCCCGGCGCAAAAGCCGGGTCGAGGCAGTCGATATCAAAGGTGATGTAGCACGGGCGCGCGCCTACCACCTCTTTGATCCGGGCGGCGGTGGCGGCCACGCCTTGCTGATGCACGAAGGGCGCATCCAGGATGGTCACGCCCAGCGTATCGGGATTATCGGTACGGATCCCGACCGACACCGAGGCCGAGGCATCCACCACCCCGGTCTTGATCGCCTTGTAGAGGAAGGTGCCATGGTCGATCCGGTCCATGTCGTCATCGACCCAGGTGTCGGAATGGGCGTCGAACTGGATCAGCGCGACCGGGCCGAATCGTTCCGCATAGGCGCGCAGGATCGGCAGGGTGACAAAGTGATCGCCGCCCAGCGTCACCGTGCCGGCCCCGGCGGCCAGAATACCCGCGATATGGGCCTCGACCTTGCCCGGAAAGCTGGCCGTATGGGCATAGTCGAAGGCCACATCGCCATAGTCGATCACGGTCATTTCGCTTAGCGGGTCATAGCCCCAGCCATAGGGCGCGTCATAAGCCTGAAGCGCGCTGGCCTCGCGGATCGCGCGCGGGCCAAAGCGGGTGCCGGGGCGGTGGGTGACGGCCTGATCGAACGGCACGCCGGTGATCGCCAGATCGACCCCGGCCAGATCCTTGGTGTAGCGGCGTCGCAAAAAGCTGGTGGCGCCGCCAAAGGCATTCTCGAACGCCAGTCCGCGCGGGTCGGACCGCATAAAGGCCATGTCTACTTCGGTTTTTGCATCTTCCAACGCCATTTTGGGGCTTCCTTTCGGGGCTTGGCCTGACCCCATTGCTGGCGGTATTAGCGGCGATGGTCAAGGTGTCGCACCCCTCGCCCGCGCCAATCTGATCCAGATCAAAATTGCTCACAGAAATTTGACTTAGAACAGTTCTACCTTTCGGAGCTACGGAGGACTACAGCCATGAAACGGTCTATCGGATCCACTTTGGCGCTATTGGCGCTGACGAGTGCCCCGGCTTTCGCCGATGATGCCGCCCTGCGTGAGCAGGCCAAGGAAATGTTCGAAGCGATCCCGTTGAACGGGCCAGCGCTGGAAAACAACGTCATGTCGCGCGATCGCGTCGATCTGGGGGCAAAGCTGTTCTTTGACCCGCGGATGTCGCGTTCCGGCCTGTTCTCGTGCCAGTCGTGCCACAACGTGGGTATCGGCGGCGTTGACGGGCTGGAAACCTCGATCGGGCACGGCTGGCAAAAAGGCCCGCGCAACGCGCCGACGATGCTGAACGCGGTGTTCAACATTGCCCAGTTCTGGGATGGCCGCGCCCCCGATCTGGCCGAGCAGGCCAAAGGTCCGGTGCAGGCAGGTGTCGAGATGAACAACACCCCCGACAACGTCGTCGCGACGATGAAGTCGATGTCGGGCTATGTCGATGCCTTTGCCACCGCCTTTCCCGGCGAATCGGACCCGATCACCTTTGACAACTTTGCGCTGGCGATCGAGGCCTTTGAGGCCACGCTGATTACCCCCAACTCGAAGTTCGACCAGTTCCTGATGGGTTCGGACGGGGCAATGTCGGACGTGGAAAAAGCGGGTCTGCAACTGTTCGTCGATACCGGCTGTGCCTCGTGCCACGGCGGGATCAACTTTGGCGGGCAGGACTACTACCCGTTCGGCGTGGTTGAAAAGCCGGGTGCGGCCGTGCTGCCCGAAGGCGACAAGGGCCGCTTTGCGGTTACCGAAACGGCGGGTGACGACTATGTGTTCCGCGCCGCGCCGCTGCGCAACATCGCCCTGACGGCGCCCTATTTCCACTCGGGCAAGGTCTGGAACCTGAAGGAAGCCGTGGACATCATGGCCAACTCGCAGCTGGGTGCCGAACTGACCGACGAGCAGGTTGACCAGATCGTCGCCTTCTTGGGCACGCTGACCGGCGAACAGCCGCTGGTGGTTCACCCGATCCTGCCGGTGCGCACGATGGCAACGCCACTGCCCGAAGAAATGTGAACCCTGCGCGCCGGGGCCAGCGGTGGGGCGCGGGGAAACCTCGCGCCCTTTTTTGCGCACTGCGCGCGCGAGGCTGGGCTGCTTGGGTCGGCATCATCGGGTCAAGTAGGCCATGGCCCGCAGGGTTTGGCGGCAAGGTCGGGCCAACAGGTTTGGGCGGCCGAATTGAGCGCTGCAATCCAGATCACGGGCGGCCGATTCGATCCGCGCGGCGGCGTCGCCCGAAAATACGACACCCGCCGGTTCTGGTGTCAGATCCGGCGGGCGGTCCAAGGTCGAGGTCAGGCGCGACCCGGCAGGCAGCGCAAGCGGGTGTTATTCGGGATGGCAGATCTCATTCCGGACAATGCCCTGCACCGTGCGCCAGATCAGCGCCACAATCAGTGCCACCAGTGCCACCAAAAGAACCTCGCCGATCAGCACATGGGTATGCGACTTCGCCATTTCGCCATACATGATGCTCGAGATGGTCAGAGAGGCCAACGGGAAGCTGAGCGCCCAGAAGGACAAGGCAAAGGGCAACCGCAGGATGCGCGGCAGTTGCAACGCGATGATGGCGGCAAAGACATAGGCAAGGCTCAGCAAGATATGGGCAAAGTGATCGACTCCGCCGGTCAGCCGGACCCAGGCGAGGAAGGCCACCGCAGGCGGCGCCACCATGATCACCATCGTCGGTTGCAACCGCTCCGCCAGCGGGTCATGAAACACCAGCCGGTTGAAGACCAGTGTCAAGAGCACCATCCAGAAGATCAGACCGGCCGAAAAGAACAGCCACGAAATCTCTGGGAAACCCAGTTGCGCCCCCGCCACCGGCACGATCACATTGCCGACCGCCGGGATGAACCATGCCGGGTTCAGGTGGCCATGCTGAAACGATCGCGTCCCGATCCAGCCTGAAATCACCGCCAAGGTCAGCGCGCCCTGCAACGTCGTGCCGATGATCCACAGCGCCAACGCAACAGGTTCGGACTCGGAAAGAAAGGCGGTGGCCAGAAGCAGGATCGACACCGAGATCGTCGGGAAGAAGGCCATCCGCACCGGGTGGTGCCACTCGGCGGCCAGATCCTTGCCATGGCGCACGGCCTTGGCGGCGTAGACCAACGAAACCAACACAAAGACCAGCAGCGTGGCGGCCAGTGCCACCTGAAACGGGATCTTGCCCAGACCCATCGGCGCCGCCGCCGCGCGCAGCGCCAAGGTAAAGCCCCCCAGACCCATCGTCGTGGCGAAAAAGGTGATCGGGAAATTCGCAAGCCGACTGGGGGCCGCCGTCTGCGGGGCTGATTTCGGGGCTGATTTCGGGGCCGTTTCGGTGGCGGTCATATCGGATTCCTCGCACTCGGCGCGCGTCCGGGGGTCCCGTGGCCGCCACGCGCGCAAATGCGGCGCGGCCGGTGGCCAAGGGGGCGGATGTCGACGTCATTACATTCCAAAACGAGCATATAACGGAAACGGCGCGGCGAACCCAGACAAAAAAGATGCATTTGCGGTATCTGATCTGGGTCAAATCGCCCCATGTCGAAGTCGGTTACATACGACCGAACAAAGGATGGGCCAATGCGATTGACTACCCGTACCAATCTGGCGATGCGCACGTTGATGTTTTGCGCCGTCAACTCAGGACGAATCGTGCGCAAGCACGAGATTGCCGCAGCCTGCAACGCGTCGGAAAACCATCTCGCGCAAGTGGTCAACACCTTGGCGCAACGCGGCTTCATCGACACTCAACGTGGCCGGTCGGGGGGGTTGCGTCTCAACCGTCCGATGGAAGAGATCGGCGTCGGCGCGGTGCTGCGGGAATTCGAAACCTCGGTGCCTTTCGCGGAATGTTTCGATGCGGCCAACAACACCTGCCCGCTGGTCGATGCCTGCCTGTTTCGCGACGCGCTTCTGGCCGCGCTGGAGGCGTTTTATGCTGCGATGGACGACATCACCCTGGCCGATCTGGTCGAGAACAACGCCGCCCTCGAACATATCTTGAGGATGAGCGGCGACCGGCCCATCGTGCCTTGCGCGTGACGTTTTGCTCACAACCGCGCGATCCGCTGCAGCCATGACCCTTTGCGCTTGACCGAATACGGGCGTCAGTCTAGCTGCGCCTCGATTTCGCCATTCAAGAATGGCCCCATGAAGGGGCTGGGCGGTAATTTCAAGGTCGAGCAATGCAAAACATGCAGCAAATGGGCGACGAGCGCGCGTCCGGGCAACAATGGGGCACGGAGTCGATTGCGGATCAGCCCGCCCGACCGCGTCAGCAGCAAGCCCAGGCAGGCGCCAGCACGCAAGCCGGCGCGCAGCAAGATCTGGCGACGGGCACAACCGCCCGCCCGATCACCGACTGGGCCGCGATCTGAGACTTGCAATGCGGCGTGCGGCGGTGAACACTTCGGACAAGTGATCCGGAGGCCCCCCTGTCAAACACCAGCCGGCCGCTGCCGACCCCTTTGACCGAGATCCCCAACATCGGCCCGGCAACGGCCGCGGCCTTTGCGCGCGCGGGGGTGAACGATGCCGAAACCCTGCGCGCGATCGGCGCGGATGCGGCCTATCGGCGCTGGCTTCTGGCTGGCAACGGGGCGCATTTCATCGGCTACTATGCCTTGGTGATGGGGTTACAGGGTCGCCCGTGGAACGATTGCCGGGGCGCAGAGAAAACAGCGCTGCGGGTCCGGTTCGACGCGCTCAAGGCCGAATGCGCCAAGGCGGGCGGCTTTGAAGCCGTGCTGAACGAAATCGGCCTGCTGCCACCTGCCGACCGATGACACCTTCCCCTGCCCCATATTTGCCCCTGGCCCCCAATTGGTCTCGGCACTCGGTGGCATTCAAGATCCCGACCTGTTCTGGACACCCTGTGCCGGTCTGTCCGTCGTGGTGGCGCAGGCGCGTTTATACACAGGTCGGAGTTGTTCAACCGGCAGAACGCTCCGCGGGGGATATTTACGCGAAGATGAAATCGATGGATTCGCTCTTTCAGCTTTGTTTAAATATCCCCGCCGGAGGCTCCCGTCCTTGCCCCGGATGCCGCGCGGGAAGGCAAGCGCCAATGAAAAGGCCGCCTCCGAAGAAGCGGCCAGATTGTTGCACTCAGATCCGGGGTCAGCCGACCAGTTCAAGACCCGAAAAGAAAAACGCGATCTCACGGGCCGCCGAGGTCTCGGAATCCGAGCCATGTACCGAGTTTTCGCCGACAGACAGGGCGAATTCCTTGCGGATGGTCCCGTCGGCGGCATTGGCCGGGTTGGTGGCGCCCATCACGTCGCGGTTTTTCAAGATCGCGCCGTCGCCTTCAAGCACCTGCACCACCACCGGCTCTGAGGCCATGAATTCACACAGCTCACCGTAAAAGCCGCGCTCTTTGTGCTCGGCGTAAAACTGGCCCGCCTGGTCCATCGACAGTCTGATCCGCTTTTGCGCAACAATGCGCAGGCCGGCTTCTTCGAACTTGGCATTGATCTTGCCGGTCAGGTTGCGCTTGGTCGCGTCGGGTTTGATGATCGAGAGGGTGCGTTCGGTCGCCATCTGGCTTGCTCCTAGGTAGGGAAAGTTTCTGGCGCGGCCTTAGCACGCGTCGGGATGCGGCAAAAGGGGCTATCCGAAAGGGAATTGACCCGGCCGCAAGAGGTTGATAACTTTTGTCAACTATTAGCTCTTACAAAGGCCATGCCATGCTCCTGCTTTCTCGTCCGTTGATTCTGTGCCTGTCGTTTGTGGCCATGGCGGGGACCGCCGCCGCCGAAGACCCGCAGCCCTTGCCACTTACCTATGAGATGTTCGAGGCCGGGGTCACCCATATCGACATGGCGGTCTGCCCCGAATCCCTTGCCGCCCCGGACCGGTTCTGCCGTTTGACGGTGCTGAACGATCAGATCAACGTTTTTGCCTTTACCACCGAGGCCGACAGCCCGCTTGTCGGCTTTCAAAGCTGGCCAGCCGATCTTTTTGCCGGGCTTTTGGACTAAGCCGGCCGCCGCGGCACCGCCGCTTGTTGACATGGCCGCGCGGCTGGGCCATCCCCCGCCCCATGTTGAAAATCGCTGACATCACCTATTCCGTCGAGGGGCGCCCACTGTTTGAGGGCGCCTCAGCCACCATCCCCGATGGCCACAAGGTTGGCCTTGTCGGGCGCAACGGCGCGGGCAAGACCACGCTGTTCCGGCTGATCCGGGGCGAACTGGCGCTGGAGGGCGGCACGATCAGCCTGCCGACGCGCGCGCGCATCGGCGGCGTGGCGCAAGAGGTGCCCTCATCGTCGACCTCGCTGATCGACACCGTGCTGGCCGCCGATACCGAACGCGCCGCGCTGATGGCCGAGGCGGAAACCGCGCATGACCCGATGCGGATCGCCGATATCCAGCACCGGCTGGCCGATATCGACGCCTGGTCGGCCGAGGCGCGCGCCAGCTCCATTCTCAAGGGCCTCGGGTTTGACGCGGCGGCACAGCTTCGGCCCTGTTCCGACTACTCGGGCGGCTGGCGGATGCGGGTGGCGCTGGCGGGGGTGCTGTTTGCGCAACCCGATGTGCTGCTGCTGGACGAACCGACCAACTACCTTGACCTTGAAGGCGCGCTCTGGCTGGAGCAGTATCTGGCGAAATACCCCCATACGGTCATCATCATCAGCCACGACCGCGGGCTTTTGAACCGTGCGGTCGGCGCCATCCTGCATCTGGAAAACCGCAAGCTGACGCTCTGGACCGGCGGCTATGACCAGTTTGCCCGCAACCGCGCCACCTCGCTGGCGGTGCAGGCCGCCGAAGCGCGCAAACAAGACGCGCGCCGGGCGCATCTGCAAAGCTTCGTTGACCGCTTCAAGGCCAAGGCATCCAAGGCGAAGCAGGCCCAGAGCCGGGTCAAGATGCTGGAAAAGATGACCCCGATCACCGCCCCCGAAGAGGCGGCCAAACACGTCTTCACCTTCCCTGCCCCCGAGGAATTGTCGCCGCCGATCATCAACCTCGAAGAGGCCTCGGTCGGCTACGGTGGCCCGGCGATCCTGCGCCGGCTAAGCCTGCGCATCGACCAGGACGACCGGATCGCGCTTCTGGGCCGCAACGGCGAGGGCAAATCGACGCTGTCGAAACTGCTGGCCGGCAAGCTGACGGTCTCGGGCGGCAAGCTGACCCGCTCGTCGAAACTGCGCATCGGCTATTTCGCCCAGCATCAGGTCGATGAGCTGCACCTTGACGAAACGCCGCTGCAACACATCCAGCGGATGCGCCCGGCCGAAGGGCAGCCCCGGCTGCGCGCGCGCCTTGCAGGCTTTGGCCTTGGCGCCGATCAGGCCGAAACGCTGGTCGCGAAACTGTCGGGCGGGCAAAAGGCGCGGCTGTCGCTGCTTTTGGCCACGATCGAGGCGCCACATCTGCTGATTCTGGATGAACCGACCAACCACCTCGACATCGAATCGCGCGAAGCGCTGGTCGAGGCGCTGACCGATTATTCTGGCGCGGTGGTGCTGGTCAGCCATGACATGCACCTTCTGGGTCTGGTCGCCGACCGGCTCTGGCTGGTCAAGGCCGGGGGCGTTGCCCCCTATGACGGCGATCTGGAAAGCTATCGGCGCGAACTTCTGGCCGGCGAGCCGTCAGAGCCCGACGCCAAGACCAAAAAGCCCGCCCGCTCTGGCAAAGATGCGGGGGCGGGCCTGCGTTCGGATCTGCGCAAATGCGAGGACCGCATCGCCAAGCTGACCGAGATGCTGGAAAAGCTGGACGCGAAATTGGCCGACCCCGCGCTTTACGCCCCGCATATGACGGGCGAGTTGAAGAAGTGGACCGCCAAACGGCTTGAGGCCGAAACGGCGATGACACGCGCCGAAGAGCTCTGGCTGGCCGCTCAGAATGCGCTTGACGCGGCGAACGCCGCCTGACCCGGCTTCTTTTTGGCAAAAATACTCAAACCCCGGCCGCCCCGTTCGGGACGGCCGGCAAAATATACCCATCATTTCACTCAACTATTGACCAAAGTAATTTAGTCGGGTTTATAGGCCGAACCGAAACCAACCCCAAGGATCTGCCATGAACATGCGTCTTGCCCTCTTGACCGGCACCTGCCTCAGCTTGGCCGCCCCGGCGTTGGCCGAAGAGGTCAACGTCTACTCGCACCGCCAGCCCGAGCTCGTGCAGCCGCTGTTTGATGCTTTCACCAAGCAAACCGGCATCGCGGTCAATGTCGCCTTCGTCGACAAGGGCATGGTCGAGCGCCTCAGCGCCGAGGGTGCGCGCTCGCCCGCCGATCTGGTGATGACCGTCGATATCGCGCGGCTGGCACAGGTGGTTGACGCCGGTGTCACGCAGGCGGTGGACGACGCCACGCTGAACGCCGCGATTCCTGCCGAATTCCGCGACCCGTCGGGGCATTGGTTCGGCCTGACCTCGCGCGCGCGCATCGTCTATGCCAGCAAGGACCGCGTGGCACCGGGCGACGTGACCACCTACGAAGACCTCGCCGACCCGAAATGGAAAGGCCGGATCTGCACCCGCTCGGGCACCTCGGACTATAACGTCGCGCTGACGGCGGCCTATCTCGCGCATCACGGCGCCGAGGCCACCAAGACCTGGCTGGAGGGCGTCAAGGCGAACCTCGCCAAAAAGCCCGAAGGCGGCGACCGCGATCAGGTCAAGGCGATCTGGGCGGGGCAATGCGACATCAGTCTGGGCAATACCTATTACATGGGCGAGATGCTGGCCGACCCCGACCAGAAGGCCTGGGCCGAAAGCGTAAACCTGGTGTTCCCGGTGTTCGAGGGCGGCGGCACCCATATGAACATCTCGGGCGTGGCGATGACCAAGGCCGCCCCGAACCGCGATGCCGCTTTGCAACTGATGACGTTTCTGGCCTCGGACACGGCGCAGGAAATCTATGCCCAGACCAACCACGAATTCCCGGTCAAGCCGGGGGTGGCGCGGTCGGATCTGGTGGCAAGCTGGGGCGATTTCACCCCCGATACGCTGAGCCTGACCGAGGTCGCCGCGCTGCGCCCGGCCGCGCTCAAGTTGATTGAAGAAGTCAACTTCGACGGCTAACAGCCTGTCATAAATGAAAACCCCGGGCGTTCAGCGCCCGGGGCTTTTGCGTCTCGAGCCCGAACGACGGGCGCGCGCCTATTCGGCCGCAATGCTTTGCTTGGGGTGGCCGGCAATCTCGACGCCGGCAAGCGCGCCGATCCGGTCCAGATCGGCAGCAAAGCGCCGCCGCAAACCGGCCGCGTCCGCAGCCGTGAACGCCGCGATCGGCGCCGGTTGCGGCAGTTTGGCGTGAAACGCCACCAGCCGCGCCACTTGGTGCGGCGCAATGACCACCTTTTGCCGGTAAAGCCGCTGCAACATGCGCAGCGCCGTATCGGGGGCGTCGTGATATCCACTTTGCGCTGCCACGAGATCGACCTCGGGCACCAACACCGCCAAGGCCTCTGCCGCGCTTGCCGGCGCGGGCAGGATCAGTGTCTGGCGGGGCTGAAGCCCGGCGACCAGATCGGCAACGACATCAGACCAGCCGCGCGGCGTGGCGATCAGGTCCTGCGCCATCTCGGAAAAATCGGCCATCGCGCGACGTTGCGCCAACCCGCGCCACAGCATCGGCAGATAAAGATCATAGGGCAGCAGCGGAATCACCAGCCGCTCGACCGGCCCGCCCAGACGGGCGCCGTAGGCCTTGGCCCGCGCCAGCGCATCCGGAAAGAACCCCGCCATCCCTGCGGCCGCGCGCCCGGCCAGCATGTCATCGACATGCAGCAAACCGCGCTGATCGGGGCCCAGCACGACCGTGCCCAGACCCGCCCCCTCCAAGGCCGCGCGGCCCTGCGCGAGGCTGCGCGCCAGCGTCGTCGCCAGCGCGCCGGAATGCGGCAGGGCGGTGAACAGCCGGTGCGCTGTGGCAGGCCTGGTCGAACTGGTCATTGTCTGCCCTTCCGTTTTTCTGGCGCAGCCTTCTTGACGAATTAACCTTGGTTAACTCAACCTGAAGTTCACCTCCAATTGTGGCAAATTTTTGTTAACTCCCCGGATTGTCGGAAGGATTCTGGACTTCCCCCGCCGGCCGCGCCACTCTGGCCAAAACGGAGGCCCCCATGAACGCGCGCAAGATCATCATCGACACCGACCCCGGCCAGGATGACGCCGTGGCCATCCTTCTGGCGCTGGCCAGCTCCGAGCTTGAGGTGCTGGGCATCACGGCCGTGGCGGGCAACGTGCCGCTGCCGCTGACGTCCAAAAACGCTCGGGTGATCTGCGAATTGGCCGGGCGCGGCGACGTGCCGGTGTTTGCGGGCTGCGACCGACCCTTGGCGCGTGAGCTGGTGACGGCGGAATATGTGCATGGCAAATCCGGGCTGGACGGAATCGCCCTGCCCGACCCGAAAATGCCGCTGCAAGCACAGCACGGGGTCGATTTCATCATCGAGACGCTGCGCGCGCAGCCCGAAGGCACGGTGACGCTTTGCCCTCTGGGACCGCTGACCAATATCGCCACCGCCTTTGAGCGCGCGCCCGACATCATCGCCCGCGTCGCCGAAATCGTGCTGATGGGGGGCGCCTATTTCGAGGTTGGCAATGTCACCCCCGCCGCCGAGTTCAACATCTATGTCGATCCGGAGGCCGCGCAGATCGTATTCCGTTCGGGTGTGCCGATCGTGGTGATGCCGCTGGATGTCACCCACAAGGTGCTGACCACCCGCGCCCGCGTCGAGGCCTTTCGCGCGCTTGGCACGCGGCCCGGTCATGCTGTGGCCAGCTGGACCGACTTTTTCGAACGCTATGACATGGCCAAATATGGCAGCGAGGGCGCGCCGCTGCATGACCCCTGCGTCATCGCCTATCTGCTGCGGCCCGGGCTGTTCAATGGCCGCCATGTCAACGTCGAGATCGAGACCGAGGGCCGATTTACCCGCGGCATGACGGTGGTCGACTGGTGGCATGTCACCGGGCGCGAGGCCAATGCGATGTTCATCGGTGATGTCGATGCCGACGGGTTCTATGCGTTGCTGACCGAGCGTATCGGGCAGCTTTGAAAGACCAGCCGCGGCGCGGGGGCCGGGGTCGGAGCCTCCGGCGGGAGTATTTGTACCAAAAAGAAGCCGAAAGGTCGCGGGTCGATCCGGCCCGGCCGGCGCGCTTTGGCGCCCTTTGGTGGTTTTGGCGGTTGGGGTCGGCGGCTCGGCACCCTATCTGAGGGGTTGATCCCGGTGGTGGAGGACCGCAATGAAGATACGGTTTGACAATTCCTATGCGCGCCTGCCCGAGCGGTTCTTTGCGCGGCAGGCGCCGACGCCGGTGGCGGCGCCCGGGCTGGTGGCGCTGAACACCGGCTTGGCGGCGCGGTTGGGGTTGGATGCCACGGCGCTGGCGACGCCGGGGGCGGTCGCGGTCTGGGCCGGGAATGCGCTGCCCGAGGGGGCGATGCCGATTGCGCAGGCCTATGCCGGGCATCAGTTCGGCGGCTGGGTGCCGGCCTTGGGCGACGGGCGCGCGGTGCTGTTGGGCGAGTTGGTGGCGCCTGACGGGGCGCGCTTCGATTTGCAGTTGAAAGGCGCGGGTCCGACACCCTGGTCGCGCCGGGGCGACGGGCGAGCCTGGCTGGGGCCGGTCTTGCGCGAATATGTGGTCAGCGAGGCGATGGCGGCGCTTGGGGTGCCGACGACGCGCGCGCTGGCCGCCGTGACCACCGGCGAGCCGGTTTTGCGCGAGGCGCGCGCGCGCCCCGGCGCGGTTCTGGTGCGGCTGGCGGCCAGCCATATCCGGGTCGGCACGTTTCAGTATTTCGCCGCGCGCGGCGATGTCGAGGCGGTGCAGATCCTGACCGATCACGTCATCGCGCGGCATTTTCCCGAGGCGCGCGGGCCGCTGGCGTTGTTGCAGGCGGTGGTGGCGGCGCAGGCGCGGCTGGTGGCGGCGTGGATGAGTTTCGGCTTTATTCACGGGGTGATGAATACCGACAACATGGCGATCAGTGGCGAGACTATTGACTATGGTCCTTGCGCCTTTCTGGATGCCTATCACCCGCAAAAGGTGTTTTCGTCGATCGACCAGTTCGGCCGCTATGCCTTTGGCGCGCAGCCACAGGTGGCGGTGTGGAATCTGGCGCAGTTCGCGACCTGCCTGTTGCCACTGATGGGGCCGCGCGAGGCGGCGATCGAGGCCGCCACCGCGGCGGTGCAGAGCTTTGCCGACACCTTTGACAGCGCATGGCTGACCCGTTTTGGCCGCAAGATCGGCATTGCGCGACCCGGGCCGGAAGATCGCGCCTTGATCGAGACTCTTCTGGGCCGGATGGCGGTTCTGGGGGTCGATTTCACCCGGACGTTTCAAGGGTTGGCCGATGGTGCGGCACGGGCCGAATTTCCCGAGCCCGAGGCCTTCGATCTCTGGGCGCAGGACTGGCGCGCGCGGCTGGCGCGCGAGGCCGACCCGGTCGCGGTGATGCGCGGCGCCAACCCGGTGCGCATTGCCCGCAACCACCAGATCGAAGCGATGATCGAGGCCGCCTGCGAGGGCGATTTCGCGCCCTTTGCACGATTGAACGCCGCGCTGGCCGCCCCGTTCGAGGCCCGATCCGACTGGCAGGATCTGAGCCTTGCCCCGGCCCCGGACGAGCGCGTGGCGCGCACGTTTTGCGGCACCTAGGCCGCACTTGCGACACTTGGGCCACGCGCGGCGGCGCGCGGCGATCTTGGCCTGTGTTCGACACTTTCACGCGATCAGATTCACGCGATCAGGGCGATTTGCACTGAGGGATGGGGTTCTTTTTGCCGCCCCATGCCCCATATAGGGGGCATGAGTCTGCGGATCGCCAGCTACAATCTTCGTAAATGCAAGGGCAGCGATGGCCGCCGCGATCCCGGTCGCGTGGTCGCGGTCATCAATGCGCTTTCGGCCGATGTGGTGGCATTGCAAGAGGTCGACCTGCGGCTTGGTGCGCGCCCCGCCGCGCTGCCGGCGGCGCTGATCGCCGCCGAGACCGATTACCTGCCGGTGCCGCTGACCGGAACCGGGCCCGACAGTCTGGGCTGGCATGGGCAGACGGTGCTGGTGCGGCGCGATCTGCCGGTGCTGGGGGTGAAGCCGCTGTCCCTGCCCGGCTGGGAGCCACGCGGTGCGCTGGCGGTCGATCTGGGTTCGGCGGCCGCGCCGTTTCGCCTGATTGCCGCGCATCTGGGGTTGCGACGCCGCGACCGGCGCTTGCAATGGGCAGATCTGCGCGCCGCGCTGGAGGCCGCCCCCGGCGGCGGCGCGATCATCGGCGATTTCAACGAATGGGCGCTAAGCCGGGGCTTTGAGCCGCTGGAAGGGCTTGCCGTCCATGCGCCGGGTCGCAGCTTTCCTGCCCGCGCACCAATGGCGATGCTGGACCGGATCGTGCTGGGGCGGGGGCTGACGCTGACGCGCGCGGGGGTGCTTGATACCGCGCTGGCGCGGCAGGCCTCGGATCATCTGCCGATCTGGGGCGACATCGCAGGCGCCTTCGGCCCCGTCAGCGCCCCGACCAACGGTCGCGTCGCAACCGCCACCCCCCGTCCCACGGCCGCGCGCTAACCGCCTGCGCCCGCTTTACCTTGCCGCCGTGCGACGCTAGAGCGGGCGTTCGGGCAGACCGGATCGGCGCCGGGCAAGGGGATATCATGGAAAATCTGCGAGGCAGTGTGCTGATGGTTGCCGCCATGGCCGGATTTGCCATGGAGGACATGTTCGTCAAGACCGTCGCCCTTCGGATTCCGATCGGCGAGATCATGTCGTTTCTGGGCTTTGCCGGGGCGCTGATCTTTGCGATGGCGGCGCTATACCGGCGCGACCGGTTGCTGTCGCGCGATCTGCTGGCCGGGCCGGTGGTGGCGCGCAATCTGGGCGAACTGGTCGGCACCATCGGCTTCATGCTGGCGGTGGCGCTGACACCGCTGGCGCAGGCCTCGGCGATCTTGCAGGCGACACCGCTGGCGGTGACCTTGGGGGCGGCGCTGTTTCTGGGTGAAAAAGTCGGCTGGCGGCGCTGGTCGGCGATACTTGTCGGCTTTGCGGGGGTGCTGGTGGTGATCCGGCCGGGGTTTTCGGGCTTTGACCCGCTGTCGCTGTTTGCGGTGATCGGGGTGATCGGACTGGCGGCGCGCGATGTGGTCACGCGCAAGGTGCCCAGATCCATCTCGTCGATGCAGCTATCGACCTATGCCTTTGCCACGCTGGTGCCGGCAGGCTTTGGCACGGTCGCGGTGATGGGCCAGACGCTGGTGCTGCCCGACGCCGCAGATGGCGCGCGGCTTTTCGGCGCGCTGATCTTTGGCGTGGCGGGCTATTACGCGCTGGTCGCCGCGATGCGGATCGGCGATGTCGCGGTCATCACGCCGTTTCGCTACACGCGTCTGGTGATGGCGCTGTTCATCGGCTGGCTGGTGTTTGACGAGCCGGCCGACACGATGACCCTGCTGGGTGGCACGATCATCGTCGCCTCGGGCCTCTATACGCTGATGCGCGAAGCCCGGCTGCGACCGCGTCGCTGACCCCTTCCTTTGCGCCGCCCCAAAGGCTATAGCGGGCGCAACCTCACATCATAAGGAAACGCCCGCATGAGCACGATCATCGACATTCACGCCCGCGAAATTCTGGACAGCCGGGGCAACCCGACGGTCGAGGTGGATGTGGTTCTGGAGGACGGCACCATGGGCCGCGCCGCCGTGCCCTCAGGTGCCTCGACCGGCGCGCATGAGGCGGTCGAGCGGCGCGACGGCGACAAGGCGCGCTACATGGGCAAGGGCGTGCTGGAAGCGGTGATGGCTGTCAACGGCGAGATCGCCGAAAACCTCGTCGGCGAAGACGTGACCGAACAGGTCGCCATCGACCGGATGATGTGTGAACTCGACGGCACCCCGAACAAGGCGCGGCTGGGCGCCAACGCCATTCTGGGCGTGTCGCTGGCCTGCGCAAAAGCGGCGGCCGATTTCACCACCCAGCCGCTGTACCGCTATGTCGGCGGCACGTCGGCGCGGATCCTGCCGGTGCCAATGATGAACATCATCAACGGCGGCGAACATGCCGACAACCCGATCGACATTCAGGAATTCATGATCATGCCGATCTCGGCCGGCACTATCCGCGATGCGGTGCGGATGGGCTCGGAGGTGTTCCACACGCTGAAAAAAGAGCTGTCGGCGGCGGGTCTGGCCACCGGCGTCGGCGATGAGGGCGGTTTCGCACCGAACCTCAGCTCGACCCGCTCGGCGCTGGATTTCATCCTGAAGGCGATCGAGAAAGCCGGCTACAAGCCCGGCGAAGATATCTGCCTTGCGCTGGATTGCGCCGCGACCGAGTATTTCAAGGGCGGCAAATATGAGATGAAGGGCGAGGGCAAATCGCTGTCGATCGCCGAGAATGTCGATTACCTGGCCGCGCTTTGTGCCGATTACCCGATCATCTCGGTCGAAGACGGCTGCTCGGAAGATGACTGGGAAGGCTGGAAACTGCTGACCGACCGTCTTGGAAAATCGGTGCAGCTGGTCGGCGACGATCTGTTCGTCACCAACCCCACCCGTCTGGCCCGCGGCATCAAGGACGGCTGCGCCAACTCGCTTCTGGTCAAGGTCAACCAGATCGGCACCCTGACCGAAACGCTGGACGCGGTTCGCATGGCCGATCGCGCGCGCTATACGTCGGTGATGAGCCACCGCTCGGGCGAAACCGAAGACGCCACCATCGCCGACCTTGCCGTGGCCACCAACTGCGGTCAGATCAAGACCGGCTCGCTTGCACGTTCCGATCGGCTGGCGAAATACAACCAGTTGATCCGCATCGAGGAAAGCCTTGGCGAAACCGCCGAATATGCGGGACGTTCAATCCTGAAGGCCTGAGCTTTCAGCTTCGTGCAAATATCCCCGCCGGAGGCTCCCGCAGGATCGATCGGAGCCTCCGGCGGGGATATTTCAACAAAGATGAACACCATAGACCGCACCGCCGGCGCCCAACCCCGAAGGCGTCGGCGCTGATTGTGTCGGCCCGAACCGTCACGCGCGCCGGATGAATCTACCAGAAATCGCGCTTGAAATGGCCACTGAGCGCCTCTCGCCTGCTTGCCGGGGCAGGTTCAGCACCGATCCCAGAACCGCCGCCAGCACCAGCCCCAAGCCCAGCGTCAGTTCGCGCCGGTGGCACAGCGGAGGGGCGGTGGCACTCCACAGCAGCTTGCGGACCACGCAGATATGGATCGACAGATGCCAGAGCGTGGCGCCAATCGTGACAAGACGCATGGTCAGAGGCAGCGTCTCCCACTGGGTTCGGGCAAGGCCCAGCAGCAGCCAGCCGAGTTCGCCCGCGATCTTGCCGCTGGGGATGAAAATCAGCGCCGCGCCGGACACCATCATCACCAGAAACGCGAGCGCAATCAAAAACTCCGCCAAGGCACGGGTTGAAAACGGTGCGGTTCTGGGGGGGGGCAAGACCGGATTCTGGCACCATGGCCGCCTCTGATTCCGATGCGCGACCAGTTTACGCGGCGGTTTGACCCTGCACCATCAGGCGGATCACATCGGCCTAGATATCGGCGGGCGGGCGGCTGATCTGGCCGCCGCCGACTTGCGCGGCAACCCCTGTGGTGCTCGGGCCCGAGGTGGACAGGCCGCGTGCGACCCGCACCGCGAGATAGGCAAAGGCCTGCGCCTCGAGCATGTCGCCGTTCAGGCCAATGTCTTCGACCGGGGCCACGTCGCAACCCAGTCGCTGGGCCAACATCACCATCATCGTCTGATTCAGCCGGCCGCCGCCGGTGACATAGACGACGTTGGGCGGTCGGGGAAAATGCTCGGCGCCGCGCGCGACAGCGGCGGCGCAGGCTGCGGTCAGCGTGGCGGCGGCATCGGCGTCTGACAGCTCCGCCACGGCCGACAAAAGGTCGTGAAAATCGTTTCTGTCCAACGATTTCGGCGGGATCCTGAAAAAATACGGGTGTTGAAGAAAGGCCGCGATCATCGTCTCGTCCACGCGACCCCGGGCCGCCAGCGCGCCGCCTTCATCGCGCTCGCCGCCAAGGCGCGCACGCATCAGGTCATCAAGCGGCGCATTGGCCGGGCCGGTGTCGAAAGCCAGAACCGCGCCTTGCACTTCGGGGCCGGGTTGGGCCGGATCGACCCATGTCACGTTGCCGACGCCGCCAAGGTTCAGGAAGGCCACCGGCGCCCGCAGGCCGGCCCATCTTGCCGCGGCAAAATGGAAATAGGGTGCCAGCGGCGCCCCCTGCCCGCCCATCCGCACATCCGCCGAACGAAAATCCCAGACCACCGGACGGCCCAGAACCTCGGCCAGCACCGCCCCCGAGCCCGCCTGATGGGTGCCGCGGTCACGTGGTTCATGCGCCAGTGTCTGGCCGTGAAAGCCGACCAGTTCGGCCTCGGAGAAATCGCTCAGCACTTCGGCATGGGCGGTCTCGACCAGTTCGGCCACCGCCTCGACACCCGGATCGCCCGGCCATAGTCCAAGCCCGGCGCGCAGCACGGTGCGTTCGGGGTCGCTATAGGGCCGGTAGGCGTGGCGGCCGAATTCCTCGATCCACACGCCATCGGTGCGCAATAGCGCCGCATCGACGCCATCGAGCGAGGTTCCCGACATCGCCCCCACCGCCCAGATCGCCCCCGGCTTCAACATGCCCTTCCCCTTCAATCGACAGCCCGATATACGCATGCGGGCAATAAAGGGACAAGCACGATGACCTACCATGCAAAATCCGATTTCATGCGCGTGATGATGGAGCGCGGCTTTCTGGCCGACTGCACCGACTATCAGGCGCTGGACGAGGCTTTGGTCAAAGGCGTGGTGCCGGCCTATATCGGCTTTGACGCCACGGCCAAGTCGCTGCATGTCGGCAGCCTGATCCAGATCATGATGCTGCGCTGGCTGCAAAAGACCGGTCACAAGCCGATCGTGCTGATGGGCGGCGGCACCACCAAGGTGGGCGACCCCAGTTTTCGCGCCGATGAGCGCCCGTTGCTGACGCCCGAACAGATCGACGCGAATATCGCCGGCATCAGGCAGGTGTTTTCGGCCTATGTCCGCTTTGGCGACGCGCCGACGGATGCCGTGATGCTGAACAACGCCGAGTGGCTCGACAATCTGAACTACCTCGAATTCCTGCGCGACATCGGACGGCATTTCTCGATCAACCGGATGCTGTCGTTCGACAGCGTCAAGTCGCGACTGGATCGCGAACAAAGCCTGTCGTTCCTTGAATTCAACTACATGATCTTGCAAGCCTATGATTTTCTGGAGCTTTACCGCCGCTATGGGTGCCGGATGCAGATGGGCGGATCGGACCAATGGGGCAATATCGTGAACGGGGTCGATTTGACCCGGCGGGTTCTGGAGGGCGAAGTCTACGGGCTGACATCACCGCTTCTGACCACTTCGGACGGCAAAAAGATGGGCAAATCACAGTCGGGCGCGGTCTGGCTGAACGGCGAAATGCTGTCGTCCTACGAATTCTGGCAGTTCTGGCGCAACACCACCGATGCCGATGTCGGCCGTTTTCTGAAACTTTATACCGAGCTACCGGTGGCCGAATGTGACCGTCTGGGCGCGCTTCAGGGCTCCGAGATCAACGGCGCCAAGGTGATCCTTGCCAATGCGGTCACCACGCTCTTGCACGGCGCGAATGCCGCCGCCGCAGCCGAGGCCACCGCGCGCGAGGTCTTTGAAAAGGGTGGTGTCGGCGATGAGCTTGAACTGATTACCCTCGCCGCCACGCAACTGGGGGCGGGCCTGTCGAACACGCATTTTCTGACCGCCACCGGAATTGTCGCCTCGGGCAAGGAGGCCAAGCGCCTGATCGCGGAAAACGGCCTGCGCTACAACAACGATCTGGTGACCGATGCCAGCGCGATGGTGACCGCCGATCAGATTGGCGACGGGCTGAAGGTTTCGGTCGGCAAGAAAAAACACCGACTGGTCAAACTCGGCTAAGCGCAGGCTTCACTTTGGCACAAATACTCAAGAACAAGGCCGGGGCGCAAACCCCGGCCTTGAACCTGTCGCAACGCCCAAGCGTCCCCATCACTCTGGCGCGCCGTCGATCTGGGGTGGGCTTCGATCCGGCGCGTTACTTGATGCTGGCGTGGGCGATATAGTCGGGGTCGGTCACCAGACCATTCGCCGCCGTGTCGCCCTTCTTGATGGCGTCCACCACCTCCATGCCCGACACGACATGGCCGACAATGGTGTATTGCCCGTCAAGATGCGGTGCATCCTCAAGCACGATAAAGAACTGGCTGTTGGCCGAATCCGGGCTGGGGCCGCGCGCCATGCCGACCATGCCACGCACGAAGCTGCGCTTGGAAAACTCGGCCGGCAGATCCGGCAGATCCGAATCGCCCATCCCCGCCAGTGAATTGTCGCCGCCGACCTTGCCGAACTGCACATCGCCCGTCTGCGCCATGAAGCCGTCGATCACCCGGTGAAACACCACGTTGTCATAGGCACCGCTACCCGCAAGCGCCACGATCTGCTCGGTGTGCTTGGGCGCGACATCGGGCAGAAGGTCGATCACGATGCGGCCCTTGGTGCTGCCCGCGATATCAAGCACGAGGTTCGGGCCGGGGCCATCGGGCGCGCCCGAGCCTTCGGCAAAAGCCGCGCCAGACAGCGCGACACCCAGCGCCACCACAACCGAGAAAAGACGATTAGACATCTGAGGCCACCTTTACAGAAATCATCCGGTCCGGGTTCGCAGGCGGTTCGCCGCGCGCGATCTTGTCCACATGTTCCATCCCCGAGATCACCCGGCCATAGACCGTGTATTGGCCATTCAGGAAATGGTTGTCGCTGAAATTGATGAAGAACTGCGAATTCGCCGAATTCGGGTTCGCCGAGCGCGCCGCGCCCAGGGTGCCGCGATCATGCGGCAGTTTGGAAAACTCGGCCGGCAGATCCGGCAGATCCGAGCTGCCGGTCCCGGCGCGGCGGGGGTTGTAGTCCTTTTCCATATTGGCGTGCTCGACATCGCCGGTCTGCGCCATGAAGCCCTCGATCACCCGATGAAAGGCGACATTGTCATAGGCCCCTGCCCGCGCCAGCACCTTCATGCGTTCGGCATGTTTCGGCGCCACATCGGCAAGCAGTTCGATCAGCACTTCACCATCATTCAGCGCCAGGACGATCGTGTTTTCGGGGTCTTTGATATCAGCCATGAGAAACTCCTGAGTATTTATGCAAAACTTAAGCGCAGGGCGGGCACAAGGAAAGGGCAAAGCGCCGCATCCCGTTGACGAAGTCCCCCGCGCCGAGGCAAGTTTGCGTGATTGCAGAGTTCTGGGAGAAAAAGCATGGCTTGGAAGACGCTGGATGACGTGGATTTGGCCGGCAAGGTCGTGCTGGTGCGGGTCGATATCAACGTGCCGTTGGAGGCGGGCCGGGTGACCGACGCGACGCGGATCGAAAAGATCGTGCCAACGATCAAGGACATTCTGGCCAAGGGCGGCAAGCCGGTGCTTTTGGCGCATTTCGGCCGCCCCAAGGGGCAGGTCGTGCCCGAGATGAGCCTTGCGCAACTGGTGCCCGCGCTGGAAGCGGCGCTGGGAAGCCATGTGACCTTTGCCAGCAATTGCATCGGCGGCCCGGCCAAGACGGCGGTGGCGGCGATGGGGCCGGGCGAAGTGGTCTTGTTGGAGAACACCCGGTTTCACCCTGGCGAGGAAAAGAACGACGCCGAACTCTCGGCCTCGATGGCCGCTTTGGGCGAGGTCTATGTGAATGACGCCTTTTCGGCGGCGCACCGGGCACACAGTTCGACCGAGGGTATCGCGCATATCCTGCCCGCGGTGGCAGGGCGGCTGATGGCGGCGGAACTGAAGGCGCTGGAAGCGGCCTTGGGCAAGCCCGAACGCCCGGTGGTGGCGGTTGTGGGCGGGGCCAAGGTCTCGACCAAGCTCGAGCTTCTGGGAAATCTGGTCAGCAAGGTCGAGCATCTGGTGATCGGCGGCGGCATGGCCAACACCTTCCTTGTGGCGCAGGGCACTGACGTGGGTAAATCACTGGCCGAGCGCGACATGGCCGATACCGCACGCGAGATTCTGGCCAAGGCGGCAGACGCGGGCTGCGCCATTCACCTGCCGGTCGATATTGTCGTGGCGCGCGAATTCAAGGCCGGGGCGGAGACTGAAACGCTGCCGGTGGATGCCTGCCCGGCGGATGCGATGATCTTAGATGCTGGCCCGGAAACGGTGGCGGCGGTGAACAAGGTCTTTGAGCGCTCGAAGACACTGATCTGGAACGGCCCGCTGGGCGCGTTCGAGATTGCGCCCTTCGACGCGGCGACGACTGCCGCGGCGACCCATGCGGCCGAGTTGACCCGCGAGGGCAAGCTGATTTCGGTTGCCGGTGGCGGCGATACGGTGGCGGCGCTGAACAAGGCCGGCGCGGCGGCGGATTTCACCTATATCTCGACGGCGGGCGGGGCCTTCCTCGAATGGATGGAAGGCAAGGAACTGCCCGGCGTCGCGGCGCTGATGACCTGAGAGCCGGGGGCTCGGCCCCCAAATGGCGACGTTAGCGCCAACAGGATTGCGGTCGCGAGGCCGGAGTTCTAAACCAGAGCCACATTTTTGCCGTTCAGGAGAAGCCCGATGCGTGCGACCAGGATTGTTCAGAAAATTCTTGCCAATTATGAAGGCGAAGCCCCCGGGGTGAAGGCCAATTTGTGTCGGATGCTGATGGAAGGCAAGCTGGGCGGAACCGGCAAGATGATCATCCTGCCGGTCGATCAGGGCTTTGAACACGGGCCTGCGCGCTCGTTCGCGCCGAACCCGGCTGGCTATGACCCGCACTATCACTATCAGCTGGCGATCGATGCCGGGTTGAATGCTTTTGCCGCCCCGCTGGGGATGCTCGAGGCCGGCGCCGACACCTTTGCCGGGCAGATCCCGACGATTCTAAAGGTCAACAGCGCCAACAGCCTGATGTCGAACTCGGCGGGCAAGAATCAGGCGATCACCGGCAGCGTCGATGACGCGCTGCGTCTGGGCTGTGCGGCGATCGGGTTCACGATCTATCCGGGCAGCGACATGGCGCTGGGGATGTTCGAGCAGATCAGCGCGATGCGCGAAGAGGCCGCGCGCAAGGGCGTCGCCACCGTGATCTGGTCCTATCCGCGCGGCGAGGCGATCACCAAGGACGGCGAAACCGCGATTGACGTGGCCGCCTATGCGGCGCAGATCGCCGCCCTTCTGGGGGCGCATATCATCAAGATCAAGCTGTCGACCGACCATCTGATGCTGCCCGAGGCCAAGAAGGTCTATGAGGCGCAAGAGATCGACATCGCCACCCAGGCGGCGCGGGTCAGGCATTGCATGGACAGCGCCTTTGCCGGGCGCCGGATCGTGGTTTTCTCGGGCGGGGCGAAGAAGGGCGAAGACAGCGTTTATGACGACGCCCGCGCGATCCGTGACGGGGGCGGCAACGGCTCGATCATCGGGCGCAACAGCTTTCAGCGGTCGCGCGAGGATGCCTTGGCGATGTTGGGCAAGCTGGTCGATATCTACAAAGGCCGCGCCTAGAGCCGGCGGCGCACGGGGGGCGCTGCCCCCCGGCCCTTGCGGACCTCCCCCCGGAGTATTGGTGCCAAAGAGAAGCAGCCTGGTTTCTTTTGCGAGGGGGATTCCCTTTGCGAATCAGCTGTGGCATGATTTGGCCAGACCGCCCGGAAAAGAGGCGGCGGATGGGGCATAGACATGCGCAAACGTTCGGGTTTTGGCCCGCTGGTCTTTTTCGGAATTACCTTCGTGTTGGGGGCCTATTTCACCTTTGCTGCCGTGCAGGGGTCCTTTGGCGTGTTTCGCCGGGTGCAGATCGAAGCCGAGACCGCCACGCTGACGCTTGAACGTGACCGTTTACGCGCCGAGGTCGCACGGATGGCCAATCTGACTGAACGGCTGTCGGACCGCTATCTGGATCTGGATCTGCTGGATGAACGCGCGCGCGATGTTCTGGGAACGATCCGCGCCGACGAGATCGTGATCCGCTGATTGCATCACGCTTCGCCATCGGGTAAAGAATGGTTTAACGCTAAACTATTTCCGCCGGATGGGAGGTCGCCACCATGGCTCCACGCAAAAGCCCTGCAAGCAAGGGCGTCGAAACGCCCGCTGCAAAAGCCACCGAAAAATCAAACACCTCGAAAGACGAGTTGCTGAAATACTACCGCGAGATGCTGTTGATCCGGCGGTTCGAGGAAAAGGCGGGTCAGCTTTACGGGATGGGGCTGATTGGCGGCTTTTGCCACCTTTATATCGGGCAAGAAGCGGTTGTCGTGGGGCTGGAAGCGGCCGCCGAAGAGGGCGACAAGCGCATCACGAGCTACCGCGACCATGGCCATATGCTGGCCTGCGGGCTGGACCCCAAGGGCGTGATGGCCGAGCTGACGGGCCGCGAGGGCGGTTTGTCGAAGGGCAAGGGCGGGAGCATGCACATGTTCTCGAAGGACCGGCACTTTTATGGCGGGCACGGCATTGTGGGGGCGCAGGTGCCGCTGGGGGCGGGGCTGGCCTTTGCCGACAAATACAAGGGCAACGGGCGCGTGACCTTTGCCTATTTTGGGGACGGTGCGGCGAACCAGGGTCAGGTCTATGAGACCTACAACATGGCCGAACTGTGGAACCTTCCGGTGATTTTCGTCATCGAGAACAACCAGTATGCCATGGGCACCAGCATGAAACGCTCGACGAAATCAACCACGCTCTGGGGCCGCGGCGTGGCCTACGGGATCAAGGGCGAGGCGGTCGACGGCATGGATGTGTTGGCGGTCAAGGCTGCGGGCGAGCGCGCCGTCGCGGCCTGCCGCGCGGGCGAAGGGCCCTATATTCTGGAAATCAACACCTACCGCTACCGCGGCCATTCGATGTCGGACCCGGCCAAATACCGTTCGCGCGAGGAAGTGCAGAAAATGCGCGAAGAGCGTGACGCGATCGAGCATGTGCGCGAACTGCTGTTGCAGGGCAAGCACGCCAGCGACGACGATCTGAAGGCGATTGACCGTGAGATCAAGGTGATCGTCAATGAGGCGGCAGAGTTTGCCAAGGAAAGCCCCGAGCCGGCCCTGTCCGAGCTCTGGACCGATATTTACGCGTAAGGGAGACAGATCATGGCAACCGAAATTCTGATGCCGGCCCTGTCGCCCACGATGGAGGAAGGCACGCTGGCCAAATGGCTGGTCAAGGAGGGAGATGTGGTCAAGTCCGGCCAGATCCTCGCCGAGATCGAGACCGACAAGGCGACGATGGAGTTCGAGGCGGTGGACGAAGGCACCATCGGCAAGCTTCTGGTCGCTGAAGGCACGGCGGGCGTGGCGGTCAACACACCCATCGCGGTGCTGGTGGGCGAAGGCGAAAGCGCCGAAGTGGCCGCCCCGGCTGCTGCGCCGACCGCCGCGCCGACGGAAGCGCCGGCGGTCGTGGCCGCTGCGGCCCCTGCCCCTGCCCCGGCCGCAGCCCGTGTCATGGTGCAGCCCGACACCAGCCCCGACTGGCCTGCCGGCACGCCAATGAAGACGATGACCGTGCGCGAGGCGCTGCGCGAGGCGATGTCCGAGGAAATGACGCGGGACGAAACCGTTTACCTGATCGGCGAGGAAGTCGGCGAGTATCAGGGCGCCTACAAGATCAGCCTGGGCCTGCTGGATCAGTTCGGCGCCAAGCGGGTCATCGACACGCCGATCACCGAGCACGGATTTGCCGGAATTGCGGTCGGGTCGGCCTTTGGTGGCCTGCGCCCGATTGTCGAGTTCATGACCTTCAACTTTGCCATGCAGGCGATGGACCAGATCATCAACTCGGCGGCAAAGACGCTGTATATGTCCGGTGGCCAGATGGGGTCTCCGATGGTGTTTCGTGGCCCGAACGGTGCTGCGGCGCGTGTTGGCGCGCAACATAGCCAGGACTATGCCGCGTGGTTTGCAATGGTGCCGGGGCTGAAGGTGGTCATGCCCTATTCTGCGGCCGATGCAAAAGGCCTGCTGAAAACCGCGATTCGCGACAATAACCCGGTGATTTTCCTCGAAAATGAAATCCTCTATGGGCGCAGCTTCGAAGTGCCGGATCTGGAGGATTTCACCATTCCCTTTGGCAAGGCGCGGGTCTGGCGCGAGGGCACGGATGTGACCCTTGTCAGCTTTGGCATCGGCATGGCGCATGCCCTGGAGGCGGCTGACAAGCTGGCCGCCGAGGGGATTTCGGCCGAGGTCATCGATCTGCGCACGCTGCGCCCGATTGACTACGACACGGTTCTGGCCTCGGTGATGAAGACCAACCGCTGCGTGACGGTGGAAGAGGGCTGGCCGGTGGGGTCGATCGGAAACCATCTGTCGGCGGTAATCATGGAACGCGCGTTCGACTATCTTGACGCGCCGGTGATCAACTGCGCCGGCAAGGACGTGCCGATGCCCTATGCGGCAAACCTGGAAAAACATGCGCTGATCACCTCGGATGAGGTGGTTGAGGCGGTGAAAAAAGTCACTTACCGGTAAGGAGAAAACCATGGCCGTGGAAATTTTGATGCCGGCGCTTTCTCCGACAATGGAGGAAGGGACTTTGGCAAAATGGCTGGTCAAGGAGGGGGACGTCGTCACCTCGGGCCAGATTCTTGCGGAAATCGAGACCGACAAGGCGACGATGGAGTTTGAGGCGGTCGACGAAGGCACCGTTGGCAAGATCCTCGTGGTCGAGGGCACGGCGGGGGTCAAGGTGAACACGCCGATCGCCGTGTTGATCGAAGAGGGCGATAGCGCCGACGCGCAGCCCAAGGCGGCAGCCCCTGTGGCGGCAGCGGCACCGGCAGCGGCAGCGGCACCGGCGACGCCAGCCGCACCGACGGCTGCGGCCCCCGCTTCGACGGCGGCACCAAAGGCAGCGGGGGCACGGGTTTTTGCCTCGCCTCTGGCGCGGCGGATCGCGGCCGACAAGGGAATTGATCTGACAGCCGTGCAGGGATCGGGTCCGCATGGACGGATCGTAAAGGCCGATGTGGCCGGCGCGAGCGTTCAGCCAAAAGCGGCGGCGCCCGTGGCGGCAGCGGCTCCGGTGGCAGCCCCAACCGCCCCTGCCCCTGCGCCGGTCAGCGCCAGCACTGTCGCGCGGCTGTATGAGGGACGTCAGTATGAAGAGGTTCCGCTGGACGGGATGCGCAAGACCATTGCCGCGCGCCTGACCGAGGCCAAGCAGACCATCCCGCATTTCTACCTGCGCCGCGAGGTCCGTCTGGACGCGCTGATGGCGTTTCGCGCCGATTTGAACAAGCGGCTCGAGGCCCGCGGCGTAAAGCTTTCGGTGAATGATTTCATCATCAAGGCCTGCGCCTTGGCGCTTCAGGCCGTGCCGGATGCCAATGCCGTCTGGGCGGGCGACCGCGTCCTGAAGATGAAGGCCTCGGATGTGGCCGTGGCCGTGGCGATCGAGGGCGGGCTGTTCACCCCGGTCCTGAAAGATGCGGAAAGCAAATCGCTCTCTGCGCTCTCGGCCGAGATGAAAGACCTTGCCGGACGCGCCCGGAACCGCAAACTCGCCCCGCAAGAATATCAGGGCGGCAGTTTTGCGATCTCCAACCTCGGGATGATGGGAGTCGAGAATTTTGACGCCGTGATCAACCCACCACATGGTGCCATTCTGGCCGTCGGGGCGGGGATCAAGAAGCCGGTCGTGGCGGCGGATGGCACGATCGTGGTGGCCACGGTCATGTCGATGACGCTTTCGGTCGATCACAGGGTGATCGACGGGGCGCTCGGGGCCGAACTATTACAGGCGATTGTCACCAATCTGGAAAACCCGATGGTGATGCTGGCCTGAACTGACCCAACGTTCTGCTGTCTGTACGGCGATTTTTTGACCGATGGCAAAGCATCGTCATTTCTTTCGTGCTAAAGATTCTGCAACTTCAGCATCTTGGTATGAAAGGAACGCCACATGGATTGGAAAACAGAACTTGCCGAGGCCAACGCCAATATGGGTGACTATAGCGGCAAACAGCCGGCGACGGCGGAGGGGTTCACCGCCCTGCATCACGCCGCGCTCGCCCAGGGCGCGCTTTCGACCAAGCACAAGGAGTTGACAGCGCTTGCCATCGGCATCGCCAAGCAATGCATCGATTGCATCGCCTTTCATGTGAGTGCCTCGATCGCCGCCGGTGCCACCCGTGCCGAGATCGAAGAAACTGTGAATGTCTGTGTGCTGATGGGCGGCGGGCCGTCCTTCATGTATGGCGTGAAGGCGCTGGAAGCCTATGACCAGATGGCCGCCTGAAATGCAGCTAAGGGAGGCCCTCAGGCCTCCCTTTCCGTCAGGATATGATCCATCGTGACCGCCGGCTGGTCACAGCCTGCATCGCCCACGATCCGTGCGGGAACTCCGGCCACAGTCTTGCAGCAGGGCACGTCTTGCAAAACGACCGAACCTGCCGCGATGCGGGAATTCTCGCCGATGCGTATATTGCCAAGAACCTTGGCGCCCGCCCCGATCAGCACGCCATTGCCAATCTTCGGATGCCGGTCTTCCTCTTCCTTTCCGGTGCCGCCCAGTGTCACGGAATGCAGCATCGAAACATTGTCGCCGACGACCGCGGTTTCACCGATCACGATCGAATGCGCATGGTCGATCATCACGCCGCGGCCGATCCGTGCCGCCGGATGAATATCGACGCCGAACGCCTCCGACGTCCGCATCTGCACCAGATAGGCCAGATCGCGCCGCCCCTGTCGCCACAGCCAGTGCGCCAACCGATAGGACTGAAGCGCCTGATATCCTTTGAAAAACAGGATCGGCTGCAAGAATCGGTGGCAGGCCGGGTCGCGGTCAAAGACCGCCACCAGATCGGCGCGTGCCGCCTGGCCCAGCGTCGGGTCATCGCCATAAGCCTCGTCGGCGATTTCGCGCAGAATCTGCTCGCTCATTTCGCCCGAGGCGAGTTTTAGCGAAAACCGGTAGGCCAATGCACGCTCCATTGTCACGTGGTGCAGCAGCCCGGAATGGATCAACCCTCCCAGCAAGGGCTCATCGCGCACCGCGTCGCGTGCCTCGTCGCAAATTCGCGACCAGACCGGATCGACGGCCGTCACCTTTGGGTGAAACTCGGCAGAGCGTGGCTTGGTCATGGCGAACTCCTTTGGCTGCTTCCCAGCTTATCACATAGGCGAAATCCGGCATACCGGAAGGAGCGCGTCGCGAAAAGACGCTATTCGCCTCGCCCCAGGCGCCAAAGACCGATTCCTGCGATCACCAGACCAAGACAGGCCAGATAGTCCGGATCCGACAGATAGGGCTCGGGGGCAAGACCGTCCGCCTGTGCGGCGGCGGCCAATGTGCCATTGCCCCAGAATGCATGGCAACGTCCGGTTTTCTTGCGAAAACGGTCCGCGGCATGGGCGCGATCAAGCAGCCGTTGCACCGCGCGCGCGCGGTCAGCCTCGGCCAGCAACGCGCGTGCCGCCGAGGTAAGATCAACGTGGCAAAGCTGGCGCATCGCTATTCAGAGGGCAGCAGGATTTCAAGGTAATGCACCGCGAGACGCACCGTCCCGGCGGCAAAATCCCCCCCCGTCGCACTCAATAGCAGCGTCTCGGCGTTCCAATAGGTCATCGGCTGCGACAGCATTCCGCGCGCCCAACTGCCCTGCGCCACCCCAAGGCCCGAGCCAAAGCGGTTCGTGGCGCCGACGTTTCCCAGTTCCCACGCGCTCAAAGTGCCGCTGATCGGCGCGATCACCCGCGCACTGACGCCCAAAACCATGGCGTGGCCGGGAATGATGACGGCCGTCTCGGACGATGCCCCCGCAGCGATCACATGGTCCAGTTCGATCACGCCCGCACTTAGCCCGGCGCCGTGGGGCGACAGGCTCAACGCGCCCGGAACCCAGGCCGTTCCGTCGTGAATCGCCGTGCGCCCCTCATCGGCGATGAAGGTGCGCCATCCGGTGCGCGGCGCCACAAATACCCAGCCGCCATTTGAACCGATCGCCACCTTGCCCGCCTGCCCCGACCAGGCGTTCACCGCGCCCCCCGGTACACCATAGGTGGCACCGTCCAGGACCACCGTCGGCGGCATGGGCAGGCTGTTGGATTCCAGCACCATGTTGACCAGACCGTCGAGACGACCCAGCGCCTCGTTCACGGTCACATGTTTTTGCGCCTGTGCGGGTTGCAGCAGCGGCAAAGCCAATCGGTTCGTGTCAGACATTGATCTCAATCCTCGCAAAGGGTCCGGGTCCGAAGGTATCGGACAATTGTGCAACCTGAATTTCGAACGGGCCGGAAAGCCCATCCGCCGCGCGCAGCGCCGCCGGATAGACCCAGTCAGGCACGGCGATCACGACCTCGCGCCGAATTGCGCCGCCTTCGATGACGCGCAGAAGATAGGCCTGCGACCCCTCGCCCAAGGGAACATCGACCGCCTCCCAGGCATCGCCATCGATCCGGGTGCGGCGCACCCAAGCCAACGCCAGATCGGCCCCGCTCCATGCGGCGCGCAAGTGACACGGTGCATAGGGCCGCAACCCGACACCGGTGAAGGCGCGTGTTTGATGCACATAAGACGGGTCATCATAGCCGCGTTGAGCCGGCCCTATCCGATAGTGCCGCACCAACCCGCGCAAACTGGGCGCCATTTCGATCTGTTCGGGCGCACCATCCAGCAAGACCACGGTGCTGCCCGAGGGCCAGCTTTGCGGCATCACCCCATCGGTGCCGGCCTGTCCGCGCAGACGCTGATCGATCTCCCAGATATCTGGCGCGATCAGCGTTGCTTGCGCGAACTGGATCACTTCCCAGATATCCGAGACCCCGTCGCCGATCGCCATCACGTTGGCGCCATCCAGCAGACGCTGCTCAGAGACAGACTCCAGCGCGCCGCCCTTGATCTGGATCCGCAACGGCGCGCCCCGATCCCATAGTCCGGGCCGCGCCGCCGCAAGCTCGGACTGCGTTACGCCGATAGCTGCGCGGCCCTCCAGGAGCTTGTTCAGGCCGTATCCCGCATCCTCACCGGCCGAATATACGGCGATACTGCCCGGCCATGGCGTCGCCGTCACCGCCAGATGCGGCGCATAGGGGTCTTCGTTGCCGGTCAGAAGCGGCAAGTCCATGAACATCGGCAGGACCGGCACCGGGGCGGCAAAGGGCCGGGGCAGCACTCGCTCTTCGGCCTCATCTGAGGCCTGATAGAGTGCGGGCTCCACCCGCACCGCCTCGACCGACAGGACGTCGGCCTGCTCAACCCGATCCAGCCGATAGCGGCGCGCGCCTTCGGCCAGCGTCAGTTCCAGCACGTCCCCCGCGCCCAGATGGCCCAGCGAGGGCGGCAGCGCAAAACGGGCACCGTCGCGCGCCACCCTCGCCTCGGCCAGCCAACGCTCGACGATGCGTTGCCCCTCGGACCGGGTCAGCGCCAGATCCACCTCCGAGGCTGCGGCAACGCCCGCCGTCTCATCCGGAAACACCGCCTCGACGGCGCGCGTTTCATAGTCGCCCTCCGCCTCGACATAAGATAGCCGCACCCGGCCCGCCATTTCGGCCTCGGGCGTGCGTTGCGTTTCGATCCGCGCCGCCTCGGTCAGCGCAAGCTGGTCTTCGCTCAGGGTCGCCGTCACGCGCCCGGTGCGCATCTGGAACACAACCACGCCGTCGCGCTCGATCGCCTCAAAGCCGTAGGCAATCATCAACGACTGCAACGCCGAACGCCCGGTTTGCCCGCTCGATACCGCATAACCGCGCACCAGACCGAACAGTCCGGTGACATCGACATGCACCAGCCCCGCTGCCTCGCAAATCTCGGCCACGACGCTGGCCAGAGGCTGCGCCGTCACCCGGCCCGAAATCCAATGCCCGCGTGCATAGTTCTCGCCGTCCGACCAGACGTCGGTATTGCCCGGAAACTGTGGAAATGGCCGCGTATCCCACGCCCAGACATGGGCCCGCCCCATGTCAACCATCGGCGCGCCGTAAACCTCGGACAGCGGGTTGTTGCCCGCATCGGCCCAGTAATCCACCATTGCGCGCAGATATTGCATCTGGATCAGCTCATCGCGCCGCCCATCCGAAAAATGCGGCAGGCTCGATTCCGAGCTTTTTGGATCCAGAAACTTGTTTGGCTGGTTCGTGCCCTTGTCAACGGCGGCACAGCCCATCTCGGTAAACCAGATCGGCTTGGACTGCGGCACCCAAGCCGTCGGAGCCGCCTGACGCTGGCCGCCAATGCGTTCATGATGCGGGTTTTGCCACCAGCCCAGAATATCCTTGTAGCGCCAGATCCAGGGCTCGTCGTGTTCGCCATCTTCGATCGGCGTGCGTCGTTGCGCATTACGGTGCGCCTCCGAGGCATAATACCAATCATACCCTTCGCCACCGGCCACATTGGCGCGCAGATAGGCCAGCTCGTAAATCGCCCCCCAATGCGCGTCGGCATGGTCCTCGCCATCGCGCCAATCCGACAGCGGCATGTAGTTGTCGATCCCCACAAAGTCGATGTTCGGGTCGGCCCAAAGCGGATCGAGGTGGAAATAGCGGTCGCCGTCGCCCGGCTGATAGCCGAAGTACTCGCTCCAATCGGCGGCATAGCCGATCTTGCAGTCTGCCCCCAGAATGGCGCGCACATCGGCCGCAAGCTGGCGCAACGCGGCCACCGCGGGAAAGCTGCCACCCGCGGCGCGGATCTGCGTCAGCCCGACCATTTCCGAACTGATGCAAAACGCCTCGACCCCGCCGGCCAGCGCGCACAGATGCGCATAGTGCAAGATGAAACGTCGCAACGACCACTCGGCCGGGCCAGAATAGGTGATCGTGCCATCGCCAGGCGCGAAATCGCCGACCGACGCCGCGCCAAAAAATGCCGCGACCTCGGCTGCGGCCTGAGCCGTTCCGTCGGGGCTGGCTTCGCGCCCCGGTGCCTGCGACAGCGTGATCCGCCCGCGCCAAGGCAAGGGCGGCTGCGATTCAGCCCCCGTCCAAGGATCGGGCAGGCCGTTTCCGGCCAGTTGCTCCATCAGGATGAACGGGTAGAAGGTCACCGCCTTGCCCTGCGCGCGCAGCGCCACGATCGCCTCGATCACCGACGCATCCGCCGGCGTGCCACCGTAGACCGAGCGCCCCTCGACCCGCGCCACCTCGACCGCATCGCCGCGCGCCACGCCCGAAACCTTCCATGGCATCGCGCCGCCATCAAATTGCGCATCCTCGATCTTTGGTTGCACCGCGCATTCGCCACAGCGCAGATCGCTGCCAAACCACGACACCACCAATGAGACCGCTCCGCAATTGGGCAGCTCTTCATCCAGGGCAAGCGACGCTGCCGCGAAATCCGTCTCGCCGGTCGGGCTGTGCACATTGGCTGAAACCTGCTCGCCCAAGCCCTTGTCGTAATGCACCGGCGTGGTCGCCAGCGCGTATTCGCCCGTGCCCGGGATCAGCGCCACCGCTCGCACCCCACGCACAAGGTCGGGAACCGTGTCGATCAACGCGCCTTGCGCCGGGCGCACCACCTCAAAGCTGAACTGCGGCACGCGGTTGCCAAAGGCCTCCAGCGCCAGATCTTCCAGCACCACATAGGCCACGCCGCGATAGGCAGGGGCCATGCCCTCGCCTTCAACTGCTTCGATCTTGGGGTCGGGCAGCTGATCTTGCGCGCCGGAATAGACGCGCATGTTCAGACTGTCTCGGGATACTTCCATACCGTCGGCCCAGATCCGGCCAACGCGCAAGATCTCGCCCTCGCACAGCGCCAGCGCCAGGCTGACCGAATAGCTGTAAGACGTGACCGAGGCGCGCGACGCCCCTTTGCCGCCGCGCTGCTTTTTCGAAGTCTCGAAAAAACGGGTCGCCCAGATCACCTGCCCCGAAATGCGCATCCGCCCCCAAAGACGCCCCAGCGCCTCGCCCTCGGACGCGCTGGTCAGCCGGAATCGATCAACCCGTCCGGTCTCGACCGCAGCCGAGCCGGACCCCAGCAGCCGCTGGTCGATCACGCGCCCCAACGTGGCCCCGACCGCACGCCCGATCACCGCCCCCGACAGCCCCAGAACCGTGCCACCAAAGCCCGCGCCGGCCGCAGCACCGGCAGCCGAAAGCAGAATCGTCGCCATATTCAGGCTCCTTCAGGAAAGTGAAACCGCGCCACGATGCGGCGCTGCCAGGGAAAGGACAGTGGGCTTTCGATCACCCCGTGCCCGGTATAGGAATGGATAAAGCTCGCCCCTGTTTTCGACGACTCTCCATCAACCCGCGCCGAAATACCCAGATGCTTGGCGACCGACCCGGCCCGCATCCGGAACAACAAGACCTCGCCCGGTCCTTCGGGCACCCGACCGGGCAAGGCCACAAGATGCCGCGCGGCGCCTGCCCAAAGCATCTCGGCGCGCGCAGGCTCGGACCAATCGGGCGTATAGGCGGGGACGATCTCGGGTTCGCACCCATAAAGCGCCCGCCATATGCCGCGCAAAAGGCCCAGGCAATCAGCCCCCGCCCCCTTGACCGAGGCCTGATGCTGGTAGGGCGTTCCCAGCCAGTCCCGCGCGATCGCTACCGCCCGCTCGGCCATCATCGAAACAGGCTCCCGCCGTCATTGGTGCCACTCTGCACCGGGTATGACATCAGCCAGTCATCGCCGGGAATATGAGGAAATCCGCGAAAGTTGTTGAAGTTGTTGAATTTTAGCCGGCAACTATCGGCACGCCTGTCGCAACCCGCCTCAAGGCGCAGCATGTCGCCCGGTGCGACATGCGCCGCTATCGCCTGCCACAGCTCGATCTCGCGTGCGCCGACGCCTTGCAAGCGATCGTTCTTCACCACCCCGACCAGCCCGATAGCCGCCCCGCTCAACACCGTCAGGCGGCCTTTCTCGAACCAGCGGTCATCAAAGCCGGGCATGTCGGCAAACCGAAACACCCGTGCATCGTCGACCTGTTCAACGGCGCACTCGCTCGCATAGCCCGCCTGCGCAAGGTTGAAACGGCATTGCCCATCGCCCAGCACCGCCGAGCAGCGTGGGTGGTAGATCCGCCCCTGTGCACGGCCCAAGGCCTCGGTCAGGCCGCGCAGCTCGGCGCTAAAGGCGCCCTCAGCGCGGGTCAACTCGCCCAGATGCCCACGAAACAACAGCGCCCGCACCGTCACATCGGCCCAGTTCACAAGCCAGGCGCGCACCTCGGCGCCGTCATAGCGCCCGGCCAGAATATCGGCTTCGGTGATCGCCGCCGACGACAGCGCGCCATAGGCCTCGGTATTGTCCACCGCCAGACCCGTCGCCTGCGACAGCGCCTTCGCGGTCATGCCGCTGTCGGGATCGAACACGATCCCGTCAAAGCGCAATGGCCGGTCGTGATCGGTGAACCCCAGCGTCCGGCCATCGGCCCGGGTCACCGCCCAGGTGCGACACAAGGTCGTGGTTGCGCTGGCAAGATGCGCCGTCAGCTCGTCTGGATAGCCCATCAGATCCGCACCTCCAGCACCGGAACCTGCGGCAGATCCCCCGCCTGAAACGACGCGACCGAGACCTGAATTCGGTCCGTATCAAAGCGCACGGGCACGTCAAACTCAAAGCCGGCGGTGACCCGAACCCCCTCGCCCGGCGCCATCTTGAAGGTCACGACGCCGGTTTCGGTATCAAGCGCGAAATGCACCGCCTCGGACTGGTGATCGCCCTGAAGCCCCACCTTCACCGTTCCCGCCACCGGCTTGGTGATCGTGCGGGTGTAGCTTTCATTGCCCGACACATAGGTCTTGGCCAGTTGAAAGCTGAGCCTTGCGCCATCGCCCATGCCGATCACCTGATCGTCATAGCTGACCACGCGCGACGAGGCGCAAGATTTGTAATCCGCCCAGTCTTTCCAACGAAACCCGTGCAGCTGCCCGGCCCGCGCCTCGAAAAAGGCAATCAGTGCCTCGACATCGTCCAGACTGCGCAACCCGACCCCCGCGTCGTAGTGCCGGCGCGAATGCGCCCAAGGGCTGTTGCGTTCTTCGAAACCGTTGGTCAGCGTGACGATCTCGGTGCGCCGCTCGGGGCCTCCGACAGACCCGAAACTCAGGTTCGCCGGAAAACGTATTTCGTGAAATGCCATTGCTCTCTCCTCAGCGGTTGCGTTCGCCGCGTGCCAGCGCGCGGTTGACCTGCGCGGCAATCTGGCTTTGGCTGCGCGCGAAACCGGCCACGTCCGGCGTGGTCACATTCATCACCACATTGACCGAACGGCCGCCGCTCGCCGCCTGCACGCCCAACCGGCCGTCGGCACCGCGAGCCAGCGGCATGATTGCCTCGGGGCCGGCCTCGCCCATCAACCCGCGCCCGTTGCGCATCGCAAAAGACGTGGGCTGCGCCACGACCCCGCCCTTGGCAAAGGCCGTCACCCGACCTTGCGAAAAGGCGCCCCCCTTTTCGAATGGAAACAACCCGCTCATCATGTCGTTCATGCCGGTGGCGATCGCACCGCCGAAAGCGTTCTGAATGGGCCGCATCGCCACCGAATAGACGCTGTCCGCCATGCTTTGGGCGACATTGCGCAGCGCATCCGACAGCTTCAACCCGTCAAAGATTAGCCCGTCGAACGCGCCGCGCAGCCCGCGCCCAATGCTGTTGGTCAGCACGCCAACCTCGCGGTTGGTAAAGGTCATGCTGTCGCGCATCCGGCCCAGTTCTTCGTTGAAGGCGCCGGCCATCGTCTCGGCCCCGCCCAAAGATTTCTCGAGCGCCGCGGCCTGTTGGCCCAGCCCGTCAAGCCCGTCCACTTCGATCATTGCCCTGTCCTTTCCATCGACATGCCGTTCTCCTGGTCCGGCCATTTGGCCGCCAACTCGTCCAGCCGCGCCCGCGTCAGCGGCGCGGCGCCGCCGCCATCGCCCAGCATCAGCGCAAGCTCCGCCGGGGTCAGCCGCCAGAACGCCTCGGGCAACAGCCCAAGCCCGCGCAGCCCGACCCGCAACAGGCCCGGCCAGTCGAAACTGCCCATATCGCTCATTTTCCTGCCGGCACCGTGAAGGCGCGGGCCAAAAGCTCGGCTGCGACCCGGGCCGCCTCGACCGGGCCTCCGCCAATTTCAACCGTGCGCAGATCATCGCCGCAGCCGTTCCAGCCGCCGCCCCGCAGCCCTGCCACCAGCAGCGCCAGCACGTCACGCGTCGAAAAGCGCCCTGCCTCGAACCGCTCAACCAGCGCGATCAGCGTGTCCACCTCCAGCGTCGCCTCCAACTCGGCCAGCGCGCCCAGGGTCAGCTTGGCCACATGGCGCTTGCCATCCAGCCAAACCGCCACCTCACCTGCCCAAGGGTTCGCCATCATAGCGCCGTAAAGCTCAGCGCCCCCGCCGAGGCCATGCTCAGCTCGTAGGTCGCTTCGCCGTTGTGACTACCCGCATATTCGATCGAGGTAATCATGAACGCCCCCTGCACGATCCCGAAATCGGGGATGATGACCTGAAAATCGGGCACCTCGCCGTCAAAGAAGATCTGCCGCGCGCGCTCGTCGGTGGCGGCGTCCTTGAACACCCCCGAGCCCGAGATCCCGGCCGAGCGCACGCCGGCGCCGCCAAGCAATTCGCGCCAGCCGCCCTGGCTTTCAAGGCTGGTCACATCCACCGTTTCCGCGTTAAAGCTGATCCGCGAGGCGCGCAGCCCAGCGATCGTTTCAAACTGCCCGCCCCCGTTGAGGTCAAGCTTGATAAGCAGGTCCTTGCCGTTCTGCGCCGCCATGGCTTTATCTCCGATAAGTGAAAGAAAGGCCCACTGTCTGCACAGTTAAATGGCCAAAATATTCGATATCTGCTATTATCCTTCGACCCGCGCGCGGAAGGTCAGGTCGATCCGGCGCGTCTCGCCGGTCTCGACCCGCCGCGCCTTGGCACGCAGGAACCACAGCCCCACCAACCGCCCGCGCGCCAGGATCAGCGTCGCATCGACCAGTTGATCGGACACTGCCGCCGCCACCGCCTTGGCCGATTGGAACCCCGCGGCATCGGTCACCACCGACACCACGAAATCATGTTCGGCACCGTCGCCGGTAACGTCCGAGGCGTCGCGCACGTCTTCCGGCCCGAGGCTGACATAGGTTCCCGTCACCGTTCCCGGTGGCACCGCGTCATAGATTGCATCGCCGATCAGTGCGTCCAGCGCGCTTGAGGCACGCAAGCGCTGATAGACCGCAGCCTGCAAGGCCGCGCCAATCCCGTAGCTCATGCCACCACCTCCTCATGGGCAAAGCACGTCAGATAGTGCCCGCCGGTGTCTTTCTCGGCGACGGCCAGAATCCGAAACACCCGCTCACCGTCGCGGAAACGCTGCTCGGGGCGCGGGCGTTGCGCCGCGCCGGGGGGGGCCGCGCGCACCGTGATGCGGTAGGGCACCAGCGCCAGCGTCACCAGTTCCCCGGCCCGTTCACGCCCCGAGCCGGCCACGACCTCGGCCCAAAGGCTGCCAAGCGCGGTCCAGACCAAGGCATAGCCACCCGCCCCATCGGGCGCGCGCACGGCCTCTTCCAGCACCAGATTGCGGTTCAGGCGCGGACTGCTCATGCGAAGCCACCGGACGGCCGGCCCCCCAGAACCCGCACCGTGCGCCAGCGCTCGATCAGCGCCATCACGCCAAAGGGCATACCGTCGCCCGATGCCGCAGTGTCGTGGCGCATCTCGTAATACTGCGCCGCCAGCAGGAACACCGCCTGTGCCAGATCGACCGGCAGGTCCGACCACGTCGGGCCAAAGCCGGCGGTAAAGGCAATCTCGACCGCGCCGCCGGTGGGAATGCCCGGCAACATCCCCGCCGCCTCGATCCGCGGGCGGCTGAGATCGCGCACCAGCCGGTAGCGCGCCGGCGACACCACCGTCACCACGTCGTCGCGGTCGCGCATCCGGATCACGCTGACCGCACTGACCGGCGCCACCGGCAAGGGTTGCGCCGCGCCGCGCCAGGTCTGCAATGTCAGCACAAAGTCGCGCGCCAGCAGCACCTTGGCCGTGCGCCCCTCGATCGCGGCCAGCGCCGCGCGAAGATAGGCCTCCAGCGCGGCGTCTTCGGCGCCCAGATCGGCAAACCCGGTGCCCAGCCGCATATGGTTACGGAACTCGGCCACCGGCAAGGCCGCCGCGGGCACCACCGTTTCTTCGATCAGCATCATGGGAAACCTCCGCAAAACCTACGCCCCCGAAGGGGCAATGGGCGCGAACCACACCCGCCATCGCTCGGACGGAGGGAGCAGCTAGACGACAGCGAACCTGCGGCCCGCGCCCGGCCAAGCCGGGGGCAAGCCCCCGGCCCGATCCGACACCGTTTAGGCGGTGGCGAATTTCAGCAGCTTGATCGCGGCAAAGTCGCTCACGTCACCGCCCACGCGTTTCGAGGCATAGAACAGCACGTGCGGTTTGGCCGAGAACGGGTCGCGCAGCACCCGAAGATCGGGACGCTCGGCGATGGTATAGCCGTTCTTGAAGTCACCAAAGGCCAGCGCAAAGCTGCCCGAGGTGATGTCGGGCATGTCTTCGGCGATCAGCACCGGATAGCCCATCAGACGCGCCGGTTCGCCCGCTTGCAGACCATCGGTCCACAGGAAGCGCCCATCGGCATCCTTCATCTTGCGCACCGCACCCGCGGTTTTCGAGTTCATTACGAAGCTCGCATTGGCGCGGTATTCGGCATCCAGCGCATAGACCAGATCGACGATCGCGTCCGAGGCGTTGGTGGTGGCGAAATCGCCGTCATTGCCAGTGGCGACATAGCCCAGATTGCCCCAGGACCAGAGGTCTTCGGCGATCTTCGCATGGGTCAGAAAACCCGTCGGCTTGTCGACGCCATCACCGGCGACAAAGGCCGCCGCTTCGGCACGGGCGAATTTGTCGGCGATCCGGTTGGCCAGCCAGCCTTCGATGTCGAAGGCGCTGTCGTCCAGCAGGCGCTGGCTGGCTTTCGGCATCGCCGACAGCTCGTGCAGCGGAATGCTGATCCGGTCGATCTGCGGTGTGCCGGTTTCGGTCAGCGACGCCGTTTCCGTGGCCCAACCCGAGCCCATTTCGCTATGGTCCACCAGCACGTCGAACGAGCTTGCCTCGACGTTCACCACATTGGCGATCTGGCGGATCGAGGCGGTGGCCTTCAGCACGCCGCGGATCGTTTCCGAGGTCATCGGATCGACCAGATAGCCACCCTCGGCCGAAACCTGGGTGTTGAGCGCCTTGCCCTCCATCACGAGGCCCCGCAGCGCGTCATCATCGCCCGAGCGCAGATAGGCGCCAAAGGCTTTCAGGTGCGGTGCTTCCTCGGTGGCAGCGGCGGAAAGGGCGGGACGCCCCAGATAGGTATTCTTGCGATCCAGCATGGTCAGTCGCTCTTCCTGTTGTTTCAACGTCAGTTTCACTTCGTCCTGAAAGCCTTTGACTTCATTCAGGAACCCGGCCAGCGCGGTTTTCACCTCAGCCACCGGGGTCGGGCCGTCAGACATACCCGTCCCGGCCCGAGCCTTGATCTCGGTCTTCATCGTCACTCCACCTGTTTCAAAAGGGTTGAGGGTGCGCCGTCCTATCGGTCGGCCAACATCCGTGCCGCGTCCTGCAAGGCTGCGGCCAATTCGCGCCAGTCACCGGCCTCGGGCGCGTCGCCCTTGGCGGCAACCCGCGCCTGCTTGAGCATCGGAAAGGTGACCAAGGACACCTCCCAAAGCTCCAGTTCCGCAAGAAGCCGCTGGCCTTTTGCGTCCTTCTCGGCGGCAATCGTGCGGTAGCCGATCGACAGACCGTCGATCGCCCCCGCGCCGATCAGCGCCGCCGCCTCACGGGCGCGCGCCACGTCCAGAAGCAACCGCCCCTTGACGAACAGCCCGCGCTCATCCTCCCGAATCTCGTCCCACACGCCGATCGGCTGCGCCGGATCGTGCTGCCACAGCATCTTGACCGAACCGCCCTTGTCAGCCATCTGCCGCAGGCTGCGCGCATAAGCACCCTTTTGCACGATGTCGCCGCCCTGATCGGGCAGGCCAAACAGGCTGGCATAGCCCGAGATCACCGCGCCGTCGGCAACGGCGACCGCCGCCTCTTGTCGGCAGAACTTCAACTCCAGCCCGTAATCACTTGTCATCATGTGCATTTCCTCACTTCGGGCCATATTCCAGAACCCCTTGCACCGCCTGCGTCAGGATCACGGCCACAACCCCATAGACCGTCATCCACAAGCGCTTTTCCAACCCGATAATCATTGCCTCGATCCGCTCCAGCCGTTTTTCCACCTGCGCAAACTGCAAGGCCATGATCCGTTCCGTCGTCTCGAAACGTTGTTCGTGATATTCAAACGGCTCCTTGAGATAGCGCGACCCGCCCTCCGACATCGCCTATGCCTCCGACAGGGGGGCCAGACCCAAGAGCGCGCGTTTTTCGGCATCCGACAGGAACGCGGCCTCGCCGATTCGCTTCCACTGCTGGTCGCGCTCGCCCGAAAGCGCGGCGATCTGGTCCAGATCGGGCTTCAGCTCGACCATCTCGCCCAGATGCGTTGACAGCCACCACCCGACCGCCGCCGCCACCCGCGTCGCCAGCGGCAGCACCGTCAGGCGGTAAAACGCCCGGTGCGCCTCTTGATAGTTGGCGTAGGTCGCATCGCCCGGGATCCCCAGCAACATCGGCGGCACCCCGAAGGCCACGGCAATTTCGCGCGCCGCCGCCTGCTTGGTGGCATGAAACTCCATGTCCGAGGGGCTGAACCCCATCGGCTTCCAGTCCAGCCCGCCTTCCAGCAGCATCGGCCGCCCGGCATTGCGTGCACCCTGATGATGCATCTCCATCTCGTCCACCAGCCGGTCATACTGATCCGCGCTCAGCGCGCCCTGCCCGTCACTGCCCTTGTAAACAAACGCCCCCGAAGGCCGGGCGGCATTGTCCAAGAGCGCCTTTGACCAGGCGCTGGCGCTGTTGTGCACGTCGATCGCCGTTGCCGCCGCCTGCATCGGACTTAGCCCGTAGTGGTCGTCTTGCGGGTGGAACGCCTTGATGTGACAAATCGGGTCGGGCGCGCCGCTCATGTCGAAACGATGCTTGCGCCCGGCCACGGTATAGTCATAGGCCACCGGCCAGCCATCCGCCCCCGGCACGATGCTCATCCGGTCCGCGCGCAGCACATGCAGCTCGCGCGGCAGGCCCGCAAGCGGCGTCACCGCCTCCAGATAACCGTTCCCCGACAACAGCATCTGCCCATAAAGCGCCTCGAACAGCTCGGCCCGGCCCTGCCCCGGATTGGGCCGCCGCATCAGCTCGATCACCGGATGCACCTCGTAGCGGCGCTCCTGATCCTGACACACCAGCGGCAGCGCCGCCGCCGCCTCGGCGATCAACTTGACACAGCGAAACCCCACCGGGTTGCCGGTAAAGCCGCTGCGCGTCAGGCTGACCGTATCGCGCGGGCTCCACACCACCCGCCCCGAGCCGGTGGCAAATGCCACGACCCGCCCCGTCGCCGAGGCCTTGCGTTCAGGCGCAGCCTCAGCGGCCCCGCCTCGACGAAAGAATTGCATCACCATCCCGATCTCCTCAAACTCAGACCGCCCGACCGGGCCGCCGAAAAGCAAGAGGGCCGGGAAATCCCCAGCCCTCACGCCCTGTTTCATCTTGCAGCAGGGCACCCGCCCCGCGCCCTGCGCGCGCGCCCGACCAGGCCAAAGCGCCAGCTTTCACCTTTGCTCAAATATCCCCGCCGGAGGCTTCCACACTCAAAGCCCGCGCACCTGTGGCCGCCTGAATTTGCCGCCCGGTTCCAGGATCAGCTCGCTCAACGCCCATACCAGCGCATCCAGCCGGTCCGGGCTACCACGGCCCTCATAGCCATGCACCGTCATCCGGCACATCTGGTCTTCCAGCGCACCCAAGCCGCGCAGGTGCTTGACGCGACCCTGCTCGTATAGCGCGGCCACCGGCTCGGCCCGCAGACCCTTGCCGCGCCCGGCCCGCAAGGCGCGGAACGGGATCAAGGGATCCACCTGCCGGATCACGCTTTCCACCAGATCACCGCCCTGATTGACCTCCGCCACCAGCCGTTCGGCGCCGTGGCGCTGCATCGCCGTGACCGCGGCACGCGCCCATTCCAAGGGGCTTGCGCCCTGCACCGAGGCATCTTCCAGCACATAGGCGCGCCAATCCTGCGGATCGCCCCGCGTCACCGCGCCGACCACCACGATACCGCATTCATCCGACCCCGAATGCCCGGTCACCGCCGGATCGACCGCAACCACGATCCGGTCCAGATCGGGGGCGTGATCCACCCGGCACGCCTCGATCGCGGCCGTGCTCCACAGCGCGCCTTCGGTGTCCTCCAAAAGCAGGCCCTCCAGCTCTTGCCGACCGATCCTCGTGCCGGCATAGCGCGCCCGCACCTCTTCCAGGAACGAGCCCGCCAGATAGGCCCGGTTCGCCTCGGTCGGGGCGTGGGTCATCACCGTCGAGGGGTTCTTCAGGATCGCCTTCAGCACCCCGACATTTTTCGGCGTCGTGGTGACCACCTGTTGCGGATGGGCGCCCAGACGCAGCGCGAACTGAAGGTTGTCCCAGGCATCTTCGGCCTTTTTCCACTTGGCCAACTCATCAGCCCAGGCCGCATCGAACTGCGGCCCGCGCAGGCTTTCGGGCTCATGCGCCGAAAACACCTGCGCCGTCGCGCCGTTGGGCCAGACCAGCCGCCGGCGGCCGGCTTCCCAGTCGGGGCGCCGATCGGGCGGCGAGCAGGCCAATATCCCGCTGTCGCCGAACACCATCACCTCGCGCACCTGATCGACCGTTTCCCCGACCAGCGCCACCCGCCGCGCCCTGCCGGGGTCAAGTGGGCCCGCGCCTTCCACGACGCTGCGCACCCACTCGGCCCCGGCCCGCGTCTTGCCGGCCCCGCGCCCGCCCATGATGACCCAGCTCTTCCAGGCCCCCTCGGGTGGCAGCTGATGCGGCAGCGCCCAAAACTCGAACATCCACGGCAGGGCCAGAAGCGCGTTGTTGCTCAGCCCTCCCAGAAACGCGTCAACATCCTCCGGCCTCGCGGAGGCAAGCCAGGCGGCGCCCGATCTCGTCTCGCGCCGCGTCGAAGTCGAGGGCATGGTCGCCCCCGACTCCAGCAAGCTGTTTGCGGAGTTTTTCAACTCTGGTCCTTTCATCCATTACCATCTGGTAGGCTGCGCGAAGGTCCCTGACCGCCTGAGTGGCGGCCTTGACCTCGGAAAACTCACCCTGGCGAACCTTGTTCATCGCCAGCATCAGCTCCTCGGCAACTTCCCGATACAGAACCTCAGTCCCCGATAGCAGATCTACCGTAGGGCCTTCCTCACCCGAGAAAGTCATATTCATCTGTTGCTTTGCCCGCCTCTCATGCCCTGTTCCGCACGAGTGAAACGAAAAAGCGGCGCCGGGTTTCCCCGTGCCGCTTGCCCACTTCTCCTAGCATGTCACAAGTTCTACCTGAAGCCGTTCGCAAAGTCAAGAACTAAATTCAGGGTTGTGCGCGATTTCACAAGAAAAACCCGGATCAACCGGGTTTCCCTATTGTTTGCAAAGGCTTCAGTCTCCCTGAACCGGGGCGGGCGCTTGCCCTTGTTGCGCCTCGATCTCGCGCCACTTGGCGACATTGACGTTATGATCCTCCAATGTCGCGGCAAAGGCATGGCCGCCGGACCCGTCCGCCACAAAGAACAGATAGGGCGTGGTGTCGGGGTTCAGCGCCGCCTCGATCGCCGCGCGACCGGGGTTGGCGATCGGCGTCGGCGGCAACCCGTCGATGACATAGGTGTTGTAGGGCGTTTCGCGTTTCAACTCGCTTTGGCGCAGGCCACGGCCCAGCGGCCCCTGCCCCTTGGTCACACCGTAAATCACCGCCGGGTCGGTTTGCAGCTTCATCCCCTGTTCCAGACGGTTCACAAAGACGCTGGCGACCTGGCGGCGTTCTTCCGGCACGCCGGTCTCTTTTTCCACAATCGAGGCCATCACCAGCGCCGCTTCGGGCGTGTCATAGGGCAGGCCCTCGGCGCGGCCGGCCCAGGCCTCGTCCAATATCCGACTCTGTCGCGCGGTCATTTCCGCCAAAAGCGCGGCACGCTCCGACCCGCGCGCCACCTCGTAAAGATCCGGCGCGAGGCTGCCTTCCGGCGGCACGTCCGCCACCTCCCCGGTCAGGAAATCGGCCCGCTTCAGCGCCTCGACCACCTGCCAGCTTGTCACTCCTTCGACCAGCGTCACCCGCAGCCGCACGTCGGCCTTGGCGGCGGCATCGATAAAGTCACTGGGGGTGGCCTCGACCGCCGGGCTGAACTTGATCTTTTCAACATAGCGCCCGGTATTGGGGTCCAGCTCGCGCAAGATCACATCGGTCGTCGTCACGCCGATGCGAAAATTCACCTCGGTGCCGCAGGTCGACGGCCCGCCCGCTGTGACCTGATCGACGATTTCGGCCATCGAGCTGCCGGGCTTGACAAGGTAAGACCCGAACTTCAGCGCCCCGCTCTTGCCGGTATAATCGGCCCCCGCCCGAAAAATATAGCCCGACGAGATCGCGCCCTGCGCCGCCAGATCGTCGGACACCGCCGAAAAGCTGGCGCCCGGCTTGACTTGCAGACACACCGCCTGCGTCAGCGGCCCGGGGCCGGAAAACTGCCGTTTACCCCAAGCCGCCAAACCACCAAGCGCGATCATGATGACGATCAGGATGGTCAGGAAATTCGAGACGATATGGCGCCACATCAGCCCTTCACCCTGCCCAGCACAAGGCTGGCATTGGTGCCGCCAAAGCCGAAGCTGTTGGAAAGCGCAATGTTGATCTCGCGCTTGCGCGCCGTATTCGGGGCCAGATCCAGCGCCGTCGCCACCGCCGGATTGTCCAGATTGAGCGTCGGAGGCGCAATCTGGTCGCGAATCGCCAGCACGCAGAAAATCGCCTCGACCGCCCCCGCAGCCCCCAACAGATGCCCAATCGACGATTTCGTCGACGACATCGTCGCCTTGGCTGCGGCCGACCCCATCAGCCGCTCGACTGCCGCCAGTTCGATCGTGTCGGCCATCGTCGAGGTGCCATGCGCGTTGATATAATCAATGTCGTCCGGCTCTATCCCGGCCCGTGCCAGCGCCGCCTTCATGCTGCGAAACGCGCCGTCGCCGCTCTCGGCCGGGGCGGTGATGTGGTAGGCGTCGCCCGACATGCCGTAACCCAGCACTTCGGCATAGATCTTGGCGCCGCGCGCCTTGGCGTGCTCATATTCCTCCAGCACCACCACGCCGGCACCCTCGCCCATGACAAACCCGTCGCGGTCCGCGTCATAGGGACGGCTGGCCGCCTTGGGATCGTTGCCGCGCTTGGTGGACAGCGCCTTGCAGGCATTGAACCCGGCAATCCCGATCTCCGAGATCGGGCTTTCCGCGCCCCCTGCCAGCATCACATCGGCGTCGCCCCACTGGATCAGCCTTGCGGCATCGCCAATGGCATGGGCGCCGGTGGAACAGGCCGTCACCACCGCATGGTTCGGCCCCTTGAAGCCAAAGCGAATGGACACCTGCCCCGAAATCAGGTTGATCAGCGCCCCCGGAATGAAGAAAGGCGACACCCGTTTGGGGCCCTTTTCCTTGATCAGGACCGCCGTGTCGGCAATCGTGCTCAGCCCGCCGATACCCGAACCGATCATCACCCCGGTGCGGCAGCGGTCTTCCTCGTCCTCGGGCGCCCAGCCCGAGTCCTTTACTGCCTGAACGGCGGCGGCCATGCCATAAAGGATAAAGTCATCGACCTTGCGCTGGTCCTTCGGCTCCATCCAGTCATCGGCGTTGAAAGTGCCGTCCGAGCCATCCCCCAGCGGAATTTCGCACGCGTATTGCGTTACCAGATGGCTTGGATCGAACCGGGTGATCTGACCCGCGCCCGACTGACCCGCCAGAATCCGAGTCCAGGTCTCTTCGACCCCGCACGCCAGCGGCGTGACCATCCCCAATCCCGTGATAACGACCCGACGCATACCGCACCTCTCCGTTTGACTTATCCCGGTGTTGATACAGGCAGATTCCGGTCGGTGCAACGGGCCGAAGACCACCTGCGCGGTGGCCGGCCCAGACCCACAGCGCGCCACCCGTCGCCCTTGCGCCGCGCCGCACCCGTCTTGGCCCGCGCCCGCGACCCCGGCGCATCATTTTGGCCGGCGAGTCCCGGGGGCGATCCGGCACCGGAATCGCGGCGTTCAGACCAGTTCGGTGATCTGCGCGCCGGGGCAGACCGCGCGGGCGATTTCGCACAGGTGGCGGTGGTGGGTCAGATAGATCACCTGCCCCACCCGCGCCATCTGCGACAACAGCGCAAAGGCCTCGGCCGAGCGGTCATCGTCAAAGGTCTCCATGATGTCGTCGGCGATAAAGGGGACCGGGCGATGGGTTTCGGCCAGCGTGTGATACCCCGCCACCCTCAGCGCGAGGTACAGCTGAAACCGCGTGCCCTTCGACAGATCAGGCGCCAGCTTGGATCCGCCATCGGCGGCAATCGCCAACAGCACCTCGCGGTCCTTGTCGGGCTGCGCGGCAAGGCCGCTGTAGGCGCCACGGCTGATCAGCGCGAAGGCCTCCGAGGCGCGCTGCATCATCGCGCTGCGGTGGCTGTCGCGGTAGGCGGTCAGCGCGCGGTCGACCGCAAGGATCCCAAGGCGGCGGCGCAGATGCGCGGTGGCACCTTGCGAGATGTCCAGCAACACGGTCTGGCGCGCCTCTTCAAGCCGTGCCGCCGCGTCGTCGCCGCCGACCGCCGCCAATTGCCGCCGCGCCTCGGAAAGCGCGGCAAAGGCGGTCTGCGCCATCTGCGCGCTTTCGGCGGCCTCGGCCTCGCGCCGTGCCAGATCGGCCTCGAGCGCGGCCCGCTCGGTGGTCGCCAGACGCGCCAGCGCCTCGGTCAGATCGGCGCAGGCCAGCGCCTCGCAGATCTCTTGCGCGGCGCTGGCGCGGGCCTCGATCAGGCTTTGGCGCCGGGTGCTCCCGGTCAGGCAGCCCCGCAGCGCCGTCAGCGTATCGACACCGAAAAATACCGTCATTTCCGTTAGTTGCGACCCGATCTCATGGCTTTCCTGCGCCAGATCCGCTGCCCGCACCGTCGCGGCCTCCAGATCGGCCTGCGCGTTGAGGCGGGCCTTGTGCACCTCTTGGGCATGGGCAAGACGGGCGGTGATCGCGGCCCAAGGGTCAGGGGCCTGCGCCATTCCCAACGTCTGCGCCAGCGCCGCGACCGCGGCCTGAAAGGCGGCCAGATTGTCCGCCATCTTGCCGATCCGGTCGTTCAGCGCGGCCAGATTCTGCGCCAGCCGGTCCAGCGCCTCGACACCTTCCAGAAGGCTGCGCATCACGCCGGGGTCCGGCGCGGTGCCCTCTGGGGCAAGCCAGCTGTCGGCGCAAAGCGCGGTCCAGTCGGCGTCCCAGCCTGCCGCTTCGGCTTTGGCGTCGGCAAGGTCGGCGCGNNGCGCGCCGGGTTCGGGCATCCGCCTGCGCCTCGGCCCGGGCAAGCAGCGCGTCATAAGGCAGATCGGAGGTCAGATCCGCGCTGTCGCCACGACAAAGCGTGGCGACCAGCGCCGCGCGCGCTTCGGAAAGGGCACACAGGGCGGCTCTGTCTTCGGCGCGGGCACGGGCAAGCTCGGTCCCCGCCTCCAGCGCCGCCGCGCGCAGGTTCAGCCAGTGGCGCAGCGCCCCGGCGGACCAAGCCGGGTCTAGCGCAGGCGACAGTGCGGCGATCGCCGCGCTCAGGGCGTGTTCGGCCTTTGCCAGCGCCGTCTGCGCCGTCTTCTGCCCGGCCTCGGCGCGGCTCAGATCAAGGCGCAACTGCCTCTGCGTTTCGCGTGCCTGCGCGCTGCGCGCGGCCTCGGCCGCCCGCGCTGCCCGTGTTGCGGTGATTTGGTCATCCCGCCGCAAGGCGATTTCAAAGGTATTGGCGGTTTCGGCGTCCAGCCGGGCGCGATGCGCCGCCCAAGCCGCTTCGCGCTGGCCACGCGCGACGGCAGCGGCATCGGCGGTGGCATCGGCGGTGGCATCGGCGGTGGTGGTGGCATCTGCGGCGGCATCGGCATCGGCGGTGGTGATTGCGTTGTCATCCGATCGCGCCGAGCCCAACAGCGCCGCGGCGCGCGCAATCTGGTCGCTCAGCCGCGCGACCTCGGCCTTGGCAAGGCTTTGCGCCTGACGGGCGGCCTCGATCGCCCCCTGCCAGGCGTCGATCTGCGACGCGTCGGGCGGGGCCAGGGCCGCCAGCGCCTCAAGACTGCCCTGCCACGGCGCCAGCGCGGCCATCCGGGGCGCCAGTGCCGCTTCGGCCAGGGCGCATTGGCGGCGGGTCTGGCGTAGGGCGGCGCCGGGGTCCTGCGCGCGAAGCGCGGCCAACAGCGCCGTCAGCGCCCCGTCCTTGCCCGGCATGGCACCCTCATCACTGGTGCCGCCAGCCTCGGCAAATGCGGCCTCGGTGTCCGTGGCGCGGGCTTCGGCCTCGGCGCATTCACTCTGCGCGCCGGCCAGCCGCGCCAGCACCCCCGAGCGGGCTTCGATCATGCCGCGCAGCGCGGCAATCTTGCGCGCGGGCAGGTGCAGTGCAGCCGGATCAACGCCCGGCTGGCCCAGCGCCAACAGCCGCGCCGCGATTTCCTGTTCGGTGATCCGGGCCTCTTGCTCACGGTGCGGCAGGTCCTTGACCGCCTCGTCATGCGCCGATTTCAGCGCCAGCGCCGAGGCCACGCCGGCCGCCTTGGACAGCGCCTCGGGGTCGGGCTCCAGCGCCGCCAATTGACGTTCCAGCGCCGCGATCCGGGTCCGGGCCTCGTCTTGCCGGGCGCGGGTGGCGGCTTCGGCCTTTTCCAGATCGGGCAGCCGTTGCGCCCAAAAGCCGGGCGGTTCGGGCAGCGTCGCCAGCGGTGCCAGTTCCGCCTCGATCCGCGTCAACCGCGCATGGGCCGGCAGTGCCGCGTGACGCCGGCGCAATTCGGACAGCGTGGCTGCCGTGTCGGCCTGCGCCGCCTGCGCCGCGTCCCAGACCGCCTTGGCGCGGCTTTCTTCGTCGGTCAGGCGGGCATAATCGCTGGCCTGGGTGTCGATCTCGCGCTTGCGGTCTTCAAGCGTTTCAAGCTCGGCTTTCAGCGCGCTCAGCCCACCGCTTTGCGCGCGTGGCCGGTGAAAGCCGTCGGCCTCGCGGCGCAACGCCTCAAGCCGCTGGCTCAGGCCGGTCAGCCCGGCACTGGCCGAGAACAAGAGTTGCCCCAGATCGCCCTGACTGGCCAGAATACTGTTGCCACCCGCCTCGATCGTGTCGTCATCCAGCGAAAACATCGCGCGATAGGCGGCAAGGTCGATGCCGCCCAGACCCGCCGCCAGAACCGCCTCGGGCAGGGCCGCGCCGCTGGCATCGAGCAACGTCGCGCCACGGCCCTTGATCCGCACCACCTCCAGCGGTTGCCCGCCGATCTCCAGCCGGGCGCCGATCCGCATCGCCGACTGGTGCAAGAACCGATAGGGGCTTTTGTCGGGAATGCCGAACAACAGATCCAGCCAGGCCGCCAGCGTGGTGGATTTGCCCGCCTCATTGGGGCCGTAGAGAATATGCAGATCGGGCGCGCCGGGGGGTGGCGGCGCAAAGCAGAGGCTGCGGTCGGTGAACTTGCCGTAGCGGGTAAGATCCAGCCGTTCGAGCCGCATCAGACCTCCTCCTCGGGGGTGGGGGTCAGCGCGGCCAGCACCTCGGCGGCACCCTCGTGCAAAAGCTGCTGGCGCAGGCGGGCCATCTGCGCCTCGTCCTCGCCCCAAAGCTGACGCAGTGCTCGCGGCAGGGCGCGCAGCAACACCGAGGCTTCGGCCTCGGCCTCGGCACCCAGCGCCGGGCTGGCGAGGGTGGCGGCCATTTCGCGCGCCAGATCCGCCAGCGGTCCGGTGCCCGCGTCAAAACCCGCACCCTGCCCTGCGGCGCGCGTCGTGCAGGCATTCTCCAACTTGTCGATCCAGACCCCGTCCAGCGCCTCGGCCGCCAGACGCGCCTCTTCGTGCAGCAGGTCCAGATCGCGCAACACCCGCCATGCCAGCGGACTTTGCCCGCCCAGCACCGGGCGCAGCACCAGATGCTCGCCGCGAAAATCGCGCCGCGCCCGCGTCAGCGCCCGGCCCAGCGCCACCACCAGATCGGCCCAGTCGGTCAGCCCGTCCAGCGCCACCGGCACCCGTTCGAACTGCGCCTGCGCGGTGACGCGGGTTTCAAGGCTGATGCTGCCGTCATCGGCCACGGTGACCAGCGTGATCGACTTTTCCCCCGCCTCACCGATGTCGCGCCCCTGCGGCATGCCGGGCATCACCACGGTCGCGGCACCAAGGTATTCGGCGCGGGCGTGGATATGGCCCAATGCCCAGTAGTCATGGCCCGAGGCATTCAGATCGGCCAGCGAACAGGGCGCGTAGGGGTTGTGCCCCGGCGCGCCGGCAAGGCTGGTGTGCAACATGCCGATGTTGACCGTATCGGCCAGCGGCGCGGGAAAGCGGCCCAGAAGGCTGTCGGGCGCCAGCGGTTTGGCAAAGCTGATCCCGTGGACCGCGATCGGGCGGGTACCGCTTTGGCGCGGCGGGGCAATCTGATGCGTTTCGGCCTTCGGCCCGAACAGCGTGACGCTGGGCGGCAAGACCAATTCGCGGGTGATCTTTGACAGCGCATCATGGTTGCCGCGAATGATGAAGACGCGCACGCCCGCCGCCTCAAGCCGCTGCAACTGCTGGCCCAGAAAGCGCGCCGTCTTCATCGAGGTCTGCTGCCCGTCATAGAGATCGCCCGCGATCAACAGCGCGTCCACCGCCTCGGCCAGACACAGATCAATGATCCGCACAAAGGCGGTCCGCGTTGCGGTGCCGATCAGATCGGACAGCGCCGGATCGCGCAGCGCCAGCGACCGCAGCGGTGAATCCAGATGGATATCGGCGGTATGAATGAAACGAAACGCCAATGCTTGCCTCGAACCGGCCCTCGCGGCCGCGCCCGACCTTCGCCAGCGACGCGCAGCTTGTCAAAGTTATTCGCCGCCCCAGCCGCTTAGCCGGAACGCGCCGACCAGGTGCCGGCGACAAAGGCGCCAAGGATCTAGGCGCCAAAGGTAAAGGCGCCAAAGGTAAAAGCTGCGGCAAATGGAAACGGCACCCAAAAGGGTGCCGTTCGGTCTTCATCCGGTCCGCAAGGGATCAGACGGCTTCGGTGATGAATTTCACCGCGTCGCCAAAGGTCTGGATCGTTTCGGCAGCATCATCCGGGATCTCGATCCCGAATTCTTCTTCGAAAGCCATGACCAGTTCCACGGTGTCAAGGCTGTCGGCGCCCAGATCGTCAATGAAGGACGCGGTCGGGGTGACCTTGTCTTCTTCAACGCCCAGATGCTCGACGACGATCTTCTTCACACGATCAGCGATGTCGCTCATGTCTATTCCTCAAAATCCAAGGGCCAGCGCCCTGTCACGCCTCGCCCAGTCACGTCCTTGCTCGTTTCGAGCGGCTCACGCGCCCCGCTTGCGCAAGGCAGCCGGCAGACGGGTTGCCCCCCGGCCAGTCCACGCCGCCTATAGCATAGTCATGCCCCAAGGCAAGCCGTTTTGCATGGCCACGCCCGGTGCTCAGACCATCGCCATGCCGCCGTTGACATGCAAGGTGGTGCCGGTGACATAGGCCGCCTCGGGGCTGGCCAGGTAAAGCACGGCGGCGGCGATCTCTTCGGGCAGACCCATGCGCCCGGCGGGAACCTGCACCAGAACCTTGGCCTTTTGCTCGTCGGTCAGCTTTTCGGTCATCGCGGTGGCAATAATGCCGGGCGCGACGCAATTGACGGTGATGTTGCGGCTGGCGACCTCATAGGCCAGGCTTTTCGACATGCCCACCAGCCCCGCCTTGGCTGCGGCATAATTGCCCTGCCCCGGATTGCCGACCGCACCGACAACCGAGGTGACGCTGACGATCCGCCCCCAGCGCGCCTTCATCATGCCGCGCAGACACCCGCGCATCAGGCGAAACCCCGAGGTCAGATCCACGTCGATCACCGATTGCCATTCGTCATCCGACATCCGCATGAACAGGTTGTCGCGGGTGATCCCGGCGTTGTTGACCAGAATGTGCGGCCCGCCCTGGCCGGCCAGTTCGGCCAGCAGGGCGTCGCAGGCCGCCGCATCGTTGACTTCGAGCACCGCGCCGCGCCCGCCTTGGGGCGCCAGGACTTCGGTGATGGCCTGGGCGCCGGCCTCGGACGTCGCCGTCCCCACGACCGTGGCGCCCGCGGCCGCCAGTTCCAGGGCGATGGCGCGGCCAATGCCGCGCGATGCGCCCGTCACGAGGGCGAGCTTGCCCGCCAGCACAGGTTCCGACATGTCAGCCTCCCAGGGCTTCCAGCGTCGCCCGCAGGGACGCCGGATCAGTGATGTTGAATGTGTTGATTTCGCGGTCGATGCGCTTGACCAGACCCGACAGGACCTTGCCCGGCCCGCACTCGACGATATGGGTGACGCCGTCGCGTTTCATGGCCTGGATGGTTTCCACCCAGCGCACCGGATGCCAGGCCTGCCGGACCAGCGCGTCCCGGATGGCAGCCGGATCGGTCGGACGGGCGACGTCGACATTGTTGATGAGCGGCATGGCCGGGGACGCCAGAGCCACACCCTCCAGCGTGCGGGCGAGCGTGGCGGCGGCCGGCTCCAGCAGGCGCGAATGGAAAGGCGCGGAGACCGGCAGGGACACGGCGCGCTTGGCGCCGGCGGCGCGCGCCCGTTCGCAGGCGCGTTCGACCGCCGCCGTATGACCGGCGATCACCACCTGGGCCGGGGCGTTGTAGTTGACGGCCTCGACGACCTGGCCTTCGGCGGCCTGGGCACAGGCCTGACGCACGGCCTCGTCATCCAGCCCCAGGATGGCGGCCATGCCGCCCTCCCCCACCGGCACGGCGGACTGCATGGCCTCTGCCCGCACGCGCACAGTGCGCACCGCGTCGGCCAGATCCAGTGCGTCGGCCGCCACCAAGGCGGAATATTCACCCAGACTGTGTCCGGCCACCAGGTCGGGCGCCAGGCCGCCCGCCCGCCGCCAGGCGCGATACATCGCGACGGAACACAGCAGCATGGCGGGCTGGGTATGAGTGGTCAGATTCAGGGTTTCGGCGGGTCCGCGGGCGATCAGACCGGACAGGTCTTCGCCCAGCGCCGCATCGCCGGCGCGCAGCGTGTCCTGGACACCGGCGTCGTCCGCCCAGGCGTCCATCATGCCGACGGTCTGCGAACCCTGGCCCGGAAATACAAATGCAATCTTCATGAACTAGCCTTCAGATTTTCACGAGGACGGAGCCCCAGGTGAAGCCGCCACCCACACCCTGCAGCAACACGGTCTGGCCCGCACGGATGCGGCCGTCGCGCCAGGCGACATCCAGCGCCAGCGGCACGCTGGCCGCCGAGGTGTTGGCGTGACGATCCAGAGTCACGATGAGCTTTTCTTCGGGCAGGCCGAGCTTGCGGCCGATGAAATTCAGGATGCGGATGTTGGCCTGGTGCGGCACCATCCAGTCGAGGTCGGACACGGCCATGCCGACCTCGTCGCAGACCTCGTGCGCGGAGCGCGTCAGGGAATTGACGGCCAGCTTGAAAACGGCCTGGCCATCCATGCGCAGGAACGGATCGCCCGTGACCCGGCCGCCCTCGACGTTGCCGGCGGCGCAAAGAATGTGCTGCTGGCGTCCGTCGGCGTTCAGCCGGGCGGCCAGGATGCCGGGCTCGTCGGAGGCGCTCAGGACCACGGCCCCGGCGCCATCGCCGAACAGCACGCAGGTGCGGCGGTCATTCCAGTCGAGGATTCTCGAGAAGACCTCGGCGCCAATCACCAGGGCATGGCGCGCGCGACCGGCCCGCACGAAGGCGTCCGCGGTAGCCAACGCGTAGACAAAGCCGCTGCACACGGCCTGGACGTCGAAGGCGGCGGCGCCGCCCACCCCAAGGTTGGCCTGCACAAGGCAGGCGGTGCTGGGGAAGATGAAGTCCGGCGTGGAGGTGGCGACGATGATCAGGTCGATCCGGTCGGCCGTCAGGCCGGCGCTTTCCAGGGCCGCGCGCGCGGCGGCTGTGGCCAGCGCGCTGGTCTTGGTGCCCGGTTCGGCGATGTGGCGCTGACGGATGCCGGTGCGTTCCGTGATCCATGCATCGGAAGTCTCGATGCCGCGCGTGGCCAGATCGGCGGCCAGATCATCGTTGCTGACGACGCGTGGGGGCAGATAGCCGCCCGTTCCTGTGATCCTGGCGTAAGGCATATCGATTCCGGAAAGAGAAGGACTAGGCCGTCGGGGCCGGCGGCCGGCTGCGCAGGGCGTCGAGACGCTGGATGGTGCCCTCGAGGAGACCGTTGAGCACGGCCTCGCGGGCGCGCTGCAATGCCTGGCCGTAGGCGTAGGCGTCGGCGGAGCCATGGCTCTTGATGACGATGCCGCGCAGGCCCAGCAGGGCCGCCCCATTGTAGCGGCGATTGTCCACGCGGGCGCGGAAGCGCTGCAGAACGGGCGTGGCCACCAGGCCCGCCGCCATGGTGAAGGCGTTGCGGCGGAATTCCTCGCGCATCATGGCGCCGATCATGCGGGCCAGGCCTTCGACGGACTTCAGGACCACGTTGCCGACGAAACCGTCGCAGACGACCACGTCCACCGTGCCCTTGAAGATGTCGTCGCCCTCGACGTTGCCATAGAAATTCAGGCCGCTGCCGCGCAGCAGGTCGGCCGCCTGCTTGACGACCTCGTTGCCCTTGATGAGTTCCTCGCCGATGTTCAGCAGGCCGACGGACGGTTGCGCGCGACGGTCCACGGCGGACACCAGGGCGGCCCCCATGAGGCCGAACTGCAGCAGGTGATCCGCCGTGCAATCGACGTTGGCGCCCAGGTCCAGCACGGTGGTGGAACCGCCCCGCTGGTTGGGCAGCGCTGTGGCGATGGCCGGGCGGTCGATGCCGTCCAGCGTCTTCAGCACATAGCGGGAAATCGCCATCCAGGCGCCGGTGTTGCCGGCCGACACGGCTGCGTCGGCGCGGCCGTCTTTCACGGCCTGGGCGGCCACCCGCATCGAGGAGTCTTTCTTGCGGCGCAGGGCGATTTCCACCGAGTCGTGCATGGTGACGACCTCGGAGGCGTGCAGGATCTCGAACTGGCCGGCGGACGCCGCGTTCTGCTGCAGGACCTGGCGGATCTGCGACTCGTCACCGACCAGCAGGCACCGGGTATCTGGATGCGCCTGGGCGAATGCCATCGCCGCCGGCACGGTGACCGGCAGACCATGGTCACCGCCCATGCAATCGATGGCGATGGTCGGACTGGAATGAGACATCGGCGCGTGGAAGAACCTGGGCGCGGATGGCTTATTCGTCGTTCTTGGTCTTCAGAACCTTGCGGCCGCGATAGATGCCGTTCGGGCTGATGTGGTGGCGCAAGTGCAGTTCACCCGTGGTCGGCTCGATGCCCGTGGCGGGCGCCGTGAGGAAATCGTGCGAACGATGCATGCCGCGCTTGGACGGGCTCTTTTTGTTTTGCTGGACAGCCATGATGACTCCTGTGATCGGGGCCGCTCATTTTAAGGTAAGCACGAGCCCGTGTGTTGAAACGAAAATTCAGTCTTTCCCGAGGTCTTTCAGCGCCGCGAACGGCGAAGGCCGCCGGGGCGGTTCCGGCACATCCCCGTCCCCCGGACACGTCTCGTGGCGAGGAGCATAGGGCAGCGCCAGGATCAACTCGTCCTCGACCAGGCCCAGAATGTCCAGGCGCTGATCGGCCACGAGGTATTCGATCTCGGGACCCTGCCCCTCGGCTTCGAGCGCATCCATGGCATCCAGTTGCGCCTGGGTTTCCACCAGGCCCAGCGTGCTGGACACCCGCAGCGTCAAACCGAAGGCTTCCAGGCAGCGCTGACAGACGACACGCACCTGCCCCTGGGCCTCGACATCCAGCCAGGCCTGCCCGGACGGAGCATTGTACCGGCCACGTACCTGCCAGTGCATTTCACCATCCTGCGGTTCGGGAAGATCCTGGCACAGGCGCGTCAATCGCTCTGTATCGACTCTGCCATCCAGGACACTCCCGGCCCGCGCGAACCCGGCCGCATCGATGACCATGAAATTTGTTGCTCGGGAAAACTCTAGATGATACCCGATCTCGGGACACAGGGTCAATGTACCCGCGTCTTCCGGGCACGGTAAACTGGCGGTCGCCCTTCAGGAATTCCTCATGCCGCTCATACTGGCTTCCAGTTCGCCCTACCGCCGCGCCTTGCTGCGCCGGCTGAACCTGCCCTTTTCCGTCGAGTCCCCGGACATCGACGAGCGCCCGCGTCCGGACGAAACGCCGCTCGACCTGGCCCTGCGCCTGGCCGGGGAAAAAGCCGCCGTCATCGCCGCGCGCCACCCCGGCGCCCTGGTGATCGGTTCGGACCAGGTCGCCGTGTTCGAGGGCGCCCCCATCGGCAAGCCCGGGTCCTTCGAGGCGGCCCGCGCCCAGCTGCGCCAATTCGGCGGCCGCGACGTCCTGTTCCATACCGCCCTGTGCGTCACCGACGGACGGCGGCGCCTGCTGGAGCAGGTGCCGACCGAATGCCGATTCCTGGCCCTGGACGAGGCCCGGATCGAACACTATCTGCGCGTCGAGCAACCCTTCGACACGGCCGGCAGCGCCAAAGCGGAACAACTGGGCGTCGCGCTGATGGAACACATGCGCAGCGACGACCCCACCGCCCTGATCGGCCTGCCCCTGATCGCCCTGTGCCGCATGCTGCGCGCCTTCGGCCTGGAGCCNNCTGCACCTGATCCCCGTCGGCCTGGGCCAGGCGGACCCGGAACGCTGGCTGCCACACGCCGCCCGCGAAATCGCCGCCACGCTGCGCTGCTTCATCGCTGAAAACGCGAAGACCGCGCGCGCCTTCCTGAAACAGATCGAGACCGCCGTCCCGCTGCAGGAAATCACGATCCACACGTTGAAGCCGGACACCCAGGCGGGCGAAATCCGCGCCTGGCTGGCCGCCGTGCCCGCAGGCCAGGACATCGGCCTGGTCTCGGAGGCGGGCTGCCCTGCCGTCGCGGACCCTGGCGCCCTGGTCGTGGCCCAGGCGCATGCCGCCGGCATCCGGGTGGCGCCCTGGACGGGGCCTTCGTCCATCATGCTGGGGCTCATGGCCAGCGGCCTGCAAGGCCAGCGCTTCGCTTTCCACGGCTACGCGCCGGTCAAGGCGCACGAGCGCGATGCCCAGCTGCGGGCCTGGGAATCGGCGTCGCACAAGCAACAGCAGACCCAGATCCTGATCGAAACCCCCTACCGCAATATCGCGCTGTTCGAGGCGCTGCTGCGCACCCTGCGCGACACGACCCGGCTGTGCGTCGCCAGTTCGCTGACCTGCGACGACGAGGCCATCGCCACGCGCACCATCGCACAGTGGCGCAAGGCCGGACCACCGGAGTTCGAACGCAAGCCGACGCTTTTCCTGTATCTGGCGGACTGAGGCCGCGACGGCGCTGATCCGGCCCGGACGGCTTGAATTCAGGCCTTCATTGCACAGAAAGGTTCTTTGTCCGCGCCCGTATCCAGGCCTGCATGTCGGCCACCGTGGCCGCCAGCGCGGTCGGCCGGGCCGATTCCAGCAAGGCCGGCGCATGCGCCCCGTAGGCGACCGCCAGGCTGTCCACCCCGGCCGCCTGGGCCATCAGCACATCATGGGTGGTGTCGCCCACCATCAGCACCGCGTCCGGCGCCAGATCCAGTTCGGCCAGCAACTGTAGCAGCATGTCCGGATCCGGCTTGCCGCGCGCCTCGTCGACCGTGCGCGTGGCGTGAAACAGATCGCGCAGGCCCAGCCGCTCGATCGACTCGTCCAGGCCGCGCCGGCTCTTGCCCGTGGCCACCCCCAGGACCGCCCCGGCCGCGCTCAGATCGCGCAACAGGCCGGCCTGACCATCGAACAGATGCATTTCATGCTGCAGCGCCATGAAATGCGTGCGGTAGCGGTCGACGAAAGCGTCCACGCGGCCGGCCTCCAGATCGGGCACCAGGCGGTACAGGGCCGCTTGCAGCGACAGGCCGATGACCCAGCCGGCCTCTTCGCGGGACGGCTCGCGCAGCCCCAGATCCCGGCAGGCGCCCAGCAGCGCCCCGACGATGTGATGCGTGGAATCCAGCAGCGTGCCGTCCCAGTCGAAGATCACGGCGCTATAGTGTTTTTGCGGCGGGGACGGGTGTGTCGTCATGAGTGGGAATGCTCCAGATGATCCAGCAGCGCCCGGCAGGCGGGCGGCAGCGGGGATTCGAAGACCAGGGGTTCGCCGGACACAGGATGAGGAATCTCCAGCCAGTGCGCATGCAGAAACATGCGCCGGAACCCCTGGGCGGCCAGGGCGGCGCGCACGGCGTCCGGCCCGTATTTCTCGTCGCCCGCGATCGGGTGTCCCTGGGACGCCAGGTGCACCCGGATCTGGTGGGTTCGTCCCGTGCGCAGCTCGGCCCCCACGAGGGAATAGCGGCCGGCATAGCGGCGTTGCAGCGTGACGATGGTGTGGGCGGGCTTGCCCAGGGCATCGACACGCACCCGGCGCTCTCCGTCCGGCGTCAGGTACTTGAGCAGGGGCAGGCGGATGTGCTGGCGGTCGTTGACCCAGTCGCCTACGACCAGCGCAAGGTAGTGCTTGCGGCCCCGGCTCTCGCGCATCATGTCGTGCAGGGCCACCAGAGCCTTGCGGCTGCGCGCCACCATCAGCACGCCCGAGGTTTCCCGATCCAGGCGGTGCGCCAGTTCCAGCAGGCGCTCGTCCGGGCGCGCCGCGCGCAATTGCTCGATCACGCCGAAAGAGACCCCGCTGCCGCCATGCACGGCCACCCCGGCGGGCTTGTCGATCACCAGCAGATGCTCGTCTTCATACAGCACGGGAAAGACGGCCGGCGGCACCGGCGTCGCGGCGCCGGGCGCCGGCAGGCGCAGCGGCGGAACGCGCACCGTGTCGCCGGAGGCCAGGCGGGTCTCCGCGCGGCAGCGGCCCTTGTTGACCCGCACCTGGCCGTCGCGGATGGCCTTGTAGACATGGCTCTTGGGCACGCCTTTGCAGATCCGCAGCAGGAAATTGTCCAGCCGCTGCCCCTCGTGCTCGTCCCCCACGACCACATGGCGGACGGCCGGCGGCGGAGCGGGTGCATCAACTATTTTGCGCATAGGGAAAAGCGGCATATAATCGCAACAGCCCATAGAGGCTGGAAACCGCCGGGCGTAGAGACGCAATGGATGCATCTCCGTCTGGCAGCAGGGACCCCATTGTACTGCCTCACTTCCAGCCTTCAGGTCCTTGGTCGCCGGCTCCGTTCCGGTTCCTTCCCCCGCATGCTACCGCCGGGCTCTGGAATCGACGTCAGGCCGCGTACGACGCCGCAGATTCTGCTCGCTCTTCCGCACCGGACGCGACCCATGGCCCGCGTCCGCCGTTCACAGCAATCATTTCGTCAATCACGCATCGTGCCCTTGACCCTCCTGCTGACCGAACCCCGCGCCTACCGGCGCACCGTGCCCCCTCCCCAGGAGATCGGCGCGGTCTGACCTCGTCAGCGCACCGATCCCCTCGCAGACTGCCGCATCGCACACCGAGTGACCCGTGGCTGTGCGCCGAATCCGGCGCACCTTGACTACGGAGAAACCCACTCATGAAACGCATGCTGTTCAATGCGACGCACCAAGAAGAATTACGCGTCGCGATTGTCGATGGCCAGAAGCTGATCGATCTGGACATCGAGACCGCCGGGCGCGAACAGCGCAAAGGCAACATCTACAAGGGCGTCATCACCCGGATCGAACCGGGCCTGGAAGCCTGCTTCGTCAACTACGGGGAAGACCGCCACGGCTTCCTGCCCTTCAAGGAAGTCGCCCGCACCTACTTCAAGGAAGGTGTGGATGTGCGTAGCGCCCGCATCCAGGACGCCCTGTCCGAAGGCCAGGAACTCATCATCCAGGTCGAAAAGGAAGAGCGCG
>DISZ01000014.1 GCA_002422085.1 Rhodobacteraceae bacterium UBA6197
TTCGAGCCCCGTCAACCGCGCCATTCCTTTCCCGATCTGACCCGAGGCCTCATGCTGCGCCGGATCTACGCCCGAATCCGCTTCTTGGATGCGCTGATTGCGGCGTTGACGCTGGGGCTGGCACCGTTCTGGCCCGAACCGCATGTCTGGGAAAAGCTGAAGATGCTGGCGGCAGGCATGCTGGTGCGACCGCTTGATCTGTTCGATCTGGCGCTGCATGGGCTGCCATGGCTGGTGGTTTTCGCCAAACTGCCCGAGACCTTGCGCAAGCGCCGGGTTTGAGCCCACGCGACCTTGCCTCGGCCCCGCGCCCACCGCTATAGCAGGACAAAGCCAGAGGTAACCATGAACAGCCCGCAAGATATTCCTGCCCTGATCGCAACCATGGGTGCCGCCGCCCGCGCCGCTGCTGCGGACCTTGCTTTCGCGCCTGCCGCGCAGCGCGCAGAAGCGCTGAACGTGGCCGCCGATACCGTCTGGGCGCACCGCGCGGCGATCATCGACGCCAACGCCCAAGATCTTGCCTATGGCCGCGACAAGGGCCTTTCGCCGGCGATGATGGACCGGCTGCGGCTTGACGCGCCGCGCCTTCAGGGCATCGTGGACGGTCTCAGGGCGGTGGCGGCACAAGCCGATCCGCTCGGCGCGGTCATGGCGGAATGGGACATGCCCTCCGGGCTCAATATCCGCCGCGTGCGCACACCTTTGGGCGTGATCGGCGTGATCTATGAATCGCGCCCCAATGTTACCGCCGATGCGGGGGCGCTTTGCCTCAAATCGGGCAATGCGGTGATCTTGCGCGGCGGCTCCGAATCGTTCCATTCCTCCAGCGCCCTCCACGCCTGCCTGCGTGAGGGTTTGCGCGCCGCCGGCTTGCCCGAGGCCGCGATCCAGTTGGTTCCGACCCGTGACCGCGCGGCCGTAACGGAAATGCTGCGTGCTACCGCCTTTGTCGATGTCATCGTTCCCCGTGGCGGCAAAGGGCTGGTCGGCCTGGTTCAGGCCGAGGCCCGGGTGCCGGTCTTTGCCCATCTGGAGGGCGTCTGCCACGTCTATGTCGACGGCGCCGCCGATCTGGAAAAAGCGCGCCGGGTGGTGCTGAACGCCAAGACCCGGCGTCCGGGCATTTGCGGCGCCGCCGAGTGTTTGCTGATCGACCGCGCCTTTCTTGCGGCGCATGGCCCGGTTCTGGTCGCCGATCTGCTGGCCGCCGGGGTCGAGGTTCGCGCGGCGGGTGAACTGGCGCAAATTCCGGGCACGACCCTGGCGCGTGACGATGATTTCGGGCGCGAATTTCTGGATATGATCATCGCAGCCAAGCCTGTTGACGGGGTGGATGGCGCGATCGCGCATATCCGCCGCTATGGCTCCAGCCACACGGAATCGATCCTGACCGAGGATGACGCGGCGGCCGACCGCTTTTTTGCGCGGCTCGATTCGGCGATCTTGATGCGCAATGCCTCGACCCAATTTGCAGACGGTGGCGAATTTGGCATGGGGGCCGAAATCGGCATCGCCACCGGCAAGTTGCATGCCCGTGGCCCGGTCGGTGCCGAGCAACTGACATCGTTCAAATATCTGGTCACCGGCGATGGAACCGTGCGCCAATAGCCCTTCTTTTTGGCGGAATTGCTCTGCGGGGCGGGGCTGACCCAGGGCGCCGCGCGCGCGGGCCGACTCTTTTCACCCCAAGAGGACCGGCACCCAAGGCCCGCGACCCACGGGTGGGCTGATCCACCGCAGGTGTTTTAGAAACTTATTTGCGCGACGGTCTCGTCAATCTCCCATGCGACCTGTCGCCCTTGCCGCGCGGCTTCGCCGGGCAACAGCGCAAATTGCACCTGCGCGGGGCTGATCGCGCCCACGGCACCACCCAAGATCTGCCAGAGTGCTGGGTCGAGTTTGGTTTTGCGGGCCTCGGCGTTCAGCCGCCAAGCGTTGCCATCGGTGCCGATCGTTACCCGCCCACCCCAAGGCAATGCCGTCTCCAGACACAAGATGCCCAGAAAGCACAGTTTGACCACACGCCGCGACTGATCGCCCTCGGCCTGCCAGTCAAAGCTTAGCCGACCGCCTTGCGCCAGATCATCCAGCAGTGCCGAAATCTCGGGCCGTCCCAGCCGCTGATCCGCGGCCGCCTGGCCAAAGGCCACGCGGAAAAACTTCAACCGCGCATTGGCACTGGCCACGCTTTGCGCGATCAGCTGCAACTCGGGGCTCATCGCGACGCCCGACATCGCCAGCAACTCGACCCCATTGCCGATTGCCCCCAAAGGGCTGATAAGGTCGTGACAAAGCCGCGAGCCGACCAGAGCCACCGCCTCGGCGCTGTCGAGCGCCGTGGACAGGGATTGCGGTTGCGGCTCTATCGGACGAGCATCATCATAGGTCATTGAAAGATCCATACGCTATGGGCCTGAACAGCATTCTCGAACCCGGCATGATCGTGCGTCATCCCAGCGCCCCCGATTGGGGCCTTGGGCAGGTGCAGTCGCGTCAGGGCGACAAGATCACGGTCAACTTTGAACATGCAGGCAAACAGGTCATTGACGGGCGACACATCACCCTCATTTTCGTTGTCGCGGATCAGGGTTAACAACCCTTTAAGAATCCCGATCTTATCTACCCCAAGTTGTGACGCAACCCTGGGTGGTGTCAATCGAGACCCTCGCAAGCCCTGGTGCGACAACAAGCCCGGCTTCGTGTTGCAAAGCTGCGCGCGGATGCCTAAAACCGCGACAGACCGCCCGGCGGGCCGCGAAGGCAAAGGCAGATGACGCCCGATACCTCTTACTTCGAGATCCGTCTTGCGACCGATCCGCGCGACCTGATGGCAGCCCAACGGCTGCGCTACAGGATTTTCATCGAGGAATTGGGCGGGGACGGGCCGCTTGTCGACCATCGCCAACGCCTGGAACGGGACGATTTCGACCCGGCCTATGACCATCTGGTGTTGATCGACAATCGCCGCGATGCGGACGCGCTTGACCATGTCGTGGGGGTCTATCGGTTGATGACGGGGGTGCGGGCGCAGGAGTTCGGGCGCTTTTACTGCGATAGTGAATATGACCTGACCGCGCTGCGTGCGACCGGACGCCGCTTGCTGGAACTGGGCCGGTCTTGCGTGCATCCCGATTACCGCGGCGGAGCGGCGATGTTCTTGCTGTGGAGCGCGCTGGCCGGTTACGTGCTGGATCACGACATCGAGATCTTGTTCGGGGTTGCCAGTTTTCACGGCACCGACCCCGAGGCGCTCAAACTGCCGCTATCCTGGCTGCACCACCACCACCTCGCCCGGCCCGAAATGCGCGTCCGCGCCTGGCCGTCGCATTTTCAGTCGATGGACCTTGTTCCTGCCTCGGCGCTGGACCAGCGAACGGCCATGGTGCGCATGCCGGCCCTGATCAAGGCCTATTTGCGGCTGGGCGGTTGCGTCGGCGAGGGGGCCTATCTGGACCGGCCGTTCAACACCACCGATGTGTTCGTGATGATGGACACTGCCGCGATGAGCGAAAAGCACCGCGGATTTTACACCCGTCGCCGTGGGGATGAGGCATGACCACCTGGCGGGACGTCGAGCCGATCCCTTGCCCGCGGCCGGGGCTGATTGGGCTGGCACTGGCGCTGGTGCGCGGTGTCGTGCTGTTTGCGGTGACCTATGGCGGTTTGCTGGTGCTGCTGCTGGTGCGCTTGGTCGAGCGCCCGCTCTTTGGGCAGGCGCGCCCCTGGACGCCGCATATTACCACGGCCGTCTGCCGCGCGGCCTTTCCGATTCTCGGCATCCGCTACCGTGTCCGAGGTCGCGCAATGACGCATATCGGGGCGGTGGTGGCCAATCATGGCTCGTGGCTGGATGTCTTTGCGCTCAATGCCTGCCAGCGGGTCTACTTCGTTTCGAAGGCCGAAGTGGCGCGCTGGCCGGGGATCGGCTGGCTTGCCCGCGCGACGGGCACTGTGTTCATCCGGCGCGATCCGAAACAGGCCAAGGCACAGCAGGCGCTGTTGGAGGCCCGTATCCGCGCGGGGCATCATCTGCTGTTCTTCCCCGAGGGCACCTCGACCGACGGGCGCCGGGTGCAGCCATTCAAATCGACGCTGTTTGCGGCCTTCTACAGCCACGGCCTCGACCGTGAAATGCAGATCCAGCCGGTGACGGTGATCTATCGCGCGCCAAAGGGGGCCGACCCGCGGTTTTATGGCTGGTGGGGGGACATGGCTTTCGGACCGCATTTTCTGAAGGTGCTGTTGAGGCCGACTCAGGGGGCGGTCGAGGTGGTGTTTCACGCCCCGGTTGCGGTGGGTGATTTCGAATCGCGCAAGGATTTGGCAGCCTATTGCGAAGAGCAAGTGCGGGCCGGGTTGCCATTTTCGGACCAGGATTATGGAATATGACGTAACGTCACCCGTTATTTAAAACCGTTGTAAATCAATCCGCTGTGGTTCCCCCCCCGGTTTTTTCGCAGGCGAGGGGGGAAAGCCGCGCAATTTTCCCATGGAATCGGCGGATTTGCGCCTATAAAATAAATGGTCTAAGGGCTCGCGCCTGCCAACGCGCTGCATTTGGGGGCTGTAAATGGTCAATGAAGTGATGACTGCCAACACTCTGCCGGATCGGCCTTCTCGCCGAATGGCGTGGTTCCGCATTGCCGTTCCGGCATGGCGTTTTGTCGGGATCAAATCGGAGATCAGTGCCCCCGAAGAGCCGGCACCAAGCAGCACGGGGATGACGCGCGAAGAGGTCCAGGCGCTGTTCGCACGGGATCTGACTCCGCGCAATACGGCGCTGTTGACCGAGGCAGAGTTGGCGGCGAAACGCGAGGCCGCGCGTTTGCGTCAGGCGCTTTACAGCCCGTTGACCGTCTGATCCGCGCCGCTGCGGTACCACCGCAGCACATAGAGCCGGATCGCCGTAGCAAGGCCGGTGTCGACTCCGCGATCTGCATCAATTTCGGCTGCCAATTCATTGATACCTTTACCTTTTGCCAACGCTATGGCGCGAAAGCCCGCCCAGAATTCGTCTTCCAGAGAGACGCTGGTGCGATGCCCGCCCAAGGTCAGCGAATGTTTGACGGGGCGGCTCATGACAGGTCGCGCTTATGGGCGTCCAACGTCGCGCGGGCACGGTCCGCAGCCTGCTTCTCTTGCAGTTTTTGCGCCTTCGTGCGGCCGAATTTTGTAGCGTTTTCCGTTCCTTGCGCGCCTTTCTTCGCGCGCGCAAGGGATTTTCCGGCTTGTCTCAGGTTGATAAGCTTGGCCATCAATCCTCTGGTCCGACCATCATCTCCGGGCGCACCACCCGGTCAAAGGTTTCGCCGTCGACATAGCCCAGCGCAATCGCTTCTTCGCGAAGCGTGGTGCCGTTCTTGTGTGCGGTCTTGGCGACCTTGGTCGCCGCGTCATAGCCGATGGTGGGGGCAAGCGCCGTGACCAGCATCAGGCTTTCTTTCATCAGCTTGTCGATCCGGGCGATGTTGGCTTGGGTGCCGACCACCATGTTATCGGTGAACGAACCCGCCGCATCGCCCAAAAGCTGCATGGATTGCAGCACGTTATAGGACATCATCGGGTTGTAGACGTTCAGCTCGAAATGGCCTTGGCTGCCGGCAAAGCCGACCGCGGCGTCATTGCCCATGACTTGAACGCAGACCATCGTCAGCGCCTCGGCCTGGGTCGGGTTGACCTTGCCCGGCATGATCGAGCTGCCCGGCTCGTTCTCGGGCAAGATCAGTTCGCCCAGACCCGAACGCGGGCCCGAGCCCAGAAGCCGCAGGTCGTTGGCGATCTTGAACAGGCTGGCCGCCACGGTCTTCAGCGCGCCCGAGAACATCACCATCGCGTCATGCGCGGCGAGGGCCTCGAATTTGTTGGGGGCGGTGACGAAGGGTAGCGATGTGATTTCCGCGATTTTCGCGGCCACGGCGGTATCCCAACCTTTTTTGGTATTCAGCCCGGTGCCGACGGCGGTGCCACCCTGCGCCAATTCATAGATCTCGGGCAGGATCTTTTGCACCCGCATGATGCCCTGCGCCACCTGATGCGCGTAGCCACTGAATTCCTGGCCAAGGGTCAGCGGTGTGGCATCCTGGGTGTGGGTCCGGCCGATCTTGATGATATCCTTGAATTCCACTGATTTTGCGACCAGAGCGGCGTGCAGTTTGGCCAGCCCCGGCAGCAACACATCGCGCGCCATCATGCCGATTGCGACATGCATCGCGGTGGGGAACGTGTCGTTCGAGGATTGCCCCATGTTCACATGGTCATTGGGATGGACCGGCTTCTTGGAGCCCTTGACCCCGCCCATCACTTCGATCGCGCGGTTCGAGATGACCTCGTTGGCGTTCATGTTGCTTTGCGTGCCCGACCCGGTTTGCCAGACCACAAGCGGGAAATTGGCGTCAAATTTCCCCGCAATCACTTCGGAGGCGGCCGCCGAGATTGCCTGTCCCAGTTCGGGGCTGATCGACCCGGTGGCCATGTTCACCTCGGCGCAGGCTTTCTTGATGACCCCCAGCGCGCGGATGATGGCAACCGGCTGGCGTTCCCAGCCGATCGGGAAGTTCATGATCGAGCGCTGAGTCTGGGCGCCCCAGTACTTGTCGGCAGGAACCTCGAGCGGGCCAAAGCTGTCGGTTTCGGTGCGGGTGCCGGTTTGGTTGGCGGTCATGCGAAAGCCTCCTGAGAATGTCAGGGGTTTCTTAGTGCGCTGGCGGGGTTTTTGCAATCGGTATGCGGATGTATACAGCCACTAGGCGCGGCGGTAGTGATAGATCCGTGCGGGGGGCATGTTGACCAGGACATGCGTGCCACGATCCGCCTTGAGGTGCAGATCCCTTTGCACCACCGGGTCCAGCGGCGGGCGCGGGCCATAGGTGAATTGCACGAAAACGCCGCCAGGCTTCAGCGCCAGAAAGGCCGCGGACAAGATGGCGTGTTGCAAACGAGGCGACATCGACAAAAGCGGCAACCCCGAGATCACCGCATCCAGCCCGCCAAGCCCCCGTGCCTGCATCTCTTGCGCGGGATGGTTTTCAACGCGCAAGCCGGGAAAGTCGGCGGCCAGCTTGCGGCAAAACACCGGGTTCAGCTCGAATACGGTCAGGTTTTCGCGGGGCAGGCCGGTTTCAAGGATCGCGCGGGTGATCTTGCCGGTGCCGGGCCCCAGTTCGGCCACAAGGCCGCTATCTGGACCAAGGCCCGCAGCCATTGCCCGCGCCAAGCGCCGGGACGATGGCGCAAGCGCCGAAACCTGACCGGGTTTTCGGATCATCTGGCCCAGAAATAATGCAAGATCGTTCATCGGCCCCTCCGGGGATCTGTCACCGCCCCCGGCAGGGCGGGAGGAAGCCTTGATGTCGGATCACTTGCGCCATTTGTCAAGGCTGACCACCTCGGCCTCGGCGCGCCGCGCGGCGTCGCTGTCGGTGCTGTCATCGCCATCGCCATTGTCGTCGTCATCGTCATCGTCATCGTAGTCCTGCGTTTCAAAGCGCAGGCCGAATTCGACTGAGGGGTCGACAAAGGTGCGCACCGCATCGAAGGGAACATAAAGCGGCTCGGGGTTGTCCCCGAAATTCAGCGTTACGGTGAAACCGTCGTCCGTCACCGTCAGGTTGTCAAACCAGTGCTGAATGACGATCGTCATTTCCTCGGGATAGCGCGCGCGCAGCCAGTCGGCCAGTTGCGCATCGGGGTGATGCGTGTCGAACGTGATGAAGAAATGGTGCTCACCCGGTAGCCCGCCTTCGGAAACATCCTCCAGAACAGACTGGATCAGCCCGCGCATTGCACGGTGCATCAGGTTTCCATAGTCAATGCTGCGCGTCATGAACCGCCTCTTGGTCAGTGGCATATTATGCGGTCAGCATAGGGGATTCGTTCCCGAAGGGAAGGGGCGGAAAGGCCGGTTGCCGACTCAAGATGACGTAGGGGCAAGACGCACGAAGCCACCGGTCTGACCCTCAAGCGGGCCGTGCTCGGCGGAGGTGGGTTTGACCATCGCGTCAAGCAGCACCGGAACCGGGGTCCAGTAGGGCACATACCATTCCTGATCGACCTCGAGGATCAGCACCCGGTCAAGGGTCGCGTCATAGGCGCCGATCAACGAAATATGCGGCCCATCCCAATCGCCGGTCACGACGCCCTGATTGAAATAGACCATCATCGCGTCGTCGGCACCGGCTTCGTTGGTAGCCAGAAGCGAACGGGTCTGGTCCAGCGTCTCGGGGGTGGCGGCGTCTGGGTGGAAGCTGGAGACGGTCAGGTCCATGCCGAGGGCGGCGGCAGCCTTTGCGGCAAAGCTTTCAAGCTGCGCGAAGGCCACGCCGTCACCGCCTTCGGCCGACAGCGCGGCCCAATTGGCATCACCAACCAGATCAAGCAGTTGCGGTTGGGTCATGACCGTGTCTTCGGCATGGGGGGGCAACCCCGCCAGACCGTTCAGCGCCGCCGTGACGGTGGCGATGGAACAGGCCGAGGTGGTGAACTGCGGCTTTACGAAAGACGCGAAGGCCCAATAGTCGGGCGCGGGATTGGCGCGCAGGTAGGCCGTATCGGCGGTGACGGGAATCGCGTCAGGCCCCAGCTTTGGTGCCGACGCATCCTGGGCGGCGGCGGCCAGGGGGAAAAGGGCAAGAACAAGGGGTAGGGCGCGCATGATGACCTCAAGAAAAATCCGTATCAGGCGATGCTAGGCGGGCGCTGGCCCAAGGCAAGCAAAATGACGAAAGTGACAGGCAAGGCAGTCGGCCAAGACTGTGGGGCCAAGACTGTGGGGCCAAGACTGTGGGGTCAAGACCGTGGGGCCAAGACTGTGGGGGCCAAGACTGTGGGGTCAAGACGGTCGACGAAACGCGTTGGGGGGGGGGAAGGTGCAGGCTTCTGTTGCCAGGTGCCTGCGGACCCCGCCTTACGCGGCTAGGCGCAAGGGCTTAGTTTCGGCGACTCGAACTGCTTACGCAGCCAGAGCCATTGCCGGAGCACGGTTGTCATTGGCAACTGTACGTTTTGCACCGATATCGGTGGTAGCTCACCGAGACAAAGCATAACCCCTTTAGACGTTCGTCGATCCTGTTTCGGCCCCCTCCGCCCCCAATGAGGGAGTATTGGTGGAGCCGCCGGGTACCGCCCCCGGGTCCGATCCGCGTATTACGAGCGCGTTTATGTCCATAGTCCGAAGCAAGCCCCGAACAAGATCAATATAGGGGGGCTAGGGCCGCGCTGCAAGCACCGTGGCGGATCAATCCAGCGTCTGGCGATAGCGTTTCAGCGCCACCGCGACGATCACCAGCATGATCAGACCTATCGCCGCCAGATCATGGCTGATATCGGCCAGTCCCGCGCCTTTCAGCATCACCTTGCGGGTGATGCGCAGAAAATGCGTCGCCGGGATGGCGTTGCCGATCACCTGCGCCCAGCCGGGCATGCCCGCGAACGGAAACATGAAGCCCGACAACAGGATCGTCGGCAGCAATGTGAAAAACGAGATCTGCATCGCCTGCATCTGCGACCGCGTCACCGTCGAGATCAGGAACCCCAGCGCCAGATTGACCACGATGTAAAGGTTGAAGCCGGTGAAAAACGCCAGCCGCGACCCCAGAAACGGCACATCAAAAATCACCCGCGCGGCCAGCAAAAAGACCAGCGTCTGCACATAACCGACCAGAATATAGGGGGTGATCTTGCCCAGCATCACCTCGGCCGGGCGCACCGGGGTGGCGATCAGCGTCTCCATCGTGCCCTTTTCGCTTTCGCGCACGATGGCGACAGCGGTGATCATCACCATCGTCATCGACAGAATGATCGCCAACAGGCCGGGCACGATATTGGTGGCGGTGCGACCCTCGGGGTTGAACTGCTTGTGGACCGTGACGGAAAACGGCGCCGGGCTGGGGGCGGTGGCGCGCAGCGGTCCGGTCAGGGTCTGGGCCATCGCGGTCGAAACGATACCCGACAGCGCGGCAACCGCATTGCCCGCCGCCGACGGGTCCGAGGCATCCGCCGCCAGCAGGATCTGCGGCGACAGCCCGCGGATCACATCGCGTTCGAACCCCGGCGGGATCACCGCCACGAAATTCGCGCTGCCATCGCGCAGCGCCCGGTCGCCCGCTTCGCGGTCGGTGACGATACCCTCGAAGGCAAAGTAGTCCGAGGTCTTCATCGCCATCAGCATGGCCCGCGTGATCGGCCCCTGATCGGCCATCTCGACCAGCGTCGGCAGGTGTTTCGGGTCCGAGTTGATTGCAAATCCGAACAGGAAAAGCTGCATGATCGGGATTCCGATCATCATGCCAAAGGTAATGCGGTCGCGCCGCATCTGGATGAATTCCTTGACCAGAACCGCACTGAAGCGGGCAAACGAAAACCCCATCACGCACCCCCCGCCGCCGCCCCGTCATTGCCAAGCGTATCGGGCGCGCCGGCCATGAGGTAGATGAACGCTTCCTCAAGCCCGCCGGCCTGTTCGTGCCATTGGTGCAGGCCTTGGGCGCGTTCGGTAGCGACCACCTGCGCCAATGCGGCCTTGTCCTTGCCCGAGACATGCAGCACCGCGCCAAAGCGGGCCACCTGATCGACGCCGGGGGTCTTGCGCAACCGCGCCTCCAACCCCGAGATGTCAGGCCCCTCGACGCGCCATGTGGTCAGCCCGACCAGTGCCGGGATGTCGCCTGCCGGCCCCGAGATCAGCTTTTTGCCATAGGCGATATAGGCGATGAAATCGCATTGCACCGCCTCGTCCATATAGTGGGTCGATACCAGCACCGTGACGCCCTGCGCCGAAAGGCGGCGGATCTCGTCCCAGAAATCGCGTCGTGCCTTTGGGTCCACCCCGGCGGTGGGCTCGTCCAGAAGCAACAGCTGCGGGCCGTGCAGCATCGCGGCCGCCAGCGCCAGACGCTGCTTCCAGCCGCCCGAAAGGGTGCCCGCCAACTGCCCCGCCCGATTGGTCAGCCCCAGATCCGCCAGCGCCGCCGACACCTTGGCGCTGCGGTCCTTCATGCGGTACATGCGGGCGATGAAATCAAGGTTCTCGCGGATCGTCAGATCCTCGTAGAGCGAGAATTTCTGCGTCATGTAGCCGACATGTTCCTTGATCTGCTGCGCCTCGCGGATGATGTCAAAGCCAAGGCACTGGCCGGTGCCGCTTTCGGGCGTCAGCAGGCCGCACATCATCCGGATGGTGGTGGTCTTGCCGCTGCCGTTCGGCCCCAAAAAGCCGTAGATCGCGCCTTTGGGCACATCCATGTCAAAATGGTCCACGACCCGATGACTGCCAAAGTCCTTGGTCAGCCCGCGCACCGAAATGGCCAGATCGGCGGTCATGGCGCGCGCTGCAGGGTGATCGGCTGGCCGGGCAACAGGCCCTCGACGGGCGTCAGGCGGGCCTCGGCGCGAAACACCAGCCGGGCGCGTTCGTCGCGCGAATAGAGGATCGGTGGCGTGTATTGCGGGTCGGATTCCAGCCGGGTGATCGTGGCACGGATGCCGCTGGCGCAGCCGTCACAACCCAGCGTCAGTTGATCACCAAGCGCAAAGCCCGAACGCCCGGCCTCGGGCAGAAAGAACACCGCCTTGATCTGACCCGGCGGCAGGATCGACAGCACCGGCACGCCGCTGGCCGCAACTTCGCCCGCCTCGTAATAGATCCGCTCGATGGAGCCGCCGACCGGGGCCAACAAGGTGCGGTCGTCAAGTGCGGATTGCGCCAGATCCGCCTCGGCGCGTGCGCCGTCAAGGGCCGCTTCGGCCGCCACGCGCTGCGCATCGCGGGCGGGCAGTTGGGCGACCTCAAGCTGCGCGGTCAACTGGTCGATCTGCGCCTCGGCGCTGGCCAGCGTGGCGCGGTCCTGATCGACCTGCGCCGGGGGAACACGGCCTTGCGCCAGCAGTTGCGCCGAGCGGGTCAGCGTGCTTTGCGCCAGCGTCCGGTCGGCCTCGGCCTTGCGCATCGAGGCGCGGATCACCGCGATCTCGGCCTCGCGGCTGCCGGTTTGAAGGTTTTGCAGATTGGCCTCGGCCACCGCGACCCCGGCAAGGGCTGCGCGCATTTGCGCGGTCTGGCTGGTGTCTTCCAGCGTGACCAGCACCTGACCTTCGGCAACGCTGTCGCCCTCGGCGGCCTCGATCGCCAGGATCCGGCCAGCGCCAAGCGGTGCCACATGGACGTAGTCGGCCTCAAGATAGCCATTGTAAACCGGGGGCGCGTCCGGCCCGAAGCCCGGAATCACGGTCGCGATCAGCGCCAGAAACGTGTCGCGCAGGCTGCTCATGCACTGTCCTTTCGCAAAGGCTCGAGCCCGGCGAAGAGCAGGCTCAGGTGGTTGTCGATCAGGGCCTCAAGCCCGTGATCCGAGGTTTGCCCGGCTGCCGGGCGGATCGAAAACACCTCGTCCAGCAGGATATGCATCAACACCGGGCCAAGCAGGCTGCGCACCGTCAGTTCGGGGTCTACCGCGCGGAGATGACCACCCGCCACCCCCTGCGCGATCAGCGCGCCAAGTGCGGGGATGACGCGATCCAGCACCTCGGTGCGATACATCCGGGCGATCTCGGGGGCGACCACGGCTTCGCGCAGCACCAGCTTGGGCACAGCGCTGACAGAGGGCTCGCGCATCCGTTCCGCGAAAAGCGCAAGAAGTTGGCGGATCAACGGGCGCGGGTCGCCGCGAAACCGCGCGATCTGATCCAGCGCCAGATCGGCGATCGGCACCACCGCGCGCTGCACAAGACCGGCCAGAAGCGCCTTTTTCGACGGGAAATATAGATAGACCGCCGCCTTCGACAGACCCGCCTTGCGCGCCACCTGTTCCACCGTCGTATGGGCAAATCCCTTGCGGGTAAACAGATCCAGCGCGGCGTCCAGAACCTCGTCAGGACGTGCCTCGGCGCGGCGACGGAACTTTGGGCTGCTGTCCGGGTTGGCGGGGGGCGGCGGGCTGTCCATCCGGTCATAAATAAGTGACTGGTCAGTTAGTAGCAAGGAAAACCCGTGCTTCGCCGTGACGCCCGACCACGCCGCGTGAAAGGTGGATTGTGGCAAAGAAAGGGGGCGCCGCGAGGGGGGCGTCTACTTGAGAGCGACCCCGTTGAGGCCGGGCATGTTCTCGCAAGGTGACCCAGGCATCCACCACCTCGGTGGCGACAGCGTGCGCCCCCGCGTTCTGGTCATCAACAAAGTCCGCGTCGGAGGCAGGTCTCTGCGGTGTCGCGATGCCGCGCAAGGACGGAGCAAAGCCGCAAGACCGCCATCGGGGCGCATTGTGGCGCGCTGACCCGTTGATCGTCAGGGGGCTGTCGGTTGCAACGCGTGACCCGGCGGTTCGAAAACCCGCCTGCGAGAAATCCGGGGCGGCGCAGAGCGACGGCGCGCATCCGAACGTGGGGGAGGTCAGAGACATCTGTGATTTCCGCGATCTTTGGTAGCAAGAGGCCGCAGTCGAGCATCGGGAAAACAAGCCGTTTCGTTGATGCCGCAACGCCGGCTTGCCGGTTGCGACGCTTGTCTGGCAGAGACGCCAGCGCGGATCGCCGGCGAGCCTCTTGCCGAATTTCGAACAGCTCCCGTGAGGCGTCTTCCAAGGCCGCCGACGGGCGTGCCGAATGGCCGGCACGCCGATACCACCAGATCGCGATAGTGCAATACATTGATTCAGCAGCTTTATTGGCGATATCGGCCTTGCTTTTCAGTCGGCGAAAAGCCCTGTGGGCAGCCGAAGAATTCTTCGAGCAGGGTGTCTGTGACCGCACCACCTCGCGCGCCCTGTCATGCCATGACGGCGCCGAGTGGTCGCTTGCGCAGGAGCCGGGATTGACGCAGCAGATCGGGCCGGCAGGCGTTTGGCGCAAGCGGGCAGCTTCGCCTCGAACGGGTGCCGCAAATGGCGCCCGAGCCCTTTGCCCGCCGCTGACGACACTTTCGAGACAGACCCTGCAACAGATTTCGCGCTGCAATATCGTCAGTCGCGGTGCCTGAAAAGACTATTGGCCGCAGTGCGGCCAATAGTAGTTGTTGAGAATAATCGTCGTCAGGGGCTGGCCCCGGAGCGTGCCCCTGCCGGTTTTCAGAACCCGGCTTTGATTTTCTCGAACTCGGCCAGTTGCCGCTCGCGCAGGCCCGGATCGTTCGGGGTCTGGGCCAGGACCGGCGCCGAGATTTCGGTCAGACCGGCGGTTACGCGGTCTTCTTGGGAAATCAGCGCCATGGCGGCCTTGTTGGTGTGGCCATAGCCGATCGCATCCAGCAGCGCGGGCCCGGCGTCGGGGCGCAGCCACGAGTTGATGAAGTCATAGGCCTTGTCTTCCGACCCCGGCCCGTCCTTCAGGTTCACAAAGCCGCAAAACCAGGTCGAAGACCCTTCCTTGGCTTCGCGCTGGAAGGCGACGGGATAGTTGTCGTCTTGCAGATAGGCGATGCCGTCGTTCCACGACCAGGCGACCAGAACCTCGCCCGAGGCCATGATCTGCGCCATTTCCGACGGGTCGGACCAATACGAGCGGATATTGGCGTGGGCCTTGCGCAGCCAGTCGGCAGCAGCGGCGAACTGTTCGTCGGTGATATTGGTCCAGTCGGTCACGCCGGTCGCCAGATAGGCCAGCGCCCAGACGTCGTCCGAGCTGTCCGGGATCGAGGTGCGCCCGGCGTATTTCGGGTTGAGGAACACATCAAGCGAGGCCACGTCTTCGGCCGGCACTTCGTCGGGGTTGTAGGCGATCGCGGTCGCGCCCCAGTCGGTCGGGATATACCAGACCCCGGCGTCATCCTTGAAGATCGGGCTGGCCAGGTATTTCGGGTCGAGATTGGCGAATTCGGGAATGCGCGATACGTCCCACGGCTCGATCAGGCCGGCGTCACGGTATTTTGACACCATCTGCGAACATGGATGCGCGACATCGGCCTTAAAGCCCGAGGCGAGTTTCTGATAGGCCTCGTCATCGTCACCGTAAAAGGAATAGCTCGGCCCATCGCCGTATTTTTCCTTGTAGGCGGCGAACAGCCCTTCTTCTTCGAAGCCAGCCCAGTCAAAGACCAAAAGGTCAGGGTCGCCGGCAAAGGCGGGCAGCGAGGGCAGAGAGAGGGTGAGGGTGGCCGCAGTGGCCAAAAGCAAAGAATGAAGTTTCATGATCTTCCTGTTGATTTGGTGGACTTTTATGTGACGCTAGACGGTGAAATTGGGTCAGACAAGTCAATAATCGTAAACTTTTCGCATATCGAGGCGGCGCTTTCGGTGGGGATTTGCATGGCTTGACGTCTGGATGAGGATCAGGCCTTCTTCCCACGGTGCGCCGTTGCACCGATCATGAAAGACCCGTTCAATGCCTTTGCCCGCGCTTGATCTGCGTTACGTGCGCCGCCAGTTTCCTGCCTTTGAGGCGCCCGAATTGCGCGATCAGGCGTTTTTTGAAAATGCCGGTGGCAGCTATGCCTGCGCGCCGGTGATCACCCGCCTGACGCGGTTCTACCATAGCCGCAAGGTGCAACCCTACGGCCCCTATGAGGCCTCGCGGCTTGGCGGCGAGGAAATGGACGAGGCCCGCACGCGGCTGGCCGCCCTGATGGGGGTGGCGCGCGACGAGGTCAGTTTTGGCCCCTCGACCAGTGCCAATACCTATGTTCTGGCGCAGGCCTTCTTGCGCGGGTTGGAGCCGGGTGCCGCGATCGTGGTGACGAACCAGGACCATGAGGCCAATTCCGGGCCCTGGCGGCGGTTGGAACAGGACGGCGTCGATCTGCGCGAATGGCGGGTCGATCCGGCGACGGGGCATCTTGACCCGGCGCGGCTGGCCGATCTTCTGGCCGATGGACGGGTGCGGCTGGTGTGTTTCCCGCATTGCTCGAACGTGGTCGGCGACATCAACCCGGTGGCCGAGATTGTCGAGATGGTCCATGCGGCGGGGGCTTTTGCCTGTGTTGACGGGGTCAGCTACGCGCCGCATGGCCTGCCCGATGTCGGCGCGCTGGGGGCCGACATCTATCTGTTCTCGGCCTACAAGGTCTATGGGCCGCATCAGGGCATCATGGTGATCCGGCGCGAGCTGGGCGAAAAGCTGCCCGCGCAGGGCCATTGGTTCAACGCGGGCACGCTTTACAAGCGCTTTACCCCGGCGGGACCGGATCACGCGCAGGTCGCGGCCTCGGCGGGAATTGCCGACTATATCGACGCGCTGCATGACCATCATTTCGGGGCGGAAGCGGACGCGCGAAAAAGAGGTGCGCGGGTGCACGATCTGATGCGCGCGCATGAGGTGGCGTTGTTGCAGCCGCTGCTGGATCATCTGGGCGCGCGTAACGATCTGCGCTTGCTTGGTCCGCGCGAGGCCGCGAAGCGCGCGCCGACTGTCGCCGTGGCGTTGAACCGCCCCCCCGAGGCGGTCGCCGCAGCCCTGGCTGCGCGCGGCATCAACTGCGGGGCGGGGGATTTCTATGCCGGCCGCCCGCTGGAGGCGATGGGCGTGGACCCTGCCGAGGGCGTGTTGCGGCTGTCGTTCGTCCACTACACCAGCGCCGACGATGTCGCCCGCCTGATCGAGGGTCTTGCGGAGGTGTTGTGAGCCTCGGGCGGGGAGGGTAGGGACGGGGGGGCGTCGGGGGCAGTGCCCCCGGATCGGCCCGTCGGCGTGGTGCGCGCGTTGCATGCCTCCGGCGGGGATATTTGCGCGAAGCTGAAAGACGCGGCTGTCTGGCAGTATCGTGCGGTTGCGCCGGAAGGAGCCAGAATGACGGAGCGCCCGACACTTCTATGGCTGCGGCGCGATCTGCGGCTGCGCGACCATCCGGCCTTGGTGGCGGCGGTCAGGTTGGGCGCTCCGGTGGTGCCGGTGTTCGTCGATGACGAAGCGGCGATGGCACTGGGGGCGGCGGCGCGCTGGCGGTTGGGGCAGGGGGTGGCGCGGTTCGCCGACACGCTGGCCCGACTGGGAAGCCGGTTGGTTCTGCGGCGCGGTGCGGCCGGGACGATCTTGCGCGCGCTGGCCGATGAGGTCGGGGCCGGGGCGGTCTACTGGTCGCGCAGCTATGACCCGCGCTGGCAGGCCCGCGACACGGCGTTGAAGGCGGTGTTGCGGGTGGCGGGGATCGAGGCGCGCAGCTTTGCCGGCGCCTTGCTGTTCGAGCCATGGGATCTGGCGACGGGGACGGGCGGGGCCTACCGGGTGTATACGCCCTATTGGAACGCGGCCCGGGCGCGCGCGGTCGCGCCGGCGCTGGATGCGCCGCGGTTGTTGACCGCCCCGTCGGTCTGGCCGCGGTCCGATGAGCTGACGGATCTTGGCCATTCGGGCGCGATGCGGCGCGGCGCTTTTGTCGTTTCGCACCATGCCCGGGTGGGCGAGGTCGCGGCTTTGGCGCGGCTCGAGACCTTCTTGCAAGAGCGGATCGGGCGCTACAAGGCGGCGCGCGACTTTCCCGCCGAGGCGGCGACCTCGGGGCTTTCGGAAAACCTGACCTATGGCGAGATTTCGCCCCGCGTGATCTGGCACGCCGGGTGGCGGGCCTGGCATGAGGGCGCGGCGGGGGCCGAGCAATTCCTGAAAGAGCTGGTCTGGCGCGAGTTCGCCTGGCATCTGTTGCACCATTTCCCGGCCCTGCCCGAGGCCAACTGGCGCGGCGACTGGGATCGTTTCCCGTGGCGCGGTGACAACCCCGATGTGGAAGCCTGGCGACGCGGCATGACGGGCGAGCCCTTTGTCGATGCGGCGATGCGCGCGCTATATGTCACCGGCACCCTCCACAACCGGGCGCGGATGGTTGCGGCCTCGTATCTGACCAAGCATTTGCTGAGCGATTGGCGGCTGGGCTTGCAATGGTTTGCCGAGACGCTGATCGACTGGGATCCTGCGGCCAATGCGATGGGTTGGCAGTGGGTCGCAGGCTGTGGCCCGGATGCCGCGCCCTACTTCAGGGTGTTCAACCCCGCGCGGCAGGCAGAAAGGTTCGACCCTGACGGGGCTTATCGAAGACGCTTTGTTGCCGAGGGGCAGCAAGACCCGCCGCAATCCGCGCGCGATTTCTTTGCCGCGGTGCCTCGATCATGGGGCCTGCACCCGGCGCAATCCTATCCTGCCCCGCGCATTGCCCTTGAAGCGGGGCGCGCGCGCGCTTTGTTGGCCTATGGGGCGCGCGAAAGCTGAGCCCGCGCGACCCCGTCCCGCTGTGCAGCCAAAGCGAAGGAAAGGACGATGTTTGATCAAGGTGACAAGGCACTGATGACAACCGCAGGGCAACGTGACCTGCCGCGCTATTTTGCGCAGGTCTTTGCGCAGGCGAGGGGGCTGAACCGCGGGCGGCTTGATTTCGTGCTGCCCGACGGGCGACGGTTTCGCGCCGAGGGGGGGCCGGGGCCGGAGGCCGAATTGCGGGTCCATGCCCCTGACACATTCGCGCGCCTGATCCGCGAAGGAGACCTCGGGTTTTGCGAGGCCTATCTGGAAGAAGGCTGGTCCAGCCCCGACCTGATGGCCTTTCTTGAACTGGTCCATGCTGACAATGACGCGCTTTATGACGGGTTTCCGGGCATGGGGGTGCTGCGGGCGGTCGAACGGCTGCGCCATTGGTTGCGCGGCAACAGCCGGGCGCAGGCGCGGCGCAACATTGCGGCGCATTACGATCTGGGCAATGCGTTCTACGCGCTCTGGCTTGACCCCTCGATGACCTATTCATCGGCGCTTTTCGCCCGTGGCGACGAAACTCTGGCCGAGGCACAGCGCGCGAAATACGCCGCCATGGTCGATGCGCTTGCGGTTGAACCGGGGGATCATGTGCTGGAAATCGGCTGCGGCTGGGGCGGATTTGCCGAATATGCGGCCGCCGAACGTGGCCTTCGGGTGACCGCACTGACCATCAGTCAGGCGCAATTCGACTATGCTGCGGCCCGCATCAACGCCGCCGGTCTGTCTGGGCGGGTTGAAATCAGGTTGCAGGACTACCGCGATACGCGTGGCCAGTTTGACGCGATCGCCAGTATCGAGATGTTCGAAGCCGTGGGCGAAGCGTGGTGGCCCCTCTATTTCGAGATGCTGGCCGCGCGGCTGAAACCGGGCGCACGGGCCTGTATCCAAGCCATCACGGTGCAGGAGAGACGCTTTAAGATATACCGTAAAAGCCCGGATTTCATTCAGAAATTCATTTTTCCGGGTGGCATGTTGCCGCCGCCCTCGGTGATGATATCCGAGGCGCGCAGGGTCGGGCTGAACCCCGGTGGCGGGGTTTCATTCGGGCGTGACTACGCGCGCACACTGCGGCTTTGGTATGATCGGTTCAACGCGCAATGGGAGGACATTCGTGCCTTGGGCTTTGACGATCGATTCCGCCGGATGTGGAATTTCTATCTGGCCTCTTGCGCGGGCGCGTTTCACGGTCAAAACTGCGATGTAACGCAATTTATTTATTCGAGGCCCGACGCTTAGATGCCAACAGCCGCCAAACTGTTTGCCGCCGTGGTTCTTGCCGCGACCGGATTTTTCGCCGCGGCGCTGGTGCTGCCAAATATTCCGTTGGGGGCACGGGCAGATTTTCTGCCCGGACTGAGCTCGGTGATCGGTTTCACGGTCGGCTGGATCGTGGTCGGGGTGCGTGCCGGCAAAGGCGATCTGAGCGGCATCCAGACCGGGATGCGGGGCGCCTTGTTCATGGTGATCTGGGTGCTTTTCGCCACTGGCTTTGCGCAGATGATCAAGCTTGCGCTGCGCAAACGTTATGATGCGCCAACCGAGGCGCTGGTCGATGTCATGGCGCGCGCCCTTGATTTTGGCAAGCTGGTGTTTCAGCCGGACGTGTTGATCGTGCTGATCGTCGGCGGCGCCTTGTCGGGGTTGGCCGCGGAATGGGCTGGGCGGCGCTGGCTTTGACGATGGCCAGCTACTTTTTCTATGGCACACTTTGTCACCCGCCGCTACTGGCGCGGGTATTGGGGCGGATGCCCGACCTGACCCCGGCGCTTTTGCCCGGTCACGAGGTGCGCCGGGCCGGCACGGATGGATCGTTTCCGCTGCTTTGCGCCGGCGGAGAGGGCGCGCCGGGGCTTTTGGTGGACGGCGTATCCGAGGCCGAGGCTGCCCGGCTGGACTATTACGAGGCCGGCTTCGCCTTTCATATCCGTGACGTGATGGTGGTCGCGGGGGCGGCCGGGACGATGCCAGCGCGGGTCTATTTCCCGGATCCCGGTGCGTGGCAGCCGGGACCGGCATGGCGCCTGGAGGATTGGGCCGCCGTGTGGGGCGAGGTTGCCACGGAAGCGGCGGGTGATTTCATCGCCGGTTTCGGGCATATCCCGCCCGAGGCGGCGTTGCGGCGCTATCCGATGATGTTGGTGCGGGCGGCCTCGCGGTTGCGCGCGCGTCGTGCGGCAAAGCCCGTGCATCTGCGGCGCGCGGCCGCGCCTTTGGACGTGGTGGTCAGCCGGACCAAGCCCGCTTATGCCCGGTTTTTCGCGGTCGAAGAGTTCGATCTGTCGCACCGGCTGTTCGCGGGGGGGATCAGCCCGGTTCTGGACCGCGCGGCCTTTGTGTCGGGCGATGCGGCGGTGGTGCTGCCCTATGATCCGGTGCGCGACCGGGTCTTGTTGATCGAGCAGTTCCGCGTCGGACCTTTCGCGCGGGGCGATCTCAATCCGTGGTTGCTGGAACCCGTTGCCGGGCGGATTGATCCCCTGGAAACCCCCGAGGCTGCCGCCCGTCGCGAGGCGCATGAAGAGGCGGGGCTGGCGCTGTCGCAGATGATTGCGGCGCCGTCGTTCTATCCATCGCCCGGCGCCAAGACGGAATATGTATATTGTTTCATAGGCTTGGCTGACCTTCCTGATAGCGCCGCGCGCCTTGGCGGGTTGGCCGACGAGGGCGAGGACATCCGTTCGCATGTGATTTCATATGGTGCGCTGATGGCGCTGGTCGATAGCGGCGAGGCGGACAATGGCCCGCTTCTGGTGCTGGCGCTCTGGTTGTCACGGCTGCGTGCGGATCTTCGCGCCGAGGCATCGGGTCAGGCCAAGTCGGGCGCGGAACCCGAGGTCAGCGGGGGTTGAGGAAGGGCCGCCTTGGGCTTAAGTCTGGGGGCAAGAGAGCATTTCAACACCAGGGAGTTTCGGCATGCGCATCTGCACCGATTTGGCAGCGACAATTGGCAACACGCCGTTGATCCGGTTGAAAAAGGCCAGTGCCGCGACCGGCTGCGAGATTTTGGGCAAGGCAGAGTTCATGAACCCCGGCCAATCGGTCAAGGACCGTGCGGCGCTTTACATCATCCGCGATGCGGTTGCCCGCGGGCAGTTGAAACCCGGCGGCACGATTGTCGAGGGAACGGCCGGCAATACCGGCATCGGGCTGGCACTGGTGGGGGCAAGCATGGGGTTTCGCACGGTGATCGTGATCCCGGAAACCCAAAGTCAGGAAAAGAAGGACATGCTGCGGCTGGCCGGCGCCGAACTGGTGCAGGTGCCTGCGGCGCCCTATTCGAACCCCAACAATTATGTGCGCTATTCGGGGCGACTGGCCGCCGCACTGGCCCGCACCGACCCCAATGGCGTAATCTGGGCCAATCAGTTCGACAATACCGCCAACCGTCAGGCGCATGTCGAAACCACCGGCCCCGAGATCTGGACGCAGACCGATGGCAAGGTTGACGGGGTGATCTGCGCGGTGGGCTCGGGCGGCACGCTGGCGGGCTTGGCACTGGCGCTTCAGCCGAAGGGCGTGAAGGTTGGACTGGCCGACCCAGAGGGGGCGGCGCTGCACAGCTTTTACACCGAAGGCGTGCTGAAATCCGAAGGCTCGTCGATCACCGAGGGCATTGGTCAGGGCAGGATCACCGCCAACCTCGAAGGGTTGCGCCCCGATTTCAGCTACCGCATTTCTGACGCCGAGGCCTTGCCGATCGTCTTTGATCTACTGGCCGAAGAGGGGCTTTGCCTTGGCGGGTCGTCGGGGATCAACGTCGCGGGGGCGATCCGCATGGCGCACGAGATGGGCCCCGGCCACACCATCGTGACGATCCTGTGCGACTATGGTACCCGCTACCAGTCCAAGCTGTTCAACCCTGAATTTCTGCATGCGAAGGGTCTGCCGGCTCCGGCGTGGCTTGACGGCAAGGGCCGCGCTGTGCCCGAGGTCTTCGCAGAATGAGGCCTCTGCTGCGCCTGCTGTCGCTGGTTCTGACTCTGCTTCTGCTGGCAGGGCCACAGGGCGTGGGCGCACAAGAAACCCAGATGCCAGATTATGCGCAATGGGAAAAGGACGCGACCCGCGCCGAACAGGCCGTGGCCGACGCGCGGGCCTCTGATAGCGCCATGGGCGATTTGCGCGATGATGTGGTCGCCTGGCGCAGCGCGTTTCTGGCCGCGCAATCGGCCAATCAGTCGCGTATCGAAACGCTGCGCGGCCAGATTTCGGCCTTGGGCGCGGCGCCCGGTGAGGGCGAGACCGAGGCCCCCGAGATTGCCGCCCGTCGGGCCGAGCTTTCGGACCAGTTGGCCAAGCTGCAGGCTCCCGGCATCTCTGCTGTCGAGGCCGCCAGCCGCGCCGACGGTATCGTGCGCGGTATCGACCGGGTCTTGCGCGAACGTCAGGCCGACGCGCTGTTGCGGCTGTCGCCATCTCCGTTGAACCCGGCCAACTGGCCCGCCGCCCTGGTGGCGCTGACCGGGGTCGTCACCGCTGTCTGGACCGAAACCGCCAACCGGGTCGCCAAAGTCGGCGGGCTGGACGAGGCCAAGAACTACGCCCCGGCCATCGTGCTGTCGCTGTTGGTGGCGCTAGTGTTGCTGGCTCGCGGGCGGCGCGGGATGGAACGGCTGGGTCATCGCCTTTTGGGAATAAGCTCGATGCGCGGGCGGCAGGTGGTCTCGACGGTGGTGTCGCTGGGCCAGATCGTGCTGCCGCTGGTCGGCGTGCGCTTGCTGGTCACGGCGTTCGAATTGTCGGGCCTGTTCGGTGACCGGGGTATGGCGATATTGGCGCAGCTTCCGGCGATGGGGTTGCTGATTCTGGTGGCCTATTGGCTGGGCGGGCGGATCTTTCCACGCGATGACGAACAGGACGCGGCGCTGACGCTGCTGTCAGAGCGTCGCGCCGAGGGCCGGTTCCTGACGGCGATGATGGGCGTCGTTCTGGCGATTCAGGGCTTTATTCAGGTCAGCGTGGTTCCGCAAACCGGGGCCGCACTGGCCGTAGGGATGTTGACGGGCAACGTGCCGATGGCCATTCCGGCCGAGACCACCGACGCGGCGGCGGCCGTGATCCAGCTTCCGTTGTTGCTGGTTGCGGCGCTTTTGCTGTTTCGCGCCGGTCAGCTGTTGCGCCGCCATGTGCGCAATCAGCCGGTCAGCGACAGCGAACACGGGTTTCGCGACCGGCTGGTCAAATTCGTCGCCAACGGGGCGATCATGGTGGCGGTGCTAGCGCCGGGGCTGGCGGTGGTGGGCTATATCAGCGCGGCCAATGCGCTGATCTGGCCGTCGATCCTGTCGCTGGGGCTGATGGCGCTTTTGGGGGTGTTGCAGAAATTCGCGACCGACGTCTATGGGTTGATCACGCGGGATGCGGTCGGCGCGCGTGACGCGCTGGTGCCGGTTCTGATCGGTTTCGGGTTGAGCGTGATCGCACTGCCGGTCTTTGCGCTGATCTGGGGGATGCGGTTCGATGAACTGGTCGAGATCTGGCAAAGCTTCCGGTCCGGGATTTCCCTGGGCGGCGTGCGGATTTCACCAACGATCTTTCTGACCTTCGCGGTGGTCTTCGGGATCGGCTATGGCGCCACACGGCTGTTGCAGGGGGTGCTGCGCAGCTCGATCCTGCCGAAGACTCGGATCGACAAGGGCGGCCAGAACGCGATCATCTCGGGGATCGGCTATTTCGGGATATTTCTGGCGGCGGTGCTGGCGATTTCCTCGGCGGGGATTGATCTCAGCTCATTGGCGATCGTTGCCGGGGCGTTGTCGGTCGGCATCGGTTTCGGCCTGCAAAACATCGTCTCGAACTTTGTCTCGGGGATCATCCTGCTGATCGAGCGCCCGATTTCCGAGGGCGACTGGATCGAGGTCGGCGGCCAGCAAGGGGTCGTGCGCGCGATCTCGGTGCGCTCGACCCGGATCGAGACCTTCGACCGCACCGACGTGATCGTGCCCAATGCCGATCTGGTCTCGGGGGTGGTCACGAACTGGACACGGGGCAATCTGACAGGCCGGGCGATCGTGCCGGTCGGGGTGGCCTATGGAAGCGATACGCGGCGGGTCGAGGCGATCTTGCGCGAAGTCGCGCATGACCACCCGTTGGTGATGATGAACCCCGAACCGAAGGTCTATCTGATGGGATTCGGGGCCGATAGCGTCGATTTCGAGATCCGCGCGATCCTGTCGGATGTGAATTTCAAATTGGCGGTGACGTCGGAAATGAACCATCACATCCTGCGCCGCTTTGCCGAGGAAGGAATCGAAATTCCGTTTCCGCAGCGTGATGTCTGGTTGCGCAACCCCGAGGCGCTGCGCCCGCAGCCTCAGCACGGCCCCTATGTCGCCGCGGCGATGGCGCCGCCCGAAGCGGGTGAAGGCATTTCCGTCCCCCATGCTGCGCCCGCCCACGACGCGCCGATGCGCACGCGCGCGGTCTCGGATGACACCGACGAGTCCGAGGATGACCCCGAGGACTCCGTATGAGTCCGACCGAGCCGCTCTACCGCGTCGCGCCCTACCTGCGCGACGCCACCGCCCGCGTGCTGGGCCTGACCGCCGAGGGCGGGATCATCTGCGACAGTTCGATCTTTTACCCGACCGGCGGCGGGCAGCCCGGCGATGCGGGACGCCTCGTGTGGCAGGACGGTGCGTTGGAGATCGCCACCGCTGTCAAGGCCGAGGGGGGTGCGGTCATCCTGATCCCGGCCGAGCCCGCGCCGATGCCCGCGCCCGGAACCCTCGTGATGCAGCACCTCGATTGGGAACGCCGACACCGGCATATGCGCGTCCACACGGCGCTTCATCTGCTATCGGTGGTTATTCCCTTGCCGGTGACCGGCGGCCAGATCGGCACCGAGAAGGGGCGGCTTGATTTTGACATGCCCGAGCCGCCGGCCGATATGGCCGCGCTCGAGGCGGCGCTGAACCTTCTGATCGCGCGCGATCTGACGGTCCGCGAACACTGGATCACCGACGCCGAACTGGCGGCCAATCCGGGGCTGGTGAAAACCATGTCGGTCGCGCCGCCAGTGGGGCAGGGCAGGGTGCGCCTGATCCGTATCGGTGCGGGTGACGATCAGATCGACCTGCAACCCTGTGGCGGCACACATGTCGCCACGACCGCCGAGATCGGCCGCGTCGTTTTGGGCAAGGTCGAAAAGAAGGGGCGCCAGAATCGGCGCGTCAGTTTGCTTCTGACCTGATCCGTTGGTGATTTGGGTCAGCCTTGTGCAGGCAATCCGTGCCGGGCCGGGGGCGGCAACGGCTGCTCAGCCTTCAGCGTCGGGCAGGCCTTCGCGCGACAAAAGCACCGCCAGCGGGCGCAGTGTCTGCGATTGCGAACTTACGATCATCACCGCCACCATGATCGGAACCGCCAAGAACATTCCCGGCAGGCCCCAGACCGCGCCCCAGAACGCCAGCGAAATGATGATCCCGAACGATGACAGANNGATGACGAATTGCAGCAAACCTGCCACCAGCAGCACCCCGAGCGTCGCCTGTTGGTCGCCGGTTTGCACATAGACCGCCAGCCCGGCCACGCCGGTCGCGATGATCGACCCGAGGCTGGGGATGAAGTTCAGCGCAAAGGTGATGATCGCCACCGGCATCGCCAGTTCGAACCCTGCCAGTTTGAAGATCCCGTAGACCGCCGCCCCCGTGGCCGCGCTGACCGCGGCCTTGACCAGCAGATAGTGGTTTACCCGGCGCATGATGGACCCGATCACCGCTCCGGCGCGGGCCGCGCGCTGCGGATCGCCCATCAGGCTTTCCAGCTTTGCCAGAAACCAGACCCGTTCGGCAAACAGGAATCCGACGAACAGGATGATCAGCACGACCGCCGACAACAGGTTCCCCGCTTGCCCCGCGAGCGCCCGCAGATACCCCGGCAACTCGATCGTCTTCATCGAGTTCAGCACCGCCGTTTCGACATCCGCCCCCATCCAGCCAAAGAGTTCCGCGATCGCCTTCTGCGCCGAGTCCGCATAGATGATCGACATGGTGACGACCTCGTTGGCCTGCGCCACCAGCACTGCCGTCAGCGTCAGCAACCCCGTGGCAATCAGCGCCAGCGCCGCCATCGAGGCCAGCCAGTTCGGCACCCGCACCGGCCCCACATGCAACCGCGCGATCGCGTTGATCGCCTCGGATGTCAGCGAAAACAGGATAATCGCAATCGCCAGCGAAATCAGAATGAATCGCGCTGCGACCAACAGGAACAACACCAGTGCAAAAGCGATGATCCCCAGCAGGGCCGTCTGCAATCCGATCCGTTCGCGCCGTGGCGCAGGGTCTTGCCTGTCGTGCTTTGCCTGCATCTTTCCGTCCGGTTGGTCCCGCAAGCCGACTTCGCCCAAGGGTTTTCGTTTGCGCCGTTTCAGCGTAAGGGGATCCCCGCGACAACACAAGCGAGGGGGCGACCGCCGTTCGGCAATTTTCGCGCCGAGATGCTCTTGCAAGCGCGCCCGGTTTGCGGTTACACCGCGTGCCACGGACAGGTGGCCGAGTGGTCGAAGGCGCACGCCTGGAAAGTGTGTAGGCGGGGAACCGTCTCGAGGGTTCGAATCCCTCTCTGTCCGCCATAACTTTCTCGCATCGCTTTGATTTCTTTTGATAAATCAGCCTTGCAAATTTTCTCTTCCCCCAGAAATTCCCCCTCAATCGCTTGGATGCCCCCGGAATGTGCCGGAACATGCTAGCCCAGCGCCGGAACGGTTCGCGGATCATGCCGCCGTCTAGATCGGCCTATTTTAGACGTGTCGCCCGCCTGTGCAGGGGCAGATAATCAAAAGCCGGGGGTTTAATCTCAGCGTGCGGGAAGGTGCCGGTTGCCGGGGTGCCGCGCAACAAACTTTCAACCACCCCCGCCTCGCGCGCGCGTATTGTTCCGTAAACTCGCCGCCCGGTCCCTCGCGCGCGTGCGCGTATTGTTTAGCCTCGCCTTCTTGCGGTGCGGGGAAACTCGCGCCAGTCTCGCGCGCGCGTATCTCTGCACAAATTGCGCTTGCGCGGCGGGTCCTTCCTCGGGTCCATCTTGTGAGGGTCGGCACAGCCCGACGTGCTTCTAGGGCCAGAGCGCCCAAGAGGGTCTAACGCCCGCGCCCAGCGCCTGCCGTTTCCGCTTCGCCCGCTTCCGGCAGGCTTCCCGGCAATAGACTGCATCCGCGCGCCGGGTCATCGGCACATGCCCGCCACACTCGGGGCAGGTCCAGCCGTCGCGGGTCAGCTTGTGCAGCACGGCCTTGGCGCGGGCCAGCCGGTGCCGTCGGTTGCCTTGGGCGAGAAAGCCGCTTGTCGGCCAGACCTCGGCCAGGACAATCGGCCTGCCGTCGGGGTTTTCGTCATAGCTAATGCCGAAGGGGGCAGGGCCAGGCATGGTGATTTCCTTTTGATTTCCTGGGGGCCATTGCCGGGTTAAGTCATTGGCGGGCTTGCGCTGGGCGAATTTAACTCCCCCTGTGGATCAAGGCCCGCAATCGCTGCCGCGCGAAGGCGAAGCCACCAAAAGCCGCGCCCAGATCGGCCAGGCTATCCAGCACCACCAGAGCCGCAAAGCCCGCGTCGGGAATGTCGAGTGCCAATTCCTTTGCTGTCCAGAGCGCGAAGCCTGCCACCGCCCAGCGCATCGGCCCCAGCGCCGCTATCAGCCCGAAAAGCGCATGGGTGCCCTGCACCGCGCCCCGTTGGAACCAGAAGGGGGAAAGCGCGCCCGGTGCCAGATCCGATTGCGCGAAGGTCGCCAGAACCTCGGGAAGCGTCATCATTCGCGGCCATCCTCGATCGGTTCCCATTGCCGGGTTAGCCCGCTCCATATCTTGCCGTTGCTGCCGTGACGGTCCCAGTCCGAGAGCCGCCGCCATTCATCCAGTGAAACAATGCGGCCCGTCCAAGTGCGGGGGGCGTCGCCCATGTTGCAGGCGGTGCCATAAGGGAAAGTTTCGGGCGTTGGCGCTTTGGCGGGTTTGGGCTTAGGTTGCAGGGGGGGCGCGGTGATTTCAGCAAGGCGCGGGGACGCGTGTTCCTCTTGGGACAAAACTGACAAAACCGACAAAACCCTTTCTTGGGGCGCGTTGTCTGCATCAGTCCCGGTTGGAAATGCGGGTTGCGCCTGCCCTTCAGTCGATTGCCTTGCAGCTTGCAGCCATCGTGTCATTGCAAGCCCCCAAGAATTGCCGGGTTCACAATGAAAAGCCGTTGCGGCCTTCCGCCTTGCGGGTTCGCGGGCGGTTCAATGGGGCGGATGCAGTCGCCATCGGTCAGCAGCGCCAAGGCTGGGTCGAGTTCCGCTTTGTTGCCAAGCCCCGCGCGGTCCAGTCGCAGCACGTCCCGAGATGCAAAGCGCTGCCAGCCTTGTTCCCGGATGATTGCGACCAGTCGCCGCGCGGCCCGTTCGGCCTTTGGTGTTGCCGCGTCAGCATAGGCGCGCCGCGCCATCGGTAACAGATAGCTTTCCACCAGATGCGCCGCCCGCCCGAAGTGCTGCACCGTAATTTCTTGCGGTTCATCGGCCCCTTCCGCTGCCCAGTCCAGAAAGCCAAGCACCAGCGCCAGCCGCGCAGCCATGCCCGGAAGCTTGCCTACAAAAGACAGCATCAGCCCTTCGGCCCCGCTTTCCCATCCGCGCGCAGCCGCGCGAAAGTCATCCATCAGCCCGCGCGCATCATCCGTAAAGGGGATAAACCACGGGCGGGATTCGCCTTGTTCATCCGTCGCAAGGTTCAACGTCAGAAGCCGCGCCAATGCCCCGGCCATCAATTCTTCATCCGCCCAAGCTTCAGGGCGTCGCAGGGGGGCAGGATCCGGCCAGATGGGCAGGAAGCGAGCCAAAAGCCCGTCATCATCGCTCTTGAACAAAAGTGTTTTCAGCCGGTCAGGCTGGATCCCCCCCAGCACGCCGATAGACAGCCGATCGATTGTGAGCGGTTCGCGGCCCATCCGTTCCACCGTGAAGCCCCGGCCCCCGAAGGCTTCCAGCCAAAAGGGGCGGTCAGTGCCGCCGCCCGAATAGCGCTGCATCCCTTCAAGCCATCCGGCCAATTCATCCCGCATTTGCAGCGTGCCGCGCGGTTGCTGGGCGAGTATCGCGCCCAGCCGTTCAATCGTGCCATCGTTTACCACCAGCCGGGGGACGTGCGGGGGCGGTCCAGCATCGCAGCCGGTCGGCCTGTCGGGCGGGGTTTCACCGGCCTTGATTGCCGCCTTTGCCGCTTCCTTCCATGTCTGTTCCGCAAGCTTCGCCAGTTCCGCCTTTTCGGCCCATTCTTTGCGCTTGGCTTCCGCCGCTTCGCGCAGCGGGCGTTCTGCTTTCCGCAGGGGTTGCAGCGCCGCATCAATGGCAGGGCTTTTGCCAGCGCTGGGCAAGCCGATGCACATTGTCCAGATAACGGGCGGTTCGGCCCATCCGCGCCAAGGTGAAGCCCAGCGCGTGTTCCCGAGCGTCGCGCCCGCAACGGCCAGCATTGCCGCAAAAACATAGTCAGGGGGCGCGCCCTTGGCTTCAGCTGCATCCGTCACCCATTGTGACAAGCGCGGCCCCAGAACGTCGCTTAGGGGCAGGGGCGGGGCAAGCGGTAGTTCTGCCCGCATCAGGCGCGGGTCAGGGTTCGGCCATGAAGGCGTGAACGGGTGTTCTTGGGGTTTGGCTTGCGCGTTCATGCCGCCGCCTTTCCTGTTAAAATGTCGTTCCAGTCGCGCCCGTCGCCGGGGTCGAGAAAGGCCACTTGCCAGCCGAGGCCGTGCGCCCTTTCGGCCAGGATGTGCGCCGCCGCGCGGCCCGGCCCGTCGCCATCGGGGGCAATGGTTAGCCGCCCCGGATCGGTAGGAAGGCTCAAGCCACGGATGCCGGACGTTGATAGCGCGGCCCATACGGTCGCAGGGCGTTGCAGAAGGCCAGAGGTAAGGCTTAGGGCGGTTTCAATGCCTTCGGCCACTACCAGCGGCCCCGGCCCGTTAGTGAGCCTTACAGCGCCACCAGAGACGGCCCCCAGCATTGCCTTTGGCGGGTCCAGATCGGCCTTGCCCGAGCCATCGGCGCGCAGGTAGGTGCGATGCACAGCGAAACCGTCGCCGCCTTCCACAAGTGCCACCAGCGCCGGAAAGCGCTTTGCGGTCGGCCCGTGCCATGTCTCCGGGTGAAAGCGCAGAGCAGGGGGCAGGTCGCAGGTGATGCCGCGCCCGCGCAGATAGTTTGCCGCCACCGTGCCCGCTATCGGCTGGGCTTCCTGCCAAAGCCGTTTGGCTTGTGCGGCCCGCTTTTCGGCTTCGGCCCGTTGTTCGGCTTCGCGCTGGGCAAGGGTTGCCGCGTCTGGGGGCGTGTAATCCCCCGAGCGCAGCCCAGCCGCCACCAATATGTCGAGAAACGTGCAGCCGCTTTTCTTGCAATCCAGCACCAGCCGCCCGTTGCGGCCATCGGCCAGCGTCAAGGCGTTCTGCCCCTTCCGCCGTTCAGGCTGGCATATGGGGCAGGGTGCCACCCCATAGCGACGATGCCACTTACCGCCCAGCGCCGTTGTCAGGTCGCGTGCATCAGTCATTGCCGCCCCCCAGCTTCGCCACCAAAGCGGCCCGCATTTCAGCTTCCAGCGCCAGCACTTCCGCCGCCGTGTCGTCATCGCGCCGGGTTTCGATTGCGTCGCGCAGAATGCCCGAAAGGGTTGCGGGGTCGATTGCTTCCGCTTGCACTGTTTCGCCCGAGAATTGCCGCCGGTCGGTCGGTTTCGGGGGGGCAGTCGGCAAGCCCAGCCGGTCGGCTTGTTCCCGTGTCACGGCAAGGCGGGTAAAATGCGGGCGCGTGCCGCAAAGCGCTTCGGTCATTGCGCCCACATCTTCGGCAAGCGATGTAAAAAGGTGTTCGCCGGATGGGTCGAGGTCGCCCAAGTGCAGGATTTCAGCGGGCGTGCCCGTTTCCATCGCCGCCGCCAGTTCATGCGCCAAGTCATGCTTTGCGGTCAGCGAATCAAAGCCGCCCGAGGTCAGCACCGGCACGCCGTAGGGGTTTGCCACGCGCGCCAGCATCGGGGCCATGCCGCCCGCTTCGCATAGCACCCAAAGACGCACCGCCTGCCCGCTTTGCCGGTCGAGCCGGAAGCGCTGGGCGTCGGCCTGCATTTCGGCTAGAAAGCTTGCGGGGTCCGCATAGCTTATCCACTCATAGCGGGCGGGGCCATCATCGCGGATTGCCGCGAAGCGGATAAGCCCGGCCCGCCTTGCACGGTTCACGGTTTCGCAAAGGCGCGCATATGCGGTTTCGGTTTTGTCAAAGCCCTGTGTCGCGACAAGGCGGTAGAAAACTTGCCGGATAGTAAGGGGCAGGTGGTCCGCATAGTCGGCCAGCACCGCTTGCACATTCTGCACCAGTTCCAGCGAAGCGGGGCGGGGGGTCCAAGGCGCAAAGCCGCGCGGGCGGGTTCGCTTTGTTATCGCGTTCATTCGTCGCCCCCCCAGATAAGAAAAGCAAAGGCGCGGGCTTGCGCTTCAGTCAGCCCCAGCGCGCGAAGCTTGCGGATGCGAAGGCCCATCATGCGCCACCACCTTTCCGCACATCAGCGCGCAGCACATAGCGCCCATGATGTCCCGCAAATTCGCCGCCGTGCGGTTCGTAAATGGTTTCAATCGGCACGCCGCGCCCGCGTAATTTTAAGATATAAGCGGACCAGCGGGGCGCGGGTTCCGTTATCGGGGTGCAGCCTTTCGCACCGGCCCAGCGCAACCGGTCGAGTGCCCAAGCTTCGCGGCCTTTAACGTAAATCGTGAAGGGTTCGACCGCTTCGGGTGTGATGTGATACAAGCCGCCACGCGTATAGCGCTGGGCTTTCTCTTGTGCTATTTTCGGAAGGCCCGCCGCTCTTGCATGGCTTGGCTTTTCCGCCCCGGTTGCGCCCGCCAGCGCACCGGGGTTTCTCGTTCCCGCCATCGTCTTAAGCGGCCTTTTCGGTGCGGGCTTCCAGCCACGCGGTCACGTCGCTTTCGCGCCAGCCCACTAGTCGCGCGCCTAGCGCCACCGGCTTAGGGAATTCGCCTTGCTGAATCCAAAGGTAAATGGTCGAGCGGGAAAGCCCGGTGCGGGCTTCTACTTCGGGGCGTCGCAGGATGCGTTCTGCCATGTCGGTTCCTTTCCGAGAGGACGCAACGGGCTTGTTGCGTGTCGTGTCGGAACGGTGGCATGGATTTTCAGAGGTTAAACTTGTTCAAAAATTACATGGATTTTTTCGCAAGTTTTTCGAGTTTGCCTAGAAGGCCGTTGTGCTTTTTCATCCCCCGGCTCACCGATTGTTCTAAGTCATTGAGCGGAAAGCGAAGTGCAGCGCGACCTAGATTTTCGGCATATTCAGGCGAAATGTTCAGTTTTTCAATTCGTTCAGCGGTAGTGCGTGCTACCCGACAAAGCTGTTGAAGGTATGCTATTGCTTGTCGGCGCGTTTTGAATCTTCCCGGATGCTCACTAAAGACCCAAACGACTAAAGCGGCCCTAATCGTATCGCTGTCTTGCAGAGCGTCTTTTGGTGGTCTGCCTCGCAATCGCCGTGACGGCGTTTCCAACAATGCTGCCACGACCGGGGAAAGTGTCTGTTTACCGTCGTTCATACTGCCCCACCCAATTTAATCACATTGCCAGCAACTTCGGCTTCCCCGTGCAGGAAGCCTGCCCAAGCCGCCATCATGGCCCGCCGCCGCTCAATCATGTCCGAGCGCTGATACGCCCGCTCCACATCGGTTCCAATGAAATGCGCCAGCGCAAGTTCTGCCATGTCACGCGGGAAACCCTGTTCCGCCGCCCATTGCCGGAAGGTTGAGCGCAGCCCATGTGGCACGGCTGGGCGTTTGTTTTGAGGGTCGAGAAAGCCAGCACGGCCCGCCTTTACTTCGGCCTCTTGCATCCGTCGCATGACAGCGGAAAGCGTCATGTCGCTTAACATCCCGCCGCGCTGGGCGTGAAACACATATGGGCTTTCTGTGCGGGGCAGGGCTTCCAAAATTGCCACGGCTTCGGGGGTCAGCGGCACGCGATGCGCGCGGCCAGCCTTCATGCGTAAAGCGGGAATTGTCCAAGTCGCGGTTGTTTCACTTGGGGTTAAGTCGGTTTTGTCAGTTTTGTCCCGGCCCCTGAAGTCAATTTCATCCCAAGTCATGCCGCGCACTTCACCAGAGCGCGCAGCGGTCAGCGTTGCGAATTCAAGCGCCCTTGCGGCCATGCCCTCGCGCCGGGTCAGTTCACGCCACCAGCGCGACACGTCAGAGAGCGCCAGAGCGGGGTGATTTTCGGCCTTCGCCACCTTGGAAGGCTTCGGCAACAGTTCTTTCAGATTGCCCGCCCAGCGCGCCGGATTGTCGCCCGTGCGGTGCCCTGCCACGGTCGCCCAGCTTAGAACGGCCTCGATCCGCCCGCGAAGTCGGGACGCGGTTTCGTTCTTGTCCAACCAGATCGGTTCCAGCACGCGCAGCACGTCGCGCACCTCGATAGCCTGCACCATCATCTTGCCCAGCACCGGGGCGGCGTAGGTGTCGAGCGTCGCGCGCCATTGCTTCCGGTGCTTGTCGTTCCGAAACTCGGCCGATTTCTTGCCCAGGTAGGTTTCCACCGCCGCCGCGAAGGTCAGTCCATCCCGGCCCTTGCGCTTCTCGGCCAGAGGGTCGCCGCCTTCCAGCGCGGTTTGCTTGTTCGCGGTCGCCTTCCGCCGCGCGGTTGCCAGAGACACAAGCGGGGGGCTGCCCAAGCCGATTTCCCGCCGCTTGCCGTTCACGGTGATGCGCTGCACCCAGAAGCGGGAACCGTTCGGTTCAACGCGAAGGTAAAGCCCGATGCCGCCGCCGTCGTGATACTTGCCGGGGGCCAGGTCGCCCGACAGCTTCGCCGCCGTCAGCGCATTGACCTTCCGCCGCTTCGGTTCTTCCGTCAAACCTACTTCCCCCTTTTATTCCCCCAGCAAGAGCCGGAACAAGCTAGATTGTGCCGGAACAACTAGGACAAGGGAAGCGGAAAAACATTAGGAAACATTGGCATGTTTGGCATTGTCTGGAACATACCGGAAAACACCATGGCGGCCTCTCTGTCCGCCACTTGCCCTCGCGAAAGCGTTCTCCCCATCTGGCTGGGGCCGGATTTTTCCGTTGTTTTCGAGGGTTATGCGGGATGGGCTGAGCACCGGCGGCGGCGCCAAGCAGCCCGGAAGTGGTCTCTCGGGGTCGATATTCTCCGGACCTGTTGCCTGCGCCAATTCAGTGAAGTTTTCACAAGCACCTGATAAAACTGCGGTTTATCAGGTGCCCCGCTGAACACTTCGATTTCAGGGGCGCATCCCCGGAAGGAACAGAGATCGAACTTCACTTCGGGCTTGTTCTCACCGATTTGGCAGCAGTTCTCCCTGCTCGGGCGCGGCTTCTCCTGACGAGAACAGCGAGTCAATGATAGCTTTTGGTACGCGGCGACGCTCCATGATGGAGCGCAACCGACTGAGAAATCGAGGGTCCTCGACGTTCGACGGGGAGACGTTCTTCTCAACAAGACGGACGGAGGGTGGCTCAAACGCAAGCATCGTCTCGAACACCTCATTGGCCCGGTTCGCTAGTTCCCGTTTTAGGCTGTCTTCGTCAGGCTGGTTCCCCCACCGCGTCATGTATTCGGGCGGAGCCTCCGTCCATCTTGGAAGGAACTCAGCAACGAAACTCTGTTGAAAAGCGGTACGATGAGAGCCCAGCGCAGCGCGGACTTTGTCATGATATCGTCCGACGACCGTCAGGAAGGCCTGGACTGCCGCATCAAAGTCCTTGCGATCTTCACGCAGGATCACACGGCCAAAATTATCAATCTGAAAGGTGTAGATGTCTTCAATCCGCTTGCGTTCCTTGCGTAGCCAGGCGTCGTCGACGAGTGCCGTCTTGGCGTCTTTGCCGTCGCCTATCGTGACTTCCACCGCTCCAACTGCAGCCATCGGCGCCCGCAGTCGACTTGATATCTGGGCTTGGAGATTCGCATCGCTTACGGTGCTGAAGTCCTCCGGAAGTGGAACCTGCTTTCGGCTAAGCGCGAAGCCCGTGATCTCGAACTCAACGTAGACCACGCGCGACGAGAATACCTGCAAGCGCCTCGTGATATCGAACTTGGCAGGTGGGTTTCGTTCAAGGTCGGCCTGCATTGCCTCAACTTTGGCAGGATCCAACGCTGCATTCCCAATCTCGCCGGAAGGGGACTCGTCGTTCGCATGCGCGCCAGAGGCGCGGACGAGCTTTTCAGTTGAGGCACCGCGGAGAACGATCGCGTTCGGTTTTTCTGCTGTGTCGGAACCTGCTTCGATGTTTTTTGAGACCGGCGCAAACACCATCGTGTCTTCATCCGAAATGATCACCCCGATGCGTACACCGGGCTGCACCCGGAGATCGAGCAAGTTCCTTGAAGCGGCATCGCGGATAACCTCCAGCGCTTCGCGCTCTCCGAAACCGAGGCGATAGACCTCGGCATCGGCGTCAACGATTACGCGTATGTCGAGATGCTCCAGCTCGTCGAACCGTGCCGCAAGCGCATCGGCGACGGCACGAGACAATGCAGGGGCAATGACGACCAGTCGCCTCTTGGCGCTCTCGATCAGTGAGATGACGGCAGAGTCGGTGGCTACGGTAAAGGTGCGGTCATCATCCATTAACGGCCATCCTCAGCTTAGTAATATTCGCGTATGTAGCCGTATGCCTTCTCGAACAGCTCTGCGTCCTGGTGCAGCTTGTAGCGAAAGAGCGTCTGGCGAAGCGCCTTCTTGACCTCGCGTTCACCCGCGTGCGTGGCTTGCCAGCCGTCGAACCTGACCGCGCGCACGATCTCGTCGATATCGTCCACGACCCGCTTGACCATCACAGGCGTGTCGCCGTTCCGTGCTTCCTCAAACAGCTCGGTCAACGCCGCCTTGCCCCGGTCGATGTCCTCTTCCTCTGGAGTCTCGCGCTCGGTCTTCACCACGTCTTTCGCCAGCGCCAGAAGCTCCTTCAGGAAGTCGATCGACAGCAGGAGACCCTGCTGATGCCGGTTCTTCAGGTCCTCCAGGCGCTCGCCCAGCGCCTTGAACTTCGGGTTCCCGGCGTGCTTCCGGAGGCGGCCCGCCAGCTTGACCGAGATTTCCTTGGCCTTCTTTTCCGGGTCAGGGTTGCCGAGGACCGCTTCGAGCAGTTCGGCATCCAGAACCAGTGTATCGAGGTCGTCGCGGACCGCGTCGACATGGACGTTCTCGTGGATCAGCTCGATCGTCTTGGCGCCCAGCCGATGCCAAAGCAGGCGCCCTGTGCCACTGGAGGGCTTCAGCGACTCGTAGACCTGCGCCAGCCAGCGATAATCGGTCTCGTACTGCGTCAGCACCGGATCGGGCGACAGGGCCTCCCAGATCCGCGCGAGCACGCTGAAGTCGGCCGCAAAGGCGTCGCGCAGGTCGTTGTTCGGGATGCATTCCTGCGCGGCGATCAGACCCTCGTAGCCGGTCAGGCTTCGGTCCACGCCCGCGAAATAGGCGAGGCACTTCTGCAGGGCGGTCGGCAGGGCGTTGATCAGCTCGGCGATGTTCGACACCGCCTTTTGCACGCCCTCCTCGTCGAACTTCAGAGCCTGCGCCACGTCGTCGAAGATGCCGAGGTAGTCGACGATCAGGCCATGCGTCTTCTGCTCGCCATAGGGACGGTTCGTCCGGCAGATCGCCTGCAAGAGCGTGTGGTCGCGCAGCGGCTTGTCCAGATACATCGTCTGCAGGATCGGCGCATCGAAGCCGGTCAGCAGCTTTGACGTCACGATGATGATCTTCAGCGGGTCCTTCGGGTCGCGGAACCGGTCGAGCAGCTTCTCCTCGGCATCGCGGTCGCGCTTGAAGGCCGCATATTCGGGCTCGCCGCTGTTGACCGAGATCACCACGTCCGAAACCTCGGGCGGCAGGTGACGGTCCAGTTCCTGCTTGTAAAGCAGACAGCTTTCGCGGTCGAAGGTCACCACCTGCGCGCCAAAGCCGTTCGGGGCGACCTTCTCCTGGAAGTGCTTGGCGATGTCGCCGCAAATCGCGCGGATGCGTTCGGGCGCCTTGACCAGGATCGACATCTTGGCCGCCGCCTTGCCCAGCCGATCCCGGTCCTCGTCGGTCAGACCCTGCGTCAGCTCGGCATAGGCCTCCTCGATGGCCTTCTGGTCGATGTGCAGGTCCACCAGGCGCGGCTCGAAATGCAGCTCCTTCGTCGCTCCGTCGCGGATCGAGTCGTTCAGGCCGTAGCGGCTCATGTAGCCGCCATCGTCGGTGTCGGCGCCGAAGGCGTAGAAGGTGTTCTTGTCGGCGCGGTTGATCGGCGTCCCCGTCAAGCCGAACAGGAACGCGTTCGGCAGCGCGTCACGCATCTTGCGGCCCAGATCGCCTTCCTGTGTGCGGTGCGCCTCGTCCACCAGCACGATGATGTTGTCGCGGTCGTTCAGCACTCCGTCGGCTTCGGCGAACTTGTGGATCGTGGTGATCACCACCTTCCGCGCGTCCTTGCCCAGCAGATCGGCGAGTTCCTTCCGGCTTTCCGTGCGCACCATGTTGGCCATGTCGGCGGCATAGAAGGTTCCCGAGATCTGGCTGTCCAGATCGATCCGGTCCACTACGATCAGCACCGTGGGGTTCTTCAGCGCCGGGTGCAGCCGCAGCTTGCGCGCGGCAAACAGCATCAGCAGCGATTTGCCCGACCCCTGGAAATGCCAGATCAGCCCCTTGCGCGGCTGGCCCGCCACGACCCGCGCGACGATCTTGTTGACGCCGTCCACCTGCTGATAGCGGGCGATGATCTTGATGCGGTGCTTGCCTTTCTGCGTCGCGAAGGCCGTGAAGCTGTCGAGCATGTCGAGCACCATCGCCGGTCGCAGCATAGACGCGGCGGCCTTTTCCACCTCGCCCAGCGATTGCTTGCCGTCGCCATCACGCCATGGGCCCCACATGTCGACCGGCATCCGGACCGAGCCGTAGCGAAACTCCTTGCCCTCGGTCGCCACCGAAAAGACGTTGGGCACGAACAGTTCCGGCACATTGCGTTCGTAGTCGTCATGGACCTGGATGGCAGCGTCGAGCCAGCTTTGGCTGGACCGTACCGGCGTCTTGGCCTCGATCAGCACCAGCGGAATGCCGTTGACCAGCAGCACCAGATCGGCGCGCTTTTCGGTCTTGCCCGCGCGGATGGTGAACTGCTGGGTGACGACGAAGCTGTTCTTCTCGATATCGTCGAAATCGATCAGGCGGATGGTGACGTGTTCGCCATTCGCGCCAAAGGGCATCGACCGTTCGCCCAGTGCCCAGGCGGCGAATTCCTCGTTCGCCTTCACCAGCCCGTCAGAACGCGCGCCCATGACGATGGCGCGCAGGCGGTAGAGCACATCGTCGGCCCGGCCGGGGTTGGCGGCGATGTCGGGGTTCAGGCGGATCAAGGCGTCGCGCAGATGGGGTTCGACCAGCACCTCTTGCGGCTGGCGCGGAAGGTCGGCGGGGGCGACGTAATGCCAGCCGAGGCCCGCGATCCTGCCGCCCGTGCGGGCGAGGCCGCCGGAGAGTTGCGCCGGGCGGGCCGAGGCCGCGCCCGCGAGAATGTCACGCAGATGGGCTTCGACGGTGTTGGATTCGGTGAAGGTCATTGATCGCCAACCCCGCTTAAGGCAGCTTCGATAAGCCTGATGATCGTTCTTCGTGCAGCTTCAAGGCGCGCTTTAGCTCCTCCAGCCGCAACCTGAATTCTATCAAGCTGCTCTACGATCTGCGCTTGAACAGACAAGTCCGGAACGGGAACCTGCATTTTACGCAAAGTGTCTATTGAAAGCTCCGCCCTTGTCGATCCGACGATCAAAGAGCTTGTGTAACGTCGAAACGCTGGTGACGCATAAAGGTGAAGGAAGAACTGGGGGTCAATTAAGCCCCTGTTGAACCGAAGCTTTGCCAACTCCCGACTTAAGTTGCCAGCGAAGTGCTGAGGAACAAGAGCAATTTCACCAATTGTACCCTTGATTGAGATTACTACATCGCCCGGTGCGACTCTGCTACGCTGATATGCGCGCTCAACTGAAGCAGGTGCCCGGTGTATATTGTCAACGAAATTACCGCTTAGGTTATGAATCGCCAGCGTGGGCACGCCATCGGGGGTATATTCTCCCACTTGAACAATTCCGTAGCAAATAGGTGCGTCACTCGCGATGAGGTCGCCAAGTTGAACGACCTGCCATCCAGCCAGTCGCCAATCGGTCGGCTTGATTCCCGATCCGACAGGCTTCGAAAAAGCCTGGAGCGATGTAGCCTCGTAAAGCACGTTAAAGGAGTTGACGAGCTCTTGTGTTTTTTCAACCAGATCGCGCGCGCTCGACAGCGCCTCCACCAACCGCGCCTGCTCCTGGATGGGAGGCAGCAGGAACTCGAAGGTGGCCAGACTGGTCCAGTTGGTGCGCGGCGACAGCGACCCGGCCGAGGTGCCGACGGCGTGATCGAAGAAGGCATCGGTCTGGCACAAGAACGGCAGCAGTTCGGGCATCAACCGGTCGTTGGCCGGTTCCAGCACATAAATGTCGCCGGAACAGACCCCTTCGAAATCCGCCACTGCCACTTTGCGCTGATAGGCACGTCGCTTCCCGAACAGGACCTGCCCGGGCTTGAACAGCGTGGTGAAGGTCGTGCCATCGGCCACGTCGCCCCAGCGCCGGATGCGCAGGTCGCCGGGCTCGATATGCTCCAGCCCCACGACCCGTTCGATCCCGGCCGCCTCGGGGTCAGCCACACGCGCTTTCGACAGGCGCACCACGTCGCCAAAGGCCACGCGCGTCCACCCCGCCTTGGAAATCGGCCGCTCAAGCATCGGCATCCTCCGCAGGCGTCAGGCCATCGAGCATGTCCACCAGCGCGTCCATGCCCGTCCAGAAGTCGCGCCCATCCTCATCAAACGCCGCCCATGTCGCCGCCAGCGTGGCACCGCCCGCCACCGCCGCTTTGGGCCGCTTCACATAGCGGGCAATCGACAGGTTGCCGTCCGCCGCCAGCACATCGGCCACATCCGCCACCGTGGCAAAGCCGGGATCGTCCGCAAAGGCGTGATAGGCCGACAGGATGCGCGCCTGATGGTCGGGGCGCAGAAAGCTTTGCGCCCGTTCGCGCGCAATCTCGGCCACCGCGTCGATGAACAGGATGCGCCCCTTGCGCGCCTCGGGCTTCTGCGACCGGCAGATCACCACGCAGGCCTCCATCGGCGAGTTGTAGAACAGGCCCGGCCCCAGCCCCAGCACGCATTCAACCCGGTCGGATTCGACCAGCCTGCGCCGCATCTCGGCCTCTTCATTGCGGAACAGCACGCCGTGCGGAAACAGGATCGCGCAGCGCCCGGTCTTCGGGTGCATCGACGACAGGATGTGCTGAAAGAAGGCGTAATCCGCCCGCCCCTGCGGCGGGGTGCCAAGGAAGTTGCGCCCCCAGGCATCCTGCTCCCAAGCGCCGCGGTTCCACTTCTTGATGGAATAGGGCGGATTGGCGAGGACCACGTCGAAGGTGCGCAGCCGGTCGCCCTGCACGAAGGCAGGCGTGGCCAGCGTGTTGCCGCTGGCGATGTGGAAATCGTCCACGCCATGGATGACTAGGTTCATGCGCGCGATGGCGGCGGTGATGGTGATCAGCTCCTGCCCGTAAAGGCCGGTGGTGCGGATGTCGCCCCCACGCCGCTTCACCTCGGCCAGGCACGAGATCAGCATGCCGCCGGTGCCGCAGGTCGGGTCATAGATGCTTTCCCCCGGCTGGGGCTCCAGCATCTGTGCCATCAGATGCACGAGGGTGCGGTTGGTGTAGAATTCCTGCGCGGTGTGGCCGCTGTCATCGGCGAATTTCTTGATCAGGTATTCGTAGCCGTTTCCAAGCTCGTCCTCGGGCACGGCGGCAAGGGTAAGATCGTGCTTGGAGAAATGCTCGATCAGGTTCTTCAGCGTGCTGTCGGGTGTCTGTGCCTTGTCGGTCCAGTTGGCGTTGCCGAAGACGCCCTGAAGGCGCTCCGGGTTCGCGGCCTCGATGGCGAGGAAGGCCGACAGCAGCGCCCGGCCGACATCGCGTGGTGCCGCGCGAACGTCATTCCAATGTGCGCCTTCGGGAATGACGAAGCGGTCGTTGGCGGTGGCGGTCGCGTAGCCTTCGTCCCCGGTTTCATCGAGTGCTTGCTGGTAATCCCCGTCCCAGACGTCGGACAGGCGTTTGAAGAACAGCAGCGGAAAGATGTACTGCTTGTAGTCGCTGGCATCGATGAGGCCGCGCAGCAGGGTGGCGGCGCCCCAGAGATAACTTTCGAGTTCGCGTTGGGTCAGCCCGCTCATTGCAGCCACCCCCCTTCGACCAGCACCTTGCGCAGGTGATCCTCGGCCGCCCGAGCGTCGGCCAGCGCTGTCTTGAACGCCTCGACGGCTTCGGGAAGCGGCGGGATGTCCTGGCCGATGGGCGGCAGGACGTAACGCGAGATGTTCAGCGTCCAGCCTTCCTTCTTGATCTCGTCCAGCGTCGCCACCTTGGCACGATCCTCGACTTCCTCGAATGCGCGGTACCAGGCGACGATCTGGTCGCTGTGCTCCTGATCGAGGAAGTTCTGCGCCCGGCCTTTGCGGAACAGGCTGGAGGCGTCGATGATCAGGACCTTGTTCTTGCGGTCTTCGGGCTTCTTGCGGCGCAGGATGACGACACATCCGGCCAACTGCGTGCCGTAGAACAGGTTCGGCGCAAGGCCGATGACCGCCTCGACCATGTCCTTTTCCAGCAGGGCCTGCCGGATCGAGCCTTCGGCCGACTTCCGGAACAGCGCGCCCTGCGGCAGAACGACGGCCATGCGGCTGTTCCCGGTGGGCGCCATCGACGCGATCATGTGCTGGACGAAGGCGTAGTCGCCATAGCTTTCGGGCGGGATGCCGTACTGGGCCCGGCCCCAGGGGTCGGCCTCCCACAGGTCACGCCCCCATTCCTTGAGCGAGAACGGTGGGTTCGCGATGACGCAGTCGAAGGTGGCAAGGCCGCCGGTGCTGGAATCCGTGAAGGCCGGGTTCCGCAACGTGTCCTCACGGGCCACCTGGAAGTCCTCGATCCCGTGCAGGACAAGGTTCATCCGGGCGATCGCGGCGGTGGTCAGGTTTTTCTCCTGGCCGTAGATCTTCCCGTAGAAGGTGCGCGGATCGCCGCCCTTGCGCATCACATGCTCGATAGCCCCGAGCAGCATACCGCCCGTGCCGCAGGCGGGGTCGTAGATGCTTTCGCTCTCCTGAGGGTCGAGGATTTCGACCATCATGCGCACGACGCTGCGTGGCGTGTAGAACTCGCCCGCCTTGTTGCGGCGGGTGACGTCGGCAAACTTGCCCACCAGATATTCGTAGGCGTCGCCCAGCACGTCGGTGCTGACGGTGGTGTTGCCGAGCCCGATCTCAGAGAACCCCTCGATCAGATCCTTCAGCAACTCGTCGGAGAACTTCTCCTTGTTGCCCCAGTCCGCCGAACCGAATACGCGGAACAGCGTGTCCGGATTGGCCCGCTCGATCTCCTGCATGGCCTTCTGGAGAGCCGCGCCGACGTTGGCCGGAACTTCTCTGATGTCGTTCCAGTGACAGCCTTCAGGTAGCACGAAACGGTGCACCTCCGGAAACAGGGAGGGGTCCGCTTCGCCATAGATCTCCCGAGCCTCAGCCGTCTCTTCGTCCCAGACGTCGGAGATGCGCTTGAAGAACAGCAAAGGAAGAATGTAACCCTTCCAATCCGTCCGATCGACAGCGGAGCCGCGAAGAGTATTCGCGGCGTCCCACATCGCAGATTTCAATTGCAGACCATTGTTCAACGAATCGTTCATTCTTCACTCTGAGCGCCACCGGGGGCTTTGGGGGCTACGCCGGCCTCGACCGCCTTCAGCCGTTCATACTCCTCGACGGCCAACACGACGACGACAGTCCGCCCGTGCTTGGCCACCGCCACCGGCTCGGCTCGGGCAAGATCGATCAACCGTCCGAAGCCGTACTTCGCGTCTTTCGCGCTCAGGGTCTGCATTCGACTCCCCGCCTATGCCTTCACCACTTTTGGCCAATTTGGCCCAATGAAGCAATAGCAGCAGTGGCGTGAGATTGTGCAGCGAGGTGTTCAGGTGCCGAAGAAGATGTTCTTCTGCTCGATCCAGCTGATCGGGAACGGGTCCATAAGTCGCGCAAGCGTAACGGCATCGTTCTGCCGTCCGTCGAGAACCGCCTCAATGATGCCAGGCTCAAGCTGCGTCAGGCGCAGGATGCGCGTCATATAGGACGTCGCGATCCCCTCGCGCTCGGCCAGTTCAGCGATGGTGGCGAACTCACCCGACTCGAGCATCCGCTTCCAGCGGAAGGCGCGGGCCAGCGCCTTGACCAGCGTGTTGTCCGCCTTGCGGTCTGGCCGGAAACCATCGGGCAGGTGCATTTCCTTACGCCCACCGCGCTTCACGACGCGGAACGGGACGTGGAGCGTCACTATCTCGGGGATCGGCGACACGCGGGTCACGCCGCTTCTCCGATGCCCCCGGCCAGCATCTCGCGAGCGAGGCTACTGAGTCCGTCGACGCGGAGCCCGACGTTGAGCCCGTCCGTGCCTATGTCGACACGGTCGACCAACAGCGCCACGATGCGGGCCTGTTCGGCGGGGAAGAGTTCGTCCCACAGCGGGTCGAGTTGCTGCAGGGCGGCACGCGCGTCGGCTTCCGTTATGTCGGCGGCATGGGTGCGGGCCGCTTTCCATGTCCCCGCAATGATCTCGGGCTGACGAAACACAGCCCGCAACTGGTCGATGACTGCGGCCTCGATCGCGCCCGCGGGCACGCGGCCGACCGGACACGCACCAGCACCATGCTTCAGCACGGTCTGGCTGACGTAGTAACGGTACAGCCGCCCGCCCTTGCAGGTGTGCGTCGGCGAGAAGGCGGCGCCATCGGGACCGAAGAGCAGCCCCTTCAGCAGCGCGGGCGTGTCGGCGCGTGTGCGGGCCGCGCGCTTGCGCGGGCTCTCCTGCAGGATCGCATGAACCTTGTCCCAAGCCTCGCGGTCGATGATCGCGTCGTGCTCGCCGGGGTAGCTGTCGCCCTTGTGGACCGCCTCGCCGATGTAGGCGCGGTTGCTGAGCATCCTGTAGATGTATTTCTTGTCGATCCGGTTGCCGCGCGGGGTGCGGATGCCGCGCGTGCCGACCTCTCGCGCCAGTTCCGTGCAGGACCCGATCTCGAGAAAGCGGTCGAAGATCCAACGCACATGTCGGGCGGAGTCCTCGTCGACCAGCAGCTTCCGGTTTTCCACACGGTAGCCGAAGGGCGGCACACCGCCCATCCACATGCCCTTCTTTCGGCTGGCGGCGACCTTGTCGCGGATGCGCTCGGCCGTCACCTCGCGCTCGAACTGGGCGAAGGACAGCAGGATGTTCAGCGTCANNCGAACACCTCGACCAGCTTGGCGAAATCCGCGAGCGAGCGGCTCAGGCGGTCGATCTTGTAGACCACCACCACGTCGACCAGCCCGTCCTCGATGTCCTCCAGCAGCCGCCGTAAGCCGGGGCGTTCCAGCGTGCCGCCCGAGATGCCGCCGTCGTCATACTGATCGCGGACCAGATGCGGTAAACGAGGCAGCTGTCGGCATGCTCTAGCACGACGACTTCGTTGTCGATCGCATCCGAGAACCCGAGCCTCGGCTTTGGTCCGTTGGAAGCGAAGATCAGGTTCTTCGGCCGCCCGTCGACGCCGCGGCGAACGGGGCGTACCGAGAATGTTGCGCGGCCCGAGACCTCTCCTGTCTGAGCAACCTCGTAGCCATCGAGTTGCAGGATGCGGGTCAAGTCCGCTGCCAGCGCAGCCTAGTCGTCGGCATCACGAAACCGGGGATCCAGAGCGGTCTCGATCAGCTGCGCAAACCTCCTCGAAGGACATGTTATCGCCCCGATGACTTCGAAGACCTCCTTCGCGTTCCACAACGGGTCCGCGCCAGTCGCGTGTTGTCTAAGCTCTTCGATTTTGGTGGGGCCATCGAAGAAGTCGGCAGGCGAACTCAGATCGAATAGCCCCTCGATCACGTCCGGACGAATGCCTTGTCCATGGATCCCGGCACCAAGGCGATCGGCCACCCGGTCGCGAGTGATCGCGGAGATCTCCGGCTGGTCCTTGTCCTGTAGGAGGTATACCCGGTCCTGTAGGCCGATATCTCGCCGTTCTCGCGCAAACTCGAGGACCAGAGCCAGCGCCTTTGTTGGTGGAAGGCTTGCAAGTGTATTCTGTGCAACAGTCTTTTTGCTGGTCCCTTCTGCAAGTGGGATGTCGCGTCTGGAGAAGAATGCCTCGATATCGACGGCCCTCATGGCATCCCGAAAGCAGTAGCCCGCCAGCTCGAACAGATCATCCAACTCTCCGTCACCTGCCACAGCTATAACTCCCGCGCGAACCATCGGATGCGGCCGACGATATGAATCTCGTCGGCCGTTCTTTCGTATTCGGGATAGTGCTTGTTGTCGGAGATCACGCGAACCGCTGGCGGGTCGCTGTTGGCGATGTGCTCGAGCCGCTTGGCGACGAGCCCCATGCCGTCATCGAGCACGAAGATGCCCGGCGGGTTCGGAGCGCGGCGCGTCATGTCCACGAGAACCGTGTCGCCGTCGAGCAGCGTCGGGGCCATGCTGTCGCCCTCGACATGCATGATACGCAACTGCGACGGGCTGGCCTTCAGGCTGTTGCGGATCCAGGAGCGCCGGAAGTGGTAGGCGCGGCCGGCGGTGTCGCCATGGTCCTCCACGACGGCCCCGCCGCCCATCGAAGGTCGCGGGCTGGCGTGGGCGATGGAGACGAAGGTCTCGTCCGGGTTCTCGATGAAGGGCGGTGCGCCCTCGACATCGCCGATCCCGTGGATCAGCCAGTCGCGATCCACCTTCAGTACGCGCGCGACCTCCGCCAGCTTGTCGATGCCCGGGCGCGTCGAGCGTCCGCGGAGGATGTCGTAGACGAAGGAACGGTTCACGCCGGCCATCTCGGCGACGTGGGCGGGACTGATGCCAAGCTGGTTGGCCCGGGCCCTGAGGCGGTCGGAAAGCGTGTGGTGCTCGGTCATGTCATCCCCACCCAACTGTGGATGAAATAGGATAAAATCGGATTGATCGAAGCCCGTCAAGCGAATAAGAACAGAAGGTAAACATCTTACACGGGAATCGGCGTGGAGGGCAGCGAATGCACATCGACAAATCGTACTTCACGCTCCCCGAGATCCTCGAGCGGTGGCAGATCACCGAGGCCGACCTGATCTACCTCGCGGAGAACGACAAGCTCCGGCTGTCGGTGCGCGTGTTCGGCGTGCCCATGGAGTTCGGCGACTACGAGGAAGGTGCGGACGGCGAGCCCTGCCGGGTGCCGTGGGAACAGAACTATTACAGCGGCCTGCTCGATCTCCATGCCCGTGATGTGTTCCAGCTTTTCCGGTGCGGTGAGGTTCATCTCGCGAGTTTTCGGACGCAGAGGGCCGACTACTCGGAGACCTGGGGCGATGCGCAGCCCGTCCTCGTCATGATCGGCGACCTGCTGCTAAGGCGCGATGAACGCGACCGTTTCGAGGTCGAGACCGGGTTCTCGCCCGGTGGACAGCCGATGGAGGAGGCCACCTTCATCCACTCGGCCGACTATCTCGAGGTTCGCTGCAACGGCTGCCGGTTCAAGCTGGGCCCGATCCAGGCGGAGGTCGTGCGCGCACTGCACGAGGCAGCGCAGGCCGGCGCGCCCTGGCAGAACGGCAAGGCGATCCTGTCGCGCGCCGGCTCGAAGAGCCTGCGCATGGCCGACGTCTTCAAGTCGCAGAAGGACTGGCGGCATCTGATCCGCTCCGACCGGCGCGGCGGATACCGTCTGAATCTCGACTGAGCGATCCCCGTCCGTCCGGTCCCTGTGGGATCGGGAGGGGGATGGGTGAGGGATGGTGGGGGATGACGGCGCCCCGCCAACGGCCAAGAGCCAGTCCTGCAAGGACCGACTGATCCCCCTCCGCATCCCCCGCCAGTCCCCACGACATCCCACACCGTAATTTCGCACTGTCTCCTCAACGACGACACGAGAGGAGACACCGATGCTGCAGAGGCATTGCCTGAACCAGAAGGAGCTGGCCCGGCGCTGGGGGATCTCCCACCGGACGCTGGAACGCTGGCGCTACAACGGCCAGGGGCCGGCCTTCCTCAAGCTCGGCGGACGCGTGCTCTACCGGCTCGCCGATATCGAAGCTTTCGAGCAGAGCCAGCTGCAGCGTGCCCTGAAAATCAGCGAGGCGGTCGCACGCGTCGGTCATTCGCCCCGTCGGCTGACCGCGGACCCCGCGCGGGCCGCACGGGTATGCTGATGGTCGCCGCAACCCCGATCGGCGCCCGCGTAGCGAGGCCGCAGCTCACTGATGTCGAGCTCTACGCCTGGATCGCGCAGGCCGAGGCCGGCGCCCGGATCGAGTACCACCGCGGCTTTCTCGGGATCGATGTCACGCCGGTGATCTCGACCTTGCCCGAGGCCGAGCGCCGTCAGCTTGCCGATCTCGGTCAGGCCGCGCTGGGCGCCTTCGAGAAGGGCCTCGTGCACCTCGTGCAGGAGCGCGTGGGCCCCGATCGCTTCGCTTACATCGCCGTCGCCCGTCCGAGACCCAAAGCCGCCGCCACCTCGCTTTCGGCGCTGCTCCTCGAAGAGCGCGCCGCGTGATGGCCCTGCCATTCCCTTCCAACGGAGACCCCACCATGCCGCATCCCGACAACGCTCCCCGCTTCGGCGATCTCGAAGGTCTCGCCATCGGCGACATCGCGGCGTTGCCGCCCGAGATGCTGCTGGATCTGCAGACCACGGCGCTCGCCGAAACCGCCCGCGTGAAGCGGCTGCGGGACCGGCTCGAGGCCGGGATTGCGCAACGCTACGAGGCCGCCGTCGCGGCCGAGCGGGCTGCGCAGGGCAAGACCTGCGGCACCGTGCGCGTCGAGGACGAGGGCGTCGTGATCGTCGCCGACCTGCCGAAGAAGGTCACGTGGGATCAGGATCGGCTCGCTGCCATGGCCGAGCGCATCCGCGTCGCCGGCGACGATCCGACCGAGTATCTCGAGATCGCCTACCGCGTGCCCGAGCGGCGCTTCGGCGCCTGGCCCGCGGCGATGCGCGAGGGCTTCGCGGACGCGCGCAGCGAGACCACCGGCAAACCCGTCTTCCGGCTCGAGGCTCGAGACCGGTGAAGCGCGGCGGCGGGACGCCCGGTCGGCAACGCCGGGCAGGTTCCCCTTCGGCACCCGGTCACCCCCGCCGCCGCGCACCCTGAACGCAACCTCCGGAGAACCCCATGGCCTTCCGCATCATCACCGCCGACGAACGGCTCTCGGCCACCGAGAACAAGACGTCCCTCGCCATCTTCGGCCCGCCCGGCGTCGGCAAGACGACGCTCCTGAAGACGCTGCCCGCCGAGGAGACGGTCTGCCTCGACCTCGAGGCCGGCATGAAGTCGGTGCAGGACTGGCGCGGGGACTCGATCCCGGTGCGCAGCTTCACCGATTTCCGCGACCTCGCCGTACTGATCGGCGGGCACGATCCGGCCCAGCATCCGAAGTCCTGGTACGGCGCCGAGTATCACGCCTGGCTGCAGCAGCAGTATCTCGGCACCGGCATCGAGGACTTTCTCGCCCGGAAACGGATCGTCTTCGTCGACTCGATCACCGACCTGACGCGGCAGGCCATGGCCTATGCCCGCCAGCAGCCCGAGGCCTTCTCCGAGCGGACCGGGAAGCCCGATGTCCGCGGCGCCTACGGGCTCCTGGGCCGCGAGGTGATCCAGGCGCTGAAGCACCTGCAGCACGCCCGCGGCAAGACGGTGATCTTCGTCGGCGTGCTCGAGAAGGTGACCGACGAGTTCGGCACGGCGACCTGGCAGCCGCAGATGGAGGGCACCAAGGCCGGGCGCGAGTTGCCGGGCATCGTCGATCAGGTGGTCTCGATGCAACTCTTCGGCCGCGACGCCAAGGGCGACTGGACCCTCGACGAAAACTCCGCCGAGCGCCGCCTCGTCTGCCGCTCCGGCAATCCCTGGGGCCTTCCCGCCAAGGACCGCTCCGGCCGCCTCGATGTGACCGAGGCGCCCGATCTCGGCGCGCTGATCGCCAAGATCGACGGCCGTGCACCCGCCCACACCGCCACCCCTTCCTGATCCAGACGCAAAGGACAGATCCATGAGCTACGATCTCAACGACGCCCAGCCGCAGATGGCCCCCATCGGCGAGCTGATCCCCGACGGCACCTTCGCCAAGGTCCGCCTGACCGTGCGCCCCGGCGGCGTGGACGGCGCCACCCCGATGGACACGAAGCTCCTGAAGGCCTCGCAGTCGAGCGACGCGAAGATGCTGGACTGCGAGTTCACCATCCTCGAGGGGCCACATGCCCGGCGGAAGTTCTGGCAGAGCTTCACCGTGGCGGGCGGCAAGGTCGACGAGAAGGGCCAGTCGATCGGCTGGAAGATCTCCAAGTCCACCTTTCGCGCGATGGTCGACAGCGCTCTCGGGCTCGATCCCAGAGACGAAAGTCCCGACGCCAAGGCCAAGCGGGTGCTGCCCGGGCTCAAGCACCTCGACGGCATCGTCTTCGCCGCGCGGATCATGGTGGAGCCCGCCTCCAACCCCCAATACCGCGACCAGAACCGGATCGCGAATGTCGTTCTGCCCGACGAGCCGCAGCATGCCGCGATCATGCGCGGCGAAACCGTGCGCCCGGAGCCCGTCAACGCCCCGCCGCGGAAAGCCACGAGCGCGCCGGCGCCGGGCTGGCAGGCGCCCACGCCGGCATGGGGTGCGCAACCGCAAGCCCCGGCGGCGGCTCCGGCCTGGGGCGCACAGGCGCCCGCGCCGCAGCCCACGCAGCAGTCGCCCGCCCAGCAGTCGCCCGCGTCCCCGCCGTCCGCGTCGGGCGGAGCGCCGGCGACCGGCATGCCCGCCTGGCTCAATGGGTGAGGCGCGGTCGGCAGCACGGCGGCGGAGGTCAACCCGGCCTTCGCCGCCGCCCGAGGCCCGGCGCGATCCTGCCGGGCCGATGACCCCGGATGAATGGCAGGCGCACGTGACGCGCGAGGCGGCGCTGGAGATCGGACGATGGCTCGAGGCCCGAGGAAGACTGCACGCCCCCATCGCAAGCCTCAGCCTCGGCGACCTCGAAGCCATGGCCACCAACGCGATCTCGCGCTGGATCGTGCTCCAGTCCGAAAAGCTCCAGAGGGCGGGTTGGCCGCCCGAGGACCCGATCGGGAGCTTCTTGCTCGGGTAGCGCTCTGCGCCGTCTGCGCCCGAGAGGCGCGCGGCTTCGGCTACTGCCACGGCCTCCGCTGGGATCGCCATCCATACCACCGCTTCTGCTCGCGCCGCTGTCAGGACGTGGGCAGCGCCATCGCCCAAAGGAACAACGGCATGATCGACAAGACCGCGCGCGAGGCGCAGGCGACCCTGCTGGAACTGGCCCGCGAAAGCCTCGGCAATGCCGGGGTCAACACGCGCGGCCTGTCGCGCGACGAGGTGGCGACGCGGGCGCTGCACTCGACCTCCGACTTCCCCGAGATCCTGTCGGCGGTCACCAACAAGACCCTCCGGCAAGCCTACGAGGCCTATCCGCGCACCTTCATGCTGTTCTGCCGCCAAGTGCTCGCCACTGACTTCAAGGCGA
>DISZ01000019.1:0-263350 GCA_002422085.1 Rhodobacteraceae bacterium UBA6197
TTGTCAAAGAGCGCGGAGACAAAATCAAACCGGTAACGCTCAAAGTTGAGCGATCCCGCTGCATGCCTCAATTCAGTCCACCTTCGCCACCTTTCGGCGTTGTCGGCGCCCCGTCGCGGTGTTTGCCGCTTCGGTGAGGGGGTTTCTACGGGCAGCGAACAGAGTCCGCAAGAGCGATTTTCGCAAAACCGTCATTTTTTCCTGATAGGCCTTATTTTACTGATGCCTTTTGGGGCGAGGACCGGGCCGTCAGCTGCCGGACGGGCCGATTTCCGTCTCGGGTCACCGCCAAAAGGGTAGAATCGCCGGCTTGTGGCGGCGTGAGTCTCCCCAGATGGCCATGCGGAAGCCTTTGATTTTCGCCCCAGCCCCCCGCAAGAGGCCGGTCCGCGACTCGCTGTGACATCCTGAGACGTGGCGTGCGGGGTCGCAGGGAACGGAAAAGCCGAATCGGTGGGCAGGGACCCGCGCTTGCGCCAGCTTTGGTCGCACCAGATCACCCCCGAAGGGCGCAAGGCGCAGCCATCCGGCCGCGCCGAGGTCTGCCCTATGGCCAGAAGAGGCGCCAGGCGGGCATCAAACGTTGAAAATCGTCGCGGGGGTGGGGGGCAAACCGCTGGTAACCGCAGCGCGGCACGAAATTCCCCCGACAACCCGAGACCCGCTCGCGTGGCAGTCGTCGCCTCAGCGCAGGATACGCCCGCGCATTTTCCAGATTGCCGGCAACAAGAGCGTCACATAGATCAGATCGAGCGCCACCGTCAGCAGCCAGATCCGCGTGACCAACAGCCCCATCCCGATCACCGTCCCCATCAGCATGACCCCGACGCCCCAGCGCGGAATGCGCAACGCCTTGGGTGACAGGGTCGGAATACGGGAAATCATCAGCATCCCGACCAACCCCAACCACAGCGCCACCAGCCCCGGCTGGGCGCGCATATCCCACAGGTCGGCCAGGTTCAAGAATACCGGCAGCACTGCCAGCATCGCCCCGGCAGGTGCCGGCACCCCGGTGAAATGCTTTTTCGAACTGCCCTCATCGCCGCGCATCACATTGAATCGCGCCAGACGCAAACAGGCCGCCGCCGCGTAGATCAGCACGAATATCCACCCCAGCGCATTCGCCTCGCCCAAGGCAAAGCGATAGACCAGAAGCCCCGGCGCGACGCCAAAGCACAGGAAATCCGACAGGCTGTCCAGTTCGGCGCCGAACTCCGACGTGGCCCGAAGCCGCCGCGCGATCAGCCCATCCAGCCCGTCGATCACCGCCGCCAGCATCAGCAGCGCCACCGCCAGTTCAAACCGCCCCACCATCGCGTAGCGGATCGAGGTCAGCCCAAGGCACATCCCCGCAATCGTCAACAGATTGGGCAACAAAAGCAGAAACGGCATCTGTTCCTGGTCGCGCGGTTCCGCCATCTGCGCCCCCTATCGGATGCCGCCCGCGCGCGCGGGTTCGGTTGATGCGAGGTCCGCCAGCACCGTTTCACCCGCAATCATCGTCTGACCGATGACCACCTGCGGTGCCACGCCCTGGGGCAAATAGACATCGAGCCGCGAGCCAAAGCGGATCAGCCCGAACCGGTCGCCAGTCTGCAGCACTTGTCCCGGCTGCACCTCACACAGGATCCGCCGCGCGACGAGGCCGGCGATCTGAACCACCCCCAGCAGGCGCCCGTCTGCCATCTCGATGGCCAGACCGTTGCGTTCATTGTCAACACTTGCCTTGTCCAGCGACGCGTTGAAGAACTTGCCGGGGCGATAGGCCACTGCCGTGATCCTGCCGCCGATCGGGGCCCGGTTCACATGGCAATTGAACACGTTCATGAACACGGAAATCCGGGTCATCGGATCACTGCCGATGTTCAGCTCGGCCGGCGGAACGGCCGGTTCCAGCAGGCTGACCACCCCATCCGCCGGGCTGACAATCAGACCGGCCCGCGTTGGCGTTACCCGCACCGGATCCCGAAAGAAGTAGTATACCCAGATCGTCAGCGCCACGCCGACCCAACCCAACGGCTCCCAGATCACGAACAACACCAGCGCGATGGCCGCCGCGATGGCGACGAACTTGCGCCCTTCGCGGTGCATGGGTTTGATAAAGGTGGAAAGCATGCTGACGGACATGAGGTCCCTTTCTGTTCATTGCCCCCGTGTTTAACGCAAACTGCGGGCCATGCAAACGCCTGCCCACGCGGCCGGGATCAAATTCTCTTGCCGGGAAAAGCGCCGGCAAGCGCGGCGCGTCGGCCAGGCATGGATGCCTCCGGCGGGGATATTTGAGCAAAGCTGAAAGACCAAAAAACGCGGCCCGAAAGGACCGCGTTTTCCAAGGGCTTTTGCCAGATCAGCGCTTCGAGAACTGGAACGAGCGGCGGGCTTTGGCCTTGCCGTATTTCTTGCGTTCCACCACGCGGCTGTCGCGGGTCAGGAAGCCAGCGGCTTTCAAGGCGGCGCGCAGGCTGGGTTCGTAAAGCTGAAGCGCTTTCGAGATACCATGCTTGACGGCACCGGCCTGGCCCGAGAGGCCACCACCGGCGACGGTCGCGACTACGTCAAACTGGCCCTCGACCCCGGCGACCGAGAACGGTTGACGCAGAATCATCTGCAGCACGGGGCGGGCGAAGTAGACGGCCATTTCCTTGCCGTTCACCACGACCTTGCCCGAACCGGGCTTGATCCAGACGCGGGCGACCGCGTCCTTGCGCTTGCCGGTCGCATATGAGCGGCCAAGGCTGTCACGCTGCGGGGTGCGGGGTGCGGCGACTTCGACGGCGGCGGCGGGGGTGCCTGCCACGGCCGATTTCAGATCGTCGAGAGATTTGAGTTCTTCAGCCATCGTCATGCGCTCCGGGTGTTCTTGGGGTTCATCGACGCGACGTCGAGAACCTCGGGGGCTTGGGCTTCATGCGGATGGGCGGCCCCGGCGTAGACGCGCAGGTTCGACATCTGCTGACGGCCCAGACGGTTGCGCGAGATCATGCGTTCGACCGCCTTGATCACCACACGCTCGGGGTGGGCGCCTTCCAGCACCTGTTCGGCGGTGCGGAACTTGATCCCGCCGGGGTGGCCGGTGTGCCAGTAATAGCGCTTGTCGGTGCGCTTGGCGCCAGTCATCTGCACCTTGTCGGCGTTGATGATGATGACATTGTCGCCCATGTCCATGTGCGGGGTGAACGTGGCTTTGTGCTTGCCACGCAGACGCATGGCGACGATCGTGGCGAGGCGGCCCAGAACGATGCCTTCGGCATCAATCAAGATCCACTTCTTTTCGATCTCCGCCGGTTTTGCGGTATAGGTTTTCATCAGCTGTTGGCCCTTTGGTAGGCTTGCGCAATTCGGATGGCGGCTTGTCGAGGATTTCAGGGCGAAAATCAAGTGCCTTCATCGTTAAATATATGTTTTAATTCAATGGCTTACAAAATAGGTATCAATATACCCCATATTTCGGACCGTTTCTGGTCGATATCGCGCTAGCCCTGCCGCGGCGGAATCGAATAGGTCATCGACGCGCGCGCCACCGGCGCCCCCTGCCCGTGCGAATGGATCAGCGCATCCCCGACAGCGAGCACCCGTCCCAGCTTCAACAGCCGTGCCCGGGCGATCAAATCGACCCCGGCGGCCGGTTTGCGCATGAAGTCGATGCTGGAACTGGTCGTCACCGCCAGAGCCACCGGGCCAAGCCGTGCCAGAATGGCCAGATAGACCGCCACATCCGCCAGCGCAAAGAGAGACGGCCCCGAAACGGTTCCGCCGGGCCGCAGATGCCGATCGGTCACTTTCAGACGCACGTCGATACCTTCGGGGGTCAGGGCCAGAACCTCGAAATCTGCGGCCACCTGGGGAAATTCGCCTGCAAGAAACGCCTGAAGCGCCGCCACATCCATTGCCAGTTGCATCTTCCCTCCCCGAGCTTGCCGTCCTAGACTTCCGGCAAAAGGGAGGAATGTCCATGAGTGATCTAGTGCAGCGCGAAGACCGTGCGGGCGTGGCCCACCTGACGCTGAATGCGCCGGAACGCCTCAATGCGCTGTCGGACGCGATGCTGGCGGCGCTGAAGGGCGCGTTTGGGTCCCTTGCAGACGATGACACGGTAAAGGTGGTGGTGCTGCGGGGAGCGGGCAAGGTATTTTGCGCCGGCCATGACCTGAAAGAGATGCAGGCGGGGCGCGCGACCGCCGACCATGGCCGGGCCTATTTCGCCGATCTGTTTGCGCGCTGCGCCGAGGTGATGCAGATGATCCCCGCCCTGCCCCAGCCGGTGATCGCCGAAGCGCACGGCATTGCCACGGCAGCCGGTTGCCAACTGGTCGCCTCGTGCGATCTGGCGGTCGCGGCCGAAGGCACACGCTTTGGCGTGAATGGCGTCAACATCGGGCTGTTTTGTTCAACGCCGATGGTCGCCTTGACGCGAAATGTGCCGCGCAAGGTGGCGTTCGAGATGCTGACCACCGGCGAGTTCATCGATGCGGCGCGCGCGCGCGAAGTCGGGTTGGTCAACCGTGTCGTGCCGCACGAGGCGCTGACCGGCGAGACCGAGCGGCTGGCGTCGACGCTGGCGGGCAAGCTGGGGGCGGCCGTCAAGGTCGGCAAGCGGGCGTTTTACGATCAGGCCGACATGACTCTGGCCGGCGCCTACGAACATGCCGCCGCGGTGATGGTGGAAAACATGCTCTGGCGCGATACCTCGGAAGGAATTTCCGCCTTTATCGAAAAGCGCAAACCCGACTGGTCGCAGGGTTGAAGCACGCCCCGGGGGCGCTGCCCCCGGACCCCCGGAGTAGTTTGGCCAAAAAGAAGTCAGAGCGGATCAGCCCAGCGTGGCGAGGCCGGGGAAGGTTTCGAGCAGCCAGAAGCTGAAGGCCGAAAATGCCCCGGTCAACAGCGCGAGACCGACCGCGACCAAAAGCCCGCCCATGACCCGCTCGATCAGTTGCATGTGGCGTTTGAGGCGGTTCATCAGACCGATGGAGCGCTGAATGAAAAACGCGGCAAGCAGGAACGGGATGCCAAGCCCGGCCGCATAGAAGGCCAGCAGCGCCGTGCCGCGCGCCATTTCACCGCCCGAGGCCGCGATCGACAGGATCATCCCCAATTGCGGCCCGATGCACGGGGTCCAGCCAAAGGCGAAGGCAAGACCGAGCACATAGGCGCCGAGCGCCGAGCCGCCCCTGTCGCCCGCATCAAGCCGCGCCTCGCGGTCCAGAAGCGGGATCCGGTAAAGCCCAAGGAAATGCAGCCCGAGGCCGATGACCACCACACCCGATATTTTGCCGAACAGTTCCTGATTTTGCAAAAAGAACCGACCGAAGGCCGAGGCGGCAAAGCCCATGAACAAGAACACCGTCGACAGGCCCAGCACAAAAAACAGCGCCGGCAACACCGCGCTTTTGTGGCCTTCGCGCAGATCGCCCATGCTGACCCCGCCCATATAGGCCAGATAGGGCGGCACGATCGGCAGCACACAGGGGCTGAGAAACGACAAAAGCCCCGCAAAAAGCGCCACGGCGGCGGCGGGCAGGAAGGCGGCGTCGATGAGGTCAATTCCGAACATGCCATCTGCTTAGCCGATCCGAAGGGCGCCGTCACCGGGGTGCATGTCACAAGCGCGTGGACAAATCGTCTCGCTGGCGCTAGGGCGGCGATCATGACCCGCCAAACCAACGATATAGATGCCGAGGTTGATGTCTTGGGGCTGCTTTGCCCGCTGCCCGTCTTGCGGTTGCGCAAGGTATTGGCGGGGATGGCGCCGGGATCGGTCGCGCGGCTTCTGGCGTCGGACGGGGCGTCGTGGGTCGACGTGCCGCATTTTTGCGCCGAGGCCGGGCATGAGTTGCTTGAGGCGCGCGACGAAGGCGGGATCAAGTCCTATCTGGTAAGGCGCGGCGCCGGCGGGCTTTGACCCCGGTTGCTGCCGATTGAAGTTGCCGCCAATTGAAAACGCCGGGCACAGGGGCCCGGCGTTTCGCGTTGTTGCAAGGCTTAGCGGCCCAGCGACCACCAACCGCGTTTTTTCGGTTTGCCATCATCGTCGGCCTCAGCCGCCGGTGCCGGCTCGGGGATCGGCGCGGGTTGCGCGGCGGCGGCTGCCGGAACCGGCTGCGCCGCTGGCGCTTCGTCGACGACGGCGGGCGCAGACATCGCCGGTGCGGCCGCGACCGGGGCCTCGGGGGCGGCGGCTTCAGGGGCTGCGGCCTCGGGGGCTGCGGCCTCGGGGGCTGCGGCCTCGGCGACCGTCTTTTTCGACCGCGAACTGCTGCGGCTTGGCTTTTTCGGGGCCTCTGCTGCGGCGTCGGTGGCGGTCGCCTCGGCGGGGACTTCGGTCACCACCTTGGGCTTGCGCGACCGGCTCGTGGTCTTTTTCGGCGCGGGTTCGGCCATGGCTGTCGCGTCATCCTCGGCCTTTGCGGGCGCCTTCGCGGCCTTGGCGGCAGACGACGTGGCCGTCGTGGACCGGGTGCGCGGTGCGCGGGTCCGGCTGGACGTCTTTTTCACCGGCGCTTCGGCAGTCGCCTCGGAAGATGCCTCGGCGGCAAGTTCGACCGCCGCGCTTGCGCGTGCCTTGGGTGCAGCCGCCGCCACGGCCTCGTCAGTGTCGGCCTCGTCGCCGTCATCGTCGGCCGCGCCTTCGGCGTCAGAGCCACTGACGTAGTCGCCATTCGACTTCTTCTTCCGCCGACGCCGACGCTTTTTCTTTTTCGGGCCTTCGTCGCCCGACGCCAGGGTCGCCACCGAGGTTTCGGCCTCGTCCTGCTCTTCGACGTCGTCAACGATATCCTCGTCGACGATGTCTTCGTCGATCTCGGCCATCAGACGGGCATCGACCGACACGGCCGCACTGACCACCTCGGGCACATTCCGGGTCGCCGTCTTGAACTTCTCGATCGAGAAATCGGGGCTGACAAGCGCCGGATCGGCCTCAAGCCGGACCGACATGCCATAGCGCGCCTCGATCCCGGCGATGTGTTCGCGTTTCGCGTTCATCAGATAGTTGGCCACCGCAACCGGCGCCTTGACCAGCACTTCGCGCGACCGTTTGCGCGTGCCCTCTTCCTCGATCTGGCGCAGCACCTGAAGCGCCATGCTGTCGTCGGACCGGATCAACCCGGTGCCGTGACAATGCGAACAGGGTTGCGTCGTGCTTTCGATCATCCCGGGGCGCAGACGCTGACGCGACATCTCCAGCAGGCCAAAGCCCGAGATCCGGCCGACCTGAATCCGCGCACGATCGGTTTTCAGCTTTTCCTTCAGGCGCTTTTCGACCGAGGCGTTGTTCTTGCGCTCTTCCATGTCGATGAAGTCGATCACGATCAGCCCGGCAAGGTCGCGCAGGCGCAACTGGCGGGCGACCTCTTCGGCCGCCTCGAGGTTGGTCTTCAGCGCGGTATCCTCGATCGAGCCTTCCTTGGTCGAACGACCCGAGTTCACGTCGATCGCCACCAGCGCCTCGGTGATGCCGATCACGATGTAACCGCCCGATTTCAGCTGCACGACCGGGTTGAACATCGCCCCCAGATAGCTTTCCACCTGAAAGCGCGCGAACAGCGGCAGTTGTTCGGAATAGTTCTTCACGTTCTTGGCGTGGGACGGCATGATCATCCGCATGAAGTCCTTGGCCAGGCGGTAGCCGCGTTCGCCTTCGACCAGAACCTCGTCGATCTCCTTGCCGTATAGGTCGCGGATCGAGCGCTTGATCAGATCGCCTTCCTCATAGATCGGCGCCGGGGCAACCGAGCGCAGCGTGAGGTCGCGGATCTGTTCCCACAGCCGCATCAGGTATTCATAATCGCGGCGAATCTCGGTGCGGGTGCGCTGGCTGCCGGCGGTGCGGATAATCAGACCCGCGCCCTGCGGCACTTCCATTTCCGAGGCGATATCTTTTAGCTTCTTGCGGTCCACCGCATTGGTGATCTTGCGGCTGATGCCGCCGCCACGTGCGGTGTTCGGCATCAAGACACAGTAGCGGCCGGCCAGCGACAGATAGGTGGTCAGCGCAGCGCCCTTGTTGCCACGCTCTTCCTTGACGACCTGCACCAACAGGATCTGGCGGACCTTGACGACCTCTTGAATCTTGTAACGCCGCGGGCGCGGCTTGCGCTGGGACTGGATCTCTTCGGCCATGTCCTCATCGGCGACCGACTCGATTTCGTCATCGGTATCGGCGGCATGGTCGGCGGCAACATAGGCGTGAGAGTCGTCACCATTGGCTTCGTCGGTTTGCAGCTGCGGGGCGGGCGCCGCGGCCAGATCGGGCTGCGCGTCCTGCGTCTGATCTGCGCCCTGAGGGGCGATTTCGTTCTGCTCCGCGTCGTGCGGTGCCGCATCGGCCTGCAGATCGACGACCGCCATGCCGGGGATTTCGTCGCTACGCGTCACCGCATCCGTATCGGCGGCGCGGGTCGGCTTGGACCCCGACCGCGAGGACCGGCGCGACCGCGAACGGGCGTTGTCTTCCGCCTCTTCGCGCTCGGCATAGGCGCGTTCTTCCTCGATCAGCGCCTGACGGTCAGCGACCGGGATCTGATAATAATCGGGATGAATTTCCGCAAAAGCCAGAAAGCCGTGACGGTTGCCGCCGTAGTCGACGAAGGCCGCCTGAAGCGACGGCTCGACCCGGGTGACTTTCGCCAGATAGATATTTCCGGCCAGTTGCCGTTTGTTTACAGTTTCAAAGTCAAACTCTTCGACCTTGTTGCCGTCCACCACCACGACGCGGGTCTCTTCCGCGTGGGTGGCATCGATAAGCATTTTCTTTGCCATTTATCCAATTCTCACACAGTCCGCCTCGCGGTCGATCCGTAGGTCGGCGGCAAATCGGAGCGTGTTGATCTGTTAAGGCGAGAGGGTGCGCAGGCACCACGGCGGCGGCTCGGGCCCTTGGCCCGCCCGTCATCACCTGGAAAATTTCTGCGCGCTTCATCGCGGTTCTAACCCAAGCGCCCGGATTTCTCCGGTGGCGCCCAACTGAAAACCCGTGGCTTTTCAAAACCATACGGGTAAATTTGCAGCCTTTCGGCCAATCGGCTGATCGATGACCCCGTCACCCAGCGTGGGCAGCAGCGCGCCAAAAACCAGCAAAACTGATGGATCGGCGGCACGATTTACCCGCGCCAGACCGACGTGAGCCGACAATAGCTTTGTTGCGACCGCAAACACAATCGGTTTTTCGTTACCAAATCGTTACCCCCGATAGCCGCAAAGAGCGGGGGGGCGCTTCCGGCGGCGGCAATTTCTCGGGCAGACTCGGGCGCTCGGAGGGGGGTCTGTCTCCAAAAAGGCGCGAGGCCCGCCCGTTTGGGCGCGCGGGCGATCGTCCATTGCGCTTCCGGCGGCGGGATTGTTCTGCCGGGCGCAGGTGCCGTGCTGGCGACGCCCCGAAAGCCAAGCCGGTTCCCAAGGGACGCCCTGCCCGGCCCAAGGTCAGCGCTTGGCCAAGGGCCATTTCCAAAGGTCAGCGCCTGACCAGAGACCCCGGCCCAAAGGCCAAGGGGTTTTCACCAAACCCAGCGGCCTAAAGGTAATCGCCGCGGCTCAGTCCGTATTTCGCCATCTTTTCGTTCAGCGTCCGGCGTGGCAGGCACAGCTCGTCCATCACCGCCGTGATCGCCCCCCGGTGGCGGCGCATGGTATTGTCGATCAGCATCTTTTCAAAGCTCTCGACATATTCTTTCAGCGGCTTGCCCTCGGTGGTCATCGCCGGGCCCGCATCTTCGTTCTCGGCCATCAGCAAAGAGGCGATCGAGCCGGTGCCGCGGCGGTTTTGCAGCACCGCCCGTTCGGCCACGTTGATCAGCTGACGGACATTGCCGGGCCAAGGCGCCTGCAACAGTTGCGCGGCCTCTTGCGCGGTCACTTCGGGCGCGTCGCAGCCATATTCCTCGGCGAATTGTTCGGCCATGCGGTTGAACAGCATCAGGATATCTTCGCCACGCTGGCGCAGCGGCGGCAGCATGATTTTCAGCGCGGCAAGCCGGTAATAAAGATCGGGGCGCAGCGCGTCTTCGACGGTGCGGCCCTCGCCATGGTCATTGCAGATCGCGATGATGCGGGTTTCGGCCGGGGTGCCCTGATCGTTGATGAAGGTCAGCACGCGGGCCTGAAGGCCCTGGCTGAGCGCCTCGACATCCTCAAGGCAGAGCGTGCCGCCGCGGGCCTCTTCGACCAGAGGCAGCGTGCCGCCCTCGTCCACCGGGCCAAACAGCTTGGCGGCCAGAACATCCTCGGAAAAGGCGGCACAGCTGACCACCACGAATTTCTTCGTCGCACGCGGCCCGACGGCATGCAGCGCATGGGCGACCAATGTCTTGCCGGTGCCGGTTTCGCCGTCGATCAGCACGTGACCATCGGCCTGCCCCAGATCGAGAATATCCTCGCGCAGCCGCTCCATCGCCGGCGAGGTACCGATCAGCTTGCCCATCACCTGCGCGCCCTCGGCCAGATCGCGGCGCAGCGCGCGGTTGTCCAGCGTCATCCGGCGCACCTGCGTGGCGCGTTTGGCCAATTCGGTCATCCGGTCGGGGTTGAAGGGCTTTTCCATGAAATCCATGGCACCCATCCGCATTGCCTCAACCGCCATCGGCACGTCGCCATGGCCGGTAATCATGATGACGGGCAGCCCCGAATCAAGGCTCATCAACCGCTTGAGGAACGCCATCCCGTCCATGCCCGGCATCCGGATATCCGAGATCACCACGCCGGGCCAATCGGCCCCGATGACCTTGAGCGCGTCCTCGGCGCTGGCATAGGTTTCCGTATCAAAGCCCGACAGCGCCAGCCACTGGCTGACAGACTGGCGCATGTCTTCCTCGTCATCGACGATCGCCACCTTCATCATCCGTGCCATCGGTTACTCCGCTGCTCGCATTCCGGTCTTCGAGGGGGTCTTACCCTCGGTCTTGTCTGCATATAGGGGCAGTTGCATCTCAAACACAGCCCCCCCGTTCTCGGCGTTATGCGCCGTCAGCCTACCACCGAAATCCGCAACGATGGTCGAGGAAATCGCCAGCCCCAATCCGGTGCCCTCGCCAGGTTTCTTGGTGGTCCAGAACGGCTCGAACAGTTTTTCCAGATCGGTGATCCCGGCGCCATTGTCGCGCACCGCCAAAACGGCGGTTTCTGCCGTGGTCAGCAGAATTTCGATCTGCGGGTCGGCGGCGGTCTTGGTCGCGTCCAGCGCGTTGCGCAGCAGGTTGATGATGACCTGCTCCAACCGGATCCGGTCGGCCATCACCCGCACCGGGCTGCGCGGCAGGGTCCGGGTGATCTTGACGGTGCGGGCGCGCAACTGCGGCTCCATCATCGCCAGCGCCGACGAGATCGCGGCACGAAGATCAACAGGTTCAAAGGCTTCTCCGCCTTTCCTCGCGTAAGACTTTAACTGGCGGGTGATCGCGCCCATGCGCTCGATCAGATCGTCGATCCGCTGAAACGACGACAGGGCCTCTTCCGGGCGTTGGCGTTGCAGCAACAGCCGCGCCCCCGCCAGATAGGTCTTCATCGCCGCCAGCGGCTGGTTCAGCTCGTGGCTGACGGCGGCCGACATTTCGCCCAAGGCAGCCAGTTTCGACGATTGCGCCAGGGTCTGCTCGGCTACCGCCAGATCCTTTTGCACCCGCTCGCGTTCGGCGATCTCGCGCGACAGGCGCGCGTTCAGCGCCCGCAGCTCGACCGATTCGCGCCGATAGGCCGCCGATTGCACCCGCGCGCGGCGCGACAGCAGATAGAACCCCAGCGCGAGCAACATGGCAAAGCCCATGATTTCAAGCGCCAGCACCGCGTTCACCCGTTCGCGCACCGAATCGTAGGTGGAAAACGAAATCATCCGCCAACCGCGGAACGGAATCCGCGTCTCGGTGCGCATCACCGCCGTGCCGCGCAGGTAGGCGTCAGGCGGATCGTTGGCCCAGTCGGCGGTCAGTCGCAGCGCCCGCCCGATCGCCGAGGGCGCCGAACGCGCCGTCAGCGCCTCGGCCATGGTCAGCCCGCGCCAGCGCGGCTCGGTCGCGAGGATGATCCGGCCCTCGCTGTCGGTCACCGCGATCGCATCGGCAATCCCCGACCAGCTGCGCTCAAATCGGGCCAGATCCGCCTCGACAACGATCACGCCGACGGTCTTGCCCTCGGCGACCAGCGCCCGCGAATAGACGAATTCGGTGCCCCCGGTTTCGCGCGCCACGGCGGTAAAGATCGTGTCGCGCGACCGCATCGCCTCGACATAATAGGGTGCCTGAACGTATTGCGTGCCGATCAACTGCCGATCGGTCGCGGCCACGGTGCGGCCCGAATTGTCCAGCAGCCGGATCGAGGCGGCGGTGATTTCCTTCTTGGCCGAGATCAGCCGTGCCGAGGTCGAGGAATAAAGCCCGTTGCCGAGCGAGCTCAGCAGTTCGGGATCCCGCGCCAGCAACAGCGGCACCACCGCGGTGCGCTGCAACTCGGACAGGATATTGCCGGAATAAAGCGCCAGACGCAGTTCGCTGCGCACCCGCGTGGTTTCGGTGAAACGTTCGGTCAGCCATGAATTGGTGAACCAGACCACCGCCACCGCCACCGCCAGGATCGCGACGAACACGGTGCGCACCAGCCAGCGCCGCCGGCGGGGCCGACGGGGCTCGATCGGAGTCAAAAGATCCGGTATCTGTTGCGGCTCAGCCATAGCCCAACTTAGGCCACTCGGCCTCGCGCCTCAAGGCACGGCTCTCAGGCGCGGGCCATAACCGAGGCCAACGCGCGGAAGACTGCCGATCCGTCGGTGCCACCCTGCGCCGGATCGACCGCCCGCTCGGGGTGCGGCATCAGCCCCAACACCCGGCGATTGGCGCTTAGCACCCCGGCGATATCGGCGACCGAGCCGTTCAACCCGTCTACATAGCGAAACGCGACACGGTCCTCGCCTTCCAGCCGCGCCAGCCCTTCGGCGTCGATCGTATAGTTGCCATCGTGGTGCGCGACCGGGAAAACCACCTCGGCGCCCTTGGCATAGCCGCTGGTATAGGCGCAGTCCGTGGTCTCTACCCGCAAGGTCGCCGGCTTGCAGACGAATTTCAGCCCCGCGTTGCGCATCAACGCGCCCGGCAGCAGCCCCATTTCGGTAATCACCTGAAAGCCGTTGCAGATGCCCAGCACATAACCACCGCGACCCGCGAAATCCCGAATCGCGCCACCAATCGGGCTTTGCGCGGCAATCGCGCCGCAGCGCAGATAGTCGCCATAGGAAAACCCACCCGGCACGCCGACGATATCAGTGCCCTCGGGCAGCACACTGTCCTTGTGCCAGACCCGCGTCACCTCTGCCCCGGCGCGTTCAAAGGCGACGGCCAGATCCCGGTCACAGTTCGACCCCGGAAAGGTGATGACAGCAGCTTTCATGGCACAATCCTGCTTTCGACTTGGTTCAGACTTTCAACAGCGCGATGCGGCGAGAGCGCGTTCGGGCAAGGCCCGGCGACGCCCTCTCTCAGGCGATGTCGATGGTGTATTTCTCGATCACGGTGTTGGCCAACAGCTTTTCGCACATCGCCACCACCTCGGCCTCGGCGGCAGCGCGGTCGGTCGCGGTCAGTTCAAGGTCGATCACCTTGCCCTGACGCACCCCCCCCACACCGGCAAACCCCAGCGTGCCAAGCGCATGACGCACGGCTTCGCCCTGCGGGTCCAGAACGCCGTCCTTGAGCATGACATGAACGCGGGCTTTCATCGGATGACCTTTCAGTTAATCAGCGCCTCAGTTGATCAGCGTCGGTTTGGTGATGTTGGTGGCATTGGTCGGCAAGACGCCCAGACGCCGCGCCACTTCGGTATAGGCGTCCGTCAGGCTGCCCAGATCGCGGCGGAACACGTCCTTGTCCAGCTTCTGGCCGGTTTTCACATCCCACAGCCGGCAGCTGTCGGGGCTGATTTCATCGGCCACGATCAGGCGCATGAAATCGCCATCCCAGATCCGGCCGATCTCGATCTTGAAATCGACCAGCTTGATGCCGACGCCGTAAAACACGCCCGACAGGAAATCATTGACCCGGAGCGCCAGCGCCACGATGTCATCCATGTCCTGCTGACTGGCCCAGCCAAAGGCGATGATGTATTCCTCGGGCACCAGCGGGTCGCCCAGAGCGTCGTTCTTGTAGCTGTATTCGACGATCGGGCGCGGCAACGGCGTGCCTTCCTCGATCCCCAGACGTTTGGAGATGCTGCCCGCGGCAAAATTGCGCACGATCACCTCAAGCGGGATGATCTCGACCTGACGGATCAGCTGTTCGCGCATGTTGATGCGGCGGATAAAGTGGTTGGGCACGCCGACATTGGTCAGCCCGGTCATGAAATATTCCGACAGACGGTTGTTCAGCACGCCCTTGCCTTCGATCACGTCCCGCTTCTGGGCGTTGAAGGCGGTCGCGTCATCCTTGAAATACTGGACCAGCGTGCCGGGCTCGGGGCCTTCATAAAGAACCTTTGCCTTGCCTTCGTAGATCTTCTTGCGCCGAGGTGCCATGGCTGCTCCGTCCGGTATGGGCCCCTACCCGGCGGGACCGCGCGGGCCCGAAGGCCCCTTTCGGCCCCTATAGGGCAAGCGCCGCCATCTCGCAAGACAAAGGGGGTCGCGACAGGCACAGACACTCTGAGACAATGCAGGGCTTGCAGGACCGGCCCGGCGCGGGCATATGGGGAGGGAACACTCACCATCTGACGGGGGCCCTGATGACCACCTTCGACGAACGCGAAAACGCCTTTGAAAACAAATTCGCGCATGATGCCGAATTGCAGTTCAAGGCTGATGCTCGGCGCAACAGGCTTTTAGGCCTCTGGGCCGCCGGCCTGATGGGTAAATCGGCGGAGGACGCCGCCGCCTATGCCAAAGAGGTCGTCGCCTCGGATTTTGAAGAAGCGGGCCATGAAGACGTCTATCGCAAGATCGCCGGCGATCTGGGCACGTTGGCGGACGAAGTGACGATCCGCACGAAAATGGCTGAATTGCTGGCAGAGGCCAAGAAACAGGTGATGAGCGAGTCCTGATCCCTCGATCCGGCCAGAACCTTCGGGGCGTTGCGTGGCCCGGCGCCCAAGGGGCGCCATGACCCCGCCCTCTGATCCTTCCCCCGTCACGCATCCGCGCGGCGGGGGTTTCTTTGCCGGCGCATCTGGCTCGACCTTTTCCGGGGGCCCGCCCCTGCCGACCGCCTTCGCGCGCAATCTCCCTACGGTCAGGATCGGTGCGGCCGGGATCGGTCGAATTGTGCTTGTTTTTCCGGCGGGCCTTAAACCCCTGTGAACCGCCCCCTGCTACCCCGGCTTCGGGATCCGGCAGGCAGAGGTGACAATGACAATTCTGACGAAGGCGGAGTCCGCCGAGGGCTTGACGCCGCGCGGTCGTTCAAGCGCGGCGCGGGCGGCAGTTTCGACATCCGACGGGGGGGGCTCGGCGGGCCTGTCCTGGCGCCGACCTTTGCTGCACCAGTTTCTGGCGCTGGCGGGGCTGGCGGTGCTCGTGCTGGTGTTGCGCGACCGCCTGATGGCGCTTGATACGGGCGCGGTTCTGGCGGCGTTTCATCAGGTTGGGCCGGGGCAATGGGCAGCGGCACTGGCAGCGACCGGGGTCAGCTTCTGGGCACTGGGCCACTACGACGGGGTCTTGCATCACGCACTTGCGACGGGGCAGTCGCAACGCAAGGCACGCCACGCCGGGGCGGCCGCCATCGCCATTTCGCAGACGCTGGGGTTCGGTCTGGTCTCGGGCGCGCTGGTGCGCTGGCGCATGATGCCCGGTCTGGGGCTGGTCGAGGCCAGTCGGATCACCGCCGCCGTCGCGGCCTCGTTTCTGGCGGGCTGGGCCGTGGTTACGTCGGTTGCCCTGCTGATCCTGCCGGTCGCGCTGCCCGGCGCACGGATCGCGGGCGCGTTGGGCATGATCGCCGCCGCGACGCTGGTGGCCCTGACATTGTGGCACCCGGGTTTGCGGTCGGGGGTGCGGCTCGGGCGCTGGCGGGTCCGGCTGCCCAGCCTGCCGGTGATCGGCCGGATCCTGACACTGGCGCTGGTCGATACGGCGGCTGCGGCGGTGGCGCTTTGGGTGCTCCTCCCTGCGGGCGGCCCCGGGCTGGCCACCCTTTATCCCGCGTTCCTGCTTGCGCTTGGGGCGGGGTTCGTGTCGGGCACGCCCGGCGGTGTCGGCCCTTTCGAGGTGACGTTGCTGATGATGCTGCCGGGCAGTGCCGAGACGCCGCTGCTGGCCGCGGTTCTGGCCTGGCGCGCGGTCTATTTCGCGCTGCCCGCGATCTTGGGCGGGCTCGCGGTGGCGCTGGCGCGACCGGGTGCGGAAAAGGCCTCCATCGCGCAGGAGCGGTCGCCGGCGCAGATCCTGACGCCGCGCCTCGCGGCATTGGTGGCGCTGGCACCTCGGGCCGAACTGGGCCTGCTGCGCCAAGGCGAGCATGGCGTTTTTCTGGACCCGCTGGCCAAGTCGGGCTGGATGCTCGGGCGCACCCCTCAGGCCCTGGTCGGGCTGCTCGACCCGTTCGGCGCAGCCGATGTGGCCGGGCTATTGGCCGGGCTGCGCGCGACAGCGCGGGCCGAGGGGCGGATCTGCTGCCTTTACAAGATCGGCGCGCGCACTGCCGCACGGGCGCGACAAGCGCGTTGGGCCGTCGCGCCCGTCGCGCTCGAGGCATGGCTTGACCCGAGGGAATTCGATCTGGCTACCCCCGAACGCGCCGGGCTGCGCCGCAAGCTGCGCAAGGCGGCGCGCGCGCAGGTCACCGTCCGCCACGCCAGCCCTCCGGCCCTGCCACAGGCCGCGATGGCCGCCATTTCGACCGCTTGGGCGCAGGCGCGCGGTGGTGAGCGGGGCTTTTCGATGGGGCGGTTCAGTGCGTCCTATGTGGCTGGTCAGCGGGTCTATCTGGCGCACCAAAAGGACAGGTTGATCGGCTTTGCGAGCTTTCACCAAGGCGGGTCGGAATGGGTGCTGGACCTGATGCGCACCGACCCCGAGGCGCCGGATGGCACGATGCAGGCCTTGATCCAACTCGCAATCGCACAGGCGCGCGCCTGTGGCATGGCGCGCCTGTCTCTGGCGGCGCTACCGCCCCGATCCGAACAGGCCAGCGGCGCCGCGGCGGCACTCTGGCGCCGGGTCGAAGCACGGGCCGGAACGGCGGGCTTGCGCCAGTTCAAGGCAGGGTTTGCGCCAAACTGGCAACCGCTTTACATCGCAGCCCCGAACCGTGCCACTCTCGCGCTGGCGGCTGCCGATATTGCCCGCGCCATCCGCCACCCCGCGCCGCTGCCCATCGAAAATCCGCCCGCCAGAATGGTTGCCGTCAAAGACCCTCGTGGCAGTCACGCAACGGAAATACCCGAAAGCCGTATTGGCCCGCTTGCTGATCGGGGCGGGTAGTCAGATCGCCCGCCTTTTCCACGAAAAAGCCTCTGTGCCGCACCACGGCCTTCGTTACTGCGCTCAACGCACGCGACGATCTGAAGCTGGCGCGAATCGCGCCTGCACGGACCGGATGCGGAAACCCTGGCAAGGGTCTGAAACCATTTCGCAAAGCGCGGCCTGGTTGAACGAACTACCGGCGCCCGCCTTGTCGCGGGACGCGCTGGCCAAGGGGGACGCCTGCACCACGATCCGGCAGAATTCATATCAATATCTCTGCCGAAGCTGTCGAAAGACCTGCTCTGATCGAACCGGACCGAAAACCGGGCCCATCCGTCGCGCTGGCCCTGTCATGGCCATGCTGTGCGACAGGTCGGGCAATGGCTTCTCGGGTTCGCGTATGAACTGCCCCGGAATCCTGACCTCAACCGACGCACCGTCTGGCACCGTCTGGCACCGGCGGAAAGCCGATGGAAAGCTGCCTTGCCAACCATCAACGCGGTCAAAACGGTGGACCTGAAGGCGGCGACCTCACGTCCCGAAGGCTCCGTTCACCGGTCAGCCATGAAGGAGCCGATTGTGCCCAATTCGGTCGATCGCCACCCGTAATTTCTGCAATTGCCGGCAACAGGCCCCAGTATGGCAGAGGTCGTCGTAGCGGGTGCCTTGATAGCGGGGGCTTTCTTCCGGGTCGATCAGATATGTTGGTCCAGCGCCAGCGCCAGCCAGCATTCCGGACGATCTTCCGTGCCTGCGATCCCAATTGCTCTGGCTGCGGGGGGCGGCAACGGGGGGCGGCAACGGGCATCCAGAGACGCGGGATGAAAGCCGGATCATGGCCAAAGACGATGATCCGCGACGGAAATCGCTTGGCGTCTTTGTCGGTGGCAGCATCGCCGAGGCGGCAATCACCCGCCCCCCGAACCAGATTTGCAATACACACGCGGCCGCGACGCTTGATTCGCGCAAACTGGGGATCGTCAGCCCATAACCTTCGGTTTTCGGTGAAATCGAGCCGCACCACGCCGCAACCTCCGGGGCGGCAAGGACGATGAAAACCCCGGGTGTCGCCCGGCATTTCGGCGCAAAGGCGTTGATCTAAAAGAACGAAGCTATCGCGACGGGGGCGTGTTCCTTCTTGGTTCCGGCCCCGTGCGCGGAACCCCGATCTGTGGCAACCGCCTAAGAAATTGCCAAGCCCGCGTCGGCATGGCACATGAAGGCAAGAGGTGGCCTGCCCGGCCGTCCTGTGACCCCTGAAAGAAAGACCTGTACATGACCAATGCGCTGAGCCGTCTGTTGGCAACCCATGACTGGCTTCTGGCCGATGGTGCCACCGGCACCAACCTGTTCAACATGGGCCTGTCATCCGGCGAAGCGCCCGAATTGTGGAATGTGGACCATCCCGACAAGATCCGCGCGCTTTATCGCGGCGCGGTCGAGGCTGGCTCGGATCTGTTCTTGACCAACTCGTTTGGCGGTAACGCCAGCCGCTTGAAGCTGCACAATGCCCAAGGTCGCGTGCATGAGTTGAACCGTGTGGCCGCGACCCTCGGGCGCGAGGTGGCCGATGCGGCGGGGCGTCCGGTGGTGGTTGCGGGGTCGATGGGGCCAACCGGAGATATTTTTGCGCCACTGGGCACACTGACCCATGAGCTTGCCGTCGAGATGTTTCACGAGCAGGCCGAGGGATTGAAGGCCGGCGGTGCCGATGTTCTTTGGGTCGAGACGATTTCAGCCCCCGAAGAATTTCGCGCGGCCGCCGAGGCGGCGCTGCTGGCCGGGATGGAGTGGTGCGGCACGATGAGCTTTGATACCGCCGGGCGCACGATGATGGGGGTGACCTCGGCGCAGTTGGTGGCGCTGGTCGAAAAACTGCCGAACCCACCGCTGGCCTTTGGCGCGAATTGTGGCGTCGGGGCCTCGGACCTGATGCGCACCATTCTGGGGTTTGTCGCGGCCGGAACCGAGCGCCCGATCATCGCCAAGGGTAATGCGGGGATCCCGAAATACCATGACGGCCACATCCATTACGATGGCACCCCCGAATTGATGGGTGAATACGCGGTGCTGGCGCGCGATGCGGGGGCGACGATCATCGGCGGTTGCTGCGGCACGATGCCCGAACATCTGAAGGCGATGCGCGCCGCGCTGGAAAGCCGCCCGCGCGGCCCGCGGCCCTCGCCCGAGCTGATCTCGGAAAAACTGGGCGGCTTTTCCTCCGCCTCCGACGGAACCGGCGACGACGAGGGCCCGTCGCGCGAACGGCGCGGACGGCGCCGGGTCTAGGCGGCAGTAAAGCCGGTCTGGCGGACGCGCGGGGTCGGGCGCGCTTCTTGCCCCGAAGCCGAGTTGATCGCTGACGTCGTTCAGAACAGGCTGAGCTGGTCACCGGTTTTCGGCGGCGGCGCAAAGCGGCCGCACTCCAGCGCGGCGGTGTCGGTCGCGGCGGTGTCGGTGGCAAGGCCGAGCCTGCGGCACGCCAGCCGAAACCGATGTGCCAGAAGCCGCGCCATCGGCCCTTCGCCGGTCATCCGCGTCTTGAAGCGCGGGTCATTGTCGCGCCCGCCGCGCATCTCGTGCAGCCGCGCCAGAACATGCGCCGCCCGGCCGGGATGGTGGCGATCAAGCCAGTCGCGAAACAGCGGCGCCACCTCATGCGGCAGCCGCAGCAGGATCATCGCCGCCGAGCGGGCCCCGGCGGCATGTCCTGCGGCAAGGATGGCTTCCAGTTCGTGATCGGTCAGGGCCGGGATCATCGGCGCGGCCATGACCCGCGTTGGCACCCCTGCCCCGGCCAGATCACGGATCATCGCCAGACGGCGGGCGGGGCTGGGCGCGCGCGGCTCCATCTGGCGGGCAAGGCCGGGGTTCAACGTGGTCAGCGAGACGCCAACCTGCACCAGATTGCGGCTGGCCAGGCTGGCCAGGATATCAAGGTCGCGGGTGATCGTGGCGCCGCGGGTGACGATCGCCACCGGATGGTTGAATTCCGACAGGACCTCCAGCAGGCCGCGCATGATTCGCAACTGTGCCTCGATCGGCTGATAGGGGTCGGTGTTGGTGCCAATCGCCAGCGGCGCCGGGCGATAGCCCTTGCGCGCCAGTTCGCGCGCCAAAAGCGCCGGTGCCTCGGGTTTGGCGGTCAATCGGGTTTCGAAATCCAGCCCCGCCGACAGACCAAGATAGCCGTGGCTGGGCCGCGCAAAACAATAGATGCAGCCGTGTTCGCAGCCCCGGTAGGGGTTGACCGAGCGGTCGAACGGCACATCGGGCGACCGGTTGCGGGTGATGATGCTGCGCGGGCGTTCCAGTGCCAGTTCGGTGCGCAACAGGCGCGTATCCTCGTCGATATCCCAGCCGTCATCGACCGGGATTCGGGCATAGGGCTCGAATCGGCCGACCGGGTTGGTGGCACTTGCGCGCCCCTTGAGGCGCAAGGCGGGATTGGCCGGTGGCAAGGGCATGGCACAGATTTAGAACATTTGAGGAACACGCGCCAGAAGAATTGCGCGACCTCTGTCGGTTGCGATGGGGCGCATGTCGCAATTTGCCAAGTGCCGGCGGGTCTTTGCCCGCATTAAGAGGCAAGCGAGTGTCCAGGAGAACGACATGGCAGACGAAAACGACATCATTCTTTCGGAACTGGATGACGAGGAACTTGTGCTTCAGATGCATGATGACCTCTATGACGGTCTGCGCGAAGAAATCGAAGAAGGCGTGCAAATCCTTCTGAAGCGCGACTGGACGCCCTATGACGTGCTGACCAAGGCACTGGTCGCGGGGATGACGATTGTTGGCGCGGACTTCCGCGACGGGATCTTGTTTGTCCCCGAGGTGCTGCTGGCCGCCAACGCGATGAAGGGCGGCATGGCCATTCTCAAGCCGCTTCTGGCCGAGACCGGCGCGCCGCGGATGGGCAAGATGGTGATCGGCACCGTCAAGGGCGACATTCACGACATCGGCAAGAACCTCGTGGCGATGATGATGGAGGGCGCGGGCTTTGAGGTCGTCGATCTGGGCATCAACAACCCGGTCGAGAAGTATCTCGAAGCGCTGGCCCGTGAAGATGCCGATATTCTGGGGATGTCGGCGCTGCTGACCACCACCATGCCCTATATGAAGGTCGTGATCGACACGATGAAGGAACAGGGCATCCGCGAAAACTATATCGTGCTGGTCGGGGGCGCGCCGCTGAACGAAGAGTTTGGCCGCGCGATCGGCGCCGATGCCTATTGCCGCGATGCCGCTGTGGCGGTCGAAACCGCCAAGGTCTTCATTGCGCGCAAACACAACCAGATGGCCGCTGGTTAACATAGCTGTGACTGTTTCGGGGCCAAAGCCCGCAAATCTGGCCCCGGAACCGCTTCCGGGGCCTTGGCCTTTTCAGGCAATGGCCCCATATTGAACGGGATAGGAGGCTCGACATGCCGCTACCTCACTTCCTAATCCTGCTGGCCGTTGTGGTCATCGCAGCCGGAGCCACGATCTGGCTGGCCACCTCATCGGGGGTGTCGATTGCCACGCTGGCGGTCATGGCATTGATCGGTGCAGGCGTGGTGCGACTGCTGGCGCGGGTCGAATGACGCTTTCGGAAACGACATTGACCGAGGCGCGGACGGTGTTCGCGCAGCAAGGCCGGGTATTGCTGATCGCCTGCGGCGCCTTGGCCCGCGAAATCCTCACCCTGATCAAGGCGAACGGCTGGGGTCATCTGGAGTTGACCTGCCTGCCCGCCAATCTGCATCTTTACCCCGAAAAGATCACCGAAGCTGTTGAAGCGGCTGTAGAAAAGCATCGGGCCGATTACGAGCGCATCTTTGTCGTCTATGCCGATTGTGGCACCGGCGGGCTATTGGCCGAGCGCTGTGCCGCCTTGGGCGTCGAGATGGTCGCCGGACCGCATTGCTATTCGTTTTATGAAGGCAACGAAGTTTTTGCCGCCAAGGCTGACGACGAATTCACCGCCTTTTACCTGACCGATTTTCTGGTCCGCCAGTTCGATGCCTTTGTCTGGCGGCCGATGGGGCTGGACCGCCATCCAGAGCTGCGCGACATGTATTTCGGCAATTACGACCGGCTGATCTATCAGGCGCAGACAAATGACCCGACCCTGGACGCCCTGGCGCGCGAGGCCGCTGATCGGCTGGGACTAAGATTTGAGCGCCGCTTTACCGGCTATGGTGATCTCGTTCCCGCATTGGCCGCGCTTTGACGGCCACGACACGGGCTTGGCTTGGCATCTTGCGCCGCGCGGGATGATCCCGCCTTTGGACCTCTGCCGTCGATCCTGAGGCAGATCAGATCACAACAGCCCGGCGCAAGCGCCAAGAACCATCCGCGCCTCCTGCGGCCCAAACCTGTCCGTCCCGGCGCCGCGACGATATCGGGATCGGGATCGGGGCTTGCCGTTCGCCCGAAAGCCCTAGGCCTGCGCGCGGTCCGGCAAGCCGAGCCGAGCCGAGCCGAGCCGAGCCAACTGAAGGTTCATGCAACCTCGTCGCCCCCCTCCTTGCGGCGCGCGCGACGGCTGCGCACCGATGAAATACCGGCGCCAAAGCCGCGACGGACCCTTGCCGACGAGGCGCAATTTCTGTGACCTCGGCCAAATCCGCGCGATGAGTCGCCCCTACACGTCGGGCGCCGCCGACGGCCAGAACACGCCCGTGCCGCCCCGGACATTGCCCGCAGGATACCGGGCCCCACCACCAAGCAGACCCCCGCCGCGCGCCGCTATCTTGAAACTACACACCGCGCTTTCGGCCACCTGACGGCGTTCTGACCGAGTGCGATGCAAAGGGCGGTCAGCCGATTGGCGCGATGCCCCCCCAGCCCGACGCGAGTGTCTGACAAACGCAAGTCCGGCCGCACTCACCGGCAGATCGTCAGTTCCTTGCCGGAACCGCGCCGGAACCGCGTTTTCGCAGCGCGGATGCAGGCCGATCAAAGCCGGGGACAGCTCTGCCCCCCGCATTCGATCGTGCCACGTGGGCTTTGCACGAGGGGCAACAACATGCCCGCTCAGGCCTCCAGTTCGGCATCCCAGTAGAGAAAATCGAGCCAACTCTCATGCAGGTGCGAATGCGGAAACCGCCGCCCGATGGCGTGCATTTCCTCGGCTGTGGGCCGATGCGGCGTGCGGTGCAGGTGCATCCCGACCTGTCGCAGCGATTTGTTGGCTTTTCTCAGATTGCAAGGCGAACAGGCCGCGACCACGTTTTCCCAACTGGTCACGCCACCGCGCGACCGCGGCACGACATGGTCAAAGGTCAGATCGCCGCGTGAGCCGCAATACTGGCAGCAAAATTCGTCACGCAAGAAAAGATTGAAGCGCGTGAAGGCTACGCGCTTCTGGGGTCGGATGAATTCCTTCAGCACGACGACCGAGGGTATGCGTATCGCCTCGCGTTGGCTTCGCACCACCTCGTCATATTCGGCCAGAATGGTGACCCGATCCAGAATCACCGCCTTGATCGCCTCTTGCCACGGCCAAAGCGACAGCGGGTAATAGGACAATGGCCGAAAATCAGCGTTGAGCACCAATGCGGGGAACCGCCGCAACGCCGCAGGTTCACGCACGAACTGCGTTCGAAATTCCGGGTGGGTGCGCTCATCCAGCATCGGTCAAAACTTCCTCGCCCTGACAGCCTGTTTCGGCACCAAGGCGGGGAACCCCGCCCCGGCATGTCATCACTATATATGGCGTATAGCCAAGGGCAAGCCCCGCAACATGGGGCATTGCCCTAGCGACAGGGCTAATGCGCGAAGGTGACGCACATGTGACGACGAGGGCAAACTCTCAAAGCCGGGAACGGCGGCAGGCACCCAGTGCCCCGATCACCGGGTCAACGACGCGCGCGCGCAACCTGCTTTTGCGGCTGAGACGCCATAGCCCGCAACACCAGCAGCGCAGCCGAGGCAAGGGCCAAAGCGGTCAGCAGAGCAAGTTCCATGGCGTTTCTCCTTCTGGTCAACAGGAAGGTGGGCGCAAGAAAGGCGAAGTTCAAGCCTTTTCGAGACAATCTTGCAAAAACGCCAGCGCAACCGACAGCCCATCAGGTGCAATGCCGTGGCCCGTGCCCTTCATGACATGGGCATAGGTCTCAAACCCCGCCGCAACCAGCGCGTCCGCCGCCAGCGCCATATCGGCAAAGGGCACCATCGGGTCGGCATCTCCGTGCAAAAGCAGGACCGGCGGTTTGCTGATCGCCTCGGCGGCCAACCTCTCGGGTTGCAGCAACCGCCCCGAAAAGGCAACGATACCGGCCAAGGGCCGGGCCCGGCGCGGCACCGTGTGCAGCGCCATCATCGTGCCTTGCGAAAACCCGACAATCGCCATTTTTGAAGGGGTTACGCCGGTTTCCTCCAGCAAGTCATCGAGGAACCCGTTGAGGTCCGCCACCGCCAGATCCAACCCCGCCGCCGCCTCGGCATCGGACGAGCCATCAAGCCAGGGGATCGAAAACCACTGCCGCCCGAAGGGATTGCCAGCGCAGGGTTCAGGTGCATCCGGGGCCACAAACAAGGTGTCGGGCAGATGCGGCGCCAACGGATCGGCAAGGCCCAGAAGATCGGCACCATCGGCGCCATAGCCATGCAGAAACACCACGACCGAAGCCGTCTTGCCCGATTTCGGCGCGCGCCGTCCGGCCTGCAATTTTCGCGTCATAGGACCCCCTCGCGTGATTTCACCTTGGCGTAGTATGCCCACAAGAGCCGCGCCGCAACCGCCCGCCACGGCGACCATGCCAGCGCCATCTGCGCAAAAGCCTTGCGCCGGGGCCGGTCGGGCAGATCAAAGATCTGCCGCGCCGCCTCGGCCAGCGCAAGGTCGTCGGCGGCAAAGACATCGGCCCGGCCAAGGGCCGACATCAGATACATCTCGGCGGTCCACTGACCGATGCCATGAAGTGCCGTCAGTCGGGCGATCACATCGGCATCCGGCAAATGGCGCAAGCCGGGGTAATCCAGCCCCGCCTCAGCCAGTGACAACAGGTAGCGGATCTTTTGTCGCGACAGGCCACAAAGGCGCAGATCGTCTTCGCTTGCCCGCGCCACAGCCTGCTCTTCGGCCAGGCCCGCCGCCAGCATCCGCGCCGTGATCGCCCGGGCCGATGCAACCGAGACCTGCTGGCCGATGATCGCATCGCGCAAGGCCGCGAAACCATCCGCGCGCCGACGCAGCGGCAAGGGGCCAGTCAGTATCAGGGCCGCCGCAAAGCGCGGCTCGGCGCGGGCCAGCCAGGCCGCGCCTTCGGCCACATCCGCATCGGTGGTTATGACGTATTGTCCCATCGCGGCAGGTTGCCCCAGCCCGCGACAGCGCACCAGCCCCTTTCCCTGCCAGACGTGTCGCGCTAGTCAAGGCAGATGACAGACAGGCCCTTTTCCTCCGATTCCCGCGCCAAGCGCAATCTGACCGTTCTGGTATTGGCACAAGCGTTGCTGGGCTCGCAGATGTCGATGATCTTCATTGTCGGCGGGTTGGCCGGGCAAAGCCTTGCCTCGAACCCGTGCTGGTCGACTCTGCCCTTGTCGCTGATCGTGCTGGGGTCGGTGCTGTCGGCGCAACCGCTGTCAGAGTTCATGCAGAGCTATGGACGCCGCGCGGGCTTCATTCTGGCCACGGTGGCGGGCGCTGCGGGTGCTGCGATCGCGGCACGCGCGCTTTATGTCGGATCGTTCGGGATGTTCATGGCGGGATCGTTCCTGACCGGGATCTACATGTCGGCGCAAGGGTTTTATCGCTTTGCCGCAACCGATACCGCCAGCCCAGAATTCCAGCCCAAAGCCATATCCTATGTCATGGCGGGCGGGCTGGCGGCGGCGATCATCGGGCCGCAACTGGTCCGAATGACCAGTCAGGCGATGGTCGTGCCGTTCATGGCAACCTATCTGGCGGTGATCGGGTTGAACCTGATCGGGCCGATCCTGTTTGCCTTTCTTGAAATCCCTGCCCCCGGGCGGCGCGCAAAAGGCACCGCGCATCCGGGCCGGTCGCGCGGCGAGTTGCTGCGCGATCCGGTGATCGTGGTGGCGATGATCTGCGCGATGGTATCCTACGCGTTGATGAACCTGGTGATGACCTCGACGCCTCTGGCGGTGGTCGGCTGCGGCTATGAGGCGGGGGACGCGGCCAATATCGTCTCGGCGCATGTGCTGGCGATGTATATGCCAAGCTTCTTTACCGGCCATCTAATCGCGCGATTCGGACGCGAGGTGATCGTGGGACTGGGGCTGGTCATTCTGGCGGTTTCGGGGGCGGTGGCGATGTCGGGGGTGGACCTCGAGCAGTTCTATATCGCGCTGGTGTTGCTGGGACTTGGCTGGAACTTCGGCTTTATCGGATCAACGGCGATGCTGGCTTCGGCCCATGCGCCCGAGGAACGCGGCCATATCCAGGGGATCAACGATTTCGTGGTCTTCGGCGGGGTTTTCGTGGCCTCGCTCAGTTCTGGCGGGCTGATGAATTGCTCGGCTTCGGGCGATCCGCAGGCTGGGTGGCAAGCGGTCAACATGGCAATGTTGCCGTTTCTGGTGTTGGCCGGAGGGGCGTTGATCTGGCTGGTGCTGCGCCCGAAAGAGACCCGCCAAAGCAAGCCGCGATGAGGCAAGGGGGCGCTGCCCCCCGTCCTGCGGACTCCCCCCGGGATATTTTTGCGAAGATGAAGGGCGCGCTTTGCGTGGCTTAGGCGACGGATCGCCCGAGAGGCCCGCACCCTATCCGGCGCTGCGCAGCCGATGGATTTCAGCGGCTAGCTGACGGGTGGAGCCGTCCTTTCCGGTCGCGTCGGCGGTGCCCTCCAGCACCGGCGCCAGCGCCAGCGCCAGTTCCTTGCCCAGCTCTACCCCCCATTGGTCAAAGCTGTTGATGCCAAGAATGACCCCCTCGGCAAACACACGGTGTTCGTAGAGGGCGAGGATTGCGCCCAGCACCTGCGGTGTCAGCCGGGGAAAAAGCAGCGTCGTCGAGGGGCGATTGCCCGGAAAGACCCGATGGCGGGCCTGACGGTCCAGCTCGGCCCCGGTCAGGCCCTTTTCGGCCATGATCCGGGTGGCTTCGGCCAATGACCGGCCGCGCATCAGCGCCTCGGATTGGGCGAGGCAATTGGCCACCAGCAGCAGGTGGTGGTGCGCCAGATCGGGTTCTTGCCCCTCTGCCGCCAGCATGAATTCGCACGGGATCACCCGCGTGCCTTGATGGATCAGCTGGTAGAAGGCATGTTGGCCGTTGGTGCCCGGCTCGCCCCAGACGACCGGCCCCGACGGATAGGGCAGATCGGACCCATCCATCGCCACGCGCTTGCCGTTGCTCTCCATTTCAAGCTGTTGCAGGTAGGCCGGCAGCCGCGACAAGCGCTGGTCATAGGGCAGCACGGCGCGCGTGGCATAGCCGCAGATCTGGTTGTGCCAGATCCCGGTCAGCGCCAACAACACGGGCAGATTGCCGGCGAAGGGGGCGGCGCGGAAATGGTCGTCCATCGCCTTGGCCCCGGCCAGAAACTGCGCGAAGCGCTCTGGCCCCACCGCGATCATCACCGACAGCCCGATCGGCCCCCAGACCGAATAGCGCCCGCCGACCCAATCTTCAAAGCCAAAGACCCGCGCGGCGGCAATGCCAAAGGCGCCGGTCTTGTCTGTCGCCGACGACAGTGCCACGAATTGCGCCGCCGGCTCGGACACCCGCGCCGCCATCCATTTGCGCGCGGATTCGGCATTGGTCATCGTCTCGATCGTGGTAAATGTTTTCGAGGCGACGATCACCAGCGTGGTTTCGGGGTCCAACCCGACCAGCGTGTCATGGATATGCGCGCCATCGACGTTCGAAACAAAATGGCAGCGCGGCCCGTCGTGATAATGCGCCAGCGCCAGCGTGACCATCGCCGGTCCAAGATCTGATCCGCCAATGCCGATATTGACGATATCGGTGATGCGCCCGCCCTGCCCGGTGAAACGGCCCTCGCGGACATCTTCAGCAAAGCGCTGCATCCGCGCATAGGTCTTGCGCAGCGCAGGCATCACGTCCTGCCCGTTGACCATCACCTCGGCCTCAAGGTCGCGCAGCGCCGTGTGCAACACCGCGCGGCCCTCGGTCTCGTTGATCTTGGCGCCCGAAAACATCGCTTCTCGCCGTGCGGCGAGACCGGATTTTTCGGCCAGCCGAAGCAACAGGTTGCGCGCCTTGGCGTCGATATTCGTCTTGGAATAATCGAACAGAAAGCCGTCAAAATGGGCGCTGTAACCCTCGGCTCGCCCGTCATGGGCGAACAGATCGAGGATCGGACGGGTTTTGACCGCCTCGTGGTGGTGGTGCAGATCGTCCCAGATGTTCAGCATGTCATTCGGCCCAATGGATGGTGGCGTGGCCCAGCACCAGACGGATCGGCGCCTGATCGGGGCGAAGGCTGGCGGCGCGCTCGATTGCGGCGCGTTTCTCGACGCCGGTAATCAGCACATGCGTATGCATCGCGTCTTGCAAGACGGGTGCCGTCAGGGTGATGCGGGGTTCGCCCGCGGCATCGGCGCGCAGAGCCATCAGCACCGGCGCCTCGGGCGACAACGCCTCGGCCAGACGGTCGGCGCCCGGAAACAGGCTGGCGGTGTGCATATCGGCCCCCATCCCCAGCAAAAGCACTGATATCGGAAGATACGGCACGATGCCGGCCGCCAGCGCCTCGAGCCGTTCTTCCGGGGTCGCGGCCTCGGCGTAAAGCGGCACCAGTTGCGCCACACCCGCATGCCCGCGCAACAGATGTTGGCGCAACAGCCGTGTGTTTGAGCGCGCATGGGTTTCGGGCACCCAGCGTTCGTCATTCAGCACCACCGCGACATGGGCCCAGTCCAGATCCACTTCGGACAAAAGATCGAACACGGGTCCCGGCGTCGTGCCGCCGGGGACCGACAGCGTGGCCTTTCCCGCCGTGCGCAGCGTTGCCGCCAATTGCCCCGCGATCCGGTCAGCCAGCGACAGCATCAGCATGTCGCGGTCGGGATACTCGATCAGGTTCATTCACGGATCTCCCGCCAGCGGCGCCCGTCGCGATGCATCAGCATCAAGGCGTCTTCCGGCCCCGAAGACCCCGCGTCATAGGATTGCGGCTTGTCGCTCCGCGCCTCCCAACCGGCGATGATCGGGTCGGTCCAGGCCCAGGCGGACTCGACCTCGTCGCCGCGCATGAACAGCGTCTGGTTGCCACGGATCACATCCATGATCAATCGTTCGTAAGCGTCGGGAATGTCGGCACCATCCTCGCCCAAGGCTTCGGCAAAGGACATGTCCAGCGGCACTTGCACAAGGCGCATCCCGCCCGGCCCCGGTTCCTTGATCATCACCTTGAGGTTCATCCCCTCATTCGGTTGCAAGCGGATCACCAGCACGTTTTCGCGCCAGCCCTCGGCATCGTCAAAGATCGAATGGGGCGGTTCCTTGAAGGTGATCGCGATCTCCGAAGTGCGCGCCCGCAGCCGCTTGCCGGTGCGCAAATAGAACGGCGTGCCCTTCCAGCGCCAATTCGCGACGTGGACTTTCAGCGCGATATAGCTTTCGGTCTTGCTGGAGGGGTTTTCCGAGTCTTCCAGATAGCCCGGCGCTCCGGACCGGGGAAGATATTGCCCCCGCACGATTTCTTCCGGACCGACCGGGTCGAGTGCGCGGATCACCTTCAGCTTTTCGTCGCGCACGGCATCGGGGTCAAAGTGATAGGGGGGCTCCATCGCGATCAGGCACAAAAGCTGCATCATGTGGTTTTGCACCATGTCGCGCATCGCGCCCGACTTGTCATAATAGCTGCCGCGCCCGCCCACGCCGACGGTCTCGGCGACCGTGATCTGCACATGGTCGACGTATTGCGAATTCCACAGCGGCTCGAACAGGATGTTGGCAAAACGTACCGCCATCAGGTTTTGCACCGTCTCCTTGCCCAGATAGTGGTCGATCCGATAGATCTGCGCCTCGGTGAAATGTTCCGCCAGCGTGGCGTTCAGGGCGCGCGCCGAGGTCAGGTCGCGACCAAACGGCTTTTCGACCACGATCCGGCAATCGGGCGTGGCGATCGCATGGCTGTTCAGGTGATTGGCCAGATCGCCAAACAGCGATGGTGCCACCGAAAAGTAAAACGCCTGCACCGTGCCGTCGCGCATCTTCGATTTCAGCTCGGGCCAGCCCGCCTCGCCTTTGGCATCTATTGAGACATAGTCGAGAATGCCCAGAAACGCGGCGATCTGGGCCGCGTCCCGTTTGCCCTCGCCCACAAATTCCTGAATTGCTTCGGCGACCTGGGCGCGAAACCCCGGCGCGTCCATATCCGAACGCGCCGCCCCGATGATCCGCGCGCCATCGGTGATCTGGCCGGCCAGAAACCGCCGATAAAGCCCCGGCAAGATCTTGCGACGGGCCAGATCGCCGGTCGCGCCAAAGATCACAAGGTCAAACGAGTCAACCGGAATTACGCGCGAGACCATGGTGTGTTTCCTTGTTTACGGGTCAACTGCGTTAGCGCTAACGCGGGTCTTCTACCTCTCGATCGAGCGAAAGTCTAGCATTCGACGCTCTTACCGGCCAGAGAACACGCATTTGGCCATCACAGCGCGATGACACGGTCAGCGCAGGCCAGTTCCGCCGCCCGATGCGAGGCCAAAAGCACGCTGGCCTTGGGCAATGCGGCCCGCAGGCCCGCCAGAACCCGACGCGCCGTGTCGTGGTCAAGCCCTTCGGTCGGCTCATCCAGCAACAAGACCTCGGGCGCGCGCAATATGGCCCGGGCCAGAATCAGCCGTCGCGTCTCGCCCCCCGAAAGGCCGGTCCCGCCTTCGCCAAGGCGGCAGTCCAGCCCGCCCCGGCTTGCCAGCGCCGCGCCAAGCGCGACGGCCTCCACCGCTGTGGCGGCGCGGTCGCGGTCTGGCACGGCGCAGGCCAGCGACAGGTTGTCCATGACCGTTCCCGCGATCAGCGCACCGCGCTGCGGCACCAGCATCAGACGGGCACGCAGATCGGTCTCGGGCCAATCGGCCAGCGGCTGCCCCCAAAGCCGGATCACGCCGGCGCCGGGGCTCAGCAGGCCCGCCGCCAAGGCCAGAACGGTGCTTTTTCCGGTGCCGCTGGGGCCGCGCAGCGCCAACCACTCACCGCGCGCAAGGGTCAGATCGAAACCCTCAAGCACCGGGCGCACCGCCTCGGGGCGGGCAAACCGCAGCCCCTCCAGCGAAAGCGCCGGTGCGCCGGGAACCGGCTTGGGGCTTTGCGTCGGGGCGACGGGCCGGGCCGTTTCGGGGGCCATGACACCGGCCGCGGCGACCTGCATCCGGCCCAGTTCGGCCAGACCCCGGCGCAGGCCCGACACGGTTTCCGCCAAGGCCAAGGCGGCAAAGAACCCCAAGGCGGCGGCGGCAGGCCCGATCACACCGTGCACGACCAGCCCGCCGCCCAACGCCAACGCGCCCGCCGCCACCACCGCCGAAACCGTCCCCAGGGCAAGGCCTGCGCGCCGCTCGATCCGGTCCAGCGCCCGGGCCGCGGCGCGGGCCTCGTGATCGGCGGCGGCCAGATCTTGAAGGCGATCTTGCATCTGGCCAAAGACGATCAGGTCGCTGCGTCCGCGCAACAGCTCGATCGTGCCCAGACGCAGCCGTTGCAACGCGGCCTCGGCGGTGATCGAAGGCACGCGCCCCGCCTTCGCGACGCGCATCAGCGCCAGCCCGCCGCCGAGCGCATACCCCCCCGCCACCAACGCCCCGACCAGCGGATGCACCAGCCAACCCAGCATCACCGCCGCCCCGGCCAACGTCACCACACCCGCCGCCAAAGGCAGCACCAACCGCAGCGTCAGCCCGTCCAGCGCATCCACATCCGACACGATCCGGTTCAGCGCCGCACCGCCGCGCAATCTGGCCAACGCCTCGGACGGCGCACGCATCTGCCGCGCCAGCACCACCAGACGCAATGTCACCAGCGCCCGCAGCGTCGCCTCATGGGTCAACAACCGTTCTCCGTAGCGTGCCGCCGTCCGCCCCAGCGCCAGGAAACGCACCCCCGCCGAGGGGCGAAACACGTCAAACGTCAACTTGATCCCGGCCATCCCCGCCAAGCCGCTTGCGGTGATGAACCACCCCGACAGGCCCAAAAGCGCCGCCCCCGCCGCCAGAACCGCAACCGACAGCACAGCGCCGCGCCACAGGGACCGCCTTTCAAGCCGCACGATCAACCGCAGAACCTGCCAAAGCGCGCTCATACCACGGCCTCCGGGGGCAGGCGCAGCTCGCGCCCCAAGGCCGCGACCAGCCGCGAATCATGCGTCGCCACGATCAGCGTGGCACCGGCGCGGGCCGCCGACAGCAACCCCTCGGTTACCGCGTCGGCGGTTTCGGGGTCCAGATCGGCGGTCGGCTCGTCCGCCAGTATGACGGCGGCACCGCTTAGTAGCGCGCGCGCCACCAGCAGGCGCCGCGCCTCGCCCCCCGAGAGCCCCGCGCCGGTTTCGCCCAGACGCGCCGCAAGCCCGCCGGGCAGACGCGCCACCACGTCGCGCGCGCCCGCAGCCGCCAGCGCCCGCGCCGGGTCTTCCCCAAGCCCGCGCGGATCCAGCACCTCGGCCACCGCACGATCGGCGAAATGCACCGCTTGCGGCACCAGCGCCAGCGCCGCGCGCCAGCCATCGGCGCTGGCCTCGTCCAACGCAACCCCGGCAACCTCGATCGTGCCGGTCTCGGCGCGGATCTGCCCCGCCAGCAACGCCAACAGCGTCGATTTTCCGACACCGCTGGGGCCGGTCACCGCCAACCGCGTGCCCGGCGCCAGATCCAGATCGGGAAAGGCGATCCGCCGCCCCGACACCGTCACCGACACCGCGCGGAGCACGATCCGCGGCGGTCCCGGCAGGCGCGGCGCCAAAGCGCCCAAGCCCAGCACCTGCGGCACATCTTCGGCCTCGGCTGCGCGCAGATCTTCGGCCAGCGCCAAGGCCGCCGCCCGGTCGTGCCACGCCGCCGCCAGATCACGCAGCGGCCGAAAAAACTCGGGCGCAAGCATCAGCACAAAGACCCCCTCGCCCAGACTCAGCCCTGACCCCCAGGCACCGAAACGAAGCGTGCCCAGCAGCGAAAACCCGACATAGACCGCGACCATCGCCACCCCCAGCGCCGCGAACAGTTCCAGCACCGCCGACGACAGGAACGCGATGCGCAAGACCGCCATGGTGCGAACGCGCAGCGCCTCGGCGCGGGCGGCAAAATCCGACAGCGTGCGGGCGCCGGCATCCATCAGCCGTATATCGGTCAGCGCCGACAGGCGGTCGATCAACAGGCTGTTCATATCGCCGATTTCGACCATCTGGCGCTGGCTTGCCTCTTTCGCAGCCATTCCCACCAGCGCCATGAACAGCGGAATCAGCGGCCCCGCGATCAGCAAGATCAGCGCCACGACCCACGACACCGGCAACACCAGCATCACGATCACCGCCGGCATCACCATCACGCGCCAGCGCGCCGGCCCGTAGCGGGTCAAGGCCGGCACCAGAAACGGCAGTTTTTGCACCACGAGCGCGGCCTCGGCCGCCGAGGTTGCCGCAGCCGCAGACTCGGCACCCGAACCGGGGCCTTGGGACGCGTGCACACCGCGCCGCGCCGCACGCGCCAGAACGGCGCCGCGCTCGGTCGCCAGCACCTGATCTGCGGCGGTAAAAAGACGACCGGCCGCAAGGCTTTCAAGCGCCGCCTGCAAAGCCCCCAGCACGGCAAAACCAAGCCCCGCCCCCAGCACCGCCGCAAGCGTCATCGCGGGTGCCACCCCGGTTGCCGCAAAACTCTGCCCGGCCACGACATCCGTTGCCAAACCGGCCAGAACCCACGCCACGAGCGCCGCCTGTAGCGGCCAGATCAGCGCCGCGCACAGGCCCAGCATGGCGCCAGCACGCAAGGCCCGCGCCTGCGGTGCCTGAGCAAGGCGCAACCGGGCCTCGGCAGAACCAGATGGGGCGGTTGCGATGGTCATTGGCGCTCCGACAAGCTGTGCTTGAAATATACCTTTGTGCAGGCTTGCCCGCATGCGCGCGCCCGCGCAAGCCGGTCGTATCGTCGCAGCCAGACGGAATGCCCCCGGCGCGGCCTAAACCACGCCAACCCGCACCAGCCACTGACGCAAGGCCGCCGGATCTGGGGCGATTTCTTCGGCCAGGCCATCGGTAAACGCGTCAAAGGCCGCGCGCGTTTCGGGCGGCACCGACAACAGCACCGGCACACCCAGCGCCAAGGCCCGAGCGATCAAACCCCGGCAGCCGCGCCCCGCCGCCTCTTGCTTGCCGAATTTGTTGAGGATCATCAACGCAGGCAAACCGGTCTGAAGAGATGCCACTTCCAACTGCCGCTCGACCCCGACCACCACCTGTTCAAGCGCGCCGGGGTCCAGCGCGCAGACGTCGCTGCCCGCTTCCATCGGTTGCGACAGCGCCATCTCGGGCCCGTCCGGCAACAGCCGCAGCACCATCTCGCATGTCCCGCGCGAAGTGCCATTGTGCACCATCCCCACCAGCGCGACGCCTCGCGCCACCAGATCTTGCGCCAGGTTGGCCAGAATCCGGTCGCCGTCACCGCGCCGCTCGAGGGAGATATAGCCCAGCACGTCAGGCCCCTTCCGCCAGTCTTGTCCACCTGCGACCATGAACCCCAGCACGCCTTCGGGGTCAAGTGGCGGCGGCACGGCGGATCAATGGGCAGTTGCGCGCATTTTCACTCGGGCGGTGGGGGCCAGTCGGGCGGCAATGGTTGAAAATTGCGCCTTGCGGCGCGTGAAAGACTACCACCATGCGGTTGCCGACCACCGCACTGCATGTGCCTGCACCCGGCCACGGTCTTTCGCGGCAATTTGCCCGTCAGCCGGGTCTTCGTGCGGGCCGGGCGGGTGAACCGCCGCTGCATGGTTTCTTCGGGGGTCACGGAAAAACCGCCAAGCCCCCCCGGCGTCCGACGGCACCGGCGCCTCGGGGAAATCGCGGCCTGACGCGGCAACTGCGCACTCTGGCCCGCCCCGAACCAGCGCCGCCCGTCCCCAGCACGCCGCCCGATGTCGCCGCCCGATGTCGCCGAAGCCCGATCGGACCCTGCCCATCTCGCCCTGTCAACGTTGCCAGCGCACGGGGTGCAGCTGGCCGCTTTTCCAGCGTGATCGACGCCAAACCGTTGTCAACACTTGCCGCCTTGTTTGACGCTGCCGCCTCGATCAAAGCCCGCGCCGACGGCTTGCGCCCGCTCAGCCCGCCAAAGCCTTGCCCAGACGTGGCAGGCGGGCGCGTTTCAACAACGCCCGAAGCGGTTGCGGCTGGCCTGAAAGGCGCTCGGCCTCGGCGCGCACGGTCTCAAGCACGCGCGCGACAGGGTTCGGGTCGCCTGACCACAGCTCCCACAAGAACCCGTCGGGGTCGCGCCGCGCGAGCCCCTCGGCCGCCAAGGTGCCGCGCGGAAAATCTGACGCATTCAGGGTGATGATCGCGTCGGCGCTGCCCGCGATGGCGCAGGCCAGAACGTGAATGTCGTCCTTGTCGGGCAGATGCAGCCGCGCCTCCAATCCGGGTCTTGGGGCGACCATCGCGGCCGGAAACGCGGCCTTCAATGCGGCAATCTCACCGCGGGCAAAGGTTTCCTCGACCGCGCCCAGCTTCAGCGTAGCGCGGGCCCATTCCTCAAGAATGCGCTCGGACCACAGCGGCCGGTAAAGCCCGGCCTGCGCCACGCCGATCAGGATTTCGCGCAGCACCGTGGGGTACAGCACGCACGCATCCAGAACCGCCCTCATCCGTCCAGCCGAAAGAACAGCGCCTTGAGATAGCCGCTTTCCGCCAGCTGCGGCAGCATCGGATGGTCCGGCCCCGCCGAGCCAGAGTGCAGCAATTGCCCGCGCCGCCCGGCACGCCCGATGCCGCGCGCACTGGCATTGCGAAAATGCGCCAGATCGGCCGCATGGGAACATGAACACAGCACCAGATAGCCCCCCGGCGCAACCAGAGGTGCGGCCAGCCGCGCCACCCGTTCATAGGCGCGCAACCCCGCCTCAAGCGCGGCTTTCGAGGGCGCAAAGGCCGGCGGATCGCAGACCACGAGGTCAAACTGCGCGCCTTCGGCCGCCAAGGCCTCAAGCGCGCCAAACGCATCGCCTTGACGGACGCTCAGACGGGCCGCCGCGCCCATCGCCTGCGCCCCGGCCTCGGCCAGTGCCAGCGCCGGCGCCGAGCCATCGACCGCGACGGCACTTTCTGCCCCCGCCGCCAACGCCGCCAGCGCAAAGCCGCCGACATGCGAAAACACATCCAGAACGCGCGCGCCCTTGGCCAGCCGCGCCGCAAAGGCATGGTTCGGGCGCTGGTCGAAGAACAGCCCGGTCTTCTGCCCGCCCATCAGATCCGCCATATAGATCGCGCCATTCATCGGCACCGGCACCGGCCCCGCCAGCGCCCCCGTCAACAGCACCGTTTCCTCGTTCAGCCCCTCAAGCCCGCGCGAGCGGCCCGAGGCGTTCTTCACGATCGTCGTGACCCCGGTGACCTCGATCAACGCGGCAGCAAGGGCGTCGATATGCGCCTCGGCCCAAGCGGCATTGGGCTGAATCACTGCCGCATCGCCAAAGCGGTCGATGATGACACCGGGCAGGCCATCGGCCTCGGCATGGACCAATCGGTAAAAGGGCGCCTCATAAAGCCGATCGCGCAGCGCCTGCGCCCGCGTGATCCGCGCACCCAACCAGGCGCCGTCAATCACCGCCTCGGGATCACGGTCCAGCATCCGCGCGATGATCTTGGATTTGATGTTGACCGTCACCAGCCCCAGCGGGCGGCGCTCGGCGTCCTCAAGCACGGCCAGCGCGCCGGGGGTCAGCGCCTGCGTGCGCCGATCGGTGACCAACTCATCGGCATAGACCCAGGGAAAGCCGTGCCGAATGGCGCGCGCCTCGGCCTTGGGGCGCAAGCGCACGACAGGGCGCGCATCCGAACGGGCCTCGGGCGGCAAGGAGCGGGAGGTATCAGCTTCGGTCATCCGGGTCGGCCTTCAATGAAAAGGGGGCACTGAAATGGGGGTGCTTGCCCCCTCTAGCCCGATCGGCCCGCAAGTGCAAAGGTCACCTCAGTCTGGACGCGACGGCATCAACCAGGCTCAGGCGCCGTCGTTCTGTCGCCCCAACGGCGAGGCGGGCCAGTTCGGCGCCGATCGACTCGGCCAGATGCGCGGCCACAACCCCTTTTTCAAAGCGTCCCGCGGCGCCACCCTCTTGTGCCCGGTCACCGCATGCGGCCTTCATACCGGGTTTGGCCCAACGCGGCCTCGCGACGATCTCGCCGCTTGCGACATTGCACTGGTCTTGCCGAAACGCCGCCAAACGAAACGTCTCGAGGTGGTCCCGCCAAAGGCATGGCGTGTTTTTTGGGTCGCGGCATGGCACCGCGTGACCTCGAAATCGACCACGACCGCAAGACCCGTGCGCAGCCCCTCGGCGCCGGGACCGAGGCTTCATCAAAGACGGCCTTGCCCCCCCCCGCGCAAGGCGGTCCGCGCACGGGCCGCCACATCAGGGGATGTTGGCGACAGGTTTGCATCGTAACAACGGACATTCACCGCTTGGCGGTGCCAAAGCGGGGCCACGCCCGCCCCCCCCGTGCCATCCAGTTGCACCGCGGCGCCAGCCAAGGGCGTCGCCCTCCCGGTAACCGCCAAATCGGCTGTGCGCGCCTTGATTGCACCCGATTTCGTTGCGTCTCGCCTGTCAGATTCCATTCCGCCACAGACCGAAACGACCGGAAAAGCAGCAACGCCCCACATCACGAGGACCCGTTTCCGGGCCTTCCTTTTTGGCTCGGCCCGGTTTCTTGCGATCGACCTGAGCCGGAATCGTGCCAAAATGACGCTTTTTGGCGATCAGTTTCGGGCAATCACTGGCATTGTTGCGCTTGACCGGTCCAATAAGAGCGCGGGTATTGATTGCATTGTTAGCGCTAACGCTCTATATCTCTATTATCGACTCCCCAATTCTTGCAGCCGTCCGAGGAAACCATGCCCCTGCAGCCCACCCCCCTCCACCCGGCAATCGCCCGCATCACCGACCGAATTCGCAGCCGTTCGGCGGCAAGCCGGGCCGAGTATCTGGCGCGGATCCGGGCGGCAGGCGAAGCGGGGCCCGCGCGCGCGCATCTGACCTGCGGCAATCAGGCCCATGCCTATGCCGCAATGAGCACCGACAAAGCGGCCCTTGCCGCCGGACGTGCGCCCAATATCGGCATCGTCACCGCCTACAACGACATGCTTTCGGCGCATCAGCCCTACGAGCACTACCCCGAAATGATCCGCGCGGCGGCCCGTGCGGCAGGGGCAACCGCCCAAGTCGCCGGCGGTGTTCCGGCAATGTGCGACGGCGTGACTCAGGGTCAGGCGGGGATGGAGCTATCGCTTTTCTCGCGCGACGTGATCGCGCTGGCCGCCGGGGTGGCGCTGAGCCACAATACTTTCGACGCCGCGCTTTACCTTGGTGTTTGCGACAAGATCGTGCCCGGGTTGGTGATGGCGGCGGCGACGTTCGGCCATGTGCCGGCGGTCTTCCTGCCGGCCGGACCGATGACCTCGGGCTTGCCCAACGATGAAAAGGCCAAGGTGCGCCAGCTTTACGCGACCGGCTCGATCGGGCGGGAAGAGCTGATGGCGGCGGAAATGGCCAGCTATCACGGGCCGGGCACCTGCACCTTTTACGGCACCGCCAATACCAATCAGATGCTGATGGAATTCATGGGGCTGCACCTGCCCGGCGCGTCATTCGTCAACCCCGGCACGCCCCTGCGCGAGGCATTGACGGTCGCCGGGGCCAAGCGCGCGGCGGCAATTACCGCGCTGGGCAACGACTATCGCCCGGCGGGTGAAACTCTGGACGAACGGGCCTTTGTGAACGGCCTGGTCGGGCTGATGGCAACCGGCGGTTCGACCAACCTCGTGCTGCACCTGCCCGCCATGGCACGAGCGGCGGGCATCCTGCTTGATCTGGAAGATTTCGATGCGGTGTCGGATGTGGTGCCGCTGATGGCCAAGGTCTATCCCAACGGTCTGGCCGATGTGAACCATTTCCACGCGGCCGGCGGCCTGGGCTTCTTGATCCGCGAGTTGCTGGGGAACGGGCTGCTGCACGCGGATGCGCGCACCGTCGCCGGCGATGGTCTGGCACGCTATACGCAAGAGCCGAAACTGATCGAGGGCGAACTGGTCTGGCAAGACGGCCCGACCGAAAGCCTGAACCAGAAGATCGTGCGCCCCGCCGCCACCCCCTTCGCCGGTTCGGGGGGGTTGAAACAACTGAACGGCAACCTGGGGCGCGGCGTCATCAAGATCTCGTCCGTGCCGCCAGAACGCCAGGTGATCGAAGCTCCGGCGCGCATCTTTCACGATCAGGGTGAGGTCAAAGCCGCCTTCCAGCGCGGCGAGTTCACGTCTGACACCATCGTCGTGGTCCGCTTCCAAGGCCCGCGCGCGAACGGCATGCCGGAATTGCATTCGCTGACACCGACCCTGTCAGTATTGCAAGACCGCGGTTTGAAAGTAGCGCTTGTGACCGATGGCCGGATGTCGGGCGCGTCAGGGAAGGTTCCGGCCGCGATCCATGTCAGCCCGGAAGCCGCCGACGGCGGCCCGCTGGCCCGGCTGCAAGACGGTGACATGCTCCGGCTGGATGCCAAGACCGGCCGCCTGGATTGCCTCAGTGAGGGATTTTCGGACCGCAGCCCGGTGACGGCTGACCTGTCGGCCAATAGCCACGGAATCGGCCGTGAGCTCTTTGAGGCGTTTCGCCGCAACATCGGCCCGGCCACTGCCGGCGCGGCCGTGGTGGTATGAACTTTTTGCCTCCGGCGGGGATATTTTAACGAAGATGAAACCATGAACTGCAACGCTCAACTCACGGTACAGGCGGGGACGCCGATGATCGTCGAAGGTGAAAGCGCCCTGCCCCACCGGGAAACCGAAGGGGTCAGGGCGCGGCTTGCCGGTTTCATCTTCGCGAAAATATCCCCGCCGGAGGCTCCGAACCCTGCCGCCCTTGTTGCGGCCCGAGTGGAGCACCGATGATGACCCCTGCCGACCAAAGCCGACGCGCCCGCGAGATCTGCGCCCTTGCGCCGGTGGTTCCCGTCCTTGTCATCCATGACGCGAGCTGCGCCAGGAACCTGGCACGCGCGCTGGTGGCGGGGGGCCTGCCCGCGCTGGAGGTGACGCTGCGCACGCCGGCTTCGTTTGACGCGATCCGCGCCATGTCCGAGGTCGAAGGCGGCGTCGTGGGGGCGGGCACCTTGTTGACCCCTGCGGATGTGAAGGCGGCCAAGGCGGCAGGCGCCCAATTCGGGGTTTCCCCCGGCGCGACCGAGACCTTGATCGCGGCCTGCGAGGACGAAGGCCTGCCACTGTTGCCGGGGGCGGCAACGGCCTCGGAGGTGATGGCGCTGTTGGAACGCGGCTACACGGTGCAGAAATTCTTTCCCGCCGAGGCCATCGGCGGCGCGCCGGCGGTGAAATCCATCGGCGGGCCCTTGCCGCAGGTGTCGTTCTGCCCGACGGGCGGTATCAACCTCAAGATCGCGCCCAGCTATCTGGCGTTGGCCAATGTGCTTTGCGTGGGCGGCAGTTGGGTTGCACCTGACGCGATGGTGTCGCAAGGCGACTGGTCCGGCATCGAAGCGCTCGCGCGCGAAGCTGCGACGTTGCGCTAAGGTCTCTGCCGGCCGGGATCCCGGCCGGGTATCAGCCCTCCAACCGTGCGGCCCGCCCACCCCGGCGCCCGCCTGTGCCGGGGGTCTGCAAGAGCCCCTCGGTCAACACCTTGGTCATCGGGTGATCGGCGGCGGCGGCGGCACCGTAATGGGCCAAGACCGCGCGCATTGCCTCGTGCGGGGCGACTCCGGGCAAGAGGCTGAGCGCCCAGTCGAGGAAGATCGAGCGGCATTCCTCGGGGCCGATCCCCTCGATGCGGTAGCATTCCCGGATCAGACCCTTCGGGTCCGCCTTCAGCATATCCATGATCTTCCTCGCCATCAGCTCCCCGTGTCGCCGGGAGCGGTGCCCAGCGCCTGTTCCAGTATCGCTTGCACATCTGATGTGGTGCGCGCAAGCCTTTCGGCAAGATCAGCAAGATCGGGCTGGTCCACCTCGCGCAGCAAGAACGCGCGCCCGCCCTCGCCAATGGCCTGCATATCGAGCGGTTTGTCGGTCAAAAGACGCCCTCCCGCGTGAAGCCGCCACAAAAAGCGATAGGCCGACGCCAGCACGGCCTCTTGCGCCTTGCTCAGGAACCCCGCGCGCAGACCCAGCCGCAACTGTGCCTCGACCCGGCGGGCCGGATCGCCGGCGCGCAAGGCGAAGGACTGGGCGATAAGCTCGATGTCTTGCAACCGCCCGGCGCCGATCTTTGCCTCCCATTCGCCATCCGGGGCCTTGGCGGCAAAGATCCGTTCGCGCATCTCGGCCAGATCCGACATGACCTTGGCGTCGCCGCCTTTGGCGTGCAGCACCGCCAGCCGCACCGACTCGACCTCGGCGCAAAGGGTGGGGTCTCCGGCGATCGGACGGGCGCGGGTCAGCGCCAGATGTTCCCAGGTCCAGGCCTCGTCCATCTGATAGGCCTGAAACCCCGTCAGCGAGGTCGCCACCGGCCCTTGCCGGCCCGACGGGCGCAGCCGCATATCGACCTCGTAAAGCCGCCCTTCGGGCAGTTGCGCCGAAAGCGCGGTGACCAGCGCCTGAGTGAGACGTGCATAGTAGGGGCGCGTCGCCAGGGGACGCGGCCCTTGCGACATATCCACCCCGGCCGGGTCATAGATCACGATCAAGTCAAGATCCGAGGCCGCGTTCAGCCGTTCGGCCCCAAGGCTGCCCATTCCCAGCACCACCGCACCGCGCCCCGGGCAGGGCCCGTGCTTGCGCGCGAATTCGGCCTGAACCTCGGGCCAGAGCGCGGCGATCGACGCCCCGGCCAGATCGGCATACTGGCGCGCCGCCTCGGCCGCATCGACCAGCCCGCGCAGGTGATGCACCCCAACGCGGAAGTGCCATTCCTTCAGCCAGTGCCGCGCGGTCGAGAGCTTTTGTTCATAGTCCTGCGCTGCCGCGAGGGCCGCAGCCAACGTATGGGTCAGCCCGGCCGCCCCGGGCCAGGGGGCAAAGAACGCGCCCCCCAGAACCGCATCCAGCACTTCGGCATTGCGCGACAGATAGGCCGCAAGCCCCGGTGCGGTCGCGCAGATGTCGACGATAAGGTCGATCAGTTGCGGGTTGGCCTCGAACAGCGAGAAAAGCTGAACCCCGGCAGGCAACCGCGCCAGAAAACCGTCGAACTGGCGCAGCGCCTCTTCGGGGTTGGCGGCGCGCTCCATTCGGCGCAGGACCTCGGGTTGCACACGGCGGAAGATACCCTGTGCCCGGGCCGAGCGCAGCGCCGGATAGGCGCGCCAACCCTCGACGATCGCGCGGGCGCCCGCGGACAGGTCGGGCGCGTCATCGGTTTCGCTCGGGGCAAAGAAGTCACCCGTCAGATGTTCGACCCGTTCCAGCCGCGCCAGCAGCGCCGCGCCCCAGACGGCGGTATCGGCCTCTCCCATCATCCGCGCAATCCCGTCCAGCGCCTCGGTCGAGGTTGGCAGCAGATGGGTCTGCGCATCGCCCACCATCTGCACCCGGTGTTCGACTTCGCGGTGGGCACGGTAATGGCGGGTCAGTTCCTGCGCCACCTCGGGCGGCACCCAGCCTTTCGCGGCCAGCGCCGCCAGCCCGCCCACTGTCGAGCGGCCCCGCAACGACGGGTCACGCCCTCCGGCAATCAACTGCCGGGTCTGGGTAAAGAACTCGATTTCGCGGATACCGCCCTGACCCAGTTTCATGTTGTGGCCTGGCAGGCTGATCGCCCCGTGCAGGCCCTTGTGGTCGCGAATCCTGAGCCGCATGTCATACGCATCCTGAATCGCGGCGAAATCCAGATGGCGGCGCCAGACAAAGGGCGTCAGCGTCGCCAGAAACCGCTCGCCCGCCGCGATGTCACCGGCTGCGGCGCGCGCCTTGATATAGGCGGCGCGTTCCCAGGTGCGGCCCTCGGCCTCGTAATAGGCCTCGGCCGCCGCCATCGAGATGCAGACCGGAGTCACGCTGGCATCCGGACGCAGCCGCAGATCGGTGCGAAACACATAGCCCTCGGCGGTCAGATCCGACAGCATCGCCGTCATCTTGCGCGCCACGCGGATAAAGGCCGCGCGGGCCTCCATCTGATCGTCGGCGCCGTAGCGGGTTTCATCGAACAGGCAGATCAGATCAATATCCGAGGAATAGTTCAGCTCAAACGCGCCCCCCTTGCCCATGGCAATGGCCACCATGCCCGCCGCCGTTTCGGCGTCTTCGGGCACCGCACCGGGCAGCTTGCCGCGCCGGATCTCTTCGCCGACAAGCCGCTTGAGCGCCAGATCAACGGCCACATCGGCCAGCCGTGTCAGCGCGCCGCTGACCGTCTCAAGCGGCCAGACGCCGCCCAGATCGGCCAGCCCGGCCAACAGCGCGACGCGCCGCTTGGCCCGCCGCAGCGCGGCCCCCAGCACATCATGGGCCAGCGTCTCCAACCCCGCGAAGGCGCTCTCGAGCCCGGCTTCCGGGCTATCGCACAGCACCGACTCGATCCAGTCTGCCTCGCGGGTCATCAAGGTGGCCAGATAGGGGCTGCACCCGGCCGCCCCCGCCAAAAGCGCAACCAGCTCGGGCGGCAGGGCGGCGAAACGGGTCGCGGCATCGGCGGCGCGGGCCGGCTCGTGCGGAATCGGGCAGCGTGTCAGGCGGGATGCGAAGGTCATGGTCTGACACTACCCGCGCGCCCGGCAAGGTCAACGGGACTTCCTTGCCGCCGAGGGATTGAGCAAGCTAGGCTTCGGCGGGTGCCCACGACAAGAACCGGGCGCCTGGGCAGGGAAAAGATACTGAACAGCAAAGGCAAGGGCTAGCATGAGCAAAAGTCGAAAGCGGGTCGAGGCGGCGCTGAACGCTGCGGGGGTGACGGTCGAGATCCTGGAGATGGCCGCCGAGACCCGCACCGCGCCACAGGCGGCCACCGCGGCCGGTTGCGCGGTGGACCAGATCGCCAAGTCGATCATCTTTCGTGGCGAAACGACCGGGCATCTGGTGTTGTTCATCACCGCCGGCGGCAATCAGGTCTGCGCCAGAAAAGCCAGCAAGATTGCGGGTCAGGCCTTGGGCAAGGCCGATGCCGGGCAGATCCGCGCCGAAACCGGCTTTGCGATCGGTGGCGTGGCACCTGTGGGGCATCTGACGCCCGTGCGCAGCTATCTGGACCCGCGGCTGATGGATTTTGCGCAAGTCTGGGCAGCGGCGGGCACGCCCCGGCATATCTTTGCCATTGCCCCGAGTGATCTGCACCGGATCACCGATGCCGTGTTGGCCGATTTCACTGTCTGAGCGCGGGCCGAGCGCAGGCTGAACGCGGTCTGGGCGCGGTCTGGGCACGGTCTGGGCACGGTCTGGGCACGGCCCAAGACTAATGTAAAAATTGTTTACATACCCTCTTGAACTACGCCCCTGCCGTTCCGATCTTGGTTCATGTGAAGAACATTCACATTAACGCAATCGGCATCGAAACGGAGACGCCCATGTCTGCTTATGTTCACACTGACGCATCCCCAGATCGGGCCGGACGGCCCGGCTGGTCTTTCGCCGCGCATCGGCCCGGCTGGTTGTCGCGCGCGGAAGCGTGGCTTGACGCACGTGGCCGCGGCGCCTGGATCGCCGCAATGGTGCTGTCGTTCATCGTTTTCTGGCCGCTCGGCCTTGGCCTTCTGGCCTATATGATCTGGAGCAAACGCATGTTTGGAAGTTGCAGCCACCGTGGCCATCGCGGCCACCACCATGAATTCCGCGCCCGCCAGATGGGCGGTCTGACCGGCAACGCCGCCTTTGACGCCTACAAGGCCGATACGCTGGCGCGCCTCGAACGCGAACAAGGCGAGTTCGAGGACTTCCTGCGCCGTCTGCGCGAAAGCCGCGACAAGGCCGAGTTCGACCAGTATCTGAACGAACGCGCCCGCGCCGCCGCGGAACCGACCGAGGCGCCCGACCCCCGGTCCGACCCGCAAGACGAGGGCAAGGGCCGCTACTAGGTCCGTCGGTTCAGAACCAGGAAACCAAGCAAGCCCCGCCCTGACCGGCGGGGCTTTACCTTCGGATAGCACTTGGCGCGAAGCTCCGAACTTGATAGCCTTTTCCCAGTCCCAGCAAAATCGGCCCGCAGATGCGCCACTCGCTTCCTCTTGCACCGCAGTTCTATGTGACCGCGCCACAACCCTGCCCCTATCTTGAGGGGCGGGCCGAACGCAAATTGTTCACAGCACTGCAAGGCGAAGGCGCCGACAAATTGAACAACTCGTTGTCGCGTCAGGGTTTTCGGCGGTCACAAAACGTGCTTTACCGCCCGTCTTGCGCCGATTGCGCCGCCTGTTTGTCGGCCCGCATCCGGGTCGCCGATTTTGAACCGAACCGCGCCCAGCGCCGAACGCTGCGGCGCAACGACGACCTCAAGCGGACCGCCACCAGCCCTTGGGCCACCGAAGAACAATTCGGGCTGTTTCGCCGCTATCTCGACAGTCGTCACGCCGATGGCGGCATGGCCGATATGGATATCTTCGAATTCGCCGCGATGATCGAGGAAACCCCGGTCAAATCGCGGGTCGTCGAATACCGCAGCGCCGCCCCCCAGCATGGCGTGCCGCGGCCCTTGACGGCGGTCTGCCTGACGGATGTTCTGGATGACGGGCTGTCGATGGTTTATTCGTTCTACGACCCCGAACGGGTCGGCGACAGTCTGGGCACCTACCTGATCCTCGACCATGTGGAAATCGCGCGCCGCGCCGGGTTGCCCTATGTCTATCTGGGCTATTGGGTGCCGGGCAGCCGCAAGATGGGCTACAAGGCCAAGTTCGCCGCCCTGGATATTTTCAAAGGCGGGGTCTGGCAGCCGATCGGCAACCCTGCCGACCATAGCAGCGAAATTCACCCGCTTTCGGTTGACCCGATCGCCGAGCAAGTCGCCCGGATTACCCTGCCCGACACCCGTCGCAGCGGCTAATCGCGCAATATACCGCATTCAGCATCACGTTGCCGCAGCGCCGGCGCCAGCGCGCCGGTGACGGCCCCCAGACCACCCACAACGATTTGCGAGCATCCTTGCCCGGGTCCGGTGCCATGCTCTGCCCGGTATTCCGGCGAACAATGGTTCAAGGCTGAATTTTCGCACGAATTCCGCTCTGGGACTTGGCCGCTTCTGGACAGACCGTTGGCCCTGTGCAACGATTTTGAGACCTGCGGGAAAGGCTTGTCTGCCCGCCGGGACAAATTCATTTGACGAGAGGAAAACCTATGGATCGTCGTTCATTCCTGACCAAAGCCGCGATCGGTGGCGCCGGTGCAGCTGCGGCTGGCACTCTGGCCGCCCCGGCGATTGCACAGACCCTGCCAAAAGTGACGTGGCGCTTGACCTCGTCCTTCCCGAAGTCGCTGGATACGATCTTTGGAGCTGCCGAGGTCTTGTCGAAGATGTTGTCCGAAGCGTCGGACGGAAACTTCCAGCTTCAGGTTTTCGCGGCGGGTGAACTGGTTCCGGGCCTGCAGGCGGCGGATGCAGTCGCGGCGGGCACGGTCGAGGCCTGCCACACGGTCGGCTATTACTATTGGGGCAAGGACCCGGCCTGGGCGGTTGCCGCCGCGGTGCCGTTCTCGCTGTCGGCGCGGGGCATCAACGCGTGGCACTATCATGGCGGCGGGATCGACCTCTACAATGAATTCCTGGCCAAGCAGGGCCTTTTCGGTCTGCCCGGCGGCAATACCGGGGTGCAGATGGGCGGCTGGTTCCGCAAGGAAATCAACACCGTGGCCGACCTTCAGGGGCTGAAGATGCGGGTCGGGGGTTTTGCCGGCAAGGTGATGGAGAAACTGGGCCTGATCCCGCAGCAGATCGCGGGCGGCGACATCTATCCCTCGCTGGAAAAAGGCACCATCGACGCGGCCGAATGGGTCGGCCCCTATGACGACGAAAAGCTGGGCTTCTACAAGGTCGCGCCCTACTACTACTATCCCGGTTGGTGGGAAGGTGGCCCGACCGTTCACTTCATGTTCAACAAGGCGCAGTATGAGGCGCTGCCCCCCGCCTACCAGTCGATGCTGCGCACGGCCTGCCAGGCGACCGATGCCAACATGCTGCAAATGTATGACTACAAGAACCCCGCAGCACTAAGGTCGCTGGTCGCCGGCGGCGCACAGCTGCGCCCGTTCAGCCCGGAAATCCTCGAGGCCTGCTTTAACGCCGCCAACGAGGTCTACGCCGAAATGGAAGCCACGAACGAGGAATTTGCCAAGCTTTGGCAGTCGATCAAGGCGTTCCGCAGCGAGAACTATCTTTGGGCGCAGGTCGCGGAATACAACTACGACACCTTCATGATGATCCAGCAGCGCAACGGCAAACTCTGAGCCACGCACCACAAGACGAGGCAGACCCGGGGCGTTCTTCGCGCCCCGGGTTCTTTCATGCGCCAAGACAAGATTGGCAGGATTGATGGGCCAATTTGTGAAAACTAAGTGTGGACAGACGCTTTTGGTTAGATAAAGTAACCACCTAGGCCCGTTTCGCCAGAATCCGCGTAGACGGCGCGGCGCGGGGCTTTCAAGAATAAACAACCGGGAGGAATAAAATGGATCGTCGCTCTTTCATCCGCAAGGGTGCGCTCGGGGGGGCCGCTGCGGCCGCCACAAGCCTTGCCAGCCCCGCACTTGCGCAGGGTCTGCCCAAGGTCACTTGGCGTTTGACATCGTCATTTCCAAAATCGCTCGACACGATCTATGGCGCGGCCGAAACCATGGCCAACTTCGTCAACAAGATGACGGAAGGCAATTTCACCATTCAGGTCTTTGCGGCCGGTGAACTTGTTCCGGGCCTGCAAGCAGCGGATGCGGTCGCCGCGGGCACCGTCGAGGCCTGCCACACGGCCTCGTATTACTACTGGGGCAAGGATCCGACCTATGCGCTTGGCACCGCCGTGCCGTTCGGCCTCAACGCCCGTCAGCAAAACGGCTGGTATTACTACGGCGGCGGCAATGATCTGCTGAACGAGTTCTACAACGCACAAGGCATCCACGCCCTGCCCTGCGGCAATACCGGCGCACAGATGGGCGGCTGGTTCAGCAAGGAAATCAACACCGTCGAGGACCTCAAGGGCATCAAGATGCGGATCGGCGGCTTTGCCGGCAAGGTGATGGAAAAGCTGGGCGTAGTGCCACAGCAGATCGCCGGCGGCGATATCTACCCGGCGCTGGAAAAAGGCACGATCGACGCCAGCGAATGGGTCGGCCCCTATGACGACGAAAAGCTGGGCTTTTACAAGGTCGCGCCCTACTACTACTATCCCGGTTGGTGGGAAGGCGGCGCCACGCTGCACGCCATGTTCAACAAGGCCGCCTATGACGCGTTGCCAGATGCCTACAAGGCGGTTCTTGACGCGGCCTGTGAGGCGGCCAACGGCGACATGCTGGCGGCCTATGATTACAAGAACCCGGCCGCGCTGAAGTCGCTGATGGCGAGTGGCGCGCAACTGCGCCCGTTCTCGGCCGAAATCCTGACCGCGTGCTACAACGCCGCGCAAGAGGTCTTTGCCGAGATCTCGGCAACCAACCCGGCGTTCAAGAAAATCTACGACAGCCAGACCGCGTTCAAGCGAGACGCCTACGTCTGGGCACAGCTGTCGGAATACAACTTCGATACCTTCATGATGATCCAGCAGCGCAACGGCGCGCTCTGACCCGGACCAGACGACCGCAGACCCGTGCCACGTCACGGGGCCTGACGATCACCACCTGAAAGAGCGCGGCGCTTTTGCATCGCGCTCTTTTCTTGTGTGCTGCCAGCGGCCAGAGTCGCCGCCGGTGGTTCATGCCTGACGGTGCGGGGTCCACAAGCAATGCTTTCCGGAATGATGGGCGTGGCAAACCTGAACCTTGTGGAGCGTCCTGCAGACCCACCGCGCCGCAACGCCGCGCCAAGGGCCGCGTCAAGCTATGCCGCGTGGGCACGGATGTCGTGCCGCGCCTTGCACCAGTTGCCGGCGCAGATCGCGCCTCTCGGGCGTGACCGCGCCGCCACCTTCGACCAACGCAACCGCTCTTTCATCGTGCATCTCGACCACGCCCTGGCGTCATACTCCGGGTGTCGCTGTCCTCCATCGCGCAGACGTTTTTTCCGGTGATCGCCAAAACCGGATTGACCGGCGCGAACGTGTCGATATCCGTGCCAGTCTTGGCGAAGATTGCGAGGGACGGACCGGACGCCCCGAGCCTTCCAAAGCAACGACGTTGGCGCCGTTCAAAAAGCGCGTGGTCGCCCAGTCGCCTTTTGAAGTGTCCCCCGACGTCGGTTTCCCTTGCCCTTGCCCCGCCCCAAGCAAGGGTCAGCAGAACAGTCGCGCGGCACGCGACAAGGGCGCTGGCCGCAATCCGGCCAAGCTGCGCTTGAAACGGCGCAAGCGCGATGAGGGGCAGGTGTTGGCGTCGTTCCGGCTCACACCTGCGGCGCGCGCCCCGCGCAAATGAAAACCGGCAACCCGAAGGCCGCCGGTTCCCAAACTTGCAAGAGCCTCAGTTCGAGGTGGGTGGCGTGCCGAAGTTCGGGGCACCGCCACCAAGCCCACCGCCCAGGCCGCCACCAAGTCCGCCACCAAGTCCACCGCCCAGACCACCGCCCATGCCGCCAAGACCCGGCATATCGGGTAGCGTCATCTGAATGGTCGACGGGTCGAGCTTCGGGCCCTTGTAGTGCATCACCATGCCCGGGAAACTGATGACAATGGCAATCATCGCCACCTGAATAAAGACGAACGGCACCGCCCCCCAGTAAATCTCGGAGGTTTTCACCGGCGCCATGGTCTTGCCAGTCACCTTGTCCAGATACGGCACCTTGGCCGCGACCGACCGCAGATAGAACAGCGCGAAGCCGAACGGCGGGTGCATGAACGAGGTCTGCATGTTGACGCCGAGGATGACCCCGAACCAGATCAGGTCGATCCCCATCTTTTCGGCGGCAGGCGCCAGAAGCGGAACGATGATGAACGCCAGCTCGAAGAAATCCAGAAAGAACGCCAGCAAAAACACCATGATCGACACCACGATCAGGAAGCCCATCTCGCCCCCCGGCAGCGAGGTCAGCAGATGCTCGACCCACAGATGCCCGTTCACGCCGTAAAAGGTCAGCGAAAACACCCGCGCGCCCAGAAGGATGAACATCACGAAGGCCGAAAGCCGCGTGGTCGAGGCCAGCGCCTGCTTTATCACATCAATGGTCAGACGACGTTTGACCCCAGCCAGCACCAGCGCGCCAACCGCGCCCATGGCGCCGCCCTCGGTCGGGGTGGCCACGCCCAGAAAGATCGTGCCCAAGACCAGAAAGATCAACGCCAGCGGCGGGATCAACACGATCACCACCTGTTGCGCAAGCCGTGACATCGCGTTGATTTTCAATGCCTTGTCCAAAATCGCCAGGACATAGATCACGATCACCGCCAGCGCCGCCGCCAGAATGCCGGCGTTGTTGCCATGGCTGTCGGCCATCCACATCTTGGCGAAGTAGAACACCGCCCCCGCGACGATCAGCGCCGCCGCGAGCGAGGTCACCCCCGACCCCAGCGTGCGCGCCGCCTTCGGCAGCGCCGGCATCGATTTCGGGAAGAAGATCGACATCACCAGGACATAGCTCAGATAAAGCCCGGTCAGCACCAACCCCGGATAAAGCGCACCGCGATACATGTCGCCGACCGATCGGCCCAGCTGGTCGGCCAGAACGATCAGCACAAGGCTGGGCGGAATGATCTGCGCCAACGTGCCCGAGGCCGCAATAACCCCCGATGCGACCCTGCGGTCATAGCCATAGCGCAGCATGATCGGCAACGAGATCAACCCCATCGCGATCACCGAGGCCGCAACGACCCCCGTGGTGGCCGCCAACAGCGCGCCCACGATAATCACCGCATAGGCCAGACCGCCCCGCACCGGGCCGAACAACTGGCCGATCGTGTCCAGCAGATCCTCGGCCATGCCAGATCGTTCCAGCACGATGCCCATGAAGGTGAAGAAGGGAATGGCCAGCAATGTCTCGTTCGACAAGACCCCCCAGAACCGCTCTGGCAACGCGTTCAGCAAGGGCCAGCTGAGGTTGATCGACCCATTCGACATCGGCGCCAGCTCGACCCCGACGACAAAGAAAAGCAGCCCGTTCGCGGCCAGCGCGAACGCCACCGGATAGCCCACAAGCAAGAAGAAGACGAGAGAGGCAAACATGATTGGCGCCATGTTCTGCGCGATAAACTCCATCATTTGGAGATCTCCTCCAACAGCGCCTTGGCTTCCATTTCGGCCATCTCATGCGATGAGATGAACGGCGTCGGGTCGGGGATCGCGCCATTCATGACGGCGATCTTCTTGATGACCTCGGACAGGCCTTGCAACCACAGTTGCGAAAAACCGATCAGCAGCAACGTCTTGGCGGGCCAGATGATCAAACCACCCGCATTGGTCGAAACCTCGCCATTGCGCATCGACAAGCCAACCCACGGCACGAACAGCCAGATCATCAGCGTCACGAATGGCATCAGGAAGAGAAGGTGCCCCAGAAGATCGATCCAGTGCTGTGCGCGCCGTGACAGCGCGCCATAGAGGATGTCGATGCGGATGTGTTCGTTTTGTTTGAGCGTATAGGCCGAAGCCATGAGAAAGGCCGCCCCATAAAGATACCATTGCAGTTCCAACCACGAATTCGACGACATGTTCATGGTCTTGCGAATGATCGCGTTGATCGCGCTGACCAGAACCGCAATCAGGATAAGCCACGAAACGGACTTGCCTATGACTTCGTTCATCCGGTCGATGCCGCGCGAAAGGGCAAGCAGTCCGCCCATATCGTTCCTCCCCTGACATTGCCAAAGTTTCCTCGCAGGCCGAGGCTCTGACGTTCTATCGTTGCGTTTTTATGGCTGAGCGGCGCCCAACCGTCAATAATATTGCCCCGCTTTGGTATGAAAAGCTAACCACCTGCCGCGGTTTTCTGGTTTTCCCTACGGTTCATCAGGCCCGTTCGTTCAGGCGCGCGCACACCGAGAACCCGAGCCTTGGATTTTCGCACGATAGAAGCGCTTTTGCCTGAATAAAAGCCGCGATATGCGTGTTTTCGCGCGCCGGGCGCGAACGCGATGGTCGCCGCCGGACCGCGCATTGCCGCACAACGCACCCCTCCCCAGACTGCTTTTCGTTAAGTTGCGAATAACCCGACATGAAAGCAACTTTCAGAAAGAAATTTAACTTGCCTGCGACATAATATTCAGTTTTTTGGCATTGACGCCCCCAAAACCTCTGCCTAATGTCCGCCGCAATGACAAAGAGGGGCAAGCTATGGCTGCGATCCTTGTAGATGTAGGGGGAAGGCGTATGGGCCGGTAACGGAAATCCCGTTTGGTTCCCTTGCGCCCCCGCCGAAATCGGGGGCTTTTTCTTGTCTGACGGGCTGATGGAGAATTGATGATGTCACGGGCGATGACCGGCGCGAAGATGGTGGTTCAGGCACTGAAGGATCAGGGCGTGGATGTGGTGTTTGGCTACCCTGGTGGGGCGGTCTTGCCGATTTATGACGAGGTTTTCCAGCAAAACGACATCAGACATATCCTGGTGCGCCATGAACAGGGCGCCGTGCATATGGCCGAGGGCTATGCCCGCTCGACCGGCAGGCCGGGCGTGGTTCTGGTGACTTCGGGGCCGGGGGCGACCAATGCCGTGACGGGGATGGTTGACGCGCTTTTGGACAGCATCCCGCTGGTGGTGCTTTCGGGCCAGGTTCCGACTTTCATGATCGGGACCGACGGCTTTCAGGAGGCCGATACCGTTGGCATCACCCGCCCCTGCACCAAGCACAACTGGTTGGTGAAAGACACCGACAAGCTGGCCGAGACCATCCATCAGGCGTTTCATGTGGCCACGACCGGCCGTCCGGGCCCGGTGCTGGTCGACATCCCCAAGGACGTGCAATTCGCCACCGGCACCTATACCGGGCCGAAATCCGCGCGGGTCGATCACTACCAACCCAAGGTCAAGGGCGACATCGCGGCGATCACCAAGCTGGTCGAGATGATCGAAACCGCCGAACGCCCGGTGTTCTACACCGGCGGCGGGGTCATCAATTCCGGCCCGGCGGCAAGTCAGCTGATGCGGGAACTGGTCGATGCGACAGGCTTTCCGATCACCTCGACGCTGATGGGCCTCGGCGCCTACCCCGCCTCGGGCAAGAACTGGCTGGGGATGCTGGGGATGCACGGGCTTTACGAGGCCAACCTGGCGATGCACGGCTGCGATCTGATGATCAACCTCGGGGCGCGCTTTGATGACCGGATCACCGGGCGGATTGCCGATTTCAGCCCGAAATCGACCAAGGTTCATGTCGATATCGACGCCAGTTCGATCAACAAGGTGATCGAGGTCGATCTGCCCATTCTGGGGGATGTCGGTCATGTGCTGGAAGACGCGCTGAAGGTCTGGAAGGCGCGCGGGCGCAAGGTGAACGCCCCCGCGCTGGCCAAGTGGTGGACGCAGATCCAGACCTGGCAGGCGAAGAAATGCCTGTCCTATCGGGGGTCGACCAGCCTGATCAAACCGCAATATGCGTTGGAACGGCTGGAGGCGCTGACCAAGGACCGCGACCGCTATATCACCACCGAGGTTGGCCAGCACCAGATGTGGGCCGCGCAACACCTTGGCTTTGAGGCGCCGAACCGCTGGATGACCTCGGGCGGGTTGGGCACGATGGGCTATGGGTTGCCCGCCTCGATCGGGGTGCAGGTCGCGCATCCCGAAGCGCTGGTCATCAATGTGGCCGGCGACGCGAGCTGGCTGATGAACATGCAAGAAATGGGCACCGCGGTGCAGTTTCGCGCGCCGGTCAAGCAGTTCATTCTGAACAATGAACGTCTGGGCATGGTGCGCCAGTGGCAGCAATTGCTGCACGGCGAGCGCTACAGCCAAAGCTGGTCGGAAAGCCTGCCCGATTTCGTCAAACTGGCTGAAGCGTTCGGCTGCAAGGGCATCCGCTGTAGTGACCCGGCCAAGCTGGATGACGCGATTATCGAGATGCTGGACTATGACGGGCCGGTCATTTTTGACTGCCTTGTTGAAAAGCACGAAAACTGCTTTCCGATGATCCCGAGCGGAAAACCGCATAACGAAATGATCCTGGGAGATGCCGATACCGAGGGCGCGATTGGCGCCAAGGGTGCGGTCCTGGTGTAAACCTCGGGGGCTGCGCGCCCCCGAACCCCTGCGGGATATTTGAACAAAGGTGAACGACAATGGCGGCTTTGAACATCAAGAAAGGTTCGACTTCGCATTCGGCCTACGATTTGCGCGACAGCCACAGTCAGGTCGAGGCGAGCCATACGCTGGCGGTGCTTGTCGATAACGAGGCGGGCGTGCTGGCGCGGGTGATCGGGCTGTTTTCCGGGCGCGGCTACAACATCGACAGCCTGACTGTGGCCGAGGTGGACCACAAGGGGCACCGATCGCGGATCACGATCGTGACGCGCGGCACGATGTCGGTGATCGAGCAGATCAAGGCTCAGCTTGGCCGGATTGTTCCGGTACATGAGGTGCATGATCTGACGCTGGAGGGGCGCTCGGTCGAACGCGAGCTGGCTCTGTTCAAGGTGGCGGGCACCGGCGAGAAGCGCGTCGAAGCGCTGCGTCTGGCCGATATCTTTCGCGCCAATGTTGTTGACAGCACGTTGGAGAGCTTTGTGTTCGAGATCACCGGCACACCGGAAAAGATTGACGCTTTTGCCGATCTGATGCGCCCCTTGGGGTTGGTCGATGTGGCCCGCACCGGCGTTGCGGCCTTGTCGCGCGGTGTCTGACGCCTTGTGGCGCCCGCGGCGGTGGGCGCCCATTTTCCGAACTGTCGATGCCAAAACAGCCCGGCCGCGAAATGCGCGCGGCCTTTTAAACGCGCTTTGGAATCACTAGAGTCTTTTGATATACGGATCAAATCCCGGTTGTATTTAAAATTACATTGCAACCATTACTTGTATTCCGCGGATCTATCGGCGCATTTGCAAACCCGAAAAGTCTTTTGAATGTCCTGCCCTTTCAATTGCAGGCGCCGCATGTCATGGCACCATATGCCGTCATGGCATGCGGTGGTTGGATCTTGCAACCATCAGAGGATCAAAGGGAAATTTACCCAGCGATAAGATAACCGTGAAAGCCGGCCCAAAGGGCGGCACGGCAGCGCCATATCAAGGTCGGAAAGTCTAACCGTTTGATTAGCATGCGCGGGTCCGTTCGCAAACCTATACAAATAGACAGCTAGCCGAACCGTTAAGAAAGGCCTAATTTCGAGTGTACTAGAAAGGAGATTATTGATCGTAAGGAGGACCAATGCGCCGCAAAATAAACCGATATGACGACATGTTCAAGAAATAGGTCTTGGGATATGACCCATAAGAGGGAGGCAATTTCAGCAACCCATGCCCGACAAGTTTGTCCGTAGAGCCGATTTTGGCGAAATCGGTCAGGAATACCCCACCGAAAGTAATACTTTCGGTTAGTAAAATAGCCATTTCAACTGTGTTACCATAAAATTTAAATTGTCGGTTCGCTGGTTAAGCGCATCCTCATGAAAATGACAGGAAAAACTCCATGATTGCGACCAAACCACATATTAGCTTTCGCCAGGAAGTTCAGTCTCCTTGCGGGCGTGATGACGCAACAATTTGTTTCGTCGGCTCTGCGATGCAATTTCCCGATACGGTCTTGCGCACGGTTCAGGCCGAAATCGGGCCGGCCCATACCCGACGGGAAGGGTCTCTGGCGGCGTTGGACGGTCCGGAGTTCTTGCAACACCATCTTTGCGCGATTGTCGTCGACGAACAGAATGCGGAAGATCTGGTCCTGGCTCGTGCCGAGCGTCATTCGTCACTGGGGCGCGCCAGCACTCTGATCGCCTATATGCACCAAAGCTTTGCTGAAGACCTGATGCAGCGCCACGCGGCGACGATCTGTTCCAACATGATCAGCCTTCTGCCGATGAACCTGAACCTCGACACCTGGCTTTCGATCTTGCGGATGACGCTGGCGGGGGGGCATTACATCCCGCCGGAACTGCTCAGCCCGCCGGCTCCGGTGCATCACCCTGCGCAGTCGTCGGCCTATGCGGCGACACCGGGGCGCGGCGGCGAGGGCGACAGCGCGGCTGCCATGCATGGGTTGACCCGGCGGGAAAGCGAAGTGCTGGTCATGCTGGCCTCGGGTCAGCCCAACAAGACCATCGCGACCCGGCTTGAGTTGTCCGAGCATACCGTCAAGTTGCACATCCATCGGATCATCGCCAAATTGGGCGTTACCAACCGGACCGAAGCCGCCGTGCTGTATCTGCGTCAGCAGGGCGCCTGACAGCCTTCAGAAAGTCTGCCTTGGCCGCGGCGTGCTGCGCTGCGGCCAAGGCATTTCGGGGGTCGATGTCGCAAAGCGCCTCGGGGTCGCGCAGGGTCGCGTCTCGGGCGGGGGACTTGACCCTTGCAGGCGCCTGTGCCGAGCATCCCGGAACTGGCCGCCCCGCCCGGCCCAAGAGGACGCGCAGACACGCCTGAGCCCCGATGGGCTGGTCGCGCCGCGTCGATCGAGAAATCCCGCGCCCTGTAAAACCGATCTGCGGTTTCAAGATCAAGCCGCGCATGCCGTATCTGTTTGTTCTTCATTCAGATACCTGCGCGTTGCCGTGCCAGAGGCCGCGGGTCAAAGGCCTTGCAAGGGTTCTGTTGTGCGGATCGCGTCAGGGAGCCAACTTGTGACGCCGACAGCTGGATCGACCAGCAATGCCTCCGACCCCAAGAACCGGGCACTGGCTGGCCCACAACCGGCACGGTCGCGCCGCGGCTTGTTGGCGATCCGTTGTCCGGCAACAGACGCGTGCGCGTGGTGTCCGACCTCAGCCCAGAGCCGCCGGCGAAAGCCCTTGGCCGCGAACATCCCCTTCCGGTGGTCAGGGGCCACACCCCCCGTTGATCGACAGCACCAAGATCAGAGGGCCCCCATATCGCCGTGCCAAACGGCCATACCGCGCATGGCCCCCGTTCGACGGGGCTGTTGGACAGGCCTTGCGCGAAAGGAAGTGGCCCGCTAGCCGAACAGGATCAACTGCGAACGCGCGATCGCCCAAAGGCAGGTCAGCGCAAAGATCGCGTAACCCGTCAGTGACAGGGCGATCTGCCGCTGGATCAGCCGGGGCAGCGCGGCCGCGAGGCTTGGGGTTCGGGCAAACAGGCTTAGCCCTCCCGCCCCCAATCCCAGCGCCGTTCCCAAAAATAGCGGCGCATAAAGCGCATAGCCGAAATACCCGTATTCGGGTTTCAGAATGCAAAACGGGCAATGATGGTTCGGGTTTTCATAGATATAGGTCGAAATCACCGCCACGATCACCGTCAGGCTGACGATGAAGAACGCCACCGACAGGCCCGCATAAAGCAGCCGAAGCCGCCCGCTGCGCAGGCTGACCAGCCCGACCAGCGCCAGCACCGCCCCCGTTCCCGCCAAAAGACCCAGTGCGACGCCCGGGTCCAGCGCGGCCATGTCGTCCGACAGGCCGGGATTGGTGGGGGTGAACAGCTTGGAACAGCATGAGGTAATCACATCGGCGCGCAGGTTCACGAAATAGGCGATCTCGGTTGCCGCATCGGCCAGCACCAAGGGCACGATCAGCAGGACCGCGGCATATTTCACCCGCGTCAGCGGATAGTCACGCCCCAGCCGGTCGGCCCGGTCCAGGATCAGCCAAAGCGTCGCCGCGAAGAACACCGCGATCTTCAGATAAAGCGCCGGAAACCCGTAGCCATTCACATTCAGCGTGCCCACCGCGCACATCGCGCCGACGAACAGGCTGGCCATCCGGTCGGCGTTGTAGACAAACAGCAGCAGCGCCGCCAGTTCCGCCAGCATCACCGCCCCGAACAGCGTCGAGACCAGATCGGTCGTGCGTTCGCGCATCAATTGCGCGCGGCCCATGTCGTTCAGATCCCAGCTGCGCAACACCGATAGGGCAAAGCCGCCGCTATAAAGCGCGACCAGACTGGCCAGCGTCGCCACCAGCAACAGCGCAAGGATGGGCGTCTGGAATATCATGCGTATTCCCCTGCGATCTGGCCGTCGCGCATCTCGATCACCGTATCGACCCCCTCGGCGCCCCAGATGCGCGGATCGTGCGAGGTCATCACCACCGCCCTTCCCTCGGCCCGAAGTGCCGCGACGATTTCAAGAAACCGCAGCGTCAGTTCGGTATCAAGGTTCGCGGTCGGCTCATCCGCGATCAGGATCGGCGCATCGTTTATCAGCGCGCGGGCAATTGCGGCGCGCTGGGTCTCGCCGCCCGAAAGATGCTCGACCGGCATCAACGCGCGATGCACAAGCCCCAGCGCCTCCAGCCGCTCCATCGCGCGGGCGCGCACGGCGGCATGGGATTGGCCCAGCGGCGCGGCGGGCAACATCACGTTGTCCAGCACGCTGAGGCCGCGGATCAGGTTGAAGCGTTGAAAGACAAAGCCAAAGGTGGTGCGGCGCAGTTCGGTCAAGAAACGTTCCGGCAGCCCCGAGACGACATCACCATTCAGGCTGACCCGCCCCGAGGTCGGTCGCGCCATGCAGCCCACCAGCGACAGCAGCGTCGTCTTGCCCGAGCCCGAGGGCCCCTTGAGCACCGTGACCGCATCGCGCGCGATGGTCAGATCAATGCCGCGCAGCGCCTGCACCTCGTTCGGGCGGCCCTCGTTGTAGGTCTTGGTCACAGAGTTGAGCGAGATCATCATTCTGCCTCAGCGCATGATTGCATCAGGGTCGGCCGACGCCGCGCGCCAGATCGGCACCAGCGTCGCTGCGACATAGGGCACGACCGTCAACAGCGCCAGCGTGGTCAGTTGCAGCGCATCGACATGCGGCGCCAGCGCGAAATCGGGGTAGATCACCGACCAGCCCTTGAGCACCGGCGCAAAGATCCCGCCGCCAAAGGCAAAGACATGCAGATAGGCAAGGGTCGTGCCCAGCAGGAAGGCGCCCAGCGACACCAGCCCGCCTTCCCACAGCTTCATCGCGATCACATCGCGCGTGTCCCAGCCCACCGCCTTGAGAATGCCCACCTCGCGCGCCTCTTCGGCCGACAGCCCCGAGGCCTTTTCCGCGGCAAAGATCACGAAAGCCAAAAGCCCCGCCGCCGCCAGCGCCGCCAGCAGCCCCTCGCGCCAGTCAAACACCTTTTGATAGGTGCGCAAGATATCGTCCCGCGTCACAAAGCGCAGATCGGGCATCGCGTGGCTGGCCTTTTCGACGATCGTGCCAACCTCCTTGGGGTTGCGGATGGTGGCGACAACATCGGTGAAAAGCCCGGGCTCTACGTTGAAAAAGCTGCGAAAATCGGCGTCGTTCATCAGCACCAGATCCGAGGTCATCAACGCCGAGTCGCCCTCAAAGCTGCGCACCACCTCGAATTTTTGCAGATCACCGACGTGGCGGCTCAGAAACAGCGGCGCGCCGCTCCACTCAAGATCGCGCGAACGGGCGATGCCCTCGCCGATGATGACGCTGCCGGCGGGAGGCACCAGATCGGGGTCGGTGGGCACCATGAAGGTATAGTTCGCGCCACTGATCCGGTCGTAGTAATAGCCCCAAAGCCGCCCCTTGGCGCCGCTGATGCCGCGGATCGCCGCGATCTGGTCGATCACCTCGGCCTCGATCTGCGCCTGCCGGCCCAGAACCAGCTTTTGCACCGTCAGTTCGGGCGCGTCGGCCAGCACCAGCTGCGTCTCATGGCGCAATGCGGCGGCAAAGAACATCGCCGAGGCCAGCACAAAGACCACCAGCGCATAGGTCAGCACAAGCGCCGTGTTCTTGCCGCGGCGGCGGCCAAGCGCGGCCAACGTGAAATCGGCCAGCGACCGTTGCAGCCTGAGCCAATGTATCATTGCGTCACCTCTTCGGCGCTGAAACCCAGCGCCCCCGAGATCGGCGGGCGCGGCGCGGGCATCACGCTGCCCGAGGGGAAGTGATCGAAACCCATGGGATTATCCTGAAACGCGGCCATTCCGTCGGCCAGCGAGGGGTGGCGCGTATAGCGCGCCTCGGTGAACAGCGCGGGGTCGCTCAGGCCGAGGGCGGCCACCAGCGCCGCTTCCTGCGCCAGTCGTTCGCGCGCCGATGCGCCGGCAAAACGGGCGTGGGCCAGCTCGGCGGTCAACAGCACCGCCAAGAGGGCCAGCGCGGCAAAGACCGGCGTGGTCGGTCGCATGGCGGCGGTCGGACGTGTCACTCGATCTGCCCTGCATCAAGCGCTTGCAGCAAGGCCGCGTCCACCTCGGCAAAATGCAAAAGGCGCTTGCCGGCGTGATCCTTGATGAAGTCGGCGGCGTCGGCCTCGGTCTTCAGCGGCACGAGCTCGTGGCCCATCGGCCCCAGCACATCCGAGCCGGCGGCGTAAAGCGCGCTTTGCGCATCGACCAGCTCGACCCCGTAGTAGTCGGTCACGCCCATCGCCACGATCTGATCGGCACTGCGACCGGGCGCGTATTTGGCGACATCGGCGAGGTATTTGAAGAAATCCTTGGCGCCGTCAAAATGGTCGGCATGACCATCGGCAAACAGCACTGTGGCGACCCACTCGGGGTATTTGGCGACGAACATGCCACAAACCGGGCAGGTATCGCGCGGGCCCGGTGCGGGCAGATCGACGGGACTGGCATCGGCGCGGGCAGGCCGCTGCCCGATCAGCGCCGACAATGCGACACCGCCGGCCAGCGTGGCCAGAACGCGCCGCCGCGAGGGCGCATCAATACGAGAACACATGGCGTTTCCTTTATGGTCTTGCTCCGGGGGCGAAAACCCCCGGAGCGCGGGAAAATCCCGACAGGTCCGTTCCGGCTTACGGTTTGGCCATCGCGGCGCGTTTTTCGGCGCGGCGCTTGCGGATGTTGATCGTGTCTTTCGCCATATCGGCATAGGCAAGGGTCAGCGCCTCGTCGAAGCCGACGATTTTGGCGTTCGCACCCGCCGCCGCCTTGGCCTTTTCGGCGTCGGCATAGGCAAATTTCGACACCGCCGTCATCGTGCCCGGCTTGTCGGGGTCGATGACATAGCTCATTTCCAAGGCATCAGCGAGCGGCTTGACCTCGCCCTCGGCACCGGCATCGCCGGCATAGATCTTGACCGGGCCCTGATCCATGTTCAGCGACAACGAGATCGCCGCGCAATGCAGCGAACAGGTGCCGTCAACCGTGTCATTGGCATAGACGACCAGATGGCGGCTGAAGCTGTACATCTGACGCATCATCCCGCAGTAGGGGCAGCGCGGGAATTTCTCGAATTCGTTTTCCAGCGGGTTGGTATCGACCTTGAGGAAACGGGTCAGGCCGTTCTCATCGGTCCATTGCATCGGGGTGACCGGCATTTCGCCCGGCGCCATCGCCATCTCGGCGCGCGCGCCCGTGGCGGCCAGCACCATGCCGGTGGAAGTGGTAATCAGAAAATCACGACGTTTCATGGTTCGCTCCTTGGGCGGCGTGCGCGAAACCATCGCCACGGCCCGATTGAAAATGGGGGAAATATCCGAGCCGGTGTCGATCCGACCGGGCAGCAGTGCCAGATCAGGCCGCGACGGGCGGCGCGCGGATCGGCGTTTGCTGCTGACCGCGCGAACGCGGGGTGGCGACCGTCGGAAGCTCTAGCGCCAGGGTCGCGATGACATCGGTCTGGAAAATCGGCACGACAATCGCGTCGGGGTTGTCAAAGCTGAACATGCTGGCCGCAATACAAAGCGCACAAACAGAGTCGCTTTGCATCGGTGCTGCCGGCGAGTCCGTCAGCGACTGTCCGTCCGGCGTGGCCCAGATGACGCCTTCACCCGTGCAGATCTGCAAGAACCCCAGACGCGCCCCGGCAGCAGAAACCCCCGCCGCACGCGCGGCCGAGGCGCCCATATGGTCGGCATAGAAAAGCACCTGAACCAGCATCGCGGCCAGCGCAAGCGCCCGCCCCGAGGGGACCATCCATGCCAATATTGCCAAGACTCTGCGCACGCGTTTCCCGCCACGATATCCTGTCCCGAGTCTAGATAGGCCATGATCTTCCCGCAAGTATGCAATCGGTCGCAGCACCCCCGGGGCCGGGGCCGGGCTGTGGGCTGGGGCGAAATGCGCCATGCGCGCCACGCGGCAGGTGCGGGCGCCGACCGAGTGCCGGCGGCCAGTGTTGCGCCCTGCCGCGCGCCTTGCGCACATGGCGTTCGTTCCTGGATATCCAAGGAAGATAAAAGCTATTCGGCCGCGTCTTTCAGCGCGTCGATTTCGCGGGCCCTGGCCTCGACCAGTTCGACGATATGGTCGACCATCGCTTCGTTGCCGAGCTTGTGGTGCTGCTTTCCGGCCAGATAAATCATCCCCGATCCGGCACCGCCGCCGGTAAAGCCGATGTCGGTCATCAGCGCCTCGCCGGGGCCGTTGACGACGCAGCCGATGATCGACAGGCTCAGCGAGGTGGTGACATGGGCAAGGCGGTCTTCCAGCGCGGCCACGGTCTTGATCACATCAAAGCCTTGCCGGGCGCAGCTGGGGCACGAGATGATCGTGACACCGCGGTGGCGCAGGCCCAGCGACTTGAGGATCTCGTAGCCGACCTTGACCTCTTCGACCGGATCGGCCGACAGGCTGACGCGGATCGTGTCGCCAATGCCCATCCACAAGAGGTTGCCCAGGCCGATCGCCGATTTCACCGTGCCCGACATCAGCCCCCCGGCCTCGGTGATCCCCAGATGGATCGGGGCATCGGTGGCCTCGGAAAGTTGTTGGTAGGCGGCGGCGGCCAGAAACACGTCAGACGCCTTTACCGAGATCTTGAATTCGTGAAAATCGTTGTCTTGCAACAGCTTGATATGGTCCATGCCGCTATCGACCATGGCCTCGGGGCAGGGTTCGGCGTATTTTTCCAGCAAGTGACGTTCAAGGCTGCCGGCGTTCACGCCGATGCGGATCGAGCAGCCGTGGTCCTTGGCGGCGCGCACCACCTCGGCCACGCGTTTGGCATCCCCGATATTGCCGGGGTTGATGCGCAGACAGGCGGCCCCCGCCTCGGCCGCCTCGATCGCGCGGCGATAGTGAAAATGGATGTCGGCCACGATCGGCACCGGGCTTTCGCGCACGATTTCGCGCAAGGCCCGGGTGCTGGACTGATCGGGGGTCGAGATGCGCACGATATCGGCGCCCACGTCGGCGGCGCGGATCACCTGCGCCAGGGTCGCGCGCACGTCCGAACTGTCGGTATTGGTCATTGTCTGCACCGAGATCGGTGCGTCCCCGCCAACGGCCACATTGCCCACCATGATCTGGCGCGATGTGCGGCGGTAAATGTTGCGCCACGGGCGGATATGGTTCAGCGACATCAGGAAACCTCTGGCTCTGGGGTGTCACGCATGAAATAGGCCGCAGCGCGACAAAGGGCAACCGCCGCCGACATCACCTGAGCGGACAAAGGCGACCTGTTCTGGCGCGTCATCGGGGATTGGGGCAGGTCTATTCGGTCGGGGCAGGTCCGGCCTGCGCCACCGAGATCATGCGCGCAAGATCGTCGTCTTGCGTCAGGTCGGCCACGGCGTATTTCGTGGTCAGCGCATCGGGCGACAGTTCGATGTTCTTGGTCACCGACCCCGACGCCCCGGCAGGACCGTAGGTGATGCCGTTCACCGCAAAATAGATCGCGCCGGATTCGCCGGTGCGCAGCACGGGCGGTTCTTCCAGTTTCGGCATCGCAAAGCGTTCGCCCGCGTCCAGCACCTTTTCAAAGATCACCGTCCCGTCAGCCGCCTGCACGCGCACCCAGGACGGGCGCACGGCCATCAGCTCGACCTCGGGAGCATCGGCGGCGACGGTGCGCACGGCGGTGTCTTCGGCGGGTTCAGCCACTGGCACCACAGCGGGCTCGCCCGCCGGCGCAAGCCCGGCCAGCGTGCCGGTCGCGCGCGGATCAATGGCCGAGATCGGCCCATCGCGCGCCACCAGAACCGGCACATCCAGCGCCTGCGGGCGGTAGATGCGGTCCATCGCCTCGGGCGAGGGCAGGTCGGGCAGCGTGTCAGAGCGGGCATCGGCCAGCACAGGTTGCGCCGAATGCAGCGGGTCAAGCTCGGCAACCACGCCCGGCGCCTGATCGACCGGGGCAAGCTGCACGCGCTGCACCTCTTGCAAGACGCTCCAACCGCCATAACCCAGCCCACCAGCCAAGAGCGCCAGCACCAGCACCGAGCCAAGCGCCCGCGGCTCGATCCGGCTGAACAGGCTTTCGGCGCGCGGCACGAAGCTTGCATTGGGGTTGGCCAAGGCCTCGACCGGGTCGGCCGGACGGCGCTGCGGTTTCGGACCCGAGGCGGCAGGGGCCATGCCATGGGTCGGCGAAAAGCCCGACTCAATGCAGAAACGCTCAAAGGCCCATTCGGGTTCAAGTCCCAGATACCGGGCGTAAGAGCGCACGTAACCGGCAATGAAGCTGGGCGCATCAAAGGCGGTGATATCGGTGTTTTCGATGGCGGCGACGTAGCTGGCCTTGATGCGCAATTCGCGCTGCACATCCAGAAGCGATTTGGCAAGCGTTGCGCGTTCGCCGCGCATCACATCCCCCAAGCGCAGTTCGAAATCGTCAAAGCCTTTCGGCTTATCCATTTCGCCCGTCGAAGGCTTCGCCCTCCGCCCGATCATGTGCCTGCCCTGCCCCCAAAGACTAGAGTTTGTTGATTCGGGGTAATGATCCCCAAAATATTAACCCGTCACTATCACAAGCCAGAGAGCCGTGCATCCGCAGAAATGATTTACGCGCTTTCTTCGGCACGATTCAGCGCACAACGGGCCCAAAGCTTGTCCATCGCCCGGACCAGATGGTCGATCTGGCCCAGATCATGCACCGGCGAAGGGGTGAACCGCAGCCGCTCGGTGCCGCGCGGCACGGTCGGAAAGTTGATCGGCTGAACGTAAACGCCGAATTCCTCGAGCAGCATGTCCGACAGCGCCTTGCAGTGCACCGGGTCGCCAATCACCACCGGCACGATATGGGTGCCCTCGTCGATGATCGGCATCCCCAGCGCCTTCAGGCGCATCTTCAGCACCTTGGCGTGAAGCTGTTGCGCGTCGCGCAGTTTCTGCCCCTCGGCAGATTTCAGGAACGCCAGCGAGGCCGCCGCCCCTGCCGCCACCGCAGGCGGCAACGAGGTGGTAAAGATGAACCCCGGCGCGTAAGAGCGCACCGCATCCACCATCTTGGCCGAGGCCGCGATATAGCCGCCGAACACGCCGAAGGCCTTGCCCAGCGTGCCGTTGAAAATGTCGATCCGGTCACGCAGGCCCAGCTTTTCAGCCACGCCGCCACCGCGCGGGCCATACATGCCGACCGCGTGGACCTCATCAAGATAGGTCAGCGCACCGAAGTCGCGCGCGACATCGCAGATCGCCTCGATCGGCCCAAAATCGCCGTCCATCGAATAGACCGACTCAAAGGCGATCAGCTTGGGGGCGGCGGGGTCGTCCTTGGCCATCAGCTCGCGCAGATGCGCGACGTCATTGTGCCGAAAGATGCGTTTGGCGCCACCGTTGCGGCGAATCCCCTCGATCATCGAGGCGTGGTTCAGCGCGTCGGAATAGATGATCAGCCCCGGAAACAGCACCGGCAGGGTGCTGAGCGTCGCGTCATTGGCGATATAGGCGCTGGAAAACACCAAGGCCGCTTCCTTGCCATGCAGATCGGCAATCTCGGCCTCGAGGCGTTTGTGATAGACCGTGGTGCCCGAAATGTTGCGCGTGCCCCCCGAGCCGGCGCCGGTCGCATCCAGCGCCTCATGCATCGCGGCCAGAACCTGCGGATGCTGCCCCATGCCCAGATAATCGTTGCCGCACCAGACGGTAATGTCTTTCTTGCTGCCGTCGGGCTTGTTCCAGACAGCACTGGGGAATGCACCCTTCTCTCGCTCGATATCAATGAACGTGCGGTAACGGCCTTCGGAATGAAGCTTGCCAAGCGCCTGATCGAGAGCGTGATTATAGTCCATGTCCGTTTCCCTTGCCGTGTTCGCTGGGGTCAGTTCTAGAAGTCCTCGTCGCGTGCAACCTTGATAAAGGTCAAAATCGCAAAAAGGGAGGGTTAAAAATGTCGCGGTTTTACACATTTTGCAAACGCTCCTTGGTTGGCAGGCGTATTTTGTCTCGGATTTGCCGGTCAACGCCGCTGGACAGTGCCGCCGCGACTGTTAGGTTTGCGCCGATCCATGGAGGCTGTGATGACCCTTGACGCTGTTCTTGCCCGTATTGATACCACCCTGCCCGAGGCGCTGGAGCGTCTGCTGGAGCTGCTGCGGATACCCTCGATCTCGACCGATCCGGCCTTTGCCCCCGATTGTGCGCGGGCCGCAAACTGGCTGGTGGACGAGCTGAATTCGCTGGGGTTTCAGGCGTCCACGCGCCCGACACCGGGCCACCCGATGGTGGTGGCACGGCACGAAGGGCCTGGGCGGCACATCCTGTTTTATGGCCATTACGATGTGCAGCCCGTCGATCCACTGGCGCTCTGGGACCGCGATCCGTTCGACCCCGAGCTGCAGGATACGGCCAAGGGCAAGGTGATCCGAGGCCGTGGCGCATCGGATGACAAGGGCCAGCTGATGACCTTCATCGAGGCCTGCCGCGCCTACAAGGATGTGCATGGCACGCTGCCCGGCAACCTCACCATCTTTCTGGAGGGCGAGGAGGAATCCGGCTCACCATCGCTGGTGCCGTTCTTGCGCGACAATGCCGACGAACTCTCGGCCGAGATCGCGCTGATCTGCGACACCGGGCTTTTCGCCGATACCCAACCGGCGATCGTGACCATGCTGCGCGGTCTTCTGGGCGAAGAGATGACGATCACCGCCGCCAACAAGGATCTGCATTCGGGCATGTTCGGCGGCGCCGCGATCAACCCGATCCGGGTGCTGACCCGGATCCTCGGCGGGCTGCACGATGCCGAAGGCCGCGTCACCATCCCCGGCTTTTACGATGATGTCGATGAACTGCCCGAGGCCGTGCGCGCCCAGTGGCAGAACCTGGCTTTCGACCATGCCCGCTTTCTGGGCGATGTCGGGCTGACCACACCGGCCGGCGAATCCGACCGCACGCCGCTTGAAATGATCTGGTCGCGCCCCACCGGCGAAATCAACGGTATCTGGGGCGGCTATACCGGCGACGGTTTCAAGACGGTGCTGCCGGGGCAAGCCCATGCCAAGGTCAGCTTCCGGCTGGTGTCTCGACAAGACCCAGACAAGCTGCGCGAGGCGTTTCGTGCCTGGGTCCGCGCCCAACTGCCACCCGATTGCAGCGTCGAGTTTCACGGCCACGGCGCCAGCCCCGCCGGCACCATGGCGATCACCGACCCTGCCTTCGAAGCCGCGCGCCGCGCTCTGACTGACGAGTGGAACCGGCCCGCCGCCTTTGTCGGTTGCGGTGGCTCGATCCCGATTGCGGGCTATTTCAAATCCGAACTGGGGATGGACGCGATGCTGATCGGCTTTGGTCGGGATGACGACCAGATCCACTCTCCGAACGAAAAATACGATCTGGAGTGCTTCCACAAAGGCATCCGCAGTTGGGCGCGAATTCTGGACCGGATCGCACGCTGATCTGGCCGGGGGTTTCACACCCCCGGACCCCCGTGGGATATTTTCACGAAGATGAAAGCGGATTTCGGTTTCTTTTTGGCGGAAATACTCCGGGGGGAGGCGCATCGCGCCGTGGGGGGCAGCGCCCCCCTGCCCGCTCAGAGCACCATATCGTCGCGGTGGATCAGTGCGGCCCGGCCCGGATAGCCCAGAATGCCCGCAATTTCGGTGGATTTATGGCCCGCGATCGCGCGCGCCTCGGAGGCGGTATAGCGCACCAGCCCCTTGCCCAGAGTCGCCCCGTCAGGGCCGAGGATCGCCACCGGGTCGCCACGCCCAAATGACCCCGAGACGGCAGTGACCCCGGCGGGCAGCAGCGATTTTCCGATGCTCAGTGCACCGATGGCGCCCGCGTCCACCTGCACGTCGCCACGCGGTTTCATGGCCGCGATCCAGCGCTTGCGCGCGACCTGCGGATCGCCCTCGGGCAAGAACCAGGTGCAGTTCGCGCCCTTTGCCAGGGCTGTCAGCGGGCGCAGGCCGAAGCCCTCGGTGATGGCCATGGCGCAACCGCCTGCCACGGCGGTCTTGGCTGCCAGAAGCTTGGTCTTCATCCCGCCTTTCGAGAGACCTGAAATCGGATCGCCGGCCATCGCCTCGATCTGCGGCGTGATGTGGTCGATCAGTTCAAAGCGCCGGGCGGTGGGGTCTTCTTTCGGGTTTGCCGAATAGAACCCGTCGACATCGGACAAGAGCACCAGTTGATCGGCCCCGATGGTGACGGCGATTTGCGCGGCGAGCCGGTCATTGTCGCCAAAGCGGATCTCATCGGTGGCAACTGTGTCATTTTCGTTGACAATCGGCACAACGCCAAGCCCCAGCAGGGTCTCCATCGTGGCGCGCGAATTGAGGTAGCGGCGACGGTTCTCGGTGTCTTCGAGCGTGACAAGGATCTGTGCGGTAGTGACGCCATGCGGCGCCAGCACCTCTTCATAGGCGCGGGCCAGACGGATCTGGCCCACGGCCGCCGCCGCCTGCGATTGTTCCAGCGACAGCGCCCCGGCGCCAAGCCCCAGCACCCGGCGGCCCAGCGCGATCGACCCTGACGACACCAGGATCACATCGGCACCGCGCGCGCGCTGCGCCGCCACATCCTCGGCCAGCGCCTTCAGCCAGTCGGTTTTCAGCCCCTTGGCACCGACCAGCAGCGCCGAGCCGATCTTGACCACCAGCCGCCGTGCGGTGGCGACATCCGGGGTCAGGGTTGCCAAGGCGCCACCTCGACCTCGCGGGTGCGGTCCCGTTCGATCGCCGCCCAAAGCGCGCGCAGCACCTCGGTGACACCCTGTTTCGAGACACCCGACATCAGGAAGACCGGGCCGCCCGAGGCCTTTTCCAGCGCTCTTTTGCGCGCCGAAAGGGTCTTGCTGTCCAGCGCGTCGATCTTGTTGAGCGCGGTGATCCGGGGCTTTTGCGACAGCTTGTCGGAATAGGCCTCAAGCTCGGTGATGATGGTGCGGTAGTCCTTGGTCAGGGTGCTTGAGGTGCCATCGACAAGATGCAGCAGCACCGAGCAGCGTTCGACATGGGCCAGAAACTGATCGCCAAGGCCGCGCCCTTCCGAGGCGCCCTCGATCAGGCCCGGAATGTCGGCCATGACGAATTCCTTGGCATCGACGCCCACGACGCCCAGATTGGGCACCAGCGTGGTAAAGGGATAGTCGGCGATCTTCGGCCGCGCATTCGAGACAGCGGCCAGGAAGGTCGATTTTCCGGCATTGGGCAGGCCCACCAGCCCCGCGTCGGCGATCAGCTTCAGTCGCAGCCAGAGCGTGCGTTCAACCCCGTCCTGGCCGGGATTGGCGCGCGACGGGGCGCGGTTGGTGGCCGATTTGAAGCGCAGGTTGCCCCAGCCGCCATTGCCGCCCTTGGCCAGCAGCACGCGCTGACCGACCGTGGTCAGATCGGCAATCACGGTTTCTTCGTCTTCGTCGATGATCTCGGTGCCGACCGGCACGCGCAATGTGATCGCGTCGCCGTCCTTGCCGGTGCATTGGCTGCCCATGCCATGTTGGCCGTTCTTGGCAAAGAAATGCTGCTGATAGCGAAAGTCGATCAGCGTGTTCAGCCCATCGACAGCCTCGGCCCAGACATTGCCGCCCTTGCCGCCATCGCCACCGTCGGGGCCGCCAAATTCGATGAATTTCTCGCGCCGGAACGAGACGCAGCCGCCGCCGCCGGAACCCGAGCGGATATAGACTTTGGCAAGGTCGAGAAATTTCATCGGATCGGCTTTCTAAAGGGTCGGACTTGGCGATAGTCGCTGGCGGCGATTTGTTCAAGGGTTCTGAGGAATAGGGGGGCTGTCTGCCCCCCCCGGCCGCTCATTGCATGAGCGCCCCGCCCCCCGAGGATATTTGAGCGAAGATGAAGGGGTCAGGGGAAGTGATAGTGGCGCACCGGGGCCGGATGGCCGCGCGCGGGCGAGGTCCTGGCCCCCAGATCGCCCGGGTGAAAACCCGCCTTTTGCAAGAGCCGCGCCGAGGCGGGGTTGTCGGTAAAGACCTCGGCGGTCAATCGCGTCAGCCCGAAGCGGCGGGTGATGCAGGCGATGAAGGCGGGCAGCGCTTCGGAGAGATAGCCTTGGCCGGCATGGGCGGGGTCGAGGAAGTAGAACACCTCGGGGTCGGCAAGGCTGCGCAGGCCGATGGCGCCGATGAACTGGCCGTTCAGGCGCAGCGCGAGGCGGAACGGCGGGGTGCCGGTCCAGCGCCATTTGTGAACGAAGGCCTCGGCCTCGGGCAGCGGCCAGTCGGGGGGGAACACGAACAGCATTCGCCCGACGCTGGGCGTGGTGACGATCCGCCGAAACGGGGCTGCATCCTCGGGGCAAAGCGGATCAATCGTCAGGCGCGCGGTGTGCAGCGTCAGCGGATTGGCCCGCGCATAGCAAGCGCGGGTCAGGGTCATGTCGATATGGGGCAGCGTGCGGCCTTGTGCGCGTGCCGGCACCGGGTGTTGGCCGGTCGATTGAAAGCCGAGCCGGGTCAGCACGCGGGCCGAGGCGGCGTTGCCCTCGAAATGGCCCGAGCCGACATCCCGGGCATCTGGATCGGCGAAATGGGCCGCCAGAACGGCGCGGGCGGCCTCGGTGGCATAGCCTTGACCCTGTGCGCGGCGCGCCACCCAATAGCCCAGATGCGGCGCCAGCGAGACGAGGCCGGCGAGCCCCTGATGATCGTCGATCACCCAGTGCCGGCCGCTACGGGCTTGTTCGAAAAAGGCGTGAAAATCGGTGGCGGTGAAGGGCCAAGGCACCACCGCCAGCCATTTGACCAGATCGAAATCGGCCAGCGCCGCGACGATTGCGGCTTCGTCCGCATGCGTCAAGGGCCGCAGAGTCAAGCGTGCCGTCTTGATAACACCACGCTTTTCCAAGGCGTTACGCCATTTTCTTGACGTAGGTCCAGGTTGGCACCCGCGCGCCACGCGCGACCGAATAGCTTTCGGCATCGCCGAGATAGTCAAAGCCGCAATGGCTAAGCACCCGCGCCGAGCCGGGATTGTCCTGAAACACCTCGGCAAACAGTGTCCGCGCCTTGTGCGGGTTGGCCGCGATCAGCGCCGCCACCGCCTCAGAGGCGAAGCCGGTGTTCCAGAACCCCGGCCCGACCCAGAAGCCGACCTCGGATTGGCCGTCTTCAAGCCGCGTCAGCGAGACCACGCCCAGCACCTCGGCCAATTCCTGCGCCGAACCGTCCAGCACCCAGACATCTTCGGTGCGTTTTTCGGCCATGGCGCGGGCGACGAAAGCCTCGGCGGCGCCCGGCGGCAAGGGGTGCGGAATCGCCCGCGTGCCCAGCGCCACGCGCGGATCGGAGGTATACATGGAAATCAGACCCGCATCCGATTTGCGCAACGGCCGCAGGGTGAACCGATCGGCCTCGATGACGGGCTGGGCTGAGATGATTTCCTGGAACATGCGCTCCTCCTCGTGAAATGCATGGATACCTTGCGGTACTACCTTCAAAATGGGGCAGGCTGATGACACCACAAGCCTGCATCACGATTTTTTCCCCGGACCGGGCGTCGGCCCTGCGGTTTTTCCCCGCGCCGGGCAGAAATGAAAAAGGGACCGGCTTTTCAGCCGATCCCCCTTTGTTTCGGGTTCAGGTTCGGCTTATTCGGCCGCCTCGGGAACCGGGAGGACCGAAATGAAGGTGCGCCCCTTGAGGCCCTTCTTGAAGGTCACATGGCCCTCGGTCACGGCAAAGATCGTGTGATCGCGACCCATGCCGACGCCGGCGCCCGGCCACCATTGGGTGCCGCGCTGGCGCACGATGATGTTGCCGGGAATGGCGGCCTGACCGCCAAACAGTTTTACGCCAAGGCGACGGCCGGCCGAGTCACGGCCGTTGCGGGACGAACCGCCTGCTTTTTTGTGTGCCATGGGGAATTACTCCTGAGCTTCGGCGGCTTTTTTGGCCGCGCGCTTCGGTTTGGCGGGGGCTTCGGCAGCCGGAGCGGCCTCGGCGTTATGCGCCACGCGGCGGGCGGCAGCCGTGCCGATGGCTTCCTTGACGCCCGATTTCTCGGCACCCGAGGCCAGCACTTCGCTGACGCGCAGCAGCGTCAGTTTCTGACGGTGACCACGGGTCCGCTGCGAGCTGTGCTTGCGGCGACGCTTGTGAAAGGTGATGACCTTGTCGGCCTTGATGTTGTCGATCACGTCGGCAACCACGGCGGCACCGGAAACCAGCGGCGCGCCGAGGGTCAGCGTATCGCCACCAACCATCAGAATTTCGTTGAACTGGACTTTGTCGCCAGCATTTGCGTTCAGCAATTCAACGCGCAGCACGTCACCCGCCTGCACCTTGTATTGCTTGCCGCCCGTCTTGAGGACCGCGAACATGGGTCTTTCCTTTACTTTGATCCGCGTCCTGCGGCCCCGTTTCCAGAGTTGATGGGTTGCCCCGCCTTCGAACAGCGCGCCCCGATCAGGGCGATATTGCAAATAGACACCCGACAGAAAGCAAGCCTTCTGCCGGGATGGGCGGCTTATCCGGGAAATGCATCGGCGAGTCAAGCGCTTTGCCCGACGCGAACCGGTGTTCTAGGCGCCCCAGCGGGCGAGGGCGACGTCTGCTGTCAGCCGCCGTCTGGCCGAGCCCGCGCCGATCTGCCCCGGCGTTCGGGAAAGGCGCGGGGCGGGTGCCGGCTGGGTCAGCCCGTCATGCGTGACATAGGTGTCGCGGGCCCGGTTATGCGGATGGGCCGGGGCCTCGGCGATGGTCAGAACCGGGCTGGCGCAGGCATCCGTGCCTTCGAGTAGTGCCGCCCAGTCATCGCGGCTTTGCCGGGCAAAGACCTCGGTCAGGCGGGCACGGATCTCGGGCCAGCCGCTGCGGTCCATCTGGGCGGGCAAGGCGCCCGGGTCGATCCCGAGCCGGGCGAGAAGCTCGGCCCAGAATTTCGGCTCGATCGCGCCGACGGCGATATGGCCACCGCAGGCGCAGGCATAGGTGGTGTAGAAGGGGGCCGCGCCATCCAGCAGGTTGGCCTCGCGTCGATCGACCCAGGCGCCCTGCCCCGCCATGCCCGAGATCATCGCCATCAGATGCGCGGTGCCATCGGTGATCGCGGCATCGATCACCTGCCCCTGCCCGGTGGCGCGCGCCGACAGCAGCGCCGCCAGCAGTCCGAAGGCCAGATACATCGCGCCCCCGCCGAAATCGCCCAAGAGGTTCAGCGGCGGCACCGGGGCGCCGGTGCCGCCGATCGCGTGCAGCGCCCCGCTGAGCGCGATATAGTTGATGTCATGCCCCGCGGCCTGCGCCAGAGGGCCGGTCTGACCCCAGCCGGTCATCCGGCCATAGACCAGCGCCGGATGATCGGGAAAAGCATCGGGCCCAAGGCCCAGCCGCTCCATCACGCCCGGGCGCATCCCCTCGATCAGCGCATCGGCGCGCGCGATCAGCCGGCGCGCGGTGGCCACCCCACTCTCGGACTTGAGATCAAGTTCCAGAACATCTCGGCCCCGGTCGAGTACATCGACCGCGAGTCCCAGCACATGGTCCGCCGCCGCCCCGCTGCCGGGGCGGGCGATACGCAGCACATCGGCGCCCATGTCGGCCAACAGCATCGCGGTGAACGGCGTCGGCCCAAGCCCGGAAATTTCGACGATGCGCAGGCCGCTGAGCGGGCCCTTGTGGCTGGAACGTGACATGTTTCCCCCTTGTCAAGCCGGGGGTTCCCCCCGGACCCCCAGAGTATTTTCGCCAAAAAGAAACGTAGTCTTGAAAAGACGTTCTGCCGACGATCACGCCGAGGCTTTTTCTTCCAGCGTCAGCCAGTCTTCTTCGGCGCTGGCAAGGGCGGTCTGGCGTTCGGCAAGCGCCTCGCTGGCCTTGCGGAATTTGGCCGGCGCGGTGGCGAAAAGCTGTGGGTCCGACAGGAATTCGGTCAGCCTGGCGATCTCGGCCTCGAGCCGTTCAATGGTGGCGGGCAGGGTTTCAAGGCGGTGGCGCTCGGTGAAGGTCAGGCCGGGACCGGGCTGTCTGTCGGGTTTGGCGGCGGCCGCTGCAGCGGCAGATTCGGGGCGCGAGGTGGCGGTTTCGGGGCGGGCTGCGGGTTTGGCGGCGGCCTGACCTTCGGCCTTTTGCGCCTGATAGTCGCTCCAGCCGCCGGCATAGACGGTGGCGCGGCCGTCACCCTCCATGGCGATGGTGGTGGTGGCGACGCGGTCGATGAAATCGCGATCGTGGCTGACCAGCAGCACGGTGCCATCGTAGTCGCCCAGAATGTCTTGCAGCAGATCGAGGGTCTCGACGTCAAGATCGTTGGTCGGCTCGTCGAGAATCAACAGATTCGATGGGCGCGCCATGATCCGCGCCAGCAACAGCCGCGCCCTTTCGCCGCCCGACAGCGACCCGATCGGCGCCCGCGCCTGCGCCTCGTCAAAAAGAAAGTCCTTGAGGTAGGCGACGACATGTTTGGGCACGCCGCGCACCATCACCTGATCGGCACGTCCCGAGACCCGCATCTCGGGGTCGTTGACCAGCCCGTCCCAGAGGCTCATCGACAGATCAAGCGTGGCGCGGGCCTGATCGAAGACCGCGATATCAAGGTTGGTGCCCAGCAGGACGCTGCCCGCATCGGGGGCGATTTCGCCGGTCAGCATTTTCAGCAAGGTGGTCTTGCCGACGCCATTGGGGCCGACAAAGGCGACCCGGTCGCCGCGCATCACCCGCAGATCGAACCCCTTGACGATCGGTTTATCGCCAAAGCTCTTGCTCAGTCCCTTGGCCTCGATCACCCGCTTGCCCGAGGTCTGCCCGGCCTCAAGCGCCATCTCGGCGGTGCCTTGGCGACGGATCTGCGCGCCACGTTCGGCCCGCAGATCGGCCAGCGCCCGCACCCGCCCCATGTTGCGTTTGCGGCGCGCCGAGATACCCTCGACCGCCCAGCGCGCCTCGGCCTTGATCTTGCGGTCAAGCTTGTGGCGGGCCTCGTCTTCCTCGGCCCAGACGGTTTCGCGCCACTCCTCAAAGCCGGCAAAGCCGCGTTCGCTGCGGCGCACCACGCCCCGGTCGATCCAGAGCGTCGCTCTGGTCAGCGCCCGCAAGAACGCCCGGTCGTGGCTGATCAGCACAAAGGCGGTGCGGGTCTCGCTCAGTTGCGTTTCCAGCCAGCCGATTGCCTGGATATCAAGATGGTTGGTCGGTTCATCAAGCAACATCAGCTCGGGCGCCTCGGCCAGAAGCTTGGCCAGCGCCGCGCGACGGCGTTCACCGCCCGAGGCGGTGGCGACCGGCGTCTCGGGGCGGAACTTCAGCCCCTCGGCGGCGATTTCGACCTTGTAGCCCTCGCCTTCGTCCAGCCCGCTGGCGGCGAACTCGCCCAAGGTCGCAAAACCCGACAGGTCGGGTTCTTGCTCCATGTAGCCGACGCGCACACCGGGCGGGACCACGCGCAGCCCGGCGTCGGGATCAACCAGACCAGCCATCACCTTCATCAAGGTCGACTTGCCCGAACCGTTGCGCCCGACCAACGCCACCCGGTCACCCGGTTGCACGACCAGATCGAGCCCGTCAAAGACCGGATTGCCGCCAAAGGTCAGCGAGATTTGCGAAAGCTGTAAAAGGGGTGCGCGTGCCATCCGCGTCAGCTAACCGGACCGGACTGCGGCGTCAACGGGCTGCGATCAGCTTTCAGCTTCGTCCAAATATCCCCGCCGGAGGCTCCGGCGGCAGCCAAGGGACGCTCCGCGGGGGATATTTGAGCAAAGCTGAAAGCGATGACCGCGGCTTGCCATGCCGTGCGGGGGCGTCAGGGCCTCATGCCCGGCTCGCCACATCGCGAAGCACCCGTGCCCGCGCCTTGGGGATCGCGCGGATCTCGAGCCCGGTGAAGACGTGCAACGTGTTGAGGTCGCGATCCACCACGGCATGGTCGCTGACCCAGCCGCCCATCAGCAGATAGGTGCGCAACAAGGGGGGCATCGTCAGCCGTGCCTGCCTCGGGTCGGGTTCGGGGGTCTTGACCCGGCGCCGCAGCGCGCGCGCGAAACGCACCACATCGGGCGCCTTGACCCGAGGCCAGAACCGGTGCGGGGCGAGGTGGTGATCCTTCAAGACGCCGAAAGCATCGGCATAGCCCTCCCATTCGGTGCCCGCAAAGGACGAACAGCCAAACAGCATCTCGACGCCTTCTTCATCAACAAACCGGGTCATCGCGCCCCAGGCCACGCGCAGGATATCGGGGTCTTTCCAAGCCGGGTGGATGCAAAAGCGCCCCATCTCGACCATCTTGCCGGTAAAGTCGCGCAGTGCCGACAGTTCATAATACTGGGCCGAATAGCTGCGCCCGATTTCGGCGCCATCCGCCAGCGGCAACAGCCGAAAGCAACACACCAGCGTGCCGCTGCGACTGTCTTCGACCAGAACGTGGCGGCAGATCGGATCAAAGGCATCGGCGTCGATGTTGCCGCCCTGCGGCCCGGCGATCCCACGCGCGGCGAGAAAGGCCAGCCAGCGCAAGCGCTGGGCGCGACGGATATCGTCGGACCCTGACGCAAATCGTGCGGCGTATCGGCCTTTGCGCAGTGACAGCATCGCGGGCTCCTGTCTATCGCGATCCGATCATCGGCGGCCGGGGATTTGGCGACCGGAGAATGGACCCTATATAGCGTTCTGAATGTCTCATACGCGCAGAATATGACGGTGTCGCAACGAAAAAAGGAAGCGCAGCAATGACCACGAGAATCAACAAGACCGATGCGGAATGGCGCGGCCAATTGTCTGCGCTGGCCTATGAGGTGACACGCCGCGCCGCGACCGAGCGCCCGTTCAGCCACCCCGGCTTTGCCCCGGACGCCGGCACGCTGCACTGTGTGTGCTGCGGGGCCGACCTGTTCGAGGCGGCGCAGGAATTCGACTCGGGCTGCGGCTGGCCGGCGTTTTCGGCGCCGCTCAGGCCCGAGGCCGTGCAAGAGCTGACCGATACCAGCCACGGGATGCGCCGCACCGAGGTGCGCTGCGCGCGTTGCGAGGCGCATCTGGGGCATGTGTTTGACGATGGTCCCGGACCGGGCGGGTTGCGCTACTGCATCAATGGCGTGGCGCTGAAGGCCGACCTCGACCCGGCGTGATGCGGCCGCAAATCGAAGCACGACGCAGTCATCGCGACCGCAGGACACCGCATCGGACAAGGGGAGCCGGACGCTCCTCCGCGGCGGCGATCAACGCAAACCGCGCGGCGCAGCCCTAGCGCACAAGCTGGTTGGGGGCGATCCGGCCAAAGTTGCCCAGAAGCTGACGGATCAGGCCAATCCCCTTGATGTTGGACTCGGTTACCCGGCGCGACAATGTCACGACCTGGCCCTGCTCCAACCCGAAGCGTTCGACATTCGACACGATCCCGGCTTCGGTAAAGCTGACCGCCACGACCTGACGGTCGATCTCTTCGGGGGCGCGAGCGCCGAAATACTTCCAGCGGCTGCCGACGTAATACCAGCCCGACCCCTCCAGCAGCCCCGCCGACGACGGCCGGCCGATCGCCGTGCCGACATCTTCACGGGTACTCTTGCCTACCTCGACAAGCGCCAGATCCTGATCGGTCGGGACATAGCCGTGATCGCGATAGATCGGGCTGCAGGCCGAGGCCGCAAGCGCCCCCACCAGCACAAGAGTCAGCGCGCCGCGCCGTGTCACGGAACCGAACGTCACCTGAACCCCCCCTTGCCTTGCAGCCTTTGGCCTTTTATCCCGATTACAACACTCGTGGCCAGCCCTCAAGGACGCAAGTTAAGGAAATCCGAACCTTATGTCCCGGATCTGCTATTTCTGCGCCATCTTCTGCGCCATCGCCCCCGCCGCCGCCCCTGAAAGGAGAGCGTCATGACCGACCCTCACCCCGCGCCACAAGATTTGCCGTTCAGCCATCCGTTGCGGTTGGCCGACCTGGCCGGGCGCAAGCCCACGCACTTCAAGATCGCCCCCGATGCAGAGACCCGCAAACGCATCGCCCTTTGGGCCGGAATCAGTGCGGTTCACGGGCTGACACTGAATGGCGCGCTGACCCCGAAGGGTCGCCACGACTGGCAGCTTGAGGCCGACTTCACCGCCACCGTGGTGCAGCCCTGCGCGATCACGCTGGCGCCGGTGACGACAAAGCTCAAGGAACCGGTGCTGCGCCGCTATCTGGCCGACATGCCGGCCCCCACCGCCGAAGAAATCGAAATGCCCGAGGATGACACCGCCGAGCCGCTGCCCGCAGTGATTGACCTTGGCGCGGTGCTGCTTGAGGTGCTGGAACTGGCGCTGCCGCTGTTTCCGCGGGCTCCGGGGGCCGAGTTGGGCGTGCTTCAGGTCAGCGATCCGGGTGCCGCGCCCCTTGATGCCACGGTTCTGCGTCCCTTCGCTGGACTCGCGGACCTGTTGAAGGATAAAGACAAGGACAAGGGTCAGACCTGACGCGTCCGCATCTGGTCCGACTGAAGAAGACTGCCCGCCCAAGAAAGCACTTGCGCCCCAGCAGAATCGCAGTATGTTCCCGGCCTCGTTTAGAAGTTGGGTTCGCACCCGGTCTGCCTTTGGCGCCAGTGACGAAAACACAGGAAAATCAGGGCGATACGCCCCAATAACCCGAGGTTGAGACATGGCCGTTCCTCAGAACCGAGTCACCCGGTCCCGCCGTAACATGCGCCGTGCGCATGATGCGCTGGTCGCTGCGAATCCCGCAGAATGCCCGAATTGTGGCGAACTGAAGCGTCCGCACCACGTTTGCGGCGCCTGCGGTCACTATGACGCCCGCGAAGTGGTCGCGCAAAGCACCGAAGTCGATCTGGACGACGACGCGGCATAAGCCCGTCAGGCAGAGCCGTGAACATGCCGACAGCGCCCGACCAGCCGCTTCACACCGATACGTCGGCTGACGCGGGCGCAATCGTCATTTCGGTGGATGCAATGGGCGGAGACCTAGGGCCGGCGGCTGTTGTCGCCGGCATTGCCGATTCCGCGGCCAAGAACCCAGCTCTGCACTTTATCGTTCATGGACCCGAGGCCCAGCTTGGCGCCCTGATCGCGGCCCGCGGCATTGCCGAGCGCTGCACCATCCGCCATGCCGAAGGCGTGGTGTCGATGCAGGACAAGCCCAGTCAGGTGATGCGCAGCGGTCAGGCGACCTCGATGTGGTCGACAATTGAATCAGTGCGCAATCACGAGGCCACCGTGGCCGTCTCTTGCGGCAATACCGGCGCGCTGATGGCGGTGTCGATGATCCGGCTGCGCAAATTGCCCGGCGTGAACCGCCCGGCGATCGCCTGCCTCTGGCCGTCACGCAATGCCTCGGGGTTCAACGTGATGCTGGATTGCGGCGCCGACATCAAGGCCGACGCGCCCGACCTCATGCAATACGCGCTGATGGGCACCTCTTATGCGCGCAATGGTCTGGGGCTGGCACGCCCGCGCATCGGCTTGCTGAATGTCGGCACCGAAGATCACAAGGGCCGCGCCGAATTGAAGGCCGCGCACGAGCTGATCGCCGCCGCCGCCGAGGCCGGACAGTTCGATTATGTCGGTTTTGTCGAAGGCGGAGATCTGCCGTCGGACCGGGTCGATGTGATCGTCACTGACGGTTTCACCGGCAATATCGCGCTGAAAACCGGCGAGGGCACGGCCAAGCTGATCGCCGACTTCCTGTCCGACTCGCTGCGCAGCACCTGGCGCTCAAAGCTGGGCGCACTGCTGGCGATGGGCGCGCTGCGCCATCTCAAGGCACGGATCGACCCGCGCCGAGTCAATGGCGGGATATTCCTGGGGTTGAACGGCACGGTGGTAAAATCGCATGGCTCGGCCGATGCGACCGGCGTTTCCGCAGCGATCGGGCTGGCCAGCCAGTTGGCTCAGTCCGGCTTTCAGGATCGTCTGGCGGCGCGGGATGCGTCAGTGCCCCAGTCAGGCCAAGATGCCCCCTTGGGCGAAATTGAAGGCGGGAACCATTCATGACAATTCGTGCCGTGGTCCGGGGCGTGGGGCACTACCTGCCCGCCCGGGTGGTTGAAAACGCCGAATTCGAAGCCAGCCTCGATACCTCTGACGAGTGGATCCGCACCCGCAGCGGCATCGAGCGGCGGCATTTCGCGGCCGAAGGCGAGACGACTTCGCAAATGGCCATCCATGCCGCCACGGCGGCGCTTGCCGATGCCGCCATGACCGCGGACCAGATCGACGCGATCGTCGTGGCAACCTCGACCCCGGATTTCACCTTCCCATCGGTTGCCACGATGGTGCAGGCCGGGATCGGATGCACCCGCGGCTTTGCCTATGACGTGCAGGCAGTCTGCGCCGGCTTTGTCTTTGCAATGGCCAATGCGAATGCGATGATTCTGTCGGGTCAGGCAAATCGCGTGCTGGTCATCGGCGCCGAGACCTTCAGCCGGATCATGGATTGGTCCGACCGCAGCACCTGCGTGTTGTTTGGGGATGGCGCCGGCGCGCTGATACTGGAAGGCCAGACCGGTCACGGAGATACATCCGATCGCGGTATCCTCTCATCGGACTTGAACAGCGACGGGCGCTTTCGCGAGATACTTTATGTCGATGGCGGCGTGTCATCGACCGGTGGCGCCGGACTTTTGCGGATGCAGGGCAATCAGGTCTTCCGCCACGCGGTGGAAAAGCTGAACGATACCGCCCACGCAGCCCTGAACAAGGCCGGTCTGACCTCGGCCGACGTGGACTGGATCGTGCCGCATCAGGCCAATCTGCGCATCATCGCCGCCACCGCTCAGCGGATGCAGGTGCCCATGGAGCGCGTCGTGGTCACCGTGCAGGACCATGGCAACACCTCGGCAGCCTCGATCCCGCTGGCTCTGTCGATCGGCAAGGCGCGCGGCCAGATCAAGCAAGGCGACCTTCTGGTCACCGAAGCGATCGGCGGCGGGCTGACCTGGGGCTCGGTCGTCTTGCGCTGGTAAGGCCCGTTTTTTCAGCTTCGTGAAAATATCCCCGCCGGAGGCTCCTGCCCAAACATCGGAAGCCTCCGGCGGGGATATTTTCACGAAGCTGAATTCTGCACAATCCACATATGAGAAACCCCCTCCAAGCCATTGATATTGACTCGGAATGTCAAAGCGCCCATCGTAGGGGAAATTATCCGGGGGGATAGAATGAGCGATAAGACCCTGACGCGCATGGACCTGTCCGAAGCGGTATTCCGCGAAGTCGGCCTGTCGCGCAACGAATCTGCCCAATTGGTGGAAAGCGTTCTGACCCATATGTCCGACGCGCTGGTGCGCGGCGAGACGGTCAAGATCTCATCCTTCGGCACCTTCTCCGTGCGCGAAAAAGCCTCGCGAATGGGGCGCAATCCGAAGACTGGCGAAGAGGTTCCGATCAGCCCGCGCAGGGTCTTGTCCTTCCGCCCCTCGCATCTGATGAAAGACCGCGTGGCCGCTGGCAACGACGGCTGAGAAAGGGCAAGGTAACCATGCCGAAGTCAGCCGAGGCCTTCCGTACGATCAGCGAAGTGGCGGAGGCGCTGGACACGCCGGCACATGTGCTGCGCTTTTGGGAAAGCCGCTTTCCTCAGGTCAAACCGGTAAAACGGGCGGGCGGGCGGCGCTATTACCGCCCGGCCGACGTGGCGCTTCTGGGCGGGATCAAGCGGCTGCTTCATGATCAGGGCCTGACGATCCGGGGTGTTCAAAAGATCCTCAAGGAACAGGGCGTCCGCCATGTCAGCGAGATTGCCAACCAAGCAATGATACCTGCGCCTGCCACGCCACAGACCCGTGACGCGGCCTGGCCCGAGGCCGATTCCCCCGAGATCACAGCCTCGGACGAGCACTTTCAGCCCGACCCAGAAGATACCGGACGTGTCGATGACGCACCGATGCTGGTGGATGTCGAACCTGAACCACTCATGCGAGAAGTGGTCAATCTGCACGGCACCGCACCAACCGAGCCGTTCCTGTTCGATCTGACCGACCACGCTCCGGCTGAGGCGCCCGCGACCAAACCGGCCCCGGCCGCACAAACGGCGCGACCGCAAACGGCGCCCCGCCGCGTGGAAGATGCGGTCCCTGCTGTCGATTCGGCCACCGTTACCCAACGCCTCAAGCGCGTAGACGCGGCGCGCATTGATCCGGCCGCGCGCGACACGCTCAGCATCCTGCACGAGAGGATCGCCGAGTTGCGCGCCCGCAGGGCGGCGCAGCACGACGCGCGCGGCTGATTGGCGGGGCGCTGCATTTCCCTGAAAGCGGGCGGGTTGAAAAAGATGCGTTTTGCCGCTTGCCCCCGCCGCAACAATCGCTCTATATGCGCCTCGTCGGGCCGTGGCGCAGCCTGGTTAGCGCGTCCGTCTGGGGGGCGGAAGGTCGCGAGTTCGAATCTCGCCGGCCCGACCAATCGACAAACGCCCACTCCGTCCGCGGGGTGGGCGTTGGCATATCTGGAGGGGCTGCGATGACCACGGGTGTAGTGCCGGATAGCGCGATCAAGGCGCTTGTCGCCGATGGCGCGATTGCCGCCGATCTGCCGGTGACGGCCGAACAGATTCAGCCCGCAAGCCTTGATCTGCGTCTGGGCGGCGTCGCCTACCGGGTGCGGGCCTCGTTTCTTTCGGGGCAAGGGCGACGCGTCGCCGACCGCCTGGCCGAGTTCGAAATGCACCGCATGGCGCTGGACGAGGGCGCTGTGCTTGAAAAGGGCTGCGTTTATCTTGTCCCGTTGATGGAGCGCCTTGCGCTGCCCAACGGGGTGACGGCGGTGGCCAATGCCAAAAGCTCGACCGGGCGGCTTGATCTGCTCACCCGGATCATCACCGATGGTGGCGCGGAATTCGACCGGATCCCCGAAGGCTACGTCGGTCCACTTTTCGCCGAAATCTGCCCGCGTTCATTCTCGGTGCTGGTACGCCCCGGCATGCGGCTCAATCAGATCCGCTTTCGCCAGGGTCAGGCGGTGCTGACCGATGCAGAACTGGCGCGGCTCCACGCCGAGGAACCGCTGGTCTCGGGCAAGGCAGTGATCGACCACGGCCTCGGGTTCTCGGTCGATTTGATGCCCGCCGAGGGCGACCTCGTGGGCTACCGCGCCAAACCCCATACCGGAGTCATCGATCTGGACCGGATCAGCCACTATCCGGCCTCGGAATTCTGGGAGGAAATCCACACCCGCGACGGGCGCATCATCCTCGACCCCGGCGCCTTCTATATTCTGGTCAGCCGCGAATCCGTCACCATCCCGCCCGATCATGCCGCCGAAATGGCCCCCTATCTGGCTATGGTGGGCGAGTTTCGGGTCCATTACGCGGGCTTCTTCGATCCCGGCTTTGGCCATGGCGCGGCCGGGGGCCAAGGCTCGCGCGGCGTGCTGGAGGTGCGCTGCCACGAAGCTCCTTTCGTGCTCGAACACGGCCAGGTCGTCGGGCGGCTGGTTTATGAACGGATGAGTGCGCGCCCCGAACGTCTTTACGGCGCGGGGATCGCCTCGAACTACCAAGGCCAAGGGCTCAAGCTCGGCAAACATTTCCGCGCAGGCTGAGACGCCTCACCCGAGGATGAAACGGCTGACGACCACGCCTGCCGGCAGAGGACAGGTCCTGAACGCGGGCACAAACATGCCGTGGTTCGACCGCGACATGAGCCGCGACAGGCGCCTCACCTTTCATCTTCGTGTAAATATCCCCGCCGGAGGCATCCCCCCTCTGCCGCCCTCGCCTCGGGTCGTGTCGCGCGCGCGCCCCGCAGACGGGATCAGCGGCCGATGCGTCGGGTCAGCCGTGCGGCCTGGCGGGCGCGTTTGACGGCGGCGCGGGCGGTCTTGGCCTGTTCGCGTTCGGCATGGGTCATCTGGGCGGCGGGCTTGCCTTTGCCCGCGGCCAGATTGATCCCCTTCTTGATACCGAAGGCGATCAAGGTGCGGGTCAGGGTCCGGGTCACCATGTTCAACAACTGGTTCATGTTCATCGCGTCACCTCAATCCTCGAACAGTTCACTTTGGCCGATAGCGTCCATGGTCTCGTCGGGCTCGTCGTCACCCGACGCAGAGCCCCCCGGCAGCGGACGGTTGTCCAGCAGACCCGCGGCGCGCAATTCCTTTAACCCCGGCAAATCACGGGCGGATTCAAGGCCGAAGTGGTCCAGAAATTCCTGCGTCACCACATAGGTCACCGGGCGGCCCGGTGTCATCCGGCGGCGGCCAAAGCGGATCCATTCCAGTTCCAGCAATTGATCGACCGTGCCCCGCGACACCGCGACACCACGGATCTCTTCGATCTCGGCGCGGGTGACAGGCTGATGATAGGCCACGATCGCCAGCGTCTCGATCGCCGCGCGCGACAGTTTGCGCTGCTCGACTGTTTCCTTTTGCATCAGAAACCCCAGATCGGGCGCGGTGCGAAACGCCCAGGCGTCACCAACCTTGACCACGCGCACGCCGCGCCCCTCGTAGCGGCGGCGCAGATAGGCCAGCGCCTCGGCCGGGTCGGCGCCATGCGGCATCCGGTCGGCCAGTTCGCCGAGGCTGACCGGCTCGGTGCTGGCGAACAGGATCGCTTCGACCATGCGTTCCTGTTCGGCGATGGGCGGGGCCTCGAAAAGGGAGCGTTCATCACTGGTCACGGGGATTTCCGCCTGATGGAGATGGGAGAAAAGGTTTCGTGCTGCCGGATCTCGATCTGGCCCTGTTTGGCCAGTTCCAGCGAGGCGGCAAAGGTCGCCGCGGTGGCCGAGCGGCGCCGGGCGGGATCGGCGCCCCAGCCCTCGGGCAGATACGACACAAGGTCGGTCCAGTCGCCGGCAAAGCCGATCAGCCCGCGCAGCCGGTCCAGCGCCTGTTCCATGGTAAAGACATTCTGGCGATCAAAGGCATAGGGGCGAAATTCGTCGCGAGTGCGGATCCGCGCATAGGCCTGCATCAGGTCCAGCAGGCTGGCCGACCAGGTAATGCGGCGCACGCGGGCGACCTCTTCGCTGACGCCACGGGCAAAGATGTCGCGGCCCAGCCGGTCGCGCGCCATCAGCCGCGCGGCGGCTTCGCGCATCGCGGCCAGCCGTTCCAGCTGAAACGCCAGATGCGCGGCCATGTCCTCGGCCGAGGGACCGGCGTCGCTGGGATCCGGGGGCAACAGCAACCGCGATTTCAAGAACGCCAGCCATGCCGCCATTACCAGATAATCGGCCGCAAGCTCGATCCGCAGCGCCTTGGCCTGATCGACAAAGCGCAGGTATTGCTCGGCCAGTTGCAGCACCGAGATCCGGCGCAGATCGACCTTTTGCGTGCGCGACAGCGTCAGCAACAGGTCCAGCGGCCCCTCATAGCCCTCGACATCGACAATCAGCGCCTCGGCCTGAAGCCGGTCGGCCACGCTGGGGACCACGTCAAACGGGTCGGGGTCGGGGATCGGATCAGACATTGGCCCTGCCGCAAAGAAGCGCCTCAAGTTCGGCTTCCAGCGGCGCTATGTCAATGGGGTCGGGGGTCTGGCGGCGGGCCAGCGCCGCCGTGGCACGGCGGGCGGCGGCGGCGGCCAGTTGGCCCGAGGCGGCAACCGCCTGCGCCATCTCGGCGCGGTCGCCGTTGCAATGCAAGACCAGATCGCACCCCGCCGCAATCGCGCGGGCCGAGCGTTCGGCAATGCTGCCCGAAAGCGCCTGCATGGCGATATCGTCGCTCATCAGCAGCCCGTCAAAGCCGATCCGGTCGCGGATCAGCGCGATCAGGCGCGGCGATTGGGTGGCGGGGGCCGGGTCCAGCGCGGGAAAGCGGATATGGGCGGTCATACCCATCGGCAGGTCGGCCAGCGCGCGAAACGGGGCAAAGTCGGTGGCGTCCAGATCGGCCAGACTGGCCACGGCGGTGGGCAGATCGTGGTGGCTGTCCGCCTCGGCGCGGCCATGGCCGGGCAGGTGCTTCATCACCGGCAACACGCCACCGGCCAGCAGCCCCTCGGCCAGGGCGCGGGCATTGGCGCTGACGCTGGCCACGTCTTCGCCAAGACAGCGGTTGCGCAAGAACGGATGGGTCAGCGGGCCGGCGATATCGCAGGTGGGGGCGCAGTTCGCATCAATGCCAACCGCGCGCAGTTCTTCCGCGATGATCCGCGCGCGCAGCCAGAAGCTGCGCGGCGCCCCTGCTCCGGCGGCCTCGGCCTGATCCAGCGGCGCCATCCATTCGCGCCAATGGGGCGCCCGCAGGCGCTGAACGCGCCCGCCTTCCTGATCGACCATCACCACCGCGTCGCGGCCCAAAGCGGCGCGCAGATCGCCCGTCAGGCGGCGCAGCTGATCGGGCGTTTCCACGTTGCGGGCAAACAGGATAAAGCCCCAGGGGTTGGCCTCGCGGAAGAACGCGGCCTCGTCGGGCGACAGCACGGCGCCCTCGCAACCCAGGATCGTGGCGCCAATCGGCTGCGCCATCAGCGCACCTGAGCGGGGATGCAGTTGGTCTGTTCGGCCACCAGAGCGGCGCAAAAGCGGCGCGCGTCGGCGACATTGTCAAATCCCTCGACACGCAGCCGGTAGAAAGTGCGCCCGCCCGAGCTTGCCTCTTGAATCACCCGGTGCTTGCCGGCCATCAGCGCCTCAAAGCGTTGCGCGACCTTGTCCCATTCGGCCCGGGCCGTCTCGGCATCGTCAAAGGCGCCCAACTGCACCAAGCGAGTGCCTTGGGCAAGGCTGGCAGGGTCAAGGTCGATCTGGGCGGCCGGAGCCATGGCGTCGGCCACCGCAAGGGCGGCGGCTTGGGCGATCAGATCCCCGAGCGGCCGTGACAGCGGTCGCGGCGAGCGCGACACCCCCGGCACCGAGACCGGAATCGCGTCCTCGGCCAGCGCAGCCGCAGCGTCGTCGGGTGCCGGCGCCGTCTCGGACAGGACCGGGTTGGGGTCGGCGGCCGGGTCCTGCGCCTCGGAGGGGATATCGGCAAGGTCTGGCGCCGCAACGCTGGCAAGCGCATCTGCCTTCGCCTCTGCCTCACCGCGCAGATCGGGCACGGGTATGGCCGCGACCGGCAAGGCGGCCGTGGTCAGGGTTTCGATGTCCTGTGGCGCAGGCTCGTCTGCCTCTGCCAGATTGGCCGACCGCGGCAACGGGCGCAGCGCGGTCATCGGCAAATCCTCGGGCGAGAGTTCGGCCATGCGCGGCGCCAGAACCACCTGATCGGGGGCTGGGGCCGAGCTGCCCAGCGCGGCCACGTCATTCACCGAAAGGCCAAGGTGGCGGGCCAGATCGCCGCCCGGATCCTCGGGCGCAAGGCGCGACGGCCCGGCAAGCGCGCGCAACACCGGCACCCCCGACACATCGCGCACCGCCAACCTGTAGCCCCAGACCGCCAGCCCCGCGATCAGCGCCAGCGAAATCACCCCGCCGGCGTATTGAACCATGCGTGATACGGGGGCCACCTGGTTGGGATCGCTCTCCCCCCCACGCCCCTGCGCGCCGCTCTCGCGGTAAGAAATGCTCGCCATGCTCTGCCTCGCCCCCCGGTTGCCCGGTTCGCCATGTCGCCGGGGTGCCCCCCGGCCTTGCCTGTTTGGCCCCGGCAGTGCCGCGCTTCAGCGCATTTCTTCCACAGGGGTCACGCCCAAAATAGCAAGACCTGCGGAAATAACAACGCCCGTCGCCCGCGCAAGGGCGATTTTCGCCTGCGTCGTGGTTGCGTCACCCTCTTGCACAAAGCGCAGCGTGCTGTCGTCATTGCCCCTGTTCCAAAGCGAATGCAGATCCGAGGCCAGCTCATAAAGGTAGAACGCCACGCGGTGCGGCTCGTTGCTTTTGGCGGCAATTTCGACAAGCCGCGGCCATTCGGCGATCTTGCGGGCCAGTTGCAACTCGGCAGGATGCGTCAGGCCGGTCAGATCCTGCCCGGCAAGGGTGGCGTCATCCACCGCCACGCCCGCCTCGACGGCCTTGCGCAGCACCGAGGAAATCCGCGCATGGGCATATTGGACGTAGAAGACCGGGTTGTCCTTGGACTGGTCCAGCACCTTGTCAAAGTCGAAATCCAGCGCCGCGTCGTTCTTGCGGGTCAGCATCACAAAGCGGGTGACATCGGCCCCGGCCTGTTCGACCACATCGCGCAACGTGACAAAGGTGCCGGCGCGTTTGCTCATCTTGAAGGGCGCGCCGTTCTTCCACAGCTTGACCAGCTGGATCAGCTTGATGTCCAGCGGCACGCGGCCCCCTGACAGCGCCGAAACGGCGGCCTTCATCCGTTTGACATAGCCGCCATGATCGGCGCCAAAGACGTCGATCAGCGCATCAAAGCCGCGCTGCACCTTGTTGTAATGATAAGCAATATCGGGCGCAAAGTAGGTCCAGCTTCCATCCGATTTCTTGACCGGGCGGTCCACGTCATCGCCATGCGCGGTGCTGCGAAACAGCGTCTGTTCGCGCGGTTCCCAGTCTTCCGGGGTCTTGCCTTTCGGCGGCTCCAGCACGCCGTCATAGATCAGCCCCATGCCGCGCAGGGTCTCGATCGCCGCTTCGATCTGGCCGGTGCCGTAAAGCGCCTTTTCAGACGAGAACACATCCATCTTGACGCCCAGAAGCGCCAGATCATCGCGGATCATCGCCATCATCGCCTCGGTGGCGAAGCTGCGGATGTCTTCCAGCCAGACGGATTCAGGCTGGTCGAGCAGGCTGGCGCCGTATTTCGCCTTCAGCGCCTCGCCGACCGGGATCAGATAGTCGCCGGGGTAAAGCCCTTCGCGGATTTCGGGTTCAAGCCCGTTTGCCTCGCGGTAGCGCTCATAGGCGGAACGCGCCAGCACATCGACCTGCGCGCCGCCATCGTTGATATAGTATTCGCGCGTCACGTCATGGCCCGAAAAGGCCAGAAGCGCCGCCAAGGCGTCACCAAAGACCGCGCCGCGGGTATGGCCGACATGCATCGGGCCGGTCGGGTTGGCCGAGACGAATTCGACGTTGACGCGCTGCCCCTGCCCCAGGGTGCTGCGGCCAAAGTCCGCCCCCGCGCGCAACGCGGTCTGCACAACGGCCTGCCAGACCGAGGGCGCGAGCCGCAAGTTGATGAACCCCGGCCCCGCCACTTCGGCATGGGTCAGGCGCGGGTCGGCGGCCAGCCGTGCCGCCAGATCTTCGGCAATCGCGCGCGGCGCAAGTGCGGCCGGCTTGGCCAGCACCATGGCGGCATTGGTCGCCATATCGCCATGCGCCGCATCGCGCGGCGGTTCGACCGCGACGGCCGTCATATCAAGCCCCGCAGGCAGCGCGCCCGCCGCCACCATGGCGTCCAGCGCCTCGATCACGGCGCTGCGAATATCGGCAAAAAGGTTCATCATTCTTTCCTCTGGTTGCGCTTGGTCCTGCCAGAGCTAGGCTGCGCCGTCAATGCTTGGCCCCGCTTCCGGCCCGCTGTCGATCGCGCCGGGGGGCAGCAGCGAAATGATCCGCGCGTTGGCGCCGACCTTCATCTCATCGGTTGATTTGACAAAGCGCAGCTCGCCCTTGTCGCTGACCCGCGCCAGCGCCACGGCATTGGGTCGTTTGGCGCGCCAGTCGGCCTGGGTGAACTCTGGCGTCAGGCGGGTGACGCGGAAGGTCCAGCCGTCGCTCAGCATCGCTTCGAAGGCGTCCAGCGTGCGCCCTTCGCCAAACGGGCGCCCGCCCAGTTGCGTCGGCAGCGCGTGGCGTGGCAGGTCTTCTTTCGGGCGGGCCACTTGCCAGACCATATCGCGACCCAACTCCGAGCCGATATCGGTGGCAACGAGGGTGTTGTAGGCGTCATTGTCGCTGACCGCGAGGATCGAGGTAAAGTTCAGCAGTTCAACCGAATCCTCGGCCGCCTCGCTCAGGATATCGCCGTAATAGGTGGGCAGGCCCAGCGACCGTGGCCGGATCAGATGCGCATGGTTGGGGTCAGCAACCAGAACCGGCACGCCAGCCTTGACCAGCGCTTCGGCCAGCCCGGTTGAAAAGCGCGACCCGCCGATGATCAGCACCCCCGGCACCTCGGCCCCCGCCAGCCCCAAAGCGCGGGCAAAGGGGGCCAGCGTGAAGCCATGCACCACCACCGTGACCAGCACCAGCACAAAGGCCAAAGGCCCGATCAAGGCGCCGTCAGCCACGCCAATCTCGGCCAGACGCTGACCAAACAGCCCCGCGACCGCCACCAGCACCACACCGCGCGGCCCGGTGAAGGCGATCAGCAGCCGCTCGGCGCGCGACAGGTCGGTGCCGGTCAACGCCACCAGCACCGTCAGCGGCCGCGCCACCAACACCACCGCCAGCACAAAGATCACCGCACGCCAGTCCAGCGCCGCCATCTGCTGGAAATCCAGCGACGCCGCCAGCAGGATGAACACCCCCGACACCAGAAGGATCGTCGCGTGTTCCTTGAACCGGCGCAGTTCCTGATACGAGGGCAGGTCGGCATTGCCGATCACCAGCCCCATCACCGTAACCGCCAGAAGCCCGCTTTCATGCAGCACCGTGTCGGCCAGCGCAAAGATCGCCAGCAGCACCACGAACAGAACCGGCACCTTCATGAACTCGGGCACCATCGCGCGCCAGAACGCCTGCGCCACGCCAAACCCCGCCACGAGCCCCAGCACCAGCGCAAAGCCGACGCCCCGGGCCAGATCCCAGATCGCCGCGTTCAGCGCCAAGCCGGAATGGGCGACCAGAACCACCTGAAACGCCAGCACCGCCGCCAGCGCGCCGATCGGGTCGTTGACGATCGCCTCCCATTGCAAAAGCTGCGCCGGACGGCGTGCCAGCCGCGCCTGACGCAGCAAGGGCGCAATCACCGTCGGGCCGGTCACGATCATGATGCCGCCAAAGACCGAGGCCGACTGCCAACTGAGCCCCGCCCCCCACGCCAGCACCAGCGTCGACAAAAGCCAGCCCAGCGGTGCCCCGATCAGCACCAGTCGCCGCACCCCGGCCTTGGCATCGCCCAGCCGGTGCAGATCCAGGCTCAGCCCGCCCTCGAACAGGATCACCGCCACCGCCAGCGAAATCAGCGGCCCGGTCAAGGCGCCAAAATCGCGCGCCGGGTCGATCAGCCCGGTGACCGGACCCACGACAATACCGGCAATCAACATCAACACGATGCCCGGCAAATGCAGCCGCCACGCCAACCACTGCGCCCCCACGCCAAAGACGCCCACCAGCGCGAAGGCCATCACCGGCCCCAACGCGCCTGCCACAGCCCCGTCAACCATCCACCGCCCCCTGAAACCAATACTCGCTGCCAATAAAAGTCAGGTTTGGCGAGGATATTCAAGCATTCTGCGGGCCCGTTCGCCGTGCCCGTTGCCATTGGCACCCCGCCGCCGAGGTCCGCACAGCACCTCGGGTCGGCTCGACGCAAGACTCGCCATTCGATTGACCTTCATCAACAAATGCAGTAGGGGCTTTGCACCCGCATCCGGCGGGTAGCCTTGGGACGCCCAGAGTCTTCGCGTCCCTTTCACCTTGCGGAACGACCCCCGCACATAGGACGCTGATGACCAAATTCTCTGACTTGAAACTGGACCCGAAGGTCCTGAGTGCCGTTGCCGAAGCGGGCTACGAAACCCCCACCCCGATCCAGGCCGGCGCGATCCCTCCCGCGCTTGAAGGAAAAGACGTGTTGGGCATCGCCCAGACCGGCACCGGCAAGACTGCCTCCTTCACCCTGCCGATGATTACGCTGTTGTCCAAGGGCCGGGCGCGGGCGCGGATGCCGCGCAGCCTCGTGCTGTGCCCGACGCGTGAACTCGCCGCGCAAGTGGCTGAAAACTTTGAGGTTTACGCCAAGCACACCAAACTGACCAAGGCTTTGCTGATCGGTGGCGTCTCCTTTGGTGAACAAGACAAGCTGATCGACCGGGGCGTCGATGTGCTGATCGCGACACCGGGCCGGCTCTTGGACCATTTTGAACGCGGCAAGCTTTTGTTGACCGGCGTGCAGATCATGGTCGTCGACGAAGCCGACCGGATGCTGGATATGGGCTTTATCCCCGATATCGAGCGGATCTTCCAACTGACACCCTTTACCCGTCAAACGCTGTTCTTCAGCGCCACGATGGCCCCCGAAATCGAACGCATCACCAACACTTTCCTGCACGCCCCGGCACGGATCGAAGTGGCGCGGCAAGCCACCACCTCGGAAACCATCGAGCAGCGGCTTTACGCGCTTTCGCCGACCCGGCGCGATCAGTCGGCCAAGCAGAAACGCGAACTGCTGCGCGCGCTGATCGCCTCGGAAGGCGACGAGTGCACCAACGCAATCATCTTCTGCAACCGCAAAACCGAGGTCGACATTCTGGCCAAGTCCTTGAAAGCACATGGCTATAATGCATCTCCCATTCATGGGGATCTGGAACAAAGCCAGCGGACCCGGACCCTGGACGGTTTTCGCGATGGGTCGGTGCGGTTCCTGATCGCCTCGGATGTGGCGGCTCGGGGGCTGGACATTCCGGCGGTCAGCCACGTGTTCAACTTTGACGTGCCGTCCCATGCCGAAGACTATGTGCACCGGATCGGCCGCACCGGTCGTGCCGGACGCAAGGGGCGCGCCTTCACCATTGCCACGCCGATGGATGACAAATATCTGGCGGCCATCGAGACGCTTTTGAAAACGTCGATACCGCGGGCCGAATTGCCCGAGGGTTTCGCGGTTTCCGACGCGGCGCAGCAGGCACCGCGCGAACGCGACGACAAACCCGCAAGCCGCAGCCGCAGCCGTGGTGGGCGTGATCGGGGAGAACGCGGGGCTGACGAACGCCGCGCGCCAAAGCCCGGGGCCGCAAAGCCCGCGCCGATCGCCCAAGCCGAGCCGCAACCGCAGCCCGAGCGCAGCGCCCCCCCGGCCCCGGTTGCCACCGCAGCCCCGCGCGAACAGCGCCGCGATGATCGCAACCAGGATGACCGCAGCCGGGATGACCGCAGCCGGGATCGCCGTGACGACCGCCGTGACGACCGCCGCGAGCGTCGCGACGGTGGCGCGCCTGTGGTGGGCATGGGCGACCATGTGCCCGATTTCATTCTGCGCAGCTTCCGCACCTCGACACAGACCCCGGTCAAGGAAGATGACGCGGAAGCCGAAACCGAAAGCTGAGACCGGCCCGGCCAAGCCCGGCCAACCAAGGTCGGGCGATACCGTGACGGCTGCATGAAAAAGGCCCGGAACCTTGGTTCCGGGCCTTGCCATTGAACTGCTGCCGATCTGCTGCGCGCGCGGGGGCCGACCCGGCCACCCGCACTGGCGCTCCAAGCTAGTCGGCCAACAGTCGCGAAACAACGACGGTGACCTCGGGTTTCTTGCCGATCTCTTCCATCGTCACCTGACGCACGATGCGGCGGATGGCTTCGTCCATCTTCGCATCATTGGCGATCACCTTGTCGTCGGCGCGCTCGAGGAAGGTGGCCAGGTCATCCTCGATCCGGTCCGAAAGCGGAGCGCCGGCCTTGCCGGTTTCAGACAGGCCCATCAGTTCGACCCAGGCATCGCCCAGTGGCATGTCTTCTTCATCGACGATGACGGTGACCAGCACATGGCCGTTCAGTGCCATGCGGATCCGATCCCGGACCACGCCATCCATCGCGCCGATCAGCACATTGCCGTCAAGATAGGTGCGGCCGGTTTCGATATACTCGACCATCTCGGGGGCGCTGCCGGTCAGATCCAGCATGGTGCCGTTGGTGGCAACCTCCGAGGCGATGCCCTTGGCGGTGCCGATCTTGGCATGTTCGCGCAGGTGGCGATGTTCGCCATGCATCGGGATCAGGATTTTTGGCGCCAACAGATCGTGCACCGCCTCGAGATCGGGGCGGTTGGCATGGCCCGAAACGTGGTAAAGCCCGCCCCGGTCATCAACCACCTCGACGCCCATTTCCGAATAGGCGTTCATGATGCGGATCACGCCGCGTTCGTTGCCGGGGATGGTTTTCGACGAAAACAGGAATGTGTCGCCCTCTTTCATCTCAAGACCAAGGTATTTGCCGCGCGAAAGCTGGGCGCTGGCGGCGCGGCGTTCGCCTTGGCTGCCGGTGACGATCAGCATCAGCTTTTCGCGCGGAATATCCACGGCTTGTTCCGGCTGAACGATTTCGGGAAAGCCCAGCAGCACCTCGGTTTCTTCGGCGGCGGTGACCATCCGCTTCATCGCGCGGCCCAAAAGGCAGACCGACCGGCCCGCCGCCTTGCCCGCCAGCGCCAGCGTTTTCAGCCGCGCCACGTTCGAGGCAAATGTGGTGGCCACGACCATGCCGCGTTGTTCGGCGATGAAGTCGGCCAGGGGCACGGCCAGGGTCGCCTCGGACCGGCCGGGTTGCGGTGAAAAGACGTTGGTGGAATCGCAGGTCAGCACCTTGACGCCCGCGCCCTCTTTGCCGATGTCGTGCCACATCACCGGATCGAAGGCCTCGCCGACGATCGGGTTTCCGTCCAGTTTGAAATCGCCGGTATGCACGATGCGGCCCGCAGGCGTGTCGATCACCAGCGCCGAGCTTTCCGGGATCGAGTGGCTGACGGGCACAAACTGCACCGCGAAAGGGCCGGCCTCGATGGTGGTGGGGCGCGGCTCGACGATGTGCAGCGCGTTGGTGGGCAGGCCCGCTTCCTCCATCTTCAACTGCGCCAGTCGGCCGGTAAAGCGGCGCGCATAGACCGGCACCTTCAGCTTGGGCCAGAAATGCGCCAACGCGCCGATGTGGTCTTCATGCGCGTGGGTGATGAAGATCGCCTCGATCCGCCGGGCGTTTTCCTCAAGCCAGCCAATGTCGGCCATGATCAGATCGACCCCCGGCGAGGTGTCCATATCGGGGAATGTCACACCCAGATCGACCACGATCAGCCGTTCCTTGCCCTCGGGACCATAGCCATAGACATAGGCATTCATCCCGATTTCCCCGGCGCCGCCGAGCGGAAGATAGATCAGCCGATCCTGTTTCATGTGTCGCCTAGCCCCTTGTTATAGTTATGGATCAATACCAGCCCATGCATGGTCAGATCGTCTTCCACGCGGTCGAAAAGGTCGAACCCCTGGTCGAACAGCCCCGCAAGGCCCCCCGTGGCGATCACCTTCATCGGTCGGTCCCGTTCGATCCTTATCTGGCGAACGATCCCCTCCACAAGGCCGATATAGCCCCAATAGACGCCCGATTGAATGCACGCCACGGTATTTGTGCCGATCACCTGCGCTGGATGGGTGACATCGACATGCGGCAGGGCGGCGGCGGCCATGTGGAGCGCCTCGAGGCTGAGATTCACGCCGGGGGCGATAACCCCGCCGATATAGGCTCCGTCGATATCGATCACGTCAAAGGTTGTGGCGGTGCCGAAATCGACCACGATGATATCGCCGCCATGCCGGTCGAACGCCGAGGCGGTGTTGACCAGACGGTCTGGCCCCACCGTGGTGCCCTGATCGACGCGCGGCGCCACCGGCAGCGCGCATTCGGGTTTGCCCACGACCAGCGGCCGACAGTCGTAATAGCGGTTGCACAGGACGCGCAAGTTGAACACCACCCGTGGCACGGTGGACGAGATGATCGCCTCGGAGATCTGCGCCTCGATCTTGCCCAGCATCATCAGGGACGACAGCCAGACAAAATATTCATCTGCCGTGCGCCGGTGATCGGTAGCGATCCGCCAGGTGGCGCGAAATTCGTGGCCATCCCAAATTGAAAAGACGGTATTGGTGTTGCCGCAGTCGATACACAAAAGCATGGAACGCCCCCGTTTCAGAAGAACACATCCGCCGCCGAAACCGTGACCCGGCCCTGCGGCGTGACCAGCACCAGCGCGCCGAATTCGTTGATCGTGTCAAACACGCCGACCCGTTCGTCGCTACCGGTGCGCGCGGTGATGGTCTGGCCAAGCCGCGCGGCGCGGGCCAGCCAGGCGGTGCGGATTGGCGCGAAACCATAGGTTTCGAACTGGCGCTGATAGCGATCGAAGGCGGCGGCCAGAAACGGCAGGAATTCCTCGGGGGTCAGCAGGGCGCCGGTTTCCGCGGCAAGGCTGACCGGCGCCATCGCGCCCGGTTCAAGCGTTCGCGGCGCCGGAGCGTCGGCCAGATTGACCCCAACACCGATACTCAGCGCACCGATCTGCCCGCCCTGCCCCAGACTTTCCAGCAAGATGCCCGCAACCTTGCCACCATTCAGCAGCACATCATTGGGCCATTTGATTGCCAGCCGCGCCCGCGGTCCGGCAACCTGCGCCAAGGCGCTGTCCAGCGCCAGCGCCGCCACAAAGGAAAAAAGCGCCGCCTCGGCCGGGCCGACCTTGGGCTGCAAGATCAGTGTTGCTGCAAGATTTCCCGGCGGATCGCGCCATTCACGGCCACGCCGCCCGCGCCCGGCGGTCTGTTCGCGGGCCAAGATCCAGGTTGGTCCCGACAGATGCGGCGCAAGACGCGCCGCCTCGGCCATGGTGCTGTCCACCGACCCGAGGATGTGGCGCGCCACCCCCTCGGGCCAAGGGACCAGATCAGCGCACAAGCGCGCTTGCCGCCGCCGCCGCCGCGCCCTCGACGCCAAAGAGGTTCACCACCCCCACCAGCATCACGAAGGCCGCGCCCACAAGCAGCACCCATTGCACGATCGGCATCCGGCTGTCCAAGGTATCGCCCTCGGTGCCGAAATACATGAAGTAAACGATGCGCAGATAGTAAAAGGCGCCAATCACCGAGGTCACGACCCCGATCACCGCCAGCCAGACATAGCCCGCCGAAATCGCCGCCATGAGAACCGCAAACTTGGCAAAGAAGCCCAGCATCGGCGGCACGCCGGCAAGGCTGAACAACAGCACCAGCATCGCCAACCCTTTCACCGGCTCGCGTTTGGCATATTGATTGAGCGCCGAGATATCGGTTACCGGGCGGCCATCCTTTTCCATCGACAGGATGAAGGCGAAGGTGCCGATGTTCATCGCGACATAGACCGCCATGTAGATCAGCATCGCCTGCACACCCTGCTCGGTGCCCGCCGCAAGGCCCAAAAGCGCAAACCCCATATGCGCGATCGACGAATAGGCCATCAGGCGTTTGATGTTGCGTTGCCCGATCGCGGCGATCGCCCCCAGAGACATCGAGGCCACCGCCAGCAGCGCAAGGATCTGACCCCACTGCCCCGGCACGGTGCCAAAGGCATCATGTGCCAGCCGCGCGATCAGCGCCATGGCCGCGACCTTGGGCGCAGTGGCAAAGAACGCGGTGACAGGCGTGGGCGAACCCTCGTAGACATCGGGCGTCCACATGTGGAACGGCACCGCCGAAACCTTGAACGCGAGGCCAGTCAACAAGAACACCAGCCCGAAAAGCAGCCCCAGCGACAGATCGCCGTCCTTGACCACCGAGATGATCCCGGCAAAGCCGGTGGTGCCGGCAAAACCATACGTCAGCGAGGCGCCATAGAGCAGGATCCCCGAGCTGAGCGCGCCCAGCACGAAATACTTGAGCCCCGCCTCGGTCGATTTCGCGCTGTCACGGCGCAAACTGGCCACGACATAAAGCGCCAAGGATTGCAGCTCGAGCCCCATGTAAAGCGCCATCAGGTCGCCCGAGGACACCATCATCATCATCCCGACAACCGCCAGCGCAACGAGAATAGGGTATTCAAAGCGCATCAGGCCCTGCCGGGTCATGTAGTCGGCGCTCATCGCCAGAACGGCGGCCGCCGACAAAAGCACCGTAACCTTGGCAAAGCGCGCGAAGGCATCGTCAATGAACATGCCGCCAAAGGCAGCGCGTGACCCGCTGTCGCCAAGGCCAATCCAGGCCCCCAGCAGCACCATCACCGCGACGGTCGCCCAAAGCACCGTTCCGGCGACCTTGTCCTTGCCGGTCCAGACCCCAAACAGAAGCGCGATCATCGCAAACAGCGCCAGCAGGAACTCCGGAAGGACCGTGGAGAAATCCGCAGAAGTCATCGTCATTCTCCTTCAGTGGCCGGCTGCCATCGCCAGATCGGCGGGCAGGCTGGCGTGGTAGTCGCTAACAAGGGCCTTGACCGATGGCCCGGTGATATCGGTCACGAGGCTGGGATAGACCCCCAGCAGCAGCGTCATCACCACCAACGGCGCGAAAATCAGCTTCTCACGACGATCCATGTCGGTGATCGACTTCAGGCTTTCCTTGATCAGTTCGCCAAAGACCACGCGCCGATAAAGCCACAGCGCGTAAGAGGCCGACAGGATCACCCCCGAGGTGGCAACGACCGCAACCCAGGTGTTGGTCTGGAAAATCCCCACGAGGGTCAGGAACTCGCCCACGAAACCCGAGGTGCCGGGCAGGCCGACGTTGGCCATGGTGAAGAACATGAAGATCAGCGCATAGGCCGGCATCCGGTTCACCAGACCGCCATAGGCGTCGATCTCGCGGGTGTGCATCCGGTCGTAGATCACGCCGACGCACATGAACAGTGCCCACGAGACGAAACCATGCGACAACATCTGGAAGATCGCGCCATCGACGCCTTGCTGGTTGACCGCGAAAATCCCCATCGTCACGTAACCCATATGCGCGACCGAGGAATAGGCGATCAGCTTTTTCATGTCGGACTGCGCCAGCGCCACGAGGCTGGTATAGACGATCGCGATTGCCGACAGCCACAGGACCAGCGGCCCCATCACCTCGGACCCGACCGGGAACATCGGCAGGCTGAAGCGCAAGAAGCCGTATCCGCCCATCTTCAAGAGCACCGCCGCCAGCACGACCGACCCGGCGGTCGGCGCCTGAACGTGCGCATCCGGCAACCAGGTGTGCACCGGCCACATCGGCATCTTGACCGCAAAGCTGGCAAAGAAGGCCAGGAACAGCAGCGTCTGCATGCCGCCCACAATCTGCACCCCAAGGATCGTGAAATTCTCCGAGGCGAACTCATGCGTCAGCAGTTGCACCATGTCGGTGGTGCCCGCATCCAGATACATGGCGATCATCGCCACCAGCATCAGCACCGAGCCAAGGAAGGTATAAAGGAAGAACTTGAAGGCCGCATAGATCCGGTCCTTGCCGCCCCAGATCCCGATAATCAGGAACATCGGGATCAGGCCGGCCTCGAAGAACAGATAGAACAGCACCAGATCCAGCGCGGTAAAGACGCCGATCATCAGTCCCTCAAGCACCAGAAACGCGATCATGTATTCCTTGACGCGGGACTCGACCGACCAGCACGCGGCAATGGTCAGTGGCATCAGGAACGTGGTCAGCAGCACAAACAGCACCGAAATGCCGTCGACACCCATCTTGTAGTGCAGCCCCATGATCCACAGGTGGTCTTCGACCTGTTGAAAGCCGGTGTCGGCGGGGTTGAACTTGGCCAGCACGAACAGCGACACAAGGAAGGTCGCGGTGGTTGCCGTCAGCGCAAACCACTTGGCGTTGCGATCCGCCGCAGGGCCTTGGCCGCGCTGCACCAGTGCAAGGATTGCCGCCGCGACGAGGGGGATGAAAGTGATGATGGAAAGCAGGTTTTCCATTAGTTGGACCCCCCGGCCAGAACGACCCAGAACATGAGCACCACGATGCCCAGCACCATGGCAAAGGCATAATGGAAGAGATAGCCGGACTGCACCCGACCCGCGAGCCGCGTCAGGCGCGGAACAAGTCCCAGCGCCACGCCATTCAGCGCGCCGTCGATGACCTTGCCGTCGCCGGTCTTCCACAAGAAGTTGCCAAGCCATTTCGCGGGACGAATGAAGATCGCGTCATAAAGCTCGTCAAAATACCACTTGTTGAGCAGGAACTGATAAAGCACCGGCTGCGTTGCGGCCAGACGACCGGGCAGCGAGGGTTGCCGGATGTAGAACAGCCAGGCGGTGAACAGGCCGATCAGCATCGCGATGAAAGGCGACACCTTGACCCAGGCAGGGGCATGGTGTGCGTCGTCCATCACCGTGTTGTCGGCCGCCATGAAGATCGCGCCTTGCGGGGCGATCCCGGCTGCGGCGTCATGCGCCGCCGGGGCGGCGTGATCGACTGCGGGGGCCTCGGTGGCGGTGGCCTCGGCGGTGGTGGACTCAGTAGCAGTGGCCTCGGCGGCGGTGGCGGCCGGGGCAGCATGATCGCCTGCGGCAACCTCATGTTGCGGCATGCCGAAGAAGGCGGTCATCTTTGCGTGGTCGCCAAAGAAGCTGTTGTACCACACCATCCCCGAAAATATCGCGCCAACCGCCAGCACGCCCAGCGGCACCAGCATCGACGGCGGGCTTTCATGGGCATGGTCATAGGCATGGTGATCGCCGCGCGGTTTGCCCCAGAAGGTCATGAACATCAGCCGCCAGCTGTAAAAGCTGGTAAAGCAGGCCGCGACGACCAGCGACCAGAAGGCAAAGCCATTGCCTGTCGCAAAGGCGCTTTCGATGATCGCGTCTTTTGACAAGAAACCCGCGAAGCCGATCGTCGTCAGCGGAATGCCCACGCCGGTAATCGCCAGTGTGCCGACCAGCATCGCGTAAAAGGTCATCGGGATCTTGTGGCGCAGGCCGCCGTAGTTGCGCATATCCTGTTCGTGGTGCATCGCATTGATTACCGAACCGGCGCCGAGGAACAGCATGGCCTTGAAGAACGCATGGGTCAGCAGGTGGAACATCGCCACCGAATAGACACCTGACCCGGCGGCGACGAACATGTAGCCCAGCTGCGAACAGGTCGAATAGGCGATGACGCGCTTGATGTCGTTTTGCACCAGACCGACGGTGGCGGCAAAGAACGCCGTGGCCGCACCGATATAAAGCACCATCATCTTGGCTTGCGGCGCGTATTCAAACAGCGGCGACATCCGGCAGACCAGAAACACCCCTGCCGTCACCATCGTCGCGGCGTGGATCAACGCCGACACCGGGGTCGGGCCTTCCATCGCGTCCGGCAACCAAGTGTGCAAGAAAAGCTGCGCCGATTTCCCCATCGCGCCGACGAACAGCAACACGCCAATCAGGTTGGCGGCATTCCACTCGGTCCAAAGGAAGGTCATCTGCGTTTCCGCCAGACGAGGAGCAGCGGCAAAGACCTCATCCATGCTGATGCTGTCGACCAGATAGAACAGCGCGAAGATCCCCAGCGAAAAGCCGAAATCGCCGATCCGGTTGACCACAAACGCCTTGATCGCGGCGGCATTGGCCGAGGGTTTCTTGTAATAGAACCCGATCAGCAGGTACGAGGCGACGCCCACGCCCTCCCAACCGAAGAACATCTGCACAAGGTTGTCGGCCGTCACCAGCGCCAGCATCGAAAAGGTAAAGAACGACAGATAGGCAAAGAACCGGGCCTTGTAGCGTTCGTCATGGGTCCAGTTCGCGTCATGGGCCATGTAGCCCCAGGAATAAAGATGCACCAGCGCCGAGACCGTGGTGACCACGATCAACATGATCGCGGTCAGCCGATCGACCCGGATTGACCATTCCGTCGACAACGTGCCCGAGCGGATGAAGTCCAGCACATGGATGTGCTGCGTGGTGCCGTCTTGGGTCAGGAACACGACCCACGACAGCGCACAGGCCAGAAACAGCAGCCCGGTGGTCAGCACCAACGTGCCTTTTTCGCCAATCACCCGCCAGCCGAAGCCACCGATGATCGCCCCCACCAGCGGGGCAAAAAGAATGATCTGTTCCATTTGCCCTTACCCTTTCATCACATTGACGTCTTCGACGTCGATAGTGCCGCGGTTGCGGAAGAAGACGACGAGGATCGCCAACCCGATCGCCGCCTCTGCGGCCGCCACGGTCAGCACGAACAGCGTGAACACCTGCCCCGCGAGATCACCCAGATGCGCCGAAAAGGCGACAAGGTTGATGTTCACGGCCAAGAGCATCAGCTCGATCGACATCAGAATGACGATCACGTTCTTGCGGTTCACGAAGATACCGAAGATGCCGATGACGAACAGCGCTGCCGCCACGCCTAGGTAATGGGTCAATCCGATCATTTCTGTCCCTCCGGGTTCACGCCCGATGTTCTTTGAGTTCCAAGGTCCGCCATCACAGCCCCTGCCCCGGTTTCACGTCGACCAATGCCATCGCCTTGGTCGGATCGCGGTGCATCTGCGCCAGCACGTCCTGACGTTTGACATCCTTGCGGTGCCGCAGCGTCAAGAGGATCGCCCCGATCATCGCCACCAGCAAGATCAGGCCCGCAGCCTGAAACAGGTAAAGGTATTGGTCGTAAAGCAGCATCCCCAGCGCGCGGGTGTTGTCCACCCCCTCGGGCGTGGGTGCCAGACGCAGGGCCTGCGACCCCTCTGCCGCGCGCCAGGTGCCAAAGGCCACGCCCAGTTGCAGCAGCATGATGACGGCCACCAGCAGGCCCAGCGGCATGAAGCGTGTCAATTCGCCCTTCAACTCGGCAAAGTCGATGTCGAGCATCATCACCACGAACAAGAACAGCACCGCCACCGCGCCGACATAGACGATTATCAGCAGCATGGCGACGAACTCGGCGCCAAGCAGCACAAACAGCCCCGAGGCCGACAGGAATGCCAGGATCAGCCACAGCACCGAATGGACCGGGTTCTTCGAGACCACAACCATGAAGCCCGCGACCACCACCGAAACGGCGAAGAGGTAAAAGGCAAAAGCAAACACCGTCATGCGTTTTCTCCCGATTTGTCGGAACCTTGCGCGTCAAACACCCCTTGGGCGATTTCCAGCGCTTTGGTCATGGCAGGCACCCCGCCGAACATGCTCATCTGAAAGATCACCTCGGCGACCTCTCGCTCTGTGGCGCCGGCGGCCAGCGCGTTGCGGATCGTCAGGCGCAGCTGCGCCTCGGCCTGCGCGCCCAACACGACCAGTGCCGCGATGGTCACCAGAAGCCGGGTCCGGGCATCCAGACCCTCGCGGTTGAAGGTCTTGCCGAACCACATTTCCAGCATGTCTTTCGACATGGTGGGGAACAGCTTTTCAATGGCCCCCGGGTTGAAGGTTTCCAGCCCCGGATTGAACGCACGGGCCATTTCCTGACCCTGCTCCATCATCTGCCTGAACAGCTTGGTGAATTCATCATTCATCTGTAGGGTGCATCCAATTCGAGATTGCGGGCGATCTCGGCCTCCCAGCGGGCGCCGTTATCCAGCAGCTTTTCCTTGTTGTAGAACAGCTCTTCGCGGGTCTCGGTGGCGAATTCGAAGTTCGGGCCCTCGACGATGGCATCCACCGGGCAGGCCTCCTGGCAAAAACCGCAGTAGATGCATTTCGTCATGTCGATGTCATAGCGCGTGGTGCGGCGCGACCCGTCTTCACGGGGTTCCGCGTCGATGGTGATCGCCTGCGCCGGGCAGATCGCTTCGCACAGCTTGCACGCGATGCAGCGTTCCTCGCCGTTGGGATAGCGGCGCAGCGCGTGTTCACCGCGGAACCGCGGGCTGAGCGGGCCCTTTTCATGCGGATAGTTCAGCGTGCTTTTCGGCGCGAGAAAGTATTTCATCCCAAGGCCAAAGCCCTTGATGAAATCAACCATCAGAAAGTATTTCGCCGCCCGGGTGTAATCGAATGCCATGATTTCAGCCTCCTACCGTCCAGCGCGCCCAAAAGCCGCCAAGAACCCCGAATTTCGCAAGGAACGACACCAGAACGACCCAGGCCAGCGACAGCGGCAGGAACACTTTCCAGCCGATCCGCATCAGTTGGTCGTAGCGGTAGCGCGGCACGATCGCCTTCACCATGGCGAACATGAAGAAGAACACCCACATCTTTGCCACCATCCACAGCACGCTGTCAGGCAGGCCCGGAATCGGCGACAGCCAGCCGCCGAAGAACAGCAGCGAAATCAGCGCGCACATCAGGAAGATCGCGATATATTCGCCGGCCATGAACAAAAGATACGGCGTCGAGGAATATTCCACCATGAAGCCGGCCACCAGTTCCGATTCCGCCTCGGGCAGATCGAACGGCGGGCGGTTGGTTTCAGCCAGCGCCGAGACGAAGAACAACACCACCATCGGCAGGTGCGGCAGCCAATACCAGTTCAGCAGGCCATAGCTGCCCTTTTGCGCGTCGACGATATCGCCAAAGCTCATCGAGCCGGTCGAGATGATGATGCCGATGATGATCAGCCCGAGGCTGACCTCGTAGGAAATCATCTGTGCCGCCGAGCGCAAGCTGCCAAGGAACGGGTATTTCGAGTTCGATGCCCAGCCGCCCATGATCACGCCGTAAACCTCAAGCGACGACACCGCCATCACGAACAGGATCGCCACGTTGATATCGGCCATCACCCAGCCTTCGTTGAACGGGATCACCGCCCAGGCAAGGATCGCCAGCACCAGGCTCAGCATCGGCGCAAGGAAAAAGACGAATTTGTCGGCGCCTGCCGGCACGACGATTTCCTTGACGACATACTTCAGCGCGTCCGCCACCGATTGCAGCAGGCCAAAGGCGCCCACCACGTTCGGGCCCCTGCGCATCTGCACCGCCGCCCAGACCTTGCGGTCGCCGTAAACCAGGAACAGCAGGGAAATCATCACGAAGGCGATGATCATCAGCCCCTGAAGCAGGATCAAGAGCAATGTGCCCAGTGGTGTTGCAAGAAACTCTGCCATTCTTTGTCCCTCAGACCGCTCTAGCGTTCAAACCGTCGGTATTCCCTGATCCGCGCAATCGGCCACCGTCACTTCCGCATCGATGGTCCGCAAGCCGCGGGGCAGCGCGGGCGAGATGGTGTAAACCGCATCTGCCCGCCAGATGCCACCTTGTTCATCCACAGTCGTGCGCACATGGCGCGCAAAACCGTATCCCCGGATCAGCGCATATTGCGCCGCCGCACAGGTGGCGTAGGCCGCCACCGCATTGGCCCCGACCTCGTCGGTCGCGCCGCCCTGTCCCTGCCCGCGCCCCGGCACACCCGAGACCGAGACATGGAAATTGACCAGATCGCCCTCCAGAAGCCGCGTCTCGACGCCCCGGTAAAGGGGCTTTCCTGTGGTCGCATCCGGGGTCGCGCCTTCGACCGGCGCACAGGCCGCCAGACCGGCCAGAAGGCCGGGGGCAAACTGCGCGAGGGTGTGGGCGCGGGTCATCGTCTACTCCGCTGCCAGAGGCTGCGCGCGGCGCGCCTTGGCATTGGCCGACAGCTCGGCCATCACGGTGCTGGCGCGGGCAATCGGGTTGGTCAGGTAGAAATCCCCCAACGCGACCCGGAAGTCGGCCTTGCCGGGCGCGCGCATTTCGACCGGAGTCCAGCCGTTGTCGGCCACCTCGTCGATCATGCCCAGGTGTTTGTGTTCCGAAATCAGCGCCCGGCGCAGCGCGGCAAGGCTGTCCCAGGGTTGGGTCGCGCCCAGTTCGGCCGAAAGGGCGCGCAGGATGGCCCAGTTTTCCTTGGCCTCACCCGGCGCAAATCCGGCACGATGCGCCAGTTGCGGGCGGCCCTCGGTGTTGACGAACAGGCCGCTTTCCTCGGTATAGGCGGCGGCGGGCAGGATGATGTCGGCGCGCATCGCGCCCCGGTCGCCATGGCTGCCCTGATAAATCACGAACGGTCCTTCGGCGATGTCCACCTCATCCGCGCCGAGGTTGTAGATCACCTCGGTGCCCTGAACTGCAGCCAGAAGCCCGCCTTCGGTGACCGCGCCCACATCCATCGCGCCGACGCGCGCCGCGGCGGTGTGCAGCACCAGCATCTTGCCGCCCAAGGCCGACGTCAGCGCCATCGCATGGGCCAGAACCGCCTCGCCATCGGCCTCGCGCAGCGCGCCCTGACCGACGATGACCAACGCGCCGTCGGTCGGTTTCGCGGCTTTGGCCGCCTTGACCAGCGCGTCGCGGTCGGTGCCGACATGGGTAAAGTCATAGGTCAGATCGGCAGCCGGGCCGATCAGGCTGACATTGGCGCCCCCCGCCCAGGCGCGCCGGATGCGCGCATTCAGAACCGGTGCCTCGGTCCGCGGATTTGACCCGATGATCCAGATTTCCTTGGCCGTATCAATATCTTCGATGCGGGCATTGCCGACATAACCCGAGCGGTTGCCGACCGGAAGGCGGGCGCCATCGGTGCGGCATTCGGTGCTGCCGCCCAGACCTTCGACCAGTTGCTTGAGCGCGAATGCGGCCTCGACCGGCACCAGATCACCGACCAGCCCCAGAACCTTCTTGCCGGTCATCGCCGCCGCCGCCGCGGCCAGAGCCTCGGACCAGCCGGCTTTGCGCAGGCGGCCGTTTTCGCGGATGTAGGGCGTATCAAGCCGCTGGCGGCGCAGCCCGTCCCAGATAAAGCGGGTCTTGTCCGAGATCCATTCCTCGTTCACCCCGTCATGGTTGCGCGGCAAGATCCGCATCACTTCGCGGCCCTTGGCGTCAACGCGGATATTGCTGCCCAAGGCATCCATCACGTCGATCGACTCGGTCTTGGTCAGTTCCCACGGACGGGCGGTAAAGGCATAGGGTTTCGAGGTCAGCGCCCCCACCGGGCACAGATCAATGATGTTGCCTTGCAGGTTGCTGTCCAGCGTCAGCCCCAGATAGGTGGTGATCTCGGCGTCTTCGCCGCGCCCGGTCTGACCCATCTGGGTGATCCCGGCGACCTCCGAGGTAAAGCGCACGCAGCGGGTGCAGGAAATGCAGCGCGTCATCGCGGTGGCGATCAGCGGCCCGAGGTCAACGTCGTCGCAGGCGCGCTTGGGTTCCCGAAAGCGGCTGAAATCGACGCCATAGGCCATGGCCTGGTCCTGCAGATCGCACTCGCCGCCCTGATCGCAGATCGGGCAGTCCAGCGGGTGGTTGATCAGCAAAAACTCCATCACGCCCTCGCGGGCCCGTTTCACCATCGGCGAGTTGGTTTTCACCACCGCCGGTTCACCGTTCGGGCCGGGGCGCAGGTCCTTGACCTGCATCGCGCAAGAGGCGGTCGGTTTCGGCGGGCCGCCGACGACCTCGACCAGACACATCCGGCAGTTGCCCGCGATCGACAGCCGTTCATGGTAGCAAAAGCGCGGCACCTCGATACCGGCCTGCTCGCAGGCCTGGATCAGCGTCAGGTTGGCATCAACCTCGACCTCGTGACCGTCGATGATAAGTTTTTTCAGGTTCGACATGTGTCTGATCCGTCACTTGGCTCGGGCGCGGAGGCCCGCGCGTTGATTGTGGTCAGGGGCGTTCATACGCAGCCCCCCGGAAAGACCCACGCGTCTTCCCTGAAATTGTCTTCGGGCGAAGAATCCACGCCCTTCGGCCCGCAAAAGCCGTTCGCCGCGCGCTTGGCCTCGGCCCCGTCGGAATAGCTGAAAGGCGCGGCATCCCGCGTCACGATCAGCGCGCCCGCTGCACCGCGCGCTGCGCCGTAACCCGGCTGCGCATGTGCCACCGGGCGCGGCCCGACACTGTCAGGTCCGACCGGCTGCTGGCAGCCCGCGAGGGCAGCGGTGGCGATAAGGGCGAGCGGGGTTTTCATCTGCCGGACCTACTCTGCCGCCATGGCGCCCATGCGCCCGGTTTTCTTGGCCTTGATCCGGTCTTCGATCTCGTCACGGAAATGCCGCACAAGACCCTGGATCGGCCAGGCCGCCGCATCGCCAAGAGCACAGATCGTGTGGCCTTCAACCTGTTTGGTCACGCTCAGCAGCATGTCGATTTCCTCGACCTCGGCCTCGCCCCGGACCAGACGGTCCATGACGCGCATCATCCAGCCGGTGCCTTCGCGGCAGGGCGTGCACTGGCCGCAGCTTTCGTGCTTGTAGAATTTCGACAGCCGCCAGATCGCCTTGATGACATCGGTGGACTGGTCCATCACGATCACCGCCGCCGTGCCGAGGCCCGAGCGCTGTTCGCGCAGCCAGTCGAAATCCATGATCGCATCTTCGCATTGCGCGGCATTCAGCATCGGAACGGACGAGCCGCCGGGGATCACCGCCTTGATGTTCTTCCAGCCGCCGCGCACGCCGCCGCAATGCGTATCAAGCAATTCGCGCAATGAGATCGACATCGACTCTTCGACGACGCAGGGGTTCATCACATGACCCGAGATGCCAAACAGTTTGGTGCCGGTATTGTTGGGCCGGCCAAAGCCCGCGAACCAGCTTGCGCCGCGACGCAGGATGGTCGGCACCACAGCGATGGATTCGACGTTGTTCACGGTGGTCGGGCAGCCATAAAGGCCGGATCCGGCCGGGAACGGCGGCTTCATCCGCGGCATCCCCTTCTTGCCCTCAAGGCTTTCCAGCAGCGCGGTTTCCTCGCCGCAGATATAGGCGCCGGCGCCATGGGCCAGATAGAGGTCGAAGTCATAGCCCGACTTGCAGGCGTTCTTGCCGATCAGCCCGGCGTCATAGGCCTCGTCGATGGCGGCTTGCAGGGCCTCGCGTTCGCGGATGTATTCGCCACGAATGTAGATGTAGCCCGCGCTGGCGCCCATCGCGAAACCGGCGATCAGGCAGCCCTCGATCAGCGTATGCGGATCGTGGCGCATGATTTCGCGGTCCTTGCAGGTGCCGGGTTCGGATTCGTCAGCGTTGACCACCAGATAGCACGGGCGGCCATCCGATTGCTTTGGCATGAAGGACCACTTCAACCCGGTCGGAAAGCCCGCACCGCCGCGCCCGCGCAGGCCCGAGGCCTTTACCTGCTCGACCAGCCAGTCACGCCCCTGCGCCAGAAAACCGGCCGTGCCATCCCAGGCGCCGCGCTTCTTGGCGCCCGCGAGGCTGCGGTCGTGCATCCCGTAAAGGTTGGTAAAGATCCGATCCTGATCTTTCAGCATGTGTATTCCCTCAACTGCCCTTGCGGGCCGATTTTTGCCGCTGCCAGATGCGCCATGTCACCACCAGCGCCCATATGAACGCGGCAATCGCCGCCAGATCGGCCAGAAACACGAAGCGAGCCTGCCAGCCCATCCGCCCCCCCAGCCATTGCACCGCCAGCCACAGCACCATCGTCGCCGCAATCACCAGCGCGGCCATGCGACCCTCACGCGCGGATCTTTGGTCCTGATCGGTTGGCGGTGTCATTCAGTCCTCAGTAGTCGTTCGTCTTCGCACGGATCAGAAAGGCCTCGATCCCCTCTTCACCAATAAGTCTTGCCTGCGCGACCCATTTGTCACGCGTCACCCGACCACGAAATCCCTTGAGATTGCTGTCCATCCAGTCGATCTCATTCGCGCCCCATTTGGCGATCTGGTCAAAGTGGTAGATGCCCAGCTCGTTGCACAGTCTTTCGAGCACCGGACCGATGCCTTCGATGGTCTTCAGATCATCCGCCTTGCCCCGGCGCGGCGCTTTCAGCGCGGCGGGCTTCTTGCCGCCGGACACAGGGGTCGACGCGGCGACCGCCGGTTTGGTCGCGGTCGGTTTGGCGGCGGTCGGTTTGGCGGTTTTCGTCGCAGCCGTTTTGGTCGCCGAAGATTTGGTCGCCGCAGGTTTCGGGGCGGATTTGGTCGCCTTGGCCGTCGGGGCCGACGCTTTCACCGGCTTGGCCGCCGGGGCCGCGGGTTTTGCGGGGGCACTGGCCGCGACAGGGGCGGAGGCGAAAGCCGCCGGCGCAGCGGCAGCGGCCGGCGCGGCCGGCGCCGGTGTGGCGACGGGCGTCGGAGCAACAGCAACCGGAGCAGGTGTCGGGGCTGCGGGTGTCGGGGCGGCGGGTGTCGGGGCGGCAGCTTGCGGCAGGCGCGCGGCGACGGGCGCCGAGGGCGACATCGAGGCCTGCATCGGCGCGGCAGCCGTGTGATCGCTACAGAAAGCCCAGACAAGGAAGCTGCCGAACAGGCCGAAAGTGATCAGCCCCAAGAACAGCGCAGCGCCAAAACCAAAATGGCTCACCATCAACAAGAATACTGTAACCACAAGGCCTGCAACAGCACCCCCGACCCAGCATTTCTGGCGGCATTTCGTGTTATTCTCGGCCATCGGTCTCTCCTTTTGCCCGAATCTGGGCGCCCTCTTTCGGGTCAATCACCGTTACGCGTCGTAGAGCCCGCCCTTTTTGGCACGGGCGGAAAACTCGGTCTCGGCACCCGAGGCCAACAGCTTGGCCTGCGCGACCCAGTTGTCACGGGTGGCGCGGTCCTTGAAACCTTCCAGATTCTGGTCGACCCAGGCCAGTTCCTCCGCCGTCCAGGCCGCGACCTGATCGAAGTGGAAAAAGCCAAGGCTGTTCAGCAGCGCCTCAAGTTTCGGGCCCACCCCTTTGATCAGCTTCAGATCGTCGGCCTTGCCGCCGCGCGCGGCCTTCAGCACCGCCGGTTTTTTCTGCGCCGCAGGGGCCGCCGGAATGTCTGCCGCCTTTGCCGCCGGGGCAGCCTTCGCCGCCGCTTTGCCCGCGACCTTTCCCAGCCACGGCGTGGTCAGCGGCACTTCGGTGCCGTCGATCCGCTTCACGGTATCGCCCAGATCCACCGCGCGCTGGACGCTGGCGTTATGGGCCGCGCGGCCCTCATTGCCGGTGGTCAGAGACGTCAACCCCGAGGCGGGTTCGGCCGCATAGCGCCCGGTTTGCGAGCCCGGCTGCGGCACCTTGCCCGCCGCCAGATCGTCAATGATCTGGCTCAGGCTTTTCTGGCTGAGGTCTTCGTAATAGTCCTTGCCGATCTGCGCCATCGGCGCATTGGCGCAGGCCCCCAGACATTCGACCTCTTCCCACGAAAACTTGCCATCCGCCGAAAGCTGGAACGGCTGCGGCGCGATCTTTTGCTTGCACACCGCCATCAGGTCTTCGGCGCCGCAGATCATGCACGAGGTGGTGCCGCAGATCTGGATATGGGCCACCGACCCGACCGGGGCCAGTTGGAACATGAAATAGAATGTCGCCACCTCGAGCGCGCGGATATAGGGCATGCCCAGCATGTCGGCGACATATTCGATGGCCGGACGCGACAGCCAGCCCTCTTGTTCCTGCGCGCGCCACAGCAGCGCAATGATCGCGCTGGCCTGACGGCCCTCCGGGTATTTGGTGATCTGCCCTTCGGCCCAGGCAAGGTTCGCAGGGGTAAAGGCAAAGCTGTCGGGTTGGGTATGGTAAAGGCGGCGAAGCATTAGCGGTCGATCTCCCCGAACACGACATCCATCGAGCCGATAATGGCCGCGACGTCGGCCAGTTGGTGGCCCTTGGCAACATGGTCCATTGATTGCAGGTGCAAATAACCCGGCGCGCGGATCTTGCTGCGGTAAGGTTTGTTGGTGCCATCCGACACGAGGTAGACGCCGAACTCGCCCTTGGGCGCTTCGATCGCGGCGTAAACCTCGCCCGCCGGAACGTGGAAACCTTCGGTGTAGAGCTTGAAGTGGTGGATCAGGCTTTCCATGTCGCGCTTCATCTCGGTGCGTTTCGGCGGGGTCAGCTTGCCCCGCGTCAGCACGTCGCCCGGACATTCGCGCAGCTTGACGATCGCCTGCCGCATGATCGAGATCGACTGGCGCATTTCCTCCATCCGGCACAGATAGCGGTCATAGCAGTCGCCATTCTTGCCGATCGGGATCTGGAAATCGAACTCGTCGTAGCACTCATAGGGCTGCGCGCGGCGCAGATCCCAAGCCAGCCCCGAGCCGCGCACCATGACGCCGGAATAGCCCCAATCGAGGATGTCCTGTTCGGTGATGATGCAGATATCGGCGTTGCGCTGTTTGAAGATGCGGTTTTCGGTCAGCAGACCGTCGATGTCATCCAGCACCGCCGGGAAGGTGGTGGTCCATTCCTCGATATCGTCAATCAGTTGCGGCGGCAGGTCCTGATGCACACCACCGGGGCGGAAATAAGCGGCGTGCAGACGCGCACCACAGGCGCGCTCATAAAACACCATCAGCTTTTCGCGTTCCTCAAAACCCCAAAGCGGCGGCGTCAGCGCGCCCACGTCCATCGCCTGCGTGGTGACATTCAGCAGGTGGTTCAGGATCCGGCCGATTTCCGAATAAAGCACCCGGATCAGGCTGGCGCGGCGCGGCACCTCGGTGCCGGTCAGCCGCTCGATCGCCAGACACCAGGCGTGTTCCTGGTTCATCGGGGCGACATAGTCGAGCCGGTCGAAATAGGGCAGGTTTTGCAGATAGGTGCGGCTTTCCATCAGCTTTTCGGTGCCACGGTGCAGCAGCCCGATATGCGGGTCGGCGCGTTCCACGATCTCGCCATCCAGCTCGAGCACCATCCGCAACACGCCGTGCGCGGCCGGGTGCTGCGGGCCGAAGTTGATGTTGAAATTGCGGATCTTCTGCTCGCCCGTCAGGGCATCGTCAAAGCTGCCGTCCATCATCTCACCTTCATTCCTTGCGCTTGGCGGGGCATCCGCCAAGGCTCAGAGATACGTTCTCAGGCCTTCTTCTCATCGCCGGGAAGGATGTAGTGCGCACCCTCCCACGGGCTGAGAAAGTCGAACTGCCGATATTCCTGTGCCAGCTGCACCGGTTCATAGACGACGCGCTTTTGCGCCTCGTCATAGCGCAGCTCGACATATCCGGTGGTCGGGAAATCCTTGCGCAGCGGATAGCCGCGAAAGCCGTAGTCGGTCAGGATCCGGCGCAGGTCGGGATGGCCCGAGAACAGGATCCCGAACATGTCGAAGACCTCGCGCTCGAACCAGTTTGCCGAGGGGTGCACCGAGGTGATCGAGGGGACCATTTCCTCTTCGCGCAACGCCGCCTTCACCCGGATACGCTGGTTGCGATACATCGACAGGAAATGCCAGACCACGTCAAAGCGCGCCGGCCGCTGCGGCCAGTCAACCGCCGTGATGTCGACCAGCGTCGAAAAGCGGCAATTGCCGTCGGTTTTCAGAAACTCGACGAAATCGACCAGCCCGTTCAGCGTGATATGCACCACCAGCTCGCCATGGGTGATCTCGGTCGAGATCACGTCATTGCTGCGGCGCAGTTCGATATGGGCGGCAAGTTCTTTCAGGGCTTCGGTCATTCTCGTCTCCCCTTAACGCACCAGCGTGCCGGTGCGGCGAATCTTGCGCTGCAACTGCAAGATACCGTAAAGCAACGCCTCGGCCGAGGGCGGGCAGCCCGGCACGTAGATGTCGACCGGAACGATCCGGTCGCAGCCGCGCACCACCGAGTAGCTGTAGTGATAGTAACCGCCGCCATTGGCGCAGCTGCCCATGCTGATGACGTAGCGCGGCTCGGGCATCTGGTCATAGACCTTGCGCAGCGCCGGGGCCATCTTGTTGGTCAAGGTGCCCGCCACGATCATCACATCCGACTGGCGCGGGCTGGCGCGCGGCGCAAAGCCATAGCGTTCGGCGTCATAGCGCGGCATCGCGACATGCATCATCTCGACCGCGCAGCAGGCCAGACCAAAGGTCATCCAGTGCAGGCTGCCGTTGCGCGCCCAGTTGATGATGTCTTCCGTCGAGGTCAGCAGGAAACCCTTGTCCTGCAATTCGCGGTTCAGCGCCTGAGTGGCGACATCGCGATCAGGCTCGGCGGTGTTGGCTCCGGTCATCACGCCCATTCCAGTGCCCCCTTCTTCCATTCATAGGCAAAGCCCACGGTCAGCACGCCCAGAAATACCATCATCGACCAGAAGGCCACGGTGCTCAGCGTGCCGAAGGCCACGGCCCAGGGGAACAGGAAGGCGACCTCGAGGTCGAAGATGATGAACAGGATCGACACGAGATAGAACCGCACGTCGAACTTCATGCGCGCATCGTCAAAGGCGTTGAACCCACATTCATAGGCCGACACTTTTTCCGGGTCGGGGTTGCGCACGGCCAAGACGACGGCGGCAAGGATCAGGACAAAGCCCAATGCCGTGGCCATGCACAGGAATATAAGGATCGGAAGGTATTCTCTCAGCAGATCGTCCACTGGTGGCTCCCCTCGTTGCGCGCAAACGTGACACGCAGGTTCTGGCTGCCCCGTGGTTTAGCCTCGCCTCCCCTCGGGGTCAACTCAACGTGAGATCGAATTTGCAGCTTTCGAGGGGGGAGATTGCAAATTGTATACAGTTGTGCACCGCAATTCGCACCCATTCGGGTCAACCGCGCAAGTTTATTACGCCCAGACCGGCTTGCGGCGCTCGAAAAATGCGCCGATTCCCTCGACAGCCTCGGGGCTTTCCCAGCGCGCGACCAAAGCGGCGATGGTCTGGGCAATCACCGCGTCATCGATCGCCGGACCCAGCCGCCGCGCCAGAGCCTTGGCCTCGGCCACGGCACCGGGGGCGCAGGCAAGGTAAGGCGTGACCTCGGCTTCAATAGCATCGTCAAGCGCCGCAAGCGGAACCGATCTGGCCAGCAACTGCAGGCGCACTGCCTCGTCCGCGCCAAACAGACGGGCCGACATGAACACCCGCCGCGCCAGCGCCTCGCCCATCCGGGCCAGCACATAGGGGCCGATGGTGGCGGGAATCAGCCCCAACTTCGTTTCGGTCAGCCCAAAGCGCGCCGACGCCGCCCCGATTGCCACATCACAGACCGCCATCATGCCGACGCCGCCGCCAAAGGCATTGCCCTGCACCCGCCCGATCACCGGCTTCGGGCAAGTGTTCAGCGCCTGCAGCATCATCGCCAGCCGGGTCGCCTCGGTGGCGCGGGTGTCGGCATCGGCGCCGATCTGGTCGCGCATCCAGCCCAGATCGCCACCGGCACAGAAGCTTTCGCCCTCGGCGGCCAGAACCACCACGCGCACGGAAGGATCGGCACCCAACGCCCGCGCGGCATTGGTCAGTTCTGCAATCATCAAAGCACTGAGGGCATTATGTTTTTCGGGCCGGTTCAGGGTCAGCCGCGCGACCCCGCGGGCGTCGGTCTCGACCCGGATGGTTTCATAGCTCATCGCGTTCTCCTGCTTTTGTCACCAGTGTCAAAGCCAATCCCACGGCGGCCCACATGATCCACCCACATCATTCGCCCACCGTACCCGTCCGCATCGCCTGCGCCAGCGCCGCCGCCTCGGCCAGAATGGCCCGGTCCAGCCCCGCGTCATAGCCCAGCTTGGCAAGCCGCGCCGCGACCGCCTCGGTTGCCACATTGCCCTTGGCACCGGGCGCGTAGGGGCAGCCGCCAAGGCCACCGACCGAGGCGTCAAACACCCGCAACCCCAGCGCCAGCGACGCCTCGATATTGTCCAGCGCGCGGCCCGCCGTATCATGGTAATGGCCCGCCAGACGCGCGGCGGGCAGCTCGTCCAGCACCGCGTGCAGCATCGCGCTGATCGTCTCGGGGCGGCCCTGCCCGATCGTGTCGCCCAGACTGACCTCATAGCAGCCCATATCGCGCAACGCCGCCACGACGCGCGCCACGGCACCGGGCGGCGTCGGGCCGTCATAGGGGCAATCGGTGACCACCGAAACATAGCCGCGCACTTGCATGTTATCGGCCTTTGCGGCGGCAATGACGGGCAAAAATCGCTCAAGGCTTTCACTTATCGAACAATTCAGATTGGCACGCGAAAATCCCTCCGAGGCCGAGGCAAAAATGGCCACCTCATCGGCGCGGGCGGCGCGGGCGCGCTCATATCCCTGCATGTTGGGCGTCAGCGCGGCATAGCGTACGCCGGGCGTGCGCCGGATCCCGGCCAGAACCGCCGCGCTGTCGGCCATCTGCGGCACCCATTTCGGCGAGACGAAACTGGCCACCTCGATGCGCCGAAAGCCGACCCGGGACAAACAGTCGATCAGTGCGATCTTTTCGACCGTCGGGATCAGGCGCGACTCGTTTTGCAACCCGTCGCGCGGCGCCATTTCAAAGATCTCGACCGTCTTCATGAGCCTGCTCCGTTACGTCTGAGGCGCGGGGTAAAACGCCCGCGTATAGATCTGCGCCGCGCCCTCGCGCGCCACGGCGCGCTGAAAGGCCGGGCGTTCGGCCAGCCGCGCCAGCCAGTCGCGCAGCCTCGGCATCCCGTCCAGCGCCACGAACCGCTGCCCGATCAACGCGCCATAGCTGACCACTATGTCAACCGCGCTGAAGCCCGAGGCCAGAAGATAGGGCCCCGTCAGCCCCCGCGCCACCACCGCAAGCGTCTTTTCCAGTCGCGCCGCCTCAAGGCGCATCACGGTGGGGCTGCGCATCTGATCGTCGCGCAAGACGATGTGATGCTGGGTCAGGTTGGCGATATGCGCGGCGATGGTTTCACCAAAATGCAGCCATTCAAGCCAATCGACGCGCTCGCCCGGAAGGCCCGTCAGCGCGCCCTTTGCCGCGCACAAGACCTGCGTGATCGCCCCCGATTCAAAGATCGCACGGCCCTCGAATTCCAACGCCGGGACCCGACCCGCAGGCGAGATGTTTACATAAGCTTCGGATCGCAAACTTTTGTCAAAAAACGAATATTCTACAAGATCATAGGTTAGGCCAAGTTCCTCGAGAAGCCACAGGATCCGAAAGGAGCGGGCCTGCGGAACATGGTGCAGGCGGATCATTCCTCCTCCTCGAGGCGGATCAGCGCCGCGCCGGCCTCGACCTGCGCGCCCGCCATCGCCAGCACCTCGGCCACGGTCCCGTCGCGCGCCGCCAACAGCGTGTGCTCCATCTTCATCGCCTCCAGAATCGCCAACCGATCGCCGATGACCACCGCCTGCCCGATGGTCACGAACACCGCCTTCACCAGCCCCGGCATCGGCGCCAGCGTCAAGCCGCCGCCCGCGACCAGCGCCTGCCGCGCCAGCGGATCGATCGCGACAAAGCGGTGCGCACCATCGGCAAAGACCGTGATCTGCGCCGCCTCGGTCACGATCCGTGCGCCGGATTTGGTGCCGTTCACCCACCAGCCATCGGCGTGAAGGCGGCAGTCTTGCGGCGCATAGTGTGGCAGATCGACGGTCACATGGCCCGGCGCATGGACCCGAACCCGAGCCTCGACGCCCTCAAGCGGCACGCTGCGGCACAGCGGTGCCCAAAGCGCGAACCCGTCGCCCTGCCCCGCCTGCAGCCCCACCGCCGCCAGAACCGCCAACGCGGTGACAGCCGGCGTTGGCGCGGGGGCGAACACCAGTGTCTCGAGATCGCGCGCGATCAACCCGGTATCGACATCGCCCGCACCAAAACCCGGATGCCGCGCCAAGGCCCCGAGAAACGCAAGGTTCGTGACCGAACCTGCGACTTCGGTCTGCTCGAGCGCGCGCGCAAGTCGGGCCAGCGCGATGGCGCGGGTCGGGCCATGGACAATGACCTTGGCGATCATCGGATCATACCACGGGCTGATGACATCACCCGCGCGCACCCCGGTATCGGCGCGGCAGTCCGGCGCAAAGGCCAGATGCGTCAGACGCCCGGTGGCCGGCAAGAACCCTGCAGGAACGTCCTCGGCATAGAGCCGCGCCTCGAAGGCGTGACCGGCAATGTGCAGATCCTGCTGGCGCGCCGGAAGCGGTTCACCCGAGGCCACGCGCAACTGCCATTCAACCAGATCAACGCCGGTGATCGCCTCGGTGACCGGATGCTCGACCTGAAGGCGGGTGTTCATTTCCATGAACCAGAAGCGGTCCGCGCGCAGACCGTCGCTGGCATCGACGATGAATTCAACCGTGCCCGCGCCACTATAGTTGATAGCCTCGGCCGCGCGCACCGCCGCCTGCCCCATCGCGGCGCGCATCTCGTCGGTCATACCGGGGGCCGGCGCCTCTTCGATCACCTTCTGGTGGCGGCGCTGCAAGGAACAGTCGCGCTCGAACAGATGCACCGCCCGGTGGCCGTCGCCAAAGACCTGCACTTCGATGTGGCGCGGTTTTTCGACGTATTTCTCGATCAGAACGTCAGAGTTGCCAAAGGCGGTGCGCGCCTCACCCTGCGCGCTTTCAAGCGCGGTGGCAAAGTCGCGCGGATCATCAACCCGGCGCATCCCCTTGCCGCCGCCGCCCGCCACCGCCTTGATCAGCACCGGGTAGCCGACCGTCTCCGCCGCTCCCGCCAAATGTTCGGGATCCTGGTTGGCGCCATGATAGCCCGGCACTACTGGCACCCCGGCGCGCGTCATCAGCGCCTTGGCGGCATCTTTGAGGCCCATCGCCCGGATCGCATCCCCCGAGGGTCCGATGAACACCAGCCCCGCGGCCTGCACCGCATCCACGAAACCCGGATTTTCGGACAGGAATCCGTAGCCCGGATGGATCGCTTCGCTGCCCGTGGCCAGCGCCGCAGCGATGATCGCGTCGCCGCGCAGATAGCTGTCCTTCGGAGCAGGCCCGCCGATATGCACCGCTTCATCGGCCAGCGCGACATGGCGCGCCGTCACATCCGCATCGGAATAGACAGCCACGCTCGACACGCCCAATCGGCGCGCCGTTTCGATGACGCGGCAGGCGATTTCGCCGCGGTTGGCAATCAGGATCTTGCGGAACATCGGTTCCTCCCTTGGCTGTCGTCGCGAGGGGGGCGCTGCCCCCCCAACCCCCCGGAGTATTTTCGCCAAAAAGAAGCTCGGGTTTCTTTTTGGTCCAAATACTCCCGCCGGAGGCAAGAATTACATTCGGAACACACCAAAACGTGTGGGTTCGATCGGCGCGCAAAGGCTGGCCGAAAGCGACAGGGCCAGCACGTCACGGGTCTTGCGCGGATCGACGATGCCGTCATCCCAAAGCCGCGCGGAGGCGTAGAGCGGGTGACTTTGGCGTTCGAACATCTCGATCGTGGGGCGTTTGAACTCGGCCTCGTCTTCGGCCGACCAGCTGCCGCCCTTGCGCTCGATGCCATCGCGACGAACCGTTGCCAGAACGCCTGCGGCCTGTTCGCCGCCCATGACCGAGATCCGGCTGTTCGGCCAGCTCCACAAGAACCGGGGAGAATAGGCGCGCCCCGCCATGCCGTAATTGCCTGCGCCGAACGAGCCGCCGACCAGCAGCGTGATCTTGGGCACATTGGTCGTGGCCACAGCGGTCACCATCTTGGCGCCGTGGCGCGCGATGCCCTCGTTTTCATATTTTCGCCCGACCATGAAGCCGGTGATGTTTTGCAAGAATACCAACGGGATGCCGCGCTGGCTGCACAGTTCCACAAAATGCGCGCCCTTGACCGCCGCTTCCGAGAACAGCACGCCATTATTGGCAATGATCCCCACCGGGCAGCCCTTCACATGGGCAAAGCCGGTGACCAGCGTTTCGCCAAAGCGCGCCTTGAATTCGTCACAGCGCGACCCGTCAACGAGGCGGGCGATGACCTCGCGGATGTCATAGGGGGTGCGCAGATCGCCCGGCACCACGCCCAGAATCTCTTCGGGGTCATAGGCGGGTTCTTCCGGGGCCTGCCAGAGCACGGTGTCGGGTTTGCGCCGGTTGAGCTGGCCAACCGCGCGCCGTGCCAGCGCGAGCGCATGGGCGTCGTCCTCGGCCAGATAGTCGGCGACACCGGAAAGCCTTGTGTGGACATCGCCACCGCCGAGGTCTTCGACGCTGACCACCTCGCCTGTCGCGGCTTTTACCAGCGGCGGGCCGGCCAGAAAGATCGTGCCCTGATCCTTGACGATGATGGTGACGTCCGACATGGCGGGCACATAGGCGCCGCCGGCGGTGCAAGACCCCATCACCACGGCGATTTGCGCGATACCCTTGGCGCTCATCCGGGCCTGATTGTAGAAGATGCGGCCGAAATGGTCGCGGTCAGGAAAGACCTCATCCTGATTTGGCAGGTTCGCGCCGCCGCTATCGACCAGATAGACGCAAGGCAGGTGGCATTCCTCGGCAATCTCTTGCGCGCGCAGGTGTTTTTTCACCGTCATCGGGTAGTAGGTGCCGCCTTTCACGGTGGCATCATTGGCCACCACCATGACCTCTTGCCCCATCACCCGGCCGATCCCGGCAATGACGCCGGCGCAGGGTGCCGCGTCGTCGTAAAGCCCATGCGCCGCCGTGGCGCCAATTTCGAGGAAGGGCGATCCGGGGTCCAGCAGGTTCGCCACGCGGTCACGCGGCGCCATCTTGCCGCGTGCAAGGTGCCGTTCCTGCGCCTGAGCGCCACCGCCTGCCGCCGCGCGCTCAGCCGCTTCGCGGATCACCGCCAGCGCGGCAAGATGCGCTTCGCGGTTCGATTTGAACCCGCTTGAAGCGGGCAATGCCTGCGAGATCAGCTTCATTGCATGTTCCCCATATCGCGCAATTCCAGCGCGCGTTGCGCGGTCTTTCTCATCTGGCAATCGGCCGCCAGAACCGTGCGGATCGAGCCATCGACCCAGATCGTGTAAATCAGCCCGCAATCGGCATCGCGAAAGGCGATCCAGGCCCGCTGTGCGTCCAGCAACTGATCGGCCAGCGCCGTGCCGCCCTGTTGCAGCAAGCGCGCGCGCGCGCCCTTGTAAGTGGTGTTCAGCAGCTCATCCCAGACCCCGGTCTCGGCCAACAGACAGTCGGTGGCGCCAAGGGTTGTGCTGCCGCCGGGCCCGGATTGGCAGGCATTGGCGGCCGCGCCGACGCAGGCGGGGGCGACGCTGTCGGCGCCAGCGAAACAGGCGCGCACCGTGTCGGGGTTGAGATCAGCGGTCTGCGCCGAGGCCGCACCGGCCAGCAGCGCCAGCAGCGCGGTGGCGCGGGCTATGGCTTTTGCCTGATGCGATGGCGCGCCGAGGTTTCCGGAAACAGCGCCCGCTCGCCGGTCTGTTGCATCATGCGGCTGGCCGGCGTGAGCGACCTCAGGGGCGTGTCCCGGCGCCGCATTGCCTGAAACGTGCAGGTCCTGGCGCGCCTGTCGCGCTACGCTTCCCGCATCGCTGCCCGTTTGTCTTGCAACCGAAAGCCGCAGGGCTTGGCCGGGTCGATCTTGCCGGCCACGATCTCGGCCTTGGCCCGCAACGGGCCCGGCGCCGCGTCCTTCCTCGACATCCAGCATTGCGTTCTGGCGGTGAAGCAAAAGGGCGTGCCGTCGCCGCGTGTGCGGTGAGGCTGCGCCGCAAGCCCCATCTACTCCTTGCGCTTCTGACGGCCCTTCGCCGTTGCAAGGCAAGCCTCGACCGGGCCGGGCGAAAACCGCACCTGCTGCGCTTTGGCCGGACGCGTCCGCCCCGGCACAGTCGGGGCCAAACCACGGTAGCGCGTGCCGCGTCTCGGACGTTGCGCGGCGGTGATCCCCCTGCACGTTCATGACGCCATGATTTCGCGACCGATGAGCATGCGGCGAATTTCGCTGGTTCCGGCGCCGATCTCCATCAGCTTGGCGTCGCGGAACAGGCGCGAGACCGCCGAGTCTGCCAAGAACCCTGCGCCACCAAGGGCTTGCACCGCCTGATGCGCCTGCACCATGGCCTGCTCTGAGGCATAGAGCACCGTTGCGGCCGCGTCCTGGCGTGTGACCTGGCCGCGATCGCAGGCCCGCGCCACCTCGTAGGTATAGGCGCGCGAGGTGTTCATCGCGACATACATATCGGCGAGTTTCGCCTGCATCAGCTGGAAATTCCCGATCGGCTGGCCGAATTGCTTGCGTTCCTTGACGTAGGGAACGACCTCATCAAGGCAGGCCGCCATGATCCCGACGCCGATGCCCGACAGCACCACCCGCTCGTAATCAAGGCCCGACATCAGCACGCGCACGCCCTTGCCCTCGGCGCCCAGAACGTTTTCGAACGGAATTTCGCAATCGTCAAAGAACAACTGCCCGGTGTTCGAACCACGCATCCCCAGCTTGTCGAAATGCGGCGAGGTGGAAAAGCCCTTGAAGCCGCGCTCGACGATGAAGGCGGTGATGCCTTTCGAGCCGGCCTCGGGGTCGGTCTTGGCATAGACGACCAGCGTGTCGGCGTCGGGGCCGTTGGTGATCCAGTATTTGTGGCCGTTGAGCACATAGTAGCCGTTGCGCTTTTCGGCGCGCAGTTGCATGCCGACGACATCGGACCCCGCGCCGGTTTCCGACATGGCCAGCGCGCCGACCTTGTCTCCCGACAGCAGGCCGGGCAGGTACTTTTGCTTTTGCGCATGGGTGCCGTTGATCTTGAGCTGGTTCACACACAGGTTGGAATGCGCGCCGTAAGAAAGGCTGATCGAGGCGCTGGCGCGGGCGATTTCCTCGGTAGCGATGACATGGGCCAGATAGCCCATCCCGGCGCCGCCGTATTCTTCGGCAACGGTGATCCCCAGAAGGCCCAGATCGCCCATCTCTTTCCACAATTCGGGCGGAAAGACATTGCTGCGATCGACCTCGGCGGCGATCGGCTTGATGCGCTCTTGCGCCCAGGCGTGCACCATTTCGCGCATCGCGTTCACGTCTTCACCCAGGTCGAAGTTCATGCTGGCAGTGAACATCGCGCTTTCCTCCCGTTATTGAACAGTTGTTCAATTTATGGACCACAGAAGTGAGTCGCGTCAAGCTTGCGCTTTTGGGAGAGGTGAAAAGAGGGGTATTTTTGCCAAAAAGAAGCGCGGCCAAAAGGCCGGGGTCCGGCATGATCTCAGGCGGTGACTTCGGCGCGGATGATCCGGGCGATCTGGGCACAGTCGGCGGTGCTGAAGGTCAGCGGCAGGCGCATGTCCAAAAGCCCCGCAAGGATGCGGTCGGTGTTGGGCAGGCTTTGCGGCGGGGCGTAGCGCCAACTGTCATGGCGCGAGGTGAAGGCCACCGGTTCGGCGGCACCAAACCATTTGAGATCAACCCCGCGGGCGATGCTGCGGGCCAGAAATGCGGTGATGCGATCGGGCGACCAGCCCGGCAGGCGAAACTGAAAAGACGATCCGACGAAGGCTTCGGGCTGCGGCCGCGGGATCAGGGCAAGACCGGGCGTGCCGGCCAGCCCGGCCTCGGTTGCGCGGTAGAGGGCGTTCCAGCGGCTGATCCGGTCGGGCAGGCAGGCCAGTTGCGGACGCAGGATCGCGGCGCGCAGATTGTCCATCCGGCCCGAGATATTGGGCGTGTCCAACTTGATATTTTCGAACATTTCGGGCGGTGGAGCAGCTCGGTGGCGCGGGTAAAGCATATAGGAACCCGACAATAGCACCGCTCGGGCCATGAGGCCGGGGTCGTCGCTGACCAAAAGTCCGCCCTCGCCCGAATTGAGGTGCTTGTAGGTCTGGGTGGAATAGCAGCCGATGACTCCGTGACGCCCCGAGGGCACGCCAGCCCATGCCGCCCCCATGGTATGCGCGCAGTCTTCGACCACCTTGATGCCGGCGGTGCGGCAGATTTCCATCAAGCGGTCCATGTCGCAGATATGGCCGCGCATGTGGCTGAGCAACAAGACCCGCGCCTCCGTTGTCTTGGCGGCCAGATCGTCCAGGTCGATGACCAGATCCTCGGTCACCTCGACAAAGACCGGCGTCGCCCCAAGCGAGGCGATCGCGCCCGGCACCGGGGCCAGCGTGAAGCCATTGGTCAGGACTTTGTCGCCGGGGCTGACACCGAGTGCGCGCAGCGCGCAGGCCAGCGCATAGCCGCCCGAAGCGACCGCCAGGCAATAGCGCGCGCCGGTGAAGGCGGCAAAGTCCTGTTCCAGCAGGGCGGTTTCCCCGGCCTCGCCCGGGGCGAGGTTGTAGCGGTGCAGCCGACCATGGCCCAGCACCGCGAGCGCAGCCTCAATGGCGGCGGGGGGCAGCGGTTCTTGCTGGGTGAAATTGCCGGTGAAGACTTCGGCCGCCGCGTCGGTCACGGCAGCATTCCGGCGACCAGTTCGGGCAGCGCGTCAAAGTGATCGAGCAGCGCCTCGGGTGCCAGCCGGGCAATGGCGTGGCCTTCGGGGCCAAAGGTGACCAGCGCCACCGGAACCCCCGCCGCACGGGCGGTTTCGCGGTCGGTCGCGGTGTCGCCGACCAACATCGAGCGCGCAATCTCCCCCCCCACCCCGGCGACAGCGGCCCGGTAAGGGGCCGGATCGGGCTTGCGCACCGGCAACGTATCGGCCCCGATCAGCGCCGCGAAATGGTCGGCCAAGCCCAGCCGCGCGATCAGTTCACGCGCGAGGCCCTCGGGTTTGTTGGTGCAGATCCCCAGCGCGCAGCCCGCCTCGGCCAAGGTGCCAAGCGCGCGGCGCGCTCCGGGGTAAAGCATGGTGTGGGTATCAATGTTGTCGGCGTAATGGGTCAGCAGGCGGGGGTAGTCGGCCTCGACTTCGTCGATCCCGCGACCGGCACGGGTATAGCCTGCGGCCAGCATCGCCCGACCGCCGTGAAAGGCGATCAGCGCATCTGCCACCGGGTCCAGAAGATCGCCCAGGCCCCGGCCCCGAAAACAGGCGTTGGCCGCCGCGATCAGGTCGGCCGAGGTATCGGCCAAAGTGCCGTCGAGGTCGAAGATCACCGTGCGCATGGCACCCCCTTTGTAACGCGTCGCAAGGTTGTGTGATGCGGTTTCCCTTGCGGCCTGCGCCCCCATGGGTAAAACGTGCCGGAACAGAAGAAAAGGTACCATCATGGCTGTTGCGCTGATCGTACTTGCCGCCGGGCAAGGCACAAGGATGAATTCCGACTTGCCCAAGGTGCTGCACCGGCTGGGCGCGGCGCCGCTGTTGGCGCATGCGCTGGCGGCGGGACGGGCGCTTGATCCGGCGCGGGTGATTGTCGTGGCCGGGCACGAGGCCGATCTGGTCCGCAAGGCCGTGGCCCGGATCGACAGCACCGCCGAAGTGGTGTTGCAGGCCGAACAACTGGGCACCGGTCATGCGGTGGCACAGGCGATACCCGCGTTGGCCGGGTTCGAGGGTCGTGTGCTGGTGCTTTATGGCGACACGCCCTTCATCTGCGCCGAGACCCTCGAGGCGCTGCTGGCCAGCCCGGCCGATGTCACGGTGCTGGGCTTTGAGGCCCGCGAACCGGGCCGCTACGGGCGGCTGATCGCCGATGGCGCCACGCTTGACCGGATCGTCGAATTCAAGGATGCAACGGATGAAGAGCTTGCCATAACGCTTTGTAATTCTGGTGTTATGTGCGTGGAGTCAGGGCTGCTTTCCCGCTTGGTCGCGACCCTGCCCAACGACAATGCGGCGGGTGAATACTATCTGACCGATGTCGTCGGCGCTGCCCGCGCCGAGGGGCTGACGGCCGCGGTTGTCACCTGCCCCGAGTCCGAGACTCTGGGCATCAACACCCGCGCCGAGCTGGCCGCCGCCGAAAGCCAGTTTCAGGCGCGGATGCGTGCCGAGGCGTTGGAAAACGGCGTCACGCTGACCGCGCCGGACACCGTTTTCTTTGCTCTGGGCACGCATATCGGGCGCGATGCGGTGATCGGCCCCAACGTCGTCTTCGGCCCCGGTGTCACCGTCGAATCCGGCGCCGAGATCATGGCGTTTTGCCATCTGGAGGGTTGCCACGTGTCGCGCGGCGCCACCGTCGGGCCCTTTGCTCGGCTGCGCCCCGGCGCCGAACTGGCCGAGGATGTGCATGTCGGCAATTTCGTCGAGATCAAGAACTCGATTCTGGACGAGGGCGTCAAGGTCGGCCACCTGACCTATATCGGAGACACCGATATCGGCGAATTCACCAATGTGGGCGCCGGCACGGTAACGTGCAACTACGATGGGGTGATGAAGCATCGCACCACGATCGGCGCCAATGTGTTCATCGGATCTGATACGATGCTGGTGGCGCCGGTGACGATTGGCGCGGGCGCGCTGACCGGGTCCGGCTCGGTCATCACCGACGATGTGCCCGAGGGCGCGGTGGCGCTGGGGCGGGCCAAACAGGTGGTCAAACCGGGGCTTGCCCCCAAACTGTTCGAAATGCTGCGCGCTGAAAAAGCGCGGCGCACCAAAGGAAATGCGTAATGTGCGGAATTGTCGGCGTTCTGGGGGAACATGAGGTCGCGCCGCTGCTGGTCGAGTCGCTCAAGCGGCTGGAATATCGCGGCTATGACAGCGCCGGCATTGCCACCGTGAACGACGGCTGCCTGGACCGGCGCCGCGCGGTGGGCAAGCTGGTGAACCTGTCGGACCTTCTGGTGCATGAGCCGCTGGCGGGCAAGGCCGGGATCGGCCACACCCGCTGGGCCACGCATGGCGCGGCCACCACCGGCAACGCGCACCCGCACCGTTCGGGTCCGGTGGCGGTTGTCCATAACGGCATCATCGAGAATTTTCGCGATCTGCGCACTGAACTGGCCGCCGCCGGTCTGACCCCGGAATCCGAGACCGACACCGAAACCGTGGCCTTGCTGACCCGGCTTTACATGGACCGCGGCCTCAGCCCACGCGAGGCCGCCGCCGCGACGCTTGGCCGCCTTGAGGGCGCCTTTGCGCTGTTGTTCCTGTTTGACGGCGAGGACGATCTGATGATTGCCGCCCGCAAGGGCAGCCCTCTGGCGATTGGCCACGGTGCGGGCGAGATGTTTGTCGGCTCGGACGCGATTGCGCTGGCGCCGATGACCGACCGGATCACCTATCTCGAAGAGGGCGACTATGCCTTCGTGACCCGCGCCGGCGCCGAGATCTATGACCAGCACGGCCACCGCGCCAACCGCGATATCGCGCGCATAGATCTGGGCCAGACCCGGGTCGAAAAGGCCGGCTACAAGCACTTCATGGCCAAGGAAATCGCTGAACAGCCCGCCGTGCTGGGCGACGCGCTGGCACATTATCTGAAGGACGGCGCGATCAACCTGCCCGAGGGGCTGGATTTCGCAGCACTGGACCGGTTGACCATGGTTGCCTGCGGCACCGCGTTCTATGCATGTTCAGTGGCGAAATACTGGTTTGAACAACTGGCCGGCCTGCCCGTCGAAATCGATGTGGCCTCGGAATTCCGTTACCGCGAGCCGCCGCTGCCGTCCCGGTCCTGGGCGCTGTTCGTCAGCCAGTCGGGCGAAACCGCCGATACGCTGGCGGCGCTGCGCTACTGCGCCGAGCGGGTCGAAAAGACGCTGGCGGTGGTCAATGTGCCAACCTCGTCGATCGCGCGCGACTGCGATGTGGCGCTGCCGATCATGGCCGGGATCGAGGTCGGCGTGGCCTCGACCAAGGCGTTCAGCTGTCAGCTATTGGTGCTGGCGGTGCTGGCGCTGAAGGCGGGCGTTGATCGGGGCCATCTGTCCCCCGAGGCGCTGGCCGGCCATATCGCCACGCTGCGCGCGCTGCCCGGGCTGATGAATCAGGCGCTGGGGGCTTCGACCGAAATCGAGGCGCTCGCCGGCCGCATCGCCGAGGCGCAGGATGTGCTGTTTCTAGGCCGTGGCCCGATGTATCCCCTGGCCATGGAGGGTGCGCTTAAACTCAAGGAAATCAGCTATATACACGCCGAAGGTTATGCGTCAGGCGAACTCAAGCATGGCCCGATCGCGCTGATCGACCGCAACGTGCCGGTGGTGGTGATGGCACCGCATGACCGGCTGTTCGACAAGACCGTCTCGAACATGCAAGAGGTGATGGCCCGCCACGGTCAGGTTCTGCTGATCTCGGATGCCAAGGGCCTGCGCGAGGCCAGCGAGGGCACCTGGGCGCGTCTGAAGATGCCCGAGGTGGCCGAACCCTTCGCCCCCATCCTCTACGCGATCCCGGCGCAGCTTCTGGCCTATTTCACCGCCATCGCCAAGGGCACCGATGTCGATCAGCCGCGCAATCTGGCAAAATCGGTGACTGTCGAATGACCGCTCCGCTGGCGCAGCTTGCAGCCCTGGCCAACCCCGCCAAGGCCACCGAAATGGCCGCCTACCACAAGGCCGACCGGCCCTATCTGGGTGTCACCGTGCCGCAGATCGAAACCCTCGTGGCCGAGTGGCGCGCCGCGCTGGATGTGCCCAGTCGGGTCGCGCTGGCCAATACGCTGTGGCACTCGAATATCCACGAGGCCCGGATCGCCGCCGCCAAGCTTCTGACGCAAGCGCGGATCCGGGAAGACGCTGCGGCCTGGGCGCTGATCGCCTCTTGGGTTCCCGATTTCGACACCTGGGCGCTGGCCGACCACGCTTGCAAAGCCGGCGAGAAACGGCTGAGCGCCGATCCGTCGCGGCTGGATCAGGTTGAAGCATGGCTAAGCAGCCCGAACCTGTGGACCCGCCGCGCGGCCTTGGTGATGACCCTGCCCTGGACCAAGCAAAATCACCCCAAACCCGCCGACGAGGCCGCCCGCGACCGGATCCTGGGCTGGATGGTCGGCCTCGCCGCCGACCGCGACTGGTTCATCCAGAAAGCCATCGCCTGGTGGCTGCGGGACCTTTCAAAACACGATGCGTCCCGCGTCCGCGCCTGGCTCGAGGCGCATGGCGACGCTCTCAAGCCCTTCGCCCGCAAGGAAGCCGCAAAGTATCTCTGACAATCTGCGCCATCTTGCGCAACGGCCCCGCTGGGCGCTTTCTTGGGTCTGAACCGGGCTTCTTTTTGGCCGAAATACTCCCCGCGGAGCGTCCGTCCGCACCGTAGCTGCCTCCGGCGGGAGTATTTAAGCCAAAAAGAAGCTAAAACGCGTAAAGTACCACTTCGGGAAGCGCCGTCAGCCCCACCCCCAGCAACCGCAACGCCGGCAGCGATACCTGACTTCCTGCACCCTCGTCGCCCGGCAGCGGCTTCAAATCGACCAACACCGAGCGGCCGTTTGCAACATCCACGATCCTGCCCTTGCCCGAAGTCTTGACCAGAGGCGATTTCACCCAGAACCCCGGATCCGTCGGATCGCCAAGGGAGGCAATTGTCCGGCCCAGTTTGCGCTCGGCGGAAGCGGCCGGCTGCGCCACAGCTGCAGCGCGCTGCTCGGGGCTGGTCGTGTCGAATTCCTCTACCCGGCGCGCCGCAGGTCTGGGGCGCGGCGCGGCCATCGGCGCGGCACTTTCGGATGCGGCGTCGGGCTTGGTCGCCATGGGATGTGGTGACAAAAGGTCTGCCTGTGAACAGCCCACCGGCAACAGGCCGGACAGAAGCAGCATGGCACCTCTTGCAATCTTGACCATGAAACTCCCTCGATCCACCACGAAACCCTACCGCCGCCCCTGCAACGCGGCAAGAGTCCCCTTGCCCTGCGCCGCCACCAGTCCTACCTATGCGCGATGAACCGCGCACCTCTTATTGACCCGTTTGCCCGCCCGATCACCTACCTGAGGGTCTCGGTGACCGACCGTTGTGATTTTCGCTGCACCTATTGCATGACCGAGAACATGCAGTTCCTGCCGAAAAAGGACCTTCTGTCTCTGGAAGAGTTGGACCGTCTGTGTAGCGCCTTCATTGATCTTGGTGTCGAAAAGCTGCGTGTCACCGGAGGCGAGCCACTGGTCCGCAAGAACATCTTGTCCTTCTTTCGCGCGATGTCGCGGCATCTGGACAGCGGCGCGCTCAAGGAACTGACGCTGACCACCAACGGCTCGCAATTGGCGCGTTTCGCACCTGAATTGGCTGCCTGTGGCGTACGCCGGGTCAATGTGTCGCTGGATACACTGGTGCCCGAGAAATTCGCGGCCATCACCCGCTGGGGCCGACTCGATCAGGTGCTTGACGGGATCAGGGCCGCCACCGCCGCCGGGATCCGGGTCAAGATCAACGCGGTGGCCCTCAAGGGCTTCAACGAAGATGAATTGATCCCCTTGACCCGTTGGTGCGCCGATCAGGGCCACGATCTGACTTTCATCGAAGTCATGCCGATGGGCGAAATGGGTGAAGAAAACCGGCTGGACCAGTATTGGCCCTTGTCGGATGTGCAAGCCCGGCTGACGCAGGACTACAACGTGAGCGACCTGCCCGACCGCACCGGTGGCCCGGCACGCTATGTGCGGCTGGCCGAAACCGGCCAGCGGGTTGGTTTCATCACACCGCTGACCCATAATTTCTGCGAAAGCTGCAACCGGGTGCGGGTCACCTGCAAGGGTGAGCTGTTCATGTGCCTGGGCCAGGAAGACATGGCCGATCTGCGCGCGCCGTTGCGCGCCAGCGCTGACAATACCGCACTTGTCGCCGCCATTCGCGCGGCCATCGCGCGCAAGCCCAAGGGTCACGACTTCGACTATTCGCGCCAGCATGTCGCCGGGCAGATGTCACGCCACATGAGCCACACCGGCGGCTAGGGGGTCCGGGGCACCCGGCCAGCGGCTTGGCGCGGCCAGGTTTCTTGCGCTTCTCGTTGGCGAAAATACTCCCGCCGGAGGCATCCTTACTCAACCAGGACGCACACCGGCGGGACCTTCCGGGCGCTTTCACCGCACCGCTTTCACCGCACTGCTTTCACCGCACTGGCGTCGCAGCCGCTGTCAAGCCGCCGGCATCCGCTCCTCGACCATGCCCGCATACCAGCTTGACCCGAACGGAATGGCGTTGTCGTCAAAGTTATAGGCCGGGTGGTGGACCATCGCCGTGTCGCCATTGCCAAGGAAGATATAGGCGCCGGGGCGTTCGTTCAGCATGAAACTGAAGTCCTCGGCCCCCATCAAGGGCGCGGTATCGGGGTCAACCTGACCCGAGACCTTGCGCGCCACCTCGATGGCGTAATCGGTATTGGTGGGGGCATTCATCGTCACCGGATAGCCGCGCGAATAGACGACCTTGGCCGTGGCGCCAAAGGTTTCGGCGATGCCGGTTGCGATCGCCTCGACGCGCGACTGGACATAGTCCTGCACGGCAGGGTCCATCGTGCGGACCGTGCCTTTCAGGAATACCGTCTGCGGGATCACGTTATGGGCCTCGGATTCGGTCTTGAAGGTGCAGATCGAAACCACGACCTGTTTCAGCGGGTCGACATTGCGCGCGGCAATCGACTGCATCGCCACGACAATATGGGCAGCGACAAGCGTGGTGTCGATGCAGTCATGCGGTTTGGCGGCATGACCGCCCTTGCCGGTGACGGTGATTTCGAACTGGTCGGCGGCGGCCATCATCGCGCCGGGACGAATCGCGAATTTCCCCACCGGGATGCCGGGCATATTGTGCATGCCGTAGACTTCCTGAATGCCGAAGCGGTCGATCATGCCGTCTTGCACCATTTCGCGACCGCCGCCACCGCCCTCTTCGGCGGGTTGGAAAATGACCACGGCCGTGCCATCGAAATTGCGCGTTTCGGCCAGATATTTCGCCGCGCCCAACAGCATCGCGGTATGGCCGTCATGGCCGCAGGCATGCATCTTGCCCGGCGTCCTGGAGGCATAGTCCAGCCCGGTTGCCTCAAGAATCGGCAGCGCGTCCATATCGGCACGCAGCCCGATCACGCGACCCTTGCTGTCGGATTTCCCCTTGATAACGCCGACAACGCCGGTGCGGCCAATGCCTTCGACCACCTCATCGCAGCCAAAGTCGCGCAACAGGGCCGCGACCTTGCCCGCCGTGCGGTGCACATCAAACAGCAGTTCGGGGTTTTCATGGAAATCGCGACGCCAGGCGGTGATTTCGGGCAACAGCTCGGCAAATCGGTTCTTCACGGGCATTGGTCGGGCTCCTCAAAGACAAACGGGCCGGGGGGCGGCCCTCGGGCTCAGCCTGTTACAATCGTCGCGCGGCTTCAAGGGTCAGAGCGTTGGACCGAGGTCAATTCTTGACCCATCGGTAAAACGCCCGAAGCGGAACCGTGTCAGGTCATGGCCCGGCGCACGCCCCATCACCAGATCGGCAACCACGCGGCCAATGCCGGGGCCGATGCCAAAGCCATGGTCCGACAGGCCGGTGGCGATGGTCAGGCCGGGCAGCGGGGCATGGTCCAGCACCGGCACCGTATCGGGCATGGTGTCGACCATTCCGGCCCAGATCCGGGCGATGCGCGGGCGACCCGCGGCCGGAAAGGCGGCGGCGAAATGGTCTTGCAGGCGGTTGATCGCGGCGCGGTTCGGGGTTGGGTTCAGCACGCGGATCCGCTCGAACGGGGTGATCTGGTCGGCCGACCACTGCCGCGGCGTACCCCAACCATCGGGATAGCCCGCCGGGGCCTTGGGCAACAGCCGCAGGCTCGAAATATCCCGTCTGAGAAGCGGGATATAGGCTTTGAAATGGCGAAGCGCGTCGGGGCCGATCATGAATTCATGGAAGGTGCCGGGTGCCAGCGTATAGCCGCCATCGGCGCGGCGACGAAACGCAAAGCGCGGCTCGGCGGCATTGCCGCGCCAGACTTCGGGCGCAGGCTGGGTCTGCGCGACAGTCGCGCGCACCGACAGTTGCGGGATCGTCAGCCCATGCGCGCGCGCAAACAGCGAGGACCACGCCCCGCCCGCAAGCACCACGCGATCCGCGGCCACCAGCCCCTGTTCGGTGACCACGCCGCTGACCCGCCCGGCAGCGACATCCAGCCGCCGCACGGCGCAGTTTTCGACAATCACCACGCCAGCCGCCTCGGCCAGGCGCGCCAGCAACGGCACCGCCACCCAAGGCTCGGCCCGTGCATCCGACGCGGTATAAAGCCCGCCCACCCAATCGGCGTGGTGCGGGATCTCGGCTTGCAGCGCGGCACGCCCCAAAAGCCGCGTATCCAGCCCGTGAGCGCGCGCATGGGTCAGCCAGGCCTCGTAGTCGGCCATGGATTTTTCGTTCCGCGCCAGAAACATCACCCCGACCCGGCGAAAGCCCAGCGCATCGCCCAACTGCTGCGAGAAACCCTCCCACAAGCGCATCGATTCGATCATGATCGGCAATTCGGCGGGGTCGCGGCCCTGCTGGCGCACCCAGCCCCAGTTGCGGCTGCTTTGTTCGCCCGCGATCCGGCCCTTTTCGCACAAGACCACCTTTTGCCCGGCGCAGGCCAGGTAATAGGCGGTCATCACCCCCGCCACGCCACCGCCGATCACCACCACATCCGCCGCTTTGGGCAGCGGGCCAGAGAATGTCACGGGCATAGAGTCGGAAATTACGAAAGTCACCTGCACAGCCCTTCGATAAGCTGCTCCATGAAGGCCCAGCCTGCCTGAAACTGCGCCGTCGTCAAATATTCGTCGGCCTGATGCGCCTGCGCGATATCGCCGGGCCCGCAGACCACGGTTGACCAGCCACGCACCTGAAACTGACCTGCCTCGGTGCCATAGCTGACCACATGGCGCCCATTGTCGCCGGTCAGTCGGCGGACAAGCGCCTCGGCGGCACCGTCGGTTTCGGGGCTCAACGGCGGCAAAGTGAAACGTTCTGTGACCTCGATCCCCGTGTCGGGATGAACGGCTTTCATTTCGGCTTCGACCTGCGCCACCTGTGCCATGAAGGCGGCACGCCAAGCCTCGGGGTCTTCGCCCGGCACGATGCGAAAATCGACGCCGAATTCGCAGTTGCCGGCGGTGATGTTATGCGCCGTGCCGCCCTTGATCTGGCCGCAATGCACCGTTGTCCAGGGTGGATTGAACCGGCCTGCCAGCGCCGAGGGCACCGCCGCCTGACCGCGCGCGTTCATCTCATTGACCCAACCCAGCAGCTTGGTGGCTTCGAGGATCGCATTCACCCCGGTGTGCATGATCGAGGAATGCACCTCGTGGCCGCGCATCCTGACCCAAAACGCCAGCCCGCCCTTGTGGCCGGTCACCGCCTGCATCATCGAGGGTTCGCCCACCACCACCGCGCTGGCGCGCGGCAGGCCGGTCATGGCCTCGATCAACGGGATGCAGCCGATGCAACCCAGTTCCTCGTCATGGCTAAGCGCGACCTGCAAGGGCCGCTTGACGCCCCGCTTCCTGGCCAGCACCAGCGCGGCAAGGGCCAGCGCGTCAAAGCCTTTCATGTCGCAGGTGCCACGCCCATAAAACCGGCCGTCACGCTCGCTCACCACCCAGGGGTCGCTGGTCCAGACCTGACCATCCACCGGCACCACATCGGTATGGCCCGACAACACCACCCCACCCGCGACACTCGGCCCGACATGAGCATAGAGGCTTGCCTTCGGCAGGGTCGGGTCGGGCACGCGCACCGCCTCGATGCCATTTTCGACCAGCCAGTTTTCAACCCAGTCGATCAGCGCGAGGTTGCTGTCGCGGCTGACGCTGGGAAAGTTGACAAGACGCTCCATCAGCATCCGGGCGGTTGCGAGGTCGGACATGGCGTGTTTCCTTTTTGCGCGGCAGGCTGCGCTGCTCCGGCCGTGGGGTCAAGCCCCCCGCAATCGCGCACACCCAAGGGCCTGCCGCATGGTCGGCGGCGCCGTTGACGCGGTGCAGCTTCGGCATGGCTTTGGACCTGATGGCGGCCACCGCAGGGCAAACGCATAGATTGAACGTGGCACGGGCTGACGTGACGCAAGCAAGCAGAATCAAACTTGCGCGGGAGACAAAAATCTCTAACACTCGGTAACGCTAACACGCGAACCGGCCGATCCGGCACATATAAAAACACTAGATAACAAAGATCTGGGAGAGATTCATGCCCGATGGGGCGCTGCCCGTCCTCGAGGTCGAGGGCCTGAAAACCGTTTTCAGGACCCGCGGTGGCGAGGTTCACGCTGTCAATTCCGTCACCTTCGATCTGAAACCCGGCGAGCTGCTGGGCGTGGTCGGAGAATCAGGCTCCGGCAAGTCGGTCACGATGATGTCGTTGATCGGGCTTTTGCCGTCACCGCCAGCCGATGTGCGCGGCGGGCGGGTGATGTTTGACGGGGCCGATCTGTTGCACAGTTCGCCCGAACATCTGCGCGATGTGCGCGGCCGCGGTATCGGCTTTATCTTTCAGGACCCGATGACCTCGCTGAACCCGGTGTTCACGGTCGGGTTTCAGCTGATGGAGCCACTGCGCCGCCATATGGGTATGAACAAGGCGTCTGCCCGCCTGCGCGCGAAAGAGCTGCTTGAACTGGTCGGCATCCCCGATGCCGCGCGCCGTCTGGACGATTATCCGCACCAGTTTTCCGGCGGCATGCGTCAGCGCGTGATGATTGCCATTGCGCTGGCCTGCGACCCCAAGGTGCTGATCGCGGATGAGCCGACAACCGCGCTGGATGTGACGATTCAGGCGCAGATCCTTGAACTGGTGCGCGAATTGCGCAGCAAGCTGGGCATGGCGATCGTCTGGATCACGCATGATCTGGGGGTGATCGCGGGCATCGCCGACCGGGTGATGGTGATGTATGGCGGCCAGATCGTCGAACAGGCGCCGGTCAAGGAACTGTTCGCCCATCCGCGCCACCCCTATACCCGTGCGTTGCTGAAAACCGTGCCCTCGGTGCGCAGCGAACGCGCCGACAAGCTGAACGTGATCGAGGGGCAACCGCCGATCCTGAAGGCCGCGCCCGCGGCCTGTGCCTTCCGCGCCCGCTGCACCTATGCCTTTGCCCGCTGCGGCGCCGAAAACCCGGCCCGTTTCGCCGTTGGTCCCGGCCATGACGCCGCCTGTTTTTGGGATTTCGACAAAGCCGAGGGAACCGACGGGGGCCAGCGCGATGCTTGACCGGATCAAGGACGACACCGCCGTCGCCGCGCGCAACGTGCTGGTCGAGGTCGATCATCTGAAGATGTATTTCCCGATCACCGCGGGGATATTTCGCGCCAAGGTGGGCGACGTGAAGGCGGTCGATGACGTGACCTTCGACATCTATGAGGGCGAAACGCTGGGGCTGGTCGGCGAGTCGGGCTGCGGCAAATCTACCTGCGGGCGGGCGATCTTGCGGCTTTATGAACCGACGGCAGGGGCGGTGCGGATCAATGGCCGCGACGTCGCCAGCGCCAGCCAGGACCAGTTGCGCAAGATGCGCCCGGCAATGCAGATGGTGTTTCAGGACCCGCAAGCCAGCCTGAACCCGCGCATGACCCTTGCCGCGATCATCGGCGAGCCGCTGGACGAACACACCCGGCTGGCCAAGGCCGACAAGCTGGCCCGGATCTATGAGCTGATGGACCAGGTCGGGCTGAACCGCAATTTCGCCAACCGCTACCCGCATGAATTTTCCGGCGGCCAGCGGCAACGGATCGGCATTGCCCGCGCGCTGGCACTGAACCCCAAGTTCATCGTTTGCGACGAGCCGATCGCGGCACTTGACGTCTCGATCCAGGCACAGGTCGTGAACCTGCTTGAGGAATTGCAGGACCGGCTGGGCCTGACCTATCTGTTCATCAGCCACGATCTGTCGATGGTGCGCCATATCGCGGACCGGGTTGCGGTGATGTATCTGGGCCGGATCGTCGAATTGGCTCCGCGCGAGGCGCTGTTTGCCGAGCCACTGCACCCTTATACGCAGGCGCTGCTGTCGGCCGTGCCCGAACCCGACCCGAACCAGGAAATCAACCGGCGCCGGATCATCCTGACGGGCGACGTTCCCTCGCCTGCGAACCCGCCCAAGGGTTGCAATTTCTGCACCCGCTGCCCGGCGGTCATGCCGATTTGCCGCCAGGACGAACCGACCTACCAAGAGGTTGCGCCAGGCCGTTTCGTGGCCTGCCACCATTACGCCAATACCACAATGACCGCCGGACTAACGGCGGCAGCCGAGGCCTCAGGCCAGAACGCATCGGGCACCAAAACACCAACGGTCCCAAAGGGCCAGGGAATCCAACAAGGAGACTGACATGAAACTGAAAACCGCCCTTCTGGGTGCGGCCGCGAGCCTTGCGTTTGCCCCCGCAGCCTTTGCCGAGCGCGGCTCTGACGGGGATGTGAAAATCATCTACTCGCAGGCTGTCTCGACGATGAACGCCTATCTGTCCTCGGGCACCAAGGACGTCGAAGTTGGCAGCCTCGTGCTGGAGCCGCTGGCCGGTTTCAACGAAAAAGGCGAGGTCATCCCGCGGCTTGTGACCGAAGTCCCAAGCCTTGAAAACGGTGGCATTTCCGAAGACCTCAAGACCATCACCTGGAAACTGATCCCCGGCCTGCTGTGGTCCGACGGCACTCCGGTGACGGCCAATGACGCGGTGTTCACCGCCAGCTACTGCATGGACCCGGCCGGCGGTTGTGCGCAGCTGGCGCGCTATGAGGGCGTGGAAAAGGTCGAGGCGGTCGATGACATGACCGTCAAGGTGACCTTTGCCGAGGCCAAACCGAACCCGTTCCAGGCTTTCGTCGGCGCCACCTCGCCGCTGCTTCAGGCCGCGCAATTCGCCAATTGCCTTGGCGCCGCGGCCTCGACCTGCACCGAGCAGAACTTCAAGCCGATCGGCACCGGGCCGTTCCGTGTGACCGAATTCCGCACCAATGACGTGGTGCAACTGGAAGCCAACCCGAACTACCGTGACCCGGCGAAACCGGCCTTTGCGACCGCGATGGTCAAGGGCGGCGGCGATGCCACGGCGGCGGCGCGTTCGGTCATGGAGACCGGCGAATTCGACTATGCCTGGAACACCCAGATCGCGCCAGAAATTCAGGCGACGATGGAATCCGGCGGCAAGGGCACCTTCGTGAACGCCTTCGGCACGCTGGTCGAGCGGATCGAAATGAACATGACCGATCCGTCCTCGTCGCTGCCGGAAGGCGAGCGCGCGACCACCAAGCATCCGCACCCGATCCTGTCGGATATCCGCGTGCGCAAGGCGCTGTCGATGGCGATCGACCGTGAAACCCTGGTCGAGATCGGCTATGGCGCCGCCGGCCGCGCGACCTGCAATCTGGTGCCCGCGCCGGAAATCTATGCCTCGGACAACACCGACTGTCTGGTGCAAGACGTCGAGGGTGCCAAGGCGCTGCTGGCCGAAGCGGGCTGGGCCGACAGCGACGGCGACGGCATTCTTGACAAGGACGGCATGAAGCTGAGCCTGCTTTACCAGACCTCGGTCAACGCGATCCGTCAGGACTTTCAGTCAATCATCAAGCAGTGGTGGAACGACATCGGCGTTGAAGTCGAGCTGAAAACCGTTGACGGTTCGGTGTTCTTCGGTGGTGATGCGGGCTCGCCCGACACGTTCCAGAAGTTTTATGCCGACGTCGAAATGTATGCCAACAACTTCGACGGCACCGACCCCGAGCCCTACCTTGCGCAATACACCTGTTCGAAGGCGCCAAGCCCGGAAACCCAGTGGCAGGGCGAAAACGTCAACCGTTTCTGCGACCCGGCCTATGACGCGATGGTCGTGGAACTGGGCAAGACCCAGGATCTGGAAAAGCGCACGGCGCTGGCCAAGAAAATGAACGACATGCTGACCAAAGACAGCTATGTCGTCGTGCCGCTGGTCGACCGTGGCCGTCTGTCGGCCCACGCCAACAGCCTTGGGGGCGTGATCCTGAACACCTGGGACAGCGAACTGTGGAATGCCTCGGACTGGTATCGCATGAAGTGATCTGACCGTCGGTCAGACCGGGGCGGCGCATCATCGGGTAACGATGATGCGCCGCCCCTTCCCCCTTTCCTTACGCCCTACTTCTGATCCGAGGCGCCGATGTTCAGCTACACACTCCGCAGGTTACTGATCGCAGTGCCGACGCTTTTGATCATCAGTCTGGTGATTTTCCTGTTGCTCGAGGCCGCCCCCGGCGACCCATTGGGCGAGGTTCCCCTGACCGTCCCGCCCGAGGTCAAGGAAAAGATGCGCGCGGCGCTGGGTTTGGACAGTGCCTGGTATGTGCGCTACGGGCTTTGGCTGAAACAGTTTTTCTGGGTCGAGCCGATGCATTTGATCGACGCGCTGTTTGGCACCCATATGGGTGACGGCATGCAGCGGGTGATTTCGTTCCAGTCGCGTCAGCCGGTGATGGACATCATCGCCGAGCGCATACCGCAAACGCTGACCGTGGTCGGCATGGCCTATCTGATCGGCGTGTCGATCGCGCTGCCGATCGGGATCATCTCGGCCTATCGGCAGTATTCGTGGTTCGACCAGCTTGGCACCTTCGTGGCAATGATCGGCTTTTCGGTGCCCACCTTCTTTACCGGCGTGGTGCTGATCATCGTCTTCGCGGTCAAGCTGCAGTGGTTTCCCTCGGTCTATGACACCACATTGCAGATCACCGACTGGGCCAGCTTCAAGGCGCAGGTGCGCCAGATGGTGATGCCGGTCACGGTGCTGGCGCTTTACAACGCCGCCCAGATCAGCCGCTTCATGCGCGCCTCGATGCTGGACAACCTTGGTCAGGACTATGTCCGCACCGCCCGCGCCAAGGGGTTGACCGAAAAGGTTGTGGTGCTGGTCCATGTGCTGCGCAATTCGTTGATCCCGGTGATTACCGTGATTGCGCTGGGCGTGCCGCAGATCTTTGGCGGCGCGATCATCACCGAACAGGTGTTCAAGGTGAACGGGCTGGGGCAACAGCTGATTTCGTCGATCCATTCGAACGACATGCCGATGGTGATGACGCTGACCTTCATCTTTGCGATCCTGATCGTGTTATTCAATCTGATTGCCGACCTTCTCTACGGCATCCTGGACCCGAGGATCCGCTATGACTGATACCGCCCCGCTGAAAAACCCGCAGTTTCAAGCCGAGGCCGCCGCCCGCCCACCGCGTTCGCAGTGGTGGGATGTCTGGGACCAGTTCAAGACCCACAAGGGTGCCATCGTCGGCTTGACGGTGTTCATGCTGATCCTCGTGTTGATCCTGATCGGGCCGTTTCTGTGGCGCGTTGATCCGGGTTTCGTGGAACTGAGAATGCGCAACAAGGGCTTTTCCGGCGCGCATCCTTTGGGCACTGACCAGTTGGGCCGCGATATGCTGGCGCGGGTCATGGCGGGGGGCAAGGTCTCGATCTCGGTCGGACTGACGGCGATGTCGCTGTCGATCCTGCTGGGCACCACGATCGGGGTGCTGGCGGGGTATTTCCGGCGCCTCGAAGGGCCGCTTATGCGGCTGACCGACCTGTTTCTGGCGCTGCCGCTGCTACCGCTGTTGTTGCTGATGGTGACGCTGTTTCGCGAACCGCTGTCCAAATCCTTCGGCCCCGAAAGCGGGATCTTCTTGCTGATCGTCTGTGCGATCGGCGCGACCTCGTGGATGCAGACCGCGCGGATCGTGCGCGGCGAGGTGCTGGCGCTGAAGGAACGCGAATTCGTTCTGGCGGCGCGCTCGATCGGGACACCGTCGCGGCGGATGATTACCCGGCATGTGTTGCCCAACGTGCTAAGCCCGATCATGGTTTCAGCGACGCTGGGGATTGCCAGCGCCATCATCACCGAAAGCGCGCTATCGTTTCTGGGGCTTGGCTTTCCACCGGATTTCCCGACATGGGGGCGACTGCTGTTTGACGCGATCGACCAGATGCAGCTTTATCCGTGGCGGGTGATCCTGCCCGGCGTGGCGATTTCGCTGACGGTGCTCAGCGTGAACTACATCGGCGACGGGCTTCGCGACGCGCTTGATCCGCGGATCCGCGGTCGCTAGGGGCACCCCTCAGCGGGCGGCACCGGGGCGGCGGCCCTGCGCGTGACGGCAGGCCCCATGCCTGCCGGCGATATGCCCGCCCGCCCAAGGACCAGCCGCCATACTGTCAGTCGGCATATGATTATGCGCCCAAAGACCAGCCGCCATACGGCTGGCCCAAAGGGCGCTGGCGTTCTTCGCGCCCGGCCTGTTGCGCCTAGACCGCCTCCCCGATCCGCCGGCCGCTGGTGTCGTCAAAAAGATGCAGCGCGCTCAGATCCAGCGACACGCGGATCCGGTCGCCCTGGCGCGCGGCGGTATTGCCGGGCAAGCGCACCACGAAGCCCTCGTCGGGGTGGTCCGAGCCGCCGGGGAACAGGCAATGGGCATAGGCGTCGGCACCCAGCGTTTCGACCGCGAAAACCTCTAGCGTCAGCGCTGGCGCCTCGGGCATCCCGGATTCGGAGGCTTGGGCCTCGGGCGCCCCGCTGTCAGGCGACTGGGCCTGCAGATGCTCGGGGCGCACGCCAAAGCGCAGCGCGCTGCCCACCGCTGGCAGCGCCAGCCCCGGCAGGGCCAGAACCGTGCCTCCGGGCAGAACCACGCCGCCCTCGGCCACCGTGACCGGCACCAGATTCATCGCCGGAGAGCCGATGAACCCCGCCACGAACGTGCTGGCGGGGCGTTCATAGATCGCCATCGGCGTGTCGATCTGTTCGGCCCGGCCGGCGTTCATCACGATCAGCCGGTCGGCAAGGGTCATCGCCTCGACCTGATCGTGGGTGACATACAGCGAGGTCGTCCCGACCGAGCGTTGCAACTGCTTGATCTGAAGCCGCATCTGCACCCTGAGTTTGGCATCCAGATTGGACAGCGGCTCATCCAGCAAGAACGCCGCCGGGTCGCGCACCAGCGCCCGTCCCATCGCAACGCGCTGGCGTTGCCCACCCGACAGGGCGCGGGGCTTGCGGTCAAGGTAGGGGGCCAGTTCCAGCATCTTGGCGGCGCGGGCCACGCGGGCGGCGATCTCGGGCTTTGCCATGCCCGAAATCTTCAGCCCGTAGGCCATGTTTTCGCGCACGCTCATATGCGGGTAAAGCGCGTAGTTCTGAAACACCATCGCGATGTCGCGGGCGCGGGGTTCAAGGTCATTGACCACCCGCCCATCAATCGAGATCGTGCCCTTGGTGATCACCTCAAGCCCCGCGACCATCCGCAACAGCGTCGATTTTCCACAGCCCGAGGGGCCGACGATGACCACGAACTCGCCGTCGTCAACGTCGATGCTGACCCCATGGATCACCTCGGTCGCGCCATAGCTCTTGCGCACATCCTTCAGCGAAATCCGCGCCATCTATTTCTCCGTTTCCACAAGGCCTTTGACGAACCAGCGCTGCATCAGCACCACCACCAGAATCGGCGGCAAGATCGCCAGAATCGAGGTCACCATCACCAGATTCCACGGCGTATCGGCATCGGCAAAAGAGATCATCTTGCGCAGCGCAATGACGATCGTGTTCATCGAGTTCGAATTGGTAATCAGCAGCGGCCACAGATACTGCGTCCAGCCATAGATGAACAAGATCACGAACAGCGCCGCGATATTGGTCAGCGACAGCGGCAACAGGATGTCGCGGAAAAACCGCCAGGGGCCGGCACCATCGACACGCGCGGCCTCGAGCAGCTCATTCGGGATGGTCATGAAGAACTGGCGAAACAGCAGCGTCGCCGTGGCCGAGGCGATCAGCGGCAGGATCAACCCGGCATAGGTGTCGATCAGGTGCAGTTCGACCATCACCTTGTAGGTCGGCAGAATCCGCACCTCGACCGGCAGCATCAGCGTGATGAAGATCAGCCAGAAACAGGCCATCCGCAGCGGAAACCGAAAGAACACAATCGCATAAGCCGACGCCATCGAGATGATGATCTTGCCCACCGCGATGCCCAGCGCGACCACCGTGGTGTTCCACAAGAGCCGCCCCACGCCAACGCCGCCAATTCTGCCGACACCGCCAAAGATCGCCTCGGCATAGTTTGCCGGGCCCTCGGGGCCGGGCAGCAGCGGCAAGGGCGGGCGCAGGATGGTCTGCACCGTATGGGTCGAGGCGACGAAGACGTAGTAGATCGGAAAGACCACCACGATCACCCCCAGCACCAGCAGGAAATGCCCCATCAGCCGGGATCGAAGGCTTGTGCCGATCATCGCGCCGTCAGCCATAATGCACCCGCCGTTCCACATAGCGAAACTGCACCGCCGTCAACGCGATGACGATCACCATCAAGACCACCGATTGCGCGGCGCTATCGCCCAGGATCAGATTGACGAAACCGTCGTTATAGACCTTGTAAACCAGCGTTTCGGTTGACTTTCCGGGGCCGCCGCCGGTGACGGCATGGATGATCCCGAAAGTGTCGAACAGCGCGTAGACAGTGTTGACCACCAGCAGGAAAAAGGTGGTGGGCGCCAGCAGCGGAAACACGATGGTCCAGAAACGACGCGCAGGCCCTGCCCCGTCGATCGCCGCCGCCTCGATCAAGGATCGCGGAATCGCCTGAAGTCCGGCGACAAAGAACAGAAAGTTATAGCTGATCTGCTTCCAACTGGCCGCCGCGACCACCAACGCCATTGCCTGATTGCCCTTCAGCAGCGGGTCCCACTGCACCCCCATCCACCGCAAGGGCAGCGCCAGCGTCCCGAACGAGGGGTTGAACATGAACAGCCACAGCATCCCCGCGATGGCCGGGGCCACCGCATAGGGCCAGATCATCAGCACCCGGTAAAGCCCCTTGCCGCGCACCAGCTTTTCGGCCTGCACCGCCAGCAACAGCGCGATCCCCATCGACAGCCCCGCTGTCAGCGCCGAAAACAGTGTCGTCACCTTGATCGAATTGACATAGGCCGGGTCCGACAGAACACGGGCGAAATTCGTCAGCCCCACAAACTGGGTCTTCAGCCCGAAGGCATCTTCCCGCAGCAACGACTGACGCAGCGCCTGAAGCGCGGGCCAATAGAAAAACACCAAGGATATCGCCAGTTGCGGCGCGATCAGCAGCCACGGCAAGTATTTATGGGGAAATGTGGCTCGGTTCATCCGGTCTTCCTTGTTGGCAGCCCGCACGGAGACGGGCGGGCAGCCATCGGGCGGTTTCCCCGCTGGCCAGCCGCAGGCGTTGCGGTCGGCCGGCGGGAGGGGGCGTCAGTTCCCCATGGCCTGCTTGATCGCCGCGTTGCCGCGCTCTACCGCGTTGTCGAGCGCCTGTTGCGCGGTCTGTTCACCGGCCAGCATCTTTTCGAACTCTTCGTTCTCGATGTCGCGGATCTGCGGCAGATTGATCAGCCGCACGCCCTTGGAATTGGCGGTCGGCTCTTTGCCCATCATCTGGGTGATCGGCGTTTCGCGGCCGGGATTCTTGTCATAGAACCCCGAAGCCTTGGTCGCCTCATAGGCGGCCAGCGTCACCGGCAGATACCCCGAGGTCTGGTGCAGATATTCCTGCACATCGGTCTGCGACAGATAGGTGAAGAACGCGGCGACACCTTTGTAGATCTCGTCGGACTTGCCGCCCATCACCCAAAGGCTTGCGCCGCCCGGAATGGTGTTTTGCGGGCCATTGCCGTCGCTGTCATAGGGCAGTTGGCCGATGCCGTAATTCATCCCGGATTTCACGATATCGCCCAGGCCGCCCGACGACTCGGTCATGATGCCGCACTCGCCGGCCAGAAAGATCTGCTTGGCCTCAGACGTGCGGCCGCCATATTTGAACGTGCCGTCCTTGGCCAGATCCGTGATCGCCTGAAAATGGTTTACGTAGATCGGCGCGTTGATCTGAAGTTCCGCGTTGCCATCGCTCAGACCGTTTTCGTTGGTCGCATAGGGCACGTCGTTCCAGGCGGCGTAGTTTTCCAGATGGATCCAGGTCAGCCAGGTCGAGGTATAGCCACAAGGGGCCGCGCCCGTCTCCTTGATCTTCTTGGCCGCATCCCACAGCTCATTCCAGGTTTTCGGCGGGGCGTTCACGTCCAGACCGGCCTTCTCGAAGATATCCTTGTTGTAATAAAGGATCGGCGAAGACGAGTTGTAGGGGAACGACAGCATCGTGCCATCGGGCTTTGAGTAATAGGCCACGATGCCCGGCAGATATTGGGATTTGTCGAAGGTCATGCCCGCGCCGGTCAACACGTCAGCTACCGGCTTCACCGCGCCTTCGGCGCTCATCATCACCCCGGTGCCGACGTCAAACACCTGCAAGATGTCGGGCGACTGGCCCGCGCGAAACGCCGCGATTCCGGCATTGAGCGTCTCGGGATAGGTGCCTTTGAACACCGGCATCACCTTGTAATCACTTTGGCTTGCATTGAAATCCGAAGCGATCTTTTCGACCACCTCGCTATTGGCGCCGGTCATTGCGTGCCACCAGCTGATTTCGGTTTGGGCGGCGGCCGGACTGGCCAGCTGGACGGCCGCAAAAGCCACGGCGGCTGTCATAAAGTGATTTCTTGTCATGGTCTTCTCCCTTGGTTCGGTGCGAACTATTCAAGACATTCCAACCATTGGGGTAGCGGCAGGATATGACACCCTGACGACAGCCGAAATCTTAATCCGCCGCGAAACATGCCAGATCCGATGGAAACGCTCTTGCGCCGTCGCTTTCGGCCTGACCTCCCGCCATACCCAAGACCGGACTTCATGCACAAAGCCTAAGCCGCAAAATCGTATTCACCAAGAAAATTTCCCGATACGGGGACTGCGGGCGCCAGGAACATCGCGTCGAGCGCTCGGGCGGGGCTGCGCCCGGCACAGCGCCATGATGTCGCACATGCAGCCATGCAATTGACCGCAGAATTGCACGAATCCGACAAAGTGTGTGCCGATGATATTGGCAAGGTCGGGTCTAGGGACTCGCACCTGTATCCCAAGAAACCTGTCTGGGCACACTTGCCGCACGGCGGCTTTCACGGGATAATTTCAGCACGCACTGCCGGGCCCCGAAAGGGGTCCGGTAATTCGCATTCCGATGACAGAGGCCACCGCGCGCCCGACGGCCCTTCGGGCCGCAAGCGAAAAGCGCAGGCCGCAAAGCGACAGCACGGGGGATGGTGCCGGTGGAGGGAATCGAACCCCCGACCTTCGACTTACAAAATCGCAGCTCTACCCCTGAGCTACACCGGCATCTGGGTGTGAAATAATCTGCCCCGAGGCGGGGCGCAAGCTTACTTCTGCCCCAGATTGGCGCGCGCCAGCAGCGCCGTGGCCAACAAGCCCACCGCCATCACCAAAAGCGCCGCCGGGGCGGCATCACCCAGGTTCTCGAGGCTGGCTTTTTCATGCACCCTTGTGGCCAGCGTTTCATAGTTGAACGGGCGCAGCAGCATGGTGGCCGGCAGTTCCTTCATGCTGTCGACAAAGACCAATAGCAGCGCCGAGCCGACCGAGCCCTTCATCAGCGGCAGATATACCTCGCGCAGCGCGCCCCCCGCCGAGCGCCCCAAGGACCGCGCCGCCATCGGCAGGCTGGGCGAGACGCGGCCAAACGCACTGTCTAGCGCGCCCTGCGCAATCGCAAAAAACCGCACGACATAGGCCAGCACGATCGCCGCCGCCGAGCCGGTCAGCAAAAGGCCGGGGTCCACCCCGGTCATCGCCAGCCACAAATCGGCCAGTCGGTGATCGACCGCCGCCAGCGGGAACAAGATCCCCACCGCCAGCACCGCGCCCGGCGCCGCATAGCCCAAGGTGGTGAACGGCAGCACCAGACGCGGCAACCGCCGCCCGGTCAGCCGCACGCCGTAGACCATGAACAGCGCCCCCAAGACCGTCAGGATCGCCGCAAGCCCGCCCACCGTCAGCGTATTGAGCAGCGCCCGCGCCAGCCCTGGCCCGAACCATGCCTCGGGGTTGGCCAGCGCATAGCCGCCGATGACCCCGACCGGCAGCACGAATCCAATCGCAAAGGGCGCCGCGCACAGCGCCGTGGCGCCCCAGCCCACGGCCCCGGTCAACACCTTGCGCGCAATCGGGCGCGGCTGGCGCGCCGATTGGTAATAGCGCAGATTCTTGCGGCTGACCTTTTCCAGCGCCAAAAGCGCAAACACCACCGCCAGAATCACACTGGCAATCTGCGCCGCCCCGCCGGCGTTGCCGGCCTCGAGCCAGGTGGTGAAAATGCCGGTCGTCAGGGTCTGCACGCCAAAGTAATCGACCACCCCGAAATCGGCCACCGTCTCCATCATGGCAATCGCCGCCCCCGCCGCAATCGCGGGTCGCGCCAGCGGCAAACCGACGCGCCAGAACAGGCCAAACGGCCCGGCCCCCAGCGCCCGCGCCACCTCATAGCTGCCGCCCGATTGTTCGCGAAACGCCGCGCGCGACAAGAGATAGACGTAAGGGTAAAGCGCCGCCGCCAGCACCACCACCGCCGCCCCGCGCGAACGCACATGCGGAAACCAGTAGTCGCGCGCATTGACCCAGCCAAAGGTCTCGCGCAGCGCGATCTGCACCGGGCCGGAATAATCCAGAAAATCCACCAGCGCATAGGCTCCGACATAGGCCGGAATCGCCAGCGGCAGCAGCAACAGCCACTCAAGCCAGGTTGAAAACGGGAACCGATACATCGAGATCAGCCAGGCCGCCCCCGCCCCCACCATCGAGGCCAGCACCCCCACCCCCAAGGTCAACACCGCCGTGTTGCCCAGATAGCGCGGCAGCGTCGTGGCCAACAGATGCGGCCAGATGTTTTCGATCGGATGCAGCGCGATCCACAGCACCGACAGGATCGGCGCCAGCACCAGCGCCGCAATCATCAGCGCCCCTGCTGACCAGATCCCCCCCCCCGCGACGCGCAGTCCAAAACCTGCGCCGCCGACGCCGTCGCCCCGCGCGGGCAGTGCTTGAGTGTTTTGCTTGGGTTCCATATGCCGCAGTTACAGGAAAGCCGTTTGCCTGTCCAGAAAAGCCCTAGTAGTCTTTGCACGGTCCACCCGGCCCAATTCGCCCGCGATCGCGGCACAAAGCAGGAACCCATATGCAGGTCGTATACCACCTCGGCGCCCATTCTTCTGACGAGGACCGTCTGGTCAAGACCCTGCTGCGCAACCGCGACATGCTCAGTCGCGCGGGATGTGTCGTGCCGTCGCCGATGCGCTACCGCATGGCATTGCGCGACACGCTGCTGGCGCTGAAAGGCCAGCCCGCCGATGCGGCACGGCAACAAGAGCTGCTGGATAGTGTCAGCGATCAAAACCCACCCGACCGGATCATCTTTTCCCACGAGTTCTTCCTGTGCATCCCGCAACGCGTGGTCACCGAGGACGGGTTCTATCCGATGGCCCCGGCCAAACTCAGGCCGCTGGCCAATATCTTTCCCGAGGCGGAAACCGAATTCCACATGGCGCTGGTCAACCCCGCCACGCTGATCCCGGCGCTGATCCAGCGTGTTGACGGTGCAAGCTATGACAGCGTGATGGCGGGCAAGGATCCGCGCAGCCTGCGCTGGGCGCCGGTCGTCAAACGGATGCTCGCGGCATCGGACGGCCACAAGATGGTGCTCTGGTGCAACGAGGACACGCCGCTGATCTGGCCCGAAATCCTGCGCCGGATCACCAATCAGCCCGATGATGCGGTCTTCGACGGAGACTTCACCATTCTGGCCACGATCATGGCGCCTGACGGTCTGGACCGGATCAAGACCTACCTCGCCAGCCACCCGCCGCAAAGCGCCGAGCAACGCCGCAAGATCGTGACCGCGTTCCTCGACAAGTTCGGCCTTCAGGACAAGATCGAGATCGAGGTGCCGCTGCCGGGCTGGACCGAAGACCTTGTTGCGGAAATTTCGGCCAATTACGACGCCGACATCGCGGAAATCGCAACTCTTCCCGGCATTGAATTCCTTGCTCCCTGAGCCGTTTCATCTTCGTTGAAATATCCCCGCCGGAGGCTCCTGTGGCTGGGTTCGGAGCCTCCGGCGGGGATATATTCGCGAAGATGAAACCGCCGGGCTGCGGTCAAGCCATGCCGAGGGCGGCTTTATACAGATCAAGGATCGCTTCTTCCTCGTCCAGATCGTTCTTGTCGCGCTTGCGCATGGCGATCAGTTTCTTCATCACCTTAGTGTCATAGCCGCGACCTTTGGCTTCGGACATGACCTCTTTTTGCTGTTCGGTGATGTCTTTTTTCTCGGCTTCGAGATGCTCGTATTGTTCGATGAACTGGCGCAGCTCGTCGGCGGCGACATTGTAGGTGGCGTCACTGGACATCGGGTTCCTCGCATCTGTCAAAGGGGCGGCGGTTGACCGGATGGCAGCCGCGCAATGCCGCCTTGCTAGTCGGTTGGCGCGGAGGCAGCAAGACCTCTTGCCGTGCCCTCAGCCGTGCGGTGCCTATTGCGTTGAGGGGGGGCTTCGCGTTAGGGCGGGGCAGATTGGCAGGAGGCGTGCGTGATGGAAATACTGATCTGGGGCGGGGCGGCGATTTCATTGATTGGGCTCGTCGGGATCGTCTGGGTCATCGTCACGGTGGCAAAGGCGCGCCGCGCCGGGCTTGAAGATGCCGCGCTGCGCGCAAGGCTGCAAAAGGTGGTGGTGGTCAACCTCGGGGCGTTGTTTCTATCGGTCATCGGGTTGATGTTGGTCGTCGTCGGCGTACTTTTGCGCTGAACCCGTCAGTCCGCATTCAGGTCGCCAAAATGGCGACCGTTCCGGATCAGCACATCCCAAAGCGCTACCGGCGCCATTGCGCCTTCACGCGCCAAGGCGCGCAGGGTGTTGCGCAGGCTCAGCAGGCCGCGCCGGTCGGCCTGAAACATCGGGCCGCCCTGATCAACGCCCAGACCCACAGCACGCACCGCCACGAGGTCTATATCGCTGGCGCGATGCGCGGCACCGGTTTGCAGCATCCGCGCGCCTTCGCCCGCCAGTTCTGCCAAGACGCGGGTCTGGATCTCGGTCCGCGTCAGCGGCTTTGCCGCAAGCCCCGTTTCGTGCCGGATCGCGCCCAGCACCGCGTCCAGCCCGGCGGCCGGCACGGGCTGCACCCCGTCGTAGCGGTAATAGCCCTGTCCGGCCACGCGCCCGGTCTGACCCTCGGCAAACAGATAGAGGCTTGCCGCGCCGGGTGCCTGCCCAAGGCGACGCAAGTCGGCCACCAAAGCGCCCAGCCCGATCCGGTCCGCGCGCACGAACGGTCCTTCGGCAAAGCCAAGCGCGCCGAGTGCCTGATCGACTTCGGCCGGGCGGGCACCGGCCAGAACACAGCGTTCGGCGGCGACGTGAAGCGTGGCGTGCAGGTGGTCGGCGATGCTGCCCGGCGACCGCCCGCCCCGCACTACCAGATTACCAATTCCCCGCAACACAGCGGCCAGTTGGCCCGCCGCCTCGGCTTCCTCCGGCCCCGGCAGGATGATTTCGCACAAATCGCCGGCAAGGCGCAGGCCCAGCGTGCCCGAGGGGGGCGCCGACACGGACAAAAGCGCGAGCACCGCCCCCGGACCAACGGCCTTGCGCAAGGCCTCGGGCGGCGTATCGCCCGCCGCGATGACCAGATCGAGGCCCGAAAGCCCCGCCAGATCGGTTGCCGCGCCCAACCGCGCCCAGTCGGCCTCGCGGGCTTCGGGATCCAGATCGCCCGCCTGCACGGCCGCCTCTTGCACATGGGCGACGGCGGAAAACCCGTCGGCAAGGCTGTCGCGGTCTGGCGCACCCAAGGTCACGCCATGCCCCGCTGTCAGCAACAGCAACGCCAGATCGGCCCCGCCCGGAACTTGCCAAAGGCCCAGCCGCAACGGTCCTGGCAGCGCAACTGACGCCGCCGCGCAGCCCGCGAGCCGCGCGGTGGCAAGCTCGGCCTTGGCAATATGGGCAAGACCCAGCGCCAGTGGCGCGGCCGCCAGATCGCCATAGGCCACGGCCTCGAAGTCGAGCGCTTCTTCAAGCGGCAACAGCAAGGCGGCCTCGACCACGTCGCATTGGCTGGCCAGGACCGCCGCCATCGGGCCCCGCCCCAGCGCGCCCCGGATCGGCGCAAGTTCGGCCAGATAGGCGGCGGGTTCCGCCAGACCGGCATCGTCGGGGCGGGCAACGGCCGTGCCCGCCAGCGCCGCCTGCGCCAGCGAAAAGGCGGCGGCATCGACCGGGCCATCGTCGGGCACCGCGTCCAGCAACCCGGCCACCAGCGCTTCGCCCGCGCTCCAGCCCACCTGCGAGGTGGTCAGTCGCAGCGCCGCGGCACCGCCCAGACGCCGTGCCAGTCGCACCAGCGCACCGCCCGCCGGCAAGAGCCCGCGCGCGGTTTCGGAGGTGAAGATGCGGGTCTCGGGGTCGGCCAGACGCCAACCGCAGGCCAACGCCAGGGCCAGTGCGCCACCCGACACCTGCCCCGACAGCGCCGCCAGCACCGGCTTGCCGGCCATCGCGATGCGCGCGGCAAGGGCACGCAGATCCGGCGCCCCCTCCTGCGCGGCGAATTCCTTGCCCGGATCGTCAGCGACCGGCCAACCCGCGCCAGCGCCGCGCAGTATCAACGCGCGCACGGCAGGATCTGCCAGAGTCAGATCCAGCGCCTCGGCCAAGGCGACGCGCTGGGCCGGGTCGAACCCGCCCCCGGATACACCTTCGGCACCCGCCAGAGTGAACGTTGCCACCCCGTCGCGCAGATGCAGCCTGGACAGTCGTGTCATATTCCGGCTTCCTGCCTGCCCCGGCCCCCCCAACGGGGGCCTGTTTCGCCCGAGTTTAACGGCGCCACCGTCCGAGGCAACGGCTTTTGCCCGGCACGGGCGGCACCCTGCCATCCCGACGCCGACACATCAGACCGGCGCACGCGTCCAGATTTTCCGATCAGTGGGCCGCGTGCTCCCTGCAAAACGGCGTGGCGGGCAAGACATCCAGCCGTTCGGCCGAAATTTCCTCGCCACAGGTAACGCAAAAGCCGTATTCGCCCTCGTCCATCCGCTGCAAGGCCGCGTCGATCATGCGGATCTCGTCCGAAGCGGACTGACCCAGATCTTCAAGCACTTCATCGCCCTCGCGCTCGGTGGCCATTTCCTCCCAGTCCTTGGAGTCGTGCTGGTCGAGTTCGTCTTCGATCGTTTCCATCCGCGACAAAAGCTGATTGCGTCGCGCCAAAAGCTGAGCCTTGCGGGTTTCGAGGGTGGTCATCGCGTTCTCCTCCTGCGTCAGATGCAGTCTAGGCATTGGGGGCAAAGACTGACCTTGATGCAAGTCAAACCTCGCCCGAGCGACAGGCGCTGAAATTCCACCTTGCCCTGAGCCAAGCGGCCGCTATCCTTGGGTCACCTGACTGCAGCCGCGGGGGCCGACAACGATCGGCCCCCGCTGCTGTCATGTGCCAAGGAGTACGGTAGTGGAACAGGATTGGATATGGGGCCTTGTCGGTGGCCTGATGATCGGTGCCGCAGCGGCGCTTTATCTGCTGGTGAACGGACGGATCATGGGCGCCAGCGGCATTCTGGGCGGGCTGGTCGATGGCTCGGGCAGAAACAGCGCGCGCGAACGCGGCGCGTTCCTGCTGGGTCTGGTGGTGGTGCCGCCGATGCTGGTGCCGCTTTATCGGCAGGTCGATACCCATATCACCACGAACGGCTGGCTGATCGTGGCGGCGGGGCTGTTGGTCGGGGTCGGCACGCGGCTGGCGAATGGCTGCACCTCGGGGCATGGCGTGTGCGGGATATCGCGCTTTTCGTTGCGCGGTGTGGTGGCGACGGTATTTTACCTGCTCGGTGGCGGGATCGCGCTGGTGATCGGGCGTCATTTGCTGGGAGTGGTCTGAGATGCGCAATCTGTCTGCATTTCTTTCGGGCGGCCTGTTCGGAGCGGGTCTGCTGATCGCGGGCATGGTCGATACCGTCAAGGTGCAAGGCTGGCTGGATGTGTTCGGCAACTGGGATCCGCAACTGGCCTTTGTGTTGGGCGGCGCGGTGCTGCCGATGATCATCGTGTGGCGACTCGCGGCGCGACGCGAGCTTTCGCTACTGGGCAGCCCGATGCCCAAGCGCTTTCCGCCCGTGGTGGACCGTGAACTCGTGCTGGGATCCTTGCTGTTTGGCGCGGGTTGGGGGATCGCCGGCCTGTGCCCGGGTCCGGCGCTGGGGTCGTTGACCTTTGGCGGCTGGGGCGGGGTGCTGTTCGTGCTTTCGATGGTTGCGGGTATGGCACTGACACCGTCGCTTCGACCCATCCTGAAACGGCTGGGCCGTGGGTCCAATCTGGCACTGCAGGCCGAGGCGCCCGAGGTGCTGCGCTAACGCACACGGCCTGTCCAACGCAAAACCTGCACCGCCGTCCGGTTTGACCGGGCGGAATGCGGCTGTTTCGGCAGGCTCCCGGTTTCCGGCGGGCGCCGCAGCCCTTGATACCGCAGGCCTTGCTCTGGTCCGGCGGGGTCTTTTGGGCGAGGAACGCGCGCGGCCTTCGCCATCGCGCCCGATCCAAGGACCCGCGGGGCCGTTGGCGACCGACGATTCGGCCTTGCAACTGGCGACCATCTTTGGCGGCGACGGCTGCACCTCGATCCTAAGCCGTACGGGCGCGAACCTCGGGCAGGCGTATTCGTGACCCGTTGCGGCGCCGGCACCCTCGGCCGCGCTTTGCCGGCCTAGTAGGCCGAGCCGATCTTCAGCGGCAGGATCGGTTCCGGGTCAAGCAGTGACAAATCATCAAGGTTGGTCTTGCCAAAATCGAGTGATTCGCCCGAGGGCGGCAGTTCGGCCATCGCCATCGCCTCGGGGAAATCGGGCTCATAGGCACCGCCCGAGGGCTGAGGCTTGCGCGATCTGGCGGGAATGGCGGCAGGTTTCGCGGCCGGATTCACGGCGGCAGGTGCGGCGGGCGGCAGAGTGGCCGCGGCGGTCCCGACGGGCGCCGCCTCGTCAAGCGCGCCGTCGGCGTCGCCCATGACCAGCCGGGCGGCACGGAACCCGCCACTCTGGCCCAGCCGCGCCCGCGCGATCTTGCGCCGCCCCGCCCCTTCGATCGACAGTGATTCGAGCGCCGCCATCGGCACCGGCAGCACCGTGCCCGGTTGAAAGGACAGCACTGCCTGCAAGGGCAAGGTCACGCGGTGCAACACGGCCTCAAGCGTGACCTGCGTGCCCATCACCGAACGCGCCATCTGGTCGGGCCAGTCATCCGACTCGGGCGCGGATGTGGCCTCTGTCACTGCCCCCCCGGCCACCGTATCTGACGCTATCGGCAAGGCACCGGCGCGCCGCGGCCCCGGACCGCGGCCGACCGCCGGCAGCGCCAGCAAGAACCCACCCTCGCGTTCGCCCGCCGAACCCAGCGCCAGTTGCACGTCAAAGACGCGGTAAGCACACTCTTCCAGTAGCAACCCCAACGGCCGCGGGTCATCCAGAAACGAGGCATAGCGAAAGCCGCCCGCCCAGGTGATCTCGGCCATCTCGGCCAGCGCCTCTTCAAACTCGATCAAGATCCGGTCCAGCACGCCTGCCGACATTGACGCATCTGTGCGGGTGGGTTTGCGCGGCGGGGGGGCATGGGCGCCGAGCCGGCCCATTGTCTGCACCTCGATCAAAGCCGACAAGGTGGCCGAGGGCAGCGCGATCAGCCCCAACGCCTCGCCGGGCCCCTCGATCACGGCCAGAAGCGCGCGGTCCTCCAGCGCTTCGGGCAGGTCGGCCAACGTCATCCGCCGCTCATCCAACCCGGTCACCCGCAACGGCAACTTCACCATGTCCTGCGCGGCCTTCGCCAAAGCCTGCCCCAGCGCGCGGGCGACAGACATGGGTGCGGCATCCGCGGGCGGTTTTCCCGCCTCGGCCTTCTTGCGCAATACTGTTTGCGGTTTTGCCTCTGCCATACCTTCTGCCCACCCCGGAGCGCGGGGCATTCCCTTAAACCTTTGGCAGATCAGGGTTTACAAATCGTTTAAGTCGGCTTGAGCCGCGCCGGACCGGTCAAACGGCGGCACTTTGCGCTGCAACGGCAACGTCACCCGGAAGGCGGCGCCCCCCTGCCCCGGCACATAATCAATATCGCCGCCAAGATTGGCCATGATTTCGCGGCAAATTGCTAACCCCAGCCCGGCCCCACCGGCGCGGCTGGTATCGGTCAGGCGGGCGAACTTCTCAAAGATCAGCCCTTGCGCCTTTTTCGGAATCCCCGAGCCGTTGTCGATGAAATCGACCCGGAGCTGCTGTCCGCGTCGTTTCACCTCGATGCGCAACACACCCCGTTCGGCATCGCAATATTTGCGCGAATTGGAAATCAGGTTGATGAAAACCTGCACCAGACGATCGGTGTCGGTGAACACCGGCATATGTTCGGTCGAAAAATCGCGCTGCACCACAAAGTTGCGTTCGGGCCGTGTGTTTGAGGCTGCGGTGACTGCCTTGGAAATCAGATCGTGCAGGTTCGCCACGCCGATATTCAACTGCACCTTGCGGTTTTCCAGGACGCTCAGATCCAGAAGATCATCCAGCAGCCGGGTCAGACGCCGGGCCTCTTCGTGGATGATCTCGGCATATTTGGCGCGCATCTGCTCGGACAGATCCGATTCCATCAAGATTTCCGAGAATGCCCGGATCGAGGTCATCGGGGTGCGCAGCTCGTGGCTGATCTGGCCCAGAAACGCGTCTTTTTGCACACTCAGTTCGGTCAGCTTTTCGTTGGCCGCGCTCAGCGCGCGGGCAGTGCGGGCCAGTTCTTCGGACTTGGCCTCAAGCTGGGCCGAGTATTCCTTGATCTCGGCCGCCTCGCCTGCAACGGCAATCAGATCCTGCACCGAGACGCTGGCCGAGCCGGACAACTGGGCGATCATCGCATGGGCGGTCGCCGCCCCGACCGAACCGGCCAGTTGTCGCTCGAGCCGGGCGATGAAATCGGGGGTGGTATCAGGCAGATAGCCGGCCTTGCCCTGCCCCGCCGCCTGACCCTGAAAAAAGCGCTGCGCCTCTTCAGTACCCAAGATCCGCTGCGACATCGACAACAGATCCTCGGCCTCGGCACCGCCACGCGCCCAACCGCGCGCGCCCGGCGCCTGATCGAAAACATTGACGAAAGCGACGCCCTGAAGCCGCTCCATCGGACCGGGAAAACTGGCAAGGGAAAACACTACAAAGGCCAGCAGGTTCAACGCCAGCGACCAGAACATCGCGTGCAGCAAAGGGTCCAGCCCGGTGATCCCGAACAGCGCCTGCGGCCGCAGCCAGCCAATGCCGAAGGGACCATCCGCCATGATATGCGGCGAAATCAGCCCGCCCGTCCCGAACGAGGGCAAGAACAGCGCGTAAAGCCAGATCGCAAAGCCGGTCAGCAACCCCGCCGTCGCGCCAACATGCGTGGCCCCGCGCCAAAAGATCCCGCCCATCATCGCTGGCAGGACTTGCGCCGCGCCGACAAAGGCAATCAGCCCGATCGAGGCCAGCGCGGCCGAGCCGCCCGACAGGTGATAATAGCCGTAGCCCATCGCCAGAACAGCCCCGATCGAGACCCGCCGTGACATCAGCACCAAGCCGCGCACATCACCCGGCTCGCGCGCCGATCCCTGCCTCAGCGCCAGCCAGAGCGGGGTGACAATATGGTTGGACACCATCGTCGACAAGGCGATCGCCGCCACGATCACCATCGACGTGGCGCTGGAAAATCCACCCAGAAACGCCAGCAGCGCCAGCTTGCCCTTGCCCGCCGCCAAGGGCAGCGTCAGCACGAAAAGGTCAGGGTTGGTGCCTGCGGGCATCAGTTCCAGCCCGACCACGGCAATCGGCACCACAAACAGGCTCATCAGCATCAGATACAGCGGAAACGCCCAACCGGCGGTGGCCAGATGGCGTTCATCCGCGTTTTCCACCACCAGCACCTGAAACATCCGCGGCAAGGTCATGATCGCCGCCGCAGAGACAAAGGTCAGTCCGGCCCAGCGCGCCGGTTGCAGCGGCCAATCGGCAATCGGCGAGGCGTCGATCCGCGCCAGCACGTCGCCGACCCCGTCCGCCAGCCCCCAGACGACAAAGACCCCCACCGCCAGTAGCGCCAGAAGCTTCATCACCGCCTCAAGCGCAATCGCCATCACGACACCGTGGTGGCGTTCATTGGCATCCAGATTGCGGGTGCCGAAAAGAATGGTGAACAACGCCAGCCCACCCGCGATCCACAGCGCCGTGGCGCCTTGGTCGGGCAGCGCCCAACCCTCGGGCGTCTCCGCGGCAAACACGCCAAAGCTTAGCGTAACAGATTGAAGTTGCAGCGCAATATAGGGCGTCGAGGCGGCAACTGCCATCAATGTGACGACTACCCCCAACAGGTTCGACTTGCCATAGCGGCTGGAGATCAGATCGGCGATCGATGTTACCCTTTGCGCCCGCCCGATCCGCACCAGCTTGCGCAGCACCCACCACCAGCCGACGAAGACCAGTGTCGGCCCCAGATAGATCGTCATGAACTCGAGCCCCGACCGCGCAGCATAGCCGACCGCGCCGTAAAACGTCCAGGCGGTGCAATAGATGCTGAGCGACAAGGTGTAGACCAAGGGGCTGCGCAACCAGCCCAGACGGCCCCGTTGGGCGCGTCTTTCAGCCACGAAAGCAACCAGAAACAGCAAGATCACATAGGTCAGGCAGACCGCGACGAGAATATTGAAAGGCATCGTCTAGTTGCCCTCCTCGCCCGCCCCCTCGGGTTTTTCCTCGGCCTCCAGCGCGGGGGCAAGCCCACGAGACAGCCCAAAGGCCGCCAGGACCAGAAAAAACCAGACTCCGAACAGATAGACCATACCATGCGCGGTATCGGGTTCAGGCGTCGTCGCGGGTAGCCAAAGCGCAGGGATCATCACCAGAACTGCGCCCAGTACCGGAAGCATCTTGGCCGCGTCCATCATCCGGCGGCGGCGATAAGAGCGCCGCGCCAGAAACAGGGGTTGGCCACCTTGCTGCATCAGACCTGCCCTCCGGCAAGGCGACGCACGGCGTCCAGCACATCGGCATTGGCAAAAGGCTTGGCCAGAAAGGCGCTGGCGCCCGCGCGCTCGGCGGCATCGCGGTCGCGGCCTTGACCACGCGCGGTCAGCATCAGGACCGGCAAGGCCGCGAGCGCGCTATCGGTCCGCAAATCGGCCAGAATCTCCAACCCCGAGCGCCCCGGCAGCATCAGATCAAGGATCAGCACATCGGGGGCCGCGTCACGGATCAGCGCCAAGGCATCGCTGCCATCGCCATGCAGTGACACGCGCCAACCCGCCCGGGTCAGGATGAATCGAATCGCCTCGGCAATATTGGGTTCGTCCTCGATCAAAAGGACATGCTGCTGTGCCACCTTGCGCGCCCCCCCCTTTCGCCCGGCTCGGCACGGCGCGCTTGCGCCACACGGGTCCGTCCGCCAACTCTACGCCCGACTATTGCGGCCCATCACAAAACTGTCAAACGCGCATCCCTCGCCCGATCCTAGCTTTCGGCCAGAATTGAAGGTTCGCGCCGCCCAAGACAGGCCCCGCGCGGGCAGATCCGGCAACTGGTGCCTACCGGACGTTCGACCGGCGCGCGTTCGGCCGGGGCGGGCAGGATCAGCATCATCGCTTCCATCAATTGCGGCCCGTCAAAACCTGCAGGCTGGCTGGGCTGGCAAAAAGCAAAGCTCAAGAACCGCTGCGGCACCCGCCCGGCCAGATCCAGCACCGCACGAATGGGCTGCATCGGCCGGCTGAGCGCCTCATAGAGCGGCCACAGCGGACAAGCCGCCCCAAAGCGAGGCAGCGCGAACCCCGGGGCGGGCTTGCGAAAGGTCAATGTGCCCGAGCCGTCGCAAATCACCAGACCAATCGGCGGCACGCCGGGTTCGGGTGGCAGGGCGGCCAGACGGCGGAACACTGTGGCCATCGGCACCCCAAGCGCCTGCGCCAACCGGGCGGGATCATGGCCCTCGGTCGCCAACGCGCGGCGCAGCGCCTCTTGCGGCAAGGCCACCGCATCTGTCCGTGCTTGCGCGATATGCGCCAGCGCCAGTTTGCGCGCCGCCCCCGAGGCCAGTTCCGGCACCCCCGCCACCATCGCCTCAGAAGCGGGCGCGGCGGCGCGCTCCAGCGGCGCCAGATGATAGGCCTGCCCCTCCAGCCATGCCTCGACCTCTTCTTGCGGCGACGATAGCCCCGTCTCGGCCTCATCAAGCGTATCCAGATAGCCCACAAGCGCCTCGGCCGTATCCGACAGACGCAGGCTTTCTTCGTGGATCGTCAGGTGAAACCGCTTGCGCCACTCGGGCGCGATCTCCTCGGCCTCGACCAGAATTGCGGCCGTCGAGCGCAAGCTGGTCACCGCCGACAGCACCTCATGCAAGGTCGCGGCCAGGAAGGGGTCCTGCGCCATGCGCTCGGAATACCCCTCGAGCACACGCTCCAACTGTCCGATCCGCGCCTGCCGCGCCGCCAGCAGGGCAGCCCAGCCGGGAAAGCGGCCCACGAATTCCTCGATCCGCTCGGCTTCAGGCGGGGTTCCACCGGGCGCGGCCTCGGCCGCCGCCTCGCGCAGGCCATCGAACAAGGCGCCCTCCGCCCCTTCGGACAGGGCTAGCGGATCCACGCCCAAGGCGGCGGCAAGAGCCTCGAGCAGGGTCTCATTGACGCGGCGGCGGTTGTGCTCGATCAAATTGAGATAGGCGGGCGAAACGCCGACTCCGCGCGCCAGATCGGCCTGTTTCAGCGCCAGCGCCGTGCGCCGCTCGCGGATTCGAGTGCCAGTCAGAGATGCACGTGTCATGCCATGTCCTCCGCGCTGGAATTTACAAGAAATCGTCGAAAATTCAAACCACTTTATCGTTTTTCACACAGGGCTTCTTTTTGGTGAAAATACTCCCGCCGGAGGCAATGTGACAAGTTCGGGAGCCTCCGGCGGGAGTATTTTCACCAAAAAGAAGCCGCGAGCCGGGCGCGCGGGTTAGGGGATGGTACGAAAATGATGGCCGTAATTGATAGCGCGCAGGCTGCAAGCCTCCAACGCATTGAAAAGATAGGAATTTTCCAAAGTGCTAGTCGCTGCCAGATCGCGCCCCAATGCTGCTTGACCTGCGGCGATGGCGCCGCCGAGGTCGCCGCCATAGCTGCGCAGTCGCTTGACCCAGAAATCGGCGGTCTCGGGCACAAAACCTCTGATTGGAAGACCCTGTGGGGCAATGGCTTGTGCGACCGCCAGGCAATAGCCCGCCTCGACCGGCTGGCTGGGGGTATTGAAAAGATAACCCGGGGGCGCGGCGAACTGGCCTTTCCACGTCGCCCAGAAAAGCACTGCGAGCACCAGCGTCATTGTCGCGGCGCCGACCCAGATCCCCCAGCGGGGGGGCGTGTTGTTTTCAAGGCGCTGAAGCTCTTGCATGAATGGTCCCTTTTCGGGCCATCCAACCATGTCGGGGTTAAGAAAGTGCTGCACCGGCCCGGGCGACAAGCTACCGCCGGGGCGAAGTTGGGCGCGTACTTGGCAAAGGGCGCGGCAAAAAGTTCTGCCGCGCCCCTGTCAAGCTTCTGCCTTGGTGCCTAGTTCAGCGCTTTGTCGGTGATTGCCAGCGTATAGGCACCTTCCGGCGCCTTGGAGATCACCGGGTCCGAGCCCCCCCCAAGAAGGGTTTTCACCGTGCGTTCATAATCGGCGACGTCCAGCGCCCCGTTTGAACCCGCCGTCAGCTTGGCCACTTCGCCCATCATCCGTTTCTGATGACCTTCGGTCTGGGCGCCGGTCTCGTCGTTATCAAGCACGATCATCGCCGCTTCGTCGGGATTCGCCTCAGCGTATTTCCAGCCTTTCATCGAGGCGCGCACAAAGCGCACCATCTTGTCTTCAAATGCCGGGTCGGCAAGCTTTTCTTCCATGACGTATAGCCCGTCTTCCAGCGTCGCGACGCCCTGATCTTCATATTTGAAGGTCACGAGGTCGTCGGGCGAGATGCCCGCATCAATGACCTGCCAATATTCGTTGTAGGTCATGGTCGAAATGCAGGCCGCCTGTTTTTGCAGCAAAGGATCGACGTTGAAGCCCTGCTTGAGTACCTCGACCCCATCGGCGCCGCCCGTGGTCGGCAGGCCAAGCGTCGCCATCCAGCTCAGGAACGGGTATTCGTTGCCGCCGAACCAGACCCCCAGCGTCTTGCCCTTGAAGTCGGCCGGGCTGGCCACGCCGCTTTCCTTGAGGCAGGTCAGCATCATCCCCGACGATTTGAACGGTTGGGCGATATTGACGATCGGCAGGCCCTTTTCGCGCGCCGCCAGTGCCGAGGGCAGCCAATCCACCATCACATCGGCGCCGCCGCCTGCCATCACCTGCGGCGGGGCGATGTCGGGGCCGCCCGGCAGAATCGTCACGTTCAGGCCCTCTTCGTCATAAAAACCTTTCTCGGCGGCCACATAGTAGCCCGCGAACTGCGCTTGGGTGACCCATTTCAATTGCAGCTTCACGTCGTCGGCGGCAAAGGCCGCCCCCGTGCCAAGCAGCGTCAGCGTGCCAAGTAATGCTACGTTTTTCACCAGATAGTTCATTGTCAGCTCCCTTGTTGAATGGCCCCCGGGTTTGCCCCGGTTCAGCCCCGTCCGCGTTGTGAGGGGTGCCAGAATGTCACCCCCTTCTCGATCAATGCCATCAGCCCATAGAACGCCGATCCCGCCAGCGCCGCCACTGCAATTTCGGCCCATACCAGCGGCAGATCAAGCTGCCCCACCGCTGTCGATATCCGAAATCCCATGCCGCGTGTCGGGCTGCCGAAAAATTCAGCGACAATCGCGCCGATCAACGCCAGAGTCGTGGCAATCTTCAACCCGTTGAACAAGAACGGCATTGCCGCGGGCAGGCGCATCTTGAACAGGCCCTGCCAATAGTTGGCCGACCAGGTGGCCATCTGGTCGCGCTGCAGGGCATCGGTTGCGGCCAAGCCCGCCACCATGTTCACCAGAACCGGGAAGAAGACCATCACCACCACAACGGCGGCCTTTGACTGCCAGTCAAAGCCAAACCACATCACCAGGATAGGTGCGATCCCGACGATCGGCAGTGCCGCGACGAAGTTGCCCACCGGCAACAGCCCACGTTGCAAAAAGGGGCTGCGGTCGATCAACACGGCCACCACCACCGCCGCGCCGCAGCCGATCAGGTAGCCGCCCAAGGCGCCCTTCAGGATCGTCTGGTTGAAGTCTAGCCAGAGCACCGGCAGACTGTCCGCAATCCGGGCGGCAATGGCCAGCGGCGTGGGCAGAATCACCGGGCTGACATTCAGCCCGCGCACCAGCCCCTCCCAAAGCACCAGAAGCGTTACCCCGAACAGCGCCGGAATGAACATCTGCACCGCACGATTCTTGCCATGACGACGCGCCAGCCATGAATTGAGCGCCCATGCCAGCAGCCAGAACAGAACTGCTCCCCAGCCCCACGCGCCGCTCATCGCACCATCCCCATACGCCGCAGGGTGATCCGCTCGATCAACCCGATCACCATGACCAGACCCGCCGCCAGAACCGCCGCGGCAAACAGCGCGGACCAGATCTGCACCGTTTGCCCGTAGTAGCTGCCCGACAGCAGTCGCGCCCCCAGCCCCGAGGTCGCCCCGGCTGGCAACTCGGCGACGATCGCGCCCACAAGGCTGGCCGCTATCCCGACCTTCAGGCTGGTAAACAGATAGGGCATCGACGAGGGCAGCCTCAGTTTCCAGAACGACCCGGAGTTCGAGGTGCTATAGGTTCGCAGCAGATCGATCTGCATCTGATCGGGCGCGCGCAACCCCTTGACCATGCCCACCAGCACCGGAAAGAAACTGAGGTAGGCCGCGATCACCGCCTTGGGCAGGATTCCCGTCACCCCGATCGACGCCAGCACCACGATCACCATTGGCGCGATCGCCAGAATCGGGATCGTCTGGCTGGCAATCGCCCAGGGCATCACGCTCAGGTCCATCGCCCGGCTGTGCACGATCCCGACCGCCAGAAAAATCCCCGCCCCGGTGCCAAGCGCAAATCCCAGCATCGTCGCCGAAAGCGTGATCCAGCCGTGGTAAACCAGACTGCGCTTCGAGGTAATACTCTGCCCGGCTACACCTTGCCACAGCCCCGCCGCCACCTGATGCGGTGCCGGCAGCACCGGGCGATCCTGCATCATCGTGTCGCTGACCACCGCCGCAAAGGCGACCTCGCGCCCCTCGCGGGCCGCCTGATCGTGGGTCCAGCGGCTGTTCAGCGCCACCGCCGCGCCATACCAGATCACCAGAATCGCCCCAAGCACCGTCAGGATCGGCAAAAGCGCCCTCATGGCCGCGCCCTTTCGTTTTGCTTGAAATACACGTGCGGGCGGAGGCATTTGCTGGAAACGGCATGGAGGGCAGGCCGCGCGCCGACCTTTGCGCCTGCAGCGCTTGGTGGGTTACTCATCATAGGCGTGCCCCGCTCGAAGCCCTTCGCGCACCCGATGCGCGATCTCCAGAAACTCGGCGCTGTCGCGGATATCGAGAGGGCGCTCCCGCGGCAACGGGCTTTCGATCACATCGGTAATCCGGCCCGGACGCGGGCTCATCACCACGATCCGGGTGGACAGATAGACCGCCTCGGGGATCGAATGGGTGACAAAGCCGATGGTCTTTTCGGTTCGCGCCCAAAGCTTCAACAGCTCTTCGTTCAGCCGGTCTCGGACAATTTCGTCCAAGGCGCCGAAAGGTTCGTCCATCAGCAGGATATCGGCGTCAAAGGCCAAGGCGCGGGCGATGCTGGCGCGCTGCTGCATCCCGCCCGAAAGCTGCCAGGGGAACTTCTTGCCAAACCCCTCGAGGTCCACCAAGGATAGCACTTTTCGAACACGCTCTTCCTGCTCTGCCTTTGAAAACCCCATAATCTCCAGAGGAAGTTTTACATTTCCCGCAATTGTGCGCCACGGGTAAAGCCCCGCCGCCTGAAACACATAGCCATAGGCGCGGGCCCGTCGGGCCGCATCCGGGTCCATGCCATTGACGCTCAGATGCCCCTCGGTGGGGGTTTCCAGCGCCGCAATGGCACGCAAGAATGTGGTCTTGCCACACCCCGATGGGCCGATAAAGCTGACGAAATCGCCCCGGTTGATCGTCAGATCAACCCCTTTGAGCGCATGGACCGGCCCGTCGCCGGTCTGAAACGTCAGCCCCACGTCGCGCGCCTCGATCACCGGCGTGACCATCCCTGAGAGGTCCTTCATTCAGACACCACTCGCCGGAATGCCGCTGCGCTGAACAGGACGCGGCGCGCTGAGTTCTTTCCATTTCGACAACGCACGCCCGACGGCGGCGCCCGGCTCGCGGGCGACGAATTCACCGTGCCCTTCGCGCGTTTGCACCTTGCCTTCGGTCACTGCGACATAGCCTCTGCTCAGGGTGTAGCGCGGCAAGCCTGTAACAACTTTGCCCTCGAACACATTGTAATCAATGGCGGATTGCTGCGCTCCGGCGGTGATCGTCTTGCTGGCCTTGGGGTCCCAGACCACCAGATCAGCATCCGAGCCGACCAGAATCGCGCCTTTTTTCGGATAACAGTTCAGGATCTTGGCGATGTTGGTCGAGGTCACGGCAACGAATTCGTTCATCGTGATCCGCCCGGTATTGACCCCATGCGTCCAAAGCATCGGCATCCGGTCCTCAAGCCCGCCGGTGCCATTCGGTATCTTGGTGAAATCCCCCACGCCGAAGCGTTTTTGCTTGGTGGTGAAGGCGCAGTGATCGGTGGCGACCACCTGCAACGACCCCGCAGCCAACCCCGCCCAGAGGCTATCCTGATGCACTTTCGAGCGGAACGGAGGGCTCATCACCCGCCGCGCGGCATGGTCCCAATCAGCGTTGAAATATTCGCTTTCATCCAGCGTCAGATGCTGGATCAGCGGCTCGCCGAAAACGCGTTTTCCCAACATTCTTGCGCGGCGGATCGCCTCGTGGCTTTCTTCGCAGCTGGTGTGCACCACATAAAGCGGCACGCCGGCCATGTCGGCAATCATGATCGCGCGGTTGGTTGCCTCGCCTTCGACCTGTGTCGGGCGCGAATAGGCATGGGCCTCGGGGCCGGTGTTGCCTTCGGCCAGAAGCCGCGCGCTCATCTCGGCCACGACATCGCCGTTTTCGGCATGAACCAAGGGCAGCGCACCCAGTTCGGCGCAGCGCCGGAAGCTGGCAAACAGCTCATCGTCATTGACCATCAGCGCGCCCTTGTAGGCCAGAAAATGCTTGAACGTGTTGATGCCCCGGCCGACGACCGACTGCATGTCGTCAAAGACCTTCTCGCCCCACCACGTCACCGCCATGTGAAAGCTGTAGTCGCAGTTTGCCCGGCCCGATTTGTTGTCCCACATCTTCAGCGCATCCATCAGCCCCTGCCCCGGGCTTGGCAGCGCGAAATCGACCACCATGGTGGTGCCACCGGCCAGCGCGGCGCGGGTGCCGGACTCAAAATCGTCGGTGGAATAGGTGCCCATGAAGGGCATCTCAAGGTGTGTGTGCGGGTCGATCCCGCCGGGCATGACATAGCAGCCGCTGGCGTCCAGCACCTCATCGCCCTTCAGCCCAGGGCCGATCGCGGCGATCTTGCCCCCTTCGATCAGCACATCCGCCTTGTAGGTCAGGTCGGCCGTGACGATGGTTCCATTCTTGATGACAGTGCTCATGACATGCTCCCGAAAAGCCCTTGCTTTCGATTTGGTCCAAGTGTTGCGCGAGGTGGCGGGGGTCCGGCCCCCGCCCCCTGCTCAGCTGACGATACCCGCTGATTCCAGCACGGCATGAAACAGGACATCGGTCCCCGCGGTCGCCCATTCGGGCGAGATATCCTCGGCCTCGTTGTGGCTGAGGCCGCCGACACAGGGGCACATCACCATTGTCGCGGGGGCCACCTTGGCGGCCCAGCACGCGTCGTGACCAGCCCCCGAGATCAGGTTCATATGGCTGTAGCCCAGCCGTTCGGCAGCCTTGCGCACATTCTCGACCAATTCGGGCGCAAAGGTCACCGGGTCGAAATGACCGACGGCCTCGATCGAACAGCCGACCCCCAGAGGGGCACAAATCTCGGCGGCTTCGGCCTCGATCCGGGCGCGCATCCGGTCCAGCTTTGCCTGCTCGGAGGTGCGGATATCGACGGTGAACACCACCGTTCCGGGCAGCACATTGCGCGAATTGGGGGTGAATTTCATTTGCCCCACACCGCCGACCGCGCCGGGTTGGTTCTCCATCGCAACCGTCTGCACCATCTCGAGAATCCGCGCCATGGCAAGACCGGCGTTCACCCGCATGTTCATCGGGGTTGACCCGGTATGCGCCTCGCGGCCGGTCAACGTGAATTCCAGCCACCACAGGCCCTGACAATGCGTCACCACGCCAATATCACGGTTCTCGGCTTCAAGGATCGGCCCTTGTTCAATGTGCAGCTCATAATAGGCGTGCATCTTGCGCGCGCCCACCGGCTCGTCACCGACCCAGCCGATACGTTTCAGCTCATCGCCAAAACTCTTGCCCTCGCCGTCGGTGCGCGCATAGGCGTAGTTCTGGTCGATCACCCCGGCAAACACCCCCGAGGCCAGCATCGCGGGGGCGAATCGCGCGCCCTCTTCGTTGGTCCAGTTCGTGACCACGATGGGATGGCGCGTCTTGATCCCCAGATCATTCATGCTGCGCACACATTCCAGCGCGCCCAGAACCCCCAGAACCCCGTCGAATTTGCCGCCCGTGGGCTGTGTATCCAGATGGCTGCCAACATAGACCGGCAGCGCCTCCGGGTCCGTGCCGGGGCGGGTGGCGAACATCGTGCCCATCTGGTCGACGCCCATGCTCAGCCCGGCCTCTTCGCACCAGCGTTGAAACAGGGCGCGCCCCTTGGCGTCGTCGTCGGTCAGGGTCTGGCGGTTGTTGCCGCCCGCGATCCCCGGCCCGATCTTGGCCATCTCCATCAGGCTGTCCCACAGCCGCGCCGAATTGATCCGAAGGTTTTCACCCGGTGCCGACATCTTCAGTCTCCCTGTCGTGGCAGGGGTCTTGTTGCCCCTTGCAGCGAATCTTTTTCTGACCATATGGTCAAGTTGAGGCTACACGGCCTGCGCAATCGGTCAACGAGTTTTTAGCATGGGGGGCAGATGACCCGACCCAACCGCCCGCAAACCCGCCCGCACAGCCGGGTCGAGATCCGCCAGCACAATGAGGCGACTATTTTATCAGCAGCCGAAAAAGTCTTTGCAGAAGCAGGGTTTGGCGGCGCAACGATGCAATTGATCGCCGATATGGCGGGGCTGCCCAAGGCCAATCTGCACTATTATTTCCCCACCAAGGAGGCGCTTTACCGCCGCGTGGTCGAGGATATTTTTCAGATCTGGCTGCATGCGGCAGACTCGTTTGATGCCGCCGAGGGGCCCGCCGAAGGGATCGGTGCCTATATCGACGCCAAAATGGAAATCTCGCGCGCCCATCCGGCCGGATCCAAGGTCTGGGCCTCGGAGGTGATGCACGGCGCGCCGGTGATTCAGGACTATCTGGAGACCACGCTGCGTGACTGGACGGCGGGCCGCGTGGCGGTCATCAACCGCTGGATCAGCGAAGGCAAGATGGCCCCGGTGGACGGCGATCACCTGATGTACATGCTTTGGGCCACAACCCAGCACTACGCCGATTTCGGCCACCAGATCGAAGTGTTGAACGGCGGCCCGCTAAGCGACGCCGATTGGCAGGCCGCCAAGACGAGCGTGAAAGAGGTCGTGCTGCGGGGGATCGGGGTGATCTAGTCGGGGTGATCTAGTCGCCTGTGCCGTCTGGGTTTGGTGGCTGGGGGGCCATCGGCACCAAACCCGCAGCCCCGGTCGCGGGCGCAGTCGCAGGCAGTGTCGCGCCAAGGCGCGCATCCCGCGCTTCGGTCGGAATTTCGGCCCCGTCCGGCAAGGTCTGAGCGGGAACGGCTTCCAGCGCCGCGCCCTCGGCCCCATTGTCAGAACAGACATAGACCGCGCCGCCCGCCGCCACGACAGTGACCAGCACCGCCCCCACCGAGACCGGATTGCTCAGTGCGACGGAACCGAAGTTGGCCAGATACCCGCCGATCGCCGCGCTTTGCCCTTGCAGCACCACACCCCCCGCCGGATGGGCCAGCACCTGCGCGCCGACGTCATAGGCGAAATCCGTGGCGCTGGCCGCGATATGCCCCGCCGCCGCAGCCGAACCGTTCACCCGTTCACAAAAACTGCGCGATGGTTTGCGGCACGAAATCCACGCGTCGCGCGGGCCCTCGGCATAACCCAGATAGGTCTTGCCGTTGCGGTCCCATTGCAGGCAAAACGGGGCGCGGCCTGCGTCATCCAGTTCCGGCGTCATGGCGCGCAACGTGACAAAGCCGGGGCAGGTTATGGCACCATGGGTACCCAAAAGCCGCTCGCGGCGCGATGTGTTTTCGCGCAGCGCGGCGTTCTTGGGGTCATAGACGAAGGATCTTGCCTCGCCAAGAATCGAGGTCGCGCAGCGCACCAGTTCGGCGCGCGCGTCTTGCGCGGCAAAGACCATGGCGCAGCCGCAGATCCACGCGATCCAGACGTTGCGCATGCCACTCTCTCCGCGTTGCTTCGGGCGGACCCTAGCAATCTGGCGACAAAGAGAGAAATGACGATTTGGTTGGCAAACGAAAAAGCCCCGAGGTTTCCCCCGGGGCCGTTTGGTCACTCCAACCCGTCCAGCACGCTTTTCAACGTGCCGATCAGCTCATCAACCTCGGATTTCGAGATGATCAGCGGCGGGCTCATGGCGATGATATCGCCGGTGGTGCGGATCAGGATGCCCTTTTCATAGGCCTTGAGGAAGGCGTTGAACGCGCGTTTCGTCGGCTCGCCGGCAATCGGCTCCAACTCGACCGCGCCGATCAGGCCTTCGTTGCGGATGTCGATGACGTGGCGCGTGCCCCGCAAGCTGTGCAGTGCGTCCTGCCAATAGGGGGCCATTTCGGCGGCGCGTTCAAACAGGCCGTCTTCCTTGTAGGTCTCGAGCGTCGCGATCCCGGCGGCCGAAGCAATCGGGTTGCCCGAATAGGTATAGCCGTGGAACAGCTCGATCATATGCTCGGGGCCTTGCATAAAGGCATCGTGGACCTCGGCGGTGGTCAGCACCGCGCCCATCGGAATGACGCCGTTGGTCAGCCCTTTGGCGGTGGTCATCATATCGGGCAGCACGCCGTAATGCTGGGCGGCAAAGGCGCTGCCAAGCCGGCCGAACCCGGTGATGACCTCGTCGAAAATCAGCAAGATTCCGTGCTTCTTGGTGATCGCGCGCAGCTTTTCCAGATAGCCCTTGGGGGGCAGCAAGACCCCGGTGGACCCGGCCATCGGCTCGACGATCACGGCAGCGATGGTCTCGGCGCCATGCAGCGCCACGATCCGCTCCAACTCATCGGCCAGATGCGCGCCATGCGCCGGCTGGCCCTTGGAAAAGGCGTTCTCGCCCGGCAGATGGGTGTGCGGCAGATGGTCCACGCCGCCCAGCAAAGTGCCAAAGACCTTGCGGTTGGTGACGATCCCGCCCACCGAAATGCCGCCAAAGTTGACGCCATGATAGCCCCGCTCGCGCCCGATCAGCCGGGTGCGCGCGCCTTCGCCGCGGGCGCGGTGATAGGCGATGGCCAGTTTCAGCGCGGTCTCGACCGATTCCGACCCGGAATTGGTGAAAAACACATGCTCCATCCCCTTCGGGGCAATGTCGATGATCCGGTTGGCCAGCTCAAAGGCCGCCGGGTGACCCATCTGGAAGGCGGGGGCATAATCCAGCTCGGCGGCCTGCTTCTGGATTGCTTCGGTGATCTTCGGGCGGCAATGCCCTGCGTTGCAGCACCACAGACCGGCCGTGCCATCCAGCACCTGGCGCCCATCCGAAGTCGTATAATGCATGTCTTTTGCGGCCACGAACATGCGCGGGTTCTTTTTGAACTGCCGGTTCGCGGTGAACGGCATCCAGAAGGCGGCAAGGTCGTTCGGCGTGGTCTTGCGGTCAAGCGCCATGAGGGTCTCCCTGAGGATCGCCCGGCTTGGCCCACAAGGGCGCCGGGGACGGATTGTTGATTTGACCATCTGGTCAAGATAAGCGTATCAGAGCCGCCGGCCCCGTCAACAACGCTGACGAAAATCTTGAACATTCGCCAAGATCGCGCGACGACTTGGGCCAAGGAAAACCCGGCGTTGCGCCAAGTCAAGGGGTGCAATAAACCGCCCCCAGCAAAGACCCCAACCGGAGACCCGCGCGTGAAGGACGATCAGCCCAATCCACGACCGCAAACGCGCATCCAGCAGCGTAACCGCCAAACCATTCTGGAGGCCGCCCTCGAGGTGTTTTCGGCCTATGGATTTCGGGGTGCGACGCTCGATCAGATTGCCGCCGAGGCGGGGCTGTCCAAACCAAACCTGCTTTATTACTTCGCCTCGAAAGAGGCGATCCATCTGGAACTGCTGTCGGGCCTGATGGACACCTGGCTCGACCCGCTGCGTGCGATGAACCCCGACGGCGAACCAACCGCCGAGATCCTTGCCTATGTCCGCCGCAAACTGGAAATCAGCCGGGATTTTCCGCGCGAAAGCCGGCTTTTCGCCAACGAGATCCTGCAAGGCGCGCCCCGGATGCAACCAGCCCTCGAGGGTGATCTGAAGTCTCTGGTTGATGAGAAATGCGCCCTGATCCGCGGATGGTCGGACGCGGGCCGGATTGCTCAGATCGACCCCTATCACCTGATCTTCTCGATCTGGGCACTGACCCAGCACTACGCCGATTTCGACGTGCAAGTACGCGCGGTTCTTGGCCCCGGCCATGACCCTTTCGCCGAGGCGGATCGGTTCGTCGAAACGCTCTACCAACGCCTGCTGAAAACCTGATCCGCTTCTTTTTGGCGAAAATACTCCCGCCGGAGGCAAGACCGCTAGGCCATTGCCCCCGACGGAAAGCTTTCACCCCCCAAAACCTACTCCGCCGCCTGCGACGACGGGTTGTTGGGATGGGTCGTCCAATTGGCATAATCGCCAACCGGGCGGTCGGTGCGCGGGTCCACCTCACCTTTGCCAAGCTCGCGCATCGTGATGCATCCCTCGACCGGGCAGACATCCAGACACAGGTTGCAGGCCACGCATTCCTCGTCCTTGACCGTAAAGATACGATCCTCGGACATCGCGATCGCCTGATGGCTGGTGTCTTCGCACGCAGCATAGCAGCGGCCACATTTGATGCAGTCATCCTGGTTGATGACAGCCTTGGTGACATAGTTCAGGTTCAGATACTGCCAGTCGGTGACATTGGGCACCGCGCGGCCAACCAACGCATCGGTCGAGGTGAAACCCTTGCGGTCCATATAGTCCGACAGGCCCGAGATCATCTCCTGGACGACCTTGAAGCCATAGGTCATCGCCGCCGTGCAGACTTGCACATTGCCCGCACCCAGCGCCATGAATTCGGCCGCGTCGCGCCATGTCGTCACCCCGCCGATACCGGAAATCGGCATGCCGCGGGTCACCGGCGATCGGGCGATCTCGGCCACCATGTTCAGCGCGATCGGCTTGACCGCCGGGCCACAATAGCCACCGTGGGTGCCCTTGCCGTCGATCGTGGGTTCAGGGGCGAACAGATCCAGATCGACCGAGGTGATCGAGTTGATGGTATTGATCAGGCTGACCGCATCGGCACCGCCGCGATGCGCCGCCTCGGCGGGGCGGCGAATATCGGTGATGTTGGGGGTCAGCTTCACGATGACCGGCATCCGGCTGTACTGTTTGCACCAGCGCGTCACCATCTCGATATATTCGGGCACCTGCCCCACCGCCGAGCCCATGCCGCGTTCGGCCATGCCGTGCGGGCAGCCGAAGTTCAGCTCGATCCCGTCGGCCTCGGTGTCCTCGATCCGGTGCAGGATGTCTTTCCAGCTATCCTCGTCGCAAGGCACCATCAATGAGATGATCAGCGCGCGGTCCTTGTAGTCGCGTTTGACCGATTTGATCTCGCGCAGGTTGACCTCAAGCGGCCGGTCGGTGATCAGTTCGATGTTGTTCAGGCCCAGAAGGCGGCGATCGGCACCATAGATCGCGCCATAGCGTGGGCCGTTGACGTTGACGACGGGCGGCCCCTCCGAACCCAGTGTCTTCCAGACCACCCCGCCCCAGCCCGCCTCAAAGGCGCGGCGGACGTTGTATTCCTTGTCTGTAGGCGGGGCCGAGGCCAACCAGAACGGATTTGGGGATTTGATCCCGATGAAATTGGTCGTCAGATCAGCCATTTGCGCCTCCTGTAAGGCTGGCGTGGATATCAAGTGCGGCGTCGCGGCCTTCGGCAACCGCGGTCACGGTCAGATCGTCGCCGCCGGCGGCGCAGTCTCCGCCAGCCCAGACGCCTGCGCGGCTGGTGCGGCCGGGCCCGGTGACGGCAATCTTGCGGCCATCAAGTTTCAGCGCCTCGGGTTGGCCCGAAAGGGTCTGGCCAATCGCCGTAAAGCACTGGTCGGCCTTCAGCCGGAAAGTCTGCTCGGTCAATTCCAATCCCTTCGCACCGGCCTGGGTATAGGCAAATTCGACCTCGCTGAGCGCGCCTTGACCGTGCAGCGCCACAGGCGCCGCATTGGTGATGATGCGCACACCGTTGGCGGTGGCGTGGTCTTGTTCGTGCCAACTTGCGGGCATTTCCCCGCGCGAACGGCGGTAGACGATGGTCACGTTCTCTGCCCCCAACAACCTGGATTGCACCGCCGCATCCACCGCTGTCATGCCGCCACCGATCACCACCACATCGCGGCCCACCGGCAAGCTGGCCAGATCGGTCGCCTGCCGCAGATCATGGATGAAGTCCGTCGCCGGGGTGACATGGGCCAGCGCCTCGCCCGGCAGGCCCAGCGCATTGACCCCGGCCAGACCCATGCCCAGAAACACCGCGTCATGGTCGGCCGCGAGGCTCTCGACCGAGCCATCCCGGCCCAGACGCCAGCCCGTCACCACCGAGATGCCGCCAATTTTCATCAGCCACGCCACCTCGGCCGCGGCAAAGTCGCCGGGTGCCTTGTAGGCCGCGATCCCGAACTCGTTCAGCCCGCCGGCCTTGGGCTGGGCGTCATAGATCTTCACCTCATGGCCCAACATCGCCAGACGGTGGGCGCAAGCGAGCCCCGACGGCCCCGCCCCGACCACCGCCACCGATTTTCCAGTGGCCGCCGCACGGGTGAACGGGTGGATGCCGCTCGCCATCAGCGTATCGGTGGCAAAGCGTTGAAGCGCGCCGATTTCCACCGGCTTGCCCTCGGCGGTTTCACGCACGCAAGAGCCCTCGCACAGGTTTTCGGTCGGGCAGACGCGGGCGCACATGCCGCCCAGAATGTTCTGCGCCAAGATCGTCTTGGCCGCCGCAACCGGGGTGTCGGTGGCGATCTGCCGAATGAACAGCGGAATGTCGATCGCGGTTGGGCAGGCCGTCACGCAGGGCGCATCATGGCAAAAATAGCACCTGTCGGCGGCTACCCGTGCCTCGTGCCGATCCAACGGCGGCGCGACATCGGCGAAGTTCGTGCAATAGTCATCGGCCTTTAGCCGCCCCGGCACGATTCCGGGTGTTAGCTGGCTTGTGGTCACAGCGACCTCCCTGGCTGTTTTCTTTTTGAAACGCTGCCACAGGATGATTTTTTTATCAAATGGTAAAATACGCCGCATCGCAGCACCCTGCGGCCTTTGCGCCGGCCACCCCACCGCCCCGAAAGCGGCCCCAGACCGATGGCCGCGCCGATGACTCCGGAAAAACCAATGGCTTTCCTCGCCCGCCGGGCTGGCGTATAACCACGCTGACAATGGCAGCGCCCGTGCCGGACGGGCGACAATACCCCATAAACGGACCCTTCGAGGACGGCATGACCAAACACAATCATGAAAACGACGTGGCCTTTATTCAGGCGCTGGCCGAGCTTTTGCACAAGAATGACCTGACCGAACTGTCCGTCATGCGCGAGTATGGCGAAGACGACAGCCTTGAAGTGCGTGTTGTCAAACAGGCGACGGTCATTGCGGCGGCCCCGGCGAGCTATGCGCCCGCCCCGGCAGCGGTTTCGACAGCGGTGCCGGCGGCAGCACTGGCCGCGGCGGTACCGTCCGCCGACCCGGCCAGCCATCCGGGTGCCGTGCCCTCGCCGATGGTGGGCACGGTCTATCTGGCTGCCGAGCCGGGCGCCGAGCCCTTTGTGGCCATCGGCGCGCAGGTCAAGGAAGGCCAGACCCTGCTGATTATCGAAGCGATGAAAACCATGAACCACATTCCCGCGCCGAAAACCGGAACGGTCAAACGCATTCTCGTCGATGACGGCACGCCCGTCGAATACGGCACCCCCCTGATGATCGTCGAGTGAGGCCGGAATGTTTGACAAGATCCTGATCGCCAACCGCGGCGAGATCGCGCTGCGTGTCATCCGGGCCTGCCGTGAAATGGGGATCGCCTCTGTCGCTGTGCATTCGACGGCGGATGCCGACGCGATGCACGTGCGGATGGCCGACGAATCGGTCTGCATCGGACCCAACCCCTCGTCCGAAAGCTATCTGTCGATTCCGGCCATCGTCTCGGCCTGTGAAATCACCGGCGCGCAGGCGATCCATCCGGGCTATGGCTTCTTGTCCGAGAACGCGAATTTCGTGCAGGTGCTCGAGGACCACGGCATCACCTTCATCGGTCCGTCCTCGGACCATATCCGGATCATGGGCGACAAGATCACCGCCAAGGATACGATGAAGAAACTGGGCGTTCCCTGTGTGCCCGGATCCGCGGGCGGTGTCGCCGATGTGGTCGAGGCCAAGCGCGTGGCGGCCGAAATCGGCTATCCGATCATTATCAAGGCAACGGCGGGTGGCGGCGGACGCGGCATGAAGGTGGCGCGCGACGAATCGGAACTGGAAGTGGCCTTTCGCACCGCGCGATCCGAGGCCAAGGCCGCCTTCGGCAATGACGAGGTCTATATGGAGAAATATCTCCAACGGCCGCGGCATATCGAAATTCAGGTCTTTGGCGATGGCAAGGGCCGCGCCGTGCATTTGGGCGAACGCGACTGCTCGTTGCAACGACGCCACCAGAAAGTGTTCGAAGAGGCCCCAGGCCCCTGCATTACCGCAGAACAGCGCGCCCGTATCGGAAAGGTTTGCGCCGACGCCGTGGCCGCGATCGACTATATCGGCGCGGGCACGATCGAATTCCTGTTCGAAGACGGCGAGTTCTATTTCATCGAGATGAATACCCGCCTTCAGGTGGAACATCCTGTTACCGAAACGATTTTCGGGGTCGATCTGGTGCGCGAACAGATCCGCGTCGCCGCCGGTCTGCCGATGGACTTCGTGCAAGAAGACCTGACCATCCGCGGCCATGCGATCGAGGTGCGGATCAACGCCGAGAAACTGCCGAATTTCTCGCCCTGCCCGGGCCGAATTTCGCAGTATCACGCGCCGGGAGGGCTTGGGGTGCGAATGGATAGCGCGCTTTACGACGGCTATACGATTCCGCCCTATTACGACAGCCTGATCGGCAAGCTGATCGTGCAGGGCCGCGACCGGGATGAGGCTTTGGCGCGCCTGAACCGCGCCTTGGACGAGTTGATCGTGGATGGGGTCGACACGACCGTGCCGCTGTTTCGCGCCTTGCTGGCCGAGCCCGATATCCAGAACGGGAACTACTCGATCCACTGGCTGGAAAAATGGCTGGCCGCAACTTTCGGTCAGGCCTGAGAGACCGCCGCCCGGCCCGCTGGCCGGCGGCATTCACACCGCTCAGGGCAGTTTGCACCTGCCGCATTTCTGCGCCATGCTGCTTTAGAGACCCGCTTTGGGCCGCGACGACGCAGACAGGGCCCGCTTGATGAACTCGCCCCCGCTAACGCCGCAAATACTGCTCTCTGGCTATGCGCAGGGGGTATTTCCAATGGCGATGTCGCGCGACCAGACGCAGCTTCATTGGTTCGACCCAAAGCGGCGCGGCGTGATTCCCTTGCAAGGCTTCCATATTTCGCGCTCTCTTGTGCGGCGGATTCGCCGCAATACTTACACTATTCGAACAAATTCCGCATTTGGTGCTGTAGTGCGCGCCTGCGCCGCGCGCGACGAGACATGGATCAACGAACCGCTCATTATACTTTACAGCACCCTGCACGAGGCCGGCTATGCCCATTCGCTTGAGGTCTGGGAGAACGACGAACTGATCGGCGGGGTCTTTGGCATTGCGCTGGGTGGGGCCTTTTTCGGCGAAAGCATGTTTTCGCGCCGCGTGGACGGATCAAAGATTGCGTTGGCCTATCTGGTGGATCGGTTGCAAAATGCTGGATTCAGCCTGTTTGACACACAATACCTGACCCCTCATCTGGCCCGTCTGGGGGGGATCGAAGTTTCACGCTTGGCCTATCACGAGGCTTTGGCCGAGGCCTTGGGGCGGAAAGCCGATTTCAACCGACCGCCGGTGCCCGCGGCTCAGTCGCTTTTGCAGCGAATGACCCAGACATCGTAGCGCTGATGATCCAGCGCCGAAAGCGCCGGGCTGTCGGCAATCATCCAACCGGAAAAGATCTGAGCGTTCTGGGCATTGTCAACGATTGTCAGAAGCGCAAACGCATTGGAAGAAGGATCGTCGGCCGGGTAGCGACATTCCTTCAGCGTCACCTGCAGTTGCCCGAACGCCAAGGTCTGTCCGACTTCCAGGGGCAGGTCAATCGACGTCCCGGCGATCTTGTCAAGCCCGCGCAACAAAGCGCCATGCCCTTCAGCCATGTCTTGCGCTGCCGCCACGCCCGCCAGCGCAAGAATCATCAGTCCCGCGCGGATCATTGCGGCGGTTCTGCCGGCGCGGGCGTCGAAGATCCCGATCCGTCGACGAACTTCATCATCAAAGAGATCACGCTGACCGCACCCTGGGTGTCTTCGATCTCATCGCCGGGGGCGAGGTTCTCAAGATTGCCGCCGGGCTGAAGTTCGACGAAGGCACCGCCCAAAAGCCCTTCGGAAGACACCAGGATTGCTGAATCGGTTGGAAGACTGACATTGTTCTTCAGCGATACCGTGGCGTCGGCAAAGAAGGTGTGAGGATTGAGCGCAAGTGACGTGACCGTGCCCACCTTGACCCCTGCCAGACGCACATCCGTACCGACCGTGACCCCTTCGACCGAACGGAACGAGGCGCGCAGTTCGTAGCTATCCGTTTCGCGACCAAGGCCCACACCTTGCCCGGCCCAGACAAAAAATCCTATGGCAACCGCCAAGACCGCCGCCCCGGTCAGAACTTCGGTGCGATTCTCACTCATCTGATTATTCCGGCTGCCAGGCCTCGTAGTCGCTCCGCGCCACGGGGGCGGTCTTGCGCAACGTGCCGGTGGGCAGATAGGCCGCAGTGGTGCCCGTCTGATTTTGCTTGTGAGGCAGTTCCCAAGCCTTGTGAACCAGCGCCACTTTGGTTGGCGGTTCGTCCCAGGTGAAGTGCATCCAACCATGCCAATCCGGCGAGATCCGGCTGGCCTGGCACTCGCCGTTATAGATCACCCAACGGCGTTTGCCGTCGCGCGTCTGGTAGTAGATGTTTCCTTGCTCATCCTCTCCCACCTTCACACCCTTGCGGGCCGTAAATATCTGGGTGCCAAGGGTCTGGCTGTTCCACCAGGTCAGAAGGCGAAGCAGGAATTTCATCTCGTATCCTCCGCAGGGCGCTGTTGGCCCCTTATACTGCAGGCTCGTGCAAGGTCCAGCACCTTGCAAAGTTAAAAAGGCGGACCGAGCCCGCCCGCAATCAGCCTGCAGTTTTTGGTTCTTTCTTTGCGTCCGAATGGATCAGCAGCGGCTTTGCATCGGGCGTATCCACGGCGTCCTCGTTGACCACCACCTCTTGCACCGAATCGAGCCCGGGCAGTTCGAACATGGAATCCAGCAGGATATCTTCCATGATCGAGCGCAGCCCACGCGCACCGGTCTTGCGTTTGATCGCGCGGCGGGCGATCGCTGTCAGCGCATCATCGGTAAAGGTCAGCTTGACGCCTTCGATTTCGAACAACCGCTGATACTGTTTCACCAGGGCGTTTTTGGGTTCGGTCAGGATAGTGACCAGCGCGTCCTCGTCCAGATCGGTCAACGTGGCGATCACCGGCAGACGGCCCACAAACTCGGGGATCAACCCGAACTTCAGCAAATCTTCCGGCTCGAGTTCCATGAACAATTCGCCAACGCCACGTGATTCAGGGTCTTTCACATCGGCGCCAAAGCCGATCGCCGAGCCCTTGCCGCGCTGCGCGATGATCCGGTCCAACCCGGCGAAGGCGCCGCCACAGATGAACAGGATATTGGTCGTGTCCACTTGCAGGAATTCCTGTTGCGGATGTTTGCGCCCGCCCTGCGGCGGCACCGAGGCAACAGTGCCCTCCATGATCTTCAAAAGCGCTTGTTGCACCCCCTCGCCCGAGACATCACGGGTGATCGAGGGGTTGTCCGATTTGCGCGTGATCTTGTCGACCTCGTCGATATAGACGATGCCGCGTTGCGCACGTTCGACGTTGTATTCGCTGGCTTGCAGCAGTTTGAGGATGATGTTTTCGACATCCTCACCAACGTAGCCGGCCTCGGTCAGCGTGGTTGCGTCCGCCATGGTAAACGGCACATCCAGAATCCGTGCCAGCGTCTGCGCCAGCAAGGTTTTGCCGCAGCCCGTAGGCCCGATCAGCAGGATGTTGGATTTCGACAGCTCGATGTCGGATTTCGAGCCATGATTGAGTCGTTTGTAGTGATTATGCACCGCCACCGAAAGCACACGTTTGGCATGCATCTGGCCAATCACATAGTCGTCGAGCACCTTGCAGATGTCGCGCGGCGTTGGCACCCCATCAGTGGATTTCAGCCCGGTGGACTTGGTTTCTTCGCGGATGATGTCCATGCACAGTTCAACGCATTCATCACAGATGAACACCGTCGGGCCCGCGATTAGCTTGCGCACCTCGTGCTGGCTCTTGCCGCAAAACGAGCAGTACAGCGTGTTCTTGCTGTCGGAGCCGGAATTATTCGCCATCGTTTCCCTCTGCGGCTTGCCCAGTGTCGCCACCGGGGCCAATGTTGGACTGCCCTTCAGCCAAGATTAGGGCAGCCCCTCCGTCATCACAATGTCAAAATGCCCGCCGCGGTCTCTGGCATCGGGTCATTTTGCCGGTTCGTCCTTGCTGCGGCTGGCCAGAATCTCGTCGATCAGCCCCCAATCCTTGGCCTGTTCGGCCGACATGAAGTTGTCGCGTTCGAGCGCGGCTTCGACCGTGGCGAGGTCTTGCCCGGTGTGTCTGACATAGATTTCGTTCAGCCGGTTTTTCAGCTTTTGCGTCTCTTGCGCGTGAATCATGATGTCGGTCGCCTGACCTTGATACCCGCCCGAGGGCTGGTGCACCATCACCCGGCTGTTGGGCAGCGAAAAACGCATCCCCTTTTCACCCGCCTGAAGCAACAGGCTGCCCATCGAGGCAGCCTGTCCGATAACCAGCGTCGAGACTTTCGGGCGGATGTATTGCATCGTGTCGTAGATCGACAGACCCGAGGTCACCACACCACCGGGGCTGTTGATATACATGGCAATTTCCTTGGACGGGTTTTCCGCCTCCAGAAACAGAAGCTGCGCGCAGATCAGCGTCGACATACCGTCATGCACCGGGCCGGCCAGAAAAATGATCCGCTCCTTCAGCAAGCGCGAATAAATGTCATAGGCGCGTTCACCACGGCTGGTCTGTTCGACAACCATTGGCACCAAGGTGTTCATATAAAGATCGATCGGGTCTCTCATCACGCCTGCCTCTTTCGCTGTCTCTTGAAATCCATAGCCCCAGAACCTTACCCGAGTCTTAGTGTCGCGGGCAGGGCGCTGCAAGGGCAGGAACGCGGGTGTGAGCAGGGCTGGGCGCGGTTAAGCATGCGGAAACGGTTGCGCTCTAGGGTGATGCGAATGAATCACCTGGCCGTTGGCGGCCCCCGGATCGGAAACCTGCGATGAAATCTGCCGTCCTCGTGTTGCTGTTGTCTTGTTTTGCACAATCTGCCCATGCCATCGAGATTCGGGGCGCGGCCCGCACCTACCTTGAGACGCAGGTGCGAAGCTGGGCTTCTGATCCAATGCTAATTGCGGCCATTCAGGCGCAAAATACCGCCCACGCCGCCTTGACCGAGGGCCAGATCCTGTCACTGGATTCGGCATGGCGTGCCGAAATCAGCGCCGCGTCCCGGCCGACAATCGAGGCGGTTCTCGACAACCCCGCCGCCGAACAACTGCGCGCGCATGTTGCTGCTTCGGATGGCACTTTGATCGAGGCGTTCATCATGGACAACCGCGGCCTCAACGTCGCCACTGCCGCGCTGACCTCGGATTATTGGCAGGGCGATGAGGACAAGTTTTCCGCCACCTACGGAGTTGGGCCGGGCGCCCTGCACATCGGTGACGTCGAATTCGACGAATCGTCCCAGCTCTACGAGGTGCAGGTCTCCTTCACCCTGGTTGATCCTGCGTCCGGTGCAGCGATCGGCGCGATGACCGTTGGACTCAACGCCGAGGCGCTGGAGTAAATCTTCACCGCCCCGTCAGCCCCAAGGATTCCAAAATGCGCGCCAAAATTCAGATTTTGCGATCGGTATTTTTCAAGGCAACGGCGATTGTTGCGCTCTGCACCGCAATCGTCACCGCGACCATGGCATGGATGACCTATCATTCGGTCGCTCAAAACATCCAGGTCGAATCGCAGGAACATGGAGTTTCCATTTCGCCGATGATCGTGCGTCAGATTTCGGGCGCCTTGCGTTTTGGCAAATCCGAACAAGCGTCCCAGGTGCTTGAAAGCGTTATTTCCGATTCGGCTGGCGTGGGCACGGGGGCCTTGATACTCGACATGACCGGGGCGATTTTTGCCGAACACGTCACCACGGCGGACAAGACCTTGCTGCTGGAGACCGGCAACAAGGCCCTTTCGACCGGGACCCCTGCCCGTTCGTTCGATCTGCTGACCTATGCTTTGCCGATCAGGATCACCAAGAATGATCCTCCGATCGGCGTTCTGGTGACCAGTTGGACCCCAGAAATTGCGCTTGCCGAGGCCCGATCTTCCCTGATCGACAGCCTTGTGCTTACCAGCGGCTTGTTTCTATCGGCGCTGATCCTGGCAGCCTATGCGTTTTTCCATGTCATTGCGCGACCTCTTACGCAGGTCAATCTCGCGATGGGACGTGTCGCGCGGCAAGACTATTCAGTCACCATTCCGGCGCTGAATCGCTGCGATGAAATCGGCATGATCGCGCGCTCGTTGGAAGAGTTTCGCACCTCTCTCTCTGCTGCCGCCAATACGAACCGAGAAGCCTTGATGCGGGGAGTTGCACTCGAGGCAAGTTCGACCGCGGTGATGCTGACGGACAATGCGCATCAGATCACCTATGTGAACGACGCCTTCAAGGCCCTTGTGCGCCAACACACCCCGGCGCTGCGTGACCGAATCCCGGATCTTGATGCGGATCGGATGATCGGTCTTCAGGCCGACAGGCTGCTCGACCGCAGAAATCAAGCGACAGGCCCGATCGACACGGCACGCGGGACAACCCTTCATGTCGAGCAGGAGCTTCCAACCGGCTTTCTCGCGATCAACATCAGCCCTGTCCTTGACGAGAATGGCCAGAAGATCGGCGAAGTCTCCGAATGGCGCGACCTGACGGCGGCCCAGCGCAACGCCGCGGTCATCAGTGCCATTGATGGCACTCAAGCAAGGGCCGAGTTTTCGGTTGCCGGAAAATTGGAAATGGCCAACGCCCGGTTTTGCAACCTGCTTGGAAAAGCCGAATCCGACCTTGTAGATCGCGATTTTTCGGCGGTGCTTCGTTGGCGCGCCCATCCTGAGAGATCGGTATTCGAGTTGTTGAACTCGGGTCAAACCGCCTCCGGGCGAATCGAGATGCGGCAAGGCACTGCGCATACGCTTGTTCTGGATGGTGGCTTTGGCCAAGTTCAGGACGGTGCGGGTAAGACATTGCGCTATGTCTTTCTTGGCAATGACGTGACCGAGGCTCAAACGCAACTGGCACAAAAAGAGACCGAACGCGCGACACATGCCGAACAACTGCGACAGGTCATCGGTGCACTGCGCGCCGCCCTCGCGCAGTTGTCGCAAGGCGATCTGACCGCGACGATCACGGCCGAGTTTTCAGCCGAATACGAGCAACTTCGGCAAGATTACAACGATGCGACCACCAACTTGTTGCAAGCCATGCGCAACGTGGTTGAAAATGCCGATGCCATTCACGCCGAAGCCGGCGAAATCTCGGGGGCCTCCGACGATCTGTCGCTCCGCACTGAACAGCAAGCGGCGACCCTCGAAGAAACCGCAGCGGCGCTCAATCAGATGACTGTCTCCGTGCAATCGGCCGCCGACGTGGCAGCGCAGGCCAATCATATGGTCGAATCCGCCAAGAAAAATGCCGAAACCAGCGGCGCCGTGGTGCGCGAAGCGGTGCTGGCGATGGGCGAAATCGAAGAAAGCTCTGGTAAGATCTCGAAAATAACCAGTGTGATAGATGAAATCGCGTTCCAGACCAATCTGTTGGCATTGAATGCCGGCGTCGAGGCGGCACGTGCGGGCGAAGCAGGACGTGGCTTCGCGGTGGTCGCCTCCGAAGTGCGCGCGCTTGCGCAGCGCTCGTCCGACGCGGCCCGCGAAATCGCCGGGCTGATTTCGTCGTCGTCCAATCAGGTCAAACGCGGGGTCGGGTTGGTGGGTCAGGCCGGCGATGCGCTGGGCGGCATCGAAACGGCAGTCAACGATATCTACGCCTTTGTGTCAGAGATCGCCGTTTCGGCGCGTGAACAATCTGCAGGGCTGTCGGAAATCAACACAGCCATGAACCAACTGGATCAGGTCACTCAACAAAACGCCGCAATGTTCGAGCAAACGACCGCCGCCAGCCACTCGTTGACCCGCGAAGCCCAGTCTCTCGCGTCGACGGTGGCGCGATTCAGCCTTGGGATAGCGCCATCGGCCGGTTTTTGTTCGAAACGCGCCCAAGCAGCGCCAGTTGCGCCACAGGTCGTCGCAAGCCGCGCCATGCCCCCTCAAACGTCCTCCCCATCCTTCGGCGAAGGCGCAAGCGCATTGAAGAAGGAGGAACGCGTACCGTGCAATGCTTCCGCGCCGGTGACCCTGCCCTTTGGCGGACGGCGCATCAGCGCATTGGCGATCAAGCCCGAGCCGGACGAGGCTGCCTGGGAGGATTTCTGAGCCAATGCGCTGCCCAGCGCCTCTTCGCAGGCCTTTCGCAACGCGATCCTCACACATGCAATTGCCCTCGCCAAGGTCAGCGAAGCGGCCCATTGCAGCGGATGGGGCAACGTCCCAACCAAGGCCAAGTGAAACGCATTTCCCGGACAGGGCCAAATCGGCGGGCAACAATTCAGCGGGCAAAAATATCAGCGCCCCAATGCTTGTCGAAGGGCAGGAAGAACCCAGTTGGTGCAAGTCACTCCGTCGGCATCCTTGGGTCAAAGTTGGTTTGCGACACCCCATGACGGAGGGCGGTCATTTCGGGGGGCGGTTCCATCATCAACGCCGCCCGGAAGTTGGAGGCACGGCAAACAAGAGGTCGGGTCCTGCCTGGCGGGAACAGGTTAGCCGTTGACAGAACGATACCACTCAATGATCCGGGCGCGTTCATCCGGCTCCATGAAACTCAGGTTTCCCGGTGGCATCGCATGGGTCATGCCGGCTTGCACGTAAATCCGACGCGCCTCAGAGGCGATCTGTTGCGGGGTCTCCAGCAATACCCCCTTGGGCGCGCGCGCGATGCCCTCGTATCCCGGTTCGGCAGCATGGCACATCGAGCACCGCCCCAGTACGATATCGGTGACCTCAGCAAAGGCCATCGCCTGCGCAAAAGGAGCCGCCGCAGGCGTCATGGCTGCGGCCTCGGCATCCCGTTGCGGCTGCCCCAGCGACGACAGCCAGACAATCACTGCAAACAGGACGGCGGTTGCCACCCATGTCCAGCGCGGGTTCCCGCTACGCGCGTGATGGCTGTTGAACCAGTGCCGGATCGTCACCCCCATCAAGAACACGAGGCTCGCGATCAGCCAGTTCCAACTGCTCGCAAAGGCCAGCGGATAATGGTTTGACAGCATCAAGAACAGAACGGGCAATGTGAGGTAGTTGTTGTGGGTCGAACGCTGCTTGGCAATCTTGCCGTAGCGCGGGTCGGGGGTGCGCCCATCTATAAGGTCGGCAACCACGATCTTCTGGTTAGGAATGATCGTCAAGAACACGTTTGCCGACATGATCGTGGCGGTAAATGCCCCCAGATGCAGCAGCGCCGCGCGCCCGGTAAACACCTGAGTATAGCCCCAGGCCATCGCCACCAACACGACATAGAGCCCGATCATCAGACGCCGGTTGTCATCGCCAAAGCGCGATTTGCAGATCAGATCATAGGCGAGCCAGCCAAATACCAACGAGCCGACCGAGATCATCACCGCCCCCCAGACCGGCAGATCAGCCACCTCTGGATCAATCAGGAAGAACGCGGCCCCAAGGTAATAGACCAGCACCAGCAGCGCAAAACCCGATAGCCAGGTGGCATAGCTTTCCCATTTGAACCACGTCAGGTCGGCAGGCATCTGCTCGGGCGCGACCATGTATTTCTGGATGTGATAGAACCCACCGCCATGAACTTGCCACGCGGCCCCATTCACCCCCTTCGGCGCCCCGGCTTCGGGTCGCAAGCCCAAGTCCAACGCAATGAAATAGAACGAAGATCCGATCCAGGCGATGCCGGTGATCACATGCACCCAGCGCACCGCAAACCCGACCCATTCCATCACCAGCGTGGTATCCAGCATCGTGCCTCTCCCTTGTTCATCGCAGAGCCTAGCCGGGCAGATCAGCTTTGTCATGCCCCCGCTTGTCGGGCATTCCTCGAGCGCGTAGATCGAAAAACCGACCGCGGCGCAGGCGTGTTGGCGTGGCACCTTGCCAAAACGCCTGCCCGTCGGGTGCGTTAGCTGCCGCGGTAGGTTGAATACCCATAGGGCGACAGCAATAGCGGCACGTGATAGTGGGCGGCCGGATCGCTCATTCCAAAACGTATCGGGATTTCGTCCAGAAAGGCCCTGTCCCCGGCCCCAAGATAGGCACCGGCATGAAACACCAATTCATAGACCCCCGGCGAAAATTCGGCCACCGGCAGGATTGGCCCGTCGGTGCGCCCATCGGCATTGGTCACCACCTCGCGCAGCAAGACCCTCCCCCCGTCCAGCCGGTAAAGCGAGATCCGCAGCCCCGCCGCAGGGCACCCCTGCGCGGTATCCAGAACATGGGTCGTCAGATATCCGGCCATCTCGCCTCCAGTGTTCGCTGTGGCAACTATGTCGGTTCGCCCGCCGTTCTGCAATCACCCGCCGTCACGCGTGCGCGCCGAGACCCCAAGCAACACGCTACCTTGCTATTCATCAAGGAAAGCAATCCGCGCAAACCCGTTTCCGGGCCCCGCGCGCTTCGAAGGCATTCAAACTGCCCGCATCACCCCGTCTTGCAGACGCTTTGCACCCGCACCTGCAGTCCCACGATGAAGCGCCCGCTCTGCCTTGGACCCACATTCGCTTGGCATCGCCGCGACAAATCCCGGTCTTCCGTGCTGCCCGATGGGCGACCTCGACCTTGTGTCGGGCAGGCAGATCCCGCAGGCAACGGTCTTCTGACGCGGCCGCATTGGCAGCGAGGAACAGGCACCCGTGGGAAGCCCCGTTCACCCTCCGGATCCTGACTTGCACGAACCGGCAGCATGTCCTCGGGGCTGTCCGACAAAGCATCGACCAAATGGGCAAACTAGCGCCTGTGGCGTGTTCTGGCGCCGCGGGATCCACCCGGTTCCAGGACTGGGTAAACCTGCAAAGCATTTTCAGACACACCTCGGCCGTATTGCGCTCGGCTCTGCAATCCCTTGCCGCGCAATGACGCGTCTTGGCCCGGCAGCACGTTTCGACATTCGCACCACCATGCATGACCAATCCAGAGCGGCCCCTCGACCCACGCCAATCGAGGTAACTTTACCCGTTTCGACACTGTGCCGCGCCGCCCGAAACGATATGGGACGAGCCCTTGTCGGGCCACGGTGGCCGTCGCGTGACCGCTGACGAAAACGCGTGCTTGGGAAGGTATGCGATGCGTGTTGGCGGTGAGGCCACCCCTCGGGGGGGGGCCGGCGATGACGCAAAGCATGATGGCGGGACGCTGCGTTGCCTTTTTCCGCGCAACCAGAGCGTGAAGTGTTGTGGCGCGATCGTCTCTGCCGGTAAAAAATTGCAGCGCGCCGACCGACCGAATGAGGGTCTCGGTTTTCGAACCTCCACATTTAAAGCGGGGCGGCTTCTGCATCAGCCGATTTTCTCAAGACAGTGCCGCAGGCGTCTGCGTGCCAGACCATGACAGGGATTGATCGGCACCCGTCAGGCTACGGCATTGCATTTGGAGGGCATTTGCACAGGCCAGATTGCGGCAGCGCAAACGCAAAGGTCGCGCCGTCGCGTAAATCGGCGTTTTCATCGTGACAAGAACCTGGCGGCAGCCGTCCCTTTCGGCGCATTGACAAAGGCCGAGTCGCTTTTGCCCGGCAGCAGCGGTGAACCCAGATTTCGGCACCGCGCAGAAAACCGATCATCGCCTCAGATCGCACTTGTCGAAACAGCCCTCGCGCGATGCCGGGGTGGCATTCACAGGCAGATGTCGCAAAGAGGTTTCAGGTCGGCAAACTTGGGCGGGTCTTGCTTTGGGGACACCCGCAAAGCCGGCTCGATCTTCGATTTCCAAAGCGACGGCACGTTGGCGCTGACGGGGTTGCCGCCACCGCCGGTCGAGCTGGGCTACCCTGCGGGCGGTACTGTCTTCGGTGGCCAATGCGAAAGGGATTTCTTGAAACTTCCGCGTCAAAGCCGTCATATCGACTCAGATCCCTTGGCCCTGTCCCGCGAATGAGGCACCATGAACCGATACCCCCGTGATATGCGTGGCTATGGCGCCACCCCGCCCGATGCCAAATGGCCGATGGGTGCGCGTCTGGCCATCTCTTTGGTGCTCAACTACGAAGAGGGCGGCGAGAATTGCCTGCTCCACGGTGACGCCGCCTCAGAGGCGTTCCTATCGGAAATCGTCGGCGCCGCGCCCTGGCCCGGCCAACGCCATGCCAATATGGAATCACTCTATGACTACGGCGCCCGTGCCGGGTTCTGGCGCCTGCACCGTCTGTTTACCGCGATGCACTTGCCGCTGACCGTCTACGGCGTCGCCACCGCGCTGGCGCGCAGCCCCGAACAGGTCGCCGCCATGCAATCGGCCGGCTGGGAAATCGCCTCGCACGGGCTGAAATGGGTCGAGCACAAGGACATGCCCGAGCCAGAAGAACGCGCCGCCATCGCCGAAGCGATCCGTCTGCACGCCGAAGTCACCGGCAGCCGTCCGCGCGGCTGGTATACCGGGCGTTCCTCGATCAACACCCTGCGGCTGGTCGCCGAGGAAGGCGGTTTCGATTGGATATCCGATAGTTATGACGATGATCTGCCCTATTGGCTGGAACTGGGCGCACGCGATCAACTGGTGATTCCCTATACGTTGGACACCAATGACATGCGTTTTGCCACGCCGCAGGGGTTCAACACGGGCGATCATTTCTTTGCCTATCTCAAGGACAGCTTCGATGCACTTTACGCCGAGGGCGCGACCGGCGCGGCGAAGATGATGTCAATCGGTCTTCATTGCCGCCTGATCGGGCGACCGGGCCGGGTGATGGGGCTGAAACGCTTTCTCGACTATGCCCGCAGCCACGAGGGGGTCTGGTTTGCCCGCCGTCAGGACATCGCTCAGCACTGGGCCTCGGCCCACCCGCCGCAGCGTTTTGCGCGCCCCAGCCAGATGGACCGCGCCACCTTTGTCGCCCGTTTCGGCGGGGTGTTCGAACACTCTCCCTGGGTGGCCGACCGCGCCTTCGAACTGGAACTGGGTCCCGCACATGACACCGCCCCTGGGCTGCACAATGCGCTGGCACGGGCGTTTCGCACGGCCACGCCGGACGAACGGCTGGGTGTGCTGAACGCGCACCCCGACCTTGCCGGAAAGCTGGCGCAGGCGCGCCGCCTGACCGAGGCCTCGTCGGGCGAACAGGCCAGCGCCGGGCTCGATGCGCTGACCGATGACGAACGCGCCACCTTTGGCCGTCTCAACGCCGAATATGTCGCCCGCCACGGCTTTCCCTTCATCATCGCCGTGCGCGATCATCGCAAGCCCGGCATTCTGACCGCCTTTCAGCGCCGCCTCGCCAATGATCGAAAAACCGAGTTTTCCATTGCCTGCGCTCAGGTTGAACGCATCGCCCTGCTGCGCCTGAAGGATCTGTTGCCATGAGCCCCTATTACACGCCGAAAGGCGGGCTGCCGCCGCAAACCGCGCTGCACACCGGTCGCGCCGTCTTTACCGAAAGCTACGCGGTCATTCCACGCGGCGTGTTCAGCGATATCGTCACCTCGAACCTGCCGGGCTGGTCGGCGACCCGCGCCTGGATCATCGCCCGGCCGATGACGGGTTTTTCGGAAACCTTCAGCCAATATGTGATGGAGGTCGCCCCCGACGGCGGTTCCGATACGCCCGAACCCGACAGCGGCGTCCAATCCGTGATCTTCGTAACCGAGGGTGAACTCTGGCTCTCGCTCGATGGTCAGGAACACGAACTCGATACCGGCGGCTACGCCTATATCCCGGCGGGCACCCCTTGGCGGCTGCGCAATGGCACCGACCACCCGCTGCGCTTCCACTGGATCCGCAAACTCTACGAACCCGCGCCGGGCACCCCCGCCCCCAAAGCCTTCGTCACCAATGACCGCGAAGTGCACGCCACCCCGATGCCCGACACTGAGGGCCGCTGGGCCACGACCCGCTTTGTCGATCCCGACGATCTTGCCCATGACATGCATGTGAATATCGTCACCTTTCAACCCGGCGGGCTGATCCCGTTCGAAGAAACTCACGTCATGGAGCACGGCCTTTATGTCCTTGAAGGAAAAGCCGTCTACCGCCTGAATCGCGACTGGGTCGAGGTCGAGGCCGGCGATTTCATGTGGCTGCGCGCCTATTGCCCGCAAGCCTGCTACGCCGCCGGCCCCGGCCCGTTCCGATATCTGCTCTACAAGGACGTCAATCGCCACGTCCGGCTGCGCGGCCCCGGCGCCTTCGGCGCCCCCCGCACCGCCGGCACCCCCTAGCCCGTCAATCCCGATACCCCGGTCTCTTGGACCAAATACTCTCGGGGGGTCCGGGGGGCAGACAGCCCCTCGGCCTTTCCGCCAAAACCCCGGCAGGCCAATGCGCACGATCAGAACCGAACCCCTTACCGCCGCCGCCTTCGCCCCTTTCGGCGATGTGCTCGACGCCAGCGGCCCGCCCGACCGGATCATCAACGCCGGGCTTTGCGAGCGCTTTCACGACCGCGCGCGGCTCGATTTCGGCGCTGACGGCCGCGCCGGGATCTCGATTTTTCAGGCGCAGCCGCGCAGCCTGCCCTATGTCTTGACCTTGTTGGAACGACATCCGATCGGCAGCCAGGCCTTTGTGCCGATGACGCCGCATCCGTTTCTGGTCATCACCGCCCCCGATCAGAACGGCCAGCCAGGCACGCCGCGGGCCTTTCTGACCGCACCGGGCCAAGCGATCAACCTGCGTCGCGGCGTCTGGCACGGCGTGCTGACGCCGCTTCATGCACCGGGCCTGTTTGCCGTGGTCGACCGCGTCGGCCCGGGCGAAAACCTCGAGGAATTTCCCCTGCCGGTGCCGTGGCGGATCGTCTAGCCGCTACTCGGGCTTCACTTTCGCCGCCGTGCCTGCCGCAAAAGCCTCAAGCCGCCCGCGCGCGGCGGGTTGGGTGTTGACGATCCCGGCCACCACCGCCTCGGCATAGGCGGCATCAAAGCTGGACATGTTCTGCATATGGCTGATCGCCGAACAGATCGCAAAGTTCGACAGCGGCGGGTTCTGCGCCGCGGCGCGGGCCAGTTCCATCGCCTTTTCGTCGCTCGACCCCTCGACCAGATATTGACACAGCCCGACCTGCACCGCCTCGGTGCCGCGATAGATCCGCCCGGTCAGCATCATGTCGATCATCCGCGCCTTGCCCACCAGATCGGCCACCCGGATCGTGGCCCCGCCGCCGGTGAACAGGCCGCGCTGGCCCTCGGGCAGGGCGAAATAGGTGCTGGCATCGGCCACCCGGACATGCGCCGCCGAGGCCAGTTCAAGCCCGCCGCCCACCACCGCCCCCTTCAGCGCGGCAATGATCGGCACGCCAGAGTATTCCATCTTGTTGAACGCCTCATGCCAGCGCAGGCAGATATGCATGAAATCCGCCGCCGAGCGATCCTGTTGAAAATGTTCGACCAGATCCAGACCGGCACAGAAATGCGGGCCCTCGGCACGCAGCACGACCGCCCGCGCGCCCGCACGCGGCAAGGTCGAAAACAGCGCAATCATTTCCTCGACCGTCGCGGCATCCAGCGCGTTGCGCTTGGCCGCCCGATTCAACGTCACCACAGCGATGCCGTCTTCATCCATCGTCACCGCAAGGTTCTTCAACCCCAGATCATCCACCATGCCCATCGTGCTGCCTTTGCCTGCCTTTTTCATCCCCCCACCATGGCGCAAGCCTGCACGACTGGCAAACCCCTGACGCTACGGAACACGGGCTTGCAAGATGTTGACCTTGGTGGCGCCGAGGCAGATGTAGAGGCGCCCGCTTTGCTGCAGTTGCAGCATCCGGGCTCCCGTGCCGCAGCGACCCAACGGGCACGCCTGTTGGCGCACCGTATCGGAGAACAAACGGATGATCGCGGAAAACCGCACCTTTGAAGAAATGTCCATCGGTGACAGCGCCGAATTGCGCCGCATCTGCACCGCGGACGATTTGTTGATTTTCGCCAATGCCTCGGGCAACCACAACCCGATACACCTGCCGCGCCATGACGGCGACGGCGATGGCCAGCCCGAGGCGATCGTGCCCGGCATGTTTGTCGGCTCGTTGATTTCGGCGGTGCTGGGCAATGTGCTGCCGGGGCCGGGCACGCTCTACCAGCACCAGAGCCTCGGGTTCACAAACCGCGCGTTTCCCGGCGACGAGCTGATCGCCCGTGTCACCGTTACCGGCAAGGCCACCGATGGTTCGGTCACCATGGCAACACAGGTTCGCCGCGCCGCCGATAGCGCGCTGATCGCCGATGGCGAGGCCGTGGTGGTCGCCCCCCGCAACAAGGTGCGCTACGACGACCAGGACCTGCCCGGCCTTGTCGTCAACAACCACCGCCACTTCGAGCGGATGCTGGAACGCGCGGAACCCTTGCCGCCTTTGGTGACGGCCGTGATCTGCCCCGAGGACAGCAGTTCGCTTTCAGGCGCGCTTTTGGCAATGAAGCACACGATCATCGCGCCGATCCTGGTTGGCGATCATGCCCGGATCACCGCCACAGCCAAGGAGTTGAGTGCCGATCTGACCGGGATCGAGATCCTGCAAGCCGCCGACCCGCGCGCCGCAGCGGCGCTTGGCGTGGCGCTGGTCCACGAGGGGCGGGCGGGTGCGGTGATGAAGGGTCATCTGCACACCGACGATCTGCTGCGACCGATGCTGGACAAGGTCAGCGGATTGCGCATTGGCCGCCGCTTCACCCATATCTTCGTGATGGACGTACCGGGGCTGAACCATCCCTTGCTGGTCACGGACGCGGCGATCAACATCGCCCCGGATCTCGAGACCAAGGTCGATATCGTGCAAAACGCCATCGACCTTGCGATCTCGTTGGGGATCGCGGTGCCGAAAGTGGGCGTGCTGTCGGCGGTCGAGACCGTGAACCCGGCCATTCCGTCGTCGATGGACGCCGCGCTCTTGTCAAAAATGGCCGAGCGCGGGCAGATCCGGGGCGGCATGGTCGATGGCCCGCTGGCAATGGACAACGCGGTCGATATCGCCGCCGCGCGGATCAAGGGGATCAAATCCGAGGTTGCGGGTCATGCCGACATTCTGGTGGTGCCGGGGCTGGACGCGGGCAACATGCTGGCCAAGCAGTTGACCTATCTGTCGCATGCCGAGGCCGCCGGTGTGGTGATGGGGGCCCGGGTGCCGATCATTCTGAATTCCCGCGCCGATAGCGACATGGCGCGGCTGGCCTCTTGCGCGGTGGCAACGCTGCACGATGCGCGCATCCGCGGGGTTGTGGTTCCGGCATGAGGGGGCGGGCATGATCCTGACGCTGAACGCGGGCTCTTCGTCGATCAAGTTCGCGCTCTTCAAAGGCGCGACGCGTCTGGCCTCGGGATTGGTGGACCGGATTGGCGCGGCGGCCGACCTGCGCTTTCACCCCAAGGAAGGTGCGGCACAGGATGTGCCGCTGGGTGCGGTCAGCCACCGGGGCGCGCTGGGCGCGATTCTTTCGCTGATCGAGCGGCAGTTCGCGCAAGCCCGGATCGAGGCGGTGGGCCACCGCGTCGTGCACGGTGGCCCGCGCCATGCCGCGCCGGCGCGGATCACCCCGGCGTTGCTGCCTGAACTTGCTGCGCTGGAGCCGTTTGCGCCGCTGCACCAGCCGCACAATCTGGCCGGTGTGCGCGCCGCCATGGAGGCCTTTCCGCAGGCGGTTCAGGTGGCCTGCTTTGACACCGCGTTTCACCGAACGCAGGATTTCGTGCATGAAACTTATGCCTTGCCCCGCGCCTATTACGACAAGGGCGTGCGGCGCTATGGCTTTCATGGGCTGAGCTATGCGTCAATCGCGGGCGCTTTGGCCCGGCACGCGCCGGCGCTGCATGCGGGCCGGGTGGCGGTGGCGCATCTGGGCAATGGCGCCTCGCTTTGCGGGATGATCGGCGGGCGGTCGGTCGCCACAACCATGGGGTTTTCGCCCCTCGACGGGCTGGCGATGGGCACCCGCCCGGGCCAGATCGACCCCGGCGTGCTGCTTTATCTGATGCAGCACGAAGGGATGACGGCGGCCGAGATCTCGGACCTGCTCTACCGCCGCTCGGGGCTATTGGGGCTTTCGGGTCTGTCCAACGACATACGCCAACTGGAAGCCTCGGACAATCCGGCCGCGCGGCAGGCGATCCGTTATTTCACCAGCCGCATTCGCCATGAAATCGGTGCAATGGCCGCTGATATGGGCGGGCTGGACGCGATCGTCTTTACCGGCGGCATCGGCGAAAACTCGACCCGCGTGCGCAGCGAGGTGCTGGCGGGCCTGGATTGGCTTGGGGTGGCGTCGGTTGTCGAAGACGGCACTGACCTTGCCCTCGGCACGTCCAGGGTCAGGGCCCTGGTCATCGGTTCGGACGAAGAAAAGATCATCGCGGACTTGACCCGGAAATTCTGCTGATGGCTCTGACGCCTATCAGGCCGGAAGCGTGATCGCGCGATAGCCAATCAGATACCCGGTCCGTTCCGGCATCACGCCACGGCCCGAACCACGCCGCCAAGACCCAAGCCGCGCAAAGGCTCGGCACAGGCCGAAACAACAGGCGCCGCGCCCCCCCGTGGCGTGCAACAAACCCGGTTCACGCAAAACTGACGTAACCGCCGCGCCGAAAACCGCCCGTGCACTGCGGGCACACTTTTCTTGCCCCTCCATTGCGGCTAGAGTCCGCGCAATACCGTGCAAATTGGCGCCGATGCGGGCCTTTGCGCGGGCAATGGGCAGGGCGCGCCCGCCTCGAAGGGCGGAACGGGTCAGACGCGGAAAAATCCGCGCGAAAGGGGCGATGATGTCAAGGCAGGGGATTACGGGATTTGCGCTGATGCTGGGCTGCGGGCTACTGCTCGCGGGCTGCGAAGATGGCGCGCAACCCTTCGGCTTTCTCAAGGGCGCGGCGGGCGATACCACCAGCCCTGCCGCCGCGTCCTCGACCCGGTTGGTCGAACGCGACGTCGAGGCCCCCGAGGTCTTTTCCGCGGATGATCAGGGGCTTTGGGACGGTCGCCCCTCGTTGGGCGGGGTCTGGGTCGCGCACCCCACGGTCAAAGACCCCGAACGGGTCATCATTCGCAACACCGCCAACGGCAAATTCGTGATCGGCGCGCTGTTCCGGCGCGAACGCGACAATCCGGGGCCGAAGATGCAGGTTTCGTCGGACGCGGCGGCGGCGCTTGGGATGCTGGCCGGTCAACCCGTCGCGCTGTCGGTGGTGGCACTGCGCCGGCAAGAGGCTCCTGTTGAACCCGAGCCGACAAGCGGGCCGGTTCTGGCCACCGAAACGATCGAGGCCAAACCGATTGACGATCTGACGGCCGCTGCCGCCGGTGCGATCGCCGCCGCCGAAGGCAAGCCCGGCGCCAAGCCCACGCCCAAACCCACAGCCAAACCCACAGCCAAACCCATCGCATCCGTGGTGACACAACCCGCCGACCAACCGGCGGTCAAACCTGCCGCCAGCACCTCCGCCGGGACCAAGGCCTATGTCCAGATCGGCATTTTCAGCGTCGAGGCCAATGCCAAACGTGCCGCCAGTCAATTGACGGGTGCTGGCATCAACTCGACGATCAAGAAAGAGACAAGCCAGGGCAAGACCTTCTGGCGCGTCATCGCGGGCCCCCTGACCGGCGCCGACCGCGATACACAGATCCAGAAAATCAAGGGCCTCGGCTACTCCGACGCCTACACCGTTTCAAACTGAGGAGCCGCAATTCCAGATGTCCTTGCTCTCCCGATCCTTCACCCGCCCCCAGTTTTTCGCCCGCCCCCAGTCCTTCGCCCGTCGATGCGTCGCCCGGCTGTCCTTTGCCCGCCTGCTGGTGCTGACGCTTGCCAGCCTTGTCGTCGCCCTGCCCGCCCATGCCTTTGAAACCCACGCCCGTGCGGCATGGGTCTATGACATGACGACCGACACGGTGCTGCTTGAGAAAAATGCCGATGTCGCACTGCCTCCGGCCTCGATGTCGAAACTGATGACGGTGAACATGCTGTTCGAGGCGCTCAAGGACGGGCGGGTCAGCATGGAGACGCAGTTCCCGGTCTCGTCGCGGGCCAAGGCGATGGGCGGCTCGACGATGTTTCTCAATGAACGCGACCGCCCGACGGTGGCCGATCTGATCAAGGGCATCATCGTGCTGTCGGGCAATGACGCCTGTGTCGTGGTGGCCGAAGGGTTGGCGGGCACCGAACACGCCTTTGCCGCGCAGATGAGCGAACGCGCCCGGGCTATCGGGATGACCAATTCCAGCTTTGCCAACGCTTCGGGCTGGCCCGACCCCGGCCAACGCATGTCGATGCATGATCTGGGGGTGCTGTCGGTCCGGCTGATCCGCGAATTTCCGGATCTTTACCGGAATTTCGCAATCACCGAGTTTCCCTATGACGACCGTGCGCCGGACAACCGTCACAACCGCAACCCGCTGCTCAAGCTGGGGATCGGCGCGGACGGGCTGAAAACCGGCCATACCGAAGAGGCGGGCTATGGGCTTGTCGGCTCGGCGGTGCAGGGCAACCGGCGCATCGTCTTTGTCATCTCGGGGCTGGAATCCGAAGTCGCGCGCGCGCAAGAGGCCGAGGCGCTGGTGAATTGGGCGTTTCGCCAATTCGTGCTGAAACAGGTCGCGTCCAAGGGCACGAAACTCGCCGAGGCGCCGGTCTGGCTGGGCGATGCAAATACCGTCGGGCTGGTAACGGCCGAAGATCTGTCGTTGCTGCTGCCGGCGCTGGGCGCAGACGGGGTCCGGGCCGAGGCGGTGTTCTCGGGGCCGATCGAAGCGCCGATCACCGAGGGGCAGGAACTGGGAGAACTGGTCATCAACGTGCCCGATATGGCCGAGCGGCGCGTGCCACTGCTGGCGCAAACGGCGGTGGAGAAGGGCGGCTTCACTGTGCGGATAAAGACTGCGCTGGGGCAAGTTGCGGCCCGTGCGCTGGCATCGCTGGGCAGCTAGGCGAATGTTCATCACCTTCGAAGGCATTGACGGATCAGGGAAATCCACTCAGGCGCGGCTTCTGGCCGCGCATTTGCGTGGCCTCGGTCAGGATGTCGTGGCCACGCGCGAACCCGGCGGCAGCCCCGGCGCCGAAGAGATCCGCGCGCTCGTGCTTGAGGGTGATCCCGACCGTTGGTCGGCCGAAACCGAGATCTTGTTGTTCACCGCCGCGCGCCGCGACCATCTGGAGCGCACCATAGCCCCTGCCCTTGCCGCAGGTCAGGTCGTGATCTGCGACCGTTTCGCGGATTCGACCCGAATGTATCAGGGCCTGACACGCGGCGACCTGCGAGGCATCGTCGATGCGCTGCACCAGATGATGATCGGGATCGAACCGGACCTGACCTTCCTGATCGACATCAACCCGGCCGAGGGCCTTGCCCGCGCGCGCGCGCGGTGCGGCCACGAAGAGCGGTTCGAGGATTTCGGGCTTGAGATGCAGATCAAGATGCGCACAGGCTTTCTGGCGCTTGCCGCCGAATTTCCGGCGCGCTTTCGCGTGATTGACGGTGCCCGCCCCCCCGAGGAGGTGGCGGCCGATGTCGCCGCCCTGGCGCTGACGGCGCTCGCGCAAGGGCCGCGCGCATGACGGCCGCTGATCTGCCCGACCCCAATCAGGTCGAAGGCGCCCCGCATCCGCGCGACACCACCCGCCTGATCGGCCAAGCCCGCGCCGAGGCCGGGTTTCTCGAGGCCTTCACCACCGGACGGCTGCACCACGGCTGGCTGCTGACCGGCCCGCGCGGAGTCGGCAAGGCAACGCTGGCGTGGCGTATCGCGCGGTTCCTGTTGGCCACGCCCGAAGATGACGGCGGCTTTTTTGGCGCACCGCCTACGCCCGAAACGCTGGACATCGGCGCCGACCACCCGGTCGCGCGCCGGATCGCGGCGCAATCTGAATCGCGGCTGTTCTTGTTGAAACGCGGCCCGAATGACAAGGAAACCGCGCTTTCGGCCGATATCCGGGTGGGCGATGTGCGCAAGCTGAAAAGTTTCCTGCACCTTTCGGCGGCCGAGGGCGGTCGCCGCGTGGTCATCGTTGATGCCGCAGATGATTTGAACACGGCCGCCGCCAATGCGCTTTTGAAACTGCTCGAGGAACCGCCCGCCGGCGTTACCTTCCTTTTGGTCGCGCACCAGCCGGCGGGGCTTTTGCCAACGATCCGTTCGCGCTGCCGCGAGCTGCGTTTGGGCACGCTTGCGGCCGAACCGATGGCCGCCGCCCTTGCCCAGGCCGGGGCCGAAACCGACAACCCGGCGGCGCTGGCCGCGCTTTCGGGCGGCTCGGTGGGCGAGGCGATCCGGTTGACCAACCTCGACGGGCTGGCGCAATACGCGCGGCTTACAGGCCTGATGGACAGCCTGCCCCGGCTGGATCGACCCCGCGCGCTAAATCTGGCCGATCAGGTGGCGGGCAAGGCCAATGAGGCAAGGTTCGACCTGACGCTGGGGCTGATCGAGCTATTTTTGGCGCGGCTGGCTCGGGCCGGGGTCGCCGGCCCCGCCACCCCCGAGGCCGCCCCCGGCGAGGCGGCACTGATGGCGCGGCTATCGCCCAGCCCCGCCCATGCGCGGCACTGGGCCGGCCTGCACCAACGCCTTGGCGCACGCGCACGCCATGGACGGGCCGTAAACCTTGACCCTGCCGCGCTGGTCATGGATATGGTTCTGGAGATCACCGAGGCGGCCTTGGCCTAGCGCCGCCAGAAAGAAGGCCCGGCAGATGACCCAAACACCTGAAATCGTGGACAGCCACTGCCATCTCGACTTTCCCGACTTTGCCGAGGATCTGCCCGGCGTCATCGCCCGCGCCCGCGACGCCGGGGTGACGCGAATGGTTGCAATCTGCACCAAACTGCGGCAAGAGCCACAGGTGCGCGCGATTGCCGAGGCCCATGACGGCGTTTTTTACGCGGCCGGCACACACCCGATGAGCGCGGCCTCCGAACCTCTGGCAACGATCGATCAGCTCAAGGCGCTCGCGCGGCACCCGAAATTCGTGGGCATCGGCGAAACCGGGTTGGATTACCACTATACGGCCGATAGCGCCGAGGTGCAGCAAATCAGCCTGCGCACCCATATTGCCGCAGCGCAGGAAACCGGCCTGCCGCTGATCATCCATGCCCGTGCCGCCGACGACGACATGGCCCGCATTCTGGCCGAGCACTACCGCAACGCGCCCTACACTTGCGTCATGCACTGTTTTTCGTCCTCGCCCGCGCTGGCACGCGCGGCGCTTGATCTGGGGTTCTACCTGTCGATGTCGGGCATCGCCGCCTTTCCCAAAAGTCAGGAAATCCGCGATATCTTTACCGCCGCGCCACTTGACCGGGTTCTGGTCGAAACCGACGCGCCGTATCTGGCCCCACCCCCTCATCGTGGCAAACGCAATGAGCCGGCCTACGTCGCCCATACCGCGCAAGTCGGCGCCACGCTTTACGGCCTCGACTACGCCGAATTCGCCGCCGCCAGTTCGGCCAATTTCGACCGGCTCTTCACCAAGGCGCGCCGCGCAGAGGCTGCCGCATGACATCGTTGCGCTTTACCATTCTGGGGTGCGGCTCGTCAGGAGGGGTGCCGCGGATCGGTGGCGACTGGGGCGACTGCGATCCTGCCAATTCCAAGAACCGCCGCTCGCGCTGCTCGATGCTGGTCGAGCGTGTCTCGCCGCAAGGTTCTACACGGGTGCTGATCGACACCTCGCCCGATCTGCGCGAACAACTGCTGGGCGCCGGGGTCGGCACTCTCGATGCGGTGGTCTATACCCATAACCATGCCGATCATGTTCATGGGTTGGATGACCTGCGCCAAGTCACTTACAACACCGGGGCGCGCCTGCCGGTCTGGGCCAATGGCGAAACTCAAGACGCCCTTCTGTCGCGTTTCGGCTATGCCTTCGTGCAGCCCGAGGGCAGCAACTACCCGCCGATCTGCGATCTGAAAACCATCACCGGCCCGTTCACCATCACCGGCGCGGGCGGGCCCGTCGCGCTGACCCCGTTCGAGGTCGCGCATGGCAATATCGACGCGCTGGGATTTCGGATTGGCGGCCTGGCCTACCTGCCCGATGTTTCGGAAATTCCCGGGCCGGTCTGGGCGCATCTTGAGGGGCTCGAGGTCTGGGTGCTGGATGCACTGCGCCGCAAGCCACACCCGACACATGCCCATCTTGCCCAATCGCTCGAGTGGATCAAGCGCGCGCGCCCGATGCGCGCGGTACTGACCAATATGCATATCGACCTCGACTATGACACGGTGCTGAACGAAACCCCTGACAACGTCCGTCCCGCCTTTGACGGCATGGTGATCGACCTGGCCGCCGAATGAGCGGCCTGATCAACGTCATCTTGCCGGTGTTCCTGGTGATCGGCTTTGGCTATGTGGCGGCGTGGCGCGGTTTGATGCCGGAAAACGCGGTCGAAGGGGTGATGCGCTTTGCGCAGAATTTCGCGGTGCCGGTGCTGCTGTTTCGCTCGATCGCAAAGCTGGATCTGGGCAAGAGCTACGATCCGGGGCTGATGATCTCGTTTTACGCGGGCGCGTTCGTGGCTTTTGCGCTGGGACTCTGGGGCGCGAAATACATTTTCCACCGTCCGGGGCCAGATTGCGTCGCGATCGGATTTTGCTGCCTCTTTTCCAACTCGCTGCTGTTGGGCGTGCCAATCACCCAACGCGCGTATGGCGCCGAGGCGCTTGCGGGCAATTTCGCGATCATCTCGATCCACTCGCCATTGCTTTACACCTTTGGCATCACCCTGATGGAGGGCGTGCGCAGCCATGGCACCGGCGCGACACTGGGTCGGGTGGCGCTGAACGCCCTGTCGGGGATTTTGCGTACACCGCTGGTGATCGGCATCCTCGCGGGCTTTGCGGTCAATCTTTCCGGCCTCGCACTGCATGACTCGATCTGGGCGGCGGCGGATATGATGGCTGCGGCCGCGCTACCCGCCGCCCTCTTTGGTCTTGGCGGCGTGCTTTTGCGCTATCGACCCGAAGGCGACATGAAGACCATCGGCATGGTTACCGGTCTGTCACTGCTGGTCCACCCCGCGGTGGCTTATGGGCTGGGCCATTTCGCCTTCGGGCTTGACTCCACCGCCCTGCGTTCGGCGGTGGTCACCGCGTCGATGGCACCGGGGGTCAATGCCTATCTCTTTGCCAATATGTATGGCGCGGCACGGCGAGTGGCCGCCTCATCGGTGCTGATCGCCACCGCAAGCTCGATCCTGACGGTCTGGTTCTGGCTGGCCATCCTGCCCTGAGCCGGGCGTGCCCCCCGCTTTCATCTTCGCCCAAATATCCCCGCCGGAGGCTCCCGACCCGGGGGTCCGGGCTAGCGCGGCGTTACTCCGCGCAACCGCTCAGACCGTCGGCGCAGCAGTTCGACCGTCGCCAAAAGCGCAATCGAAATGATGACCAGAATCGTTGCCACCGCCAGAATGGCCGGGCTGATCTGTTCACGGATACCGCTCCACATCTGCCGCGGAATTGTCTGCTGATCGAAATCGGCGACAAACAGCACCACGACCACCTCATCGAACGAGGTCACAAAGGCAAACAGCGCCCCGGAAATCACCCCCGGCAGGATCAGCGGCATCACGACCCGAAAGAACGTGGTGCGCGGGTTGGCGCCAAGGCTGGCCGACGCACGGATCAGCGATTGGTCAAACCCGACCAGCGTCGCCGTGACGGTGATGATGACAAAGGGAATACCCAGCGTCGCATGGGCCAGGATGATACCCAGATAGGTGCCCGCCAACTTGCCGCATTCGCCGGGCAAGCCGACCGTCGCCAACAATGCGCAGGGCTTGGAATAAAAGAAAAACAGCCCCGTCGCGGTGATGATGATCGGCACGATCATCGGTGAAATCAGGACGGCCATGATCCCGCGCCGAAAGGGCATCTCTGGGCGCGACAGGCCCAGCGCCGCAAGCGTGCCCAGCATGGTCGCGACCAGCGTTGCGAAAAAGCCGATGATGACGGAATGTTTCGCGACCTGCATCCACCGCGCATTGTTCCAGAAATCCGACCACCACGCGACGTTGCGCGGCCCCTCGGGGGCCTGCATGCCAAAGGTCAGCAGGCTGTCATACCAGCGCAGCGAATAGCCCTCGGGGTTCAGGGCCAACATCTTCGGAGTAAAGGTGAAATAGGGTTCGGCGTTGAATGACAGCGGCATCACGATCAGAATCGGCGCGATCAGAAACAGGAAGATCAGCCCACAAAGGACCAGATAGGTATAATGCCAGGCGCGCTCTAGCGGGCTTGCATAGACGGGAAGGGCCATCGTCGGTCACTCCTGTTTCCAGTTTCCGGGACGTGGCCCCGGCTCTTGCGGCGCCGGTCGGGGACACAGCCCCTTGACGCCCGAGATTGTTTACCCCTCGAAAGGCGCGGCCGTTGCCGCGTCAGCCGAGCTTGAGATTGTCGATCCCCACCAGCTTGTCGTAGAGCCAGTAAAGGACCAGCACGCCAAACAGCAGCAGCCCCGCCAGCGCCGCCGCCAGCGACCAGTTCAGTGACTTTTGCATGTGGAAGGCGATCAGATTCGAGATCAGCTGGCCATCGGCGCCACCGACCAGAGCCGGGGTGATGTAGTAGCCGACCGAAAGGATAAAGACCAACAGCGCGCCCGCGGCCATACCCGGCACGGTTTGCGGCAGATAGATCCGGCGAAAGGCGGTCCAGCTCGAGGCACCAAGGCTGCGCGCCGCGCGCACATAGCTGGGCGGGATCGGCCGCATCACCGAATAAAGCGGCAGCACCATGAAGGGCAGCAGAATATGAGTCATCGCGATGATCGTGCCCATCTGGTTGTAGATCATCTGGATCCGGCCATCGTCACCGATAATGCCCAAACTGACAAGCAGGCTGTTCACCACGCCTTGCTGTTGCAAAAGCACGATCCACGAGGTGGTTCGCACCAGCAACGAGGTCCAGAACGGCAGCAGCACCAGGATCATCAGCAGGTTCGACTTTGCCAGTGGCAGCGTGGCCAGCAGATGTGCGATCGGAAAGGCAAGCACCAGGCAGATCCCGGTAATCAGCGCCGACAGCATCAAGGTGCGTCCGAACAGCATCTTGTAAACGCGCTGCCTGGGCTCGACCTGCACGATGACGCCGGCTTCATCGCGCGTGAGATCCAGCGCCGCGAGGTAAAAATCACCCGTCAGCGGCGACGACGCCGAGCGCATCGCGCGCCACAGGTTCGGGTCGGTCCATTTCTCATCCAGCGCCGGGACCGAGATGGCATAGGGTGGGGTCAGGTCATCAACCTTGCGCGCCGATCCAGTAAACAGCGAACGGCTTCCTGAAATATCATAGTTGATCCGTGTGCCGGCGGAACCTGACAGCTTTTCTTCTTTCATGTACTGAAGGTCGGCGACAAGAGCGGCAAAGGCGGTTTCGTCGATCTCCGAGCCCTGCGGGTGGTCGTCGAACCAGGCGCCAAGATTCGGCGCGGCCACTGAAAAGTTGTTGTTATAGACCGACTGGCTCAGCATCTGGCCGATCGGTATCACGAAGGTAATCAGCACGAACAGGAACAGCGGCGCCACCAGCAACAGCGCGTTGCGGCGGGCGCGGCGTTGTGAACGCGCAAGCGCCGCCTTTAGCGGCTGGCCGTCGTTGGTGGTCAACATTGCGGTCGCGTCGGTCATTCGTTTCCCCGGCTGTCAGAGTAGGGTGGCGCGGCGCGCAGACAGTTGTCCGCGCGCCGCGCCGATGTCGGATCAGTTGGCCAGCCAGGCGTTGAACTGTTCGTTCAGTTCGACGTCGTGATCTGCCCAGAACTCCGGATCATCCAGAACGGCGTTGACTATGTTCGCCGGGTTGGTCGGCATATGCGGCGCCATTGCGGTTTTGCCATCCTTGTACATGCCGACGAGGGCCGCCGAGGATTTCCGCGATGGGCCGTAGCTGATGTACATGGCCTGATCGGCCAGACGCTGCGTGTCGGTCGCGAACTTCAGGTATTCCATCGCCGCCTCGGGGTTGGGCGAGCCCTTGGGAATGGCAAACATGTCGAGGTCCATGTACTGGCCGTCCCAAATCACGTCGAAGGGTTTGCCCTCGGACACGATCGCGTCGAAGATACGGCCGTTGTAAACCGTCGCCATCGTCACTTCGCCATCGGCCAAAAGCTGCGGCGGCTGCGCGCCGGCTTCCCACCACACGACACTGTCCTTGATGGTGTCAAGCTTGGCGAAGGCCTGGGCCACCCCTTCAGGCGTGGCCAGTTTCTCGTAGATCTCGCCGGCAGGCACGCCATCGGCGATCAACGCCAGATAGAGCGTCCGCTTGGCGTTTTTCGGCAGGCCGCGCTTGCCGGGGAACTTTTCAAGATTGAAGAAGTCGGCCGCCAGCGTGGGCTGACCGTCCGGGAACTTGGTGGTGTCATAGGCGATTACCGTGCCCCAGACGATGTTTGCCACGGCACATTCGCGCAGCGCACCCGGAACGAAATCGTCCTTGGCCGGCGTGCCGTCCGGTGCGGGCGGCAGATCGTCGGGGTTGATCTCGACCAGCGCGCCTTCGTCGCAAAGCCGGATCGCGTCCGATACTTCGATATCAAAGACATCGCCGGTGATGTTGCCGGCCTCGACCTGCGCCTTGAGCGGGCTGGCCGGGTTGTCGGCGTCGATCATGTTGACCTTGATGCCGGTCTTTTCGGTGAAGGGCTTGTTATAGGCCTCGACCTGACTGACGGAATAGGCGCCGCCCCAGGAAACCACGTTCACCTCTTGCGCCGCGGCAGCAAAGCCCGCGCCGACCAGGGCCGTGGTCAGGATAAGTGTAGTCTTCATCTCAGTCTCCCATCATTGGACGTCTGTTGTTGGTTGATTTGACTTGGTGTCAAACTTGGCCACGGGTCACGTGGCAGAGAGGCAGCAGTCGGAAACAGCCCCGACCGCCACATAAAGCTCATAAGGGATCCAGCGCGCGTGCGTCTTGCGGGTGCCAGCCGATCTGGATGTGCTGGCCCGGAACCAGTTTGGTCTGCCCCAACGTATTGCGGCTTTTCATCACGAATTCATCCGATCCGGCAACCAGCATCCGGGTGCGGAAAATATCGCCCATATAGATCACTTCCAGCACTTCGGCCTGAATCGTATGGGCGCCGGGGGGCATCATCTCGGGCTTGAATTCGACGCGTTCGGGGCGGATCGAAACCAGTGTCCGTTGCCCCCTGTCAGCGACATTGACCGGCGTGCAGTCGATCAATTCGCCCGTGTCCAGCTTGACCAGCGCCTTGTCGGCAGACAATTCCTCGACGGTGCCGGGCAGTTTGTTGTTTTCGCCGATGAACTGCGCCACAAAACTGTTGTCGGGGCGTTCATAGAGATCTTCGGGTGGGGCAAGCTGCTGAATGCGGCCATCGTTGAACACCGCGACCCGGTCCGACATCGTCAGCGCTTCGCCCTGATCGTGCGTCACATAGACCACCGTCAACCCAAGGTTTTCATGCAAACGCTTGATTTCAAACTGCATATGTTCGCGCAGCTGTTTGTCCAACGCGCCCAGAGGCTCATCCATCAACACCAGCTTCGGGTCAAAGACCAACGCCCGTGCAAGCGCGATCCGCTGTTGCTGCCCGCCCGACAGTTGCGCCGGACGGCGAAAGGCGAAATCGCCCATCTGCACCATGTCCAGCGCGCGCCGGACCTTGGCTTCGCGTTCGGATTTGCCAAAGCCGCGCACTTCCAGCGGGAAGGACAGGTTCTCACCGACCGACATGTGCGGAAACAGCGCATAGTTCTGAAACACCATGCCAATGCCGCGCTTGTGCGGTGGCACTTCGTTGATGTTCTGCCCGTCCAGCCGGATCGCGCCATTGGTCGCGGTCTCAAAGCCCGCCAGCATCATCAGGCAAGTCGTCTTGCCAGACCCTGAAGGCCCCAACATCGTCAGAAATTCGCCTTTTCCAATTGACAGATTCAGGTCTTTGACGACCAACGTTTCTCCGTCGTAGCTTTTCTGCACATGGTCAAATTCGACGAATCCATCGTCGGTTTCGGTAGCAGTCAAAGCGGGCTCCCCATGTTTTCTTTGGTTTTGTTTTCCCGTGGTGTGACTAAAACGGATGCGGGGTCACAATACAACACATGATTTCCGCCATTTTTCGCCGCTCTGACGAAACCATGTTTTTGCCGGAGAGATCGCACGAAAACGTCGCATGATGCGCAGCCTGCGACCAACTTGCGCCATTGGCAGCGTCATTTCGGCAGCGGGTCTGAATTGCACGAAGAGGGCCAAACGCGTGTTCGGGCGCTAACAGGCAGCGCGGCAGAATCGCACCCGCAAGATCCGGGCAGGATGGCCGGGCCTGACATCGGTTCAGGAAGGAGAATGGTGCGGTCGAGAAGACTCGAACTTCCACGGGAGTTACCCCACAGCGACCTCAACGCTGCGCGTCTACCAATTCCGCCACGACCGCACTGTCCAGGCTTGGTGCGGCGCGATATAACCGAGCGTTCGGGGGAAGGGAAGCGGATTTTTCGGCTCTTTGAAAAACCCTGAGGCGCCGCCCAGCCAGAAAGCTCCGCTCGGCTGCCACGGCCGCAAGAAAGGCGCCGCAAGTGGCGCCTTTCGGTTTCATGTCAGGGGTCTGGCCGGTGTCGCGGCTCAGGGTTTAAGCAGCAGGCTGGGCAGCAGCACCAGATTGCGCGCGCCGGTTATCACACCGACCGGGGCCGCGGCAGGGGCTGCCGAGGCTTCGGTGGCAACCGGTTGCGGCTCGGGGACGGCGGCCAAGACCTCGGAGTTCGGCTGCGGCACCGGCGCCGCAAAGGACGGCAAGGTCACGGGAACCGTCTCTGCGGGCAGCAGATCGGCGCGCCCGCCCAGCGTATAGGCGGCCTTGCGGATCAGTTCGCTGCGGTCGGGCTGATTGGGCGCGAACACCGGCACGGCCCCTCCGGCCAGCGCATCCAGCCCCATCTGATACCACTCAAGCGCCAGATCCGGGCGTGGACTTGCGCCAAAACCCATCGCCAGATGGTGGCCCAGAAGCTCGGCGTATTGCCGTTCGCCCAAGGCGGTCAGCAACAGCCCCGAGCCAATCGCCACATCCATGTCATCGGTGCGATACCCGACCGAGAGACAGACCCGCGCGGTTCCGGCCAGTTGCGCCGGCGCCATGCCGGTGCCCAGCGCAAAGTTGGACACCCCCGCCAGAACCGCGTCACGCGGTTGCAGCGACAGCGCGGTGACCTGATCGTGCAGCGCCGGACCAAAGCCGGCGCACTGTTCCGCGATCTGCGCCGGCGTAAAGCCCGGAATCGCCGCCGCCAGTTCTTCGCCCTGCGTGATCGCATAGCCGCGCGCAAGACAGAACTGTTCGCCCAGCGCCTGCCCGGCATCCCCCATGCCGGCGGCGGTCACAAGCCCGCCGTTGGCCGAAGTGGTCAGGTTGACCTTGTTGCAATGCGACGCCAGCGAGGCCTGCGTCACCCCCCCGCCCAGAAAGCTGGGCAGCGCCGGGGCGGCGGGTTCGGGCGTGGCGGCAAATTGCGGCAGCGGCGCGGTTGGCACCGGAAGCGCGGGAGCGGGTGCGGGTGCGGCAGCCATGACACCCGGCGCCATCGGTTGCGGTGCGAAGTTCGGCGTGGCGGGTGGAATACCCGCCGCTTCGTCACGCCAGAGCACCAAAAGCCCGCGCATCCCCATCGGATTCGAGGCAGCCTGCTGCATGGTCAGCGCGCCGCCCGCAATTGCGCGGTGGTAAGAGCCGACCAGAAGGTTGCGTTCATACTCGCTCAGTTGGCCCGTTGCCGGATAGCCCAGCATCGCCTGATACTCGCTGATCGCCGCGCGCGACTTCGGGCCGATCGCCCCGTCGGGTGCACCAACGCCAAAGCCGAAATGATTCAGCGCCACCTGCACTTCGCGGTTCGACTCGCGCTGGGCGCTGCTGACGGTCGGCCTGACCGTCGTGTAGCGGCGCACCGGCGCGGCCTTGCGGCGGTTCTGGTCATTGACGATCGCGCCGCCGATGATGCCGCCGATAATCCCCCCCACCACCGCATCGCCGCCGCCGGCAAGGGCCGGCGCCGCCGGCGTCAGGCCAAGCGCGACAATCAGTGACGTCGTTGCAAATCCCTTCGTAATCATCTTTCCATCCTTTCAATCAATTCCATAATCGGCCCACACGGCAATTCGTGCAGTCGCAGTGTGGCCGGATCTTACGGTTGACGTGTGGAAACACCCCGTGACCAAGGCTACATACAGGCCCAGAGTTTTCGCCCGAATCATCACCGACGCAAGCTTTTCTTGGCGCGCGCATTTACTGAAAAGACATCCCGCATGGTCGAATGGATCTCCGCCCCTGCTTTTGTGCCCTACGCCGAGGCCCTTGCCTTCATGGAGGCGCGGGTCGCCGCGATCACCGCAGGCGAGGCCGACGAGGCGATCTGGCTGCTGGAACACCCGCCGCTTTATACCGCTGGCACCTCGGCGCGGCCCGAAGACCTGACCCAGCCAGATCGCTTTCCGGTCCATGAGGCTGGACGCGGCGGGCAATACACCTACCACGGCCCCGGCCAGCGCGTGGCCTATGTCATGCTTGACCTCAACACCCGTGGCCGCGACGTGCGCCGCTTTGTCTGCGCGCTCGAGGACTGGATCATCGCCACACTGGCCGAGTTCAACGTCACCGGCGAGCGCCGCGCGGGCCGGGTTGGCGTCTGGGTCACCCGCCCCGACAGCACCGCACCGCATAATCCGCGCGAAGACAAGATCGCTGCAATCGGGATAAAGCTGCGCAAATGGGTCAGCTTTCATGGCATCTCGATCAATGTGGAACCGGACCTGAGCCATTTCGAGGGAATCGTTCCCTGCGGCATCCGCGAGCACGGCGTCACCAGCCTTGTCGATCTGGGCCTGCCGGTGACGATGGCCGATCTCGACGTCGCCTTGCGCGCAACATTCGACAGGATTTTTGCGTCAAAAGATCATTCTCAACCACATGTTACTGACGCGACAGCCTGTCCTCCCTCTATACCGACCTCGGAAGCCTAGCGAGATGACGCAACCGCGGCCCAACGCCGACCCAGCCTGTAAGGAAAAGTCATGAAATTCAGCCTGATTGCCACCTTTGCCGCCCTGACCCTGTCGACCGCCGTCCATGCGGATGGCATCGAAGATGGCAAGAAAGAGTTCAACAAGTGCAAAGCCTGTCATTCGATCAAATCGGATACGGGTGAAGACATCGTCAAGGGGGGCAAGGTGGGCCCGAACCTTTACGGCGTCGTTGGCCGCGCGGTGGCCTCGGTTGCCGATTTCAAATACGGTGACGGGATCAAGGCCGTTGGCGCGACCGGCATGGTCTGGGATGCGGCCGAACTGGAAACCTACATGACCGATCCGGGCGCCTGGGTGAAAGCCAAGACCGGCGACGACGCGGCAAGATCGCTGATGACCCACAAGCAAAAGAAAAAGCAGGAAGATATCGTCGCTTTTCTTGAATCGGTCGCGGCCAAGTGACAGCCGGCAGAGAAACACGCCCCCTGATCGCGTGATCCAACGGATCAGGATTCTGACGACAACACCCGGAGGTGCGGCAATATTTCCTATTGCGGCACCTTCCATCATTGCCGAAGCGAAATTTGCGTTCTAGAACACTTCTATGCAGGTCCGGGTCGGGAGAACCCGTGCCACAGCGCTAAATGGGAGATCAGCATGGCGGACGCAGCCGTTCACAGCCATGGTGAACATGACACGCGCGGGTTCTTTACCCGCTGGTTCATGTCCACCAACCACAAGGACATCGGAATTCTCTATCTGTTCACCGCAGGCACCGTTGGCCTGATTTCGGTGCTGTTCACCGTATTCATGCGAATGGAGCTGATGGAGCCGGGGGTGCAATACATGTGCGCCGAGGGGGCCCGCTTCATCGCGGATGCCAGCACGGAGTGCACGCCAAACGGCCACCTGTGGAACGTGATGATTACCTATCATGGCGTCCTGATGATGTTCTTTGTTGTGATTCCGGCGCTGTTCGGCGGTTTCGGCAACTATTTCATGCCGCTGCATATCGGCGCGCCGGATATGGCATTCCCGCGGATGAACAACCTCAGCTACTGGCTCTATGTCGCCGGCACCAGCCTTGGCATCGCGTCGCTGCTGGCGCCGGGGGGCAATGGCCAGATGGGTTCGGGCGTGGGCTGGGTGCTTTACCCGCCGCTGTCGACCTCGGAAGGCGGGATCTCGATGGATCTGGCGATCTTCGCGGTGCACCTGTCGGGCGCCTCGTCGATTCTGGGGGCGATCAACATGATCACCACCTTCCTCAACATGCGCGCACCGGGCATGACCCTGCACAAGGTGCCGCTGTTTGGCTGGTCGATCTTCGTGACCTCATGGCTGATCCTGTTGTCGTTGCCTGTTCTTGCGGGCGCGATCACCATGCTGTTGATGGACCGCAATTTCGGAACGACCTTCTTCCAGCCTGACGGGGGCGGCGACCCGATCCTCTACCAACACATCCTGTGGTTCTTTGGCCACCCCGAGGTCTATATCATCATCCTGCCGGGATTCGGGATCATCAGCCACGTCATCGCGACCTTTTCCAGAAAGCCGATCTTCGGCTATCTGCCGATGGTCTATGCGATGGTCGCCATCGGGGTGCTGGGCTTTGTGGTCTGGGCGCATCACATGTACACCGTGGGCCTGAGCCTGACCCAGCAAAGCTACTTCATGCTGGCCACGATGGTGATTGCCGTGCCGACAGGGGTAAAGGTGTTCAGTTGGCTTGCCACGATGTGGGGCGGCTCGATCGAGTTCAAGACGCCGATGCTGTTTGCCTTCGGCTTCCTGTTCCTGTTCACCGTCGGTGGCGTCACCGGCGTGGTGCTGGCGCAGGCGCCGCTTGACCGGGTCTATCACGACACCTACTACGTCGTCGCCCACTTCCACTATGTGATGTCGCTGGGCGCGGTCTTTGCAATCTTCGCCGGGGTCTATTTCTGGATCGGCAAGATGTCGGGTCGGCAATATCCGGAATGGGCGGGCAAGCTGCACTTCGCGATGATGTTCGTCGGTTCGAACCTGACATTCTTCCCGCAACACTTCCTCGGGCGCCAAGGCATGCCGCGCCGCTACATCGACTATCCCGAGGCCTTTGCCTTCTGGAACTACATCTCGTCGATCGGCGCCTTCATCAGCTTTGCGTCCTTCGTGTTCTTTCTTGGCATCGTGTTCTACACCCTGCGCTATGGCCAACGCGTCACCCAGAACAACTACTGGAACGAATACGCCGACACGCTGGAATGGACCCTGCCCTGCCCGCCGCCCGAACACACCTTCGAGCAGCTTCCCAAGCGCGAAGACTGGGACCATGCTCACGCCCACTAGGCAAGGTAGGACAATGCCTTACGAATGGGTCACGCATCCCGACACGGCCCCGGAGAATTCCGGGGCCGTTTGCGCATCCCCATCCGATACGCCACCCCCGCCCATGGCCGAGCTGCACGCCTGGCCCTACCGCTCCTTGCCGCGCAAGGGTTTTGTCATCACCATCGCCTTGCTGGGCACGTTGCTGGCGCTGCCGTTGCTGGCACTTCTGGGCACAGTGCTGTTGTGGGGGATGCTGCCGTTTCTGGCGGCGACGGTGGCGGGCGTCTGGTGGGGACTTGCCCACAGCTACCGCAGCGGCACGGCGCTCGAGGTGCTCAGAATCTGGCCCGACCATGCCGATCTGACCCGACACGACCCGCGTCAGCCACCGCGCCTGTGGCAGGCCAATCCCTACTGGACGACGGTCACCTTGCATGAAACCGACGGCCCTGTACCCGCTTATCTGACGCTGGGCGGCGGGCCGCGCCGGGTCGAACTGGGCGCTTTCCTGACTCCCGCCGAACGACGCGTCCTGCGAGACGAGCTGAACGCGGCCCTGGCCGCCGCCCGCGCCAAGGCCCCTGCGCCCGGTCACACTTTTCCCGGCCAGCCCGCCGCCGACTAGGCATCCGCAGGCACGCCCGCTTTCAGCTTCTTTTTGGCAAAAATACTCATGCCCGGCCGACCAGCCGCACCACACCGGGGCAAAAAACCGCGCGGCAAAACCGGCGGGGCGACGGCAACGCCCAGCTACGGTCTTTGGCGCCGATCAACCTGTGCCGATAAATCTGTGTGGCCCGGTCCGAGTGGCCCCGTGTGTGCGGCACCACCTGCGCTGACGGGTCTGCGAGGCCCAGACCGCGCGGTCCAGTCCGCGCAACTCGGAATTGCCCGGACCAGAAGCGCTTAACTCAACCGGGCCTTGACCGCCGGTCCAACCGCGCCAAAATCCATCTGTCCGGTGTATTTGCTTTTCAATTCGGCCATGACGCGGCCCATATCGCGAATGCTGCTCGCGCCGATCAGCGCAATTGCGGCATCCACCGCCGCGGCCACCTCGTCTGGCGACAACTGCCGCGGCAGGAATTCCTCGATCACCTTGACCTCGGCCAGTTCCTTTTCGGCCAGTTCCAGCCGCCCGCCCTCTTCATAGGCACGGGCCGATTCCTGACGCTGTTTGACCATCTTGCCCATGATCCCCAAAATCTCGGGGTCGCCGACGGTGCCGCCTTCAGCCTCGCCACGCATGGCGATTTCACGATCCTTGATGGCGGCGTTGATCAGACGCAAGGTCGAAAGCCTCTCGACCTGTTTCGACTTCATCGCCTCTTTCAGAGCCTGAGAGATCCGGTCGCGCATGTCCATGGTTTCGTCCTCTTTGACCCCAAGGCCCGCACAATAGCCTGAACCGCGCCAAGGCACAAGTCACCTAACACACTGAAAACATTACGAAACACAAGAATGACTCTGGCCAGCCTTGGGCCTTGACCCGCGCCCCCCCTCCCCGTAGGTTCCAGCAGATTTTGCCTTGGGAGAGTCGCGCCATGCCCGCAATCCATCCGACATCGGAAAAACCGACCGCGCTGATTGCACTGGCGGATGGTTCGTTGTTTTACGGCTACGGTTTTGGCGCAACCGGCGAGACGGTGGCAGAACTGGTCTTCAACACCGCGATGACGGGCTATCAAGAAATCATGACCGATCCGTCCTACGCCGGGCAGGTCGTGACCTTTACCTTCCCGCATATCGGCAATGTCGGCGTGACCGACGAAGATGACGAGGCCATGCAGCCCGTCGCCGCCGGGATGGTGGTCAAATGGGACCCGACCGAGCCCTCGAACTGGCGCGCCAGTGGTGATCTGGTGGCGTGGCTGGAAAAGCGGGGCCGGATCGGGATTGGTGGCATCGACACCCGGCGCCTGACCCGCGCGATCCGTCAACAAGGCGCGCCGCACGTCGCCTTGGCGCACAATCCGGCGGGCGACTTCGATGTCGCGGCTCTGGTGAAAAAAGCGCGCGGCTGGAAGGGGCTGGTCGGGCTTGATCTGGCGAAAGAGGTCAGTTGCGCGCAAAGCTATCGTTGGGACGAACAGCGTTGGGCCTGGCCCGAGGGCTATACCAGACGCGCGGGCGCCGGCCTGCGTGTTGTGGCCATCGACTATGGTGCAAAACGCAACATCCTGCGCTGTCTGGCGTCGGCGGGCTGCGAAGTGACGGTGCTTCCCGCCACCGCGACGGCCGAAGAGGTGCTGGCGCTCGACCCCGAAGGAGTGTTCCTGTCGAATGGTCCGGGCGATCCGGCAGCCACCGGCGCCTATGCCGTGCCGATGATTCAGGGCGTGCTGGCGGCTGATCTGCCGGTATTCGGTATTTGCCTTGGGCATCAGATGCTTGCACTTGCTTTGGGGGGCAAGACGGTCAAGATGAACCATGGCCACCACGGCGCCAACCACCCGGTCAAGGATGTCGAGTCCGGCAAGGTCGAGATCACCTCGATGAACCATGGTTTTGCGGTCGATAGCCAGACCCTGCCGCAGGGCGTGCTTGAGACCCATATCTCGCTGTTTGACGGGTCGAACTGCGGCATCCGCATGGCGGACCGGCCGGTCTTTTCGGTGCAACACCACCCCGAAGCCAGCCCCGGGCCGCAAGACAGCTTTTATCTGTTCGAGCGTTTTGCCGCCTCGATGCAGGCGCGGCGCGGTTAATTTCGCGGCCAACCGCTTTGCGGCCCGAAATTGCCGCCAAGATACCCTGATCTGTTAACCATGCATTAACCATGCGTCGGGAAGGTAAGACATCGCGTCTTGCCAGAATGGTCACATGCCCGCCCCAATTCCGCTTCGCTTCATTCACCGCGACCGGGCCGCCACCGTGGTGGCGCCCGTAGCTCCGCCGCGGCTGGTGGCGTCGCGCCCGGCGCGGGTGCCGCTGGGGCAGATCCTGCTGGAAAGCGGCGCGATTTCCCCCGGGGATCTGCTGAAGGCGCTGGCGCTGCGCGACCGGCAAGAGGTCCGTCTGGGCGATATCCTGCTGGCGCATGGCTGGGTATCGGATCGCGATCTGATGGCAGCGCTGGCCAAACAATGGGGTGCGGCGCTGGTCGATCTGCTGGCCGAACGCCCGGATCCGCGGCTGATCGACCAGATCGGCGCGGAAACCTGCCTGACCCAATCCATGGTGCCCTGGCGTCGGGTTGGCGGCACAACGGTGATCGCCACCGCGCGGCCAGAGGATTTTCATCGCCTTTGCCGCAACCTGCCGCAGGAACTGGGGCCCTATGCGATGGTTCTGGCCCCCGAACGCGACATCCACGCCGCGCTTTTGGGGCGACGCCAAACTGCGCTGATCCGCAAGGCCGAGGCCCGCGTTCGCGCCGACGAAAGCTGCCGCACCCGCGATGCGGGCCGGCTGTCGCGACTGGCCTTTGGGGCCATGGGGCTGACGGCGGCAGGGTTGATGGCGGCGCCGACGCTGGTCTTTGCACTGCTGTTTGGCTGGGCCGTGCTGACGTTGGTTTTGGGAACCGGTCTCAAACTCGCGGCCTTCTGCGCCGAGATGATCGCCCAAAAGCGGCTGAAGCGGCAGATTCCGGCGCCCTCGCCTGCCATCGCACGGCTGCCGATCGTGTCGATCATGGTGCCCATGTTCAAGGAACGCGACATTGCCGCGCGTCTGGTGCGTCGTCTGTCACGGCTGAGCTATCCGCGCGAATTGCTGGATATCTTGCTGGTCGTCGAGGAAGAGGATGCGACCACCCGAGCCGCCCTCGCCGCTGCCCGTCTGCCCCGCTGGATGCGGGTAGTGACGGTGCCTGCGGGCCCGATCAAGACCAAACCGCGCGCGCTGAACTTTGCGCTGAGCTTTTGCCGGGGCAGCATCATCGGCGTCTATGATGCCGAGGACGCACCCGAGCCGGACCAGATCCATACCGTGGTGCGCCGGTTTCACGAACGCGGCCCCGAGGTTGCCTGCCTGCAAGGGATTCTGGATTACTACAACCCACGCACCAACTGGTTGTCGCGCTGTTTCACCATCGAATATGCCGCCTGGTTTCGGGCGATGCTGCCGGGGTTGGCGCGGCTTGGGCTGGTGGTGCCGCTGGGCGGCACGACGCTGTTTTTCCGGCGCGCCGCGCTGGAGCATCTGGGCGGTTGGGATGCCCACAACGTGACCGAGGATGCCGATCTCGGTATCCGCCTTGCCCGCTATGGCTACCGCACCGAGCTGGTTGCCACCGTCACCGGCGAAGAGGCCAATTGCCGGGCGCTGCCCTGGGTGCGGCAACGCTCGCGCTGGCTCAAGGGCTATGCGATGACCTGGGGGGTGCATATGCGCAACCCGGTGAAGCTTTGGCGCGACCTTGGCGCGTGGCGGTTCTTTGGTTTTCAGGTGCTGTTTCTGGGGTCATTGTCGCAATATCTGCTGGCCCCGGTGCTGTGGTCATTCTGGGCCATTGCGCTGGGATTCTGGCACCCGATTCAAGCGGTGCTACCCCCTGCGGCGCTGCATCTGCTGGGCGGCGCCTTCATTGTGACAGAGCTGGTCAATATCGTGGTCGGGCTTTGGGCCGTGCGCGGACGCGAACACCGGCATCTGATGGCTTGGGTTCCGACATTGCATTTCTACTTTCCATTGGGCGCGCTGGCCGGATGGAAGGCGATTTACGAGGTGATCGTGCTACCTTTCTATTGGGACAAGACCACCCATGGCGTCTTTGACGTTCCGCCCTCTGGGGCGGGGGTGATCGCGACGGCAGTCACCAGCCCGCTTGTTCCCGCCGCGATACCGGCGCGCGCGACCTAACCCTTGCTCTTGTCAATACCGCCGGCATCCAGCTTCAGCCGGGTCTCGAAGGCCTTCGATATATGCACCCTCAGGGCCGCTTGCGCCGCGTCGGCATCGCCCGCGCTGATCGCATCGACAATCGCCTGATGCTCTGCCAGCGCGGTTTCGCCGCGCCCATCGACGGCCAGCGAGGTGGTTGCCAAAAGTGCCATCGAGCGGTGCACAAGTTCAAGCTGTTGCACCAGATAGCGGTTGTGCGAGGCCAGATGGATCTGTTTGTGAAACCGCCGATTGGCGCGGCTGAGCGCCTCGGGGTCGGAGATATGAGTGCGGTCCTCGGCGACCATATCGCGCAGCACACGGATCTCTTCGGGAGCCGCGTGTTTTGCGGCCAGACGGGCCGCAAGGGCCTCCAGTTCGGCCCGCACAACGTAAAGCTCGGCCAATTGGTTGTGATCCAGCGAGGCGACGATCAGGCTGCGCCCGTCGCGGGCCAGCATCGACTGGGTCTCCAACCGCTGCAACGCCTCGCGCACCGGGGTGCGCGACACGCCCAGACGCTCGGCCAGCTCGGATTCCACCAGACGGTCGCCGGGCCGGTAAATACCATTGTCGATCGCTTCAAGGATCAGCATATAGGCGTCTTTTTGCATCGGATCCCTCTCCAGCTTCGGGCGAAACCCTAAGCCGCCGCCGACCCGAAGGGCAAGCCGAAAGCCGTCCGAACCGCCACAACAGCCGTTGCCGCCACCCTGCCATGGCGCTAATGTGGCGCGATGCCGGCACAGCACTTCACTCATGTCACCGATTGGGTCTTTGACCTCGACAATACGCTTTACCCACCCGAGGCGCGGTTGTTCGATCAGATCGAAGTCCGCATGACCGCTTTCGTGATGCAGGCCTTGGGCGTGGACCGCGCCCATGCCGACCATTTGCGCCAGCATTACTGGGCGCTTTATGGCACAACGCTGGCCGGGCTGATGCATGAACACGATCTGGACCCAGCCCCCTATCTGATTGATGTGCACAACATTTCCCTGACGCATCTGACCCCGGACCCGGCCTTGCGCGCCGGCATTGCCGCGCTGCCCGGTCAAAAGATCGTCTATACCAACGGCTCGGCGCCCTATGCCGAACGGGTGCTTGAGGCGCGCGGCCTTGCCGGGCTGTTCAATGGGGTCTACGGCGTCGAACATGCCGCCTTCCGGCCAAAGCCCGAACGCGCCGCCTTTGAAACCGTTTTCGCCCGCGCCGGCGTCACCCCCGAACGCGCCGCGATGTTCGAGGACGATCCGCGCAATCTGGCCGCACCCTTTGCGATGGGGATGCGCACCGTTCATGTCGCCCCCGCCCCGGCCCCGGCTGAGCATATCGAGCACCACACCCCCGACCTTGCCGCGTTTCTGGCCAGGTTGCGGGCCTAGGCGGCGGGTCTTTGCGCGCCACGCCGCCGGGTCCGCCAAAATGTCGCACTGCGACAATTTGCCCATTTCGGGATACACTCCCCCCCGATATCAGAAGCCAGCTATCAGGGAGATAGCGCATGGGAGACCCGGATATGACCGTTACCACCGCCATGGGCGAGGCCAGCAAGACCGTAGCCCACGCTGCCGCCGACAATGCCAAGGCCACCAAGTTCATGTTCCTCCTCGCGCTGGTGATCGTGCTTGTCGTGGCGATTTCCGTCCTGCTGTTCGGCCTTGTCGGGCTGATCCTGTCGGGCGTTGCAGCCACCGCATTTTGCATGCTGCTGCTGGTGCTGATGACCGCAGGCGGCTGATCCGCGCCTTTCGGACCCTTGGACTGCAGACCTTGGCGCGCTAGACAGGTGCTGAAGGAGTGCCTGCCATGACCGCCAATGCCCTACCCTCTGGCTCGGGAATTTCCCGCGAACAGACCGATGTCCTGATTTCGGGTGGCGGTGTTGCCGGATTGACGGCGGCGGCGGCCTTTGGCGCGGCGGGGTTTGGCGTGATCTGCGTTGATCCGACACCCCCCGTTACGGCCGAAACCGACGCGGGCGCCGATATGCGCACAACGGCGTTCTTGCAGCCCTCGATCGGGGTGATGCGGGCCGCAGGCCTTTGGCAGCGGCTGGAACCCTACGCAGCCCCCTTGCAGGTCATGCGGATCATCGACGCGGGCGGTGTCGAACCCGTGGCACGGCTGACGCGCGATTTTGACGCGTCCGATATCTCTGACCAGCCGTTTGGCTGGAACCTTCCCAACTGGCTCTTGCGCCGCGAAATGGTCGCCCGTCTGGCCGAACTGCCGCAGGTCAGCTTTCGCCCCGGTCTGGCGACGCGCAACGTAATGACGCGCGAAGGTGCGGCCCTCGTCACCCTGTCGGACGGCAGCCAGATATCGGCGCGGCTGCTGATCGGCGCGGACGGGCGCAATTCTGCGGTGCGCGAGGCGCTGGGGATTTCCGCGCGGGCCACTCGCTATGGCCAGAAGGCGCTGGCCTTTGCCGTGACCCACCCGATTGCGCATGACAATGTCTCGACCGAGATCCACCGCTCGGGCGGCCCATTCACGCTGGTACCGCTGCCCGACCGGGACGGGCTGCCCTCGTCTGCCATCGTCTGGATGGAACGCGGCGCCGAGGCCGAGCGTCTTGCCGCCCTGCCGGTGCCCGAATTCGAGGCGGCGATGTTCGCGCGTTCAACCGGTATTCTGGGGCCACTGACGCTGGTCACGCGGCGCTCGGTCTGGCCGATGACAAGCCAGATTGCCGACCGTTTCATTGGCCAGCGTAGCGCGCTGATTGCCGAGGCCGCGCATGTCATTCCGCCGATTGGCGCGCAAGGGCTGAACATGAGCCTTGCCGATCTGACCTGCTTGCTGGATCTGGCGCAACAGGATCCGGCGGGTCTTGGCGGCCCGGCGATGCTGGCCAGCTATCAACGCCGCCGCTGGCCCGAGGTGAAAGCCCGCGTGACCGGGATCGACCTGTTGAACCGGGCCTCGATGGTCTCGGCACGGCCGCTGCGCGATTTGCGGGCGGGGGCGCTGGGGGCGCTTTATTCGCTGGCCCCGGTGCGGCGTGGGCTGATGAAGGCGGGGCTGGGCGTGCACTAGGGCGGCCCGCAAAGGCGCACGACCAGCGGACCCGGGCAAGAAAATCTCTAAACCTGGCCTTTTTCGGACTATTTCGGGCTTTCGATTATCGTTTTCTTTACGTCGTTCGGCCAGCCTGAGGGGGTAACGCACCTGAATCGGACTTACTCCATGCACAGCAAATCTCCTGCCGATGAACTGGCCGCGATCCGGGCCGAAATTCACCGCCTGAAGGCCCGCGAGGCAGAGCTGCGCGCGGCTTATCTGACCCAACCCGACTTGCCTCGCAACGGGCGCTGGCACCGGGTGGAACTGGTGACCCAAACCGCCCGGGTCTTTGATGCGCGCCTTTTGCCGCCCGAGGTCCGCAATGATCCGCAATTCATGCGCGAACGGGTGACGCGGACCCTGCGAACGATCCCGGCGTTGCCGCCATTTCCGACCAAACCCACCGCGCCACAGCGGACCCGCAGCCTTTTCGGGCATGAGTTGGTGCACTAGGGCAACCCAGCAACGGGTGCCGCCGCAAGGGTAGCCTGATTGCGAGGTCATCGCCCGGCAAGCCGACTCTGGCTGTATATGCACCATTTTGCAGATTCTGATCGCGACTGACGCGGCCGTATCTTGTTCAAGAGCCGCAAGGGATCGGCGCGACCGCGGCGCGAAAGACGGGGGCGTCACCCCAGCGGCCCGGGGCGGCGCTCTTCGGATAAAAGCACATTCGCCTCGACTTGTCCGACCCCCGGCAGGGTCATTACGCGACGCCGCAGCACACGTTCGAAATCGGCGATGTCGCGGGCGGTGACGCGCAGGCGATAGTCGAACATGCCCAGGACGTGCTGGACCGTCTGCACCTCGGGGATCGCAGTCGCGGCGCGCTCAAAATCCTCGAGCGACACCAATCCCTTGGTGGCCAACTTGATACCAAGAAACACCGTCACACCAAAACCCAGCGCCGCAGTGTCCAGCACCAGCCGCCGGCCACGGATCACGCCTGCCTCCTCAAGCCGCCGGATCCGACGCCAGCACGCGGGCTGGCTTAGCCCAAGGTCACGCCCCAGCGCCCCGGCGCTTTGTGTCGCATCACGCATCAGTGCGCGCAAAATAGCGCGGTCGAGGTCATCCAAGGCAATCACAACGCCACCCCGGCGCTATCCTTGATCGTCGACACCAGCATCAAGGCATCGGTATCTGCAATATGTGGCAGCGTCAGAATCTGGTGACGATATATATCCTGATAGTGCAACATATCCCGCGCTATGAGATTCAACCTCACATCGGTTCTGCCAAGAAACGTTTGAATTTCCAGCACTTCTGGAACCCCTCGTGCTGCCTCGAGAAACTCGTCAAAGGCGCGGGGGTTCGTTTTGTCCAAGCTGAACCGCAACGAAACCTCAACTTCCCAGCCCAGTTTTCGCCAGTCGATGACCGCCTCTTCGCCCCGCAGCACGCCAGTGGCGCGCAGGCGTTCAATCCGGCGCCAACAGGTCGCGGCCGTCACACCCGCCCGTTCGGCCAAGGCAGCCGTCGCCAGTCCGGGCTCCGCCAGCATCTGGCGCAAGATCCTGCGGTCGGTATCGTCAATTGGCATGAAACGTTCACCATATGGCAGTTCTACGCATGATACATCGTCATTACTGGGCAAATTGTCAAATTTTGAACGCTCTTTCACCAACAAAACCCTATGATCACCGCATCAACATCTGCAAAGGAACGCCCCATGCGCGTCTATTATGATCGTGACTGCGACATCAACCTGATCAAGGACAAGAAGGTCGCCATCCTCGGCTATGGCAGCCAAGGCCACGCACACGCGTTGAACCTGCGCGATTCGGGCGCGAAAAACCTTGTCGTCGCGCTGCGCGAGGGCAGCGCTTCGGCGAAGAAGGCCGAAGGCGAAGGGCTCAAGGTCATGGGGATCGCCGAGGCCGCCGCGTGGTGCGACGTGATCATGTTCACGATGCCCGACGAGCTTCAGGCCGAAACCTACAAGAAATACGTGCACGACAACCTCAAGGAAGGTTCCGCCATCGCCTTCGCGCATGGTCTGAACGTGCATTTCGGTCTGATCGAGCCGAAACCCGGCGTCGATGTCATCATGATGGCGCCCAAGGGCCCCGGCCACACCGTGCGCGGCGAATACACCAAGGGCGGCGGCGTGCCCTGCCTTGTCGCCGTGGATCAGGACGCGACCGGCAAGGCGATGGAGATTGGCCTGAGCTATTGCTCGGCGATTGGTGGCGGCCGTTCGGGCATCATCGAGACCAACTTCCGGCAGGAATGCGAAACCGACCTGTTCGGCGAACAGGCCGTGCTCTGCGGTGGTCTGGTGGAACTGATCCGCATGGGCTTTGAGACCCTTGTCGAGGCCGGCTATGAACCCGAGATGGCCTATTTCGAGTGCCTGCACGAAGTGAAACTGATCGTCGATCTGATCTATGAAGGCGGTATCGCCAACATGAACTACTCGATCTCGAACACCGCCGAATATGGCGAATATGTCTCGGGGCCGCGGATCCTGCCCTATGCCGAAACCAAGGCCCGGATGAAAGCGGTGCTGACCGACATCCAGACCGGCAAATTCGTGCGCGACTTCATGCAGGAAAACGCTGTCGGCCAGCCGTTCTTCAAGGCCACCCGGCGGATCAACGACGAACACCAGATCGAAAAGGTCGGTGAAAAGCTGCGCGCCATGATGCCGTGGATTTCCAAGGGCAAGATGGTGGACAAGTCGCGCAACTGAGCGACCCCGGGGCTCCCCCGAACAGACGTGACGGGCCGGGGGCAACCCCGGCCCTGGTCATTTCAGGATCTTCAGCACCAGCCGGGCCAATGATTTGACCCGCGCCGTATAGGGCGGAAAAACCAGAGGCAAGCTGGAGAATCGGTTCCGAAGCACCGGCTTTTCATGCGAAAATGCCGCAAAGCCGGTCGCTCCGTGGGCCGCCCCCAGTCCTGAATTCCCGATGCCGCCGAAGGGCAGATTGCCATGGATGAAGGGCATGACGGTCAGGTTTACCCCGACCGATCCTGACGCGGTCCTTGCGATGGTTTCTTCAGCCAAGTCTTTGGCTCCAAACACATAAATCGCCAAAGGCTTGTCGGTCGCATTGATCGCGTCGATGACACCGGTCAGATCCTCATAGGGGATCAACGGCAGGACCGGACCAAAGATCTCTTCGCGCGAAATCGCCATGTCGGCGGTGGTCTCGGCCAGCAGCGTGGGGGCCAGATAGCGCGAGGCCTCATCGCCGTCGCCACCGATCAGCACCTTGGCGCCAGCAGCTTTTGCCGCGTCAAGCAACCCCGTGACCCGGCCCCAGTTGCGCGCATCAACCAGCCGCGCAAAATGACCCGAGGCCTTGGCATCGGCGCCGTAAGCCCTTGCGATCGCACGGCGCATCGCCACGGTGAAGGCCTCGTTCAGCGAGGCGTGCACATAGACATGATCCGGCGCGATGCAGGTTTGGCCGGCATTGATGAACTTGCCAAAGGTGATCCAGCGCGCCGCCTGTGCCAGGTTTGCGCCCGGCCCGATAATGACGGGCGACTTGCCGCCCAATTCCAGCGTCACCGAGGCGAGCGTTTTGGCGGCTGCGGTCATGACGATCCTGCCCACTGCCGGACTGCCGGTGAAAAAGATGTGATCGAAGGGCAAGCCCAGCAATTGCGTCGAAACCTCTGGCCCGCCTTCGACCACCGCCACCAGATCGGGCGGAAATGTCGCCGCGATCATCCGCGCCAGCAGCCCCGAGGTATGTGGCGTCAGCTCTGACGGTTTGAGAATCGCCGAACACCCCGCCGCCAAAGCCGACACCAACGGCCCCAGCGCCAGATTGACCGGAAAATTCCACGGCGCGATGATCAGCGCCACGCCCTTTGGCTGCGGCACGATCCGCCCCGAAGTGCCCAATGTGGTCAACGTCGGCCAAACCCGGCGCGGCCGCATCCAGCCGCGCAAGTGCCTGCGGGCGTGCGTGATTTCTTGCAAGATCGGCAGCACCTCGGTCAGCAGGACCTCGGTTTCGGCCTTGCCGAAATCGGAGGCCAGAGCGGCGGCGATCTGCGGTTGATGGGTCAGCACCATGTCGCGCAGGGCCGAAAGCGCGGCCAGCCGCGCCGATCGGTCAAAAGTCCGGCGGCGGGCCGGGGCAAGGGCGCGTTGCGCCTGAAAGATCCGGGTGATGTCCATTGCGCCAGAAAAGCAGCCGCCATGCCCGCGCGCAAGCCTGCCGCACCGTCACCCCACCCTTCGGTCAGTGTCGCACCAGACCCGGGCCGCCTTTCAGACCGCCGCCTGCACCGCGCCGACGATGTCGTCCACCACCTCCAGAAGCATCGCCTCGTCTTCGCATTCGGCCATGACCCGGATCAGGGGTTCAGTGCCCGAAGCGCGGATCAGGATCCGGCCCCTGCCCTCGATTCGGGCGGTATTGGCCTTGATGACGGCCTTGACGGCTGCGCTTTCCAGCGGCATCGTCCCGGCCAGGGTCCGCACGTTCTTCAGCATCTGCGGCACGGATTCGAACTGTTGCACCAGCGCGCTGGCGCGTTGACCTGTCTCGGCCATCGCCGCCAGAAACTGCAACCCCGCGATCAGCCCGTCGCCGGTGGTGGCGTAGTCGGTCATCACGATATGGCCGGATTGCTCGCCGCCCAGGTTGAAGCCGCCCGCGCGCATCCGCTCGACGACATAGCGGTCTCCGACATTGGTGCGTTCAAGGCGCAGGCCCCGCGCACCCAGGAACCGCTCCAATCCGAGGTTGGACATCACCGTTGCCACCAGCGCATCGCCTTTCAGCCGCCCGGCGTCGGCCCAGCGGCTGGCAAACAGCGCCATGATCTGATCGCCATCCGCGACCCGGCCGGTTTCGTCCAGAATCATCACCCGATCGGCGTCGCCATCGAGGCTGATCCCCAGATCGGCGCCATGCGTCACCACCGCCTCGGCGGCGGTTTCGGTATGAGTCGAGCCGCACCGTTCGTTGATATTGAAGCCATCCGGTGCCACTCCGACCGGGATCACTTCGGCGCCCAATTCCCACAGAACTTCGGGCGCGGCGCGGTAGGCCGCGCCATTGGCGCAATCGACGACGACCTTCAGCCCCGACAACTGACCCCTGCCCGGAAACGTGGTCTTGGCATATTCGATATAGCGCCCCAGCCCGTCATCAATCCGCTTGGCACGGCCGATGTTTTGCGGCTGGGCGGGCACGATGTCGCTTGCCACAATTGCCTGAATCTCGGCCTCGGCCTCGTCCGAAAGCTTGAACCCGTCGGGACCGAAGAACTTGATACCGTTGTCCTCGGCGGGATTGTGGCTGGCCGAAATCATGATCCCGATATCGGCGCGCATGCTGCGGGTCAGAAATCCGACCGCCGGGGTCGGCACCGGCCCCAGCAGCAACACGTTCATCCCGGTCGAAGTCAGCCCCGCCGTCAGCGCGTTTTCCAGCATATAGCCCGACAGGCGCGTGTCCTTGCCGATCACCACCCGGTGGCCATTGCGACCGTCGCGGCGAAAGTAGCGGCCCGCGGCGGCACCCAGTTTCAGCGCCATCTCGGCGGTCATCGGCCAACTGTTGGCGCGACCGCGCACCCCGTCGGTGCCAAACAACTTGCGCGTCATACCCATTCCTCCATCGTTACGGCCCGCCACAGCCGCAGGCCCTGCGCGACCTCGGCGACATCATGAACCCGGTGCACCTGCACGCCCTGTGCCACCCCGGCAAGCGTCAGCGCCAAGGTGCCGGGGCCGCGTGCTTCGGCCGCCTCGGCGCCGCCGATCGTGCCGATAAAGCGTTTGCGCGACACCCCCAAAAGCAGAACCGCCCCCAGCCCGTGAAACAGGCTCAGCCCCCGAAGCAGCGTCAGATTATGCGCCTGGGTCTTGCCAAAGCCGATACCGGGGTCAACCAGGACCCTGTCGCGGGCAATCCCGGCAGCCTCGGCCAGCGCCAGACGCGCCTCAAGATAGTCATACACATCCAAAAGCACATTGTCATAATGCGGCGCGGCTTGCATCGTTTGCGGCGTGCCTTGCGCGTGCATCAGACAGACCGGCGCCCCCTTGGCGGCCAGCAACGCGGCCATATCGCGGTCATAGCCAAGGGCTGACACGTCATTGACCAGATCGGCGCCCGCCTCAAGCGCCGCCCGCGCCACCGAGGCCTTGCGGGTATCAATCGAGATCGGGCGGTCAAAGCCGCCGGTCCGTAGCGCCGCAATCACCGGCGCGGTGCGCGCAACCTCGTCATGTGCGGCCACGTCGGCGGCGCCGGGTCGGGTGGATTCGCCGCCGATATCAACGATATCGGCGCCCGCCTGCGCCATCTCGAGTGCCCGCGCCAGTGCTGCCTGTGGTGTTTCATGACGCCCGCCATCGGAAAAGCTGTCGGGCGTGACGTTCAAGATGCCCATGATCCGGGGGCAGTCAAAGCCGATCCCGGCCAAGGGCGCGCGCGCATCGGTCAGGCGCGCAGCCACCGGCGCGGGCAGATCCGAGGCCGCGATTTCACCGCGCGCGCCCGCGCGGGTCAGCACCTCAAGCCGGGAAAACCAGCCCCAGCCCCCGGCCAGGGTCCGCGCGTCTTTCGGGCGCAATGCGTCGGTTTGAATGATCGGGCGAAAATAGATCTTCTCCATGCCTCGCGTTTCACCCGATTGCGCGCGTCTTGGCAAGGCTCAGGCTTCGGCGCGGATCACCGGCACGCGACTTCCTGCCGGGGTTGAAACATCTCCGTGAAGCTCCAGCCGGGTTGCCGCCATCTGTTCGGCCAGCCACAGCGCCAGCGCCACCGCGTTCGAGGCCGCAACTTGCGGGCCATCGACCGCATCCAGCACGATCTTGGAGGGCGCCCAGACCACGATCTTGTCGTGCTTCATCGCCCAGTCGATTTCGGTGCGCGTCGCCACGACCACGCAGCGCGGGTCGCGCGCCGCCAGCACCCAGGCGTTCTGCTCGATCGCCAGAAGGTCGATCCGGCGCTGCGTCGGGCGGTGGCCGGTTTGCGGCACCCCCGTCGCAGGCAGGCCGACGGTCAGGATCACCGGCAGGCCGCCGGCCTCAAGCGTATCAAGCCGGGCCGCCAGATCGGCACTGCCGATCGCGGCATTCGACAAGAACACCACCACCGGATGCAGCGCGGTCTCGGCGCCATCTGCGCCCACCCCCTGCACCGGGACGGCGGCGCGCGAGCGCACGATCTCGACCCCCAGGGCACCCGGCCCGCGATCCAGCTTTTCGATCCGCACGAACACCCGCATCGCCTGCGGCGCGGCCAGAATCCGTTCGGCGACCCGTGCGGCCAAGGTTTCCAGCAGGTTCAGCCGTTCGGCCGCCAGCTCATGCGCGATGGCCTCGGTGATCCGGTCATAGGACAGGATCCGATCCACATCATCCTCCAGCGGCGCCGGCGCGGGGCGCACCTCGACCACCACATTGAAGCGCAGCCGCTGGCTTTGGCCGCGCTCTTGCTGAAACGCACCGATATCGGCCAGCGCAATATGGTCGCGCAGGCTGATCCGGTCGCGCGGGTCAGCCCCGGCCGAGGCCTCGGCACGCTCTTCGGGGTGGGCAAAGGCTAGGCTGATATCGCTGGTCATGGCTTCTTCCGCATCTGTCGCGCGGATCATAGGCGAGGGGCTGGCCAAGACCAGCCCCGAAACGGCAGCCCATCGGTCGCCTGCGACGCCCGAGCCTGCGTCCCGCTCAGTTCGAGGCGGTTCGAACCGACGCGCGGTAAAAGATATGAGCGCCGATCTGCGCGGTGCGGGTAAAGCGGCGCGACCAGTCGGGGCGCACGGCGGGGGTATGGAAATGCGTCGCCCCGTCGGTCAGCGAACGCGGTGCGCCATCCAGCATCGCGCGGGCGACCTTGGCAACGCGGCCATAGGTGGACTTGTCATTCACCCGGTCGGCCCGGCCGTCACAGGTAAACGAAAACTGGCAGCCGCGCGAATTGCCCTGATTGACCACCCCACAAACCGAACCGGGGTAAGCGTCATCATCGACGCGGTTCAAGATGACTTCGGCAACAGCGGCCTGGCCGGCAACGCTTTCACCGCGCGCTTCAAAGTACAGCGCATTGGCAAGGCACTGGAATTGTTCGTCGCCCGATGCTGCGGGCTGGCGGGCCAGCCATGCGTCGCTCAGCGGCTCGAGGCTGGCGATCTTGCCCTTGGCGGGCTTTTTCGGCGCCGTGGTGATGGCGCTCAGATGGCCCGCAGGAATGGCTTCAAGCCCTGCGCGTTCCTGACCCAGAAGGGTCACAAGCCCCGTATCGACGGCGGCGACAGGGTTATTCGACTGGCTTACCGTAACCTCGGCACGCAAGCCTCCGGCAAGAGCCAGGAGCAAAATCGCGCCCCCTGTCCAGCTTTTCAGCACTGACATGTTTTCTTTCCAGTAAGGACATCGCCGCAATTTTCATCGCGACCGGGGGGCATTAGCCGAAAACATCCCCAAGAGTCCACCCTCGCGGCAGAATCCTACCTTATTTCCGCCACAAAAACGGCGGATTCTGGCCGATGCGGCGCCGACTCAGGGTTGCCGCATCTATCGATCCAATAGCCGCAAGTCTCTGAATACGCCAGAGATATTCCGCGCGACGTCGCACCGTTTTCGCACCTGGCCTCAGCCGCGATCCTTTGGCGCCAAAAGCGCAAAATGCGCCGCTGCCAGGCGTGCAACCGGCACCCGAAAGGGCGAACAAGAGACATAATCGAACCCTGCCGCCCGACAAAAGGCGATTGATTCGGGGTTGCCGCCATGTTCACCGCAAAGCGAAATCGTCACGTTCGGCCGTGCCTCGCGGCCGCGCGCCGCGCCAATCAACAGCAGCTCGCCCACCCCTTCGACATCGAGAATGTGAAACGGATCCTCGGCATAGACCCCTTGCGAGACATAAGAGCCCATGAACCGGCCCGCATCGTCGCGCGAGAGCCCATAGGTCATCTGCGTCAGATCGTTCGTGCCAAAGGACAGGAATTCGGCATGTTCAGCGATTTCGCCCGCCCGAAGCGCAGCCCGCGGCGTTTCAACCATGACCCCGAGGCGATAGGTGAATTCGGTCCGCGTCTCGTTTTTGACGGCGGCGGCGACGGCGTCGATGCGCGTCTTGACCAGATCCACCTCGCGTTGGGCGCTGACCAGCGGGATCATGATTTCAGGCACCACCGGGTCGCCGTGCTTGCTGGCCTCGACCGTGGCTTCAAAGATCGCACGGGCCTGCATTTCGTAGATCTCGGGCACGGTGATCCCCAGACGCACCCCGCGCATGCCCAGCATCGGGTTGAATTCGCTCAGTGCCTCGACACGGCGTGTCACATCCGACAAAGGCCGGTCCAGCGCCTCGGCCAGTTCGCGCATGCCCTCGCGGTCGTGCGGCAGAAATTCGTGCAGCGGCGGATCAAACAGCCGGATGCAGACGGGAAGCCCCGCCATGATATCAAATAGCGCAATGAAATCCGCGCGTTGCATGGGCAAGAGGCGCTCCAGCGCGACCCGGCGGTCGCTACTGGTATCGGCAAAGATCATCTCGCGCATGACCGTCAGGCGGTCTTCGTCAAAGAACATGTGTTCGGTCCGGCACAGGCCGATACCCTCGGCCTCGAACATCCGCGCGGTGCGGGCGTCGTCAGGAGTATCGGCATTGGCCCGAATGCCGATGTCGCGGACATTGTCAGCCCAGCGCAAAAGCGTGCGAAAGCCGTCGTCCAGCGCGGGTTCCAGCATTTCGGCCGCACCAAACAGGACTTCGCCATTGGTGCCGTCAACGGTCAGGATGTCGCCCTCGCGCAGGGTGCGGCCATCGGGCAGCACGAGGCTGCGTTCGCGCGCGTTCAACTGAATCTCAGAGGCGCCGACGATGCAGGGCAGCCCCAACCCGCGCGCGATCACCGCCGCATGGCTGGTCACGCCACCACGTTCGGTCAGCACCGCGACGGCGGCATGCATGCCGCGGATGTCTTCGGGCGCGGTTTCGCGGCGCACCAGAATACAGGCCTCGTCGCGCGCGGCGCTGGCCTGCGCTGCGGCGGCGGAAAAGACGATCTTGCCGGTGGCGGCGCCGGGGCTGGCGGCGATGCCGCGCGCCACGCGGTCGCGTTTGCAACGCGGATCGACCTGATAGTGCAACAGTTCCGACAGGGCGCGCGGTTCGACCCGAAGCAGGGCCTCGTCGCGGCTGATCACGCGTTCCTTGGCCAGTGCCACGGCAATACGGACCGCCGCGCGGCTGGAGCGTTGGACCCGCACCGCGTCAATCACCGCGACACGACCGCTTTCGACGGTGAATTCCAGCTGCATTTCTTCGCGCAAGTTCTTGCGGCAGGCCTTGCCGTGATGCACCAGTTCGGCAAATACCTCGGGGGCGGCATCTTCCAGCGAGGCACCGCGCGCGTCCTTGGTCAGGTAAAGCGTGGCGACGGCGGCCTTGCGGCCCTGACTTTGGCCGCGAAAGCGCCCGGTTATCTGTGCCGCGCCGCTGATGCCATCAACAAACTGCATGGTCCCCGAACCGGAAAGCCCCGGCCCGATGCCCAGCGCCATCGTCTGCACCACCAGCCCCAGGGCCGCCTCGCTGGGGGCACCCTTGGCCCGACGCAGAAGCCGCGCGGTCGTGCCCTCCCAGGCGCGGGCCATCGAGCGCAGCACTTCGGACAATTGCTGGGCGGGGTCTTGCGGGAAGGGCTCGTCGGTTTCGGCCTCATAGGCGGCAAGGGCTGCCGCCAAGGCGTGCGGTCCGGTCGGAGCCATGAACATGTCGGGATCAAGCCGCGCCACATGGGTGGCAAAGCTTTGCACGAACCCAAGATACAGCGCGTCCGCCGCCTCGTTGCCGTGGCTGGCGGCCAAGGCGGTGTGGCGGGCATCATTCATGCCGACATTGAGCACAGTGCCCGGTCCGCCCCATGCCGGGTTTTCCGGGCTGCCGCGCACTGAAACCAGAAGATCGGGGCCAAAGATCGCTGCCAACTTTTCGGTATCGGGCAGTTGCCCGGCAGCGATGGCGCGCACCGTGTCGGCGGGCAAAGCCACCGTATGGGGCACCGGAAGATCAAGCCGGATCAGTCGTTGCAAGCATTTCGCACGCCAGCCATGCCGTGCCACGCTGATCTGCGCGGACGGCGTCAGTTCGGTAAACTCGGCGAAATCGGCATGTTTCTGCATTGCAGCGTATCCTGTTTCCGCTGGCAGCATAGGGCGATTGCGATTCGCCGCAAGTGCGACATTCAGGTGGCTGACATTGACTTGGCGACATTCATGCCGCCGGGCGCCCCGTGGCGGGGTCCGGATGCCTCCGGCGGGAGTATTTCCGCCAAAAAGAAGCCATGGTCAGCCTTCAATGCGGGTCAGGTCGGCAACGGCAAGGCAGATCTGGCGGATCCGGCTGAGCAGGTTGAGCCGGTTGCGGCGCACCACCGGGTTGTCGGAATTGACCTGAACTGTCGTGAAGAACGCATCAATCGGCGCGCGCAACGCGGCCATCGCGGCCATGGCGGCGGCGAAATCCTCGGTCTGCATCGCCGGGGTGATCCGGGTCCGGGCGGCGTCGAGGGCGGCAAACAGGTTGTGCTCTTCGTCGGTTTCGGCGAATTTCGGATCGGCGCCGTAGCTGTATTCGACGCCGTCCTTGGCCTCGGCCTGGGTCAGGATGTTGTTGGCGCGTTTGAAACCTTGCAGCAGGTTGGTGCCGTCGTCGGTTTTCAGGAAGGCCGAAAGCGCCTCGGCGCGATTGACGAGGAGGGTGAGATCGTCATTGCCGGGCATGGCGAGGCAGGCGTCGATGACATCGTGGCGGATGCCCTGGTCCTTGAGGAAGACCTTGAGGCGGTCGTGGAAGAAGGCGAGGAGGCTATGCGCGCCAGGTTCAGCGTCTGCCGCTATGAGTTCGCCAGATTTGATTTCCTCGGGAAACAGACCGTCAGCCTCTGTGAAAACGGCATCAAGGTGCAAACGCACCCCATTCCCCAGCACCAGCCGGATCACCCCCAGCGCGGCGCGGCGCAGCGCGAAGGGGTCCTTCGACCCCGTGGGTTTTTCGTCGATCGCCCAGAATCCGGTCAGCGTATCGATTTTATCCGCCAGCGCAACGGCGACGCTGATTGGAGCGGTGGGCACGGCGTCACTGGGACCAAGCGGTTGATAATGCTCATGACAAGCCTCGGGCACACCGTCATCGTGACCCGCCGCGCGGGCGTAGTAGCCGCCCATGATGCCTTGCAGTTCCGGAAATTCGCCGACCATCGCCGATTGCAGATCGGATTTGACCACGCGGGCGGCCTCGGCGGCAAGGTCGGGCGCGGCACCGACAAGGGGGGCGATTTCGCGGGCCAGCGCGGCGATGCGGGCGACGCGGGCGGCCTGGCTGCCCAGCTTGTTGTGGAAGGTCACATTGGCCAGCCCCGCGCCCATGCCTTCAAGCCCTTCGGTTTTCACCAGTCGCAGGTCGTTTTCCCAAAAGAACCGGGCATCCGACAGCCGCGCCGAAAGCACCTTTTGATTGCCCGCAAGGATGGTCGCGCCGTGGTCGGCGGTCTCGCGGTTGGCGACAGTCGCAAAGCCTTCGATCCGGCCGGTCTTGGGGTTCTTCACCGAAAAGAATTTCTGGTGTTCGCGCATCGAGGTTTGCAGCACCTCGGGTGGCAATGCCAAGAACGCGTCGTCAATGGCGCCCATCAACACCACGGGCCATTCGGCAAGACCCGCAACCTCGGACAAAAGCGCTTTGTCTTCAACCAGTTCCAAGCCGCGTGCAAAAGCCAAGTTCTGCGCGTCATGCCAGATCATCGCCTCGCGTTCGGCGCTGTCAAGCACCACATGGGCGCGTTTGAGCCTGGCGCGGTAGTCGTCGAACCCGGCGACAGCAAAGCGGCCGGGCGCCATGAAACGGTGGCCTTCGGTGGTATTTCCGGCGGTGATGGTGTCGACCGTCAGCGGCACGGTTTCAGCGCCGGCCTCGTCTGCCAGCAGGCACAGGACCGAATGCAGCGGCCGCACCCAGCGCAGGCTGCCATTGCCCCAGCGCATGGATTTGGGCCAAGGGAAATTGCGGATCGTGCTTTCCAGAACCTCGGCCACGATCTCGGTAGCGGGGCGACCGGGGCGTTCGATCACGGCAAACAGCACCTGACCCTTCTTGTCGTCGCGCAGTTCAAGCTGGTCGCGGGTCAGGCCGGTGGCACGCAAGAAGCCATCGATCGCGGCGGCGGGGGCGCTGGCGCTGGGGCCTTTGCGTTCTTCGCGCAGGGTCGGGCTTTGCGCGGTCAGCCCCTCGACGGCCAGCACCAGCCGCCGCGGCGTCGAAAAGGCACCGGCCGAGGCATAGGTCAGCCCGGCGGCGACCAGACCATCGGTCATCAGCTTTTTCAGATCGTCGCGCGCGCGCGCCTGCATCCGCGCCGGGATCTCTTCGGAGAAGAGTTCAATCAGAAGATCGGGCATTTGCTACTCCGCTTTTTCGTTCAGCTGGTTCCAGGCGAAGGCATGACCATCCGGATAGACGGCCACGACCCGGTCAACACCCGGTAGCACCTCGTGTTCCGACAAGAAGGCCAGCGCCGCGCCGGTTTCCAGATCGGCGCCGATCCGGGCGGCATCAAAGCACGAAAACCAGCTTGGCCCATTCAGCGGCGTGGCATTGTCATAAACGGCATAGGTTTCCGACAAGAGCGCCAGCGACAGCGGTGTGGTAAAGCAACCGCGATAGCGCAAGGGCGAGCTGCCCGCGTCGATCCCTTCGAACGCGTCGGTCAGGATCGGTTCGGGCATGCCGGTGATGATCGAGGTCAGCCGCACTTCGGCGGCGGGCGCCGAGGTCGGGATCGGTTTGTAGAAGGCGTAAACCTGCAGGTAATAGACCGCGGCGCCGGTCAGCAAGGCGGTCAGCACGATGAAGACTCCGACGATCTTGCCATTCACGCTGCGTCCTCACCCGTTTGCGCGCCGCCCGCGTCGGTGGTCAAGAAGGCGTCGGCGCATTTCTTGGCCAGCGCCCGCACCCGGCCGATATAGGCCTGTCGTTCGGTGACCGAGATCACGCCCCGTGCGTCCAGCAGGTTGAAAAGGTGGCTGGCCTTGATGCACTGGTCATAGGCCGGATGCGCCATGACGATGCGGCGGCCGGCCGCGTCGGTATCAGCGGCCGAAAGGATGCGTTCGCATTCGGCCTCGGCATCGACGAAATGCTGCAAAAGCATCGCCGTATCGGCCTGCTCGAAATTCCAGCGTGAATATTCCTGTTCGGTCTGGCGAAAAACATCGCCGTATTTCAACGGGATAGGGGCGTCGGGGTCGTTGAAGGGCATATCCATGACGTGATCGACGCCCAGCACATACATCGCCAGCCGTTCCAGCCCGTAGGTCAGCTCGCCCGCGACGGGGCGGCAGTCATGGCCACCGACCTGCTGGAAATAGGTGAACTGCGACACTTCCATTCCGTCGCACCAGACCTCCCAGCCAAGCCCCCAGGCGCCCAGTGTCGGGCTTTCCCAGTCATCCTCGACAAAGCGGATGTCGTGCAGCGCCAGATCAATGCCGATCGCCTGAAGACTGCCCAGATAGAGCGCCTGAAGATCCGGCGGGCTGGGCTTTATCAACACCTGATACTGGTAATAATGCTGCAATCGGTTCGGGTTTTCACCATAGCGCCCGTCGGTCGGGCGGCGCGAGGGCTGAACATAGGCCGCGGCCCAGGGGTTTGGCCCCAGCGCGCGCAGCGTGGTCGCCGGGTGAAAGGTGCCCGCGCCCACCTCCATGTCATAGGGTTGCAAGATGGCACAGCCCTTGCCCGCCCAATAGCCCATCAATCGCAAGATGATTTCCTGAAATGAACGCGGCGGGGTCTGGGTCATCTGAACACCTCTGAGCAAAGCGCCCCCTTCCTAGGCAAGGGCCGGCGGAGGGTCAATCGGGCGAAGTGCGGGCATTGACACATTCCTGTGGTTTTTGGGGTGACGCCGGCGATATCCCTGCTAATTTGCGCGCCAAAGATGCAAGTGCGCGCCGATCTGCGGCAAAGCGCTCTGGGGAAAAGGGTTTGGTGAATGGGTTGGCTGACAAGGGCGATTGTGATCGTTGTGATATCGGCAAGCGCGGGCACGGCAATGGCGCAAAGCTTTTGGGTGCAGGTCGAGGCGCAACCAAGCCTGCGCGACGGTGAGGCCCGCGCCCGCGCCTGGGCCGAAACCCTGCCAGATGTTGCCGGGTTTGCGATGTCGACCGGCTGGTATGCGGTGGCGATCGGGCCATTTTCCGAAACCGATGCCGCGCAAAAGCTGCAACTGCTGCGCGGCGAACGGCTGATCCCGTCGGACAGCTACCTGTCGGACGGGCGCAATTTCCGCCAGCAATTCTGGCCCGTGGGGGCGGCCTTGCAACAGCAGACGCCAACGGCGGTGCTGCCTGAGATCGCCGCTGACCCGGCCACCCCCGCCGCCCCGATGCCGGCACCCGGCGCGGTGGCCTCTGCCGATACCGCGCCCGTGGCCGACCCCGCCCCCCCTGTCGAGCCGGTCGAAACCCTCGCGCAGGCCCGCGCCGCCGAAGCCGCCTTGCCGCGCGCCGACCGCGAACTGATCCAGACCGCGTTGCAGTGGCAGGGCTTTTACAGCGCCGCCATCGACGGCGCCTTCGGCCCCGGCACCCGCAAAAGCATCGCCGCCTGGCAACAGGCCAATGGCGTTGATGTCACCGGGATTCTGGCCAGCCGCCAGCGCGCCGATCTGATTGCCGCCTATCAGGGCGAACGCGCCGCGCTTGGCCTGACCCTGGTCGAGGATGCGCAAGCCGCGATTGCGGTCGAGATGCCGATGGGGCTTGTGACGTTCGACCACTACGACCCGCCCTTCGTGCATTACACCGAAAAGGACGGCTCGGGGGTGCGGGTGCTGCTGATTTCGCAGCAAGGCGACCAGAACAGCCTGTTTGGCCTTTACGACGTGATGCAGACGCTGGAAATCGTGCCGTTTGACGGCCCGCGCGAACGCTCGCGCAGCGGCTTTACCCTGACCGGGCAGAACGACACGATCCATTCCCATACCGAGGTCAGCCTGCGGGGCGGGCTGATCAAGGGCTTTACGCTGGTCTATCCGGCGGCCGATGCGGTGCGGATGGAACGCGTTCTCAAGGCGATGCAGGGCAGCTTCAAGGGCACCGGCGACACCGCGCTGGATGAGACGTTGGGCCAACCCCTGGCCGAGCCGCGCGCCGATCTTCTGGCCGGGCTGGATGTGCGCCAGCCCGCTTTGGCGCGATCGGGGTTCTACATTGACAGCAAGGGGACGGTGCTGACCGCCGGCGCGGATCTGCAAAGCTGCGCGCGCATCACCGTCGACGGGACCGATTTCGAGATGGCCTTTGACGATACCGCGCTGGGGTTTGCCGTCTTGACCCCGCGGGATGCTTTGGCACCGATGTCGGTGGCCGAGTTCCAGACCACCGCCACGCGGCTGAATTCGTCGATTGCGGTGGCGGGCTATCCCTATGCCGATGCGCTCAGCGCGCCGGTGCTGACCTTTGGCAAATTGGCCGACCTGAGCGGCCTTGCCGGAGAGCCGGGCCTGGCGCGGTTGGCACTGGGGTCGCTTGACGGCGACGTCGGCGGGCCGGTGTTTGACACCAGCGGCGCGGTGATCGGAATGCTGCTGCCTCGTGCCACGGGCGGCGCGCAGATCTTGCCTGCCGACCTGACACTGGCGGTGCAATCCACGGCGATGGCGCCAGCACTGGCGGAAAAGGGCTTTGCGCCCACCGCCTCGCAACGCAGCGGAACTCTGGCCACCGAAGACCTGTCGCTGCTGGCACTGGGAATGACGGTGCAGGTGTCGTGCTGGAACTAGACGCCCAGCGCCGGAAAGCGGCGGCGCCATTGTCCTGAAGGTCAGCGCCGCCGCCAATCTCCGCCGCCAATCTCTGCCGCAAATCGCCGTCACCGGTCCCCGAACAAAGCGCGTTCAACTGCGCCAGAAGCGCGGCAGCAGCAGCACGAAAACCGACAACAGCTCCAACCGGCCGATGAACATGCCAAAGATCATCAGCCATTTCGCGGTCGTGGGGAAATGATCCACTGCGCCATTGGCCGATACTTCCGGCCCCCAGGCGGGCCCCACATTGGCGATCGCCGTCCAGGCGGCGGTCAGCGCCGTCTTGGTTTCCAGCCCGGTGAGCGACAAGGCCACAATCAGCAGCCCGAAACTGAGAATGAACAATGAAAAGAATGCCATGACCGAGTTGACCACCTCGACATCCACGGTGCGATGGTCAAAGCGCACCGGCTCGACCCGGTTCGGGCTGTGCAAACGGCGAATCTGGGTGCGCACCGCCTCGAACAGGATCAGGTAGCGAAACACCTTGACCGAACAGCCGGTGGACGAGGTGCAGCCGCCGATCAGCCCGGATATGATCAGCACCACGAAAGCCAGATGGCCCCATTTGGTCACGTCCTCCGAGGCATAGCCGGTGCCCGAAAAGATGGTAATCACGTTGAAGGTGACCTCGCGCAGCGTCGGCCAGAACGCGGCCTCGTGGCGCAGCACCCGGTAGACAACGATCACCGCAATCGCATAGCCCGTCCAGCGCAGATAGGCCCGCACCTGCACATCGCGCCAGAGCGGCGTGGCGTGGCCTTGGGTCAGTTGCACGAACCGGATGAACGGCAGCGACGCCAGGATCATGAACACCGACGAGGCGTATTCCGGCGCGCCGCGATAGATCGAGAAACTGGCGTCATAGCTGGAAAAGCCGCCGGTGCTGACGGTCGTCAGCGCATGCATCACCGCGTCAAAGGCGGTCATGCCAAGCGCCGCATAAACCAGCGCGCAAAGCAGCGTCAGCCCGATATAGATGCGGATCAACGCGGTCGAGATATCCAGCGCGCGGGGCAGGATCTTGCCCAGCGTGTCAAACCCTTCCGAACGAAAGAACTGCATCCCGCCGACCTTCATCACCGGCAAGAAGATCATCGCCACGATGACAATCCCCAGCCCGCCCAGCCATTGCAGGATGCCGCGCCACATATTGGTGCCGCGTGGCAGATCGTCGATGCTGGGAAAGACCGTGGTGCCGGTCGTGGTCATCCCTGACATCGCCTCGAAATAGGCGTCGGTAAAGCCGACCCCCGGCGCCCCGATCACGAACGGCAACGAACCAAAGAATGGCAGCGCCAGCCAGACCCCCGAGGTCAACAAGAAGCCCTGCTGCAAGGTCAGCGTCTTGCGCAACGGGTTTCGCGATGCCATCGCCAGAAGCCCGCCCGATATGACCGTGACAAACGAGGCCTCAAGAAACGCGCGCCAATGAGCATTGCCGCCCTGCATGTCAATTGCCATGGGAATCAACATCGCCAGCCCAAGGACGGCAACCAGAAGACCAATCACATATCCGACGGGGCGAAAGTCGATCATCCGCCTTGCTTGCGGCGCGGCGGGTTGGCTGTCAAGCCTCTCCAATTGGTAAGGAATTGTTACAATTCCTTCGAAAAAGGCTTGCGCTGCACTGCAGCGCGCCTAAGCTCCTCGCCGAAATCCACCTGGGAGGGGTCACCCATGTTCAAGAAAATCCTGATTGCCAACCGGGGCGAAATCGCCATTCGTGTCATGCGCGCCGCCAATGAGCTGGGCAAGAAAACCGTCGCCATCTATGCCGAAGAAGACAAGCTGTCTTTGCACCGTTTCAAGGCCGACGAGGCCTACCGCGTCGGTGCGGGGCTTGGGCCGGTGGCGGCCTATCTGAGCATCGACGAAATCATCCGTGTGGCAAGGGAATCGGGGGCGGATGCGATTCACCCCGGCTATGGGCTGCTGTCGGAAAACCCCGATTTCGTCGAGGCCTGTGTGGCCAACGGCATCACCTTCATCGGGCCACGCGCCGATACGATGCGCGCCCTTGGCGACAAGGCCAGCGCGCGACATGTGGCGATCAAGGCCGGGGTGCCGGTGATCCCGGCAACCGATGTGCTGGGCGAGGACTTCGATCTGATCCGGGAACAGGCGGCGGCGGTGGGCTATCCCTTGATGCTCAAGGCGTCATGGGGCGGCGGCGGCCGTGGCATGCGCCCGATCCTTGGCCCGGACGAGCTGGCCGAAAAAGTCCGTGAAGGCCGGCGCGAAGCCGAGGCCGCCTTTGGCAATGGCGAGGGCTATCTGGAAAAGATGATCGAACGCGCCCGCCACGTCGAGGTGCAGCTTCTGGGCGACACCCATGGCGGGCTTTATCACCTTTATGAACGCGACTGCACCGTGCAGCGGCGCAACCAGAAGGTCGTCGAGCGCGCGCCCGCGCCCTATCTCAGCGCCGAACAGCGCGCCGAGGTCTGCGAGCTGGCGCTGAAGATCGGCCGCGCGGTCGGCTATCAGAACGCGGGCACCGTCGAATTCCTGATGGATATGGACAGCCAGCAGTTCTACTTCATCGAAGTGAACCCGCGCGTGCAGGTCGAACATACCGTCACCGAAGAGGTGACCGGCATCGACATCGTGCAAAGCCAGATCAAGGTGGCCGAGGGCGCCACCCTGGCCGAGGCCACCGGCGCGGCGCGGCAAGAAGACATCGTGCTGTCGGGTCATGCGCTGCAATGCCGGGTGACCACCGAGGACCCGCAAAACAACTTCATCCCCGACTATGGCCGGATCACCGCCTACCGATCGGCCACCGGCATGGGGATCCGGCTTGATGGCGGCACCGCCTATTCGGGCGGGGTCATCACGCGCTATTATGACAGTCTTCTGGTCAAGGTCACCGCCCGGGCACAGACCCCCACGCAGGCGATCGCGCGGATGGACCGGGCCTTGCGTGAATTCCGGATCCGGGGCGTTTCAACCAATATCGCCTTTGTCGAAAACCTGCTCAAGCATCCGGTATTTCTGAACAATACCTACACCACCAAGTTCATCGACACGACGCCGGCGCTGTTCACCTTCAGGAAACGGCGCGACCGGGCAACCAAGATCCTGACCTATATTGCCGACATTTCGGTCAACGGGCATCCCGAAACGGCGGGCCGTGCCCGCCCCGCCGCCGTGCCGCGCAACCCGAAGGCACCCGTGCAGAAGGCGGTTCCCGCCGCCGGCACCCGTACCCTTCTGGAGACCAAAGGCCCGCAGGCCGTGGCCGACTGGATGGCGGCGCAGAAAAAGCTGCTGATCACCGACACCACGATGCGCGATGGCCACCAGTCGCTTCTGGCCACGCGGATGCGCTCGATCGACATGGTGCGCGTGGCGCCGACCTATGCGGCCAACTTGCCCGACCTGTTCAGCGTCGAATGCTGGGGCGGTGCGACCTTTGACGTGGCCTACCGCTACTTGCAGGAATGCCCGTGGCAACGCCTGCGTGACATCCGCGAACGGCTGCCCAATGTGATGACGCAGATGCTTCTGCGGGCCTCGAACGGGGTGGGGTACACCAACTATCCCGACAATGTGGTGCAGTTCTTTGTCGCGCGCGCGGCCAAGACCGGGGTCGATGTGTTCCGGGTGTTCGACAGCCTGAACTGGGTCGAAAACATGCGGGTAGCGATGGATGCGGTGCTCGAGGCCGACAAGGTCTGCGAAGGCACGATCTGCTACACCGGCGATATTCTGGACCCGAACCGCGCCAAATATGATCTGGCCTATTATGTCGCCATGGGCCGCGATCTGAAGGCGGCGGGCGCGCATGTCCTGGGGCTCAAGGACATGGCGGGGCTGTTGAAACCTGCCGCCGCGCGGGTGCTGATCCGCGCGCTGAAGGAAGAGGTCGGCCTGCCGATCCATTTTCACACCCATGACACCGGCGGCATTGCCGGGGCCACGGTTCTGGCGGCGGCCGATGCCGGGGTCGATGCGATCGACGCGGCGATGGATGCATTTTCGGGCGGCACCTCGCAGCCTTGCCTTGGCTCGATCGTCGAAGCCCTGCGCAACACCGAACGCGACACCGGTCTGGATATCGACGCGATCCGACAGATCTCGACCTATTGGGAGGGCGTGCGCCACCAGTACAAGGCCTTTGAATCGGGCCTTGAGGCCCCTGCCTCCGAGGTCTGGCTGCATGAGATGCCGGGAGGCCAGTTCACCAACCTCAAGGCGCAGGCGCGCAGCCTCGGGCTTGAGGACCGCTGGCAAGAGGTGGCCCAGGCCTATGCCGTTGCCAACCAGATGTTCGGCGATATCGTCAAGGTCACGCCCTCGTCCAAAGTGGTGGGCGACATGGCGCTGATGATGGTATCGCAAAACCTGAGCCGCGCGCAGGTCGAGGACCCGGAAGTTGATGTGGCCTTCCCCGACTCTGTCGTCGACATGTTGCACGGTAATCTCGGCCAACCGCCCGGCGGCTGGCCGAGCGGCATCAGCGCCAAAGTGCTGAAAGGCGAAACCCCGATCACCTCCCGCCCCGGCGCGGGCATGGCGGCGGTCGATCTTGAGGCGGAACGCGCCAAACTCTCGGCCGAGCTGAACGGCTTTGCGGTCGATGACGAGGATCTGGCCGGCTATCTGATGTATCCCAAGGTGTTTCTGGATTACATGGGCCGCCACCGCATCTATGGACCCGTGCGCACCCTGCCAACGGCGACCTTCTTTTACGGCATGGAGCCAGGCGACGATATCAGCGCCGAAATCGACCCCGGAAAGACATTGGAAGTGCGCCTGCAAGCGGTCGGGGAAACCACTGACGACGGCGAGGCCAAGGTATTTTTCGAGCTCAACGGCCAACCTCGCGTGATCCGCGTGGCCAATCGTGCGGTCAAGGCGGCCACGGCGGCCAGACCCAAGGCCATCGAGGGCAACCCCGCCCATATCGGCGCGCCGATGCCGGGAGTGGTGGCCAGCGTCTCGGTCGTGGCCGGCCAAAAGGTCGAGGCGGGCGTTATGCTGCTGACGATCGAAGCGATGAAAATGGAAACCGGCATCCACGCGGACCGCCCCGCGATCATTCGCGCCGTGCATGTTCAGGCCGGCCAGCAGATCGACGCCAAGGACCTGCTGATCGAGTTCGAGGGATAGCGCGCAGGAGGGGGCGATCTGCCCCCCTCTTGCCCTTTGGGCAATTCACCCCCCGAGAGTATTTCTTCCAAAAAGAAGCCGATATCGTGCTTTTGTCCTTCTGTTTGGTGAAAATACTCCGGGGGAGGCGCCGCAGGCGGCGGGGGCAGAGCCCCCCCCCGCAAGTTTGCCACCTCTGCCGTCCGATCGTACTGCCATAAATTTTCCGGGATCATTCATTTTCCCCTTGCGGCCTGCGGCGGGAGTTTATAAATCCCCGGTCACCGAAAGCGACACGGTCACGTGGTGCGGACGGGATGGAGTGCGGGCGTAGCTCAGGGGTAGAGCATAACCTTGCCAAGGTTAGGGTCGTGAGTTCGAATCTCATCGCCCGCTCCAATTTCTCCGCAAGGAGATGTAAAGAGACCGCCTTCGGGCGGTTTTTTGCTTTCTGGTTTTCAGGGCCGTGCCAACAGATCAGGGCCGCGCCCTGAGACAGCGGTCCCGACCTGGACGGCGGAGCCGTTCTTGCTGGCGCGGCCGCAGACGCTGGCGAGCAGGCAGGCACCACAGAAATCTGGCCGCGCGGGTGCCGGGGTTGACCGACTGCGGACCGGCAGAACATAGCGCACGATTTCAACAAGATCCGCCACCTGGATCGGGTGCGACAGCACACAACGCAGCGAAGACAGCATCGAGAACAGCTCGCCATGGGCAAAGATCGCGCTGTCCGACAGCAAGATCAAGGCAAGATCCGGATTGTGAATTTGGGCCGCCATGGCCACGGTCAGGCCACTGTCGCCCCCCGCGCCCTCGCCCTCGGGAAACAGCGTCGAAATCACCAGATCGGGATGTGCGGTCCGCACCGCCAGTATGGCGTGACCGACCGTGACCGCGTGATGCACCTGATGGCCTTCCGCTCGAAGGGCCGCAAGGCTTGCCTGGGTTTCGCAGGTGTCTTCGTCCACAAGCAGGATTTTCATGATCTCTCGCGCCGGTTTGCTGCTTAATTGCAGCGCCTGAAGTATTAATAAAAGGTTAACGCGCCAGAAGCCGGACACTCGGGCGGCGCTGCGGGTGATTTCCCGCGCCAGCCCGCTTAACAAACCATCGCACGCGCCCTATAAGGCGCAGGACAAACGAGGATATCACGATGCGGACCGCCTCTATCACGCGCAAAACGGCTGAAACCGGGATCACCGTGACGGTGAATCTTGATGGTTCGGGTGCCTATGACAACCAGACCGGGGTCGGCTTTTTCGACCATATGCTGGACCAGCTGGCGCGCCATTCGCTGATTGACCTCACGATCCGCGCCAAGGGCGATCTGCATATCGACGACCACCACACCGTCGAGGATACAGGTATTGCGCTGGGGCAGGCGCTGAGCGCCGCCTTGGGCGACAAGCGCGGCATCCGGCGCTATGGGCACTTCAATCTGGCGATGGACGACACGCAGGTGGCCTGCGCGCTGGATCTTTCGGCGCGGCCATTTCTGGTCTGGAACGTCGATTTCCCGACTGCCAAGATCGGTACTTTCGACACCGAACTGACGCGCGAGTTCTTTCAGGCGCTGGCCACGCATGGCGGCATCACGCTGCATGTGGACAAGGTGCATGGGCTCAACAGCCACCACATTGCCGAGGCCGCCTTCAAGGCCGTCGCACGGGCATTGCGCGCGGCGGTCGAACCCGACCCGAGAATGGGCGGCGTGCTGCCCTCGACCAAGGGCGCGCTTTAGGGGCTTCGAAAGGAACAACGATGCTGACGGTTCTGGTCGATTACGATTCAGGCAACCTGCACTCGGCTGAAAAAGCCTTCCAGCGGATGGCCTCCGAGGTTGGCGGCGGTGAGGTTCTGGTCAGCTCGCGCCCCGAGGACGTGGCCCGCGCCGATCGGATCGTCTTGCCGGGCGACGGCGCCTTTCCGGCGTGCCGGCAGGCGCTTGACGGCTACGGCGGGCTGTTCGAGGCGATCGAAGACGCGGTCCGCATCAAGGCCCGCCCGTTTCTGGGGATCTGCGTCGGGATGCAGATGATGGCCAGTTGGGGGCGCGAATACCACGACACGCCGGGGTTTGACTGGATACCGGGCGAGGTGGTCAGGATCAGCCCCGCCGACTCTGGCCTGAAGGTGCCGCATATGGGCTGGAACGATCTGGTGATCGACCGCCCGCACGCGCTGCTGGAAGGCATCGCCACTGGCGATCACGCCTATTTCGTCCATTCCTACCATTTCCGCGTTGAGAACCCCCAGCATCTGCTGGCGCATGCCGATTACGCCGGCCCGATCACCGCGATCATCGGGCGCGACACCATGGTCGGCACCCAGTTTCACCCCGAGAAAAGTCAGGCGACCGGGCTGCGGTTGATTGGCAACTTTCTGCGCTGGCGCCCGTGACGCCTGACACGCTGCGCCCGCTTCTGGACCGGATCGGGGCGGACATGGCCGCCGCCGAAGACCGGGGCCGCGTCGCCGACTACATCCCCGAACTGGCGCGCGTCGACCCGGCGCAGTTTGCGCTGTCGGTCGCCTTTCCCGATGGGCGGGTGGTTTCCACCGGGGCGGCACAAACGCGGTTCTCGATCCAGTCGATCTCCAAAGTATTCACGCTGGCGCTGGCGCTGGGGCGGCTGGGCGACAGTCTTTGGGCGCGGGTCGGGCGCGAGCCCTCGGGGCTCGCGTTCAACTCGATCGTGCAGCTTGAGATGGAGGCGGGCCGCCCCCGCAACCCGTTGATCAATGCCGGTGCGATCGTGGTGGCTGATGCGCTGCTGGGCCAATATGGCCCGCGCGAACTGTTGGCCGAACTGGTGCGGTTCATCCGCAGCGCTTGCGAGGATGACGACATCCATATCAACGAGGCCGTGGCCCGCTCTGAGGCCGAGACCGGCCACCGCAACCGCGCGCTGGCGCATTTCATGAAGTCGATGGGCAATCTGCAAAACCCGGTCGAGATGGTTCTGGGCGCCTATTTTCACCAATGTGCGGTTGAAATGACAACCGAACAGCTTGCCCGCGCGGGCCGCTTCCTGATCCACGCGCAGGGCGCGCCACGGTTGGTGGCCCATGCCCGGATCCGCCGGATCAATGCGCTGATGATGACCTGCGGGCATTATGACGGCTCGGGCGAATTCGCCTATCGTGTCGGTTTGCCGGGAAAAAGCGGCGTTGGCGGCGGTATTCTGGTGGTGGTGCCGGGGCAGGTTTCGGTGGCGGTCTGGTCGCCGGGGCTGAACGCGCAGGGCAATTCAAAACTGGGCAGCGAGGCGGTTGAGCTTTTGGCACGGCGCACTGGCTGGTCGGTGTTCGGTTGAAAGAGGTATGATGACGACGTTACCAAAAGCGGTGTTGAGCTGGTCTTCTGGCAAGGACTGCGCCTATGCGCTGCACGTCGCGCGCCGCGAGGGTCTGGCCGATGTGGTGGCGCTTTTGTCCACCACCAACGAGGCCTTTGACCGGGTGGCGATGCATGGCACACGCACCGCGCTGCTGCGTGCCCAGGCTGCGGCTGTGGGCCTGCCGCTGATCGAGGTGCCACTGCCCTGGCCCTGCTCGAACGAGGTCTACGAGGCGCGGATGACAGCGGCAATGGCCGAGGTCAGGGACATGGGGGTGCGGCAGATGGTCTTTGGCGATCTGTTTCTTGAGGACGTGCGCGCCTACCGCGAAGAAAAGCTGGCGCCATTGGGGGTCGCGGCAATCTTCCCGCTATGGGGCCGCCCGACCGCCGCGCTGGCGCGCGAGATGATTGCCAGCGGCATGGACACACGGCTTGTCACCGTAGATCCGCGCCATCTGGACGCCTCGTTCGCGGGGCGCAACTTCGACGAATCCCTGCTGGCCGATCTGCCCGCGGGCGTTGACCCCTGCGGCGAACGCGGCGAGTTTCATACCGCCGTGGTCGCGGGGCCGATGTTCTCGGCCCCGATCCCGGTGCGGTCGGGCGAGGTGGTCACCCGCGACGGCTTTGTCTATGCCGATCTGATCCCGGTCTGACGCAAGGCGCCAACGCCGGCTCAGTTCAGCTTGGTCCAGGTGCCACCATCGCGGCAAATCCCGAACACGCAGCCCGAAACCGACAGGCTGTTGCCATTCAGTTTCATCTTGGAATTGTAGGTCTTGTTGCGGTCGGGCGACCAGACCTTGCCGTCGCCATAGGCGCCATTGCCTTTGGGAACCATATCCCAGATGATCCGCTTGCCGATATTTTCGGACGCCAGCGGCTTGCCGGCGCTATCGAATGATTTGACCAGCGTGCCACAATAGGCCGGACCACAGGGCACAACCTTGACATGACCAAAGTTGCCGTTGTCGTCCGCCTTGGTCTGCCATGTGCCTTCGATCGGGTCGGCAAAGGCCATCGCCCCCAGACAGGTGAAAAGGGCTGCAAGCGCGAGTTTCTTCATTGGTGTCCTCCCTGACATCTGCACGCATCACGCCATGCCTCCCGATTCCCGGCAAGCGTAACGTGGCGTAGCGCCCCGCCTTTCAATGCTTTGCAATCCCCCGAAAGCTGTGGCAAGACCCGCGCGACCCCAAAGAACCGCGCGCGCCAAGACCCGCGCAAACCTGCAGAGAGCGCCATGATCCTTTACCCCGCCATCGACCTGAAAGACGGCCAATGCGTGCGCCTTGTGCATGGCAAGATGGACAAGGCCACCGTTTTTGGCGACGACCCGGCCGCACAGGCCGCCCGTTTCGAGACCGCAGGCTGCGAATGGGTCCACCTCGTGGATCTGAACGGCGCCTTTGCCGGCGTGCCGGTGAACGCCGCGGCCGTCGAGGCGATTCTGGCAAGGATCTCCGTTCCCGCGCAACTCGGCGGTGGCATCCGCGACATGGCGACCATCGAGCGTTGGATCTCGCGCGGGTTGGCACGCGTCATCCTCGGCACGGTCGCGGTAGAAAACCCCGATCTCGTGCGCCAGGCGGCGCGGGAATTCCCCGGCAAGGTCGCCGTGGGGATCGACGCGCGCGGCGGCCGCGTAGCCACCAAGGGCTGGGCGACTGAAACCGACGTCATGGTCACCGACCTTGCCCGCAGTTATGAGGATGCCGGCGTCGCGGCAATCATCTACACCGATATCATGCGCGACGGCGCGATGGCCGGCCCCAATGTCGCGGCAACCGAGGCCTTGGCCCGCGCCGTGACCATCCCGGTCATCGCTTCGGGCGGGGTCTCGTCGCTGTCCGATCTGATCGCCCTGCGCGATACCGGCGTCATTGCCGGGGCCATTTCAGGCCGCGCAATCTACGACGGCGCGCTCGACCTCGCTCAAGCGTTGGCCGCGCTGAACGCCTGATCCTTTCATCTTCGCGCAAATATCCCGGGGTGCGGGGCAGCGCCCCGCTTGCAGCGCTTCCCTCGCGCGCCCGCCCACGCTATGAAAGCGATAAAGGAGCATGCCATGCTGAAAACCCGCATCATTCCCTGCCTCGACGTGGCCGACGGCCGCGTGGTCAAGGGGGTGAACTTCGTCAATCTGATCGACGCGGGCGACCCGGTAGAGGCAGCGCGGGCCTATGATGCCGCCGGCGCGGATGAGCTGTGCTTTCTCGACATCCACGCCACCCATGAAAACCGCGGCACGATGTATGATCTTGTCACCCGCACCGCCGAACAGTGCTTCATGCCGCTGACCGTGGGCGGCGGCGTGCGCACGCATCATGATGTGCGCGCACTCTTGCTGGCGGGGGCCGACAAGGTCAGCTTCAACTCGGCCGCTGTAGCCGACCCGGATGTGGTCGCCGAAGCCGCCGACCGTTTCGGCAGCCAGTGCATCGTCGTGGCCATCGACGCGAAAACCGTCGCGCCCGGCCGATGGGAGATTTTCACCCATGGCGGGCGCAAGCCCACGGGGATCGACGCGGTCAGCTTTGCCCGCACTGTCGCGGCCAAAGGCGCGGGCGAGATCCTGCTGACCAGCATGGACCGCGACGGAACCCGCGCAGGTTTCAACCTGCCCCTGACGCGCGCGATTTCAGACGCAGTCTCGATCCCGGTCATCGCCTCGGGCGGGGTCGGCACCCTCGACCACCTCGTCGAGGGCGTCACGAAAGGCGGCGCCAGCGCAGTTCTGGCCGCCTCGATCTTTCATTTCGGCGAATTCACCATCGGCGAGGCCAAAGCGCATATGGCGGCTGCGGGAATTCCAGTGAGGTTGACATGAACGCCCTTGACCAATTGGCCGCGACCATCGCCGCGCGCAAAGGCGCTGACCCCGAAACCTCCTGGACCGCCAAGCTTCTCGCCAAAGGCCCCGAGAAATGCGCCGAGAAATTCGGCGAAGAGGCAATCGAGGCGATCATCGAGGCGGTGAAGGGCGACCGTGCCAGACTGACGGCCGAGGCGGCGGATGTGCTCTACCACCTGTTGGTCATGTTGGCTGCGCGCGATGTGACTCTGGCCGATGTTCTGGCTGAACTCGAGTGCCGCGCAGGCACCTCGGGCATTGTCGAAAAAGCCCGTCGCGGATAAGCCTTGCAGTTTCTTTTTGGAGGAAATACTCCCGCCGGAGACTCCCCCTCCCCTCTGGTGGCACTCTGGATTGCCGGGGCCTCCGGCGGGAGTATTTTTTCCAAAAAGAAACCGGCTTCACCCCGGCGCCACCTGTAATGCTGCGGCGAGCCAGGGATCCTCTGCCAGCGCGGGCGTGACCACCACCTCTTGCAACAGGTCGCGCAGCCGGGCCACGACCCGGGACGGCATGTCGGCCATCAAGCCGGTCCGAGCGCACAGCGAAATTCTCCGTGACAGGGCTGCTACCGGCAGCGGATGAATTTCAACACCTGCCCGCGCGCCCGACACGTGGCGCAGCGCCAGCGGCGTGAGGATCGACCAGCCATGCCCGGCCGCGACCATCGCCAGGATTGACGGGTAGCTGTCCAACTCGTAGCGGTGCCCGAAACCGCCGCCCGCACGGGCCAGATGCGCCGCGATCTGCCGTCCCATCAGCGTGCGGGTGCTGTAGTGGATCAGCGGCAAGCCGTTCGGAGCGCCGCCATGCCCCTTGGGCAACACCGCCACGAAAGGTTCAGTCAAAAGCGGATGGCACTCCAGACCGTCAGGGCGCGGATCGGGCTCGGCGGCGACCACCATGTCCAGCGCGCGTGCCTCAAGCTGCGCCAGCAAGCGGTGGCTGGGGCCGGTTTCCAGCAAGAACCGGCAGGCAGTCAGCTCTGCCCCCATCCCGGCCAAAAGTCGTGGGGTGACCTCGGCCTCGAAATCCTCGATCATGCCCAGTCGGAATGAGGTCAGCCCTGCCGGATCTGCCAGCCCAACTCCGGCGCGGGCGCGGGCCAGTTCGTCCAGAACCGCCTCGGCGTGGGGCAAGAACGCGCGCCCTGCCGCTGTCAGCACCAAGGGCCGGGCCGAACGATCCAGAAGTTCCGCCCCCAGACCCGCCTCGAGCCCCGCCAACTGCTGGCTGACCGCCGAGGCCGAAGCCCCCAGTCGCCGCGCGGCGGCCGAGATCGCCCGCTCTTCGGCCAAGGCGACGAAAACCTCGACGGCCCACAGCGTCACCCGGCCTTCGGGACGCCCCGAGTGGTCTATGGTTTTTGGCATGGCACCCCTTTCGGCCGGTCTTGCAGCAGGCTAACGCCCCCCCGACCCCGGTGCAACGACTGGCATTTTGCATGATCGCTTCGACTTTTGGCAAGCCCGTCGCCGCGCCGACCCGTCATAGTGGCAGAGCAACACTTCCCCCCATTGCCCTGCCGCATCAGCCCCGCTAGCGTGCGCCTCGACGTATGAGAGGAGACAAACATGCGCGATAATACCCCCAACAGCTGGGAAGCACGGGCCGACAAATATTCGCTCTATGGGTTCACCGACCTGCCTTCGGTACATGACCGCGGCGCGGTCGTGGTGACGCATGGCAAAGGCCCCTATATCTATGACACCCACGGGCGTCAGTATCTGGACGCCAATTCGGGCCTTTGGAACATGGTGGCCGGCTTCGACCACCCCGGCCTGATCGAAACGGCCCAGCGCCAGTATGAAAAACTTGCAGGTTATCATGCGTTCTTCGGCCGGATGTCGGACCAGACGGTGATGCTGTCGCAAAAGCTGGTCGAGGTCTCGCCGTTTGAAAAGGGCCGGGTGTTCTACACCAACTCGGGCTCCGAGGCGAATGACACGATGGTCAAGATCCTGTGGTTCCTGCACGCCGCCGAAGGCAAGCCGCAGCGCCGCAAGATCCTGACCCGCGTCAACAGCTATCACGGCGTAACGGCCGTTTCGGCCAGCATGACCGGCAAGCCCTACAACTCGGTATTCGGCCTGCCCTTGCCCGGCTTCATCCATCTGGGGTGCCCGCATTACTGGCGCTTTGGCAAGGACGGCGAGTCCGAGGCACAATTCACCGCCCGCCTTGCCGCCGAACTTGAGGCGACGATCATAAAAGAAGGCCCCGACACCATCGCCGGCTTCTTTGCCGAACCGGTAATGGGCGCCGGCGGCGTCATCCCGCCCTCGGCAGGCTATTTCCAGGCCGTGGCGCCGATCCTCAGGAAATACGGCATTCCGCTGATTTCCGACGAGGTGATCTGTGGCTTTGGTCGCACCGGCAATACCTGGGGCTGCGAAACCTACGACTTCAAACCCGACGCGATCATCAGCTCGAAGAACCTGACCGCCGGCTTCTTCCCGATGGGCGCGGTGATCCTCGGAGACGAGCTTGCGGACCGGGTTCAGGCCGCCGCCGAGGCGATCGAGGAATTCCCGCACGGCTTTACCGCCTCGGGGCATCCGGTCGGCTGTGCGATTGCCCTGAAGGCCATCGACGTGGTGATGAACGAAGGTCTGGCCGAAAACGTCCGCACCCTGACCCCGAAATTCGAAGAGGGTCTCAAGCGGCTTGCCGAAAACCCCAATATCGGGGAATGGCGCGGCAAAGGGCTGATGGGGGCGCTGGAGGCGGTCAAGGACAAGGACACCAAGACCCCGTTCGACGGCTCGCTTTCGGTGTCGGAACGCATCGCCAATGCCTGCACCGACCAAGGGCTGATCTGCCGCCCGCTGGGTCAGGCGATCGTGCTTTGCCCGCCGTTCATCATGACCGACGCGCAGATGGACGAGATGTTCAGCAAGCTTGAGGCGGCGTTGAAAAAAGTCTTTGCCGAGGTCGCCTGACACGGCCACAGCACTCGGGGGGCCCTCGCGCTGGGGGCCCCTCTTCATGAATTCATCTTCGCAAAAATATCTCCGCCGGAGGCTCCCCGGCCCGCTGCCCGCCTAAAGCTTTGAAAGCTTGGACTGCAACTCTGCCAGTTGTTTCTTGATCGCGTTCAGGTCTTCGCGGTCGGCCACCTTTTCGGGGCTTGCCTCGGTTTCATCGTCAGATTCTGCGTCACCTTTCCAGCCGCCCATCATCATCTTCATGAAGGCCTGCTGCTGTTTTTGCAGCGCCTCGAAGCCGGGCATCTTCGCCATCGGGTTCGGCATTCCCGGGAAACCTTCAAGAATCTTCGATTGCCCCTCGCGCAACATCTCAAAGCTGGCCGCCAGAAACTGTGGCACCACGCTTTGCGCATTGGTCGTGTAGCTGCGCACCAGATCGGTCAGCACGTCGACCGGCAGAACGCTTTCACCGCGGCTTTCATGCTCCGCGACAATCTGAAGCAGATATTGCCGGGTCAGGTCGTCGCCTGACTTCAGGTCAATGATCTGCACCTCACGGCCATCCCTGATAAAGCTGGCGATATCTTCCAGCGTCACGTAGTCGCTGGTTTCCGTGTTGTACAACCGGCGGCTCGCATAGCGCTTTATCAGCAAGGGCTTGGCATCTTCGGCCATCGGGTCCTCCCCAAGTTCTTTTTGGCAGTGCAGCAAAGCCTACTGCGCGCCGCAGCAAAAGCAAACAAAGAAAAAAGGGCAGACCCGAAGGCCTGCCCTGTCAGTCGATCAACCGGCTGGGAGGAGGACGCCGGTCTTTCGTCAATCTTACTTCGCAGCGGTCGCTTTTTTCGCGGCGGTCGCAACTTCTTCAGTCGCTTTCTTCACCGCGGCGGTCGCGTCTTGCGACACTTCTTTGCCCGCAGCCAGCATCAGCTCGACAGTTTCCATTTGCACTTTTTTCGCAACTTCGGCGAAAGCGGCCAGGTTTTCAGCAGCCATTTCAGCAGCGGCCGAGGCAAAATCGGAAACCGATTTGGCATAGTCAGCCGGCTCTTCCTTGGTCTTGGCCAGAACGCCAACCTTGGCGATCGTGGCTTTCGCCCAGGACGACGAAATCTCGGTCGATTTCTCAGCGGCTTCCAGCGCCACTTTGGTCATTTTCTCGCCCATCGCGGCCGAGGTCTTGAACGCGTCCTGGAACGCCGATGCGTCAACCGGGAACGAGGCCATCATGTCTTGCATGACTTTGGTGAAGTCTTGGGTCTTTGCCATCTGAGTATCTCCATCTGCATTGGGCGCGCCGCCCGTTTCTGCTTCTGGACATGATATACATGCTGCACCGCAGCATTTCAAGTGTTTTCATGCCGCGTCGCAGAATTTTATTTGGCACCCTATTCGGGTTGGTTTTCCAGCACATAGGTTCCGGGGGCCGGCGCCAGTACCGGATGCGTGCTGTCACCCAAGGCGCGCGCAGGCATCATCTTGCCCGACCGCTCGGCCAGCCAGGCGCCCCAGCGCGGCCACCAACTACCCGGATGATGCTGTGCCGACTGTTTCCAGTCTGCTGCCGATTTCACCGGCGCATCCGAGGAATAGTGCCCGTATTTATTCTTGCTGGGCGGGTTCACGATACCGGCAATATGGCCCGATTCGGACAGGATGAAGGTCTTGTCCTTTGAGCCCATCTGCGCGATGCCGCCAAAGCTGGCGACCCAGGGCGCGATATGATCCGTTTCGCAGGCCACCGCGCAAAGCGGCACCTTGACCTCTGACAGGCGCGCCATTTCACCCAGAACCGGATAGCCCTTGGCGGCGAACTGGTCGCCCTGACACAGCCCGCGCAAATACTCGACGGCCATCTTGCCCGGCAGGTTGGTGCTGTCGCCATTCCAGAACAGCAGATCAAAGGCAGGCGGCGCCTCGCCCATCATGTAGTTGCGAATTGCCGGGGCGTAGATCAGGTCGTTGGCCCGCAAATAGCTGAAGGTGCGGGTCATGAAATACGAACTGAGTATCCCGTCGCGTTTGACCTGTTCTTCGATGCCATCGACAAAGTCATCTTGCAAGAAGGTGGTGAATTCGCCCTGATCGGAAAAATCGGTCAGCGTGGTGAAAAAGGTCGCCGAGTTGACGGTTGGATCCTTGTGCTTGTGAAGATAGGCAAGCGTCAGCGACAGGGTGGTTCCGGCGATGCAATAGCCCACGGCATTCAGCTTTTTCTCGCCGGTGATCTGTTTGACCTGCTCGAAAACGGTCAGATAACCGTCCCGCACATAGTCATCCATGCCGATATTGGCATAGCTCGCGTCCGGGTTTTTCCAGGCCACCACGAACAGGGTGAACCCCTGATCGACGATCCATTTGATCAGGCTGTTTTGCGGCTTGAGATCGAGGATGTAGAATTTGTTGATCCAGGGAGGAAAGATCACCAGCGGCGTCTTGTGCACGGTCGGGGTCGTGGGCGTGTATTGGATCAGTTCGAACAGATGGTTTCGAAAAACCACGCCGCCCTCGGTCGTGCCGAGGTTCTTGCCCACGTGAAAGGCCTCGCGGTCAGCCAGCGTGATGACCAGATCGCCCTGATGCGCCTCGATATCGCGCACGAGGTTCTCCAACCCCCTGACCAGACTTTCGCCCTCGGTCTCGACGGCGCGCTCCAGCGCATCGGGGTTGGTGGCCAGAAAGTTCGTCGGCGCCATCATGTCAATGATCTGCCGGGTGAAATAGTCGACCCGTTTGCGGTCGACCCCGTCCAGGCCTTCGATGCCCGCCACCGCGTCCTCGATCGCCTTGGCGGAAATCAGGTATTGCCGCTTGATGAAATTGAAATAGGGATGTGTTTCCCACAGAGGGTTGGCAAACCGCCGATCCTTGGGGCCGGGGTCGGCAGGCGCGGTCAATTTGCCCTTGGCCAGCGTCTCTTGCGCGGAAACATAGTGTTTCAACGCCTGACCCCAATAGTTGATCTGCGTTTCAAGGAACTTCGACGGATTCTCCATCCACTCCTTCAAGATTGCCCCGGATGCCTTGGCGTAAAGGTCCTGGCCAGGGCCCTCAAGTGCCGGATTCGGAGGCCTTTTGTTCGACAGCGCCGCCACAAGGCGTTGCGACAAAGCCTCGACTTTCGCCAAATTGTCCGTCATTTGCTGCGTTGCAGCAGGCGGAAGCTCGTCGCTTGTTGTCATATTGTAATTTCCTCCCTATCCTCCAACTTACAACATAGCGTCGCCAGCACGGGAGGGTAAAGCGACGATTTGTAGAGATCGCCCGTAATGGGCCGAAGGAGACACTATGAAGGGTATGATGAGTTACGATCTGATGGAATCCATCAGAAATACCAATGAATGGATGGGAGCCTCGGCCCGTGCGATGGCATCTTATCCGATTTGGGGTCTGGTGCCTCATCCGATGTTCAAGGCGATGTCGGCATGGGGCCGCGTCACCGAACGCAGTTTTGCGCGCATGGTCATCAAACCGGACTGGGGCATTCGTTCCATACCGGGTATCGACGGGCGTGACCATCTGGTGAATGTCGAAACGCTGGTCGATCGGCCTTTTGGCAGTCTGGTCCATTTCAAGGTCTCGGGGCGCGCACCGATGTCGCGGCGGGTGCTGCTGGTTGCGCCGATGTCGGGGCACTATGCCACGCTGTTGCGTTCGACCGTCGCCAGCCTGCTGCCCGATTGCGAAGTCTATATCACCGATTGGCACAATGCGCGTGACATTCCGGTGTCAGAAGGCAAGTTCGATATCGAGGACTACACCCTCTATCTGGTTGATTTCATGCGCCACCTTGGCCCCGACATCAACGTGATCGCGGTTTGTCAGCCGGCACCGCTGACGCTGGCCGCCACCGCCTATCTGGCTGAGGTCGACCCCTCGGCGCAGCCGCGCACGCTGACGCTGATCGGTGGCCCGATCGACCCGGATGCCGCGCCAACCGAAGTCACCGACTTTGGCCGCCGCGTGACCATGGGACAGTTGGAGCACATGATCATTCAGCGCGTCGGTTTCAAATACAAGGGCGCGGGGCGCTTGGTCTATCCGGGGCTGATGCAGCTGGCCTCGTTCATCTCGATGAATAGCGAAAAGCACTCGAAGGCGTTTCAGGACAAGATCATCGGCGAGGCGCAGGGTCGCGGCAGCGAACATGACCATCACAATACTTTCTACGACGAATATCTGTCGGTGATGGACATGACCGGCGAGTTCTACCTGTCCACCGTCGAGCGGATCTTCAAATCGCGCGAGATTGCCAGAAACTGCTTTGTGGTCGACGGCAAGATGGTCGATATCGGCAAGATCACCCATGTTGCGGTAAAAACCGTCGAAGGCACCAACGATGACATCTCGGCGCCGGGGCAATGCATTGCGGCGCTGGCTCTGTGCACCGGCCTGCCCGACAGCAAGAAAGCCAGCCATCTGGAGCCGGGCGCAGGCCATTACGGCATCTTTGCGGGGAAAAGCTGGCGCAACAATATCCGCCCTCTGGTGCTTGATTTCATTGACCAGAATGCGGCCAACGGGGCGCCTGCGGCCAACAAGGTCAAACCGATCCGCGCTGTCTGAAGGTGCGGTCCCGGGTGGAAACAGGCGGCCTCAGGGCCGCCCTTTTCTTCTCAAGAGGTCACATCATTTCAACAGGTAGGGTGCGTTCAGCCAGTCTTGCAGCGCGGCGGTAACCGCCTCGGGCTGCTCGAGCGGGCTCAGATGGCCGGCGTTTCGGATCAGACGAAAACTGGCATGCGGCATCAGTTCGGCCAGAAATTCGTGACGGCGCGGCGGGCAGATCGTATCATGTTCACCGCATAAAAGCAGGCCGCGCACCCGCGTATTGCGCAGCGCGCGCTGCTGATCGGGACGCCGCATCAGCGCGCGCGACTGGCGGAAGAACACCTCGGGGCCCAGCGCTTCGGCCATTTCCAGCATCATTGCCTGAACATCGGTGCGCCCCGGCCCCGGCGCAAGCGCCGCGGGCGGCACCTCGTCCAGCATCGCCTCGGCCAGCTTGCCCGAGCGCGCCCGCACGATGCGCGGATCGCGCAGGGCGGCGACCTGCGGTGGTTCGGGCAATGGCGAGACATCGATCAACGCGATCCGGGCGACCCGTTCAGGGGCGCGGCGCAATATCTCCATTGCCACCAGCCCGCCCAGCCAATGCCCTGCCAGTGCAAAAACCGGAGGCGCCGTCTGCAGCACGTCCTCGGTCATTTCCTCGATGCTGCTGCCCGAAGTCAGCGGCGCCACCTGCACCGGACGCTCGGCCGAAAACGCGATGATCTGATGCCAGAACAGACGCGCGTCGCACATCAGGCCGGGCAAAAGCAAAAGCGGTTCCAAGGACATGTCGTGGTTCCTGACTGGGTGGCGGCACTGTGGCAGAGGCGATCGCTGGCGGCAAACAGGGCAGCATCGCTCAGGCGGGGACTTGCCGGGCCAGAACCTCGGCCAGCGCCGCCTCGATCGCGCTCAAGCAGTCCGGCGAGGAAAACCGGTGGTCGGCCCCCTTGACCAGCGTCAGGCGCAGATCCGGCCCTTCGGCATGGGCCAAGAGCCGCAACGCCACCTCGGGTGGCACATCGGTATCCTCGGTGCCTTGCAGCATCCGCACCGGAAACGGCAAGACCAGCGGATCGCGCAGCACCAGCCGGCGGCGTCCCTCTTCGATCAGGCGCCGGGTGATGATATAGGGCGCGTCGGAATAGTCGGATGGCAGGGCGATCTGCCCCTCGTCAAGCAGCTTGCGGCGGGTCGCGGCGTCGAACCCGGCCCACATGCTGTCTTCGGTGAAATCGGGGGCGGCGGCGATCGTCACCAGCCCGGCCAGCCGTTCGGGGATCCGTCGCGCCACCAGCAGCGAGATCCACCCCCCCATGCTGGAGCCGACCAGCACCTGTGGCCCCTCGGTCAGCGCGTCGATCGCGGCCAGGGCATCCTCGAACCAATCGCCAATGGCGCCGTCCAGGAATTCGCCCGAGGATTTGCCATGGCCGGAATAGTCAAAGCGCAAGAACGCCCGCCCCTGCGCCCGCGCCCAAGCCTCAAGCGCCAGCGCCTTGGTGCCTTCCTTGTCGGACCGAAATCCCCCCAGAAACACCACCCCCGGCCCCTGCCCCGGTGTCGCGTCATAGGCGATATGGCGATTCGCGGGGGTGGTCAGGCTGGTGGTCATCGGGGCTCCTTTTTCGGGCATCCTAACGCCCGCAAAGCGGCGAGGAAAGGACGCTCCGCGGGGGATATTTGAGCGAAGATGAAAGCTTGGAGTTACGGGCCGGGTTTTGGCGACATCGTGCCGCACGGGGTGCGGCGGGTCGCAAGCCGCGCCCCGTTGACTTGGCGCACCGAAAATCCGATACCGCGAAGCAACATACCCGCAATCGGGCGTTCCGTGGGCGCCAAACCGACGAGGAGGACGAGATGTCCCAGATTTCCCTTACTTTTCCTGATGGCAATGTGCGCGATTACCCTGCCGGGGTGACGGCGGCCGAGGTCGCGGCCTCGATCGCGCCATCGCTGGCCAAGGCGGCCATTTCCGCCAAGCTGGACGGCGCGCATTATGACCTTGCATGGCCGATAACCACCTCGGGCAAGATCGCGATCAACACGATGAAGGATGATGCGGCGGCGCTTGAACTGATCCGCCACGATTTCGCGCATGTCATGGCGCGCGCCGTGCAAGAGCTTTGGCCGGATGTGAAGGTCACCATCGGGCCAGTGCGCGATCAGGGCTGGTTTTATGATTTCGACCGCGAAGAGCCGTTTACCCCCGAAGATCTGGGCGCCATCGAGGCACGGATGAAGCAGATCATCAACGCCCGTGACGCGGTGAAAACCGAGGTCTGGGACCGCGCGCGCGCGATTGCGCATTACGTCGCCAAGAACGAGCCGTTCAAGGTCGAGTTGATCGACCGCATCCCCTTGGGCGAGGATTTGCGGATGTATTGGCACGGCCATTGGCAAGACCTTTGCCGCGGTCCGCATCTGCAGCACACCGGCCAGTTGCCCGCCGACGCGTTCAAGCTGATGAGCGTGGCCGGGGCCTATTGGCTGGGCGACAGCACGCGCCCGATGTTGCAACGCATCTACGGAGTCGCCTTCAAGAACCGCGACGATCTGAAAGCGCATCTGACGATGCTGGAAGAGGCCGCCAAGCGCGACCATCGCAAGCTGGGCCGCGAGATGGAGCTGTTCCATCTGCAAGAAGAGGCCCCCGGCATGGTGTTCTGGCACCCGAACGGCTGGTCGATCTACCGCACGCTGGAAGATTACATGCGCCGCCGTCAGCGCGCCGCCGGCTACCGGGAAATCCGCACACCTCAGGTTGTGGACCGCGTGCTTTGGGAACGCTCGGGCCATTGGGAGGCTTATCGCGAAAACATGTTCATCGTCGAGGTCGACGAAGAAGGTGCCAAGGAAAAGCGGATCAATGCGCTGAAGCCGATGAACTGTCCCTGCCATGTGCAAGTCTATAATCAGGGCTTGAAATCCTACCGCGATCTACCCTTGCGACTGGCCGAATTCGGCTCGTGTCACCGCTACGAATCGTCTGGTTCGATGCATGGGTTGATGCGGGTGCGCGGTTTCACCCAGGACGACGCGCATATCTTTTGCACCGAAGATCAGATCGAGGCGGAATGCGCGGATTTCATCGAGCTTTTGTCGAGCGTCTACCATGACCTTGGTTTCGAGAGCTTCGACATCAAGCTTTCGACCCGTCCCGATGTCCGCATCGGCAGCGACGAAGACTGGGATACCGTCGAGGCCGCGCTGGAAGGCGCGATCCGCAAGGTCGGGCGTGACTATGTCATCGACCCCGGCGAAGGCGCGTTCTACGGGCCGAAGCTGGACTTCAAGCTGACCGACGCGATCGGTCGGCAGTGGCAATGCGGCACCTTTCAGGTGGATCCGAACCTGCCGTCGCGGCTGGGGGCGGAATATATTGGCGAAGATGGCGCCAAGCATCGGCCCTATATGCTGCACCGCGCGATTCTGGGCAGCTTCGAGCGTTTCCTTGGCATCCTGATCGAAAACTACGCCGGCAAGCTGCCGTTCTGGCTGGCACCGCGTCAGGTGGTGGTCGCCTCGATCGTGTCGGATGCCGATGACTATGTGCGCGAAGTGACCAACGCGCTTTGTGCCCTCGGGATCCGCGCCGAGGCCGATATCCGCAACGAAAAGATCAACTACAAGGTGCGCGAACATTCCGTGGGCAAGGTGCCGGTGATCCTCGCGATCGGGATGAAAGAGGTCGAAGAGCGCAGCGTTTCGGTGCGCCGTCTGGGCGAAAACCGGACCGAGGCCGCGACGCTGGAGGCGATTTTGAGCAGTTTGCAAGCCGAAGCAACGCCGCCAGATCTGCGCCGGCGGTAAATCAAGAATTCGTGGGGGCCGGCATGGCCCCCCTTTTTTGTTGATTTTATAGCACGATGAGGCATTCTTGGCCGTACGTGACCTGCGACTTTCCTACCGCCTCCCTCTCATGGGGCAGCCGGAAGACCCGAAAGACCTGGCTGCACGGCCCGGTGGTATGTTGCCTTCGGGATCTTTGAAGAAGGAGAGACGGTATGGCAACCGGCACCGTTAAATGGTTCAACACCACCAAAGGCTTTGGCTTCATCGCCCCGGACGATGGCGGCAAGGATGTATTCGTGCACATCTCGGCGGTCGAGCGCGCGGGGCTGAAGGGCCTCAACGACAACCAGAAGATCAGCTACGAGCTGCAAGCAGGCCGTGACGGCCGCGAATCCGCAGCCGAATTGAAACTGCTGTAGGGCAGAGGGCGCCGGGGCAATCCGCAGGCGACCGTTTCCCACAACCTCGCGGCCCGCGCCCCCAAGCGCGGGTCGTTTTCATTTCAAATGAAGGGCTTGCGTGGCGCCGTCCCAGCCCAGCGTCAGCTGAGCGCCACGGATCACCGGGCGTTTCATCAAGGTCGGATGGGCCGCCAGCAAGGTTTCAGCCGGGGCGGCGCGGTCGGCCTCGGACAGGGCGCGCCATGTGGTCGAGGCGCGGTTGACAAGCCGCTCGCCAAAGGCCGCCAGAAACTCGGCCCGCTCGGCCCCGGTCAGCGGCGCGGCGCGGATATCGCGAAAGGTGACGGGGTGGCCAGCGGCGGCCAGCGCCTTTTGCGCCTTTCGGCAGGTGTCGCAGGTGGAAATGCCATAAAGGATCATCGCGGTCTCGGAGTTGGGGCTTTGCGGCACCGGCCCCACCGGGGCCAAGCGCAGAGAATCAGCGGCAAACGGGTATCTTATTGATAGCGAAGCGCCTCGATCGGGTCGAGCCGGGCCGCCCGTCGGGCCGGGAAATACCCGAAGATCACCCCGACCAACGCCGAAAACCCAAACGCCATCACCACGACCAGCGGGTCCGGCGAAAACGGAATCACCATCATCCGCGAGGCGAAATAGGCCAGCGACAAGCCCAGCGCGATGCCGATCACCCCGCCCAGAATCGACAAGACCACCGCCTCGACCAGAAACTGCGTCATCACCTGCCCGGCCTCGGCCCCAACCGCCAGACGGATGCCGATTTCACGCGTGCGTTCGGTGACCGACACCAGCATGATGTTCATGATCCCGATACCGCCAACCAGCAGGCTGACCGCCGCAACCGACGACAACAACCCCGTCAGCACCGTATTCACACTGGTCAGCATCGAGGCGATTTCCTTCAGATCGGTGACCGAGAAATCGTCTTCCTCGTGCGGCCCGATGCGACGGCGTTCGCGCAGCAAGGTCTGGATTTCGCGGATGCCGCGCTCGGTCGAAACCGATTTTGCCAGCGCCACGGAAATCGTCGCCACGTCCTGATTGCCGGTCAGGCGGCGTTGCAAGGCGCGGATCGGCATCATCACGACATCGTCCTGATCCTGACCAAAACTGGAGGCGCCCTTGGCTTGCAAAAGCCCGATCACCTGACACGACATCGCCTTGATGCGGATCATCTCGCCGGTCGGATCGGTGTTGCCAAACAGCTCTTGGCGCACCGTTTCACCGATGATGCAGACCGCCGCGCCCGACCGCTCTTCCACCTCGGAGAAGGCACGGCCACGCAAGACAACCCAATTCGAGACGGTCAGATAACTGCTGTTGGTTCCCGTGATCGAGGTGGCGATGTTCGCATTGCCATAAACCGCCGTCTGCGACGAGGAACTGACCGGCGCGACCGATCCCACCACCGCAAGCGTCTTCAACGCCTCGGTATCCGCCAGACGAAACGCGGGGGCCTGATCGCGTTGCCCCGGCCCCATCATCTGCTTTCCCGGTCGCAAGATCAGCATGTTGGTTCCCAGACTGGCCACATCGGCCGAGACCTGCGCCGACGACCCCTGCCCCACCGTGACCATGGCGATCACCGCCGCCACGCCGATTACCACCCCCAGCACCGTCAGGAACGACCGCAGCACGTTTCGGGTAATGGCCTGCACCGCAAGGCGAATGGTTTCCCAAAGCATGTCAGACCCTTTCCCGCACTGGTTCGTCGCGCGCCACACGGCCATCAACAAAGACCACGAGGCGGCGGGCAAAGCTGGCCATGTCCTCTTCATGGGTGACCATCACGATGGTCATGCCCTCGTCACGGTTCAGCGCGACCAGAAGCTCCATGATTTCATGGCTGCGGGTGGTGTCGAGGTTGCCCGTCGGCTCGTCCGCCAGAATGACCATCGGCTCTCCGGCCAATGCGCGCGCGATCGCCACGCGCTGCTGCTGGCCACCCGACAGTTGCGACGGATCGTGATGTTCGCGCCCCTGAAGACCGACCTTGGCAAGGGCCGCGCGGGCGCGGGTCTGCCGTTCGCTACGGGGCAAACCTTTGTAAATCATTGGCAATTCAACATTTTCAAGCGCCGTGGTGCGGGCCAGAAGGTTGAAACCCTGAAACACAAAGCCAAGATAGTGGCGGCGCAACAGGGCAAGCTGATCGCGATTCAAACCGGCCACCTCGACGCCGTTGAACAGATAGTGCCCCGAGGTGGGCCGGTCGAGGCAGCCGATGATATTCATCGCCGTCGATTTACCCGATCCCGAAGGGCCCATGATCGCCACGAATTCGCCCGCGTGGATCGTCAGATCGACCCCGTCGAGCGCCCGCACCTCGGCCTCGCCCTGCCCGTAGATGCGGCTGATGCCGCGCAGCTCGATCAGCGGCGGTGTCGGCGGCAGCGGCACAGGAAGCGGCGCGCCCACCTCAGTCGGCCTCGCTTTGATCTGTGATCGCCGCGTCGCCGGGCGACAGGTCGTCGGACAGAACCGCGGTATGGCGGCCATTGGTTTCGCCCGCAGTTACCGTGACTTCGGTCGCCACGCCGTCCCGCAGAACCCAGATCGAATTGGTCGCGGCCGAGCCCTCCTGACCGCTGCCCGCGGGGCGCCGCGGCATGATCAGGCCGATCAGCCCGCCGCCAGAACTGCTTTGATCCTGAAGCACTTGCGGCGGGGTAAAGCGCAGCGCGGCATTGGGCACCTGAAGCGCGTCTTCCAACCGCGCGACGACGATCGCGGCCGTCGCGGTCATGCCGGGGCGCAACAGGCGGTCGGTATTCTCGACCGACAGGACCGCCTTGTAGGTCACCACGCCATCGGTGGTTTCAGGGGCATAGCGCACCTGGGTAATCACCGCCGGAAAGTTGTGCCCGCTATAGGCATCGACGGTAAAATTCGCGGTGTTGCCCACCGCCACGCGGCCAATATCGGCCTCGTCGATATCGACGCGCAGCTCCATCTGGCTCAGATCCTCGGCCAGGATGAACAGCGTCGGCGCCGACAAGGATGAGGCGACGATCTGCCCGACGTCGGCGGCGCGGTCCAGCACGACCCCCTTGATCGGCGACCGGATCGCCGCCTTTTCCAGATCGGCCTCTTGCAGCGTCAGATTGGCCTCGGCAAGGGTCAGATTGGCCTTGGCGATTTCTAGTTCGGCGTCGGCCCGTTGATGGGTGGCGGCGTAGGCGGCAAAATCGCGCTGCGAGGAAACGCCGCGCCGGTCCAGTTCTTTTTGCGAGTCGTAGTTGACCTGGGCTTCGCGGGCACTGGCCTCGGCCTGCGCCACCCGCCCGCGCGCCGCATCGCGCGAGGCCTGCGCATTGACCAGAATCGCCCTGAGCTTGGTGTCGTCAAGCCGCGCCAACACCTGCCCCACCGTCACCGCATCGTTGTAGTCCACCTCGACACTGGCCAAAGTGCCTGACAGTTCGGACGAGACCTCGACTTGTGTCGTCGGTTGCACGGTTCCGGTGGCGGTGACGGTCACCACCAAAGGGCCCTGCGTCACAGGTTCCGTCAAATAGCTGACCGTGCTGGCCCGCTGCGTCTGCGAAAACCACAGCCAGCCGCCCATGGCCAGCACGGCCAAGGCCGCCGCCGCCCACCAAAGCCGTCGCGACGGGCGCGCGCCCGCCAGAGAAAGCGTTTTTGCAATGTCTTCGCTGCTTTGTGTCATGCCATCTTTCCGGGTCGATCCAAGCTCTGCAGATCTGCCTGCGGTTCGCGTCCGCTTGTGTTCAAATGCGCAGTAGCACCGTTTCCGTCGGAGAATTCAACCGGATCGGCAGGGTGCCCGCGACTTCGGGGGCTTTTGCCAGATCGGGGACGGCAAGATTAAAAGCGCCGGATGGGTTTGATACGCCGACAGCATGGTTTTCAAGCCGTGACAGCGACAAAAGCCGTGCCATTTCGACGCATCGCTTCGGGACGCGCCAATCCGGTTGTCGGATTGATCTGGGGTTTTCTCAACGACACCCCGTCGGGCCGGATGGCCAAGGTCAGCGCAAGACGACCCGAGTGCCGGTCTGCAATCGGGCGATCGACCCCGCACATAGGTGGCCAAGACGACCGCGCCGCCGCGGTCGTCTTTCGCTTAGCCAAGCTGTCTGACCGACTTTGATGCCCAGCCCCCGGCTGAACCGGAAAGCAGGCCTCGGGTCAGGGCCATTCAGACGCTGCGCGTCAGACCACCGTCGATCCGCAGGTTCTGGCCGGTCATATAGCCGCCCACGTCGGACGCCAGATACGAAATCAGCGACGAAACCTCTTCTGCACGACCATAACGGCCCATCGGAATGCGGGCGCGGCGGTCCTCGGTTTCCGGAAGGCTGTCGATAAAGCCGGGCAAGACGTTGTTCATGCGAATGTTCTCGGCCGCATATTTGTCCGAAAACAGCTTGGTGAAAGCGGCAAGCCCCGCGCGAAAGACGCCCGATGTCGGGAACAGCGGATCGGGCTCAAAGGCCGCGAAGGTCGAGATGTTGATGATCGCGCCGCCGCCCTGCGCCTGCATGATGGGGGTCACCAGCCGCACGGGGCGGATCACATTGAGCAGATAGACCTCCATGCCGGTGTGCCAGTCGTCGTCAGAGATCTCGAGCACGGGCCCCTTCGGGCCGTGTCCGGCAGAATTGACCAGAACATCGACGCGGCCCCAGCGATCCTTTGCGCCTTGTACAAGCGTAGCAAGATCATCCGCCGAGCGGTTCGACCCGGTCACGCCAAAGCCGCCCAGTTCGGCCCCAAGCGCCTCGCCCTTGCCCGAGGACGACAGGATCCCGACCCGAAAGCCATCCGCCGCAAGGCGCCGCGCGGCATCGGCGCCCATACCACTGCCACCTGCGGTCACAAGCGCAACTTTTTCTACTGACATCGAATCCTCCATCATCGGTTCAGTGGCCGACCCTAATAGGTTTCCGGTCGCGCCACACATCAGGATTGATGCGGCGTGGCAGTAGGAATACTATCGGCATATGAATCCGCTTCCACCCCTGAACGCTTTACTTGCTTTTGACGCTGCCGGGCGTCATCTGAACTTTCGCGCCGCCGCTGACGAGCTTGGGGTGACGCAGGGCGCTGTGGCGCAACAGGTGCGCCGGCTTGAGGCCATTCTGGGGATGGCGCTCTTTGAACGGTTGCCCAAGGGGTTGGCCTTTACGCAAGCGGGGCGAAGCTATCACACGCGGGTCACGGTCGCGTTCGGTGACTTGCGCACCGCCACCGATATCTTGCGCCCGCAACCCGACAAGGTTCTTGTCAGCGTCACGCCGACGTTTGCCGCGAAATGGCTGATCCCGAACCTGCCCGAGTTTTCGGCAGCGCATCCAACTATCGACCTGCGCATTCTGGCCACAGAGAAACTGTCCAGTTTTCATGGGGATGGGGTCGATATGGCGGTTCGCCAGACGCACCCCCCCTTCGGCGCGGCCTTGGAGGCCATCCGCCTGTTTCGGCAGGAAATCATCGCCGTGGCGGCGCCGCAGTTGTTGGCGGGCACGGCCCTGCCGCTTGCCCCCAAGGATCTGGCGCAACTGCCAAAGCTGCATGATGCGCATGACCTCTGGCCCGATTTTCTGAGACTGCTGCGGATCGAAGATGAAGCCGCGCGCGGTCTGCGCCTGAGTCAGACAGCGCTTTCCATTGATGCCGCGCTTTCGGGCCAAGGGGTCGCCCTGGTCAGCCGCTTTCTTGTCACGCGCGAACTGGCTGCGGGGTATCTGGTTCAGGTCACGCCAGAGACGCTGTTTGGCAAGCAGGATTTCTATCTTCTGATCGAGCGCCGTCCCAAACGCAGCCCCGCGATCGATGCCGTTCTGCGCTGGCTATCGTCAAAGGCAATGCCACAGACGCGATCTGGTTAGCGGCAACAGGTTTTTCGGGCGGCGTCAATGCCGGGGGGCGCAGATCGCGGATCGAGCCTCGGACCCGGCCCTTTTGTGTAGCGCG
>DISZ01000019.1:263377-409345 GCA_002422085.1 Rhodobacteraceae bacterium UBA6197
GAACCACCGACACGCGGATTTTCAATCCGCTGCTCTACCAACTGAGCTATCCGGGCGCCGGGCGATGGGCAGGCCCATTCGGCTTTGGTGCGGTGTAAGTAGACGAGGGCACCGGGCCTGTCCAGAGGGTTTGGCGGAAAATTTTGCCGTTCCCCGCGGTCTTTGGGGCGGTGACTTGGCGGCGGTCAGTTCAGCGGCGGCTCGGGCGGGGGCGCGGGGCGTTCGTCCTCGTCGGCGGCCTCGCCGGGAATGACATAGGATCCGGTCAGCCAGCGCCCCAGATCGACGTCGGCGCAACGTTTGGAACAAAAGGGGCGATACTTCGGGTCGGTCTTTTTGGAACAGATCGGGCAGCTCACGGCGTGGTCTCCAGAATCGTGGCCAGCGCAACCCGGTCGCGTTTGCGCTGCAATTCAAAATTGCCAAGCGGCGTCCAGCCGGCAAGGCTGGTTTCAGCGGCCTCGCCGCGAAAGGCGGAACGGATCTGCTGTTCCAGCGTGGCGCGGTCTTTCTTGGGCATCGGCGCAAAATCCACCGTCACCTGACCGCCCAGCCCGCGCAGCCTGAGCTGACGTGGCAGGTCGCGCGCTGCGGCGATATTGGCCTTCAGCCCGGCTGCGGGCGATGTATCGGCGCCGGTATTCACGTCAACCGCGATCAGCGCGCGGGTCGGCTCGATCATCATATGCGCGCCACCGGGCAGATCGACCCGCGGGCCAAGCAGCGTATCGACCGCCTCGTCGACGCCGTGGTCGTGCATCGCCTCGGGGCCATCGGCCAGATCGTCGGGCGCAGGGTCAGCCCAGTCGCGCCAGGCCTCTTCTTGCGGGCCGGGCGCATCGACCAGCAGTTCGGGCGCACCCGCCACATCGGCCAGAACCGCCTCGGCAAGGGCGCGCATGGCGGTAATATCGTCGGTGATCACCTCCGCTTCGGCGCCCTCGCAGGCCGAACGCAAGATCAACCCGTAGGCCGAGCCCGCCATCGCATCGGCGGCCAATGCCGCCAGCGCCGCCCGCGTTTCGTCATCGCGAATACGGCGCGAGACGTTCAGCCCCGGCGCCTCGGGGGTGACGATCGCATAGCGGCTCTTGAACAACAGCCGCTGGCTGACCGGCAACGCCTTGCCCGGCTCGGTGCCCGCCGCGACCTGCACGAGGATCGCCTGACCGGGGGCCAGACCACCGGTTTCCCGCAAAAAGCCGCGCCCCTCGGGCAGGCGCACGAAGACCCCGCCCTGGCCTTTCATCTGCCGGTCCACGACCGCGCGGCAGATCGCACCGGGGGCCAGTGCCACCGCATCGCCCGGATCGACGATCAGATCCACCAGTTGTCCGTCCACGATCAGCGCCGCCGCCTCGCGGCCGCGCAGTTGCCCCAAAACGACGATACGCCCCTTCATGTCCGGTCCTCCGCGCGCAACCCGGCCGCCCGCAACAAGGTCGCCGTTTCGGCCAGTGGCAGGCCGACGACCCCGGTAAACGAGCCTTGCAGCCATGGGATAAAGGCCCCCGCCGCGCCCTGAATGGCATAGCCACCCGCCTTGCCCTGCCATTCACCCGAGCCAAGATAGGCATTCACCTCGGCGTTCGACAGTGGCTTGAATTTCACGATCGTATCGACCAGCCGTTCCCAGATCCGGTCACCGGCGCGTACCGCCACGGCGGTCAGCACATGGTGGCGCCGCCCCGAAAGGGCCCAGAGAAACTCGGCCGCTTCGCCCGCATCGCGTGGCTTGCCCAGGATCCGGCGGCCCACTGACACGGTGGTATCGGCGCACAAGAGCACCTCGTCATCGGCCAGAGGCAATGCGGCAATCTTGTCACGTGCAATCCGCACGACGTAATCACGCGGGCGTTCGCCCTTGCGCGGATCTTCGTCAACATCGGGCGCACGCACGGCATCGGGCACCAGCCCAAGCTGCGCCAACAGCTCCCGTCGCCGGGGGCTGGCCGAGCCCAGAATCAGTTTCACTTGAAACGATAGTTGATGCGGCCCTTCGACAGGTCATAGGTGTTCATTTCCACCTGAACCTTGTCGCCTGCCAGAACACGAATGCGGTTCTTGCGCATTTTTCCCGCCATATGCGCGATGATCTCATGGCCGTTTTCCAGCTCGACCCTGAACGTCGCATTCGGCAAGAGTTCCTTCACGACGCCGGGGAATTCGAGCATTTCTTCCTTGGCCATGGTCACTCCATATGATGCGCCTGCCAAATCCGCAGGCGCGCCTGTATTGCGCCGGGTTGCGGCAATTTTCAAGGCTTATGTCAAGCGAAACGGGGGTTTTGTTCACCTTTGCGGTGTCTTGCGCCACCACTGGACCGAGGCGCGGGGCGTGCCGGACCGGGGTGGGCGCGCTAGGCTCGGCCGGACCGAGGCGGGCCAAAACGATCCAGCATCCGCGCCTTGATCTGATCGCGCGTCAGGCGATAGGCCGCCAGCTTGGCTTCGCGACCCTCGGCCACGCCGGTCGGGTCCATGATCGGCCAGTATTCCACCTCCAGATGGAAGTACCGCGTCAGTTCCAGCGCCCGCCGCTGGCTGGCGGGAGACAAGGCGACGACCAGATCAAAGCCCGACAGATCGTCGCCCCAATCTTGCATCTCATCGAACGAACGTGACCGATGTCGCCCCAATTCGACGTCGATTTCCTGACAAACCGCAACGGTGAAACCGTCAATCTCCATTTCGCTTTTGACCCCGACGGACTGAACGTAGACATCTTGCCCGTAGAACTTCTTCATCATGCCTTCTGCCATCGGCGAACGCGTCGCGTTGTGATCGCAGCAAAACAGGACAGAATGGGGAAGCTTGCCCATTATGCCCCCGGTGTCAGCACGCAGATCAGCGTGAACAAACGCCGCGCGGTGTCGATATCAAGATCGGCCTTGCCCTCAAGCCGCTCTTGCAGCACCCGCGCCCCTTCGTTGTGAATGCCGCGTCGGGCCATGTCGATGGCCTCGATCTGGCTGGGAGGCAGACGTTTGACGGCCTCGAAGTAGCTATGGCAGATCTGGAAGTAGTCCTTGACCACCTGCCGGAACGGCCCGAATGACAGGTGAAAGGCCGCAACCGGCGCACCGGCCTCGGAACTGACCTCGAACACCAGCCGACCATCGCGCGCCGCCAGCGCAAGCGCGAACGGACCCTCGGGGGCCGGGGCGTCGCCGCGACCCGGCACCGAAAAGTCGTTGTCCTCCAGCAGGTCATAGATCGCGACCTTGCGTTCCTGTTCGATTTCGGGCGTCAAGGCGGCAAAACCCTGATCGTCGATGTCGATCCGCGTGATCTTGTTCATCCACGGCCCCTTTCGTTCAACGCATCCAATCGTGCACGCACCGAAAGCCCATGCGCCTCAAGGCTTTCCGAGATCGCCAGCCGCTCGGCCGCAGGCCCGATCCGGGCCAGCGCCGCCGGAGTCATCTTGGCCAGAGTCGTGCGTTTCAGAAAATCCAACACCGACAGCCCCGAGGAAAATCGCGCCGAGCGCGCCGTCGGCAGCACATGGTTCGGGCCGCCAACGTAATCGCCGATCGCCTCGGGGGTATAGGCCCCCAGAAAGATCGCGCCGGCATGGGTGATCTTCGCGGCCAGCGCCTCGGGGTCGGCCACGCATAGCTCCAGATGTTCGGGGGCAACGCGGTTCGACAGGGCTGCGGCCTCATTCAGATCGCGCGTCACGATCACCGCGCCATAGTCGCGCCAACTCGCACCAGCAATGGCGCGCCGCTCAAGCGTTTCCAGCCGCGCCGCAACCGCTGCGGCAACCTTGCGGCCGAAATCGGCATCATCAGTCAGCAAGATGGACTGCGCACTGGCGTCATGCTCGGCCTGGCTGAGCAGATCGAGCGCGATCCAGTCCGGGCTATTGTCACGATCGGCGATGACCAGAATCTCGGACGGGCCGGCAATCATGTCGATCCCGACCTTGCCAAAGACCCGACGCTTGGCCGCCGCCACATAGGCGTTGCCCGGCCCGGTGATCTTGTCCACGGGCCGGATGGTTTCGGTGCCATAGGCCAACGCCGCAATCGCCTGCGCGCCACCGATGCGGTAGACCGTGTCCACCCCGGCAATCTGCGCGGCCAAAAGCACCAGTGGGTTGACCACCCCGCCCGGTGTCGGACAGGCAATGACCAGACGCTCGACCCCGGCCACCCGGGCCGGAATCGCATTCATCAACACCGACGAGGGATAGCTTGCCAGCCCCCCCGGCACATAAAGCCCCGCTGCCGACACGGGCGTGAACCGCCAACCAAGCTGCGCGCCAGATGCCTCTTGCCACATCGCATCCTCGGGCATCTGGCGGGCGTGATAGGCGCGAATTCTGTCCGCCGCCAAAGTCAGTGCCGCCCGATCCTCTGGCGAAACCTTTGCCACTTCGGCGGCAATCTCTTCTGGCGCAAAGGCAAGGCTTTCGGGGCTGAGATCCAATCGGTCGAATTTGGCCGTATACTCGATCACCGCCGCATCCCCCCGCGCCCGCACATCGGCGATGATCGCGGCAACCGCATCGTCCACGTCTGGCGCATCTTCGCGTTTGGCGCCCAAAAGCGCTTCGAACGCTGAGGCAAAACCGGCGTCTCGGGTGGACAGAAACTGGGGCATTGTCGGGCACTCCTGTTGCGCTACCCGATTAATCGCTGAAGCCGCGCCCCGCAAGCGCCGCATCTCTGCCCCCGACGGGAAAACAACGTATTGCTTTCATCTTCGCCAAAATATCCCCGCCGGAGGCTCCTGTCATTGTCGTGGGAGCCTCCGGCGGGGATATTTTGGCGAAGATGAAAGCGAACGCAGTGGCGGGCAAGCGACGCCTATTGTGATGCCTGCGAACGCGCGGCGGTGTCACCGAAGCGCCGATTGCATCTGCGGATGGGCGAATGCGATCGGAAAAACGGCCACTGCAACGCCTGGATGGTCCTCACTCAGGATGGGAAGGAGCCTTGCGCGAAGGGGCGATATAGGGGCGCGTCACATCACGCAGATCGATCCCGAGGCATTCGACCGTCGCCGCGATCGCGCCATCGCCGGCGAGCGTGACGATCACCTGGCCAGCGCCGTCTTCTGCCGGCACCCATGTCAGATCAAGGATCGACAGGATCGTGTCGCTGTCATTGCGGTCGATGCCCTGACTGGCCACTCCGGTCACATCCGAAATCACCAGCAACGCACGCGCCCTTTCATAGGGGCGTCCGCGCGTTTCGGCGCGGCTCTGGTCTTCCCACCGGAAGCGATTGATCAGCAGCGCCAGTTTTCGGGCGCGTTTATCCCAGCGGATCTCGGTGATCGGCAGAACCGCGTCTTGCGCCAGCGCGGCAAGGACCGGCACGTCCTCGGCGGTTTCGGCACGCAGCGCCAGCGCGGTTTCAGCCGCATCTTCAAACCTTGCATCGTCAACCATGATCCGTCTCCTGCGCGCAACGCGCTTGCGCCTAATTGTGCCCGTGTGGCGGCACGTCATCGCGTGCCCCGCCTAAAGTGGCGCTTGATACACGCCGCGGCAACCGTTCAAAGCGTGCGGAGGGTCGGCCCAGGACCGCGACTATCGGCCCGGCCCCAGGGCCCTGGGTGCTGAAGAGGTCCTGGCAACCCGGTCAGCCCCCAAGCCTTCACTGCGCCTTTACGCGTTCGATCCGGGCCCCCACCGCAGACAGTTTTTCTTCGACATGCTCATAGCCGCGGTCGAGGTGATAGACGCGGCTGACCACGGTCTCACCCTCGGCGGCCAGACCAGCCAGGATCAGTGAGACACTTGCCCGAAGGTCAGTGGCCATCACCTGGGCGCCTTTCAGCCGGTCCACGCCGGTGACCGTGGCATGACCGCCGTGAACCTCGATCCGGGCGCCCATTCGGACCAGTTCCGGGGCGTGCATGAAGCGGTTTTCAAAGATCTTTTCTTCCAGAACCGAAGTCCCGTCGGCGGTGCACAACAGGGCCATCATCTGCGCCTGAAGGTCGGTGGGGAAGCCGGGGAAGGGCTCGGTCACCACGTCAACCGCATTCACCCGGCCATTGCGGCAGCGCACCTTCAGACCCAGCGCGGTTTCTTCGACATCTATGCCGGCGGCGTCCAGCTTTTCGCAAAACGCGCCGACAAGGGCGATGCGCCCGCCCAGCAGTTCCACCTCGCCACCGCAGATCGCCGGGGCCAGCATATAGGTGCCCAGCTCGATCCGGTCGGTGACGACGGGATGGGTGGCGCCGTGCAGCCGATCGACCCCCTGAATGGTGATCGTGCCGCTGCCTTCGCCCTCGATCTGGGCCCCCATCGCGCGCAGGCACTGGGCCAGATCGACGATCTCGGGTTCGCGGGCGGCATTTTTCAGAACCGTCGTGCCCTTGGCCAGCGTCGCCGCCATCAGCGCGTTTTCAGTAGCCCCGACGGAAACGAAGGGGAACTCGAACACCGCGCCGCGCAGCCCACCCGTTGCCTTGGCGTGGATATACCCGTCGCGCAGATCCAGTTCGGCGCCCATCGCGGCAAGTGCCTTCAGATGCAGATCGACCGGGCGCGCGCCAATCGCGCAGCCGCCGGGCAGCGAGACTACCGCATGGCCATCGCGCGCCAGCATCGGCCCCAGCACCAGAATCGAGGCGCGCATCTTGCGCACGATGTCATAATCGGCGGTGTGGTTGTGAAGGTCATGGCTGGACAGTGCCAGCACCTGCCCGCCTTGCAGGCTGGCCACCTCGGCGCCCAGCGAGCCCAAAAGCTGTGTCATCGTGCTGATATCGGACAGGCGCGGCGCATTGGTCAGCGTCAGCGGCTCGTCGCTGAGCAGCGTGGCGGGCATCAACGTAAGGCAGGCATTCTTGGCGCCCGCGATCGGGATCTGGCCCTGCAACGCGCTTCCGCCTTTGACAATGATCTGATCCATGGCCTGTCAGTCGTCCTTTGATTGCTTTTCCGGTTCGTCGGCCCGTGCCCGCGCCTGCGCCTTGCGCTTGGCGAGATTGGCCCGCAGCGCCGCCCGCAGCCGCGCTTCGCGGCTGTTGTCGGGGCGATCCTTGCCGGTATTTTGGGGTTTCTTGTCCATCGGCACCCTCTCTAGCGCGGATGGGGAAAAGCGTCCAGATTGCGCTTGCACCCCGCACCGATTACGTCTAAATCCGCGCCCACGGTCAGATGATCGTAACGGATGCTGTGGTAGCTCAGTGGTAGAGCACACCCTTGGTAAGGGTGAGGTCGAGAGTTCAATCCTCTCTCACAGCACCATCCTTCTTCTCTGAAAACAAGACAATGCGTTTGACGACAGGGCGTCTGCGCCTTTGCGTGCATCTGCCTCATCGCGCGTGGTGCAGTGCTGACAGAGTCAGCGGCCCCCCCCCGGGGGGATCAGGATCCCGGTATCCGCAAACGGATCCAGGTTACCACAAACGGACCAAAGGCCTGCAAAGGGGTCGGGGTCGGCCAAACGCCCGACCCACCTGCTTTCAGCCGCGCGCCGGGCCGGGGTCAGCGCAGCGCCGCCTCGATATTGCCACCGTCAACGGTCATCACATGTGCCGTCGTGCGACCCGCACTGGCCAGCATCACGAAAGCCTCGGCGACATGGCGTGCCTCGACCTCGCGCGCCAGCAGGTTGCCGCCCATATAGCTGGCGTGGTCAAGGCCGCGCGCCGCCGATCGCGTGGCGATCATGCTGTCGGTCAGCAACCCCGAGCGGATCCGGTCGGCGTTGATACCGTTGACACGAATCCCCTCGGCCCCCAGTTCCAGTGCGAGCTGGCGCAACAGGAAAAAGGTGGTGGCCTTGGGCAGGCCGTAGGCGGCAAAGCCTCGGCCCGGGTTGACGGCCTGTTTCGATACGTTGATCAGGATTTGCCCCACATCACCTGCTCCGCGCCCGCCCCGGCCAGCCGCTTGCGTCCGAAACGCCGCGATGGCCGCCTGGGCAAAGGCCTGATGGGCAAAGAAATTCAGCTCAAAGCTTTTGCGCAGCACATCATCGGGCAGGGTCGCCACCTCGCCGGTAAAGGCCGCGCCGGCGTTCGAGACCAGAATATCCAGCCCGCCAAAGCGGTGCAGACAGGCTTGAACGGCCTGCGTCGCCGCGCCCGGCGCGGTGATGTCGCAGGCGATGCCGCCGTGGTCGCGCCCCAAAGCTGCCAGCGCCTCGGCAAGGGCGGCCTCTTCGCGGTCGACCAGGAACAGGCTTGCGCCTTCGGCCGCAAAGGCCTGCGCCGTGGCCAGACCGATCGCCCCGGCGCCGCCGGTAACCAGCACCACCTGCCCCTGAAAGCGCGGCGGCTTGGCTTTGCCCAGCTTGGCCTGTTCCAGCGACCAGTATTCCATCTCGAACAGGTCCGCGGCCGAAATCGGGGAGTAACCACCCGCCGCCTCGCCGGCAGTCATCACGCGGGCGGTCTGCTCACCGATATCGGCAGCGATCCGGGCGCCCGTCGCGTCGGCGCCAACCCCGACGATCCCTGCGCCGGCCAGCCAGACCAGCCCAGGCATCGGGTTCGCCATCACCAGGCCGCCGCCTACGCGCGGGGCTTGGCTGTCGAAGTAGGCGCGGTATTGGCTGGCAAAATCGGCCACTTTTGCGCGCATCGCTTCGGGGCCGGCGGCGACTGTGGCCGCGTCCAGCACCAGTGGATGCCCTTTGGTGCGGATAACATGGTCGGGCGTCGCCACCCCGCGCCGCGCCAGCGCCTCCAGATCGGGGCGCGCCAGAAACGACTGCGCCTCGGCATTGGCACGCAAATCCAGCACCGGCAAACCCGCAGTTTCTGGCAGCACCGAGGCCAAAGCCCCGCGCAACCCCGCCAAGGCTTGCGCCAGACCCTCGGCGGGCAGGGCCGCCGCCGGTTTCAGCGGCGCCGCCCGGCGATCCGCCAGCCAGGCCTCGACCTCATTGCCATGCGCCACCAACCGCTCATACGAGGCTTTCGCCGTCGGCCCCCAGGTGAAATGCCCGTGGTTGAGCAACAACAATCCCTCGGCCTCGGGATGCGCCTCAAACGCTTCGACGGCAGCCTTGGCCAGACCGAAACCCGGCATCACATAGGGCACCAGCACCAGCCGGTCGCCAAAGATCTCGCGGCAGGCCGCGGCCGCTTCGGGCAGGTTCGCCAGTGCCAGAAAGGCCGTGGCATGGGTGTGATCGACATATTTATGCGGCAACCAGGCGTGCAACAGCGCTTCGACCGACGGGTTCGGCCCGGTGCTGTCCAGCAGATTGCTGCGCTGCACATTGACCATCGCCTCATCCGACAGGCTGTCCAGCGCGCGCAACCGCATCAACGGCGCCAGCCGCACCGCCGGCAGACCTGCCGCCTCGATCGTTCCCAGATCGTGACCCGAACCCTTGACGTGCAGCACCTCCACGAGGTCACCGAACACATCCACCGCCGTCAACTTGACCGAGGTATTCCCGCCCCCATGCAGCACCAGATCCGGATCCCGACCGATGATCTGCGATGAATACACCCTCAGCGCCAGTTCGCGCGCATTGGGGTCCGACCCGGCGGCGTCTTGAAATGCGTGGGCATCGGCGTCTTGCCAGCGGTTCGGGATCATTTTCTCTTGTCCTTGGGCTTGGAGGATCGGATAGGTTTGCGCAACAGCGGAACTCATTGACCTTTGGTTGCGTTTATACAAAAGTCAACATCAAGTGGCAAACGTTGATTTTGGCGGAATCGAGGGCGGGATGGCGACGGTAAAGCGGCGAATGACGGGCCAGATCAGTGGCGAGAACGTCGTGATCGAGGTGGCGTGGATGTACTATCACGACGGGCTGAACCAAAAGGACATCGCCGACCGGCTGGGCATTTCACGCGCCACCGTGGTGAACTACCTGCAAGAGGCGCGCGAAACCGGGCTGATCCGGATCACCCTTGCCGCCCCGGCCTTTACCAACCACCGCCTTGCTGTCGCGCTGCGTCAGAAATTCGGACTGTCGGCGGCCTATGTCGTGCCCGATCAGGGCGCCGATGAAGAACAGGCCTTTGCGCGCGTGGTGCAGGCCGCCGCCGATTGGCTGCCCGCCTTGCTCTGCCCCGGCGACCGGCTTGGCGTCGCATGGGGGCGCACAGTCTACGAAATCGCCGAAACAGTCGAGCCGCACCGGATCGACGACATGACCGTGCTGCAATTGGTCGGCTCGATGGCCACGCCCTACGGCTTCACCGCCGAGGCCTGCTCGACCCGACTCGCGCAACGGCTCGAGGCGCGCTGTTTGAACCTGCACGCACCCGCCGTGGTCAGCCGCGCCGAACTCGCGCGGGAACTGCGCGAGGAACCGATCCTGAAAGCCCAGCTCGACCAGCTGGAAACAGTCAACAAATTCCTGTTCTCGGTCGGCACCTGTGCGGCGGATAGCCATATCGTGTCGTCTGGACTCGCCTCACTCGAGGATCTGCGCTGGCATGTCGCCCGCGGCGCCACGGGTGTGCTGTGCGGCCGCTTCATCACAGCGGCAGGCGCTCCGATCCCCGGCGCCATGGAAGAGCGGATGATCGGGATCACCCTCGACCGCCTTGTCGGCCTTGAAATGGGTATTCTCGTCACCCCCGGCCATGACAAGATCGAAGCCACCCGCGCCGCAATTCGTGGCGGTTATGTCACCCATTTGTGCACCGGCATGACGGTCGCCGAAGCGTTGCTGGCTGACTGACGACCGCGCTTTCAGCTATTGCGTCGATCAGGAAACATCGCGGCCATCGCCTCGGGCGTGGCGGCGCAGATGCCGCGTTCGGTAATCAGGCCGGTAACCAGATGCGCCGGAGTGACATCAAAGGCAGGGTTGCGCGCGGGCGTGCCGTCGGGCGAAATTTGCACCATCACCACCCGCCCCTCGGGGTCACGCCCCTGCACATGCGTCACCTCATGGCCGCCGCGTTCCTCAATCGGAATTTCGACAACCCCATCGCGCACAGTCCAGTCGATCGTGGGCGACGGCAGCGCCACATAGAACGGCACGTCATTGGCCTTGGCGGCCAATGCCTTGAGATAGGTGCCGATCTTGTTGCAGACATCGCCATTTGCGGTCGTGCGGTCGGTGCCGACGATGACCATATCGACCTCGCCATGCTGCATCAGGTGGCCGCCGGCATTGTCGACGACAAGGTCATGCGGCACGCCGTGTGAATTCAGTTCCCACGCGGTCAGCTGCGCGCCCTGATTGCGGGGCCGGGTTTCATCGACGAAGACATGGACCGCGATTCCGGCCTCGACCGCGTGGTAGATCGGCGAGGTGGCGGTGCCCCAATCCACCGTCGCAGGCCAGCCCGCATTGCAATGGGTCAGGATATTGACCGGGGCGCCGCCCTTGCGCGCCGAGATTTCGCGGATGATGGCCAGCCCGTTTTCGCCGATTCGGCGGTTGATCTCGACATCTTCTTCAGCAATCTCGTCGGCGCGGGTCATTGCGGCCGCCGCGCGGTCCTCGGGCGCAAGCGGCGCCAGAACGCGGCTCATCTCATCCAGTGCCCAGCGCAGGTTGATCGCGGTAGGGCGGGTGTCGTGCAGCACCTCCCATGTTTCGCGCAGCGAAGCGTCCGACGGGTCGGCGGCCATTTGCACCGCCATGCCATAGGCCGCCGTCGCCCCGATCAGCGGCGCGCCACGCACCCACATGTCCCGGATCGCTTCGGCGAATTCGGCGCGGTTGCGCAGCGGCACTATGCGCAGCTCGTGCGGCAGCCAGCGTTGGTCGATGATGCGGACCTCGCCCGAGGGTTCACGCCAGATGGAGCGGAAGGGTTTGCCGTCGATCTTCATAGGCCTTTGTCCTTTGCGTTATAGTGGCGGGCAAGCCCAAGCACCGCGTCGATATCGGCGATCTGTCCCTGCCCCAGCATCAGATCGCGCCCCAACCGCAGGCCGCGGGCCTCGCAATCAGCACGGCGGGCGTCGTCCTCGATCCGGTCGTATTCGGCGATATGGGCAAGGCCCAGCGTACGGCGGTGCATCTCGACACCGCAAAAACCGAGGGTGTCGTGCCAGATCTGCGCCAGAACTGCACGCAGGGCCGGCTGGCTGCTATGGCCCTGATCTTCAAAAAGCGTCGCCGGGAACAGGATCCCGCTACGTTCGGTTTGCCACAGCTGGGTGAATTCGGCCTCGAAGGTGGTCCAGATATCCGACACGACCGACAGGATCCATTCCTGATAGGCCGCACGCGCGCCAAGGGTCTCGGCGTGGCCGGGCTGGGCGTGATAGGCCATCAGGAAATTCGCCAGCAACATACCCACATCAAAACCGATCGGGCCATAGGTGGCGAATTCCGGGTCAATCACCTTGGCCTCATCGCCCGAAACCATCACCGAGCCGGTGTGCAGATCGCCATGCAGCATGGTCTCGGCGCGGCTGGTGAAGGCCAGCTTCAACTGCTGCGCCACCACCTTGAGTGCGACATCGGCGCGCAGTTCGGCCACCAGAGGCGCCAGTTGCGGCGTAAAGCGGTTCATCTCGGCGTCGAAATAGGGGTCGGTGAAAACGAGGTTCTCGGTGATATCGCAGACCTCGCCATTGCCGGCGAAAAGCGCCAGATCGGCCTTGCGATCAAGCGGTTTCATCGACAGATCCGATCCGCGAAACAGCGTCCGGGCGCAATATTCGCCAAGCCGCCGGCCCAGCCCGCCATGCGTGACCCCCGCCATCAGGCTTTGGCGCAAGATCACATGCGGGGTCAGGAACTCCATCACCACGATCGCCTGCGCTTCGTCAAAGTGAAACACGCGCGGCACCGCGCCGGGGTCGCGCGCGTCTTGCCGGATCAGCGCGTTATACTCGAAATAGGCGCGTTTCAGCGGCAGCGGCCAGCTTTCCCCGACCAGCCGCACATAGGGCAGCGCCTGTTTCACGATCAAGCTGCCCAAGGGGCCATCAATGATGAAGACCAGGTTCAGGTTGCCGTCGCCCACCTCGCGCACTTGCCATTGGGCGGGGTCGCCAAGGTGGTCGTGAATCGCCGCAAGCGGGCCAAGCCGCGCGGCCATGGTGCCGGGTGTCAGCGCTTCATATCCCATCGCTGTTGCCTTTCGTTCGTCTTGCGGATCGCGGTCCAGGACCCTGCCGCATGCCTCTTTCGAAAGCAGGATTTCCGTTTTGCAGGCAATTGTCAAATGGTATTGACATTTGAGAAATTCGACGTCTAGCTAGCCTTCGAGTGGAGGAGAACATCGTGACCGAAGCGACGATCAAGCTGGTCGGGCTACGCAAGGCCTTTGGCAAAAATCAGGTTCTACGCGGAGTCGATCTGGATCTGGCACCCGGTCAGGTCACCGTTCTCATGGGCGCCAATGGCGCGGGCAAATCCACACTGGTCAAGGTTCTTTGCGGGGTTCACGCGGCAGACGCGGGCACGGTCACGCTGGCGGGGGTGGCCTTTGCGCCGGCCTCGCCGTCGGCGGCGCTCAGGGCGGGCGTGGTGACGGTGCATCAAAACATCAACGACGGTGTGGTGCCTGACCTCGATGTTGCCTCGAACCTGTTGCTGGACCATCTGGCCGATGGTGCGGGGGCATTTCTGAATGATCGCAAGATGCGCGCACGGGCGCGTGAAATTGCCGCCGCCGTCGGGCTGGAGGTCGATGTTGCGCGCCCGGTGGCGGGGCTGGCGCTGGCCGATCGGCAGTTGGTTTCGATCGCGCGGGCGATGGCGCAAGAACCACAGCTTTTGATCCTGGACGAGCCGACCTCGTCGCTGTCGGCGACCGAGGCCGAAAGGCTGTTCGCGCTGATCGAGCGGCTACGCGCGCAAGGCGTGGCGATCCTTTATATTTCGCACCGGATGAGCGATATCCGGCGCCTTGCCGACCGGATCGTGTCGATGCGCGACGGCGCCATTTCGGGGCGGTTCGAGGGGCAACCGCTGGATTATTCCGGTGCGGTGCGGGCCATGCTGGGCCATGAGATCACCGAGGTCGACATCACCATTCCGACGCCCGGCGCCCCGGTGCTCGAGGCGCGCGGGTTGGTGCTGCGCCCCGGTGCGCGGCCCTTTGATCTGACCGCGCCACAAAACGAGGTGATCGCCATCACTGGCCTTGTGGGCAGCGGCAAGACGGCGCTGGCTGAGGTGCTGTTCGGGCTGGCGCAACCGACCGCCGGCAGCTTGCGGCTGGACGATGCCCCCTACACGCCGCGCACCGCGACCGAGGCGGTGGCGGCGGGCGTGTTCTTGTGCCCGAAAGACCGGCTGATCAACGCCGTGGTTGCCGATTTCGACATCACCCGCAACCTGACCCTGCCGTTCCTGCGCCGCCACAGCCGCGCGCATTTCCTGCGCCGCGCTTCGGAAAATGCCACTGCCACACGGATGGTGGGTGAAATGGGTGTGGTCTGCCAATCGCCCGCCGATGGCATTCTGACGTTGTCGGGTGGCAATCAGCAAAAGGTCATGGTGGCGCGCTGGATGGCCGAGGCCTCGCGGCTGCTTATTCTGGACGAGCCGTTTCAGGGCGTCGATATTCAGGCGCGGCGCGACATCTGCGCCAAGATCCGGGCCACGGCACAGACCCGCGCCACCATTGTCTTTGTCGCCGAACTGGACGAGGCGCTGGAGGTTGCCGACCGGATTCTGGTGCTGAGCGAGCATTCCATCGTCGGCGCCCATCGCAATGAAAACATCGACGTGGCCGCGATCATGGCCGAGGTCGTCGATGCCGCCCCCGAAACAACACGAGAACTCGCATGAACCCTGACAAACGTTCCGCCGTCGAACTGATGATCCGCTACGGCTTTCTGGTGCTGATGGCCGGGTTGATCGTGTTTTTCGGCTCTACCGCCGAGGGGTTTCTGACCCCGTTCAGCGCGGTGTTCATTCTGCAATCTGTGGCAATCACCGGGATTCTGGCGCTGGGGGTCACCGCCACGCTGGTGGTGGGCGGGTTCGATCTGTCGATCGGCGCGGTGGCGACGTCGGCGCTGATGCTGTCGTCCTATGTCATGGTCGTGTGGGAGCTCAGTGCCTTTTGGGCGGTGCTGTTGTGCCTGTTGATGGGGGCGGCGGTCGGACTGGTGAATGGCCTGTTGATCGTCAAGATGAAGGTGCCCGACCTTCTGGCCACGTTGGGAATGATGTTCCTGCTGGTCGGCGCGCAGCGGATCCCGACCGAGGGGCGCTCGATTTCCACCGGGATGAGCCTGCCCGACGGCAGCACCGCCAACGGCACGTTTTCCGAAGGATTCCTGATGCTGGGTCGGCACCGGCTGGACCTGATCCTGCCTGATCTGCTGCCACTGTCGGTAGTGTTCCTGATCGCGATCGCGGTGGCGGTCTGGGTGTTTCTGGAACTGACGCGGCACGGGCGGCTGATGTATGCGATCGGCTCGAACGCGCAGGCGGCGGCCTTGGCGGGGGCGAATGTGAACCGCTACAAGGTGGTGGCCTACATGATCTCGGGGGTGCTGGCCTCGGTTGGCGGGATCTTGCTGGCCGCGCGGCTGGGGCGCGGCGACGTGGCCTCGGGCAACAACCTTTTGCTGGACGCGGTGGCCGCCGCGCTGATCGGCTTTGCGGTGCTGGGCGCGTCAAAACCGAATGCCTTTGGCACGGCCATCGGGGCGCTGTTCGTGGGGATCCTGCTGCAGGGTCTGACGATGCTGAACGCGCCCTACTATACGCAGGATTTCATCAAGGGCGCGGTTCTGGTCGTCGCTCTTGTGTTCACTTTCGCGCTGTCTGCCAGAGGAAGCCGGGGGCGCGGCTGACGACACCAAGCAACGACACTGACCAACGAAAATTGGAGCAAGGGAGGAAACCATGATCTCCAGACGAGTGTTTACAATCCTGATGGGTGCTGCGGCGATGCTGCCGGGGCTGGCATTGGCGGCCGATATGCCGGCGCCGTTCGACAATCCGGGCGCGGTGAAAATCGCACTGGTGCGCTATCTGTCCACCGGCGACTTCTTTCAGGCCTATCTGTCGGGCGTCGAAAAGCAATCGGCGGCGATCGGCGTTGATCTGCGGGTGTTCGACAGCCGTCAGGATGCCGCGCTTCAGGCCGATATGGTCGATCAGGCCATCGCGCTGGGGGTGCAGGGCATCATCGTGCAGCACGGGCTGACGGAATCGATGCAAGCGGCCGTGCAACGCGCGGTGGATGCCGGGATCAAGGTCGTGGCGTTTGACGTGAACGTCGAAAACCCGGCCGTGCCGCAGGTCGAACAGTCTGACCGCGACCTTGCGCGGCTGGCGCTGGAACAGGCCGTCGTTGACAATGGCGAGGCCTGGACGGCGGGCTATGTCTATGTGCCCGGCATCGCGCCTCTGGACCGGCGCGACGAGACCTGGAAAGAGGTCAAGGCGAAATACGCGGGCATCAATCAGGTCGCCGAGTTCGGCACACTCGACAACCCGATTGCCAACTCGGTCGCCAATCAGGCGCGCTCGGTTTTGTCGGCAAACCCCAATATCACGGTGATGTTCGCGCCCTATGACGAATTCGCCAAAGGGGTGAAGATCGCCGTTGACGAGGCCGGGATGAGCGGTCAGGTCAGCATCTATTCGGCCGATGTCTCGACCTCGGATATCGCGGCGATGCGCGAGGCGGGTTCGGCGTGGAAGGCCACAGCGGCGACCAACCCCGCCGTGGTCGGCGAGGTATCGGTGCGTGCGCTGGCGATGTTGCTGGCCGGCGAAGATCCGGGCCACAACGTGATCGTGCCGCCGACGCTGATCACGCAGGCGATGCTGACGGAACTGGACATCAAGAGCATGGAAGAGCTGGGCGCCAAGCTGCCCGCCTTTGCCCATGCCGATGTCGCGGTTCCGGCATGGATGCCGCTGCCGGCACGCTGAAAGCTGACAACGGGCCGGGGGGCTTTCCTCCCCGGCCCCTTTGACCGGAGGGCAGGATGCTGAAGGGAATCGATGCGCGGGTAACGCCCGATCTGATGGATCTGCTGATGCGGATGGGCCATGGCGATGAAATCGCGGTGGTTGACAGCAACTTTCCCGCCGCCAGCACCGCCGCCGAAACCGTCTCCGGCGCGCTGGTCGATCTGCCGGGGCTGGATGCGCCCGAGGCGCTGGCGCTGATCTGCACGCTGATGCCGCTCGATGGGTTCACCGATCACGCCGCGCTTTGGATGCAACGCGACGGCGCGGGCGATGCGCCTGACCCGGTGCACAAGGCGGCGCTGGCGGTGCTGACGCCGATCCTGCCCGAGGGCGGGCAGATCCGCTCGATCGAACGGCAGGACTATTACGCGCAGGCCCGGCGTGGCTTTGGCGTGGTGCGCTGCACCGAGACGCGGCCCTATGGCTGCTTCATCCTGCGCATGGGCGTGGTATTCTGACCCCCCTCTCCCGGCGCGATCTGGTCACAACACGATCTGGCCGCAGCGCGACCGGACCGCAACACGATCTGAACCACGGAGCCCGCCTTGCGCAATACCAAGACCACCGAAGACATCGCTCATGGCATCCGCGCGCGGGTGTTTGAACATTCGATGCGCAACAATGGCGGCTACCTGTCGCAGGCGTGTTCGGCCGCCGAACAGCTCGCGTTTCTCTATAACGAGGCGCTGACTTTGGGCGCGCCGACGCTGCCGATGATCCCGCCGCCCTTTGCCGGTGTGCCCGCGGCCGACAACCCCGACTACGTTACCGGTGCGGGCTATAACGGCCCGGTCGCGGCCGACCTTGACCGGCTGTTCATCGCGCCTGCGCATTACGCGCTGGTCGCCTATGCCTGCCTGATCGAGGTTGGCCGGATGGCCCCCGAGGGGCTTGAGATGTTCAACCGCGATGGCAGCTCGGTCGAGATGATCGGCGCCGAACATTCGCCCGGCATGGAGGTGCACAACGGCACGCTGGGGATCGGTTTTTCGACCGGCGCGGGCCTTGCCTGGGGCCGCAAACGGCGCGGCGAGTCGGGGCAGGTCTGCGTCTTCATGTCCGACGGCGAGGTGCAGGAAGGCCAGACATGGGAGGCGGTTCAGGCCGCCGCCCACCACGGGATCGACAACCTCTGGGCGCTGATGGACGTGAACCGCCAGCAATGTGACGGCGCCATGGACAGCGTGATGACGGTGGGCGACATCGCCGGAAAACTGCGCAACTTCGGCGCCGTCGTGGCCGAGGTCGATGCCCATGACGTGACCGCGCTGCGCGAAGCCAAGGCGACGGCGCACGAGGGCCAGCCGCTTGTCATTCTTGCCCATTCGTCGCCAACGCAAGGGATGGGCTTCTTGCAGCGCCGGTTCCCGCGGCTGCACTATGTGCGCTTCAAAACCGAGGCCGAGCGCGCCGAAATGAACACTGCAATTGCCGCAGAGCTGGGCATCCAACCGATTGATCTGGGGGTGCACTGAAATGGAAATGGTCAACCGACCCTATGCCCGCGCCTTCGAGGCCTATGCCAGCGCCAACCCCGAGGTGCTGTGCCTGTCAGCCGACCTGACCAGCAGCTGCGAAATCGACGGCTTTCGCGACCGCCACCCCAACCAGTTCCTGAGCCTTGGCATGGCTGAACAAAACATGCTGTCGTTCGCCGGCGGCTTGGGGCTGGCCGGGTTCCGGCCGTTCCTGCACAGCTTTGGGGTGTTTCTCTATCGCCGCCCTTACGACCAGCTGATGGCCTCGATCGCCTATCCGCGCCGCAAGGTGCGGCTGATGGGGTTCTTGCCCGGCATCACCACGCCCGGCGGGATGACCCATCAGGCGATCGAGGACATCGCGGTGATGCGCACAATCCCCAACATGACCGTGCTCGAGGCTGGCGATGCAACCGAGGTGGAAAGCATCGTCGCCGAAGCCGACGCCGTTGACGGCCCGGTCTATTGCCGCATTCTGCGCGGCGCGGTGCCACGGCTGTTCGACAGCCCGCTGAAACTGGGGCAGATGCGGGTTCTGGCCAGCGGCGACGATGTGCTGATCGTCACCGCCGGGATCACCACCGAAGAGGCGATCCGCGCCCGCGGCGCGCTGGAACGGGCCGGGGTCTCGGTCCGGCACCTGCATCTGAACACGCTCAAACCGTTTGACGCCAAACAGATCGTGGAACATGCCGCCTCGGTGCGGCACGGCGTGGTGACGCTGGAAAACCACCTGATCGCCGGCGGCATCGGCAGCATGGTCGCCGAGGCGCTGGCCGAGGCCGGGCTGGCGCGGCGACTGGTCCGGCTGGGGTTGCGCGACACCTATGCGCACGGCGGCTCGCGCCCCTATCTCATGCGCTATTACGGGATGGACGCGCTGGCGCTGGTGCGCGCGGTCGAACAGATTACCGGCGTGCAGACGGGCATCACCGAAGACGCGCTGGATGCGGTGCGCATCGAGGCGGTTCACTCGGCACTCAAGGCCGAGGCCTTGTGATGCGTTTTGCGGTCAGCTACCGGATCTTTGCGCCCAGCATGGCCGAGGCCCGCGACCGGGCCCGCGCCATCGCGCTGGAACAGACCGTCGAGGTGCCTGCTGAAATCGTGCCCAAAGGCTATATCGCCGATGAAATCGTCGGCCAGATCGACGAGATCGGCACCGAGGCACCGGGGCAGTTTCGCGCCCGCATCAGCTATAGCCCCGATAGTGTCGGCACCGAAATCACCCAGCTTTTCAACGTGATCTTCGGCAACAGCTCAATCCAGCGCGGCCTGCGGGTGGTGGGCTTTGATCCCGGCGCCGAAATTGCACGCCGCTTTGGCGGGCCGCGCTTTGGCATCGCGGGGATCCGCGAACGCACCGGGCGCGAGCGCGGCGGGCTGATCGCGCCGGTCCTGAAACCGATGGGCCTGACAGCAGATGCCTTGGCCCGGATCGCCTATCTTTGTGCCAAGGGCGGCGCCGATATCATCAAGGAAGACCACGGGCTGGCCGATCAGCCGATGGCCCCGTTCCGCGAACGGGTCGAGAAAATCACCGCCGCCGTCGCCCGCGCCAATGCCGAAACCGGCGGGCGGGCGCAGTATTTCCCCAACCTCGCCGGTCGCACCGAAAGCTTGGACGGCAACCTGCGCTTTGCGCGTGACGCCGGCGTGAACGGGATTCTGGTGATCCCCGGCCTCTTGGGTTTTGGCCTGGTGGACCGGATCGCGCGCGATGACTCGCTGGCCTTGCCGGTGATGACGCATCCCGCCTTTCTGGGGCCGTTCGTGCTGTCACCCGACACCGGCTTTGACCACGGCATGATCTTTGGCACGCTGCAGCGGCTGGCCGGAGCCGATATTTCGGTGTTTCCCAATGTCGGCGGGCGGTTCGGCTTTAGCGCCGACGACTGCGGCCAGATCGCCGCGGCCTGCCGCGCGACGGACGGGCCCGGCCGGGCGATCCTGCCAAGCCCCGGCGGCGGCATGAGCGTTGCCCGCGCCGCCGACATGGCCGCAATGTATGGGCAGGACGTGGTTTATCTGCTGGGCGGTAGCCTTCTGGCGCAGGGCGAGGCCGTCGGCGAGGCCGTCACCACGATGCGCCGCGCGCTTGACGCGGCTGACGCCGCCCGCTAGCGCGGCCCGGGGCCGCGACCGAAACCGCAGCCGCACCCGGCGGCGGCCGCCATCGACACCGCAACCGCGCGAACCGCGCGCGCCCCTGCCCGGGCCGCGATTCCGGCCCCCGGTCAGGCCAGCCGGCCGGCCTCCAGACGCACCACCCGATCCATGCGCGCCGCCAGTTGCATGTTATGCGTCGCGATCAGCGCCGACAGGCCGGTTTCGCGCACGATCTGCATCAACACGCCAAAAACCTGATCCGAGGTCGCCGGATCCAGATTGCCCGTCGGCTCGTCGGCCAAAAGCAGTTTCGGCCCATTGGCCAGCGCCCGGCAAAAGGCCACGCGCTGCTGTTCGCCGCCGGACATCTCGGACGGGCGATGGGTGGTGCGCGCCTCAAGGCCGACATGGGCCAGCAATTCGCGCGCCCGCGCCTGTGCCTGCGCGCGACCGATACCGTTGGCCAGTTGCGGCAGCACGATGTTTTCTTCGGCCGAGAATTCAGGCAACAGATGGTGAAACTGATAGACAAAGCCCAGATCGCGGCGCCGCGCCTCGGTGCGCTTGCGGTCAGAAAGCCCGGCCATATTGGCACCGTCGATTTCAACATGCCCCGCGTCGGGCGTATCCAGAAGCCCGGCGATATGCAGCAGGGTCGATTTCCCCGCCCCCGAGGGCGCGACCAGCGCCACCACCTCGCCGCGGGCGACATGCAGATCGACGCCGCGCAGCACCTGCACCTCGCCGGGCTTGCCGCGGTTATAGGATTTCACGACCGCGCCAAGCGCCAGAACATCACTCATAACGCAGCGCCTCCACCGGGTTCATCCGCGCCGCGCGCCGGGCCGGAAAGATCGTGACGATGAACGACAGGCCCAGCGACAGCGCCACCGCCTTGACCACATCGGCCAGTTGCAGCTTGGCGGGCAGGGCATAGATCCCGCGGATCGCCGGATCCCAGACGTCGCCGCCATTGAGCAGGTTCACAAAGCCCATGACCTGATCGATATAGACCGCGAACAGGCAGCCCAGCGTCACCCCGGCCACGGTGCCGATGATCCCGGTGAAGGCGCCGCACAAGAAGAACACCCGCAAGATCGACCCTTCGGTCAGCCCCATCGTGCGCAAGATGCCGATGTCGCGGCCCTTGTTCTTGACCAGCATGATCAGCCCCGAGGTGATGTTCATCGCCGCGATCAGCACGAGGATCGACAAGATCACGAACATCACGTTGTCTTCGATATCGAGCGCGCGCAGAAACCCGCCGGAACTGTCGCGCCAGGTCCATAAAAGCGTGCCCTCGCCCCCGGCCTGAAACAGCGGCGCGGCCCAGTCATCGACGCGTTCGGGGTCGGCGACGTGGATCTCGATCTCGTCGGCGCCGCCCTCGCGGTTGAAATAGGATTGGGCCTCGGCGAAGGGCATATAGACGCGGGTGCGGTCGATGTCCCAGCGCCCGGCGGTGAAGATATAGACCACCTCATAGGCATTGACCCGCGGGCTGGTGCCAAAGGCGGTGCGCGCGCCATTGGGCGAGATCATCCGCACCCGATCGCCCAGACCGACCCCCAGTTCCCGCGCGATTCCCGAACCGATGGCAATGCCTTCGCCAAAGCGGTCCAGATCGCCCAAGGCGGTTTCGGGGTTGGCCACACGCGGGATCGTGCGCAGATCATCAAGCGCGATGCCGTAAACTTCGGCCACGTTCGAGCGGTCACCAAAGGTCAGCATCACCTGGCCGCGGATCAGCGGCGCGGCATGTGTCACCCCGGCAACGGCCCGGATCCGCGCGGCCCGCGCCTCGTAATCGGTCATCAGCGACGAAACCTGCCCCGCCTCGTTCTGCCGCGCGGTGGAATAGACCGTCACATGGGCGTTCGATCCCAGAATGGTGTCGACGAATTCAGCCCGAAAGCCCGCGCGCACCGCCAGCGTGGCAATCAGCGCCGCCACCCCCAGCGTGATGCCGACAAGACTGATCCAGGTCATCACCGAGACCCCGCCCTCGGCGCGACGCGCGCGCAGGTAGCGCCAGGCGATCATGAACTCGAAACCCGAAAACGGCGCGGTGCGGTTGGCCATGCGGTCCTTCCTTTGGTCGCGGCGAAACTGGCCGGGGCGGCGGCAAAGGTCAAGGGCGGCCGCGCGGTTGCGCGATCACGCTACTGTTTCGATCCGGGCGCAAGTCAGTCGCGCCAAAGCGACAAGTGGCGCATCTGTCAGAGGCTCGGGAAAGCTCGCGAGCGCGGTGATGCGCTGGTCGTCAAGATCGGGGCCTGCATTCCGTGCAACCGGCAACAGCATGCCGGACGCCCTGGGCCTCTCATGGGGCACCAGTCACGGGGCGAAACTGACGCGGGGCAGAGGCATGTCGGACATGGTGCAAAAGACCATGACGGCGCGCAGATCAGTCAAGCCCCCGGAGCGCATCTTGAAGCCGGTCGCGCCGACAAGGCGCGTCGTCGCCCCTTGCCGTGACCGTCTTGCGCGGGCTCGGGCGTCTTGGTCGGGGTCATGCCTGACAATCGCGCCTAGACCAAGGGATCAGGCCGCGCGACGCCGAAACGGGCGCAAGAAAAGGCCGAACAGCATCGACAGGCCAAGCCAGCCGGTGCCAAAGCCGATCCCGGCCGCGACCAGCCCGGCCATGGTAATCGGCACGGCGGGTTTGAAATCGGCCCAAGTGGCGTTCAGCGTCTCGGTGTCGCGAAAGCGGTGCGGCAGGGCCAGACGTTCCAGCGGAGCTGCGGCCGACAGCAGCGCGTAATCGGCGGCGACGGTGGCATGGCGGGCAAAGACGCGGGTCATGTCGGTGCGGCGCAGATCCAGAAAGGCGCTGCCCGACAAGGCCGCGAGGGCCGCGTCACGTGTCAGCCCCGACGCCGTGGCCGAGGCGTCAAAGTCGGTGGTAACAGCGGTCAGCGCATCCAGCTGGCCGCCCAGCCGTTGCAGATACTGCTGCGAAAACTCGGGAAATTGCGACAGCGTTCCCGCCCCCGCAAGCCCCCCGAGAACCGTCAGCACGCGCAGCATCAAAGGCCCGCGTAGATATCGGTGATGCGCGCGACCGCCGCCTCTGCGGTCATTTCTTCGCTGATCCCGGTGCGGCGCGACGTCAGTTCGACCACACCCGAGGCCAGACCGCGCGGCCCGACGGTGATCCGCCACGGCAGCCCGATCAGGTCCATCGTCGCGAATTTCGCGCCCGCACGTTCGTCGCGGTCGTCATAAAGCGGCTCGAGCCCGGCCTTGGCCAGCGCCTTGTAGATCGCATTGCAGGCCGCATCGGTGCCCGCATCGCCTTGCTTGAGGTTGACGATCCCGCAGGGAAACGGCGTCACGCCCTCGGGCCAGATGATGCCCTTGTCGTCGTGGCTGGCCTCGATGATCGCGCCCAAAAGCCGCGACACGCCAATCCCGTGCGACCCCATCTCGACCGGCACGCGGGTGCCGTCGGGGGTAACCACCGTGGCGCCCATCGCTTCGGAATACTTGGTGCCAAAGTAGAAGATCTGCCCGACCTCGATACCGCGGGCCGAGCGGCGGCGTTCTTCGGGGATCTGGTCGAACTGCGCCGCATCGTGGGTTTCATCGGTACGGGCATAAAGCGAGGTGAATTCCTCCATCACCGCCTGACACTGCGCCTTGTCGTCATAGTCGATCTCGCGCACGCCAAGGCGGATGTCGGTCACGGCGCTGTCGTAGAACACTTCGGATTCGCCGGTCTCGGCCAGAACCAGAAACTCATGCGTATCTTCGCCGCCGATCGGGCCGCTGTCGGCGCGCATCGGAATCGCCTGCAGGCCCATGCGTTCATAGGTGCGCAGATAGCTGACCAGATGCCGGTTGTAGGCGTGCAGCGCGTCTTCGCGGGTCAGGTCGAAATTGTAGCCGTCCTTCATCAGGAATTCGCGGCCCCGCATGACGCCGAACCGCGGCCGCATCTCGTCGCGGAACTTCCACTGGATGTGGTAAAGCGTCAGCGGCAGATCCTTGTAGCTGGACACATGACTGCGGAAGATGTCGGTAATCATTTCCTCATTGGTCGGGCCATACAGCATCTCGCGGCCCTGCCGGTCCTGAATGCGCAGCATTTCCTGACCGTAATCCTCATAGCGCCCGCTTTCGCGCCACAGATCGGCCGGTTGCAGCGTCGGCATCAACAGCGGAATGTGGCCCGCGCGAACCTGTTCTTCGTGCACGATCTGTTCGATCCGCTTGAGCACGCGAAACCCCAGCGGCAGCCAGGAATAGATCCCGGCGGCCTGTTGTTTGATCATCCCCGCACGCAGCATCAGCCGATGGCTGACGATCTGCGCCTCGGCGGGGTTTTCCTTCAGAACGGGCAGAAAGTAACGGGACAGACGCATCGGAACCTCATGGAAAAAGCTTGTGTTTCGTCTATGCGATACACATCTGGCAGGCAAGGGTCGCGGCGGGTCGGTCGGGTGGGCTGCTTGCAACGGCTCTGGGCTTGGGCCAAAGTCGGGCAGGTTTTCGAGGAGGCGTTTCATGGCTTTGCCGGTTCGGCAACAGGCGACCTATTGGAGCATCGCGGCGGCGGTGTTCTTTGCCGTGCTTTGGGGCTTGGGCAATGTCATCTTGCCGTTTCTGGTGGGCGGCGCCATTGCCTATTTCATGGACCCCGTCGCCGACCGGCTGGAACGGCTGGGGCTAAGCCGGATTGCCGCGACCGCCTTGATCGCCCTGCTGGCCGCCCTGGTCTTTGTCGTCGGGGCGCTGCTGATTTTGCCGATGCTGGTGCGGCAGTTGTCGCAGCTTATCGCCATGGCGCCCGAGATTGCGCATCGGCTGCAAGGGTTTCTGACCTCGCGCTTTCCGTCGGTGATGGAGGATGGCTCGGTCCTGCGCGACACGCTGCTTGGCCTTGGCGAGTCGGTCAAGGCGCGGGGCGGCGAATTGGTCAGCGGTGTGTTGTCATCGGCAATGGGGTTGGTGAACGCGGTCGTGTTCATTGTCGTCGTGCCCGTGGTGGCATTTTACATGCTGCTGGATTGGGATCGGATCGTGGCCCGGATCAACGGCTTTTTGCCGCGCGACCATGCGCCGGTGATCCGCCAGATCGCGAAGGAGATTGACCGGGTGCTGTCGGCTTTCGTGCGCGGGCAAGTCTCGGTCTGCATCGCGATGGGGGTCTTCTACTCGGTCTCGCTGATGCTGGCGGGGCTGCAGTTCGGGCTGGTGGTGGGGGCGACCGCCGGGGCAATCACTTTCATCCCCTATGTCGGCGCCTTGATCGGCGGCGCGCTGGCGATCGGGCTTGCGCTGTTCCAGTTCTGGGGCGACTGGGTCAGCATCGGCTTGGTGGTGGGCATTTTCGCGCTGGGCCAATTTTTGGAGGGCAACGTGATTACCCCGCGGCTGGTCGGCGGGTCGGTCGGGTTGCACCCTTTGTGGCTGATATTTGCGCTGTCGGCCTTTGGCACGGTCTTTGGCTTTGTCGGCATGCTGGTGGCGGTGCCGATCGCGGCGATGATCGGCGTGCTGATCCGTTTCGCGATTTCGCGCTATATGGAAAGCATGCTTTATCAAGGGCTTGAGCACCCAGACGTGACCGCACAGCTGCAAGAGGACGCCGACTGAGTGGAACGTCAACTGGCCTTCGATCTGTCCTTGCGCGAAGCACAGGGGCGCGAGGATTTCTTCGTGGCGCCCTCGAATGCGCTGGCGCTGGCGGCGCTGGATGCGCCGGGCAACTGGCCGCAAGGCAAGCTCGTGCTGATCGGACCCGAGGGCGCGGGCAAAAGCCACCTCGCGCAGATCTGGGCCGATGCGCACGGCGCGCGCATCGTGTCGGCGGCCGCGCTGAACGAGGGTCTGGCGCCGCAACTGACCACGGCGCGTGCCGTCGTGATCGAGGATGCTGACCGGATCGGCGGCCAGCCGCAGGCCGAGGCGGCGCTGTTTCATCTGCACAATCTTCTGGCTGCTGATGCAGGGTTCTTGCTGGTGACCGCGCGAACCCCGCCGCGCGACTGGCAGCTTGGCCTGCCCGATCTGGCCAGCCGGATGCAGGCCAGTGCCACCGCGCGGCTCGAGCCGCCCGATGACGCGTTGTTGGCGGCGGTGCTGGTCAAGCTGTTTGCCGACCGTCAGATTTCGGTCGCGCCGGCGCTGATCCCGTGGCTGGTCACGCGCATTGACCGCTCATTCGCCACCGCGCGGCGGGTGGTGGCGGCGCTGGATGCGCGGGCGCTACAAAAGGGCGCGGCCGTAACCCGTGCCCTGGCCGCCGAAGTGCTGGACACTCTGCCCTGAGGGCCGCAAGGTAGTGTCGCAAATCCGTTTCAAATTCGATCCATAAGCGTAGCATGACACAGGCCGATTTCCTCAAAACCCCCTACCCCGTCCCGGTCGAGATGGCAGAAGAGGTCATCACTGGCCCATCGCGGTTTTTCAACCGCGAGCTGTCGTGGCTGGCCTTCAACTGGCGCGTTCTTGACGAGGCCCGCAATCCGCGTGTGCCGCTGCTTGAACGGCTGCGGTTCTTGTCGATTTCAGCAACGAACCTTGACGAATTCTATACCGTCCGCGTCGCCGGCCTGCGCGAACTGGTGCGCGAGGGCAATGCGACCCCGTCCGATGACGGCTTGAGCCCGACCGAGCAACTGGTGCTGATCAACGCCGACGCTCGCCGCCTGATGGAGACCCAGCAGATCAGCTGGAACAAGATCAAACGCGAAATGGAAGCGGCCGGAATTGTGCTTTTGACACGTTCCAAGCTGACAAAACGCGACGAAACCTTTCTGAAAGAGCACTTTCTCAACAAGGTGTTCCCGGTGCTTTCTCCGCTGGCCATCGACCCGGCACACCCGTTTCCGTTTATTCCGAACCTTGGGTTTTGCCTTGCGCTGCAACTTGAACGCGAGGCCGATGGCCGCCGTTTGCAAGCGCTGTTGCCGATCCCGCAGCAGATCGACCGGTTCGTCCGCCTGCCGGGCGAGGCACGTTTTCTGCCGCTGGAAGAGCTGCTTTTGCTGCATCTTTCGTCGCTGTTTCCGGGCTATCGCGACACCGGGCACTGCGCGTTCCGGGTGCTGCGCGACAGCGACCTTGAGGTCGAGGACGAGGCCGAAGACCTTGTGCGCGAATTTGAAACCGCGCTCAAACGGCGCCGTCGCGGGCAAGTCATCCGGATGAAGATCACCACCGGAGCGCCCGAGGGCCTGCGCGCGTTGGTGATGGATGAACTGGGCGTCACCCCTGATGAGGTCGTTGAAGTAAAAGGACTTTTAGGCATTGCCGATCTGAAGGAACTGGTCATGGGCAATCGGCCAGAGCTGCTTTGGCCAAACTTCACCCCGCGTGTCCCCGAACGGGTTCAGGACCATGATGGCGATATGTTTGCGGCGATTCGGCAAAAAGACATGCTGCTGCATCACCCCTATGAAACCTTTGACATGGTGATCCGTTTTCTGACGCAGGCCGCCGCTGACCCCAACGTTCTGGCGATCAAACAGACACTTTACCGCACCTCGCGCGACAGCCCGATCGTCAGTGCGCTATGCGAAGCCGCCGAGGCCGGAAAATCGGTGACCGCATTGGTCGAGCTGAAAGCGCGCTTCGACGAGGCCGCCAATATCCGCCAGTCGCGCCGGCTGGAGCGGTCGGGCGCGCATGTGGTTTATGGCTTTATCAACTACAAGACCCACGCGAAAATCAGCACCGTCGTGCGCCGCGAAGGCGAGAACCTGGTGACCTACACGCATTACGGCACCGGCAACTATCACCCGATCACCGCGCGGATCTATACCGACCTGTCGTTCTTCACCTGCAATGCGGCATTGGGGCGCGATGCGACCAAGGTGTTCAACTACCTCTCGGGCTATGTTCAGCCGGAAGGGCTTGAGAATCTGGCCATTTCTCCGATCACGCTGAAACCCCGCCTGCTTGAGCTGTTCGCCCGCGAGGCCGAATTCGCCCGCGCAGGCCGCCCCGCCGAAATCTGGGCCAAGATGAACAGCCTGATCGACCCCGAGGTGATCGACGCGCTTTATGCCGCCTCGAAAGCGGGGGTGAAGATCAGCCTGATCATTCGCGGCATCTGCGGCCTGCGTCCCGGCATCAAGGGCCTGAGCGAGAATATCCGGGTCAAATCCATCGTCGGACGGTTTCTCGAGCACAGCCGAATCGTCTGCTTCGGCAATGGCCACGGCCTGCCCAGCAAAAAGGCGCGAGTGTTTTTTTCCTCGGCGGACTGGATGGGCCGCAACCTCAACCGCCGGGTGGAAACGCTGGTCGAAGCAATGAACGACACCGTCAAGGCACAGATCGTCAGCCAGATCATGGCCGCCAACATGGCCGATGAGGCCCAAAGCTGGATCTTGCAGCCTGATGGCAAGTTCATCCGCCATCTGCCTGCCGGAAAAGAAGATTTTTTCAATTGCCATCGCTTTTTCATGGAAAATCCCTCTTTGTCCGGGCGCGGGTCCGCCGGTGCGAAAGATGTGCCAAAGCTTGCCCATGGCCCGGAATAGCGGGTAAGGCAGCGCCGGACGACGAGGTAAAGGGAACAGGATGAACGCAAAAGCCCAAGCCCAAGCCGATGACTGGGACCCGTTCGGCAAGTCGATCTTTGAGGACGCTTCTTCGCGCGCGCTGGCGCGGGTCGGGGTGGTCGATGTCGGTTCGAACTCGGTGCGGATGGTGGTCTTTGACGGTGCCGCACGCTCGCCCGCGTATTTTTACAATGAAAAGGTGATGGCGGGTCTGGGTCAGGGGCTGGCTGAAACCGGGCGGCTGAACCCGCAGGGCCGCGACCGGGCGCTATCGGCGCTGCGGCGGTTCGCTCTGTTGGCCAAGGGCATGAGTATTGCACCTTTGACCTGCGTCGCCACGGCCGCCGTGCGCGAGGCCGAAGACGGCGACGAGTTTCGCAAACTGGTGGAAAAGGAAACCGGGCTGAAGCTGCATGTCATCGATGGGCGGGAAGAGGCGCGCTTGTCGGCGCAGGGCGTGCTTTTGGGTTGGCCTGAGGCCGAGGGGCTGATCTGCGACATCGGCGGCAACTCGATGGAACTGGCAGAGGTTCGAAATGCGCAAGTCGGGCGGCGCGTTACCTCGCCGCTGGGGCCATTTCAGTTGCAAATGATCAAGGGCGGCAAATCGGCAATCCGCAAGCATATCCACTGCGTGGTGACCGATCTGGCCGACCAGATGGGGCGCGACCACGACCGTATCTATCTGGTAGGCGGCAGTTGGCGCGCCATTGCGCGACTGGACATGGAGCGCTGCAAATACCCGATGACGGTGCTGCACGAATACCGGATGGACCCCTCCTCCGTGACCCAAACCGTTGCATGGATTGCGAATAATGACATCAATGCGTTGCGATCGCGCACCGGAACCTCGGCCGCGCGAATGGATCTGGTGCCGCTGGCCAGTCTGGTGCTGCAAGAATTGATGGAGCAGTTCAACCCCAAGGAAATCGCCGTCTCGTCCTACGGGATCCGCGAGGGCATGCTCTATGAGCAAATGCCAGAGCGGCTCCGCCGACGCGACCCATTGTTGGAGGCATGCCGCCACGCCGAACGCAGCATGGCGCGGATGCCCGGCTTTGGCAAAAAGCTTTATGGCTTTATCGAGCCTCTGTTCGCCGCTGCAAACCCCCAGCAACTGCGCATGATAAAGGCCGCCTGCCTACTGCATGACACGACATGGCGCGCCCACCCCGACTACCGCGCCGAGGCCTGTTTCGACAATGTCACCCGCGCCAATATGGGGGCGCTGTCGCATCCTGAACGGGTGTTTCTGGGGCTGGCATTGCTGCACCGCTACAAGAATTCGCGGGCCGGATCCACAATGGAACCGATCTTTGGGCTCCTGACCGACGCCCAGATCCAAGAGGCCGAGGTGCTGGGCAAAGCGATGCGGTTTGGCGCGATGTTCGCGATCCATTCACCGCAAAACGCCGGCGCGCTGAAGCTGTATCCAAAGCGCAATGTCCTGGAATTAAAGCTTACCAAACATGGTGTTGGCCTGTTTGGTGAAGTGGCCGAGGCACGCTTTTTGTCCCTTGCCGCTGCCTTGAAGGCAGAGCCTTCGATCGTGCGGCCCTAAAGCTCTATTTCACCGCCGGGGCCGGGGGTGGGGATTGCCTCTGGCCGTGGCGCACCCGGCTTGCGGCGGATCAGGATATCGCCATTGGGAAGCTGCACCGGGGCCTCATAGTTGCGGATATCGCCCAGCATCGCGGCCAGATCGCGCAAGGCGGGTTCGATTTCGGTCAACGCCTCATCCAGACCTTTTTGCATCTGGTCCAGCGCGGGGGCCATCTCGGCCATCAATCCGCGCAGCAGCAACTGGGTGCCCTGCTCGATCAGCCCCAGCCCCTCGCCCATATCACCTGCGGGAGGCTCCTCGGCCCAAAGCGGCGCGGCCAAGACAAGAGCGAAGAAAGGGGGCAAATAGCGTTTCATGGCACCAATATAGCCGATCGGGCACGGAATTATCAGAGGTTACAGCGAAATATCCACCGATACAGGAAAATGGTCTGATGCCTGCAACAGCGCCTCGCGCAGCTCGGGGGTATGATAGCAGACCGGATCGTCAAACGGATGCCAGATACGCCACTTTGGCGCGTCGGCACACAGATCGGCTGACAGCATCACATAATCCAGCATCGCCGAGAAATAATGCCCCGCCTCGGGCAGGTAGAACCGCGCCGAAGCAGGGGCCGCCGACGTTCCGCGCATCTTCGAGATCCGCGCATGGGGATCACGCAGGCGCCGTGCGGGAACGGCATTCTCGCCCAGAACAATCTCGATTCCCGAGCGGCCGAACAGCTTTTCATATTCATCAATTCCGGGACCATCGTTGAAATCGCCCAGAACGATCACGCTGTCGCCTTCATCAAGATGCTCTTCCACCCGCGCGCGCAGCCAGATGCATTGCGCCAACTGCTTGCGCCGGTTTTCAATGGCGATCCGGTTGGCGCTGTCGGGGCTGGTCGCGCCATGCGGCGCCTTTGATTTGATATGCACGCCGATCAGGCGCACCATCCGCCCTGCGGGGGTTTCAAGCGCGACCTCAAGTGGTGGCTTTGAGAAAGCCACCGTTTCGGGGTCGGCGTCGATGTCCAGATCAATCCGGTAGCTGGTGTCAAAGCGTGGGCTGGCGTCCTCGCCGCCTCTTGGATCATGCGTCGCGACAACCTTTTCAGGATCATACAGCAGCGCGATTTCCTGTTGTGTTTCATTTGGATAGCCCAACAAGGCACGCCGCGTGCGCAGGCCGAAATGGTGTGCGAAGCGTTCAAGCATCTGCACGGTGTGGCGGCGGCGATTTTCATCTGGCGCCTCGACGATCACCACCACATCGGCATCAAGCGCGCTAAACACGATCCCCAGGCCTTCCAATTGCTGGCGCCGCGTCACCTGATAGCGCGCCGACCATTCGTCATCCTCCAGCAACCGGCCGGTGCGATCAAAAAGATTGGAGAACCATTCAACGTTATACGTGGCGATCCGCATGGTCTGATCTCCTTATGCCGCGCGACGCGATACCTCGTCCCACGCGCGGTTGAGCGCAATCAATCGCCGTTCGGCCAGTTTGACCGCCTCGGGCGGCAAGCCGCGCGCCATGGCGCGGTCGGGGTGGGTTTCGCGCACCAAAGCGCGCCAGGCGGCGCGCGCCTGATCCAGCGGAGTCCCCGGCGGCACCCCCAGAACCTGCCAGGGATCGGGCGCCGCGTCTGGCACGAAGCTTGCGCGCAACGAAACGAAACAGCATTGATCGAGGCCGAAAATCCGCGCGACCTCGGCCAGAAATTCGTCTTCGGCGGCGTGGTATTCGCCATCCGCCAAGGCGATGAAGAACAGCCCCTCAAGCAGATCCTTGAGCACCTCATCGCCGGGACCGAACATATCGGCGATCTTGCGCGCCCAGGTATCAAAGCCGGCCACATCGCTGCGCGCCATGTTGAAGACACGCGCGGCATTGGCCTCTTCGGACGGCGGGATGGAAAACACGTCGCGAAAGGCGGCCACCTCGTCGCGCGTCACCTGACCGTCGGCCTTGGCCATTTTCGCCCCGAGCGCGATCACCGCGATGGTGAAGGCGACCGAGCGTTCGGGCGGCGTGCGGAAAGGCTCGAATATCGCCGAGAGCCCCTCGCCGCGAGCGAGGGCCGCAAGAGCGTCGGAAATTCGGCTCCAGAGGGAAATAGGCTTGTCCATGCCACCAGCTTAGCCCGTCACAACGTCTTTTGCATCAGCACAAGGTCCAGCCAGCGACCGAATTTACGCCCCGTTTCCGGCATCCGCCCGGTTTCAACATAGCCAAGGGCCGCGTGAAAGGCCAATCCGGCGGTGTTTTCGCCCGAAATGCCGGCCACCATCACATGCCCGCCAGCCGCGCGGGCGTGCGCTTCTATCGCTGCCATCAAGTCACGGCCAACGCCCTTGCCCTGCGCTTGCGGCGCCAGAATGATCGTGTGCTCAAACGCATGAACGTAGCCGTTTCCGCCCCGAAATTGGGCGTATGTCGCCAACCCCATGACCACGCCGGCGCGCTCGGCCACCAGAAACGCATGTCCCGCCCTGCGGCGGCTATCGATCATCTCGGCAAGGCTTTCGGGAGTCTTCTCCTCGGTTGAAAAGGTGACGGTCGTGGCCCGGATCAGCGGATTCCAGATAGCCATGATCGCGGGAAAATCGGCCGAAGTGGCGGGACGGAGTTTGTTCACAGCCAGCGTTCTCCTGATGGGGTGGAAATCAACGCGCGCAACGATTTCTGCGCGGCTTGGGAAAAAATCACGCGCGGATCATCCAGACAACCGGCAAGGGCCTTTGCCAAGGCGTCAGCCCGGGGATGGCTGACCTCAAGCCGGACAAGATGGCAGCCTCTATCGGGCAGGCGCTGCACCGGATGGGCCGCACCTTGCCAGCGGATCAGCGCCGGAAAAGCGCCGTCGAAGGGCAGTTTGCCGTCTGTCGGCACGGCCATTTCCCACGCCAGGTCCCCACGCGACAGTGCCAGCGGAACGCCTGTGCCCGACGGCGCGACGGTCAGGGCCTGAGAGATGTTTTCACACCGTGCGATCCAGTTGGTCAGCCGGGGTTCCCCGTCAAAATCGTCCATATCGAACCATCTTGCCGTTGCGGGGGGCTGCGCCGCCGGGTCCACCGCGATCACCTCGAGATAAAGGTCGCCCAGCGCCAATAGCCGGTTATGCGTGCCCATCAGCGGATGCGCGCCACCCGGCGCCATTGGCACATCCAAGACGGTTTCTACCCGGTTCACCCCTTCGGCAAGGGTCCGGGCCGTTATCGCCAGATGATCCGGTAGCCACATTCCTGCCACGCCCTCTTTAGGCACTGCCAGCTTAGCGGTGCTCTGCGCCACCGCAAGAGGGTGAAAACGCGGCCCCTGCCATTGAATACCCTGCTCTCACGCCCCATATTTCGGGGCAATGCCGTGATTTTGAAAGGTTACAGATGCCGCTGACCCAAGCTTTGACCCGCTTCTTCCGCCACGAAGCCGCGGGGGGGATTTTGCTGATGCTGGCGGCATTCATGGCGCTGGTGATCGCGAATTCTGACTTGAACGCGATCTATCGCGGTATTCTGGAGATGAAGCTGTCGGTTCTGCTGGAGGGTCAGGGGCTTTCCAAGCCACTGATCTTGTGGATCAACGACGGGTTGATGGCGATCTTCTTCTTCTTGATCGGGCTGGAACTGAAACGCGAGGTCCTGGAAGGCAAGTTGCGCAAACCTGCCGACGTGATGCTGCCGGGAATGGCGGCTTTGGGGGGGATGATCGCGCCCGCGCTGATCTATCTCGTGCTGAATCGCGGGCAGGCCGATACCTTGCAAGGCTGGGCGATTCCGACGGCCACCGACATTGCCTTTGCGGTTGGCCTGGTTGCATTGCTGGGAAGCCGGGTGCCTGCGGCGCTCAAGGTATTCCTGCTGACACTGGCAATTCTGGATGACCTCGGCGCGATCATCATCATCGCCCTGTTCTACACCGAAGAGCTAAAGCTGATCTATCTGGCCTTTGCACTGCTGCCCTTGGCGGGCCTGTTGTGGGCCAACCATGTCGGCCTGCACCGGATGGCGCCGATCTATCTGCTGGGGGTCGTACTTTGGGTTCTGGTGTTGAAGTCGGGAGTTCATGCGACCCTTGCGGGCGTCGTGACGGCGTTCTTCGTGCCGCTGACCGACCGTTTTGGCAAGTCGCCATTGCACTCGATCGAGCATGCGCTGACGCCCTATGTCTATTTTCTGATCGTGCCGATCTTTGCCTTTGCCAATGCGGGCGTGGTGCTGGGGGGGCTGACCTTGTCCGATCTGGCAGCGCCGCTGCCGCTGGGCATTGCGGCAGGTCTGTTCCTGGGCAAACAGATCGGCGTATTTGGCATGACGTGGCTTTTGGTGCGCGTCGGCGCGGCACGGCTGCCTGAGGGCGTAAGTTGGGTGCAGCTTTGGGGGATCGCCTGCCTTGCGGGGATCGGTTTCACCATGTCGCTGTTTATCGGCTCGCTCAGCTTTGCCGAAGATCACCATATGAACGCGGTGCGTCTGGGTGTTCTGGCGGGGTCGCTGGTTTCGGCGGTGCTGGGCTATGTGGTGCTGCGACTGGCCGCGAAAGAAGAGGATCAGGTGGCGCTGGCCTGAACCGGGGTCGAAGGGGGGCCACTGGCCCCCCCATTGGCTAGGCTTTCCGGGTTTCGCGGATCAGGCGCAGGATATCGCGCGCCGCCGAGGGGATATTGGTGCCCGGTCCGAAGATCGCCTTTACCCCGGCGCGGGTCAGGAAATCATAGTCCTGCTGCGGAATGACACCGCCACAGATCACCAGAATATCGCCCGCGCCCTTGGCCGCCAAAGCCTCGATCAGCTTGGGGGCCAGGGTCTTGTGCCCTGCCGCCTGAGACGAGATCCCCACCACATGCACGTCATTGTCGATCGCGTCCTGCGCGGCCTCTTCGGGGGTCTGGAACAGCGGCCCGACATCGACGTCAAAGCCGATATCGGCAAAGGCGGTGGCGATGACCTTGGCGCCGCGGTCATGACCGTCCTGCCCCATTTTCACCACCAGAATCCGCGGGCGACGGCCCTCTTCTTCGGCAAAAGCCTCCACGTCTTTCTGGATCACGGCAAAACCGTCGTCGCCTTCATAGGCGGCGCCATAAACCCCGGCCAGCGTCTTGACCTCGGCCCGGTGGCGGCCAAATACCTTTTCCATCGCCATGCTGATTTCTCCCACGCTGGCACGTGCCCTTGCAGCTATCACCGCCGCGTCCAACAGATTGCCGCCTTCAGAGGCGCGGCGCGTCAGTTCCGCCAGTGCCGCCGTGCAGGCCGCCTCATCGCGCGAGGCGCGCATCTTTTTCAGCCGTGCAATCTGGCTTTCGCGCACCGCGACGTTGTCGATATCCAGAATGTCGATCGGGTCTTCCTGCGCCAAACGGTATTTGTTGACGCCCACGATCACCTCTTCGCCACGGTCGATCATCGCCTGCCGCCGCGCCGCCGATTCCTCGATGCGCAGTTTCGGCATGCCGGTGGCGACGGCTTTGGTCATGCCGCCCATCGCCTCGACCTCTTCGATCAGGGCCCAGGCCTTTTCGGCCAGATCATGCGTCAGGCTTTCCACATAGTAGCTGCCCGCCAGCGGATCGACGACCTTCGTCACCCCGGTTTCCTCTTGCAAGATCAACTGGGTATTGCGCGCGATCCGGGCCGAAAACTCGGTCGGAAGGGCAATCGCCTCATCCAGCGCGTTGGTGTGCAGGCTTTGCGTGCCGCCCAGTGCCGCGGCCATGGCCTCATAGGCGGTGCGCACGACGTTGTTGTAGGGGTCTTGTTCCTGCAGCGACACGCCCGAGGTCTGACAATGCGTGCGCAGCATCTTGCTGCCCGGCTTTTTCGCGCCAAACTCGGTCATGATCCGATGCCAGAGCATCCGCGCCGCGCGCAGTTTCGCCGCCTCCATAAAGAAGTTCATGCCGATCGCGAAGAAGAACGACAGACGGCCGGCGAAGGCATCGACATCCATCCCCCGCGCAATCGCCGCGCGCACATATTCGCGCCCGTCCGCCAGCGTATAGGCCAGTTCCTGCACGAGGTTCGCGCCGGCCTCTTGCATGTGATAGCCCGAAATCGAGATCGAGTTGAATTTCGGCATTTCGCCCGCCGTATATTCGATAATATCGGCGATGATCCGCATCGAGGGCTCGGGCGGGTAGACATAGGTGTTGCGGACCATGAATTCCTTCAGAATGTCGTTCTGAATTGTGCCCGACAGCAGGCTGCGGTCAACGCCCTGCTCTTCTCCGGTAACAATGAAATTGGCCAGGATCGGGATCACAGCGCCGTTCATCGTCATGGAAACGCTGACTTTTTCCAACGGAATGCCGTTGAACAGGATCTTCATGTCTTCGACGCTGTCGATCGCCACCCCGGCCTTGCCGACATCGCCCTCGACGCGCGGGTGGTCGCTGTCATAGCCGCGGTGGGTGGCCAGATCGAAGGCCACCGACACGCCCTGCTGGCCGGCAGCCAGCGCCTTGCGGTAAAAGGCATTGCTGGCCTCGGCGGTCGAGAACCCGGCGTATTGCCGGATCGTCCACGGGCGCCCGGCATACATCGTGGCGCGCACGCCGCGGGTAAAGGGCGCCAACCCCGGCAGGGTGCCCATATGCGGCAGCTCGGCCACATCCTCGGCGGTATATAGCGGCTTGACCGGAATGCCTTCCAGCGTATCCCATGTCAGGTCGGTCAGCGAGCGGTCGCGCAGTTCCTTTTGCGCCAGATTAGCCCAGTCGTCGGAGCGGTTGGCCTTCTTGCGGTCGGTCATAGTGGTTTCCTTCTTCCTCTGCCGTGCCCGGGTGTCCCCCCAGGCTTCCGACAACATTTTCAATGAATTCAATTCGTTGGGCAGACTGGCTGCGCAGCCGCACCTTGTCTTGTTCATAGCGGGCGGCCATCAGCCGCTGTTGATCAGGCGAAAACGGCATCCAGCGGCCAAAGGCCGGCGACTCGATCATACCACGCGCGCCAAGGATCGCATCCCGAACGGCCAGCCCGATTGAAGCGTTGCGGGCACGGGCGGGCCGATAGAGTCCCTCGGGCCAATGGGTCAGGCCGGTCATCGCCACCACCGGCGTCACCGGGTCGTGCACCAATGCCTCGAATGGCCAGACGATGCGGCGCGCGCCGGGGAAGACCTCGCCCATCACTTCGACGATCTGGCACCAGCCGCGCGGGTGGCGGGACAGCCGCTCCAATCCGGTCGCGTCGGGCAGTTCGATACCCCGCATCCGCCCGACCGTCAGCACCGAGGCCCACCACAGATCATAGCGCCGCACGCCAAGCGCGACCGTCGTCACGGCCCCCCCGAACGCCGCCGCAACGCGGTCCAACCGGGCGCGCGCATCCGGGTAAGGTGTTGCCATGTCGATGTTATTGAGCATCGTGCCCAGGATGTTCTCTTCCGAGATCAACAGCGTACGAAAGCCCAAATCCTGCAACCGGTCAATCTCCATGCGGATCTTTGCGGTCGATTGCCGCGCCAGCAGGTCATCAGCACCAGTGATCGCCGCGGGGCGCTTGATCAGCCCCGAGAACAACCCGGCGCGCGCCCGATCCGGACCCCAGCAGGCGATACCGGCGCTGCGCAATGCGTCTTCGTTTTGCAAGAGCCAATCTTGCAGCGTGGTGGTTCCTGTGCGATGCGCACCGATATGCAAGATCACGTCCACTGGCGCACCCGGATTGCGGCGCACAGTCCAGATGGGATGCGCGCGATTGCGTTGGGCTCCATTTGCGCGCAGAAGTCTCGCAATTCGCTTAAAGGTCGAATTTCGCGAAAAAGCGACAGGTCCGGCTTTGCCCCGGCATCCCCTCGTGCCTATATCTGTGCTGGAAGGAGATCCGATGAACCGCGTCCTCAGCCTTGCAATTATTGCGTTATTTCCATTTACGCTGGCGGCCCAAGAGGTGTCCGAGACGCCAGGCCCGGAAGTCTTGCAGGTGTCAGAACCGGCCCAATTCCTGCCGATCCCGGCGGATGGCGTCGATTTGAACGAATTTCTTTGGAAAAAACGTCCACTTGTCGTCTTTGCCAACAGCCCCTCGGACCCGGCATTTGCCGAACAACTGCGGCTGCTTGCCGAGCGCTGGCCGGACCTTGCAGCGCGCGACGTGGTGGTCATTACTGACAGCGACCCCGACGCAAAATCGCCCCCGCGCAACAAGCTGCATCCGCGCGGGTTCTCGCTCGTGTTGATCGAGAAGGACGGCTCGGTCGGGTTTCGCAAGCCCATCCCCTGGGACGTTCGCGAAATCAGCCGTGCCATCGACAAGATGCCGCTCAGGCGCGAAGAGATCCGGAACGGGCTGACCGGCGCCGGCGGGTAGGACGCGCTGGGAAACGGCGCCGGGGTCATTGCGCGCCCCCCTCAAAGACCAAGAACGCCTCTGCCGGCAGGGTCGCGGCAAAATCGTGCAGCAGCGCCAGTTGCGCCGGCGCCCATGCCGGATCGGTCGCATAGAAAGCCACCTCAAAGCCGCCCAGAACGCCGCGCGGATTATCCATGCGCAGCGTTGCCAGGCGCCGCCAGGTCGCGCCAACCGCCGCGCCGAACCAGCGGTCATAGATCAGCGCCATCTGCGCGCCCTTGTGGGCCGCCAGCGGCCCGGCCCAGCCCTCGGGCGTGTCGCCCCGCAGCCGCAGCGCCAGGGCCTCGGCCGACCCCAACCCATAGATGTCGAGCACATAGTTCGGATTGGCCCACGCCACGCGGCCCAGATCATTGACCACAACCGGGGCCTTCAACCAGCCCTGCACAAAGCGGCCCATCTGCGCCTGCTGCAGATGCACAGCGCGGGTATTCCAGATATAGGTCAGCGCCACCTTGGGCCAAAAGGCCAACGCGGCCAGCACCAGCGCGCCACCCAACATCGCCCGCCAGCGCCACGCCCGGCGCCCCGCCAACCCGGCCCCGGCCAGCGTCAGGGCGGCGATCTGGGTGGCGATGATGTAATGTTCGTAGCGGTGCATCCAGCCGATCTGCCCGGCCAGCAGATGCGCCGCCCCGGCCACCGCCGCCACCAGCAAGGTCAGCGCGGACTCGTGCCGAAGACGCCCGCGCAGCACCAGCGGCAAGGCGGCACACAGCACCGTCAGCGCCGCCAATAGTTGCCCCGGTGGGGTCGCAAGGTTTGCCGTGACCGCGGTCCAGAGACGCGCCAAACCGTGGGTGCCATGCGCCGCCAGCCCGATCTTGGCCATGATCGACACCGGCAAGGGCGCCAACCCCAGCGAGGTCAGAAATGCCGCAAACCCCAGCACCGGCGCCAGCACGCCCGCGCCCAGCACCAGCCCCGTCCAGCGCGACCCGTGCAGCAGCACCACGCCTGCGGCCAGCATCGACAGCGCCAGCCCCTCAAGCCGCAAGAGCGGCGCCACGATCAGTGCCAGCACGAACCACGGCGCTATCCGACCGTCGCGCAAGAACCGCCAAAGCCCCAGCAGCGTGGCCAGACTGGCCGCGGTGTGCAGCGTGTTCTCCATTCCGGTAAAACCGACGCCGGGCATGTTCAGCGCCAGTGGCCCCAGCACCGCCAGCACCCCGCCAGAGACGCCCGACAGCCCGCCCGCCAACAGTGTGCGCCCCCAAAGCCAGCCCGACAGCACCACCCCGACCACATTCCACACCAGGGGCAAGATTCGCTGCATGTCCGATCCGGGGAACGGCATCAAAAGCACCGGATAGAGGATCGACGAGGCGGCCGAGACCGACTCGCCCGCATTCACCCCATAAGTGCCGTGGGCCATGTTCGCCGCCATCGCGAGATGGATGTAAACATCGTCCAACGGGTATTCGAACACCCCCGCCAGCGCAAAAGCCCAGAGTTGCAGTGCCGCGAACCCAAAGCCTGCCGCCAACGCGGCAAGGGTCGGCAGGCCAAGCCCGCGGGCCTGCCGCGTGGCGTGGATGTCGGCCGCCGCCATCATGCCCGCCCTGCGCCATGCCGATGCTGGCCACGGCAGATCCCGGCCGCTGATCGCCACCCCGCGCACGGGTGTGCCCAAGCCAGCGGTATCGGGTGGCCCAGCACACACCCCCACAAGAGCGGCACCCAAGCGCCCGCCGCCCTGCTCCGGCGGCGGTCACTTGCTGCTGCCCTGTCGCGGATGCTCAGAGCCATCGGATCATTCGAACTCCATGATCACTTCGTCAACGCGCAGGCTCGCGCCCGGTGCCGCGTTGATTTTCTTGATCACGCCCTTCCGTTCCGCCCGCAGGGTGTTTTCCATCTTCATCGCCTCGACGGTCGCCAGCGCCTGACCTTCTTGCACCTCGTCCCCTTCGGCCACATTGATCTTCACGATCAGGCCGGGCATCGGGCACAGCAGGAAACGCGACGTGTCGGGCGGCAGCTTTTCGGGCATCAGGCGGGCAAGTTCGGCCTGCCGCGGGCTGCGCACATGGACTTTCAGATCCGCCCCACGGCAGCGGATGCGGAACCCCGACGGGATCTTTCCAACCTTCAGGACGAGCGGATCGCCGTCGACGTCAAGCCGCGCCAATTCCTGCCCCGGCGTCCAGTCCGAGGTCACGCGGTAACTGCCGCCGCCCGAAAACCCGACCGTGGCACCATCACGGTCCGCTTTGATCTTCACGGCGAATTCAATGCCTTGCAACGCGACAACCCAATCCTCGCCGACATGGCGTTCATGGTTGCCCAAACGCCCCGAGATCCGCGTGCGGCGAATTTCAGCGACGCGGTTCATCGCTGCCGTGGCGGCCGCAATTCGGCGCAGCAGGTCCTCGACCAGAGTCGCCCCCTGAAAGCCGTCGGGGTATTCTTCTTCAATGAAGGCCGTGGTGATATCGCCCGACACAAAGCGCGGATGGTCCATCACGGCACCGACGAAGGGCAGGTTATGACCGATGCCTTCGACCTCGAATGTATCGAGCGCGATCCGCATTTCCTCGATCGCCTGTGCCCGGGTCGGTGCCCATGTGCACAGCTTGGCGATCATCGGATCGTAGAACATGCTGATCTCGCCGCCCTCGAAAACGCCGGTGTCGTTGCGCACGATGCCATGTTCAGTCGGGCCTTCGACCGGCGGGCGGTAGCGCGTCAGCCGCCCGATCGAGGGCAGGAAGTTGCGGTAGGGATCCTCGGCATAAAGCCGGCTTTCCATCGCCCAGCCGTTGATCTTCAGATCCGACTGCTTGAAAGGCAGGGCCTCGCCGTTAGCCACACGGATCATCTGTTCGACCAGATCGACGCCGGTAATCAGTTCGGTCACCGGATGTTCGACCTGAAGCCGTGTGTTCATTTCCAGAAAGTAGAAATTGCGGTTGCCATCAACGATGAATTCCACCGTGCCGGCGCTGGTATAGCCCACCGCCCGCGCCAGCGCGCAGGCCTGTTCGCCCATCGCCTTGCGCGTCGCCGCGTCAAGGAACGGCGAGGGTGCCTCTTCGATGACCTTCTGGTTGCGGCGCTGAATCGAACATTCGCGTTCGTGCAGATAGACGCAATTGCCGTGCTGGTCGGCCAGCACCTGAATTTCGATGTGGCGCGGCTGGGTGACGAATTTCTCGATAAAGATCCGGTCGTCGCCAAAGCTGTTGGCGGCTTCGTTCTTTGACGATTCAAACCCCTCGCGCGCCTCCTGGTCGTTCCAGGCGATCCGCATGCCCTTGCCGCCACCGCCAGCCGAGGCCTTGATCATCACCGGATAGCCGATCTCGTTCGAGATCTTGACCGCTTCGTCGGTATCGGCGATCAGCCCCATATAGCCCGGCACCGTCGAGACCCCCGCCTCCATCGCCAGCTTTTTCGAGGTGATCTTGTCGCCCATCGCCTCGATCGCGGGGCTGGGCGGGCCGACAAAAACCACGCCCTCGGCCTCAAGTGCGGCGGCGAAGTTCATGTTTTCGCTCAGAAAGCCATAGCCAGGGTGAACCGCTTCGGCGCCGGTCTGGCGCACTGCTTCCATGACCTTGTCGATCACGATATAGGATTGGTTCGCAGGGGGCGGCCCGATGTGAACCGCCTCATCGGCCATTTTCACATGCAGCGCGTTGACATCGGCGTCGGAATAGACCGCCACCGTCTTGATCCCCATCTTGCGCGCTGATTTGATGACGCGACAGGCGATCTCGCCCCGGTTGGCAATCAGGATTTTCTTGAACAAGGTGTTTTCCCCCTCAGTCGTGCCCGAACCGGGACACATGCGAAAAGGCCACCCGAAAGGCGGTTGCCCCCGGATGGCCTTTGAATGGAATTGTGGCTGCGCTAGGCGCGCAACCGATCAGATCAGTAGCAGGCGGGCATGCCCGGAACGCCGCAGGAAACACCGCCCGCGACCGCACCGATAAGGGCGCCTTTGGTCTTGCTGCCGCCGGTGGCGTCCGCAATGATGGCACCCGCTGCAGCGCCACCGATGGTGCGCACTGCCGCCGAGTTGGTCGGCGAGTTGCCGCCGCCGTAAGGATCGGTGCAGCCCGCAAGCACGGATGTGGCAAGGACTGCCGCAATGAGAGATTTCTTGAACATTGACTACTGCCTCTTTCAGGGGTTTTTATCTTGCCCGAGTCTAGACAATCCGCCCAAAGACGGAAGCAAAAAACGCGATCCCGCGAAACTGTGATCGGGTGATCGGCGAACCTTTGCCTACCGAAGAAAAATGACCTGACCCTAAAAGGATCAGGCCAAAGGGTTAGGGAAGGGGTACGGACTTGACAGAAGCAAGGCAAGGCCCTGCTGGGCAACTTGCCCGCACGATCAGCATGCGCCCGACCCACCGTCATGGCAAAGCCGTTTTTCCACCCAAACGAGTGATCGGCGGCAAGCTGCCGGTTGGACAAGGCGGTTGGCGAAATCATGCCCAACCTTCCAGGTTTTCGTCGTCATCCTGTTCGCCGGCAGTGTCTTGGTCGAACACTTCGGGAAAGGACGCCATGGCGCGCTTGACGTTGATCTTCAGCAAGGCCTCGTAACTGGCCGGATCAAAAGGCTCTTCGGCGGGCACCACTTCGCGGCCCAACAGCCACGAAAGCCGCCCGGCGTCGAGGTTGCCCCTCTCGAACGGCTCTTCGCCGAAATGGTTCCAGAGCGCCGCCATGAAGCCGGTATCGGCACGTCGGTCAGCGGGCGCGCGGTCGCGGAAGCGTTCGCGCGCGATCAGCTTGGTCACGCCCTTGGCGTGGCTGGCGCGACGGATCACGAATTGAAAGTCCGTTCCCGGAAGTCGGCCGGGAAAACCGCGGTGTTTCAACATGTTGCACCCTCCTGTTGCAGGTTCGGGCGCGGGCAAGGCAGGGCGGGCCCGGAAGCCCGCCCCGGAGTGTGGTTACTTGTATTTGCCGGTGTAGGTCGGCTCAACCGTGACTTCTTCCATGACCGGTTCGGTCTTGGCAGCACAAGCCGCGACGAAAGCAACCATTGCAAGCGAGAGCAGAACTTTTTTCGACATAGTAGTCTCCTGTCCTGGCGGGTGTGTCTGGCGGTTTGTTCCGCCTCACCCCGCCGATGATCCAATACCCGGACCAATGCATATTGGCCCGCCCCCACGATAGCGGCAAAGCGGCGTGGCTCCCAGAGGGAAAAATGCGGCACAGCGCCCTGTTGCAGGTTGGCAAGGGGCGGCGTGGCGGACCGGCACATCTGGGCGCGCATCAATACATCTCCCAAGTGCAGATGCCGTTTTCGGCGCTGTAGGCCTCGAAATACTGCGTGGCAGAATCGTCCACCTGACCAAAGCCGACGGGGCGGTCGCTGAGGCTGATGACAATCTGCCCGTGCCGGGGGCCCAACTCCGGCAGGCGCGGCAGGGCATAGCTTTCGCAAAGATAGGCCATGTCAGCCAGCGCCTCCTCTGCGCTGATGGTCCCGCCCACCGCGGCAATTGCCGGGGCAAGAAACCGAAACCGGATGGTCAGCCCTTCGGGTCCGGGCGCATCATTGATCGTATCGAGCCAGGTCACCGCCTGACCGGACGGCACAGGGATCAACGCTTGCGCGACCGATGCTTGTGCCATTGCGGGAACGCCCAGTGCGCCCCATAGGCTCAACGCGACCAGCCCTCCCCTCAACGCATGTCCCAGCCACCCCATCTTGCCGAGCCTTCACAGCGGAATATTGTCGTGTTTTTTCCATGGGTTCGTCAGCTTCTTGCTGCGCAAGGACGCAAAGGCCCGCGCCAGGCGTTTGCGTGTTGAACGCGGCAAGATCACCTCGTCGATGAAGCCTTTTTCGGCTGCCACGAAGGGATTGGCAAAACGGTCCTCATAGTCGGCGGTGCGGGCCGCAATCTTGGCACTGTCGCCCAACTCGCCGCGATAGAGGATCTCGACCGCGCCCTTGGCGCCCATGACCGCAATCTCAGCGGTAGGCCAAGCATAGTTGAAATCACCGCGCAAATGCTTTGACGCCATGACGTCATAGGCACCGCCATAGGCCTTGCGGGTGATCAGCGTGACCTTCGGCACCGTCGCTTCACCATAAGCGAACAGCAGCTTGGCGCCGTGCTTGATGACACCGCCGTATTCCTGACTGGTCCCCGGCAGGAATCCCGGCACATCGACCAGCGTCAGGATCGGAATTTCGAACGCATCGCAAAAGCGCACGAACCGCGCCGCCTTGCGCGAACTGTCGATATCCAGACACCCCGCCAGAACCATCGGCTGGTTCGCGACCACGCCCACAGTCTGGCCCTCAAGCCGGATAAACCCGGTCACGATATTGCCGGCAAAATCCTTCTGGATCTCGAAGAAATCGCCCTCGTCCGCCACCTTGGCGATCAGCTCTTTCATGTCATAGGGCTGGTTCGGATTCGTTGGGATCAGCGTATCAAGACTGTTCTCGACCCGTGCCACGTCATCAAAGAACGGCCGCACCGGCGCCTTCTCGCGATTCGAGAGCGGCAGGAAATCAATCAGGCGGCGCGCTTCCGCCAGCGCCTCGACGTCGTTTTCAAAGGCGCCGTCAGCGACGCTGGATTTGCGGGTATGCGTTCCCGCCCCGCCCAATTCTTCGGCGGTGACGATCTCGTTGGTGACGGTCTTGACCACATCCGGCCCGGTCACGAACATGTAGGACGTGTCCTTGACCATGAAAATAAAGTCGGTCATCGCGGGGCTATAGACCGCGCCACCGGCGCAGGGCCCCATGATCAGGCTGATCTGCGGCACCACGCCCGAGGCCATGATGTTGCGCTGAAACACTTCGGCATAGCCGGCAAGGCTGGCCACGCCTTCTTGAATTCGCGCGCCGCCGGAATCGTTGAGGCCAACCACCGGAGCGCCGTTCTGCATCGCCATATCCATGATCTTGCAGATCTTTTGCGCATGGGTTTCCGACAACGAGCCGCCGAAAACGGTGAAGTCCTGGCTGAAGACATAGATCATGCGGCCGTTCACCGTGCCCCAGCCGGTGACCACCCCGTCGCCCGCCGGCCGTTCGGCCTGCATCCCGAACTCGGTGCAGCGATGGGCGACAAACATGTCGAACTCTTCGAACGAGCCCTCATCCAGCAACAGCTCGATGCGTTCACGCGCCGTCAGTTTGCCCTTGGCGTGCTGAGCGTCAATCCGGCGCTGCCCCCCGCCCTTGCGAGCCTCTTCGCGGCGCGTATCCAGCTCTTGCAGAATGTCTTTCATGAAACGTCCCTCCGGCAGTTTGGCGCACACTATACGCACACAATCGGGTTACAAAGAAGATTCCAGAAAATTTGCAAAGCTTTGGCAGGTTGCTTCTGGCAAATTGCAACATTGCAAACTTCGCCCCGCCCAACAGCGCGCCGTGCGATTTGCATCCGCCGCCGCACCGCAGCAACCGCCAGAACAAGCATCTAAAACCCGCCGCCGCCTTGCTTCTTTTTGGCACAAATACTCCTTTCTTCCTTTGCGATGGACAATCCCGTCGCGCGCCCCTAGCCATTGACGATGCGTGCGCAATTCCTCAACCGGTCAGCCCCGCCCCACATCGCCACGCTGATCTTGATTACAGGACTCGCGGCGCTGACGATGAACATCTTTCTGCCCTCGTTGCCCGGCATGGCGCGTGCATTCGGCGTGGACTACAGCGTCATGCAACTGTCGGTTTCGGCCTATCTGGGGGTTTCGGCGGCGTTGCAGCTGGTGATCGGCCCGATCTCGGATCGCTACGGGCGCCGCCCCGTGGTGCTGGCGGCATTGGGGATGTTCTTGCTGGCCACGCTGGGCACGCTTCTGGCACCAAGCGCGGGCTGGTTTCTGGCCTTTCGCATGTTGCAGGCGGTCATCGCGGGCGGGATGGTGTTGTCGCGCGCGATCGTGCGCGACATGGTGCCGGGCGAAGAGGCGGTCTCGATGATCGGCTATGTGACCATGGGCATGTCGCTGGTGCCGATGATTGGCCCGATCATCGGCGGTGCACTGGACGAGGCTTTTGGCTGGCGGGCGAATTTTGCGCTTCTGGGTGTGCTTGGCGTGGCCGTCATGGTGCTGGTGTTCCATGATCTGGGGGAAACCGGCGCGCGGCGCGAGGGCGGCTTTGCGGCGCAGGCCAAACACTACCCCGCGCTGCTGTCGTCGCAACGTTTCTGGGGTTATTGTCTGGCCTCGACGCTGTCGTCGGGGGCGTTCTTTGCCTATCTCGGTGGCGCTCCCTTTGTCGGGGGCGAGATCTTCCATCTTTCGCCGGCGACAGTCGGCTATTTCTTCGCGGCTCCCGGCATTGGCTATGCCTTGGGAAATTTCGCCTCGGCGCGCTGGTCGGTAAAGCTGGGGATGGACAGGATGGTGTTTCTGGGCACGACACTGGCCAGCCTCGCACTGACGACGGCACTGCTGTTCGATCTGGCGGGGCTTGTTCATCCGGGGGTGTTTTTCGCCTCTGTCGGGCTGATGGCATTGGGGAATGGGATGACGTTGCCCAACACCAATGTCGGCATGATGTCGGTTCGGCCCGAACTGGCCGGCACCGCTTCGGGGCTGGGCGGCGCCATGGCGATCGGTGGCGGGGCGGCACTCTCGGCACTCGCCGGGGTGGTGCTGGTGCCCGGGTCGGGGGCAGCACCACTGCTCGTGCTGATGCTGGTGTCTTCGCTTGGCTCGATCGTGGCGATCCGCTGGGTGATCGCGCGGCGTGTCCGGCTGGGCCTGTAGGGGCGGTTGACATTTGACGGATGGGCTTTGCAAAGGCTAGAAGGACTTTAGCAAACCGAGGGCGCAAATGGCCACGCAGAAACTTTATGCCGGGGTAAAGCTGCGCGAAACCCGCGCCCGCCTGGGACTGACGCAAAAGGTCTTTGCCGACCGGCTGGGCGTATCCCTGCCCTATCTCAACCAGATGGAAAACAACCATCGGCCGGTCTCGGCCTCGGTTGTGCTGGGCTTGGCGGGCGAATTCGGGCTGGATGTGACCGAACTTTCGGTTGGCGACGCCGAACGCCTTGTGTCGGATATGCGCGAGGCACTGGCCGATACGATCTTTGCCGACACGCCACCGCCGCTGGCCGATCTGCGGCTGACCGCCTCGAACGCGCCGGCGCTTGCACGTGCCTTTCTGGAGCTGCACCGTGCCTACCGCCAGACCCATGAGCGGCTGGCAAGCCTTGACGAGGCTTTGGGTCGCGAAGGTTCGGTCTCGGCCGTTTCGCCATGGGAGGAGGTTCGCGACTTCTTTCACTATTGCGACAATTACATTGATGCCATCGACCGCTCTGCCGAACACTTTGCTTGCCCTGATGGCAAACGCGTGGACGCCGTTCTTCGGGCAAGGGAAGCGCTGGCGCAGCGCGGCATCAACGTGCAGTTTTCGAACATCGACGCGCTACGGCTGCGGCAAGGCAACCAGCTGACGATTTCGGCGCGGGCGGGTGGCGCAACGCAGGCGTTTCAACTGCTGCATCAAGTCGCGCTGATTACCCAAAATGAGCTGTTGGAAGCGACACTGGACCTTGCCCGGTTTCAATCGGACACGGCCCGCGCAATCGCCAAGATCGGGCTCGCCAATTATTTCGCCGGTGCGGCCTTGCTGCCCTATCGCGCCTTTCTCGAGGCCGCGACCGCCACGCGTCATGACCTCGAGCGGCTCTCGGACCAGTTCGGCGCCTCGATCGAGCAGATCGCGCACCGGCTCTCGACCCTGCAACGCCCGGGCGCAAAGGGGGTTCCGTTCTATTTCGTCCGAGTCGATCAAGCCGGCACGATCACCAAACGCCACTCGGCGGCACGGCTGCAATTTGCACGCTTTGGCGGCGCGTGCCCGCTGTGGAACGTGCATCAGGCTTTTGAGACGCCGGGCCGGTTCTTGCGCCAACTGGCCGAGACGCCCGATGGTGTGCGTTACCTTTGCCTTGCCCGCAACGTTTCGAAATCGGGGGGCTCGTTTCAGGCGCCAGTGCGGCGCTATGCCATTGGTCTGGGCTGCGAAATCAGCCATGCGCGCGGTCTGGTCTATGCCGACGACATGGATCTGTCGAACCCGCGCGCCTTCGCGCCCATCGGCATCTCCTGCCGGATTTGCGAACGAAAGGGTTGTCACCAGCGCTCGGTTCCGCCGCTGGAACGGCGGCTGACGGTCAACCCCGATGTTCGTGGCCTGTTGCCCTACGACATCGCATGAAAAAGCCCCGGGCAATGACCCGGGGCCTGATCGCTCTGGCAAAGAATTAGGCCGCAGCCAACATCCGTGCGATTTCGTCCTTCAACGCCGCGCGCTTCTTGCGCATTTCGACCTCGACCAGTTGTTCAACCGGCTCGACCATGGTTTCAGCCCGGTGCACAGCCCGGTTCACTTCATGGTATTCGTCAAAGATCCGCTCGAAATGCGCATCTGCCATTTTCAGTGACTGAATCTTTTCGGCATCGCCAGGAAAATCCTCATAGAGGTCGTGGGGCGTGTTTGACATGAGCGGCTCCCTATTTGTTCACGTTCGGCTCGACTCTATACGCTTGGATCGACGCGCTCTTTGATGCTTGTCAATCCGGCGCCGGTTTTCGTGCCGCTTAGCCAAAAAAGTTTCCCGGCAAGGGGATGCCCAGCGTTTGGGCCAAAAGAACCAAGTTCAGCGACAGCACGATCGCCGCGCCACCGATCGCCAGCGTGCGCACCACTGGCCCGTTGACGAAGGGCCCCATGATATCGGCGCGGCTGGTAAAGATGATCAGTGCGATCATCGGCACCGGAAGGGCGATGCTCAGCACGACCTGGCTCATCACAAGCGCATCGGTCGCGTTCACCCCCATCCCCACCACCACAAAGGCCGGTGCCATCGTCACCAGCCGCCGCATCAGCAGCGGAATCCGCAACCGGATGAAGCCTTGCATGATCATCTGCCCCGCCATCGTGCCCACGACCGAACTGGAAACCCCCGAGGCAATCAGCGAAATCAGAAAGGCCGCAGCCGCAGCCCCCCCCAGCAGCGGTGTCAATGTGTGGTAGGCGGTCTCGATTTCCGCGACATCGCTGTGACCGGCGTGAAAGGCGCTGGCGGCCATCATTACCATCGCCATGTTGATCATCCCGGCCACGGCCAGTGCCAGAACCACTTCGATGTTTGAAAACCGGACCAGCCGGTGCCGCTCGCCTTCGTTCTGGATCTGTACACGGTTCTGCGTCAACCCCGAGTGCAGGTAGATCGCATGCGGCATCACCGTGGCACCGATGATCCCCACTGCGATGGTCAGCGCCGTAGCGTCGGGCAATTGCGGCAGCAGCGCACTGCGCGCCGCCTCGCCCCAGTTGATCGGCGCGATGAACAGCTCGATCACGTAGCACAGACCGATTACCGCGACCAAGGACCCCACGATCAGCTCCATCGGGCGAAAACCCCGCCCCTCGACCAGCAAGATCGCATAGGTCACGATCGCCGTGACGATCATTCCCGACATCAAGGGCATGTTGAACAGCAGCGCAAGCCCGATCGCGCCGCCCAGAAATTCGGCCAGATCCGTGGCCATCGCGGCGATTTCGCTGATCGCCCACATCACCAGAACCACAGGGCCGGGGAATTGTTCGCGGCACATTTCGGCCAGATTGCGCCCGGTCACGATGCCCAGCCGCGCCGACAATGCCTGAAACAGCATCGCCACCAGATTGGCCATCAGCACGACCCACAGCAGGGCGTAGCCATAGCCTGCACCGGCCTGAATGTTGGTCGCGTAGTTGCCAGGATCCATATAGGCGATCGAGGCGATCACCGCCGGCCCCGCGAACAGCAACACCGAGCGTGGCCCGCGTCGGCGTCCCGCCAGCACATCGGACATCCCGGTGCTGGTGCGCTCGGTCATCGTCTTTCGGGTAAGCATCTCGGCCATCTCGCCATATCCTGTGGTTTGCCGGCACAATTAAAGCCATGGCTACACTTTTGTCAAACGGCAAAACTATGGTGCTCACGCTTCATAGTGTTGCGATGGGTTTTCAAATGCACGCCACCACGTTAAGGTTGCCCAGATCCACGGCCCCCCCTCCCATCGGGCTGTTGGCCAGCATGAGGTGCGCGTGCCCGAAAACGACCCTACCCCCTCGGAGCAATCCGAAACCGCCGAGCGGTTCAATCAGGCAAGAACGGCGCAAGCCCTTGCCCTGCTGGAAGACTATACCGAAATGATCGACGATCTGATCCGCGATCACGGCGAAGCACGGGTAACGGAAATCGCCTCGCGGATGGGCGTGACCCACCCCACGGCCACCAAGGCCATCGCGCGGCTGAAACGCGAGGGGCTGGCCGTGTCGCGCCCCTATCGTGGCGTGTTTCTGACCGAGGCCGGCACCCGGATGGCCGCGCGGGTGCGCACCCGCCACCGCGTCGTCGTCGATTTGCTGTTGGCCGTGGGCGTGCCGGGCGAGGCGGCCAAACTGGATGCCGAGGGCATCGAGCATCACGTCTCGGACGACACATTGCACGCCTTCGAGGCCTTCTTGCGGGCGCGCGGCCAAGTTTAGCGGATCTGGGTTTTGCGGGTTCGGGCTTTGCGGGTTCGGGCTTTGCGGATCTGGGTTTTGCGGATCTGGGCCGTGCAATGGATGCGGCGGAGTGTCATGACCGCAGCCGGGCGCGCCGCGGCAACAGCACACCTTGACCCGAACACGAAACGCTCACCCTTGCCGCAACTGCGCCATATGGGCTTCGATCCCGGCCAGCCGCTCGGTCATCTCGGTGAAGCGCTGGTCCAATTGCCGCAGGCGGATGTCGTCCAGCTTTTCATGCAGACTCATGATCTCCAACTCGGCCTTGAGGTTCACCTCGTAGTCATGCGCCGCTGCAAGCCGGTCCTTTTCGGACTGGCGGTTTTGCGACATCATGATGACCGGCGCCTGAAATGCCGCCACCATCGACAGGATCAGGTTCAGAAAGACAAAAGGGTAAGGGTCCGGGGCGCGCACCGCCAGCCAGACATTGCTGGCCACCCAGACCAACAACAGCCCCATGAACAGCCCGATGAACGACCACGAACCGCCGAACGCCGCCACACGGTCGGCGACCCGCGCGCCAAGGCTGTCGCCCGTTCGCAGCAGGCTCAGGTCGCGCGAAATCGCCGTCCGTGCCGCGACCCGGCGCAAGACGCGGCGGTCACGCTCGCTCAGGTCATCATACCCGCGTTGCATCAGCCGTTCGGCCAGCGCGCGCACCTTCGGATCCATTAGCGCCTCCCTGAAGTCACCCGGATCCTACGTCGGGCACAAACAAAGCTCAACGCTGCCGCGCCTGCGGTTCGGGGTGCTGCCACGGCTCGGCGTTCAATGCGGCGAGCATCGTCTTGCCCAGAATATGGTCGGCCGCCTTTTCCCCGACCATGATCGAGGGCGCGTTCAGGTTGCCGTTCGTCACCCGTGGAAAAACCGAGCTGTCGGCCACCCGCAACCCTGCCACGCCGATCACCCGGCACTCGGGGTCGACCACCGCCATCGGGTCATCGGCGCGCCCCATGCGGGCGGTGCCGCAGGGGTGAAAGGCGCTTTCGGCGTGCTCGCGGATAAAGGCGTCGATTTCGGCGTCGGTCTCGACCGCTGCCCCGGGCTGGATTTCGTGCTTCACAAAGGCCGCCATCGCCGGTTGCGCAAAGATCTCGCGGGTCAGCCGCACGCATTTGCGAAATTCAGCCCAGTCATCCTGGTGGCTCATATAGTTGAAACGGATCACCGGCGCGTCTTTCGGATCGCCCGAGCGCAACGTGACCGCGCCGCGCGATTTTGACCGCATCGGGCCGACATGCGCCTGAAAGCCGTGCCCTCCGGCGGCGGCCTTGCCGTCATAGCGCACCGCGATCGGCAGGAAATGATACTGGATATCGGGATAGTCGATGCCGGCGGCACTGCGAATGAAGGCACAGGCCTCGAACTGATTGCTGGCCCCCAGACCCTTGCCGGTAAACAGCCACTGCGCCCCGATCAGCGCCTTGCCCCAGAGGTTCCAGTATTTGAACAGCGTCACCGGCTGGCTGGCGGCGAACTGCATGTAGATTTCCAGATGGTCTTGCAGATTGGCGCCCACGCCGGGGCGATCGGCGACCACCGCCACCCCATGTTCGGCCAGATGCGCCGCAGGCCCAATTCCCGACAGCATCAACAGCTTGGGCGTATTGAGGGAACTGGCCGCCAGAACAACCTCCGAGCCGGCGGATATCACCTCGATCTTGCCGCCGCGCTCGATCTCGACCCCGGTCGCGCGACCCGCGTCAATCACCACCCGGCGCGCAAACGCCCGCAGGATCTGCAAGCGCCCGCTTTTCAACGCCGGGCGCAGATAGGCGTTGGCCGCCGACCAGCGCCGCCCCTTCCAGATCGTCGCCTCCATGCCGCCAAAGCCCTCCTGTTGCGCGCCGTTGTAATCTGGCGTCACCGGATAGCCCGCCTGCCGCCCGGCCTCGATAAAGGCCGCGAACAGCGGGTTGGCGCGTGGCCCGCGCGTCACATGCAACGGCCCCGAATGGCCGCGCCATGCGGCATCACCGCCGTCATGGCCGCCGTGCCAATGCTCCATCCGCTTGAAATAGGGCAACACGTCGGCATAGGCCCAGCCGGTCGCCCCCGTCTCGGCCCAATGGTCATAATCTTTCGCGTGGCCACGCACGAACACCATCCCGTTGATGCTGGACGACCCGCCAATGACCTTGCCGCGCGGGGTGGCCAGCACCCGCCCCTCCAGATGCGGCTCGGGCTCGGTTTTGAACCCCCAGTCGTAGATCCCCATGTTCATCGGGTAGGAAAGTGCAGCCGGCATCTGGATGAACGGGCCCATATCGCTGCCCCCATGTTCAATGATGACAACCCGTTTGCCCGCCTCGATCAACCGATAGGCCAGCGCCGAGCCGCCCGACCCCGCGCCCACGATCACATAATCTGCCATCCCACCATTCATCTCGTCATCCCTTCGCGACTTCACTTTGGCGCAAATACTCATCGCGGTTTGCCCCACTCGCAGCCTCCGGCCCGAACGTCACGGGCAACAGCCCGCCCCGGCGCCCGCTATGGCGCGCCCTCAGTAGGGGGCGTCCACCGGGCCAAGACCCACATAAACCGACTTCACCTGTGAATAGTGCTCGATCGCCGCGCGGCTGTTTTCGCGCCCGACGCCCGAGGCCTTCACCCCTCCGAAGGGCGCCTCGACCGGGGTCAGGTTATAGGCATTGATCCAGCACGTACCCGCCTCCAGCGCCGCGATCACGCGATGCGCGCGCGCCATGTCGGCGGTAAACACCCCGGCGGCCAGACCAAACTGCGTGGCATTGGCACGCGCCACCACTTCGTCTTCGGTGTCGAAATCCAGCACCGCCATCACCGGGCCAAAGACCTCTTCGCGCGCCAGAACCATCGTGTCGGTGACATCGGCAAAGACCGTCGGTTCTACAAAACAGCCGCCCGCGTTGCCTATCCCGCCGCCACAGATCAGCCGCGCGCCTTCGGCCTTGGCCCCGGCGATATAACCCAGCACCTTTTCTTGCTGCGCGGTGCTGACCAGAGGGCCAAACTGCGTCGCCGCGTCCATCGGATCCCCGGCAATGATCGCCGCCGTCCGCTCGGCCAGCCGTGCCAGAAACCGCGCCTTGAGCGCCCTTTGCACAAAGACCCGCGTGCCATTCGAACAGACCTGCCCCGAGGAATAGAAGTTCGCCAGCATCGCCGCCCCGACCGCGTCCTCAAGGCTTGCGTCATCAAACACGATCAGCGGCGACTTGCCGCCCAACTCCATCGTGACATGTTTCATCCCCTGCGCCGCGGCGGCATAGACCCGCGCGCCCGTCGGCACCGACCCGGTCAGCGAAACCTTGGCCACGCGCGGATCGGTGACCAGCGCCGCCCCGACCGCGCCGCGCCCCTGAACGACGTTGAACAGCCCCGCCGGCAGACCCGCCGCGATCAGGATCTGGGCCAGTTGCAGCGCGCCAAGGGGGGTGACCTCCGAGGGTTTGAACACCATCGCATTGCCCATCGCCAAGGCGGGTGCCGCCTTCCAGCACGCGATCTGACTGGGGTAATTCCACGCGCCGATGCCGACGCAAACCCCCAAGGGCTCGCGCAGCGTATAGACGAAATCGCGCCCCAAGGGCATGGTTTCACCTGTAACCGTCGGCGCAAGCCCGGCAAAATATTCCAGCGCGTCCGCCCCCGATGGCCAATCGGCCACAAGCGTTTCCGACAGTGGCTTGCCAGTATCCAGCGTCTCAAGCCGGGCCAGTTCGTCGCCCCGCTCGCGGATGATGTCGGCCGCGCGGCGCAAGATGCGCCCACGGTCAACCGGGCGCAGTGCCGCCCATTCCTTTTGCGCCCGCCGGGCCGCGGCCAGCGCCGCCTCGATCACCGCGGGCGTCGCCTCGTGCAGCACCGCGATCCGTTCGCCGGTCGCCGGGTAGATCACCTCGATCGGCGCCCCGGCGGTATCTTCCAGATAGGCGCCATCGACAAAATGGCTGGCTTTGGGTTGTGCAATCATCGCGCTCTCCATTCGGTTTTGTTGATTGACGCCCCAATCAACAGCGCCGCAGATCAGAAAAATGCCCCCCCATGGTGACGGGAAGGCGCGTTTATTCGCCCCTCGGAAACCGTTTGCTGTCCTCGAGGATGTTCAGGTCCATATGGTTGCGCATGTAGCGTTCGGACGCTTTTTGCAGCGGCTGATAGTCCCAAGGGTAATACCCGCCCTGGCGCAGCGCCTCGTAGACCACCCAGCGCCGCGCCTGACTTGCGCGCACATCGGCGTCAAAGCGCGCCAGATCCCAGCGCGCCATGGCCTCGGCCCTGAGCGTCGCGAGGGTCGCGGCGTGGGCCGGGTCGGTCGCAAGGTTGCGCAGTTCGTCCGGGTCGTCCGTCATGTCGAACAACTGGTCCGGGTCGGCGGTGCACAGGTTCAGCTTCCAGCGCCCCTTGCGCAGGCTGACCAGCGGCGTGATCGAGGCCTCGGCGGCATATTCCATCGCCACCGGCTCGGACCGCCCCTGCCCCTTGGCCAGCCCCACCAGGCTGATGCCGTCGGTCCAGGGCATCACCTCGTCCATCGACACCCCGGCCAGATCGCAGAGCGTCGGGCAGATATCCAGCGTCGAGACCGGCTCGGACACCAACCCCGGCGCAAGCCCAGGCGCCGCAATCATCATCGGCACCCGCGCCGAGCCGTCGTAGAAGGTCATCTTGAACCACAGACCGCGCTCGCCCAGCATGTCGCCGTGGTCGGACACGAAAACCACGATCGCCTCTTGCCGGGAGGCCGTCAGTGCCGCCAGAATTTCGCCGATCTTGTCATCGACATACGAGATGTTGGCGAAATAGGCGCGGCGCGACCGCTGCACCATCTCGTCGGTTAGCGTATAGCTGTGCCAGTCCGAAGCGTCGAAAATGCGCTGCGACTGCGGGTCCTGCCCGGCATAGGGGATCAACCCGACCTTTGGCATAAGGTGCTGACAATCCTCATACAAATCCCAGTATTTGCGGCGTGCCACATAGGGATCATGCGGATGCGTAAAGCTGACGGTCAGCATCCAGGGCCGCGGATCCAGCCCACGCGACAGATCATAGACCTTGGCCACCGCGTGATGGGCGACCTCGTCGTCATATTCCAGCTGGTTGGTGATCTCGGCGACACCCGCGCCGGTGACCGAACCCATGTTGTGATACCACCAGTCGATCCGCTCGCCGGGTTTGCGGTAATCGGGGGTCCAGCCGAAATCGGCGGGGTAGATGTCGGTGGTCAGCCGTTCCTCGAAGCCGTGCATCTGGTCGGGACCGACGAAATGCATCTTGCCCGACAGCGTGGTCTGATAGCCGGCGCGGCGCAGGTGATGGGCGTAGGTCGGGATATCGCTGCGAAACTCGGCCGCATTGTCGTAAACGCCATTGCGCGAGGGCAGTTGCCCGGACATGAATGCCGCCCGCCCCGGCGCACAAAGTGGCGAGGCGGTATAGCTGTTGGCAAAGCGCACCGAGCGCGCGGCCAAGGCCTTCAGGTTGGGCGCATGCAGCCAGTCGGCCGGGCCATCGGGAAACAGGGTGCCGTTCAACTGATCGACCATGACAATCAGGATGTTGGGAGGTTTGGCGGTGCTCATCGCGTCTCTCCCAAGGCCAGTTCGCGGGCAAGATGGTCCAGCACCAGCCTGATCGCGCTGGTTCGATCCGGGGCGGCGTTGGCAATGCCTTTGGGCGCAAGGGCCGCGCGCAGATAGACCCCGTCGATCAGCGCGCCCAGCCCCTCGGCCACCGCCTCGGCGCGTCCGCCGACCAGTTCGCGCAGATCATGCAGAAGGTTCGACCGCAAGCGCTGCCGATAGATCTGCAACAACCGCCGCGCCTCAGGTTCGGTCTGCGCCAGAACGTAAAAGTTCAGCCAGGCCGCCACCACCTCGCGCCGAAACGAACCGGGGCCGAAACTGGCATGCACCACGGCCTCAACCCGGCCTCTGGCCCCCTGTGCCTCCGCCAGCGCGCCGCGCACCTCGGCGCCAAAAAGGGTCAGCACATGACGCATCGCCGCCACAAAGATCTGCTCTTTCGACCCGAAGTAGTGATGCGCCAGCGCCGACGACATGCCGGCGCGCGCCGCGATCTGCGCGACCGTTACCTCCAGGGAACCCGTTCGGCCAATCTCAAGGATCGTTGCCTTGACGATTGCCGCGCGTCGGATAGGCTCTGCCGCGATCCTTGCCATGTTTTCCTCTGAAAAAGGTTGCAATATCTTTGTAGTGATGAGTTAATTGACTCGTCAATCAAGAAACACGGTGCCGGACCCAACCCGGCCCTGAAATCCAACCGCGCAATTTTCTGGCCCGGTTTCGAACGCGACAAAACAAACGACGCACAGGGAGTGTCACATGAAACTGAAAACCACGCTTTCCGCCCTTGCCCTTTCGACCCTCGCAACTGGCGCTTTCGCGGCTGGCTGCGACAAGGTGACGTTCTCGGACGTGGGCTGGACGGATATCACCGTTACCACCTCGGCCACCAAACAGGTATTGACCGCATTGGGCTATGAGGTGGACGTCAAGATCCTGTCGGTGCCCGTCACCTTTGCCGGGCTGGAAACCAACGATGTCGACGTGTTTTTGGGCAACTGGATACCGGCTCAGCTGGGGACGGTGCAGCCCTATCTGGACAGCGGTGCGATCGAGGTGATCGGGACCAATCTCGAAGGCACGAAATACACGCTGGCGGTGCCGACCTATCTTTATGACAAGGGCCTGACCTCCTATGCAGAAATCGGCAAGTTCAAGGACGAACTGGACGGCAAGATCTATGGCATCGAGCCGGGCAACGAAGGCAACACCTATCTGATCGGTCTGACTGCACCGGGCAAGGCGCTGGAAGGCTTCCAGATCGTCGAAAGCTCGGAACAGGGGATGCTGGCGCAGGTGTCGCGGTTCTATCCCGAGGGCAAGGGTGTCGTGTTTCTGGGCTGGGAGCCGCACCCGATGAACGCCAATTTCGATCTGACCTACCTGTCGGGGGGCGAAGACTTCTTTGGCGGCGAGGGCATCGTGCAGACCCTGTCGCGCAAGGGCTATGCCGCCGAATGCCCGAATGTCGCCAAGCTGCTGAAGAATCAGAAGTTCTCGCTCACGATGGAAAACCAGATCATGGGCGCGATTCTGGATGAGGGCCAAGACCCCGATGTGGCAGTGGCGGCCTGGCTCAAGGCCACTCCGGCGGTGCTGGACGGCTGGCTGGAAGGCGTGACCACCAAGGATGGCGGCGACGGGTTGGCGGCGGTCAAAACTGCACTGGGCCTGTAACGGGCTGACACCCACCCCCCCCCGGCAGCCCACGCTTCCGGGGGGGCTTCGTTTACCCTCGCTTCGGGAACCCTGCGCCCATGGATTGGCTTACCCAACACAAACTTCCTGTCGGTGAATACTCTCAGGCATTCGTCAAATTTCTTCAGACCCACGCGAAGGGGTTTTTTGACGCGTTCAACGCGCTGATGGAAAACGTCATCGACGGGCTTTTGTGGGCGCTTCTCAATACGCCGACACTGGTGGTGATCGCGCTGTTTCTGGCGCTGACATGGGTCCTGCAACGCAAGTGGCAAAACTGCCTCATCGTGTTTCTTGGCTTCTTGTTCATCCTCAATCAGGGGTACTGGAAATCGACGATGGAAAGCATGACGCTGATCTTGCTGTCATGCACCACCTGCATGGCGATCGGGGTGCCGGTCGGGATCATGGCGGCGCATCGGCCCCGGTTTTTCGCGTCGATCCGCCCGGTGCTGGATCTGATGCAGACGCTGCCGACCTTTGTCTACCTGATCCCGGCAGTCATTTTCTTTGGCCTTGGCATGGTGCCGGGCCTGATTGCCACGGTGGTTTTCGTGCTACCCGCGCCGATTCGGGCGACACAATTGGGCATTGCCGCCACGCCGACCGCGCTGTTCGAGGCCGCAACCGCCTTTGGCGCGACCCCGCGGCAGGTGCTGTGGAAGGTGGAATTGCCCTCTGCGTTTCCGCAGATCATGGCGGGGCTGACGCAATCCATCATGCTGTCCTTGTCGATGGTGGTGATCGCGGCAATGGTCGGGGCCAACGGGTTGGGGGTGCCGGTGCTGCGCGCGCTGGGGTCTTCAAACGCCAAACTCGGTTTTGAATCGGGCTTTGTGATCGTGGTGGTGGCAATCTTGCTGGAACGGATGCTGACGATGGAGCGCAAGAAATGAGTGACCCGCAAGCGGCCTCGCTGCAAGACGCCGCGCCCAAGAAACGCGCCTCGGTGGAATTCGACAATGTTTGCATCGTCTTTGGCGATCGCCCCGGTGATGCCTTACCGCTGATGGACGAGGGCCGCGAACGCAGTGAGATCAAGGAAAAGACCGGGCAGGTTCTGGGGGTGCACAATTGCAACCTGACCGTCTCCGAGGGCGAGATTCTGGTCCTGATGGGCCTGTCTGGCTCGGGGAAATCGACGCTGTTGCGCGCGGTGAATGGGCTCAATCCGGTCTGCCGGGGCGAGGTGCGGATCAATGACGGCAGCGGCATGGTTTCCGTCACCAATGCCGGCAAGGAAGACCTGCGCAAGCTGCGATTGTCACGTGTGGCGATGGTGTTTCAGCAGTTCGGCCTGTTGCCTTGGCGCACGGTGCGTGAAAACGTCGGGCTGGGGCTGGAACTGGCCGCCGTGCCCGCGTCCGAGCGGCGCACGCGGGTCGATGCCCAGCTAGAGCTGGTCGGGCTTGCCGATTGGGCCGAACGCCGCGTCGGTGATCTGTCAGGCGGGATGCAGCAGCGCGTCGGGCTGGCGCGCGCCTTTGCCACCGAAGCGCCGATCCTGTTGATGGACGAGCCGTTCTCGGCGCTGGACCCGTTGATCCGGGCGCGGCTGCAAGACGAGCTGCTCGAACTTCAAGCCAAGCTCCGACGCACGATCATCTTTGTCAGCCACGATCTGGATGAAGCGTTCAAACTGGGCAACCGGATAGCCCTGATGGAGGGCGGACGGATCGTGCAGATCGGCACTGCGCGCGACATCATCGCGGACCCGGCCGATGAGTATGTGGCCGATTTCGTGGCGCATATGAATCCGTTGGGCGTGTTGACCGCCGAAGACGTGGCCGAAACCGCCGCCGAGGGCGAGGCCGCGGCAGGCGGCAAAGCGGCGGCCCGCGCGGCTGCGGCACAAGATGCGCCGCTGATCGGGATCGACACGCCAGTGCGCGATCTGATGGAATTGCTGCGCAATCACCCCGAATTGCGCCTGTCGGACGGGCGGCGCGTGACTCGAGAAGGGGTGATCGGGCGGCTGATCGACCCGCGCGGCTAGTGGCACAGGCCAGGGTCGCGCGGCGTGGGCCGGCCCGGCGTCAGCTTTGCATCAGACCCTGCCGCGCAGCCGCGCGCACCGCCCGGCTCAGCGGCCCCAGCGGGGCCGCCATGGCGCGCAGAGATTGCCAGTGCAGCGGCACGTCCAGCGGTTCCGGGGCAAGCGCAACCAGCCGCCCCGAGGCCAGATGGTCCGCGACCAGCGGTTCCGGGTTCATCCCCCAACCGACGCCCAAAAGCGTTGCCTCGACAAAGGCTTGGGTCGAGGGCAGCCGATGGCAGGGCAGGCTCAGCCGCCTGCCGATCTGGCGCGCGACCCAATCGGATTGCAGCCTGTCCTTGTGGTTGAACGTCAGCGCGGGCGCCTGCGAAAGGGCCTGCGCGCTGATCCCGGCGGCGAACCAGCGTGCGACAAAGGCGGGGCTGGCAGTGGCGATGTAGCGCAGCCGCCCCAGCGGCCGGGTATCGCAGCCCGCCACCGGGCCGGGGTGGGCGGTGACCGCCGCCAGAACCTCGCCCCGTCTTAGCCATTCGTCCGAGTGGTCCTGATCGTCGATCACCAGATCGAACAGCAGCCCCTCGGGGCCGGCCAGCGCGGGCAGGAACCACGTCGCAAGGCTGTCGGCATTGACCGCGACACGAACCTGCGCCGGGACTGCCGCCTGCCCCAATGCCTGCTCCAAAAGCTGAACCTGATCCAGATGGCGCACCAGCCGCCCCCCCGTCTCGGTCGCCACGCACGGCTGACCGCGCAAGACCAGCACCGCTCCCATCCGTTCCTCAAGCGCCTTGATACGCTGGGATACCGCCGATGGCGTAACGCGAAGCGCCGCCGCCGCCGCCTCGAACGAACCACGCCGAATAACCTCGGCCAGAGCCAGGAGGGCAGAGTAGTCCAGCATTAGCCTGCCTTCATTTGGATTACGTATATTAATTTGCGTTTAAAATGACGCAAGGCTACTGCGAAGGCAACAGGAGGACGCGATGGGCGCTTATCTTGCGGGTGTGAAGCTGGGGTTGGGGCTGATCGTGGCGATCGGGGCGCAAAATGCCTTTGTTCTGCGCCAAGGCCTTTTACGCGAACATGTGCTTGCGGTGGCGCTGTTCTGTGCGGTCTCGGATGCGGCACTGATCGTGCTTGGGGTCTCGGGCTTTGCACTGGCTTCCGAGGCGGCGCCATGGCTTGGGCCGCTCTTGCGTTGGGGGGGCGTGGCGTTCTTGCTGATCTACGGGCTGCGCGCTTTTCGCGCCGCCTGGGCCGGGGGCGAGACATTGACCGCCAGCCAGAGCCGCAGCCCGGTGCCGCTGCGTCGGGTGCTGATGACAATCGCCGCGCTGACCTGGGCCAACCCGCATGTCTGGCTCGATACGGTGGTCTTGCTGGGGGCCGTTTCGGCGCAGTTTCCGGGACAGGCGCCGGGGTTTGCTGCGGGGGCGATCTGCGCCTCGTTCGGGTTCTTCTTTGCGCTGGCCTATGGTGCGCGGGCATTGGCGCCGGTCTTTGCGCGCCCCCGCGCCTGGGTGGTTCTGGACGCGACGGTGGGCGTCATCATGTGGTCGATTGCAGCGCGGCTGGCATTCGGGGCGGTGTGAACGGCCGCCACCGACCCGACCCCGGCGGAGGGGCGCCAAGCCCGCGCGTGGATGTAACCGACACAATCGCGCCCTTGCGCCCGCTATGGGCTTGGGCTCATCTCGAACGATGAACACCTCCCGCCCCCAACGTCCGGTTATCGGAGTCCTGTGGATGCTGGCGACCGGTCTGTGCTTTGTCGCAGTGACCGGAATCGTGCGCTATCTGGGCACCGAGTTGCCCGCCGCGCAAAGCGCTTTCATCCGTTTCGGCTTTGGCCTCGCCTTTCTGATGCCTGCGCTGGTCAGCGTGCTCAGGCGCGGTTTTGCTCGCGGCACGCTACGGCTGTTCATCACCCGTGGAGCTTTGCACACTCTGGCGGTGGTTCTGTGGTTCTTCGCCATGGCACGGATCCCGGTGGCGGAAGTCACAGCGATCGGCTACCTCAATCCAATCGTGGTGACACTGGGCGCGGCCCTGATGTTTGGCGAAAAACTGGCATTGCGCCGGATCATCGCAATCTGTGTCGCCGTTGTCGGCGCGCTGATCGTGCTGCGGCCCGGCCTGCGCGTGATCGAGCCGGGCCATTGGGCACAGCTTGGCGCCGCCGTCAGCTTTGGCCTGTCCTACCTGATTGCCAAACGCCTGTCCGAACAGGTTCCGGCTTCGGCGGTTGTAGCGATGATGTCGTTGACGGTAACGGTCGGACTTGCCCCATTCGCGGCAATGGTCTGGGTGCCGGTGACGCTTGTGCAATGCGGCTGGCTGGCGCTGGTCGCGGTGTTTGCCACCGGCGGGCACTACTGCATGACGCGCGCCTTTGCCGCGGCGCCGATGACGGTCACGCAACCGGTGACCTTCCTGCAACTCGTCTGGGCCACGGCGCTCGGGGCCTTGCTGTTCTCAGAGCCCGTCGACCCTTGGGTCATCGTCGGCGGCGCGCTGATCATCGCCGCGATCAGCTATATGACATGGCGCGAAGCCCAGCTTCGCCGCCGCGCCATAACCCCCTTGGTCGGGGCGCCCAAACTTTGAACGCCACACTCGGGGGAAAACGCTCCGCGGGGGATATTTGAGCGAAGATGAAACCGACCGCCCTTCATCTTCGTCCAAATATCCCCGCCGGAGGCTCCTGAACCTGACAAACAAACGGCCCCCAAGATGAGGGCCGCCGTGTTCACAGGGCATTTGCCCACGCCTAAAGCTGGGCGGCCACGTCTTCGGGAATGTCGAAGTTGTGGGTGACGTTTTGCACATCGTCATCCTCTTCGAGCATGTCGATCAGCTTCATCAGCTTGTGCGCGGTTTCAAGGTCGACTTCGGTGCGATTCTGCGGCTTCCAGATCAGCTTGGCTTCCGTGCTTTCGCCAAGGGCGGCTTCCAGTGCCAGCGATACCTCGTTCAGCGCGGTGTCGGCGCAGTAGATCCAGTGCCCATCATCGTCGGTCTCCACGTCGTCGGCCCCCGCTTCCAGCGCCGCCATCATGACCGTGTCGGCATCTCCTGCCGAGGGGGGGTACGAGATCTCGCCCACCCGGTCGAACATGAACGAAACCGACCCGGTGGTGCCCAGGTTGCCGCCACATTTGGTGAAGTAACTGCGCACGTTCGAGGCGGTGCGATTCAGGTTGTCGGTCATGGTCTCGACGATGATGGCAATGCCGTTGACGCCGTAACCCTCATAGCGAATTTCCGAATAGTCTTCGGCGTCACCGACTTGCGATTTCTTGATCGCGCGGTCGATCACCTCTTTCGGGCAGCTGACAGCCTTGGCCGCCTTGACCGCCAACCGCAGACGCGGGTTCTTTTCGGGATCCGGGTCGCCCATCTTGGCGGCCACGGTGATCTCTTTTGCCAGCTTGGAAAACAGCTTGGAGCGCAGTTTGTCCTGCCGCCCCTTGCGGTGCTGGATGTTTGCCCATTTTGAATGGCCTGCCATGACCCTCTCCGTCCGATATCGCTTTGCTGGCGTCTCTATATGCCAGCGATGCGGGGGGCCGCAAGCAGCCTGCGCAGATCAGTCGTCGCGGCCCTCGCCAAAGGTCCAGTCGCGCGACGCCGGGCTTCGGTAGTGCCAGATCCGCCCGGCCCCATCACTGAGCGCGATCAACGCATAGGGCGCGACAAGATCGCCCAGCAGCGGTGCAAGCGGGTTGGCGCCCTGCACCTCGACGTCATAGCGCAGCGGGTGCGGGCACTCGGGCAGGATCCCCGATCCCCCAGCGGCAAGATCGACGCGGCAGCTTGTCCCGTCGGTGAACAGAACGGTCATCCGGGTCGCGTTCAGCGTCACCCGATCGGGATTGACCGCAGTCGGAGTGACAGCGCAGGCGGTCAGTGTGGCGCAGGCAACCAGCAGGGCAAATCGTTTCATCGGCGGCTCTCCTCAAACAGGCCAGATCAGCGGGATCAACAGGCAAGCGGTCAGCCCCAGCGCAATATTCAGCGGAACCCCCACCCGGAGATAGTCGGTAAAGCGATAGCCGCCCGGCCCATAGACCAACATGTTGGTTTGATAGCCGATCGGCGTGGAAAAGGCAGCCGAGGCGGCAAACATCACCACCACCACCAGCGGCCGCGGATCAATGCCCAGCGCGCCCGCCAATTCGATTGCGATCGGCGTCAAGATCACCGCGACAGCGTTGTTGGAAACCACCTCGGTCAGTGTCGACGCCAGCACATAGATGCTGAACAGCATCACAAACACCGGCAGCCCGATCATATGTGGCGCGACCAGATCGACGATCAATTTCACCGCGCCGGATCGGTCGAGCGCAGCCCCCACCACCAGCATCGCAAAGATCAGTGCCAGCAGGCGGCCTTCCAGAAACGAAAACGCCTCTTCGGCGTCAATGCAACGCGTCAGAAGGATTACCGCCACCGCGACCGTCGCCAGCGCCAGAATCGGGGCCACGTCAAAAGCCGCCAGCACGACCACGCCGACCAGCGCCCCGACCGCCAGCGGGGCATGAGCCCGCCGATAGGGCTGCGCGCGCGGTTTGGAAACGTCGACCAGGTCCATATCGGCAGCCAACCGCGCAATGTCTTCGGCGGCCCCCTCCAGCAGCAGCGTATCGCCGACCACCACCACCAGGTCATCCAGCTTGCGCCCGATATTCTGGTTCCTGCGGTGTGCGGCCAGAACATAGACACCATAGCGGCGGCGCAGGCGCAATTCGCCGAGCGAGCGCCCGATCATCCGGCACCCCGGCGAAATCAGCACCTCGACCGTTTCCGTCTGCACCGAGCTGAGCTTGTCAACCATCCGCAGGTGCGGGTTTTGCTGCATCCCCAACAGCTCAGCCATGTCGGTGCGCAGCACCACCCGGTCGCCCGCCTGCAATTGGGCCGCCGCCAGATCCCGGCGCAAGCTGGCGTCACCGCGCAGCACGTCGATGACACGCACGCCCTCGCGCTTGAACAGATCGACCGCCAGAACGTTCTGCCCGATCAGGCCGGAATCTTCGGGCAGCGCCACCTCGGTAAAGAATTTCAGCCGGCGCTTGTCGCCCAGCAGCATCCCCATTGACGAACGGTCCGGCAACAGATGCCGCCCGATCAGCGCCATATAAAGACCGCCAACCAGCACCTGCACGATGCCCAGCCCCGATATCTCGAACATCGAGAACGGCGCAAGCCCGCGATCCCGCGCCACTCCGTCCACCAGAAGGTTGGTCGAGGTGCCGATCAACGTGATCGTGCCGCCCATGATTGCGGCATAAGACAGCGGTATCAACAACTTGGAGGCCGATATGCCCAGCTTGCGCGCCATGGTCATCATCACCGGGATCATCATCACCACGACCGGCGTGTTGTTCAAGAACGCCGAGGCCGCCGCGATCAGCGCAAAAATGATTACCAGCGTCACGATCGGACGGCTGTCGATATGGGCCTCGGCTTGCCGCGTCAGCCAGTCGAGGGCGCCGGTGCGCACCAGACCACCCATGATCAGAAACATCATGATGATCGTCCAGGGCGCGGTATTGGACAGCACCTTGACGGCATCGTCGTAGGGCACGATCCCCAGCACCAGCAGGAACGAGGCACCGCCAATGGCGACAACCTCGGTCGGGTAGCGCTCGCGCATGAACAAGACCAGCATGACCAGCACGACGGTCAGGGTCAGGATCGCCTCGGCGGTCTGTGACAGCGCAAGATCAAGCATCTATATGGGCCTGCTTTCGTTTTCGCCGATCATAACGTCGCCATGGCCCGGCACAAGCGCCGTGCTGACGCCCGGCACGTCTTCGGAACGGCGCGGTTGCACGAGGAACAGGCCCGCAAAGATCACCGCCAGCGCGGCCCAGAACCAGCCCGAGAACCGCTCGCCCAACAGCAACATCGCCCAGAGAACGCCAAACCCGGTCACCAGATAGGACACCTGCGCGGCAAAAACCGCGCCTGCCCGGCGGATAAGCCACAGATAGCCGGTATAGGCTGCAAGGCTGATCACCGCCGCCGCGACGACCGCGGCTTCGGCCAGCCCCCAAGGATGCAGCGGGTTGATGAACACGCCGCGCCCCAGCGCCAGAGGCCCCGCCACCAGCATCGAGATAACCGACGCTCCGGCAATGATCTGCACCGGACCCAGCCCCGCGCCGCCCCAGCGCGCCAGACCATTGCCCTCGATCGCGTAGCAAAACGGTGCAATCAGCGCCAAGGGCACATAGATCGCTAGCCCCGGCGCCGGCAGCCCCGCCTCGGGCAGGATGATCAGCGCCACCCCGGTCAAGCCCGCCACCAGCCCCGCCAACCGCCCGGCGCTAAAGCGGTCAGTGCCCAGCATTACCGCCATCGGCAGCGCGACCATCGGGATCAGCGACAGGCATAGCGCCGTCACCCCCGACGGCAGAAACCGCACCGCCGTATAGGAAAACAGGCTGGGCAGCAGGTTCCCGAACAGCGCCACAAAACCATAGACCGCCAAGGCCGAAACCCGCAGCGGCAGCCCTCGCGCCCCGAACCCACCCCGCGCCAACACCACCGGCAACAAGATCGCCACATCAATCAACGCCTGCCAGAAGATGATGCCAAAATCGCGATACCCGGCGCTGACCGCGATCTTGGTCATCGGGACCGTCGCCCCCCAGCCCGCACCCAGCGCCAGCAACACGCCAAACAGCGCGGGCTTGCTGGTCAAGATGCGGCCGAGGTCGGCGTCACCTGCGCCAGACGTCCACCGACGCGCACCGGAGTGCAGCGTCTGGCATGGCCGGTGCGGTCGTCGGTCTCGACGTAAAAACCCGCCAGCGTGGCCTCGCCATCGGCGGGGGTGAACCGCTCGCGCCCCATGCCGGTGATGAAACGGCGCATCGGCTCGGCCTTGTCCATGCCGATGACGGAATTGTAGTCACCGCACATTCCGGCATCGGTCAGATAGGCCGTGCCCCCGCCAAGGACCATCGCGTCCCCGGTCGGCACATGGGTATGGGTGCCCACCACCATGCTCGCGCGACCGTCGCACCAGTGGCCCATAGCCATCTTCTCCGAGGTGGCCTCGCAGTGCATATCGACCAGCACCGCTTGCGCAAGCCCGCCCAAGGGATGCGCCCGAAGCACGGCATCCACCGCCGAGAACGGATCGTCAAAGGGCCGTTTCATGAACACTTGCCCCAAGACCTGCGTCACCAGAATCTTGCGCCCCCGCGCATCGGAAAACAGCCGCGCGCCTTTTCCCGGTGCCTCCTTGGCATAGTTCAAGGGCCGCAAAACCCGTGGCTCGGACTCGATAAAGCGCAGCATGTCCTTTTGATCGAAGGCGTGATCGCCCAGCGTCACGCAATCGGCCCCCGCCGCCAGAATCGCGCGCGCGTGATCTGGCGTCAGCCCGGCGCCGGCACTGGCATTTTCGCCATTGACCACAACAAAATCGAGCCCCCAGTCGGCCCGCAGGCCCGGCAATCGCTCGGTAATAGCCGCGCGCCCCGCCCGACCCATGACATCGCCTAGAAAGAGTATCTTCATGCGCCAAGGGTTAGGCACTCGGGCCGCGAAGGGCAAGCCCGCTGTTGATGCTTCTGTTTGGAACAAATACTCAATCAACCGGGGGCGCTGCCCCCGGACCCCCGGAGTATTTCCGCCAAAAAGAAGCAAAAGCAGGAAACTCAGGGGCTGGGGAGAATGACGCCGGCTTCGGTCACGATCAGATCAAGCGGCTGGTCCGTGGACTCGACCGGGATCGACGGCAGTTCCTGTGCGCCATAGGCGAAGCCGATTGCCGTGACCAAGCCCTTGGCGCGCAGCTGTTCCAGTGTTCGGTCGTAAAAGCCGCCGCCATACCCCAAGCGAAAGCCGTGGCGATCGAAGGCCAGCAGTGGCACGATCAGCACGCTCGGGGTCAGCCAGTCTCCGGTTTCAGGGATCAGCGCGCCGAAAGCACCGGGCACCATCCGCGCGCCCGCAGACCAGGCGCGAAAGGTCAGCGGTTGGTCTTTGCCCGCAATCACCGGCACCGCTACCGGGCCTTGGTGGGCGGCCATGGCGGGCAGCGGGTCGATTTCGCTGCGCATCGGCATGTAGCCGGCCAATACCGCATCCCGATGCGGCGCCAATACCTCTGCCAAGATCTCGGCGGCGCGGCCCGGTCCGGCCGCATGGGCGATCTTGCGGGCGGCAAAGGCCGCGTTTCGCGCCGTGGTCTTGATCTCGGCCAAGGTCATAGCAGCACCGCAGCCGCCAGCCCCAGAAACGCGAAAAACCCGACGACATCGGTCACGGTGGTGACGAAAGTGCCCGAGGCCAGCGCCGGGTCGGCGCCCAGCTTTTCAAGGCTCAGCGGCACCAGAATACCGGCAAGAGCAGCGACAAAGAGGTTGACCAGCATCGCCGCGCCGATCACCAGCCCCAATTCGGCCTGGCCGAACCAGATCCAGGCGACCAGCCCCATGACCAGCGCAAAGGCCAGCCCGTTCACCAGCCCCACCATCGCTTCGCGGCGCACCACGCGCCAGACGTTGGACTCGGTCAGGCTCTTGGTCGCCAGGGCACGCACCGCCACCGTCAGCGTTTGCGTGCCCGCGTTGCCGCCCATCGAGGCGACGATCGGCATCAGCACCGCCAGCGCCACCAGCCGTTCGATCGAGCCCTCGAACAGCGCGATCACCCCCGACGCCATGATCGCCGTCATCAGGTTGACCAAAAGCCAAGGCAGGCGCTGGCGCGTGGTTTCCATCACGGTATCGGACAGCGAGGATTCGTCGCCAACACCGGCCAGACGCAGGATGTCTTCTTCGTGTTCGTCATCCAGAACCGCCATCGCGTCATCAATGGTGATGACACCCACCAGCCGGTCGTCATCGTCGGTCACGGGGGCCGAGATCAGGTGATACTGGTTGAAGGCGTAGGCCACGTCGGCCTCTTCTTGATAGACCGAGATGGTGCGGAAACTGTCTTCGGTGATGTCGTGCAACGCCAGAGCCCGTTTCGAGGACAACAGCTTGCCCAGCGTCACATTGCCCACCGGGTGATGCGCCGGATCAACCAGTATGACGTGATAGAACTGGTCGGGCAGCCAGTCGGCACCGCGCAGATAGTCGATTGCCTGACCGACGGTCCAGTGTTCCGGCGCGGTCACCACTTCGCGCTGCATCAGGCGCCCGGCAGAGTATTCCGGGTAGGTCAGCGATTGTTCGACCGCGGCGCGGTCGGCGTCAGCGAGGGCGTCGAGGATCGCCTCTTGCTGGGGTTCCTCCAGATCCTCGATCAGATCGACGACATCGTCCGAGTCGAGTTCGCGCACCGCCTCGGCCAGCACATCGCGTGGCATCGCGTCGATGACCTCTTCGCGGATCGCTTCGTCCACTTCCGACAGGATGTCGCCGTCGATCTCGCGGCCCCAGAGCGCCAGCAGGGCGCGCCGGTCCGGGCCGCCGATCTGTTCGAGAAGGTCGGCGACGTCAGCGGCGTGCAGCGGCGCCATCAGTTCCGTCAGGCGCGCGGTATCGGCGGCATCCACCGCGTCGAGGATCCGATCCACCAGGTCGCCGTCGAGGCTGTAATCCTCTTCTTCGCGTTCCTGATCCTCTGCCCGCAGTTCTGCCATGCAACCCCCATCCGTTTGGCGGCACCTTAGCCCAGCCGCAGAGCGGAAAACAGAGGTCAGGGAGATTTACCTTGGCGGCGCGGCCCCCTAGCATGGCGTTGGCACCGGGGTGGCGAGGGAGGCAGCACGCAGTATGGCAGAGCTATTGATCGGGCAGGTGATCGCCTTCTCGGGCGATCCGTTCGCCGAGGGCCCAGAGGCGGCGCGGCACTGGTCGCGCGGCGGAGTGCTAGTTGACGCGGGGCGGATCGTCGATCTGGGGGATGCCGGCGCGATGATCGCGGCCCACCCGGCTGCGAAGCTCCACGACTATGGCGCGGCGCTGATTTCGGCCGGGTTCATCGACGCGCATGTGCATTATCCGCAGACCGCGATCATTGCCAGTTGGGGCAAGCGGCTGATCGACTGGCTGAACAGCTATACCTTTCCCGAAGAGATGCGCTTTGGCGATCCGGCCCATGCCGCCGAGGTGGCCGGACGTTATCTTGACCTTGCGCTGTCTTACGGCACAACGACAATGTGCAGCTATTGCACGATCCATCCCGCCAGCGTCGAGGCCTTCTTCGAGGCGGCGCGCGCGCGCGGGATGCGCGCCTTGGCCGGCAAGACCTGCATGGACCGCAACGCCCCCGAGGGGCTGCGCGACACGGCGCAATCGGCCTATGACGACAGCCGCGCGCTGTTGAACCGATGGCACGGGGTTGACCGACTGTCCTATGTCATCACGCCGCGCTTTTCACCGACCTCGACGCCGGCGCAGCTATCGGCGCTTGGGGCGCTTTGGGCCGAGCATCCCGACTGCCTGATGCAGACCCATCTGAGCGAGCAACTCGACGAGATCGCCTGGGTGAAGGGGCTGTTCCCCGAGGCGCGCGACTATCTGGACACCTATGAGGCGCATGGGTTGCTGGGCGCGAACGGCGTCTACGGCCATGCGATCCATCTGGAGCCGCGCGAAAAAGCGCGGCTGGCCGAGGTCGGCGCGGCGCTTGCGCATTGCCCGACGTCGAATACGTTCATTGGCTCGGGGCTGTTCGACATGGCGGGGCTGATGGCTGCGGGGCACAGGATCGGGCTGGCAACCGACACCGGGGGGGGGTCATCGTTTTCGATGCTGCGCACCATGGCGGCGGCCTATGAGGTGGCGCAACTGCGCCATGTGCCGCTGCATCCCGCGCAGTTGTGGTGGCTGGCCACCGTGGGGTCGGCAAGGGCGCTGCGGATCGAAGGGGCGGTGGGCAATATCGCGCCGGGGATGGAGGCGGATCTGGTGGTGCTGGATCTGGCCTCGACGCCCGCCATCGCGCAACGTGTCGCGCGGGCTGGCAACCTATGGGAGGCACTGTTCGCGACGATCATGCTGGGGGATGACCGCGCCATAGCGGCGGTCTGGGTTGGCGGAAAGCCGGTGGCCCGTTAGCAAGGGGGGCTGTCTGCCCCCCTCGCGCCGCTTTTTCAAAGCGGCGCCCCCCCCCGAGAGTATTTTGACCAAAAAGAAGCTGGAACAGGAAGCTGAAACAAACTGGGGCACATGGCCCTTGCCGGCGGCAGGAAAGGGTCGCATCGTCGCTTTATATCGGCTGTCCACGGCATTCATTTACGGCAAAAGAGGCCGTTCGGCGAGAACGTCGTGCGCCTTAGCCGACCAGTCGGCGGGCGAGGCGCGTTTGCGTTTCGATCACGCGGGGCAGATCCAGCGTGGTGACATGCCCGTCACGCACCACTTGCCGCCCTTCGACGAAGAGGTCGCGCACCCGGTTCGGACCGCAAAACACGAGGGCCGCGACCGGATCCCATTGGCCCGCGGCCTCGATCCCGCCAAGATCCCATACGGCGATGTCGGCACGTTTTTCGGGGATCAGTGCGCCGCAATCGGCGCGCCCCAGCACCCGGGCCCCGCCCAACGTCGCGATTTCGAGCGCCTCTCGTGCGCTCATCGCATCGGCGCCGTTGGCGACGCGCTGCAACAGCATGGCCTGGCGCGCCTCCTGGATCAGGTTTCCCGCGTCGTTCGAGGCCGACCCATCGACCCCCAGCGCCACATGGACACCGGCATCCAGCATCGCCCGGACCGGGGCTATGCCCGAACCGAGGCGGCAATTCGAGCAGGGACAATGCGCAACCCCGGTGCCTGAGCGCGCGAAGAGATCGATTTCCGCCCTGTCGAGCTTGACACAATGCGCGTGCCAGACATCTTCCCCGGTCCAGCCCAGAGCTTCGGCGTAATCACCCGGACGGCAGCCAAACTGCGCGAGGCTATAGGCCACGTCTTCGTCGTTTTCCGCCAGATGGGTATGCAGCATCACCCCCTTGTCACGCGCCAGTATCGCCGCGTCGCGCATCAGATCGCGCGACACCGAGAACGGCGAACAGGGCGCCACGCCAACCCGGCACATCGCGCCGTCGGCCGCATCGTGGTGGGCGTCGATCAACCGGATGCAATCGCTCAGGATATCTTCCTCGCGCTCGACCAAGGCATCGGGGGGCAGACCGCCCTTGCTTTCGCCGATGCTCATCGCGCCGCGGGTGGGGTGAAAGCGCAGGCCGATTTCGCGGGCGGCGTCGATCGTGTCGTCGAGCCGCGCCCCATTGGGGAAAAGGTAGAGGTGATCGGAAGATAGCGTGCAGCCCGAAAGCGCCAGCTCGGCCAGGCCAACCAGGGCCGAGACGCGCATTTCTTCGGGGCCAAACCGCGACCAGATCGGATAGAGCGTTTTCAGCCAGCCAAAAAGCAGCGCGTCCTGCCCGCCCGGCACCGCCCGCGTCAGCGTCTGGTAAAGATGATGATGGGTGTTCACCAACCCCGGCGTAACCACACAGCCCCGCGCTTCGACGATGTCGCCGGTGGTGGTCAGCCCAAAACCGACGGCGGCAATCGCTCCGCCGCGGATCAGCACATCGGCCCCGGCCAGTTCATCCCGAGCCGGGTTCATCGTCACCACGACCTCGGCGCCTCGGATCAGAACTTCGCGCATCTTGTGCCCCTTGTTCTCTGGCCCCGATCGGTCCCGGGGTGCCACCCTCGGCAAGGGGCGACGCCCCTAGCCTGCCAGAACCGCCATCGCGGCGGCATGAATTTCAGCATTGGCCGCGGCCAGAACCCGGCCACCCTGATGCGCCGGGCCGCCCTGCCAATCGGTCACGATGCCGCCCGCGGCCTCGATCACCGCAATCGGAGCCTGCACGTCATAAGGTTGCAAACCCGCCTCGACCACAAGGTCGATCTGCCCCGCCGCCAGCAGCGCATAAGCGTAGCAATCCATGCCGTAGCGCACCAGCCGCACCCGCCGGGCAAGGCCGGCGAAGGCCGCGCCTTCTGCCGGGGTGCCGACCTCGGGGAAGGTCGAAAACAGGATCGCTTCGGTCAGCGGCCGGGGCGCGCGCGTCGTCAGCGCATGCCGACCCTGCGGGCCCGACACCTCGGCCAGACCGAAACCTCCGACAAAACGCTCGCCGATGAAGGGCTGGTCGATCACACCAAACAGCGGCCCGCTGGCATCCGCGAGCGAGACCAGCACCCCCCAGGTCGGTGTGCCCGACAGATAGCCGCGCGTGCCGTCGATCGGGTCCAGCACCCAGGTCAGGCCGCTGGTTCCGGCCAGGGCGCCGTATTCCTCGCCCAGGATCCCGTCTTGCGGCCGGCGAGCCGCCAGAATCGCCCGCATCGCGGTTTCGGCGGCGCGGTCAGCGACGGTCACCGGATCAAATCGCGCGGTCTCTTTGGTTTCGGCATCAAGACCCGGGCTGCGAAAATGCTTCAGCGTTTCGGTGCGGGCCACATCGGCCAGGGCATGGGCGACAGCGATCAACCCGGCGTGTTCGGTTTCAGGCAGATCAGAGGTCACCGGGCGCTCTCCTAGGCCGAAATGAATGAGGGGAGCGGTAACCGCCCCCCTCAGTCTGGTCAAGGCGCGCCGTGACCGGCAGGCGCCAATTCTGTCGGCTTGATGGCCGCTAGTCCCGGTTCAGGCCACCTCTGACAAGACCTTCGCCAGATCAAACAGGCGACGGCGCTGAGGTTCGGGGATGGCATAATAAGACCGCACCAATGCGAGAGCTTCCTTGTCGGCCAAAATATCGCCGGCAAGTTCCTCTTGCGCCATGGCGCCTTCGGAAAGCCCTTCGAAAAAGAACGAGATCGGCACCTCGACGGCATCGGCAATATCCCAAAGCCGCGATGCCGAGACACGATTCATTCCTGTCTCATACTTCTGAATCTGCTGAAACTTGATCCCGACTTTATCCGCAAGTTGCTGTTGAGTCATACCGACCATCCAGCGACGATGGCGGATACGCTTTCCAACATGCATATCAACAGGGTGTTTCATTCGTTACTCCTAATCCGTCTGACAGACATTCAAATACCATGTCTTAGGCTTGCCCAAGCTTAGGAAATTGCGAAACCTATCCAAAAAGACAGGTTCGCCAAGAGGGCGGAAGCGGTTTCTCGGGGGGCAAACCCGAAAACCCTTCAAAACACCGTTAACGCGTCGCGACCTCGCACCAGTCGCCTTCTGCGTGTTTTGCATTTTGCAACGCATTTTGCAATTTCCCTCGCGTCAGCTTGCCTGATCCTTTCCCGAATACGAATCACCTGCGTCCCACCCGGCCTTTCCCGAACCCGCATCGTCGCCTAAGCTGCACCAAAAGCGACAATGCGAGGACCCCGATGCACGCGTTTCAGATGACGACCGCAGGCACCCCCCCGGCGCTGGTGCCGCTTGAACTGCCGCCCCCCGGCGCTGGCCAGGTGCAAGTCGCGATCAAGGCCTGCGGGCTGAATTTTGCCGACCTGCTGATGATCTCGGGACAGTATCAAGATACGCCGCCGCTGCCCTTCACCTTGGGCATGGAGCTGGCCGGCACCGTCGAGGCGCTGGGACCGGGCGTCACCGGCCCCGCGCCGGGGACGCGGGTGGCGGTCTTTGCCGGTCAGGGCGGGCTGGCCAGCGCGGGCAATTTTGACGCGGCGCGTTGTGTGACCTTGCCCGACAGCATGCCCTTTGAGACGGCGGCGGGGTTTCAGATCGCCTATGGCACCTCACATCTGGCGCTTGGCCACCGCGCAAATCTGCAACCGCAAGAAACGCTGGTGGTGCTGGGGGCGGCGGGTGGCGTCGGGCTGACGGCGGTCGAGATCGGCAAGAAGATGGGTGCACGGGTCATCGCCTGCGCGCGCGGCGCCGACCGGCTGGCGGTGGCGGCACGCGCTGGGGCCGATCTGGGGATCGATTCCGAGACCCCGGACCTGCGCGCCGCGCTCAAGGCCGCAGGTGGCGCCGATGTGGTCTTTGATGCGATCGGCGGCGCGGCCGGCACTGCTGCCTTGCGCGCGCTCAGGCCCGGCGGGCGGTTTCTGGTGATCGGCTTTGCCTCGGGCAGCGCCCCCGAGGTGCCGCTCAATCATCTGCTGGTCAAGAACATAGCGCTGCACGGGCTTTACTGGGGCGGCTATCTGGCGCTGGACCCCAAGGTGCTGACCGACAGCTTGCAAACCCTTCTGGGCTGGTATGCCGAGGGCAGCCTGGCGCCGCATATTGGCGCGCGTTTCGCGCTTGATCGCGCCGACGAGGCGTTGGAGATGCTGCGCGCGCGCCATGCCACGGGCAAAATCGTGGTGACGATGGCGTGATCGGCGACGCCGCCGACCCGGTGGCCGCAAAATCGGCAAACCGGCACAATGTTCCCCCCGGAACCGCTTGAATTCGTGGCCAGCACCGCCAATATAGTTGTGTATCCGTGGCGATCCGCAAAGGGCGGCCACGACCCCTATCAACTGGAGGCTTAAATGGCTGACTTGAACACGGTGCGCGCCAGCCAGACAGGCGCTCGCACGCTAAATATCGACGCAGGTCTGCGGGCCCATATGAACAAGGTCTACGGGCTGATGTCGATCGGCATGACGGTCACGGGCCTTGTGGCCTGGATCGTCGGCTCGAACCCGGCGTTTCTGGCCGCGATCTTTGGCTCGCCGCTGAAATGGGTGGTGATGTTTGCACCGCTGGCAGTGGTCTTTGCCTTTGGCGCGATGATCCACAAGATGTCGGCCTCCACGGCGCAGATGGTGTTTTATGGCTTCTCGGCGCTGATGGGCCTGTCGATCAGCTATATCTTTGCGGTCTATACCGGCGTGTCGATTGCCCAGACCTTCCTGGTCACGGCAATCTCGTTCGCTGGCCTGTCGCTTTACGGCTACACCACCAAGCGCAACCTGTCGGCGATGGGTTCGTTCCTGATGATGGGCTTGATCGGGCTGATCGTGGCCTCGATCGTCAACATCTTCCTGGCTTCCTCGGCGCTGCAATTCGCGATCTCGGTGATCGGCGTGCTGATCTTTGCGGGGTTGACCGCCTATGACACGCAGAACATCAAGAACACCTATCTGCAGCTGGCCCAGTCGGACCGCGACTTTCTGGGCAAGGCCGCCATTCTGGGCGCGCTGCAGCTCTACCTCGACTTCCTGAACATGTTCATGTTCCTGCTGCAGTTCCTGGGCAACCGTAACTAGGATCTGCGCAGCGTAAAGCGAAAACCCCGCCTGCAAGGGCGGGGTTTTTTCGTGTGTGGTCGGGGCTTGAAAAGGTTCAGGGCGGGGTCAGCCCATTCGCCGGGCCATATCCAGCATCCGGTTTGAAAACCCCCATTCGTTGTCATACCAGCCAAAGACCCGCACCATCCCGCCCGCCGTCACCCGCGTTTCAGGCAAGGCCATCACGATGCTTTCGGGGCGGGCGCGCAGATCGGTGCTGACAAGGGCGCGGTCGGTCACGCCGATCACGCTGCCCGGCTGCGCCTCAGCCGCGCGCAGCACCGCGTTGATTTGCGCCGCATCACAGGGCCGCGCTGTCATCACCGCCAGATCCACCGCCGAGACACTGGCCACAGGCACCCGCACCGCCGAGCCCTCGATCCGCCCCGCCAGATCCGGCAACACCGTATCCAGCAGCCGCTGCGCGCTGGTGGTGGTCGGCACCATCGACAGCGCCGCCGCCCGCGAGCGGGCAAAATCCGCCCCCGGGGCATCGACCGTCGGCTGGCTGCCGGTGTAACAATGTATTGTCGTCATCGAGCCGGTAACCACCCCCCAGTGCGCCTCGATCAGCCGCACCAAAGGCGCCAACGCATTGGTGGTGCACGATGCGTTTGACACGATCCGCTGACCACCCAGCGCGGCCTCGTTGGCACCCAGAACGACCGTCACCTCGGCCGCCGCCGAGGGCCCCGAGACCAGCACCCGCGCGGCCCCCGCCGCCAGACCCGCCCCCGCGACCGTCAGGTTGTCGCCGCGCCCGGTGCATTCCATCACCACATCGATCCCGGTCAGATCCAGTGTGGAAATATCCGCGACCCGGTGTAGCGCGATCGACTGGTCCTTGACCCGCAACGCGCCGTCGCCCAAGGCCACGCTGCCGGCAAAAGGCCCGAACACGCTGTCATATTGAAAAAGATAAGCGCACATCTCGGGGGCGGCGATATCGTTGATGCCGACGATCTCCAGCCCCTGCCAGCGCTCTGGAGCGCCCATCCAAGCCCGCAAGACCGACCGCCCTATCCGCCCGAATCCGTTAATGAATACTCGCATAGGCCCGCTCCCCTGTCACAGCAGAAGTGTTAGGCCCGCGCTGCGGCAACCTCAAGCCCCCGACGCCGTTGGCCTGAGGGTTTGACCGCCCTACCCCGTGATCCTGGGCTGGCTGGATCGCAAAGCATTCCGAAAAGCGGCTTTGGCGGCACGCGAAACCCCGTGCCCCCTCGCCCGGCCCGAAGCTTGGCGGAGGCTCGCGGTTGAGAAACGCTGCGGTGGCCTCACGTTTGAGTGATCGCTCAAATCAACCCTTGAGCGATTGCTCAAACTGGTCTAGGTGTCTTGCAACGCCAACCCAAAGGAAACAGACATGACCGACTTTGCCCAGCACGATGAAACCACCGCCCCAGACGCCAGCAAACCGCTGCTGGCCAAGTCAAAAGCCGCCTTCGGCATGATCCCCGGCCTCCATGCCGTAATGGCCGAGGCGCCCGGCCTGCTGGAAGCCTACCAACGGGTCCACGAATTGTTCGTGGAGTCGAGCTTTGACAAGGACGAACTGACCGTGGTCTGGCAGACCGTCAACGTCGAGAACGCCTGCCACTATTGCGTGCCGGCCCATACCGGCATCGCCAGAAAAATGGGAGTGGACGACGCGATCACCGCCGCGCTGCGCGATGGCACGCCGTTGCCCAATGCCAGACTGGAAGCCCTGCGCGACTTCACGCTAAGTCTGGTGCGCGATCGCGGCAATCTGGATGATGCGACGGTCCAGACCTTCCTCGATGCGGGTTTCACCAAGCGCAACATTCTCGAGGTGATCCTTGGCTACAGCCAGAAGGTGATGTCGAACTACACCAACCATCTGGCCAGGACGCCGGTGGACGAGCCGTTCCAGAAATTCGGTTGGCGCGCGGCCGCCTGATGCGAAAGCCGGCGCCGGACAGTGGTCGGGTGCTTGCAAGACAACCCGCCCTGCGGCGTCGGCTGCGCGCGCAATCGCCAGCCCTGCTTGCGACAGCAGGAACAGACACGCCACGAGAGCCCGCTTGCCGAATTGCGCGATTGAGCAACCGCTCAAATCCGTGTACTCTGACCGCCACCCGCCCTTGACAAAGATCCAGCATCATGAAGCGCGCCGCCCCCTATGACCGAGACACCGCCCTGAACGCGGCGATGTCGTTGTTTTGGAACAAGGGATACCACGCGACCTCGCTCAAGGATCTCGAATGCGTCTTGAACATGAAGCCGGGAAGCATCTACGCGGCCTTCGACAGCAAGGAGAACCTCTATTTGCTGGCGCTGGAGCGGTATTTCGAAACGTCGCGCGACCGCTTTCGCGCCCAGATGGCAACGACGACCTCGCCGCTGGCAGCACTGGCGGCGCATATCCGGTCCTACGCGGCGCTCTCGCCCGACGACGCCGCACGTCAGGCCTGCATGTTGACCAAATCTCTGGTTGACACCAGCAGCACCGATCCCGCCATCGCCGAACGCACGCGCCACTACCTGACCGAGATGCGCGACGAATTCACCACCGTTTTCGAGCGGGCCAAGGCCGCGCGGGAACTTTCGCCGACCGCGGATGCAGCCCGCCTTGCGCGCCGGTTTCAGGCAAACATTTCAGCGCTGCGGCTAGAACTGCATCTGGGATCAAGCCCAGACCAGATCGCGGCCCTGGCCGAGGATATCGCGCAAGAAATCGAAAGCCTGCGGCCAAACCCTGCCGTGGCGACGCCTAAAACCGGCTGAATTGCTTGGACTGGCCGACATGCCAGCCCCCCCCGAAATACTGGCCTCGCCAAGTCACACGCGCGCAGGCCGTCGATTGCGACCTATGAAAGAAAACCGGATCATGTCTGACAAGAATACCTACCTGCCGCCGAAAATCTGGACCTGGGACGCCGAGAACGGCGGCGAATGGGCCAAGATCAACCGCCCCGTCGCCGGCGCGACACATGAGGCCACGCTGGCGCGCGGCAAACATCCGTTGCAGCTTTACTCGTTGGGAACACCAAATGGCCAGAAGGTCACGATCCTGCTGGAAGAGCTGTTGGCGCTTGGCGAAAGCGGCGCGGAATACGACGCCCATCTGATCCGTATCGGTCAGGGTGACCAGTTTTCGTCGGGCTTCGTCGCCGTCAATCCGAACTCGAAGATCCCCGCGCTTTTCGATACGCAGACCGGCGTCCGGGTCTTTGAATCCGGTGCGATCCTGCTCTATCTGGCCGAAAAATTCGGACATTTCCTGCCCAAGGATGCGGCAGCGCGCACCGAGGTGCTGAACTGGCTTTTCTGGTTGCAGGGCTCGGCCCCTTATCTGGGCGGCGGTTTTGGCCATTTCTACGCCTATGCGCCTGAAAAGATGGAATACCCGATCAACCGATTCACCATGGAGACAAAGCGTCAGATGGATGTGCTGGACCGGGAACTGGCCCAGCACCGCTATCTGGGCGGCGCGGAATACACCATCGCCGACATCGCCACCTGGCCATGGTATGGCAACCTTGTTCTGGGTGAGGCCTATGGCGCGGGTGAATTTCTGGACGTCACAAGCTACAAGAATCTGCGTCGCTGGGCTGAAGAAATCCTTGAACGCCCTGCCGTGCAGCGCGGTCGCAAGGTGAACCGCACCTGGGGCCCGCTTGAGGACCAGTTGCACGAACGGCACGACGCGTCGGATTTCGAGCTGAAAACCCAAGACAAATTGGCGCCCGAAAGCCTGGGCTGAACGCGCCGTCGTATGCCGACACGGCGCCGGGGTCGCATTTGCCTGTGAGGGCGAAAAATGGCCCTCGTTTGGCGCAGGCCTGCGGTCAGGTGACGGCGGCTTGCGCCAGTCAGGCGGATTTCCAACAAGCTTTGGCAGGCTGGTGCCAGCACCGGCCCGCAAACATCCGCGCCCCCTCCCGCCCTTCGTGCCAGCGAAAGCAGACAAGTGCGCGGGATTTCGGGCAAAGCCCGGAATGGCCCGGAAAAGGGCCTGATTTCCAATGCTTGCGGAACACGGCGGCAAACGGTGCAGGACAAGCGCGCAATACGTCAAAAGCGAGCGCAGGTGTCCGCATTGTCGAGTGGGAGGATGAGACCGGTGTCGGGTCGGCAATCGTGCTGGCCGGTGACAACGTGATTGCGCCGGGTACGCTCTCGGCACGGTCACTGGTTGTCCATGACACCTCGGCGGTATTCTCCGAGGTGTTCGAGACTGCAGCGGCGCTGGATGGCTGGGAAAGCATCAATGGGCCTGGCGAGATCGCAGTGGTAGCGGCGACGATCTCCAAGATGGGTGGCCATGTTCTGCGTGCGGGCAGCAATGCCGACAACGATCAGGTCTGGCTCGTGTCGAAAACGCTGATCCCGTTTGATCCCGCCCGCACCTACCGGCTGAAATGTGGATTTTACCAACTGAACGGATCTGCCAACAGGATCTACCTGGGCTTCTTGGGGGTCGCCGCTGATGGTGTGACCAAGGTCTCGACGACTGGCTCGGACAGCTATACCTCAGGCATGCACTGGCACGGGCTGAACTCCGGAACGCCCGTGATCGGCGCCTATACTGAATATGCGGGCTATACCCACGGGCATGGTGCAACGGTTGGATCCAATGGCACCGGCACGCTGGCAGCGCCCGGTCAGATGCACCCTGACGTGCGCTACCTGCGTCCTGTAATTCTGGTGAATTACAACGGTCAGACCGGAATGTGCGCTATTGACTATGTGCAGGTTGATACAGTCTCAGATGCGACGCTGATCGCGGACGGCTCGATCACCACAGAAAAGATCGTCGCGGGGTCGATCACCGTAGACAAGCTGCAAGCTGGCGAGATTATCACTGATAGCATGATCGTCGCCGGGGCGGTGTCGCAGGTGTTGGTCAAGACCAAGGACAGCGGCAGCAGCCAGACAATTTCCGCGACAAGTTCGGCCACCGCAGAGATCGTGATCGACGCGTTTGCCACGCCGTTTATTCCTGCTGCATCGGGCGGCGGGCCTGTTGAAGTTACATTCAGCGGTGAGCTGGCGGCGATCGTATCAACCGCCGAAATCCGGTTTGTGGTTGAGACGTTGATCGGCGGTTCTTGGTATCAAATTGTCCCGGTTGGCATGTTCGAGGTGTTTCACACTATCCCAAGTTCGATGGGCACAAACGACCATATGTTCTCCTACTCGGTGGTCTACGCAGGCGGGTATGAATTCACGGGGACGCTGCGCATCCGTGCCTATGTGGACTCAGGGTCGCCGTTTTTGTCACATATGGTGCGGATTGATGCACTGACCATCATCGCGAGGCAACTTAACAAATGATCCGAGCTTTCCTGATCGTAGCCTGCGGCCTGGTCTTGCTGAGCATGTCGCCAGCGCGGGCCGACATGGCCCCCGATCGGGTGTCAATTCTGATCGGCTCGCACCATGCCGGTGGTGTGGGTTTCGAGTCGCGCAACCCTGGAGTATTCGCAACCTGGGAACGGGGTCCGGTCGATTTTACGCTTGGGGCGTACCGAAACAGCTATGGTCGCGGGTCTGTCGCGGCCACTGTTGCGATCCCGGTTTGGTCCGGCGAAAGCACGGATATCAGCCTGTTTGGCGGCGCTGCATACTACCCGAACGACGGCCGCCGTTTCGCCGTGCATGCGGGGGACGTGGTACCGATCGGCGGGCTGCAGATCAGGTATCGCAACCTGTTCGCGCAGCTCATTCCGGGCAACGGAAAACACGTCGATGCGGTTATCGGGTTCGGCCTGACATGGGCGGTGCGCGATGCCAAATGACCGCGCCATGACGCACGGCCCTGAGACCCGCGTGCGGCTGATTGGCCGCGACCGGCGGTTTGTGGGGTATGCGGTGGTGCCGGCGTGGGGACCCGATATCCTCAAAATCGGGCAGCGCCTGTTTTGCCCTGACCGAAATGGCGTCTACCGCGAGGCCACGATCTACACTGATTTCACCGCGCTGCCGTTTCCCTCTGCCCGATCGGGCGCGCCGCGCAAACGCCGTCTGATACCCCAATCACCCACGGAGTGCTGAGATGATCATTCTGCCATTCGTCAAAACCGGCGACAGTTTTGCCCTGTCGGTCACGATATCTGATGCCAATGGGCTGCCCGAGGACATCACGGCCTGGACCGTGAAGATGCAGGGCCGCTCGGCCAGCGCCGCCACGGTCGCGGATTTTGAGTTCACAAAGACGGCCCCCGCCGCAGGCCGGGGGGAGTTCAGCGCAGCGCCTGCTGTCACAGCAAATTGGCCAATCGAAGCGATGCTGCTGGATATCGAGGTGCGCACTCCAACCGGCCGCGTGCACAGCACTGAGACGTTCAGGTTGCCGGTTGAGAGGGATATCACGACATGAGTATTTCTGTGGCGCTGCAACCGCTCTACGTCATCACACTGGAGCTGACCTCCGGGCCGGTCCCGTTGCAGGTGGCCATTGGCGGTGGGTCAGGATCGGGTGGGGGATCTGTTGGGCTCAGCGCCTATCAGATCGCGTTGGCGGCCGGATTTGTTGGCGATGAGGCTGCGTGGCTGGCGTCGCTGGCGGGCCCGGCTGGCGCTGCCGGGGCCGATGGAGCTGACGGTGTCATTGGCCCGCAAGGCCCGGCCGGTGCTGATGGTGCCGCTGGTCTGCAAGGCCCGGCCGGTGCAGACGGCCCGCAAGGCCCGGCGGGTGCCGACGGTCTCAGCGCCTATGAGATTGCACTCAATGGCGGATTTATCGGTGACGAAGCCGCGTGGTTGGCGTCTCTCATTGGCCCCGCTGGCGCTGCCGGGGCCGATGGCGCCGACGGTGCCGCTGGCCCGCAAGGTCCGGCCGGGGCGGACGGTGCTATCGGCCCGCAGGGTCCGATCGGAGCCGGCGGTCTCAGCACCTATGAGATTGCACTCAATGGCGGATTTGTTGGCAATGAGGCTGCGTGGCTGGCGTCGCTCGTCGGCCCGGCTGGCGCTGCCGGGGCCGATGGCGCTGACGGTGCCATTGGCTCTCAAGGCCCGGCCGGTGCTGATGGGCAATCGGTGACCGTGGTCGTCGTGGCCAACGTCGGGCTGATCCCGGAGCCACCTGATGCAAACACCCTGTATCTGGTGCAAGCATGATCGCCGATTTCTCTTCGGCAGACCGCGCGTTTTTCGGATCTACTGAAGTCGTCGCGGCCTACGCCAACGGAATCAAGTTGTGGCCTGCTGGCGCAGCTGGATACATGCCCAAGCTGGTCGACAATGGTGGCACAGGCCGTCTGTCGTGGGGTAACATCGGATCCGACAGCAAATATCTAACTCTGGCCATGCTCCTGAACCCGGTGAGTGTCGCGAACACGGTCAACGGCGTCTTTCAAATTGGCCGGACAACCGTAAACGTTCAGGCCGACAACATTGAGTTTACTGTCTTCAATAATGCGGCGACATTGCTGATCGAACTGAATTCCAGCAACATCCTGACCGCAGGGGTGCTGCACCAGCTCGTGATAATCTGCAACACCGCCAGTGGATCCGAGGCGGCGTCGATGTATCTGGACGGCGTCGAGGTTGCCACGGGGATTCCTACGGCTGGATCGATAGATCACACTCGGACGGGGAACGGCATCATCTCAGGCGCGAATTTTTCTCAGCTCGGTGATGTGTTTATCGATCTGGCGACGCCGGGCCTGACGATTTCAGATTTCTGGGATGGCGCGCCGCGGGACGTTTCGCTGGTTGGTGCGCCGGGGCTGCTGTTCAACGGCAATGCGAGCGACTGGGCGGCGGGAACGAACTTTGGCAATCTGACGCCGACGATATCGGTCAGCGGCACGTTCATCGACGCGTGACGGCAGATGACTGCACGGCGGCGTACAAAGAAATTTTCGTCCAGAAGCTGACACCGTTCTGTCCGAAAGCTGGTGCCGCGCTACAGGCTATCGACGCCCTTTGCGCAGGCCCATGCTTTCGTTTGCGCATTCACCTGCTTTTTCTGGCACAGCAGCAACTGTGCAAAACTGGCGATCCCGGAAGGAATCGAACCCTCAACCTGCCGATTAGAAGTCGGCTGCTCTATCCAGTTGAGCTACGGGACCGTCTTGGTCCTTTTGCGTCACCGCGCCGCGCCGTGCAAGAGGGCACTGTGCTTCAACACCCGAGTTGCGGGCACAAGGCATTCGCGGTGGGCTAAAGCAGCCGCGTCATGAAAACCGAGTTCGGATCGTCGAGATAGCCCTCGAACGGGCCGCATTCCTCAAAACCCGCGGCGACATAGAGCCGGCAGGCCGCTTTGAAACTGGGCTGAGCGCCGGTCTCGAGGCTAAGCCGGGTGATCCCGGCGGCGCGCGCCTCGGCCACCAGATGGGCCAACATCACTTGCGCCAGACCGCGGCCGCGCGCCTCGGCCAGAATATGCATCGACTTGATTTCGGCGTGGGTGGGGCTGAGCCGCTTGAACGCCCCCATGCCCAAAGGTTGGCCCGCATCACGCAGCACAAAAAAGGCGATGTCGGGGTGCACCAGCGCATCCGCAGGCAGCATGTGAATGCTTTCGGGCGGCGTGTCGAAATGCATCGCCTCGGTATGGCGGGCGTGCAGCAAGACCAGATCAGCGCCCAGCGGATTTTCGCGTGCTATCGTCACGCCGTCATCGAGAAGTTCAGGCATCACGGTTTTCCCATCCGATCAAAGGCCATCAAATCAATATCGTTGATCAGGACCTTGCCGGGATTGGTGGCATCAATGGTCCAGACCAGTGTTGCGCCATCGGGCTTGGCGATGCCGCGCAGCATTGCAATACCCATACCGATTTCGCGCCCCTCGCCGCCCGGCACGGCATTCAGCGCCGCGATGATCTGCTCGACTCCGGTCAGGCTGACGCGCCCTGAACCGCCGGGCATACCGTCCACCGGGGCCTGCATCGCACCCTCGAAACGCAGATCATAGCCCGCGCCGGTCACATGACCGGGCGCGAAGGTGATTTCGGCAAACCCTTCGGGCAGCACCGCCGCCAGCAGCGCGGCCTCGTCGTCAGGCGACAGAGGCGAGGCCGCAGCGATATCGGTCAGATCCAGCAGCATCCGCGCCGGGGCCGCCAGATCATAGCGCGACACCGCAATGTCAAAGCCGACTGACTCGGGCAACAGATCCTTGGCCCAGACCGGCACCAGGGCCTCGGGCACTTCGATCCCCGACAGATCAATCGCCTCGCGGATGCGCCCGGCCGATACCACCCCCGCCAGATCAACGCCGATGCGCGCGGTGCGCGCCAGAAAGCTGCCAACCGGCGTGTCAAGGCTGATCGCCGCCATCGTGCCATCCATCGAGAATTGATCAAACAGCGGCAACGCCGCCCCGACCAGCCCTTTCAGCGCCTCTTGATCCGCCCTGAGGGCGCCCTCGGAAGGGTGCGCCACCAGCCATGCGGCCAGCGCATAAAGCCGCTCGGTGCGCAGTCCGTCGATGCGACCGCTTGCGCCATAGCTTTGCGCTTGTGCGGTCAGGTCCAGCGACGCGCCCGGCCCGCCCTCGGGAGAAACCACAATGGCCTCGGCCAGTCCGCGCAATTCATAGCCGAACCGGGCATCCACCCCGCCCATCGGTGCCGCGGTTGCGGTCATCGTCGAGCGGCCCTCGTCGACGTGATAGTTGATCCGGTTTGACCCGCCCTGCGGCGTGGCTATGGCCTCGGTCACCGAAAGGTTGGCAAACACGCTTTCCGCCTTGGAAAAACTGAAAAGCGCCTCATCAAACAGGCCTGTGCTGGTCAGCCGTTCCAGCCGAACCGACAGCGTCATGACCTCTGGCAGATCCAGTTCCAGATCGAACGCCTGATCCACGCGCAGCGCCCATTGGCCCGCGCCAAGGTCCGTCAGCGCCATCACATAAGGCGAGACATGACCCTTGATCTGCGCCGCGGCCAACAGGGGCGTGCCATCCAGTGCCATGCGGTACGTCTCGCCTTCGGGCGAAACCGAAACCACGCCGGGCGTGTGGCCCAGATAGTGCTGCATCACCTCGGTCAGATGCGCGGCCCCTTCGGGCGTGGCGGGCAGCGCAATCGCGGTCGTGCCTGCAAACAGGGCGATGGCGACAGAAACCGAAAAGCAGCGCAGCAGCATTGAATCAAATCCGTGGTGAACACCGGGTCGCCGACCACGGCAGAATATGGCTTGGGGGGCAAAGATCAACCACCGCTGCGCACCGATTGGCCGCATGGGCAGCCGTCCTGCGGACGAAGGCCGCCGCCCGCTTCGGTCAGGCGCGATCAGGCCACGGTTGGCCGCCTGGAACCGAGACAAAGGGACGGAACCCTGCCACCTCAAGGTCGATTGTCCGGGCGCACATCGGCATGCGGCGGATCGGGCCACTGACGCGGCGCCGGCACCGGGATACGCGGCTCAATGCGCCTGGTCAGTGCGCCTGGTCAGTGCGTCCAGACGGTGCGGCGATCGGTCGAGAAGTTTTCGCCATAGCCACGAACGCGGATGTTGGGTTTGCGCTTGTGCGGTTGCGCCACCGAATAGCTGATGCCGTTTTCTTTGGCATAGGCCACGGCGGACTCGCAGCTGTCGAACTTCAGCCGAACCTGCGCTTGCGTGTCGCCCGACGCGGTCCAGCCCATCAAGGGATCAATGTCGCGCCCCTCGGCGGGAGCGAAATCCAGAACCCAGATCTTGGTCTTGGCAGTACCGGATTGCATGGCATTGCGGGCCGGTTGATAGATACGCGCGCGCATCGGCATCGGGGAACCTCTTGGCTTTGTCTCTATGGTCTTATTGGGGGCCAATAACGAAAAACGCAAGCCCCGGAAAGGCGGTAAAGGCTGTTTCGGAATGCCGCCGGGCGCTGCAGGATGCGGATAGCGGTCGGGACGGTTCGCAGCTTGGTTCGGGCGCGGCAGGTCATTTGCAGCATACGAACAGGCGCAGGCGCGGGGTGCCTTCCATTGCAGGCAAGTCCCCGGCAATGAAGACAAGACCCCGACCAGAACTGCTGTCAGCCAAAACAGCTGCGAGACTCTACGCTTGCGGGAAGTGGGCTTGCGGGAAGAGGCGGCTGCCGACCAGGCTGGGGGAGCGAGGGGTGGGGGTGGTGCACCGGTCGGCAGCCTTCGATGCTGCTTGCAAGAACAACATAGGAACATCGCGTCGGCGACGCAACAAGATTCACCATCAACACGCTGATTTATTTGATCAAATTGTCGCCATTGCTTAACTGTTCGTTCATCTTTTCGCTAACCCCTTGCAAGTGAACAAAAACAGATCAAATCTAAAGGGTCGTCAAAGGTCTGCCATGCCCCATAACAATACCAACGCCCCCAGCCCACGCCCCGAAGTGCTGACCCGCCCCAAGCTCGAGGGCGGAAAGCGCTTCGTTTTGCACACGGAATTCTCGGCGGCGGGCGATCAGCCCACGGCGATTGCCGAACTGTCGGCGGGAATCACCGTCGGCGAACACGATCAGGTCTTGTTGGGCGCCACCGGCACCGGCAAGACCTTCACTATGGCCCGGGTCATCGAAGAAACCCAGCGCCCGGCAATCATCCTTGCCCCGAACAAGACGCTCGCGGCGCAATTATACGGCGAATTCAAGGGCTTCTTTCCCGATAACGCGGTCGAGTATTTTGTCAGCTACTACGACTATTACCAACCCGAAGCCTATGTCGCGCGCACCGATACCTTCATCGAGAAGGAATCCCAGATCAACGAACAGATCGACCGGATGCGCCACTCGGCCACTCGTGCGTTGTTGGAACGTGACGATGTCATCATCGTCGCCTCGGTCAGTTGCATCTACGGTATCGGCAGCGTCGAAACCTATTCGGCGATGACCCAGGACATGGCCGTGGGCGCGCTTTATGAACAACGCAGCTTTCTGGCCGAACTGGTCGCGCAGGCCTACAAACGGCTGGATGCGGCGTTCCAGCGCGGCAGTTTCCGCGTCAAGGGCGACACCGTGGATCTGTGGCCGGCGCATCTTGAGGACCGCGCCTGGCGGTTTTCGTTCTTTGGCGAAGAGCTCGAGGCGATCACCGAATTCGACCCGCTGACCGGCCAGAAAACCGACAGTTTCGAACAGATCCGGATCTATGCCAACAGCCACTACGTCACCCCCCGCCCGACGATGCAACAGGCGATCAAGGGTATCCGAACCGAGCTGCACCACCGGCTCAAGCACTTCCGCGATGAGGGAAAGCTGCTGGAAGCCCAACGGCTTGAGCAACGCTGCAACTTCGATCTCGAAATGCTTGAGGCGACCGGAGTCTGCGCCGGGATCGAGAATTATTCGCGCTATCTGACCGGCCGGGGCACCGGCGAGCCGCCACCCACGCTGTTTGAATTCATCCCCGACAACGCCATCGTCTTTGCCGACGAAAGCCACGTTTCCGTGCCGCAGATCGGCGGCATGTACAAAGGCGACTTCCGGCGCAAATCGACGCTGGCCGAACACGGCTTCCGGCTGCCCTCATGCATGGACAATCGGCCGCTGAAATTCGAGGAATGGGACGCGATGCGCCCGCAATCTGTGTTCGTCTCGGCCACGCCGTCAAAATGGGAACTGGAACAGGCGGGCGGCGTCTTCACCGAACAGGTGATCCGCCCGACCGGCCTGCTTGACCCGATGATCGAGATCCGCCCGGTCGAGATGCAGGTTGATGACCTTCTGGATGAAATCCGCCGCGTTGCCGCCGTTGGCTTGCGCACGCTGGTCACCACGCTGACCAAACGCATGGCCGAGGACCTGACCGAGTATTTCCACGAACAGGGGATCCGCATCCGCTATATGCATTCGGATATCGACACCATAGAACGCATTGAAATCCTGCGCGATTTGCGACTGGGGGCGTTTGACGTTCTGGTCGGGATCAACCTCTTGCGCGAGGGGCTGGATATCCCCGAATGCGGACTCGTGGCGATTCTGGATGCCGACAAAGAGGGCTTCCTGCGTTCGGAGACCTCACTGATCCAGACCATCGGCCGCGCCGCGCGCAACGCCGATGGCCGGGTCATCATGTATGCCGACCGGATCACCGGCAGCATGGAACGCGCGATGGGCGAAACCGACCGCCGCCGCGCCAAGCAACGCGCCTATAACGAAGCCCACGGCATCACCCCTCAGACCATTCGCAAGAACGTCGAGGACATTCTGGCCGGGCTTTACAAGGGCGATGTCGATATGAACCGCGTCACCGCCAAGATCGAAACACCGCTGCTGGGCGCCAATCTTGCCGCCCATCTGGACGCGCTGCGCACCGCCATGCGCAAGGCCGCCGAGAACCTTGAATTCGAAGAGGCCGCCCGGATCCGTGACGAGGTCAAACGGCTTGAGGCGGTTGAACTGGCCGTGGCCGACGACCCGCTGGCGCGACAAGCCGACGTCGAGTCCGCCGCACAAGCCGCCGTTCAGGCGGGAGGCAGGTCCACCGCCGGACGGGCCGGGCAGCGAGGCGGCATAAAACGGCGCGGGCGCTAATCTGACCATTGCCACGGCAACAGAGACATTTCACTGGAATGTCATGTGGTTACGTGTATATTCGCGGAAATCATACAATTCCAAGGTGTATTTGATCTGTATCAACTCATCGGTAAGCTAGTCTCGGTATGACTGAATTGGCGGATAGAAGGAGGGGATTTTGATCCATGACACCTGCCCAGATCGAAATCGCTCGCAGATCCGCGCTATTGTCAGACACGCCCGACCACGTCGTCGACGCTTTTCTGTCCTGTGCCAGTGTGGCGCGCTTTGACCAAGGCAATACCATCCAAAGCCAGGGCGATGCGGCGCAGTGTTTTTTCATTGTTCTGGAAGGGTGGGTAAAGCTGTTCCGCATCACCGCAAATGGCTTTGAGGCGGTGGTCGGCGTATTGAGCCGGGGCCAGAGCTTCAACGACGGTGCGGCGCTTTGTGGTCGCGGGCACGGCCTTTGTGCCGAAGCGGCCAGCAATTGCACCGTTCTACAGTTCGACGCACGCCAGATCCTGAGCGCGATCCGCAACCAGCCGGAACTGGCGCTGACAATCCTGATGAATTCGCTGCAGCAAAACGCGGTGCTGATCGGGCAACTCGAACAGTTGAAAACCCTGAGCGGCGTGCAGCGGCTAGCGCATTTCCTGCTTAACCTTTGCGACGGCGATGCCGGCAGTGGCATTGTGTCCCTGCCCTATGAAAAGACGCTGATCGCCGGGTTGATGGGCCTGAAACCCGAAAGCCTGTCGCGGGCTTTCAGCCGTCTGAAACTGCTTGGAGTGACGGTGCAACACTCCACCGCCACGATCGGCAACATCGCGGCATTGCGCGACTTTGCCTCGGAAGATCCATCCGAGGTCTGGGTTCGCGCCTCCTGAGGCCCCGGCGCGGCGCGCCCGGGACTGCAAGCACGCGATGGGCCGGGGTCTCAATACGCGCCCATCACCTCATACATCACCGGCTCGAAACCGCGGCATAACGTGGCGATGTGGCGGTTTCTCTCGCGCATTTCCGGGGTGCGCAACATCGCTTGATAGTCTTCGCGTCTGGCCCACTGGCTATAGTTCGCGATCCGGGTTTGCGCGTCGTTCATATGCAGCCCCGCGCCGATGAAGCCCGGCTGGCGGCGAATGCAATTTTCATAGGCGTCTTGCAGCGCCTCCATCAGGTCACTGGCGGTGGCGGGTGTCATCTCGAAGGTGCAAATCACGGTCTGACCGTTGAAATTTTTAGCGATTTCCGGCATGTCGATCTCCTCTTTCGGAATCATCCTGACATAGGTGCTGGCAAAAATCACGCCCCTGCTTGCCGCCCGAGGGTGCGGCAGATAGGTTGATCGGATGAAGTTCCTGGATCGAGACGACGCGTTTTTTGCGGCACCGTGGCGGCGCTGGGTCACGGTGCTGGCAACCGGGCTTTGGGCCGTGGTCGAGCTGGCCACCGGCAATCCCGGCTGGGCTGTGCTGTTTGGCGCGGCCAGCGCCTATGCCGCCTGGGAGTTTTTCCTGCGCCGCAAGCCCTGAAACCGCCGCGTTCCTGCAAGCCGCGTCGAACCGTCGCGTGGCAGATGAAACCGGCCCGCCGTCCTAAAGCACGAACAGCACCAAAGACGGAAACGCCACCAGGATGGCGACCCGGATCAGATCCGAGGCGACGAACCACGCCACCGCCCCATAGGTCGCCGAAATCGGCGTCTCGCGCGACAGCGCGTTGATGACGAACAGGTTCATGCCTACCGGCGGGGTAATCAGCCCGACCTCGACCACGATCAGCACCAGCACACCAAACCAGATCGGAAAAAGCGCCGGATCAAGACCGAAATCCAGGCCGGTGACGACGGGATAGAACACCGGAATTGTCAGTAGAATCATCGAAAGGCTGTCCATCAGGCAGCCCAGAATCAGGTAGAATGCCAGGATCAGCGCCAATACGGCCCAAGGGCTGAAGCCCTGATCCAGCACAAAGCCCGACAGTTCCTGCGGCACCCGCGCATAGGCCAGAAAGCCATTGTAGACCGCCGCCCCAAGGATGATGAAAAAGATCATCCCGGTGGTTTCGGCGGTGCTCAGAAGGCTGTCGCGCAATCCCTTCCAGCCCAGACTGCCCGAGGCGAGCGCCATCACCCCGGTGCCCGCAGCACCGACCGCCGCACCCTCGGTCGGGCTGAAGATGCCGCCGTAGATCCCGCCGACCACTAGGAAAAATACCGCGACAACCTGCCAGACATGGCCCAGCGCGCGCAGCCGCGCGGCCGCCGTCTGACGCGGCCGCAGCCCCGCCGCTTCGGGGTGGCGGCGCACATAAAGCGCGATGGCCAGCATATAGCCCACCGCCGCCAGCACGCCCGGCAGCACCGCCGCCAGAAACAGTTGCGCGATGTTGGTTTCGGTCAGGATCGCATAGATCACCAGAACCACCGAGGGCGGGATCAGGATCCCCAGCGTCCCCCCCGCCGCCAGCGTCGCGGTTGAAAGCCCGCCCGAATAGCCCGCCGCGCGCAGTTCGGGCAGCGCCACCCGCCCCATCGTCGCCGCCGTCGCCAGCGACGATCCGCAAATCGCGCCAAACCCCGCGCAGGCGCCGATCGCGGCCATCGCCATGCCTCCCCTGCGATGCCCCAGGAACGCCTCGGCGGCACGAAACAGCGCCGCGCTCATGCCGCCCAGCGTGGCGAACTGCCCCATCAACAGGAACATCGGAATCACCGCAAGGTTGTAGTTCGCAAAGGTCGAAAAGCTTTCGCTTTTCAGTTTCGCCAGCACGATCAGCGGGCTTCCCGTGGCCAGCGTCAGCCCCCCCGCGCCACAGATCAACATCGCCAGCCCGATCGGGGCGCGGGCGAAGATCAGCGCCAGCAACAGCGGGAAGGACAGATAGCCAAGGCTTAGCGCGCTCATTTCCGGTTCCTTGGGGTCCGGTTCCTTGGGATCCAGATCCTCCGGACGGCGTCCCATAGCGTCACCAGCGCGGCAACGACAGCGGCGAACAGGCTGGCGGCATAGGCCCACCACAACGGGATTTGCAGCAGGAACGTGGTCTCGCCATTGCGCATCTTGCCCAGCGTTCCCACCCCCAGCCGCCAGGCGATCACCACCAGCGCCACCGCCATCAGCACTTGCCAGAACGCCTCGATCCTGGGGCGGATGCGGCCGGGCAAGGCATCGGTAAAGACCGTGACCGCAGCATGGGCGCGGCGGATCTGCACCAGCGGCAGGCTGGCAAAGACCACGAAGGCCATCGCCAATTCAACCAGCTCGTAGTTGGCCTTCAATGGCCCGACGCCGCTGGCGATCAGCGCCGCGCCAAGACCGGGCAGCCAAGTCTGAACCACCGAGGATTGCGCCAGCACCAGCACGGCATTGCCGCTGACGCTGAGGCAGATCAGGCCGATCATCGCCACCAGCACCGTCGCCCCGGCCAGCGCCATCACGGATGCCAATCGCGCCATTCCGCGCGCGCCTCAGCGGCTGTGGGCCGCAATCGCGGCGCGGGCAGAGTCGAGCAGCGCCTGACCGTCAATCCCGGCAGCGGCGACCTCGGCAATCCAAGATTGGGTCACCGGCGCGGCGGCGGCCTCCCATCGGGCGGCCTCGTCCGGCGAAAGGGTCACGATGGCATTGCCCAGATCTTCGGCCGCCTTGCGCGCGGGGATGTCTTCGGCCTGTTGCAGCCGCCCCGCCTCGGCCGAAAAGGCCGCCCCCGAGGCCGCATCAATCACCGCCTTCAGATCGTCGGGCAGCCGATCGTAGCTGTCCTTGTTCATCGCCAGAATGAAGGTCGCGACATAGATGCCCTTGCCGGGAAACTCGGTGTGGTTATGGACCAGTTCGCCCACCTTCAGCGATGCCGACACCTCCCACGGCAGCAACGCGCCGTCGATCACGCCCTTCGAGAGCGCTTCAGGCACAGCCGGAACCGGCATTCCCACCGGGATCGCGCCCAGTTGTTCCAGCAGCATCGTCGTGGTGCGCGAGGGGGCACGCAGTTTCAGCCCGGCAAGGTCTTCGACCTTGAGCACCGGGCGCGAGGAATGGATCACGCCGCGCCCGTGCACCCAAGCACCCAGCAGGTGCAGATCCTTGAAATCGGTGTCCTTCATTTCGGTCTGGGCAAGGTCCCAATAGGCGGCGCTGGCGGCTTCGGCATCGGCCACCAGGAAGGGCAGCTCAAACACTTCGGTGCGCGGGAAACGGCCCGGCGTATAGCCCGGCAGGGTCCAGATGATATCGACCACGCCATCGACCAGCTGATCGACCAGATCAGCGGGTTTGCCGCCCAGTTGCATCGCAGGATAGCGTTCGATCTTGATGCGCCCGTTCGAGCCGGCCTCGATCGCGTCGGCCCAAGGGGTCAGGATATGCGCCGGAACAAAGCTTTGTTCGGGCAGGAACTGATGCAGCCGTAACGTCACCTCCTGCGCCCCGGCGGGGGCGGCAAGGCTCAGGCCAAGGACCAGCGCGACAAGCTGCGCGGCGGGGCGGAAAAGGGTCATCTGGTGTCTCCCATCAAATGGTGGCGCACTATGTTAGCGGTTGGGCGTTCTGTCCACCACTTCCCCGAGGCCAGATTGCGGGGAAATGCCATTGCCAGATGCCGACGCGTTCACGCCCGGCCCTGCCCCCGGCAAAAGCCCCCGGTTTTCGCCCCGCTTCGGGCCGCGACTCGGCGTTTCATCGCGATCTGGCCAAAGTGCAATTGGCGATGGGCGGCGCGATGCGCGAATCAGGCAGGCCCTTCGCCCCCCCCCTCGCATCCGGTGCGTCCCTCTGGCAGGTTGCGCCAAAAGAGAGGTGCGCGATGATTCCCGTTTTTGACGGCCACAACGATTTTCTGCTTTGGTTGACACGAGAGCCCGAGCGCCGCGAAGAGATCTGGTTTCAGGGCAACCCTGCGGGCCAGATGGACCTGCCGCGCATGAAGGCGGGCGGCTTTGCAGGGGGGTTCTTTGCGATCTACATCCCGACACCCGCATCGGCCGGGGATCTGGATTACGAGGCGCAGATGGACAACCCGCCCTATGCGCTGCCCCTGCCCGATCTGATCCCGGCCAGTGCCGCGCAGCCGGTGGCGCTGGCGATGCTGGGCCAGTTGCTATGGCTGGAGCGGACCGGAACGCTGACGATCTGCCGCTCGGTCGCCGACATCCGGGCGGCAATGGCGGCTGGCAAGATCGCCGCCGTGATGCATTTCGAGGGTGCCGAGGCAATCGGCCCGGATCTTGATGCGCTACATATCTGGCACGCACTGGGGCTGCGCAGCCTTGGCCCGGTCTGGAGTCGCCCAACCATATTCGGACATGGCGTGCCGTTTGCCTTTCCGTCCTCGCCCGATACCGGGCCGGGGCTGACCGACGCGGGCAAGCGGTTGGTCCGTGAATGCAACGCGCTAAGGATCATGCTGGACCTGTCGCATCTGAACGAGGCCGGTTTCAATGATGTGGCGGCGCTGTCGGATGCGCCATTGGTGGCGACGCATTCCAATGCTCATGCGGTCACACCCAGTTCGCGCAACCTGACCGACCGGCAACTGGCGATGGTGCGCGACTCGGGCGGGATCGTGGGGCTGAACTATGCCACGGCCTTCCTGTCTGCCGAGGGCCGCCAGCGCAGCTTTTCCGGCTGGGAGCCGGTCTTGCGCCACCTCGACCACCTGCTGTCGGTGCTGGGCGAGGACCATCTGGCGCTGGGATCCGACTTTGACGGGGCCACCCTGCCCGCCGATCTGGGCGATGTCGCGGGGCTTCCGCGGCTGCTGAACGCCCTGACGGAACACGGCTATGGCGTTGAGTTGATAGAGAAAATTGCGCACAAGAACTGGCTTTCGCTGCTGACGAAGACATGGGGACGCTAGCGCGGCACAAAGTTAACGCTACGACTCCGTAACAGTTTTGTTGCAAGCGCGACGATTTGGAGCAAATCTGTTCAGAGCGAAGGTGCAGTGTCGTCTGACTGTCACAAAAAGCGCCTATTGCAGTCATGCGCCCAAAAACGGGCCCTGACATCCGCTAACGGGGAGACTACTGGAATGACAATGAAACCAATGCACTGGCTTGCCGGCGCTGCGGCGCTGATGGCCACGACCGCCGTCGTGCAGGCGCAGGACATGGCCGCGCTTGAAGCCGCCGCCAAAGCCGAAGGAATGCTGACCACCGTCGCGCTGCCGCATGACTGGTGTGGCTATGGTGGCGTGATCGAGGGCTTCAAGGCCAAGTATCCCGACATCACCGTGAACGAGTTGAACCCGGATGCGGGTTCGGCGGACGAAGTCGAAGCGATCAAGGCGAACAAAGGCAATACCGGCCCGCAGGCGCCCGATGTCATCGACGTGGGTCTGTCGTTTGGCCCCTCGGCCAAGGCCGACGGCCTGACCATGCCCTACAAGGTCGCGACTTGGGACGATATCCCCGACGCGGTGAAGGATGCCGATGGCCATTGGTATGGCGACTACTACGGCGTCATGTCCTTCATGGTGAACAAGGATCTGGTCTCGAACGTTCCTGCCGACTGGTCGGATCTCTTGAAGCCGGAATACGCCAATGCGGTTGCGCTGGCGGGTGATCCGCGCGCCTCGAACCAGGCGATTCTGGCGGTTCTGGCGGCCGGCATGGCCAATGGCGGCGCGGCCGGTGCCGAATCGGGCGCCAAGGGGCTTGAGTATTTCGCCGAGATGAACAAGGCGGGCAACTTCGTGCCGGTCATCGGCAAGGCGGGCACGCTGGCCCAAGGTGCCACCCCGATCGTGCTGATGTGGGACTACAACGCACTTTCGGCTCGCGACACGTTGGCAGGCAACCCGCCGGTCGATGTGGTCGTGCCGAAATCAGGCGTTCTGGCGGGCGTCTATGTGCAGGCGATCAGCGCCTATGCACCGCATCCGAACGCGGCCAAGCTTTGGATGGAATACCTCTATTCGGACGAGGGTCAGCTGGGCTGGCTGAAAGGTTATTGCCACCCGGCGCGCTTCAACGCGATGGCCGCGGCGGGCAAGATCCCTGCCGAGCTTTTGGACGCACTGCCGCCGGCCGCGTCCTATGAGGCCGCCTATTTCCCGACGCTGGACGAGCAAAGCGCCAATAAAGACGCGGTGACCGCAGGTTGGGATGCCGTTGTCGGCGCCAACGTCCAGTAAGCGGACCGATGAAATTGCCTGCTCCGGTATTTCCCGGGGCGGGCCCATAACAAAAGACCCCAACGGGACGGATACCTAATGACCGCGCCATTACCCGCAAAACTGCGGCCACGTCTGCCGATGACCTGGCTGGGCATCGTGCCGTTCATCATCTTCGCGCTTTTGTTCCTGATCCTGCCGACGATGAATATCGTCGTCGGCGCATTTCAGAACCCTGCGGGCGAGATGACGCTGGCCAACGTGAAACAGTTGTTTCAAGGTGCCATACCTGCCTATTACCTGATTTCCATCAAGATTTCGCTGGCGTCATCGTCGATTGGCTGCCTGATCGGCTTTGCCGTCGCGGCGTCGGTCACGCTGGGCGGGCTGCCGAAATGGATCCGCGGACCGCTGCTGACCTTTTCAGGCGTGGCGTCGAACTTTGCCGGGGTGCCGCTGGCCTTCGCCTTTCTGGCGACGCTGGGGCGTCTGGGGCTGGTGACAATGCTGCTCAAAAGCTGGTTTGGCATCAATATCTATGGGCTTGGCTTCAACCTGTTGTCGTTCTGGGGTCTGACGCTGACCTATCTGTTCTTCCAGATCCCGCTGATGATCCTGATCATCACGCCGGCGCTGGACGGGCTGAAAAGAGAATGGAAAGAGGCGGCCAGCATTCTGGGCGCGACCGGGCCGCAATACTGGCGCATGGTGGCGCTGCCGATCCTGTTTCCGTCACTTTTGGGCACCTTTGCGCTGCTTTTTGCCAATGCCTTTGGCGCCGTTGCCACCGCCTATGCGCTGACCGGATCGTCCATGTCGATCGTGCCGATCGTGCTGTTCGCACAGATCCGCGGTGACGTGCTGCAAGACCCGCATCTTGGCTATGCGCTGGCCTTTGGCATGATCGTTGTGACGGGCATCGCCAATGGCGTTTATGTCTGGCTGCGCACCCGGTCGGAAAGGTGGATGCAATGAACCGTATCTGGTCCTGGCTCGCCCTGTCCCTCGGGCTGGTCTATTTCTTCCTGCCACTGATCGCCACGGTCGAGTTTTCGCTGAAGATGCGGCGCGGCGAATATTCGTTCGACGCCTACCGCAAGGTGCTCGAGGATCCGCGGTTTCAGGAAACCTTCAGCTATTCGGTGGTGATGGCGCTGTTCACCATTGCCTTTGGCGTGCTGCTGGTGGTGCCGACGGCCTATTGGGTGCGGCTGAAGCTGCCGCGCCTGCGCCCGGCGGTCGAATTCGTCACCTTGTTGCCGCTGGTGATCCCGGCGATCGTGGTGGTGTTCGGCTATATCCGGCTTTACAACACCTCAAGCTGGCTGCCGCTGACCGGCTCGGCGACGGGCACGAACCTGCTGTTGATGTTCGGCTATGCCATGCTGTCGCTGCCTTACATGTACCGCGCTGTCGATACCGGGCTGCGCACCATCGACGTGGCCACCCTGACCGAGGCGGCGCAAAGTCTGGGCGCCGGCTGGATCACGATTCTGGCGCGAGTCATTTTGCCCAACGTGCTGATCGCGGTGCTGTCGGGGGCGTTTTTGACCTTCGCGATCGTGATCGGAGAATTCACCATGGCGGCGCTTTTGAACCGCCCGGCCTTCGGGCCTTATCTGCAACTGATGGGTGCCAACCGCGCCTATGAACCGGCGGCACTGGCCGTCATAGCCTTTGCGGTGACCTGGGCCTGCATGGGGCTGATCCAGTTGATTACCCGGTTCTCCAAACATACGAAGGCGGCGCGCTGATGGCATTTCTGAAAATCGCACATCTTGAGAAATTTTTCGGCCCGATGCAGGTCGTCAAGGATTTCAACCTCGAGGTGGAACAGGGTGAATTCGTGTCGCTGCTGGGGCCGTCGGGCTGCGGCAAGACCACGGTTCTGCGGATGGTCGCGGGGTTCGAGGCACCGACCTCCGGCGTCATCAGCATTGAAGACCAGGATGTCGTCCGGTTGAAACCGAACCAGCGCAACATCGGCATGGTGTTCCAAGCCTATGCGTTGTTTCCCAACCTGACGGTGGCGCAGAACGTGGCTTTCGGGCTGCGCGTCAAGGGCGTGCCACGCAGTGAAATCAAAAGCCGCGTTACCGAGATGCTGGATCTGATCGGCCTGCCCGATCTGGCAAACCGCTATCCGTTCCAGCTTTCGGGGGGCCAGCAACAGCGCGTGGCATTGGCGCGCGCGCTGGCGGTGCGACCTCAGGTGCTGCTGCTGGATGAACCGCTCTCGGCGCTTGACGCGAAAATCCGCGTCAGCCTGCGCAACGAGATCCGGCTGATCCAGAAGAAACTGGGGATCACCACGATCTTCGTGACCCACGATCAGGAAGAGGCCCTGTCGATGTCGGATCGGGTCGTGGTGATGCACAAGGGCATCGCCGATCAGGTCGGCACCCCGTTCGAGATCTACAACAAACCCACCACCAAATTCGTCGCCACCTTCGTCGGCACACTCAACATCATCGAAGCCGAGGTCACCGACCCCGCCGCCGGTCAGGTTCGGATCGGCGCCACCACCGCCACGCTGGGCCGCCCCTTGCCAAAGGGCAAGATCACCTTGGCTGCCCGACCGGAAATGGTCAGCCTTGGCACCGTGCCGGGGCGCGCGACGCTGCTGAAAGGGCGCGTGATCGATGTCGACTTTCTGGGCTCGGTGATCCGGCTGCGCGCCGATATCGGCGGCTCGGTGCTGGCGTTCGATACGTTCAACAACCCCAACATCGTGCCACCCGCCGTGGGCGACGAGGTGGAAATGGCGCTGAATGCGGCGGATCTACTGCTGATCGACGGCTAGGCGCAGGCACCTTGTCTTCATCTTCGCGGAAATATCCTGCGGGGGTCCGGGGGTGCAAAACCCCCGGCGGGCCGGGTCTGGCGCCAGAGCCCGTCTGAAGCGACGCCTATTTCACGCGACGAAAGAACCGCGCGCGGGTGTAAAGCTCTTCCAGCCGTTTCATCCTCTTGGCCGTTTCTTCCCAGGTCAGGCTTTGCACCGCAGCCATCAGCGTTTCGACCAGCACCTGAAGCGCCACAGTGCTGTCCCAGGCCGAGGGAACCTCGATCTGGGCCGAAAAGCGGAACCGCGCATGGGCGGCGGCGGGCGAGACCCAAGGATCGGTAATCAGCACGACCTCGGCGCCCTGTTCGGCGGCCATCTCGACCAGTTGCAGCACATTGTTTTCATAGCGGCGGATGTCGAAAGCCAACAACACATCACCCTTGCGCATCTCGATCATCGCCGCGGGCCAAGCGTTCGACATGTCCGAAATCAGGCTGACACCGGGACGGATGACCTTCATATGGGTAACAAAGTAATCGGCCATCGCATGGGTGATGCGCCCCCCGGTGGCAAAGACCCGGCGCGACGGATCGGCCATCAGGGCAGCCGCGGCGTCAAACTCGGCGTGATCGATCTGCGCCAGCGTCGCTTGCAGATTTCCCAGCACCGCATCGGCAAATCGGTTGAGGATATGGGTGTCGGGCACCCCACCCGCCCAGCGATCATGCTTGGCCAGAGGCGAAATCAGCCGCTCTTCGACCTCGCGTCGGATCCCGGACTGAAAATCGGGATAGCCCTTGAAGCCCAGCTTTTGCACCAGCCTGACCACCGTGGGCGATGACACTTTGGCCGCCTTCGCCAGAGCGGTCACCGAACCCAGCGCCGCCACCGGGTAGTGCCGCAACAGATGCGATGCCAGTTGCCGTTCGGCCCGCGTCATGCCGTCGAAATCGGCGCGCAAGCGTTCTTCGACGGTTTTCTGATGTGCCACCAAAACAGGCTCCTTCCGCGTCACGAAGTCGAGTCGTCAAGAACAGTTTGTAACAACCGGCCGGCAATTGAAATGATATTGACAGAATCCTGCGCACAGTGGACCCTCACGACAACAATAGACAAGAATCGACAGGGAACAATCATGGCACCGCCTATACCCAAGTCTGGGCCAGATATGGCTGTGACGGTCGAGGCCCCGGCCGCACCCGGGCCATTTGTGCTGGTGTGCGAACATGCCTCCAACGCATTTCCGGCGCCCTGGGGCGATCTGGGGCTGAGCGCTGCGCAACGACAAGCGCATATCGCCTGGGATCCGGGTGCCTTGGGGCTGGCGCGCGCCTTGGCGCGGCGACTGGAGGCTCCTCTGGTGGCGGCAAACCAGTCGCGGCTGATCTATGACCTCAACCGCCCGCCACACTCGCCCGGCGCAATGGCGGCGCGCAGCGAGGTTCACGACATTCCGGGCAATGCGGCGCTGGGGCCGACCGAACGTCTGACCCGGACCGAGGCGATCTATCTGCCGTTTCACGCGCGCGTTCAGGCCGAACTCGCGCGTCGGCTGGCGCAGGGTCAGCGCCCGGTGATGGTCACGGTGCACAGCTTTACCCCGGTATTCAACGGCCAGCCCCGCGCGGTGGAACTGGGCATCATTCATGATGCCGCCCCGGCGCTGGCCCAGGCCGTCCTGGCCGAATCCCTGACACAGACCCACCTGGCCGCGCGACTGAACGAACCCTATTCCGCCGCCGACGAGGTTACGCATACACTGGCTTTGCACGCGACACCGATGGGACTTTTGAACGTCATGCTGGAAATTCGCAACGATCTGATCGCCACCCCCGAAGCCGAAGAGGGGATGGCCGAATTGTTGGCCCCGGTGCTGCGCGCAGCCCGTGCCCGGCTGGAGGCCGCCTGATGCCACAATGGATGAAAACCTATGTCCGCGTGGTCGAGGCGGTAAACTACCGCGTCGGGCGGTTCGCGATGTATCTGCTGTTCGTGATGATGGCGATCTTGCTGTGGTCCTCGGCCAGCAAGGTGGTGCATCTGCCCGCCAACTGGACGCTGGAAATGGCGCAATTCACGCTGGTCGCCTATTACCTTCTGGGGGCGCCCTATTCGTTTCAACTGGGCACAAATGTGCGGATGGACCTGCTTTACGCCCGGCTGAACCTGCGCGCGCAGGCGCTTTGGGATGTGTTCACCGTTTTCGCGCTGCTCTTTTATCTGGGCGTCATGCTTTATGGCGCGGTCGAAAGCACCGTCTATTCGTTTGAGGTGGGCGAACGCAGCCCGACCGCCTGGCGGCCCTATCTGTGGCCGATCAAGGTGATTATCTGTTCCAGTTTCGTGCTGATGATCCTTCAGGCGCTGGTCCATCTTTTCCGCGATTTTGCGGTATTGCGCGGAGAAGAAATCTGATGTCCTACGAGATGATCGCCATTTTGATGTTCTCGACGATGCTGTTGATGATGATTACCGGGCAGCGGGTGTTTGGCGCAATCGGCTTCGTTGCGGTGGTGGCGGCACTGGCGCTTTGGGGCACCGGCGGGTCGGACATGGGCTTTTCGGCGGTGATGAAGCTGATGAAGTGGAACTCGCTGCTGACGCTGCCGATGTTCGTGTTCATGGGCTATGTGATGTCGGAAAGCCGGCTGGCCGAAGACCTTTACAAGATGTTCCACGTCTGGTTCGGGCCGATGCCGGGTGGGCTGGCGATCGGCACGATCATGCTGATGGTGATGATCTCGGCGATGAACGGGCTTAGTGTGGCGGGCATGGCCATTGGCGCCACCATCGCGCTGCCGGAACTGGTCAAGCGCAACTACGACAAGCTGATGATCTCGGGGGTGATTCAGGGCGGCTCGAGCCTTGGGATTCTGATCCCGCCCTCGGTGGTGCTGGTGCTTTTTGCGCAGATTGCCAAGCAACCGGTCAGCCAGCTTTGGCTGGCGGGGCTGATGCCGGGGCTTCTGATGGCGGTGATGTTCATCATCTATATCACGCTGCGCTGCGCGATCACGCCCAGCCTCGCCCCTGCCCTTTCGGCCGAAGAGCGCGCCGAAATCAGCTGGGCCGAGCGGTTCCGGCTGTTGCGCGCGGGCCTGCTGCCGGTGTTCATCTTTGCCGCGATGATGGTGCCGTTTGTCAAAGGCTGGACCAGCCTGACCGAAAGCTCGGTGGTGGGGGCGTTGACCGCCGTGGTGGCAGCCGTCATCAAGGGCCGCTTTACCCGCGAGGTGTTCGAGGTCGCCACCCGCAGCACTCTGGCGATCACCACGATGTTCATGCTGATCATCATGGCGGCGCTGTCATTTGGCGCGGTGTTCGACGGGCTGGGGGCGGGCCGGGCAATCGAGAACTTCTTCATCACCGATCTGGGTTTGACGCCGATGCAGGTGCTGATCATGATGCAGGCCTCGTTCTTGATCATGGGGATGTTTCTGGACGACACAGCGATGCTGGTGATCGTGGCGCCGATCTATGTCGGGTTGGCCAAGGCGCTGGGGTTCGATCTGATCTGGTATGGTGTGCTTTACACGATCACGTGCCAAGTCGCCTACCTGACGCCACCCTTTGGCTACAACTTGTTTTTGATGCGCGCGATGGCACCCGATGACTTTACGCTGCCGGTCATCTACCGTTCCGTCGTGCCCTTCGTTGCGGTGATGATGGTGACATTGATCGTGGTCATCATGTTCCCGCAGATAGCACTGTGGTTGCCACAAACCATTTACGCAAGATGACAATAACCCCGAATGGGAAAGACCCAACCAACAAGGAGAGATCACGATGACGACGACAAGACGGAAGTTCCTGACCTCGGGCGCACTGGCCGCCGGGGCTGCCACGGTGGCCGCCCCCGCGCTGGCGCAGGCGCCGATCAAATGGCGTTTGCAAACCTATGCCGGGCCCGCGCTGGGCGAACATGTGATCAAGCCGGCGATCGAGGCGTTCAACACCATCGCCGCAGGCCAGATGGAGATCGAGCTTTACTACGCCGATCAGCTGGTTCCCACGGCCGAGCTGTTCCGCGCCATGCAAAAGGGCACCATCGACGCCGTGCAATCGGATGATGACAGCATGGCAAGCCCCACCGATGTGACCGTGTTTGGCGGTTACTTCCCGCTGGCGCTAAAGTTTTCGCTGGATGTTCCGGCGTTGTTCAATGACTACGGTCTGGATGAGATCTGGAAGGAAGAATACGCCAAGGTCGGGGTCAAGCATATCTCGGCCGGCTCGTGGGATCCGTGCAACTTTGCCACGATCAAGCCGATCAACAGCCTCGAAGACCTCAAGGGAAAACGGATCTTCACCTTCCCGACGGCGGGTCGCTTCCTTTCGCGCTTTGGCGTGGTGCCGGTGACGCTGCCGTGGGAAGATGTCGAAGTGGCGCTGCAAACCGGCGAGCTGGACGGCATCGCCTGGTCGGGGATCACCGAGGACTACACGGTCGGCTGGGCCAATGTGACCGAGTATTTCCTGACCAACAACATCTCGGGCGCCTGGATCGGCCATTTCTTCGCCAATATGGACCGCTGGAACGAGGTGCCGCCGCACCTGCAAGAGCTGTTGAAAGTGTGCTTTGAATCATCGCACTACTATCGTCAGCACTGGTATTGGGCAGGCGAGGCGCGGCTGCGGGTCGAAGAGACCAAGCTGAAGCTGACCACCATTCCCGACGCCGAATGGGCGCAGGTCGAGGCCGAGGCAAGCAATTTCTGGGACGAGATCGCCGCCGAAAGCCCGGTCAAGGCGAAGGTTGTGGAAATCTTCAAGAAGTACAACGAAACGATGGTCAAGGCCGGTCGGCCTTATCGCAACACCTGAGACTGACGGTGGCGGCGCGGGGTCATGCCGACCCCGCGCCCTTACCCCTATATCCGGCTGGTCCGGTCCCAAGCGCGTGCGACAGGAGGAAACGTCAAATGCCCGCCAACCTGACCTTTGATGGTCTGAAGAAAGCCGTCGCCTCGGGCGAAATCGATACTGTGGTCACCTGTCTGACGGATATGCAGGGCCGCCTGATGGGCAAACGCTTTGTTGCGCAGCATTTTGTGGAAAGCGCCTGGGAAGAGACCCATTGCTGCAATTACCTGCTGGCCACGGATCTGGAAATGACCACGGTGCAGGGGTATGAGTCCACCTCTTGGGCCGCAGGCTATGGCGACTATATGATGAAGCCGGACCTGGCCACGCTGCGGCGTATCCCCTGGTTGCCGGGCACGGCGCTGGTGATGTGTGACGTGCTCGACCATCACACCCATGAACCGGTTCCGCACGCGCCGCGTTCTGTGCTGCAAAAGCAGATTGCGCGGGCCAGGGCGATGGGGTTCGAGCCGATGATGGCGACCGAGCTTGAATTCTATCTATTCGAGCAGAGCTTTGCCGAATTGTTCGATTCACGCTATTTTGAGCCCGTCCCTTTGGCGCGCTACAACATTGATTATTCGATTTTCGGCAGTTCGCGCGATGAACCGATCATGCGCGCGATCCGCAACGGGCTTTATGGCGCGGGGATTCCGATCGAATGTTCGAAGGGCGAGGCCGATGCCGGGCAAGAAGAGGTCAACGCGAAATACTCGGACGCACTAGACACCGCCGACATGCACGCGATCATCAAGCAAGGCGTGAAGGAAATCGCGCAGGCGCATGACGCCAGCGTGACCTTCATGGCGAAATACGATCACCGCAAGGCAGGATCGTCCAGCCATGTGCACCAGTCGCTGTGGCAAGGTGGCAAGCCCTCGTTCCGCGATGAAAAAGACCCGCACGGCATGTCGCAACTGATGCGCCACTACATCGCCGGGCAATTGGCCCATGCCGCCGAGATCACCTATTTCCTCGCGCCCTATGTCAACAGCTACAAACGCTTTGTGGTCGGCATGTTCGCCCCCACCAAGGCGGTCTGGAGCCTCGACAACCGCACCGCCGGATTCCGCGTCTGCGGCGAGGGCACCAAGGCCGTGCGGGTAGAATGTCGCATCGGCGGCGCCGATCTGAACCCCTATCTTGCCTGTGCCGCCCTTCTGGCGGCGGGTCTTGACGGGATCGAGCAGAAGATGGAACTGGAGCCGGCAATCTCGGGCGATATCTATCAGGCGGGCAAAGTGCGCGAGATCCCGAAAACGCTGGGTGCCGCGGCGCAGGCCCTGCACGGCTCGACGATGCTGCGCGCGGCCCTGGGGGACGACGTGGTGGACCATTACCACCGCGCCGCGCAGTGGGAACTGGAAGAACAAAACCGTGTCGTGACCGATTGGGAAGTGGCCCGGGGCTTTGAACGCGCCTGAGGCGCAAAGGTTGCGCCGAAGGGCGCCAGAAGGACGAAACCGATGACGAAAATGATTCAATGCATCTCGCCCGTCGATGGGCGGGTCTATGCGGAACGCGCGGCCCTGAGCATGGTCGATGCCGAGGCCATGGCGGCGCGGGCCCACGCCGCCCAAGGCCCTTGGGCCGCGCGCCCTCTGGCTGAACGCATCGCGCTGGTGCAGGCCGGTGTGGCCAAGCTGAACGAGATGAAAGATGTGCTGGTCGAGGAACTGGCCTGGCAGATGGGCCGCCCGACCCGCTATGGCGGCGAATTTGGCGGCGTGAACGACCGCACCGCCTATATGTCGGAGATTGCGGCCAGCGCGCTGGCGCCGATGGTGGTCGAGGCCTCGGACCGTTTCGAACGCCGGATCGAACGCGAACCAGTGGGCGTGGTCTTCGTGCTGGCGCCGTGGAACTACCCCTACCTCACCTCGATCAACACCATCATCCCGGCGCTGATCGCCGGCAACACGGTCGTGCTGAAACACGCCAGCCAGACGCTTCTGGTCGGTGAACGCCTGGCCGAGGCCTTCCACGCCGGCGGCGTGCCGAAGGACGTGTTCCAGAACGTGGTGCTGGACCACGCCACGACCGAGGCCCTGATCGGCGCGCGGGCGTTCAACTTCATCAACTTCACCGGCTCGGTCGGGGGTGGCGCCGCGATGGAGCGCGCCGCAGCGGGCACCTTTACCGGGCTGGGGCTGGAACTGGGCGGCAAGGACCCCGCCTATGTGATGGACGACGCCGACCTCGATGCCGCCGTTGACAGCCTGATGGACGGCGCGATGTATAACGCCGGCCAATGTTGCTGCGGGATCGAGCGGATCTATGTCCACCAAAGCCTCTATGACGCCTTCGTCAAGAAAGCGGTGGCGTGGGTCAAGGGGCTGAAGCTTGGCAACCCGTTCGAGCCCGCCACCACCATCGGCCCGATGGCCAACAAGCGCTTCGCCCATGTCGTGCGCGAACAGATCGCCGAGGCCGTGGCCGAGGGTGCCACACCGTTGATCGACGCGAGCCTGTTTCCCGAGGATGACGGCGGCGCCTATATCGCGCCGCAGATCTTGGTGAATGTGAACCACGAAATGCGGGTGATGCGTGAAGAAAGCTTTGGCCCCGTGGTCGGCATCATGCCGGTGAAAGACGACGCCGAGGCGGTGGCGGTGATGAACGACAGCCCCTATGGGCTGACCGCCTCGCTTTGGACCAAAGACGCTGAACGCGCCGCGCGGATCGGTGCCGATCTGGACACCGGCACGATCTTCATGAACCGCTGCGATTACCTCGACCCGGCGCTGTGCTGGACCGGGTGCAAGGACACGGGCCGGGGCGGCAGCCTGTCGGTCTTGGGCTTCTACTCGGTCACGCGGCCGAAATCCTACCATCTGAAAAAGGTGACGAAATGATCCCGAAGGCAAACTGGTCCTACCCGACCGCCATCAAGTTCGGCGCCGGCCGCATTGCGGAACTGGCCGATCACTGCAAGGCCGTGGGGCTGAAAAAGCCGCTTCTGGTGACCGACAAGGCGCTTGCCTCGTTGCCGATCACCGCTCAGGCGTTGGGCATTCTTGAGGCCGCGGGTCTGGGCCGCGCGGTTTTCAGCGAGGTTGACCCGAACCCGAACGAGGCCAACATGGCCGCCGGTATCGCCGTCTTCAACGCGGGCGGCCATGACGGCGTGATCTGCTTTGGCGGCGGCTCGGCGCTGGATCTGGGCAAGATGATCGCGTTGATGGCGGCGCAGGCGCCGACGCTTTCGGTTTGGGATCTGGAGGATATCGGCGATTGGTATACCCGCGCCGATGCCACAAAGGTCGCGCCGATCATCGCCGTGCCGACCACCGCCGGAACCGGGTCCGAGGTCGGGCGCGCCGGGGTTCTGACCAATTCCCAGACGCACAAGAAAAAGATCATCTTCCACCCCAAGCTGCTGCCCTCGGTCACCATCTGCGACCCGGAACTGACCGTCGGCATGCCGCGCTTTATCACCGCCGGCACCGGCATGGATGCGCTGGCGCATTGCCTCGAGGCCTATTCGTCGCCCTTCTACCACCCGATGAGCCAGGGCATCGCGCTGGAAGGCATGCGGCTGGTGTTCGAGAACCTGCCCAAGGTCTATGCCAACCCCAATGACCTTGAGGCGCGGGCGCATATGATGTCGGCGGCGGCGATGGGCGCGGTGGCCTTCCAGAAGGGTCTGGGCGCGATCCATTCGCTCAGCCACCCGATCGGCGCGGTCTACGGCACCCATCATGGCACCACCAACGCCGTGGTGATGCCGATGGTGCTGGATTACAACCGTGACGCCATCGAAGAGCGGATCGAAAAGGCTGCAGCCTACATCGGCATCAAGGGCGGGTTTGACGGCTTCCGCGCCGCCGTCATGGCGCTGCGGGCTGAATTGGGCATCCCGGCCAACCTGACCGAGATGGGCGTAGACCCCACGCGTCTGGACGAATTGACCGAAATGGCGCTGGAAGACCCATCCTGCGGCGGCAACCCGATCAAGATGACCTTCGACAATACCCGCGCGCTGTTTGCGGCCTGCATGTAACCACGGCCCCGCCAGTGGTCTGCCGCTCGCGCGGACCACTGGCGGGGAAATGCTGACCCGTCCGAATGGCCATTCCATCGCAGCCGCGATTGCGTCAAAGTGCCTTGCGCGGGAACGTTCCGCCCCCGGAAAAGGCTGAACGGCAATCATGACTGAAACAATCACATCAGAAATTGCGGTTATCGGCGCGGGCGTCGTCGGTTTGGCGATTGCGCATCGTCTGGCGCTTGAAGGCCGCGAGGTGGTGCTGGTGGACCCCGAGCCGCCGGGTTCAGGCGCCTCCTTTGGCAATGCCGGGACAGTGGCCGATTACGCCGTGCAGCCAGTGGGCACGCCGGGGGTGCTTTGGTCGCTGCCGTCGTTGCTGTTCAACCGCAACTCCCCCCTGTCGATCCGGCATGCGGCCCTGCCCGGGCTGATGCCCTGGCTGCTGCGCTTTGCGCGCCAATCTCTGCCTGCGGCGGCACAGCGCAATGCGGTCGCGATTGCGAGGCTGCTGGAGGGTGCGACTCCGCGGTGGCAGGCCTTGGCCGAGGTGATCGGCGGCACCGAAATCTTGCACCGCCGGGGCTGCCTCTACCTATACGAGCGCTCGTCACATCGCCGCGCCGCCGAGGCCGACATCGCCTTTCGCAAGACCCTTGGCGTTTCTGTCGAGATGCTTTCCCCCGACGAGGTGGCGCTGCTAGAGCCCGGCCTGCCCCCCCGCGATGGCGGCGGGGCGTTCTTTCCCGACGCGGTCTTCATGTCCGATCCGGGGCGGATGGTCGGTTTGCTGGCCGAAGCCGCCTTTGCCGCCGGCGCGGGGATCGCGCGGGCGCGGGCCGAGACGCTGGAGCGGCGGGTCGACGGGATCAAGGTCAGCGGACCGGGGCTGAGCCTGCATGTGCGCCGGGTGGTGATTGCCGCCGGGGCACATTCGCGCGCGCTGGCGTCGCGCGCGGGCGATGCGGTGCCACTGGATACCGAACGCGGCTACCACGTCGAATGGGATATGAAGGCGGCGCGCCTGACCCGTCCGGTCTGCCCCACGGCGCGAGGCTTTTATCTGTGCCCGATGCAGGGCCGGCTGCGGGTTGCCGGCACGGTCGAATTGGGCGGGCTGACGGCGCCCCCCTCGGCACACCGTATTGCCCGGCTGATCGAGGGCGCGCGCAGCCTGTTCCCCGATCTGGGCGAACCAAGCCGCAGCTGGATGGGGTTTCGCCCGTCGATGCCGGATTCCGTGCCGGTGATCGGGGCCTCACGCGGCGGCGCCGACGTGATCCATGCCTATGGCCATGGTCATCTGGGTTTGACGCTGGCGCCGATCACCGCCGAAATCGTCGCGGATCTGGTTGCCGGACGGGTGCCCGCGCGCGACATTCAGGCCTGCCGGGTCAATCGGTTCTGACCTCGCCTCCTGATGCGAAATGGCAAGCTTTTGCCGTGAAATTCCCCAAGCTTGTCATTGCCCCTCGCCCCGTCAGTCAAACACGTTATAAAGGGGCAACAATTCGGGTGGGAGGTTCGCGTGTCGGGCAAGCGCGGTATCAGCAAGAAATTCAGCAAGACAGTTGCGGCCGTTGCGGTGGCCGCATCCGCCGCCGCACCGGCGGCCCTTTCGGAACCGATGATCGGCAACGCGCGTGGCACCTATGGCCTGCCCGGTCTGATCGACATGCCCAGCGCCGAAAGCCGGCCCGATGGCACGCTGGGCGCATCGCTCTTTCGCATGGGCGGCACGCAGCGCAATACGTTCAGCTTTCAGATCACGCCGCGGATCACCGGAGCATTCCGCTATTCGCGGGTGCCGGGGCTGTTTTCCGAGGGCGGCGCGCTTTATGACCGCTCGTTCGATATCCATTACCAGTTTCTGGATGAAACCGACTGGCGCCCGGCCTTTGCCGTGGGGTTGCGCGATTTCATCGGCACCGGGGTCTATTCTTCGGAATACATCGTCGCCACCAAAACCATCGGTGACAGCCTGCGCGCCACGGCGGGGCTTGGGTTTGGGCGGCTTGGGTCGAACGGCAGTTGGGGCACGCCCTTTGCCGACCGCCCGGCGCTTGATTTCGGCGAAGGCGGCAAGGCCAACTCGAACCAGTGGTTCCGGGGCGATGTCGCGCCATTCTTCGGGCTGGCCTGGGCGCCCAATGACAAGTTGACGGTGAAGGCCGAATATTCGTCGGACGCCTATGTCAGCGAAGTCGCAGCGGGCGAGATGGACCGCAATTCCTCGCTCAACTTCGGGGTGGATTACCGGTTCAACCCAAATGCCAGCGTCGCGGCCTACTACCTCTATGGCAGCGAGGTGGGCTTGCAGTTCACGCTCAATATCGACCCGCGCAAACCGCCGTTTCCTTCGGGCACTGAAAAAGCACCGCTTCCGGTGCGTCCACGCCCGGCGCCCTCGGCCGATCCCGAGGGCTGGTCCGGCGCCTGGACCGCCGACAGCGAGGTCCACCCCGGCATTCAGCGCGTCGTTGCCGACAGCTTGATGAAAGACGGGCAAATCCTTGAATCCATGTCTCTTTCCGCGACCCGGGCCGAGGTGCGCGTGCGCAATGAAACTTATGGTGCGCAGCCGCAGGCGATTGGCCGCACCGCGCGGATCCTGACGCGGGCGCTGCCGCCCTCGGTCGAAACCATCGTGGTGACCAGTGTGGCGCGCGGCATGCCGGTCTCGTCCGTCACGTTCAAGCGTCGTGATCTGGAGCAGTTGGAAAACGAAAACTCCGTCACGCTGTTGCAGCGCGTGGCGATCTCGGATGCCGCCGCTGGTCCGGACGAAGGGCTGCGCGTGACCGAGGGGCTGTTCCCGCGGTTCCAATGGGCGATAACGCCCTATGGCGAGGCGTCGCTGTTCGATCCGGACGATCCGTTCCGCATGGATGCGGGCGCCTCGCTTTCGGCGACATACGAATTCTCGCCGGGGATCGTCTTGTCGGGCACGGTGCGCCAAAAGCTTCTGGGCAATCTGGATGAAAGCACGCGGGCGTCGGATTCGACGGTTTACCATGTGCGCTCGGATCTGGTCGAATACCAGAAACATGGCGATGTGGCGATCCAGAACCTGACTCTGGCGTGGTTTGGCCGCCCGGCTGAAAACGTCTATTCGCGTGTCACCGTGGGCCTGCTGGAGCGGATGTATGGCGGTGTTTCGGGCGAGGTGCTGTGGAAGCCGGTTGATAGCCGTCTGGCCCTGGGGGTCGAACTGAACTACGTCAAGCAGCGCGATTTCGACCAGCGATTCAGCTTCCTCGACTATGAGGTGATGACGGGTCATGCCTCGGCCTATTACGACATCGGCAAGGGCTTTACCGGGCAACTGGATGTCGGTCGTTACCTGAACAAGGACTGGGGCGGCACGATCTCCATCGACCGCGAATTCGCAAATGGCTGGAAGGTCGGCGCCTTTGCCACTTTCACCGACATGTCCGCCGACGACTTTGGCGAAGGCTCGTTCGACAAGGGGATCCGGGTCTCGATTCCGGTGGCCTGGACGACGGGCAAACCCTCGGTCAACAAGGTCAACACCACGATCCGGCCGCTGACCCGCGATGGTGGCGCGCGGCTTGATGTTGACGGGCGGCTTTACGAAAACATCCGCAACAGCCACACCGGCGATCTTTACGACGGTTGGGGGAGGTTCTGGCGATGAGCCAGAGCCGCACAGTCGCAACCGCGCTGGTGGCCGTCGCCCTGACGCTGGCCGGATGCGGCAACGACACCGGAAAGACCGAAAACGCCTCGATCGCACGGAACGTGGCCTCGGGGATCTTTGCGCGGCTGATGCCGGGCAAAAAGGCCAAGGCAGGTGCGCCGATGGGGCAAGAGGAACTGGCCTTGGCGGGGCTGCGGTCAAATGCTGGGCCGCTGCTTCTGGCGACCATTGAATCGCAAGGCGCAACCACGATTCTCGGGATGGTTGGCGAGAACGGCGGCAAGCGCACCTATGCCACGCCCAGCCAGCAAAACCTTGTGCTGCGCAGCGGGGTTCTGGTGGCGACGCGCGGGTTGGGGCACGACCTGATGTCCTCCGATCTAGGGCCGACACCGGGTCTTTTGGCAGCACGGCAAGCGGGCAGTGCCAAGAGGATTCAGCGCTACCTTGACGGTGAGGGCATCGAGCGCCCGTTGCGGCTGAGCTGCACCCTGACGCCGGGCACCGACCAAAGCTACAGCTTTGCCGGGACCGACTGGTCCGGCCTGCAGATGATCGAAAACTGCACGGGCAGCGGGCTGAGCATCGACAACCATTATCTGGTGGCGGCGAACGGCACGATCATTCTGTCCCGGCAGTGGATCGGACCAAAACTGGGCTATGTGACCCTGCAGACTGTCCGGCCCTGAGTCAAAATGCCTGTGCCAAATTGAAAAACGCGCCCGGTGGCGCGTTTTTTCATGCCGTCAGGCGGGGCCTTGTTTCGGCGCAAATAGATAAGGTCGAAAAGCACATGCTTTTCGACCTTACTATAGATCCCCAAGGATCAGCTGAAATCAGCTGTTCGAGGAGGCGGCCGCGATCACGCCCAGCAGCAGCAGAGCCGGGATCAGCAGACCAGCGTTCGAGGAGGACGAGCCTTCCACGACAACGGGCTCAGCTTCGACGACCGGAGCGGAATAACCGCCGGCAAAAGCGGTGGAGGCGGTCAGGCCAAGGGCCAGGGTGATGATAGCAATTTTTTTCATGGTATTCTCCGTCATTACGATAGAAAGCCGCCGACGCCGACAGCATCGAGGCGACATTTACACAATCGCTGTAGGTTGCAAAGGGGGAAACCGGTGGATTCAAGCGGGGCCCACGCAGAGTGTTGCAGTTTAGCCAGAGGTGAATGGCGAAATATCGCGCAAATGGTCGCAATGGCAAAAAATTCGCCTGTTCGCGCCAAAAACCGCCCGCGCTCGGGCGCAGATCCGTTGAAATTGCGGCCGAATCCGGGCCTTGGCGGACCCGAGGGCAAAGCCGGTATCGGACGCGCGCAGCACCGCCCGTAGCCGTGATGCGCGCCCTTGCCCGCACAACACTTTTGCTAACGCGACAGCCGGAGCATTGACCCCGTCCAGGGACGTCACGGCCTGATTTGAGCAGTGACGCGGCCGCATGACACCGGTTTTGGTGGCGCGGATCGGCGCTGCGGGCCAGATATTGTGGCAAGCGGCACAAAGGCCCGGAAAGTGCCGCGTCGGAGGCAGTTTTGGCAGGGGCAACACCCTTCACGGAAACAGGCATATCTCGGGCAACGGCGTTGACATTGCGCCCCCGCTTGGCTCAACACATTGGAAACGCTTTCAATGGGGCTGTGTGATGAAGATTGCGATGATTGGGACGGGTTACGTCGGGCTGGTTTCCGGAGTGTGCTTTTCGGATTTCGGGCATGAGGTCATTTGCGTGGACAAGGACCCGCGCAAGATCGAGATGCTGACACGCGGCGAGGTGCCAATCTACGAGCCGGGGCTGGATGTGCTGATGTCCAAGAACGTGGCGGCCGGCCGGCTGTCGTTCACTCAGGATCTGGCGGCGGCGGTGGATGGGGCGGATGCGGTGTTCATCGCGGTCGGCACCCCGACGCGGCGCGGCGACGGGCACGCCGATCTGACCTATGTGATGACCGCTGCCGAGGAAATCGCCGCGGCAATGACCGGCTATACCGTTGTCGTGACCAAATCGACGGTGCCTGTCGGCACCAACCGCGCGGTTGCGCGCACGATCCGAAAGACGCGCCCGGACGCCGAGTTCGATGTGGCCTCGAACCCCGAGTTTCTGCGCGAAGGTGCCGCGATCGACGATTTCATGCGCCCCGACCGGGTGGTCGTGGGCGTCACCTCGGACCGGGGCCGCGATGTGATGGGCGAGGTCTACCGCCCGCTGTTTTTGCGTGAGTTTCCGGTGCTTTACACCGATCTCGAAACGGCCGAGATGATCAAATATGCCGCCAATGCGTTTCTGGCGACGAAAATCACCTTCATCAATGAAATCGCCCAGCTTTGTGAACGTGTCGGTGCCGACGTCAAGGAAGTTGCGCACGGCATGGGTCTGGATGGCCGGATTGGCAACAAGTTCCTGCATGCCGGGCCGGGCTATGGCGGGTCGTGCTTTCCCAAGGACACGCAGGCCTTGGCGCGCATGGGGCAGGACCATGCCGTCGCGATGCAGATCACCGAGACCGTCATCAAGGTCAATGACGAGGTCAAGCGCCGGATGATCGACAAGATCGTCGATCTGTGCGGCGGTTCGGTCAATGGCAAGGTGGTGGCGGTGCTGGGGGTGACATTCAAGCCCAATACCGATGACATGCGCGAAGCGCCCAGCCTGACCATCGTGCCGGCGCTGGTGGGCGCGGGCGCCAAGGTGCGGGTTGTCGATCCGCAGGGCGCGCGCGAGGGCGAGCCTCTGTTGCCCGGCGTGCATTGGATGGATGACGCCTACAAGGCCGTGCAAAAGGCCGATTGCGTCGTGCTTTTGACCGAATGGAACGAATTCCGCGCCCTGGATCTGAAGAAGATGGCCAAAAAGATGGCCACTCCGCGGATGGCCGATCTGCGCAACATCTACAATGCAAAAGACGCCAGGAAAGCCGGGTTTGAAAGCTATACCAGCGTCGGGCGTTAGGCCAGGGTCGCGGCGCAAGCGCGGACGGCGTTTTACCGGGCCGGGCGGCTCAGGCCTTCGGCCGGGGCGCCAGCAGCGAGGCCGCGAACAGGCAGGTGCTGGCCGCCACGATCGAGGGGCCCGCGGGCGTGTCCAACCGAAGCGAGGCCGCAAGGCCAAGCAACACCGAAGCCGCGCCCACAAGGGTGGCGCCGATGGCCATGGTCTCGGGGGTGCGGGTGAACTGGCGCGCGCTGGCAGCCGGGATGATCAGCAGCGCCGCGATCAGCAGCGCGCCGACAATCTTGATCGCCACCGCCACCACCAGCGCCAAGGCGATTGTCAGCGCCAGACGTTCGTGTCTGGGGTTGAGGCCTGCGGCCTGAGCCAGTTCGTCATTCACGGTCGCGGTCAGCAGGCCTTGCCAGCGCCAGACCAGCAGCGCCACCACCATCAACGCGCCGCCCCAGACCATCGCCAGATCGCCCCGGCTGACCGACAGGATATCGCCGAAAAGCCACGCTGACAGATCGACCCGAAGCCCGCTTTGAAACGACGCCGCAACAAGACCGAAGGCCAGCGCGGAATGGGCCAGAACCCCCAGCGTGGTATCCATTGCATGACCGCGACCAGCCAGGGTGGCCACGGTAATCGCCATCGCCAGCGCCACCGCCAGCGTGCCCACATAGACCGAGATGCCAAAGCCGAATGACAGCGCCACCCCGAGGATCGCGGCATGGGCGGTGGCGTCTCCGAAATAGGCCATCCGGCGCCAGACCACGAAAGACCCCAGCGGCCCGGTGGCCAGCGTCAGGCCAACGCCGGCCAGACCGGCGCGTGTCAGAAAATCGTCAAGCATGGGGATGTCCTGCACTGGTCGGGGCGTCTTGAGGGTGGGCGTGATCGTGCCCGTGTCCCTCGGGGCCGTGGTCGTGGTCATGGTCATGGTCGTGGACGTGCTGGTAAAGCGCCAGCGCTCCGCCCGTGCCAAGCCCGAACAGCGCGCGATATTCTGGCGCGGCCGAAACAACGTGCGGCGTGCCCTGACAGCAGACATGGCCATTCAGGCAGATCACCCTGTCCGAGGCCGACATCACCACATGCAGATCGTGGCTGACCATCAGCACCGCTACACCGGTTTCCTGCCGGACATCTTCAAGCAGACGATAAAAGGCGGCCACGCCGGGCTGGTCGAGGCCCTGCGTCGCCTCGTCCAGTATCAGGATATCAGGTTTGGCCAACAGCGCCCGCGCCAGCAACACGCGCTGGAACTGGCCGCCTGACAGGCGCGACATCTGTCGTGCCTCCAGCCCCTCGACGCCACAGCGCAACAGCGCCGCGGTGGCCGCGTCATCGCTGACGCGCCGTGGCAGCGACAAAAAGCGGCGCACCGTCATCGGCAGGGTCGCGTCGATATGCAGCCGCTGCGGCACGTAGCCGATGCTCAGGCCGGGCGCCCGGTGCACCTGCCCCGTCGCCGCCGGTTCCAGCCCGATCAGCGCCCGGATCAGCGTGGATTTACCCGAGCCGTTGGGGCCGACCACGGTAACGATCTCGCCTTTGGAGATGGTGAAATCGACCCCCGAAAGCACCTCGACGCCACCATGTTCGACGCCAAGACCCGTCGTCGAAATCAGACTCATGTCGATACTCCGGTGCAGGCCAGATCGTGGCAGGCGGGGCACAGGCCCAACGCCTCGACATTGGTGCGCTCGACGGTAAAGCCAAGCTCGGCGGCGGCGCGGTCCAACGCGGCGCGAACCGGGGTGGCCGAAGCCTCGGCGACGGCGTGGCAGACCCGGCAGATCAGAAATACCGGCATATGGGTCTCGCCGGGGTGCATGCAGGCGGTAAAGGCATTCAGCCGGCGCACCCGATGCGCAAGCCCGTTTTCCACCAGAAACTCCAGCGCGCGGTAAGCCACGGGGGGCTGTTTGCCAAAGCCGTCGGCGGCCAGCCGGTCAAGCACCTCATAGGCCCCGAGCGCGCGGTGTTCCTCAAGCAAGATTTCAAGCGCGCGGCGACGCACCGGGGTCAGACGCGCGCCACGGGTCAGGGCCGCGGCCTCGGCCCGCGCCAGCGTCGCATCGGCACAATGGGCGTGGTCGTGCCGGGAAAACGCCACGCCGACATCGTTTTGGGTAACGGGTTTGTCCTGCATCTGTTACCTTATCACATTTCGCTTGACCTGTTATGTCATAACATAGACAAGACATCTTGACGTTACAAGATCACAAGGAGCTCCCATGCGCAGTTTACCCGCCCTCACCCTGCTGTTGTCCAGCCTTGCCCCAATGGCGTTTGCCGAAGTGCCTCAGGTCGTGACCGATATTCCGGCCGTGCAGTCCTTGACCGCACAAGTCATGGGCGATCTGGGAACGCCCGTGATCTTGTTGGATCAGGGCAGCAACGCGCATAGCTATCAGCTGCGCCCCTCTCAGGCCAAGGCGTTGCAGCAGGCCGATCTGGTAGTCTGGATCGGCCCCGAGATGACCCCCTGGCTTGACCGCGCCCTGAACGGCATTGACGGCGCGGGCGGGCGGTTGGGCCTTTTGGCGGCCGAGCCGACCTTGCGCCGCGACTTTCCAATGACCGAAGACGACGATCACGACCACGCCGAGGGCGACGATCACGACCACGCCGGTGACGACGATCACGACCACGCCGAAGACGACGATCACGACCACGACTCAGCGCCCCATTCACACAGTGGCACCGACCCGCACGCCTGGCTTGACCCGGAAAACGCCAAGATCTGGCTGGGGCTGATCGCCGCCGATCTGGCGGCGCTAGACCCGGAGCATGCGACAAGCTATGAACGCAACGCCGAGGCGGCCCGTGTCCGCATCGACGCGCTGGAAACCGAGATCGCCTCCCTGCTGGCCCCGGTTGCCGACCGGCCGTTCGTGGTGTTTCATCAGGCTTACGGCTATTTCACGGGCCGGTTTGGCCTGAATGTGGTCGGCGCGATCAATCTGGGGGATGCGACCGCCCCGGGTGCCGCGCATCTGACCGAACTGCGCAATGATCTGGCCCAAAGCGGCGCGGTTTGCGCCTTTCCCGAGGCCGTGCACGACCCGAAACCAGCCGCGCTTCTGATCGAAGGCACCTCGGTGCGGCTTGGCGGCGCGCTGGATCCGGCGGGCAGCCTGCTGGCCTATGGCCCCGACCTATACGCCGCGCTGCTGCGGGGCATGGCGGCGACGATCAGCGACTGTCTGAGTCAGGGCTAAGGCCGGCACGGCTTGATCGCGCCGCCAAACCATGCTCTGACCATGACGCCCCGCAGCGATCAGCCGAGGGGCGTCGGAAGGGGGGCCGCATGGACCATATCGCCTGGATCGGGGCCGAGGTTGACGGGCAGAATCTGCGCGTCTGGGCCGGCAGCGCCGAGGCAACCGCGCTGGCGCAGACCTCGGGGCGCTGGCTGGCGCCCGATACCCCGCTTCGGGCATTGGACGCGATCATCGCCCCTTGGTGGCAGCCCGGCGTTCTGGTTCTGGTGGCGGGGCTGACGGGAGCCGCGACAACCGCGCTGCCCTGCGCGCCGGTCGCCTTGGCGCCGATGCCGGACGCGGCCACCGACCACGGGGTCTGGTGGCAGGTGCGGGATCTGACGCAGGCCAAACCCGTTGACCGCGTCAGCGCCGTTCAGGCGCTTTGTCTGGCCGGCTGTCTGCGCGGACGCCCGCAGTTCGACGGGGTGATCTGCCTGACCGGGGCGCATAGCCTTTGGGCACAGATCAGCGCGGGCGAGGTGGTCAGCGTGACAAGCGCGGCCACGGGCGTGCTGGCCGATGCATTGGTGCCGACACGGCCCGCCACAGCGCCGCAGCGCCCCGAGGGCCTTGCGTTGGCGGCGTTCGATGCCGCCTTGTCGGATTGCCTGTCGCGCCCCGAGCGGCTTGCCCGGCTGCTGTCTGCCGCCCGGCTGATGCCGCCCGATCGGGCCGAGGCCACGCTGCACGGCGCGTTGATTGGCGCCGATCTGGCCTCCGCCCGGCCTTGGTGGCTGGGTCAGGCCGTGCTGGTGCTGGGAACGGGCACCGCACCGGGGCTTTATGCGCGCGCGCTGGCGACCCAAGGCGTGCAGGCCACCGCTGGCGTGGTCGAGGTGGCGCTGCTGGCAGGCTTTGCCGCCGCTGCCGCCACGGCGCGCAACACATGAGCGGCGCGCAGCCCTTTGGCGTGCTGGCGCTGGGCACCGAGGTGCAGCGTATCACCCTGCGCGCAGGCGCGTTGACCGCCCATATCCTGACCCTGGGCGCCACGCTTCAGGATCTGCGCCTTGCCGGAACGCCATGGTCGCTGACGCTGGGGGCCGATCTGCTGGCCGCCTATAGCGGGCCGATGCGCTGGTTTGGCGCGATCGTCGGCCCGGTGGCCAACCGCCTTGCCGGGGCCAGCGCCGACATTGCCGGGCATACCGCCCGGTTCGAGGCCAATGAAGGCGCCAATACTCTGCATTCAGGCGCCGGCGGCACCTCGGATCAGGTCTGGCAGATCGAAGCGCAGGCGTCAGACCATGTCACCCTGCGGCTGGCCTTGCCCGACGGTCTGGGCGGATTTCCCGGCAACCGGGTGGTTCGGGCGGAATACCGGATCATCGCCCCGGCCACGCTGCGCCTGACCCTTACCGCCCAAAGCGATGCGGCGACATTGATGAATCTGGCGCACCACCCCTATTGGAACCTCGACGGGCAGGGCGACGCGCGCGCGCAAAACCTTGCGGTCGTAGCCGAAACCTATCTGCCGACCGATCCGCAAAACCTGCCCCAAACCCCGCCTCGCCCGCTGAGCGGCAGCCCGCGCGATCTGCGCCAAGGCGCGCCGCTTGCCCTTGTGGCGCGGCTCGATCATTGTTTTTGCCTTGCCGCCGCCCTAAGGCCCATGACGCAGGTCGCGCGGTTGCGCGGCACCAAGGGGGTGACGATGACCTTGTCGACCACCGCGCCGGGCTTGCAGGTCTATGATGGCGCGGGCATCGACACCGCCCCCTATCCGGGTTTGATGGGCACGCCCTATGGCCCCTTCGCCGGGATCGCGCTTGAACCGCAGTTCTGGCCAGATGCCCCCCGAAGACCCGATTTCCCCTCGATCCTGCTGGAACCGGATACGCCATGGCAGCAAGTGACCGAGTATCGTTTCAGCCGCACCGATCTGGCAGGCGACAGCGCCGCCGTGGGGTGCTAGAAAAGCAAAAGACCACCACCGGAGGAACCGATGCGCCCTGCAGGACAGGCAGAACTCAGCAGCCTCTTCACCGATCTGGCCCAAAAAATGGGGCTATCGCGCCCGGCAGGACAGTGCTTTGCGGCGATCTGGCGTGCAGCGCAAGCGCCCTGCGCCGATGATCTGGTGGCGGATCTGGGGTTGTCACGGTCCAATATCTCGACCGCGCTCAAGGAATTGCGGCAATGGGGGTTGATTGACGCGGCCCGCAGCCCGGGCGACCGGAAGGACTATTTCCAGGCGCCAGCAGACCCTTGGGCGATCGCGCGCCGGATCCTGGCCGAACGCCGCCGCCGCGACCTGGCCCCGGCGCTTGAACAGCTTTACGCGATCGAAGTCAGCAGCCCCGATGCCCGCGTGGCCGCCCTGTGCGAGGTGGTCGAGGCGTTTTCGAACTGGATGGCGGGGTTGATCCGGCTTGATCCCGCGGAACTGGCGCAACATGTCGGCGCAAACGCCCCCACCGCCGTCGAGGCCGAGGCCGAGGGCGACGAGTCCCGAAAGAAGAAGAAAAAGAAAAAGGGCTGACGCGTTTCGCCTTTGAACCGCGCTTTTCGCGCCGCGCCCGGAAGTCGCGCGAACCGGCGTGTGGGTCGGACCAAACCGTGCAACGCCTAGCCCAGCGCCACCGATTTCGTCTCGGTCGGCGCCACAGCGCCGGAGGGCAGTTCTTCCATCAGGTCCTCAATGAACAGGCTTAACAACTGCCCGCGCCCGCTGACCCCGGCCTTGCGATAGATCGCGTTGGTCTGCGCCTTGACGGTGCCTTCTGACGTCGTGCGCAGGACCGCGATTTCGGCCGTCGAAAGGCCTTTGATCGCAAACAATGCCACGTCCCGTTCCGCCGGGGTCAGGCCCCATTCGGCAAACCTCTCGGCCAACAGCTCCATGAAAGCCCCCGAGGCGCGACGCAGTTTTTCGCGGGTATGCGCCACTTCCCGCAAGGACCGGCGTAGCGCCATTGCCCCCAGCACCAACCCCAGCACCAACCCCAGAGCGGCACCCAGTTCCAGTATCTCGCGGCTCTGCCAACTGATCGGATTGGCATAGATGCCAAAGACCGACATCACGATATCGGACACGAAAAACAACGCGCAGGCTGCCTGCACGGCAAAGATCAGCAGGATCGGCAGCTGTCGCCTCATGACGCGCGGACCGCCGTCAGGTTCGGGGCGTCAATCATGCTCGTCGCCATGGTCACCGCCTTCGCCCTTGTCGTCGCTGCCGCTGTCACCCTTGTCATCACCGCTGTCGTCACCCTTGTCATCACCGCTGTCGTCACCCTTGTCGTCGCCGCTGTCGTCACCTTTGTCGTCGCCGCTGTCGTCACCCGTGTCGTCGCCGCTGTCGGACCCGGTGCTGCTGCCGGAACCGGAATCGCTGCTGCCCGAACCGGAGGTGTCATCGCGGATCTGGACCGAGTTTTTGCCGTTACGCCTGCCGGGCAAGGGCTGCAACAGGTCGCGCAACACCTCGCCGGTGCGCCGATCTATGACGATCTCGCGCCGGAAATCGCTGCGCGTTGCGACGATCCGGATCCGGCCCAAAAGCGTGCGGCTGATTTCAATCTTGCCGTAGCCCTGCGACTTTAGCTGCTGCACGACCTGATCGGCGACGCTTTCCGCCCGCGCCGGGGCGGCGAAAAGTGGGGTCAGGGCGGCACCCACCCCCATCTGTATCAGAAACTTGCGTCGGTTCATTTCGCTTTTACCCCAATGCGCCCCCCGCGACGGTCGCCAGCCCCCAAGTATGGGAAACTTGCGCGCGCCGGGCAAGCTATTCCCCGGCGACAGGTCGCCGCCGGGGGAAGGCCCGTTCAGTCGTCCGAGCCGCCGTCATGGTCGTCGTTGCCATGGTCGTCGTCATTGCCATGGTCGTCATCGTTGCCATGGTCGTCGTCATTGCCATGGTCGTCGTCATTGCCATGGTCGTCGTTGCCCGACACATGGTCGCCCTGGTCATCGTCATCCTCAGCATCATCATCGCCGGCACGGGTGCGGGTACGCGTCGTGGTGGCGGTTCCAGTGCCATCGGCGGGAGAGTCTTCCAGCGAAACGCCGGGGGTCGTGTCTTCGCCTGCCCGCACCCTGTCCGTTTCGGTTTTCAGCACGGCCCCCGTCGCCGAGTCATAGGTGATCTCGACCTTTTCAGTGCCGCGGATCGCTTCGACCTTGGTTTCGGTCGCGGTGGTGCGCACCTCGATCCGGGTATAGCCTTGGTCTTGCAACGCCTGAACGGCGGCGTCGGTATTCAGTTCGGCCATGGCGCCCGAACCGATCAGGGCAAAAGCAGCAGCAAGTTGGAATGTGCGTTTCATTTCAGTCTCCATTTAACCTTCGCGGCAACATGCGGCGATGGGCTGACAAGAACCTGAAGACAGCGCCGGGGCTATTGACCCAAAGGCATAAAACCGGACCTCTAAACCGTTCTCCGATGCGCCTAAACCAGAGTTTAGAGACGAAAAAACCCGCGCCAGACGGGTGCGGGTTCAATCTTTTCAATGGGTTGGCAGGATCAGATCTTCATATCGAAGCCAAGATGCTTGGCCACGGTGAATATGTCCTTGTCGCCGCGCCCACACATATTCATCACCAGAAGGTGGTCTTTTGGCAAAGTCGGCGCGATTTTCATTACATGCGCCAGCGCGTGACTGGGTTCCAGCGCCGGGATGATTCCCTCAAGCGTGCAGCTGAGCTGGAAGGCCTCCAGCGCCTCGATGTCGGTGATGCTGACATATTGGGCGCGACCCACGTCATGCAGCCAGGCATGTTCGGGGCCGATACCGGGGTAATCCAGACCCGCCGAAATTGAATGGCCCTCAAGGATCTGGCCATCCTCGTCTTGCAGCAGATAGGTGCGATTGCCATGCAGCACACCGGGCCGCCCGCCAGTCAGGCTGGCGCAATGCTCCATCTTGGCGTTGACGCCCTTGCCGCCCGCCTCGACGCCGATAAGCTGCACCGAGGCGTCGTCAAGGAACGGGAAGAACAGCCCCATCGCATTCGATCCACCGCCGATCGCGGCAATCAGCGTGTCGGGCAGACGCCCTTCGCGTTCGGTAATCTGTTCGCGCACTTCCTTGCCGATGATCGACTGGAAATCGCGCACCATCGCCGGGTAGGGATGCGGCCCCGCAACCGTGCCGATGCAATAGAACGTGTCGCGCACGTTGGTTACCCAGTCGCGCAGCGCGTCGTTCATCGCGTCTTTCAGCGTGCCACGACCCGAGGTGACGGGAATCACCTCGGCCCCCAGAAGGCGCATCCGAAATACGTTCGGCGCCTGACGTTCGACATCGGTCGCGCCCATATAGACCACGCATTTCAGACCGAAACGCGCGCAGACCGTGGCCGTGGCCACGCCATGCTGGCCGGCGCCGGTTTCGGCGATGATTCGGGTCTTGCCCATCCGGCGTGCCAGAAGGATCTGGCCCAGCACGTTGTTGATCTTGTGCGCGCCGGTGTGATTCAGCTCATCGCGTTTGAGGTAGATTTTCGCGCCGCCAAGATGCGCGGTCAGACGCTCGGCGAAATAAAGCGGGCTGGGGCGGCCGACATAGTGTTTCCACAGATCGTCCATCTGCGCCCAAAAACTGGGGTCGGTCTTGGCGTGTTCATAACAGGCCTCAAGTTCGAGGATCAGCGGCATCAGCGTTTCCGAGACGAAGCGCCCACCGAAAATGCCAAAACGGCCCCGTTCGTCCGGGCCAGTCATGAAGCTGTTGAAAAGATCGTCGGCCATGGCCACCCCCTGTCAGTCCAACTCGCGTTTATAGCCAATGTGGCTGGCGGTAAAGCCAAGGCGTTCATAGAACGCATGGGCGCGCAGGCGCGATTTGTTGGTGGTCAGCTGGATCAACCGGCAGCCCGCCGCACGCGCGCGCGTTTCGGCATCGGCGATCAGCGCGGCGCCGATGCCCTGACCGCGAAGGTCAGACGCGACTCGCACCGCTTCCAACAGTGCCCGACGGCTGGCCTTCAGTGACAGGCCCGAAATGAAGCAGATCTGATAGCAGGCCACGACGCGGCCCTTGCGGTCTTCGCCCACGATCAGGTGGTTGGCGGCCTCGGTTTGCATCGCGTCAAAAGCGGCGGCATAGGCGGCAAGGTCGCGCCCCTCGCGCAGTGCACCCAGACTGTCATCAACCAGAAGGGCGACGACGGCAGGCACATCGGCGGCGCGCGCCTCGCGCCAGGCGATCACGCCCGTGCCGCCGCGACAAAATCCCGGATCAATGCCACGTCCTTGACCCCCGGCGCGGTTTCAACCCCCGACGAGACATCGACCTGCTGTGCGCCGGTCAGGCGCACGGCCTCGGCCACATTTTGCGCCGTCAATCCGCCAGCCAGCATCCAGGGGCGGTCCCAGCTGCGCCCGGCAATCAGCCGCCAGTCAAAGGCCAGCCCGTTGCCGCCGGGCAGTGCCGCGCCCTTCGGCGGCTTGGCATCCACCAGAATCTGATCGGCCACCGCCTCATAGGCCGGCAGCGCATCCAGATCGGCGGCCTCGACCACGCCCACGGCCTTCATCACCGGCAGGCCAAAGCGGGCGCGGATCTCGGTCACGCGGGCGGGGGTTTCTGCGCCGTGAAGTTGCAGCATGTCGATCGGGACGTCACGCAAGATCGCCTCAAGCGTGGCATCATCGGCATTGACCACCAGCGCCACCTTGGCCACGCCCGGCGGCCCCAGAACGGCCAGATCGCGCGCCGCCGCAACCGTCAGGTGACGCGGCGATTTTGGAAAGAACACAAAGCCCAGATAGCGCGCGCCCGCCTCGGCAGCGGCGGCGACATGTTCGGGGCGGGTCAGACCGCAGATTTTCACACGGATAGTCATGCCAAAGCCCTAGCGCGCCCGGCCGGGTTCCTCAAGCAGCGCCAGAACCTCGTCCTTGGGGCCCTGCTTTTCGGTCGACAGGCGCGAAACTTCGCGCGTCAGCCGATTGACTTCGCGGGCCTGCTGGCTGGCGGTGCTGCGAATGCGGTATTCGCGCATCCACTCCCAGACGAAACCGACCAGCAACCCCAACAGGATGCCCGCAAAAATGACCAGGAACAGCGGCAATTGTATCGACCAGCTGAAGCCCAGAAAATCGCCCGCTTCGGGCGGTAGCAGACGCAGGGTCACCGTGTCGCGATTGGCCAGCGCCAACGCCACCAGAACGAGGGCCAGTGCGACCAGAAACGCCGTGCGAAATGCGCGAAACATCCTAGCTCTCTTCTCCGTTCAGCCGATCACGCAGCAGCTTGCCGGTCTTGAAGAACGGCACATGCTTTTCATCGACCTCTACCGACGTGCCGGTGCGCGGGTTGCGCCCGACACGCGCGTCGCGCTTTTTCACCGAAAAGGCGCCAAAGCCGCGCAACTCTACCCGATCGCCGCGGGCCATCGCTTCGACGATTTCGTCGAAGATCGTGTTCACGATCTTTTCGACGTCTCGTTGAAACAAGTGCGGGTTTTCTTCGGAAATCTTCGCAATCAGTTCAGACCGGATCATGCGTATCCCCCCAAGGATCCCAGGGCGGCAGACCCGGGTGCTATTATTTGTTCCAACTATAGGCAGAAATTTCCGCCGGACAAACAGCAAAGGCTTGGAAAGGCGCAGAATTTCGGACCATGAGCCGTATCTGGCCACCTCGGATGCACCTTTTGCAGCGCAGCATGGACCCAAAGCCCCCCGCAGAGCGGGCCAAAGCCGAATCGCCCAAACGCAAATGGCCCCGCCAAAAGGCGGGGCCATTCCGGTTTTCATAAACCTTTCGGCCTATTTGTCGCCCTTCAGCGCGGCGCCGAGGATGTCGCCCAAAGACGCTCCCGAATCTGACGAACCATACTGTTCCACGGCTTCTTTCTCTTCGGCGATCTCACGCGCCTTGATCGAGACGCCAAGACGGCGGGTCTTGCTGTCCACGTTGGTCACGCGCACATCGACCTTGTCACCGACCTGGAAGCGCTCGGGGCGCTGGTCGGCACGGTCACGCGACAGGTCCGAACGACGGATGAACGACTTCATGCCGTTGTAGTCGCACTCGATCCCGCCTTCCTCGATCGCCGTCACTTCGACGGTGATGATCGAGCCACGCTTCACACCGTCAACCGCGTCCGAGAACGTGTCGGCATCGAGGCCCTTGATCGACAGCGAAATACGCTCTTTCTCGACGTCCACTTCGGTGACAGCGGCTTTCACCATGTCGCCCTTGCGGTAGTTCTGAATCGCGTCTTCGCCGCGCTGATCCCAGCTCAGATCCGACAGGTGGACCATGCCGTCGATGTCGTTGTCGAGGCCAATGAACAGACCGAATTCGGTGATGTTCTTGACTTCGCCTTCGATGACGGTGTTGACCGGGTTGGCCTCGGCGAACACTTCCCACGGGTTGCGCATGGTCTGTTTCAGACCCAGCGAAACGCGGCGCTTGGCGGTGTCGATTTCCAGAACCATGACGTCAACCTCTTGCGAGGTGGACACGATCTTGCCCGGATGGACGTTCTTCTTGGTCCAGGACATTTCAGAAACGTGCACCAGACCTTCGACACCGGCTTCCAGCTCAACGAAGGCGCCGTAATCGGTGATGTTGGTCACGCGGCCCTTGTGGACCGAGTTCAGCGGGAATTTCGATTCGACCGAATCCCACGGGTCGTTTTGCAGCTGCTTCATGCCAAGGCTGATGCGGTGCGTTTCCTTGTTGATCTTGACGACCTGAACCTTGACGGTTTCGCCGATCGCAAGGATCTCGGACGGGTGGTTGACCCGGCGCCACGCCATGTCGGTGACATGCAGCAGGCCATCAACGCCGCCCAGATCAACGAAGGCACCGTATTCGGTGATGTTCTTGACCACGCCGTCGACGGTCTGACCTTCGGTCAGGTTGCCAATGACTTCGGCGCGCTGTTCGGCACGGCTTTCTTCAAGGATCGCACGACGCGACACCACGATGTTGCCCCGACGACGATCCATTTTCAGGATCTGGAACGGCTGCTTCAGACCCATCAGCGGGCCGGCATCACGCACCGGACGCACGTCAACCTGGCTGCCCGGCAAGAAGGCCACAGCGCCGCCAAGATCGACGGTAAAGCCGCCTTTGACGCGGCCGAAGATGGCGCCATCGACGCGCTCTTCTTTGGCATAGGCCTGTTCCAGACGGTCCCAGGCCTCTTCACGGCGGGCTTTTTCACGGCTGATGACAGCCTCGCCACGCGCGTTTTCAACACGGTCAAGATAAACCTCAACCTCATCGCCAACGGCGATCGAGGGGGTCTCGCCCGGGTTGGCAAATTCTTTCAGATCAACGCGGCCTTCCATTTTGTAGCCGACGTCGATAATGGCCTGGCCCGCCTCGATGGCGATGACCTTGCCTTTGACAACCGAACCCTCTTCGGGGGTGTCAATCTCGAAGCTCTCGTTCAAGAGGGCTTCAAATTCTTCCATGGTGGTTTTGGCGCACATGCGTTCAGTTTTCCTTTTCAAGTGTTTGCTGGCCATGCGGTTGGCTCCGCCGGTCTTTGGTTGGGGTCCGTCGGGCAGACCATTCGGATAACGACAAAGGGTCGCGGCTTACGCCCGACCCTGCCTGATCCGATTTTCTATGGCCTTGATCGCCTTGTTGACTGCGGCGTCTATAGTCAAATCCGTCGTATCAAGCAAGAGCGCATCTGCCGCGGGTTTCAGCGGCGCATCGGCCCGCCCCATGTCGCGGGCATCGCGTTCGCGCACCTCGGCCAGAACCTCGGCCGGATCGCCGCCGACCTCAAGCCAACGGCGATGCGCGCGCACCTCGGCACTGGCCGTGACATAAAGCTTCACCTCGGCCTCGGGGCAGATCACGGTGCCGATGTCGCGCCCATCCAGAACCGCGCCGCCATCCTGGCGCGCAAACCTGCGCTGGAACGTCACAAGTGCTGCGCGCACTTCGGGGATCACGGCCACCCGGCTGGCCGCCTGGCCCGCCGCAAGACTGCGCAGATCGTCGCGCGCCAGATCAGCCGGGCAAAGCCCCTGCGCCGCCGCGACCGGGTCGCCCCCCTTGGCGCCGACCGCGCGATACAAAAGCCCGGTGTCCAGATGCGCAAAGCCGAACTGCGCCGCGATCGCCCGGCCGATCGTGCCCTTGCCCGCCGCCGCCGGCCCGTCAATCGCGACTGTGAAACCCATCTCTATTCTCCTGATCGGGCCATCCGTTGCGCGCTCCGAACCCACCAAGCCTCAGGCATCCCGTTCGATCTGGGCACCCAGCCCGGCCATCAGCGCCTCAAACACCGGAAACGAGGTGGCGATAGGCGAGCCGTCATCGACCGAAACCGGGCGTTGCGTAGCCAGTCCCAGCACCAGAAACGACATCGCGATGCGGTGGTCGATTTGGCTGGCACATATCGCGCCGCCGGGCACCGCGCCCGTCCCCATGCCATGCACGATCAGGGTGTCTTCGTCTTCCTCGACCCGCACGCCGCAGGCCTCAAGCCCGCGCGCCATCGCGTCGATCCGGTCGCTTTCCTTGACCCGCAATTCCTTGACCCCGCGCATCACCGTGGTGCCATTGGCGCAGGCCGCCACAACCGACAGCACCGGGTATTCGTCGATCATGCTGGCGGCGCGGTCTGGCGGCACCTCGATGCCGGTCAGCTCCGAGGCGCGAACCCGCAGGTCGGCGACCGGCTCGCCGCCCTCTTCGCGCGGATTTTCAAAGGTGATGTCGGCGCCCATCTCGACCAGCGTGGCAAAAAGCCCGTTCCGGGTCGGGTTCTGGCTGACCCCGGGCACAAGAATATCCGAGCCCGCGACGATCAGCGCCGCACAGACCGGAAACGCGGCCGAGCTGGGGTCGCGCGGCACCGCCACGCTTTGCGCGCGCAATTCAGGCTGGCCCGTCAGGGTGATGATCCGGCCCTCGGGGGCATCCTCGACCGTCAGTTCGGCACCAAACCCGCGCAGCATCCGTTCCGAATGGTCGCGCGTCGGTTCGCGTTCAATCACCACGGTCTGGCCCGGCGCGTTCAGCCCCGCCAGCAGCACCGCCGATTTCACCTGCGCCGAGGGCATCGGCGTGACGTAGCGCACCGGAACCGGGTCCGCCGCCCCGACCAGCGTCATCGGCAACCGCCCGCCCCTGCGCCCATAGGCCCGTGCCCCGAACAGCGCCAGCGGATCTGTCACCCGGCCCATAGGCCGTTTGCGCAAAGAGGCGTCGCCCGTAAAGGTCGCGGTGATCGGGCTGGTTGCCATCGCACCCATGACAAGACGCACCCCGGTGCCCGAGTTGCCGCAATCGATCACCGCTTCCGGTTCTGCAAACCCGCCCACGCCCACGCCATGCACCGACCAGCTGCCGGGCCCATGCTGCACCACCTCGGCGCCAAGGGCACGCATCGCGGCGGCGGTATCCAGAACGTCCTGCCCCTCCAGCAGGCCGCTGACCCGCGTCTCGCCCACCGACAGCGCCCCAAGGATCAACGCGCGATGCGAAATCGACTTGTCGCCGGGCACCTCGGCCACCCCCTTCAGCGCACCGGATCTGCGCGCTGTCATCTTGATCGGGTTGCCATGGCCGGACATCTTACTCTCCCTCGAGATCCTGGCCCGCCTGATAGCGCAAGCGCAATCAGCCGTCCATTGCAGCCGTGCCGTCTGGCCGAATTTCCGGGCCGGCCCCCGGCTAGAGCTTTCGGAAGGTCGCGTAATCAGGCACGCGACCCTCGCGCAGCGCCTTTTGTTCATAGCGCGTCGAAATCCAGTCGTCCCAAGGCGTGCCTGAATGCGCCTCAAGCACGAACCCGGCCTTTGGCACCTCGGCCAGGGCCTGGCGCATGTAGTCGGGAATATCGGTCGCCACGCGAAACTCGGCCCCTGGCGCCAGAACCCGCACCAGCGGCAACAGATGGTCTTGCGTCACAAAGCGGCGGCGGTGGTGGCGACGCTTTGGCCAAGGGTCGGGGTAGTTCAGAAAAGCACGCCCGATTACCCCGTCTGGAAGCACATCAAAAAGGTCGCGCACATCGCCCGGATAGACCGCAAGATTGCTGACGCCCGCCGCGCGGATCTTGCCCAAAAGCATCGCCACGCCATTGATGAACGGCTCGCAGCCGATGATCCCGACCTGAGGGTAGCGCGCGGCCATATGTACCAGATGCTCGCCACCGCCGAACCCGACCTCAAGCCAGACCGGGCGCGCTTCGCCAAAGATCGCCGCAACCTCGATCGGTGTGCGGTCGGGGTTCTCTGTCGGCGCCACCCCATGCGGACACAGCGTCCCAAGATCCTCGCTCAGATAGCCGCGCTGGCTTTGGCGAATGGTCTTGCCGATCCGACGGCCATAAAAATTGCGCCACTCTGGCGCGGCATCGGCACCGGCATCGGCATCGGCGTCGTCAGGCAGCGGGCTCTCGGGTTCGGGTTTGTCACTCATGCGCGGCCTCATGCCGCCCCCCACACCGCCCGTCAAGCGCAAAGCCTGCGCCCGACCCGTTTCATCTTTGCTCAAATATCCCCGCCAGAGGCTTCGCCGCCCGCCACAACCTCCAACATCGGGCCTTGAACGGCAGCGGGCGCACAAGCCTTGGCTCGTGCGCCCGCCAGCGGCCAATCGCCCGGACGTGGGCATGGGACGTGGGGCCAGATGACCCCGCGCACCACCTGCGCTACAGCGCCTTTTTCAGTGCCTCGACCAGATCGAGCCGTTCCCATGAAAAACCGCCATCGGCCTCGGGCGCGCGCCCAAAATGGCCATAGGCAGAGGTGCGCGCATAGATCGGGCGGCACAGGTCCAGGTGTTCGCGAATGCCGCGAGGTGTCAGGTCCATCAACTCGGACACGATCCGCTCGATCTCGGATTCAGGCACTTCGCCGGTGCCGTAGGTCTCGGCATAGATCGACAGCGGCTTGGCGACGCCGATCGCATAGCTGACCTGAATGCAGCAGCGCTTTGCCAGACCGGCCGCCACCACGTTCTTGGCCAGATAGCGCGCGGCATAGGCCGCCGAGCGATCCACCTTTGTGGGATCCTTGCCCGAGAATGCTCCGCCACCATGCGGCGCCGCCCCACCATAGGTATCGACGATAATCTTGCGCCCGGTCAGGCCCGCATCCCCGTCCGGGCCGCCAATGACGAAAGTTCCGGTCGGGTTGACCCACCATTCGGTCTTGTCGGTGATCCAGCCCTCGGGCAGGACCTCGCGGATATAGGGCTCGACGATGCCGCGAATGTCGTCGCTGGTCTGCTTTTTATGCGCATGCTGCGTCGACAGAACGATCGAGGTCACCTCGACCGGCTTGCCGTTGGAATAGCGCAGGCTCAGCTGCGACTTGGCGTCGGGGCGCAGGCTGGGTTCGGCGCCCGATTTGCGCACTTCGGCCAGACGCCGCAAGATCGCGTGCGAATACTGGATCGGCGCCGGCATCAAGGCCTCGGTCTCATCGGTGGCATAGCCGAACATGATGCCTTGATCGCCGGCACCATCCTTGTCCACGCCTTGCGCGATATGCGCCGACTGCTTGTGCAGATAGTTGTGGACCTTGATGTTTTCCCAGTGAAATTTCTTCTGCTCATAGCCGATGTCGCGCACGCAATCGCGCACGATGCCATCGACCCGTTTGATGAAATCATTCAGCGTCACCGCGTCCGACAGACCGACCTCGCCGCCAACCACAACGCGGTTGGTGGTGGCAAAGGTTTCGCAGGCCACGCGGGCATTGGGTTCTTGCGCCAGAAAAGCGTCCAGAACCGCATCGGAAATACGGTCGCAAACCTTGTCAGGGTGCCCTTCCGAGACGGACTCGGAAGTAAAGACATAGTCGTTTCGTGTCATGGGGAAGTGCTCCATTGATAAATCCGCCACGCCAGGAAGCCGTTGTGACGGTTGTGTCCCTTGCCTAGACCCGGCGTCGCCCCCGGTCAACGCCTTTCGACCGCATCCGCAACAGCAAGGCCATGGCTGCGACGATAAAGCCAAGAACCGGCGCGTCGCCAAACCGGCTATAGACCGTTGCCGGCAGCGATGCGGGCAGCGCCGCGTCAACCACCCCGGCCTGATCCATGCCCAGGAAGGCGATGATCCGCCCCTTGGCGTCGATCACCGCCGACACCCCGGTATTGGCCGCGCGCGCCAGCGGCAGGCCGCTTTCCACCGCCCGAAGCCGCGCCTGCGCCAGATGCTGCCACGGCCCCGACAGCGCCCCGAACCAGGCGTCATTGGTCACCTGCAACAGCCAGTCCGCCCGGCGCGGCGCGGCCCGCAAATCCTGCGCGAACACCGCCTCGTAGCAGATCAGCGGCTGCACCAGCCCCAACCGCCCCAGATCCAGCACCTGCGCCCCCGGCCCCGCCGAATAGCCATGCCCCGCCTGCGCCGCAAAGGCCGACAGGCCAAACCGCCCGGCCAGATCACCAAAGGGGACATATTCGCCAAAAGGCACAAGGTGGAACTTGTCATAGACCGCCTGCACCGAAGCATCAGGGCCGATCACCGCAAGACTGTTATAGTAGCGCGCGCCTTCGGACCGCTGGATCCCCAGCGCCACGGGAACACCCGCCGCCGCCTCGGCCACCATTACCAGCCCCTGCCCCGGATCCTCCAGCAAGAACGGCACCGCCGTTTCAGGCCAGACGATCAGGTCGGGCCGGGTGGTGAAGGGGGCGGCGGTCAGATCGAGATGGCGGACAAAGAACTCGCGCATCTTGTCGGGTTGCCATTTCTCCGCCTGCGCGGCGTTGGGCTGAACCAGACGCAGATGCAGCGCGGGGGTGCGGTCGGGCATTGGTTCCGCCAGACGCGCCGCGCCCGCCAACCACAGCCCTGTCACCGCCAGCGCCGCCGCGACAAGCGCCGGCATGCGCGCCTTCGGTGCCAGCGCAGCGGTGGCGGCGGGCAAAGCAAGGATCAGCGTCAACCCGACCGGCCCGACAAAGGCAGCCGCCTGCATCACCGGCGTGCCGATCCAGACATGGCCCAAAAGCACCCAGGGAAAGCCAGTGAAAAGATAGCCGCGCAGCAGGTCCGACGCGCCAAACCCCAGCGCCATCGCCAAGGCGCGGCGGTTGCGCCCCGCGCCCGCATCCAGAGCCGGGCCGCCCAAGACCGCCCCAAGCACCGTCGCCAGCGCCCAGAACAGCCCCATGCCAGCGGCCATGAACACCAGCGCAAAGGGTGCCATCCAGCCGTAGACCTCAGGCTCGACAAAAAATGGCTCGACGATCCAGAACATCGCGGTGGCGCCGTAGCCGGTGCCCGCAGCCCATCCGACCCAACCCGCGCGCACAGCACCGGGCTCCGCCACCGCAAGCATCAGCACCCCGGCAAAGGCCGGAAGCGCCACCCACCAAAGCCCGAAAGGCGCCTGTCCCAGCGCCACCAGCGCGCCGCAAATCGCCGCCAGCGTCAGCGCCATCCAGCCGGGCCGGGCCAGCGCCCCGAACACGGCGCGAAAGGCGGGGCGCACCCCTATCCGCGCCGCAAGATTCATCCCTGATTCGCAGCGCCGGATTGCGTTGCGGTATCGGTTTTCGTCGCGGTATCGGATTTCGCCACGACGCCGGGCAAACGCAGACGCAGGCGCTTGATCCGGCGCGGATCGGCATCCACCACCTCAATCTCGACGCCGTTATCCATGACGATCACCTCACCACGGGCCGGCACCCGGTCCACCAGCATGAACACCAGACCGCCCAGCGTATCGATTTCCTCATCGGCCTCGGCGTTGGCCAGCTTCATGCCGATCTCGGCCTCGAATTCCTGTAACGGGGCGCGCGCCTGCGCCAGATACTGACCCGGTTTTTCCGCCACCCAAAAGCCGCCCTCGGCCTCGTCATGTTCATCCTCGATCTCGCCGATGATCTGCTCGATCAGGTCCTCGAGCGTGACCAGACCGTCCACGCCGCCATATTCGTCAATCACTAAAGCCATGTGAATGCGCTGCGCCTGCATCTTTTGCAGCAATACCCCGATCGGCATCGAGGGCGGCACATAAAGCAATGGCCGCAACAACTTGCGCAGTGAAAACCGACCCGGAGGCGCGGCGTTGAAACCATATTCCATCGCCAGATCCTTGAGGTGGATCAGGCCCAGCGGGCTATCGAGCGTGCCTTTGAAAACGGGTATCCGCGAGAACCCCTGCGCCCGGAACACCTCGACCAGATCGTCGCGCGAGATGGTGACAGGCACGGCTGCAATCTCGACCTTCGGAACCGCCACATCCTCGACCCGCATCCGGCGCAGATTGACCATGCCGGGCAGTGTCAGGGCCGGAGGCGCATTGGCAAGGCGGGCAGTGGGTTCGTCGGTTTCCGAGGGGCTGAGCGCGTCCATGATGCGGCCAAAAAAGCCGCGCGATGCGGCCTCGGTGTTACTGTCATCCTCGTCGGTATCCGACGCCGAAGCGGCGGGGCTGGGTCCGTCAACGCTTTGTCCCATTCGTCCTTTCCGTCTTTGCCGGGAAATGCCCGGAACTATTGTCGCTAGGCGCGGCGCTCTACATATGGGTCGGCAATACCCATGTGCGCAAGGATGCGGGTCTCGGTATTTTCCATCAACGCGGCGTCCTTGTCACGCATGTGGTCATACCCCAGCAGGTGCAAGACCCCGTGCACCAGTAGATGAGCCACATGGTCGGCGATGGGCTTGCCCTGATCGGCGGCCTCGCGCAGGCAGGTTTCCCAGGCGATGGCGATATCGCCCAGCTCTTCCGGCAGGCCCGGAAGGCCGGGGCCGGGACGCAGGGGCGCGTCGCCATCCACCTCGGCACCGCGTTCCTCGGAAGGCCAGGACAATACGTTGGTGGGCACCGGCTTGCCGCGAAAATCCTGATTGAGCACCGCAATGCGCGCATCACCGCAGCCCAGAACGCTGATTTCGCAGGCCCGCGCCGAAATCTGCTGATCGTCCAGCACCGCCAGAACGACGCGTCCAGCCAGATCCTCCAGGCCGAACGCTTCCCAGCGCGGGTCTTCGATCAATGTGTCAACCAATGGCTCCATCGTCGCGGTCATAAGCCTCGATGATCCGCGCGACAAGGGGGTGGCGCACGACATCTTTCGCGGTGAAATAATTGAAGCTGACCCCCTTGATCCGATCCAGGATCCGCTCGGCGTCGGCCAGGCCGCTGGCGGTGCCGCGCGGCAGGTCGATCTGGGTGCGGTCGCCGGTAATCACCATTCGCGACCCCTGCCCCAGACGGGTCAAGAACATCTTCATCTGCATCGTGGTGGCGTTTTGCGCCTCGTCCAGAACCACGAAGGCGTTTGACAGCGTGCGGCCGCGCATGAAGGCCAGCGGGGCGATCTCGATGCGCTTTTCTTCCATCAGCTTGGCCAGTTGCTTTTGCGGCAGAAAGTCGTTCAGCGCGTCATAAAGCGGTTGCATGTAGGGATCGACCTTCTCCTTCATGTCACCGGGCAAAAAGCCAAGACGCTCGCCGGCCTCGACGGCGGGGCGCGACAGGATGATCTTGTCGACATGGCCACCGATCAGCATGGTGACGCCCACCGCGACCGCCAGATAGGTCTTGCCAGTGCCTGCCGGGCCGATGCCGAAGCCCAGCTCATGGGTGAACAGGTTCTTGACATAGGCCTGCTGGGCCTCGGTGCGGGGTTCGACCTGCTTCTTGCGGGTGCGAATCTCGAAATGGCCGGCGGCGAACATTTCAAGTTGTTCGTCCAGCGGCACCGACTCGGCGCGAAACTCGCCCAAGCGGATCGCGGCGTCGATTTCGTCGGCATCGACCGGTCGGCCCTGTTCCAGCCGCGCATAAAGCGCCCCCAGAACCGCGCCCGCCTGCGCCCGAACGTCTGGCGCGCCGACCACCGCAAGATGATTTCCCCGGCGCAGGATATGCACCGAAAGCTTGTGCTCGATCTGTGCCAGATTGCGGTCGAATTCGCCGCAAAGGTCGATCAGCAAACGATTGTCGGGGAATTCCAGAAGCGTCTCATGAGCTTCGGCGGAACGAGGCGGGGGGGTGATCGCGCTATAGCCCATAACATCTCCCTGGCAGAGGGGTTGTATAGGTATGGTGGGGCCGATCCCTCTTTAACGCAAGCACTGGTTTTGAAGAAACAGGCCGGGGCTGGAAATTTCACCAGACTGTCAAGAAAACGGCCGCGCCATAAACCCAGCGCGGCCGCAAGATGCGATGCGGAAACCTCAGAGCGAGTCGCGGACGGACGAGCCCGCCTTGAATGGCCCGACGGCGGTGTTGGCCGGCCCGGCACCCGAACAGATCGGCTTGCCGTAATCGTCCAGCCGCGCCGAGAGATAGCCCTCGACGCCATCGTCGATGATCCAGTGGTCGCACCCCTCGGGGTCGATCCAGATACCGGCCTTGAGCTGGCTGAGGTGTTTGGCGTCAAATCCGCCGTCAATCGACTTGTCGGGGCCGATCTCGGAAATGCCCTCGCCGCCCTCACAAGCGGCCAGCAGGCCAGCAGCGGCGATCAGCGCGAAGATGTGTTTCATACCCATGTTCTTGCCCCTTACTTCACGCAGATGATTTCAACGCGGCGATTTTGCGCCATGCCGGCGGCGGTCGCGTTGGTCGCACGCGGGTTGCGTTCGCCATACCAGTTCACCGCCAGAACGCTGGCCCCGACGGCGTTCGCGACTTTCGCCACCGCAGTGGCGCGACGTTGCGACAGCTTCATGTTGTATTCATCCGAAGCGCGGCTGTCGGTGTGGCCGGTGATGATGTAGCTGCGCGCCTGCGCGTTGCGGAAAAAGTTCTCCAGCGTGGCGCGACCCGAGGCGGTGACGACCGATTTGTCGGTCGCGAAAAGCTGGTCTGTCGGGATCACGCCGCAGACGTTGCGGTGGCACACCGGGCGCCCGTCGCGGGTCAGGCGGTTGTCCATATACCCCTCGGCCCCGTCATCCATCGCCCAGTGTTCGCAGCCGTCCGGGTCAATCCAGATCGTCGGAACATATTTCTCGCCATCGACCACGCCATTCGCCCGCGTCTTGGCATTGATCGACTGCTGGATGCCGCTTTGCGCAATCTGCGCGCCAAAGGTCACGTTCACCTCGGCCTGCGCCGCGCCAGCGGCGATCAGCAGCGCGCCGCCCGCAACGACCCGGGCAACCGCCCCGAGGGCATCGAAAATTGATTTGTTCACGGGCTGTCGCCTCCTCATGACACGCAAAAACCCTGACGTAAAATCAGGGCGGGCAAAGTTGACTTATTGAAACAAGTTAGCAAAATAGTGCGGTTTTGGAAGCAAAATCCACTATATATTGTGGCGCTACGGGCAACAAAACCTCTTTTGCGCGCAACAATTGCCATGCCGGAAACACATTCGCGCATTGCGCGAGCGCCGCCGCGCCAGAACACCCGACAACGGCGCCGGTTTCAGTTTTCCAGCAGCACGCCCGCGAGGGAATTGGGGCCACTTTCGGTGATTCTCACCCGCGCCAAGGTGCCGGGGGTCAGGTCGGGCCGGGTCACATGGACGGCATGCAGATGGTCCGATTTGCCAACCCATTGGCCCGGCTGTCGGCCCGGCTTTTCAAACAGCACCCCAACCTCGCGCCCGACCATTGCCTCTTGGGCGGCGCGTTGCTGGCGCGTTATCAGCGCTTGCAGCGTTTGCAGGCGCGCGTCGGCCACATCGGCGGGCACTGGCGGGCGATCCGCGGCAGGCGTGCCGGGTCGGGCCGAGTATTTGAAACTATAGGCCATGCCGTAGCCCACGGCGCGGATCAGATCCATCGTCGCGTCGAAATCGGCATCGGTTTCGCCGGGAAAGCCGACGATGAAGTCGCCCGACAGCAGGATGTCGGGGCGGGCGGCGCGGATCCGGTCGATCAGGCGCAGGTAGTCCTGGGCGCCATGCTTGCGGTTCATCGCCTTGAGGATGCGGTCGGACCCCGATTGCACCGGAAGATGCAGATAGGGCATCAGCTTTGGCTCGTCGCCATGCGCGGCGATCAGATCGTCTTCCATGTCGTTGGGGTGCGAGGTGGTGTAGCGGATCCGCGCCAACCCGTCGATCCGCGCCAATTCCCGCACCAACCGCGCAAACCCCCAGTCGGCGCCGTCGCGGGTGCCGTGGTAGGCGTTGACGTTCTGGCCCAAAAGCGTGATCTCGCGCACGCCCTTGCCGATCAGCTTGCGCGCTTCGGTCAGGATTCGGTCCACCGGACGGCTGACCTCGGATCCGCGCGTATAGGGCACCACGCAAAAGGCGCAGAACTTGTCGCAGCCTTCCTGCACGGTCAGAAACGCGCTGGGGCGGGTGCTGGCGCTGGGGCGGTCGGGCAGATGGTCGAACTTGTCTTCGGCCGGAAACTCGGTATCGACGGTCTTTTCACCGGCCTCGGCGGCGCGCGCCATCGCCGGCAGACGGTGGTAGCTTTGCGGTCCCACGACCATATCAACCAGAGGCATCCGGCGCAGGATCTCGGCGCCCTCGGCCTGCGCCACGCAGCCGGCCACGCCGATCTTCAGATCGGGGCGATCGAGCTTGAGCGGCTTGAGCCGCCCCAGATCCGAGTAGAGCTTTTCCGACGCCTTTTCGCGAATGTGGCAGGTGTTCAGCAACACCATGTCGGCCTCGGTCGCGTCCTCGGTCAGCACATAGCCCTCGGCGCCCATCGCCTCGGCCATGCGTTCGCTGTCATAGACGTTCATCTGGCAGCCGTAGGTCTTGATATGCAGCTTCTTGGGCTGTTGGGGGTCCGACATCGGGGTCACCTTTCGCACGTGGCGCCTGATACCGCACAACGGGGCCACCCCGCAACCCGGGCGCCGCTTGCAATCGGCGGCAGGTTGACCGATCTTGGCGAAAACAAGTGGGTCGGGCATGGATTACGCGTCACTCGAGGCTTTTCTGGACAAGGGCAAGGCGGTGCTGGCCCAAAGCCCGCTGGCGCTGATCCTGATCGAGGATCTGGTCGAGGTCGACAGCACGATCCGCCACCATCTGGCGGCCGGATTCCGCACCGTGTTGGTGTTTGCGCCGCCGGCGCTGGAACTGCCCGAAGATCTGGCGGCATTGGTGCACCGCGTGCCCTTCAACATGCACGCCCGCGATGCGCTGACAGCTGCGATCAATCCGGTCATCGCCGCCTGTCCTGAAACGACATGGCTTTACTACTGTTACAACGCGGAATACCTGTTCTATCCGTTCTGCGAGGCGCGCAATGTGCGTGAATTGCTGGCCTTTCATACCGAAGAACGGCGCGATGCGATGTTGACCTATGTGGTCGACCTCTATGCGCCAGACCTTGGACGCAACCCCAATGCGGTCAACCTGACCGAGGCGATGATGGATCGGTCGGGCTATTACGCGCTGGCGCGCCCCGACCCGGCCAATGGCAACCTGCCCAAGGAACGTCAGCTGGATTTCTACGGCGGGCTGCGCTGGCGGTTTGAGGAACACGTCCCCTGGGCCCGGCGCAAGATCGACCGGATTGCCCTGTTTCGGGCGCAAAAGGGGCTGCAATTGCGCCCCGATCACACGTTCAACATCGAGGAATACAACACCTATGCCTGCCCTTGGCACCACAATCTGACTGCGGTCATCGCGTCGTTCCGGGTCGCCAAGGCGCTCAAGTTCAATCCCGGCTCGACCTTCAATATCCAAAGCTTCAACTGGTTCAATTCGGTCCCGTTTGAATGGCAATCGCAGCAACTCATGGATCTGGGGCTGATGGAGCCGGGCCAGTGGTTCTAGACGCGCGGGCCTGATCGCCCTGCCGCCAAGATCGTGCGAGCGGCACGGGCAGAGTGACAGCCAGCGTGGGGGCCAGACGCCCCGTGCCAGAGCTGGGGGCCAGACTTGGGGGCCAGACTTGGGGCCGCACCTGGGCGCCAGACGGTCGATCCCCCCGCCCCAGCTTTTCACATCAATCCCCGTGCCAGAGCCCGGACCCCGCGGCGCCTTGGCCGGCAAAAGCTAGCGGTAGTCGACCCAGATCGCCCCCTGCTCGGCCGAGCGCACGCAGTTCTCAACCCAACGCACCCCCTCGACGCCAGCCTCGATCCCCGGAAAACGCAGATCCTTTGGCGCGGCGGGCTGGCCGGTATCGGCGGCCTCCATCGCCAACGCATAGCGGTAGTAGAGGTTCGCCCAAGCCTCGAACAGCCCTTCAGGATGGCCGCCGCTGATCCGATCATCGACCCGGCACTGATCGCGCTTGATCAGACGGTCCCGAAGGCACCGCCCTCGTATTCCATCAACGTCATGGCGTTGTCTTCCAGCGGCGCGCGCGATTTGACGAAGCTCTGACGTGCGCACAGCAGCCGTTTGATTCGAAGGTCGGGGCAGATCACCTCGGACAGGCAAAGCGGATGCGTGCCGATATCGCCCAACACATAGGACGGCCCCGCAAAACGCGGGTCCACCCGCCAGCGCGCGGCCGGGTTGGTCCGTTCCGCCGCCTCGTTGTGAAAACCGTGCGCGAATTGCAGATTCACCAGACGAATTTCGTCCAAGACCCCTGCCGCCACCAGCGCGCGCGCCTCGTCGATCATCTGATAGCCCGCATAGCCATAGGCCACCCCCACGATCAGACCGCGCGCCGTCGCAAGGCGCTGAAGCTCTTGTGCCTCGCTCAGCGCGAATGTCAGTGGCTTTTCGCAGACCACATGAAGGCCCTGCTCCAGCGCCGACTTGGTGATTTCGTAATGGGTGTTGTTGGGGGTGGCGATCGACACCGCGCGGATGCCGTCGGGGCGCGCCGCCTCGGCGGCGAACATTGTGCGGTAGTCGGCATAGCAGCGGTCGGGCGCCACCCCCAGATCTGTGCCAAAGGCGCGGCCGCGTTCGGGGTCAAGGTCGAAGGCCCCGGCCAGAAGGTCGAAATAGCCGTCGCGCAACGCCGCCGAGCGGTGGCTATAGCCGATCTGGCTGTCGCGGCCACCGCCGACCATGCCCCAGCGGATGGCCGATTTGGTCAGGCGTTCACCGTTTATCATCTTGGTTCTCCGGGTTTGGGATCGGGCGTCTGGGGCAGGTGTGGCTGCCATAGCGGCAGATTGGGGTTGTGCAGATCGTCTACAGCCCCGCAACACAGGGCCAAGTGCAAGCAAGGTCATGGCCAAGGCTCGCGTCGGGGCGCAGCCGCGTCTGGCACGACAGTTAGCCGATCAGGGGCCCGGTTTCAAAGCGGTGTGTTGCGGGGAACCCCTCAAGACAGCGGTTGCGCGCGGCAGGCCACCAGCACTGGCGAATTGGAGCGCGGGCGTGGCAGGCTCATTGTCCGATCAAAAGAATCAGGCTTTACAAATCCGAGTCTTTCACTCAGATTACCGCCAGACCTTCACCGCGTGTCGCGCCAGAAACAGGAGACCGGAATGCCCCCCTTTCCGCCGCCCGCTGCCATGCCTCGGGCCAGCCAATCCCCGCAAGACTCGCGGTTCAGCCTGCGCGACATCGTGCAAGCCCTCTGCACCGAACCTTGCTCCAGCCCAAACGAGCTTGAACTGTTGCTGGACCGCATTGAGAGAAAACCATGAGCGTAAACCAGACTTTCCTCACCGCACTGCCCGCCCATGAGGCCGCCGTGCTTACGGCGGGCGGAAATCAGGCGCATATCGTGCTGAACGATCAGGTCTATACGCTGCGCATCACCAGAGCGGGCAAGCTGATCCTGACGAAGTGAGGCTGGAGCGGGTGATGGGAATCGAACCCACGTATTCAGCTTGGAAGGCTGCTGCTCTACCATTGAGCTACACCCGCGTGGCCCCGGTATAAGCCGCGCCGAGGGCGAAAGGCAAGATCCCTTGCCGACGCAAGGTTCCAGTTGTCGGCCCGGCTGGACCGGACCGGCAGAACCGGTCCGGCCCTTGTCTGAAAAGCGCCTACTGACCGACAGTCTTGATCCGGCCTTCGACGGTGTTGGTGACCTTGCCCATCGCTGCGACGTACTCCATCACGTCATTGGCCATCAGGTTGCCATTGCCCGCGTTGACCAGCACCTTGCCGCCGCCAAGGGCGCCATAGCCGTCACCGCCGCCCAGCATGTAGTCATTGGTGGCAACCTTGTAGACCTTGTTCAGATCCAGATCCGCACCGCCGACCGTGACCGAGGCCACCCGCGCACCCGCCGGTGCCGAGGGGTCATAGACCACGGCAAGGCCCGCGACCTGCGGGAATCGGCCCGCGCCTTTTTCAACCTGACTAAAGCCGTTCTCCAGCGCGGCCAGAACCTGACTGCCGGGGATCTCGGTGACAACGGTGACGTTGCCGAAGGGCAGCTCGGTCAGGATATCGCGGCGCGTCAGCTTGGTGCCCGCATCATAGGTTCGGTCGGCGCGGATGCCGCCACCGTTGGTGATCGTGATATCGGCCCCGGTCGCGGCCTTCATCGCATCGGCAATCAGGTTGCCCACGGCGGATTCCTCGGCCCGCACCACATTGCGCCGCGAATCAAGCGCCACCTCGGCGACGCCAATCTCGATGTTCAGGCTTTCATCAAGCTTGGTCTGGAACCCATCCGCCATCGCCTGCGATTCCGGGTCCGGCGTGACGGTCAGCGTGTCGATAAAGCGAAACTGCGGCGTCCAGCTCAGCGTGCGCTTGCCGTCTTTTTCGCCCAGCTCGATGTTCAGATCGACCGGCGAAAGATAGCGCCCGTCGATCGACGTTTCGACATAGGCGGTGATCCCGTCATAGGCGGTGGCGTAGGAATGGTCATCGCCCGACATGATGACATCGAACGCATGGCTCTTGATCAGTTCGCGGTCGTTGGACTGATCGGTCTGCACCACGCCAACCACCAGATCGGCGCCGTCATCGCGCGCGGCGCGGGCGGCGGCAATCGCGGTCTCGACGGTCGGCAGGAAGATCAGATCACCCGAGCTGGACACTTCGGGCGTGGTATCTTGCGCCACGGGGATCAGCGCAACCTTCAGCCCGGCCACCTCCTTGACCATCACGCCGTTCAACCCCGGCACCGCCGAGCCATCGGCGTTGGTGATGTTGATCGCCGCCCAGGGGTATTTCGATGCGGCCATCTTTTCGGCAAAGTTTCCCGGGCCAAAGTCGAATTCGTGGTTGCCCGGAACCGCAATGTCGAAGGGTTCGAGGTTGGTCATGTCGATCGTGTTCTGACCCTTGTCAAAACCCGACAGGATCGAGGGCGACAGCATATCGCCATCAAACACATAAAGCGTATTCGGGTTTGCCGCGCGTTCGGCCCTGGCCACGGCATTCAGCCGCGCAAAACCGCCGCGCCCGCTGTCATCGGCAAAGTTATAGACATCGCCAACACCGAGGATGGTCAGCTTGACCGTTTCGGCAACGGCCGGTGTCATGGCCATGGTGCCAAGGGCGCTGGCGCCCAAAAGCATGGCCGCTAGGCGGTAAACCGGGGTGCTCATCGATACTCTCCTTTTGGACGTTCTCTGCCCGATCATTGCGCCGCACCGGCGCAGAGTCAAAGCCCTGATACCCGCGCGGGGTAACGTCACGATAACGCGCAAGGCCAAACGCAAGGCATTGACCGGAAAACGGTCCCGGTGCATGTCAGGCGGATGCTGATCTACAAGATATTCCGCCGCCCCGAATGGGATGCGTTCCGCGCCGCAGGGCAAACTCTGGGCGCCCCGGTCGATCTGACCGACGGATACGTCCATTTCTCGACAGGAACGCAGGTGGTGGAAACCGCCGCGCGCCATTTTGACGGCGAATCCGATCTGGTTCTGGTGGCCTTCGACGCCGAAACATTGGGGCCGTCGCTGAAGTGGGAGCCCTCGCGCGGGGGGGCGCTCTTTCCGCATCTCTATCGCGCCTTGGCGCTCTCGGAAGTGGTCTGGGACAAATCCCTGCCACTGGGTGTCAGTGGCCATATCTTCCCGAAGGGGCCGCTGTGAAACGGATCGAACGTGCCGGACTGGCCCTGCTGCACCGCCTTGACCCGGAAACCGCCCATGGCCTGTCGATCCGCGCCTTGCGCGCGGGGCTGGTGCCGCTGCCCGGTCCGGTCACCTCTTCGCGGCTTGCCACCCGCGTCGCCGGGCTTGCCTTGCCCAATCCGGTCGGGCTTGCCGCCGGTTTCGACAAGAACGCGACTGCGGTGGCCGCGCTGATGCGGGCGGGCTTCGGCTTTGTCGAACTGGGGGCCGCCACGCCGCGCCCGCAACCCGGCAACCCGCGCCCAAGACTGTATCGTCTGACCGAGGACCGCGCCGCCATCAATCGCTTCGGCTTCAACAATGACGGGGTAACGGCCATCGCGGCACGGCTCGCGGCCCGACCGACCGGCATTCCCGTCGGGCTTAATCTTGGCGCCAACAAGGACAGCGCCGACCGCGCCGCCGATTTCGCCACCGTGCTGGCGATCGCCGGGCCGCATGTCGATTTCGCCACGGTCAACGTCTCGTCGCCCAACACCGAAAGGCTGCGCGACCTGCAAGGCAAAGCCGCACTGACCGCTGTGCTTGAGGGCGTGCTCGAGACGCGGGCCACCCTGCCCCACCCAATTCCGATCTTTCTCAAGATCGCACCCGACCTCAGCCCCACCGAACTCGAAGATCTGGCCGAGGCCGCCTTGACCGCCAAGATCGACGGGATCATCGCCACCAATACAACCCTCGCGCGCGACGGCCTGACCTCCGCGCACAAGGCCGAGGCGGGCGGGCTTTCCGGTACGCCCCTGTTCGAACGCTCGACACGCGTGCTGGCGCAGCTCTCGGTCCTGACCGGCGGACGCGTGCCTTTGATCGGCGTCGGCGGGATCAGCAGCGCCACCGAGGCCTATGAAAAGATCCGCGCCGGGGCCAGTGCGGTGCAACTCTACACCGCCCTCGTCTATGGCGGCCTGTCACTTGCCGGCGACATCGCCCGAGGCCTTGATGCGCTTTTGGCCCGCGACGGGTTCGGTTCGGTCGAAGAGGCGATTGCCACCGGGCGCAGCGCATGGACCTGACCATCTGGCACAACCCGCGCTGCTCGACCTCGCGCAAGACGCTGGCGCTGCTGCTGGATCGGGGTTTTGCGCCAAGGATCAGGCTCTACCTTCAAGACCCGCCCGACGCGGCCGAACTTCGCGCCGCCCTTGTCGCGCTGGGGCAACCAGCCCAAACCCTGATCCGCTGGAAAGATGCGCCCGAGGGCCTGTCGCGCACCGACCCCGAAGAGACTCTGATCGCAGCCCTTGCAAAGACCCCGCAACTGATCGAACGCCCGTTCGTCCAGCGCGGCCCCCGCGCCGCCCTGGGTCGCCCGCCCGAGGCCGTGCTCGCCCTGTTTGGCTGATTGCTTCTGTTTGGTCGAAATACTCTCGGGGGGGGGGCCGCTTTGAAAAAGCGGCGGGGGG
>DISZ01000010.1 GCA_002422085.1 Rhodobacteraceae bacterium UBA6197
CGGTTCGGGGCTTGGCCGGTTCGGGTTTGACCATTTCAAGGCTTGGCTGGCGCCGAGCCGCGCGGTCCATGGCGCAGACCCGCCTCCAGCCTCTCGGCAAAGCCTTTGCGTTCTTGCGGCGTCATCGCGGCAATGCGCCCGAACATCAGCCGCTCGCCGATCTCGATCCGTTCCAGCGTCCGGACCCGATGCGCTTCGATCACCGAACGCACCTCGGCCTCGTTCCACGGATCCGCCTTCAACGCCGCGACAAGCCGCGAGAAATCGGCGCGAGCGGCGCGGCGCATGTCGCGAAAACCCGCGCCTTCGGCCTCAGCCGCGTGACGCAGCGCATCGCGGTCCTCGCGCGACAGGGCCTCGGTAAAGGGGCCCATGCTGATATCGCTGATCATCGGACGTGCCGGATGCCCGGAATGACCGATCAGCCCCCCGGCAACAACCCCCAGCACCAACAGGTTCACCGTCAGCGAGACGATAAACAGCACCCGCACCCAGCCCCGCATCCCGACCTTGCGCGCCACGGTTTCGGTCATGTTGTCGGCATTGCTCATCGTCAACCCTCCGTGCCCATTGCCAAGGCAAAGACATCATCGCCGGGCAGCAGATCGACAGTGCCCAGCACCTCGACCGCGCCACCACCAAGATACCCCGCGGCCACATCGCTTAGCCGATCCGATCCGGCAAAACCGATCCAAAGCCCGGCCAGTGTGGCGGTGACCAGCCCGCCCACCGTGCGCCAGCCGCCCAGCACCGCCAACAGCGCCGCCAGCCCGCCCCGGCGCGGCACCCGCGCCACCGCGGCATGCGGGCCGGTTTGCCGGTGCCTCTGCATCGCGGCATCGGCATCCGCCAGCACGCGCGCCAACAGCGCCGGGCTGGGCTCCGGGGTCGCCGCGCGGGCCGCCCCGAAGAACACCTCCAGCGGATCGTGGGTTTTGTCTTTATCACCCATGGTCATATCCCAACTCCTCTCGCCGCCCGGCCAGCATGGTCGTCAACGCCCGTTTTCCCCTTGCCGTCAGGCTTTCCACCGCCTCGACACCGATTTCCATTACCTGCGCAATCTCGGGGTTCGTCAGCCCTTCAAGATGGCGCAGGACCACCGCCTGCCGCTGCCGATCGGGCAGGGACGCAAGCGCCACCTGCAACGCCTCGGCGCGGTCAGCGTCGATCATCAGATCCACCACCGCAGGTTTGCCGTCTTCCGGCTCGGCGGCCTCTTCCAGCGATACGCCCCGGCGTTTGCGCAACCGGTCCGTGGCCAGGTTCGACACCACCCGGTAGAGCCAAGTCGAGACTTTGGCCTCGCCCTGTCGCCATTCGGGGGCCACGCGCCACAACCGCAGCATCGCTTCTTGGGCGACATCCTCGGCTTCGCTGCCATCGCCCAGCATCCGGGTGGCGACCCGCAGGGCCATTGGTGTCAGCCGCAGGGTCAGCGCGCGCGCCGCCGCAGAGTCTCCATTGGCATAGAGAACCAGCAGCGCCTCTTCCGAGGCTTCGATGAGCGCGTCAAATGCCATATCCATGCGTCCAAAGGCCTAGCGCGGAATTCGCCTTGTTGCAATCGCGGCCCAAAGACCCTGCCTTCGGGCCGCCTGCGCTTAGTTGCGGAACATGCGCTTCATCATGCCGTCATGATCGCCACGGTTTTGTCCGCCCTGATCGCAGTCGCCCCGGTGATGATCGCCCATGCGGTTCTGCCCGCCACGCTGACCACCTTGACCCATGCGGTCCTGTCCGCCGCGCTGACCACCTTGGCCCATGCGCTGTTGCATCCGGGCCTTGGCTGCGGCCATCTCCTCGGTCGAGATCGCACCGTCATTGTCGGCGTCCAACCGCGAGAACATCATCGCCGGCATCGGTCGGCTGGCCAGTTCCGCCGCCGAAAGCAGCCCGTCACCATCACTGTCTTGCGCGGCGATGCGGGCCTTTACCTGCGTCTCGATCCGCGCCTGCACGGCGGCCATTTCCTGTGCGATCAGCTCTTCCGCGCTGATCTTGCCGTCGGCATTGGCATCCAGCGATGCAGCCTCGGCGGCACGCACGGCCATGATCTCGGCTTGCGTGACCTTGCCGTCGCCATCGGCATCGAACTTGGCAAAGTCAAACATGTTGCCGCCGCGGGCGCCCATCATCGGGTGATCCATCATCGGCCCACCCGACATGGCACCGGCACCCGCCCCCATACCGGCAGGCGGCGTGGTGTCTTGGGCAAGAACCGGAACCGCAATGGCAATGCTGGTGCCTGCCAGAATGGCGGCTACGATAGTTTCCTTGAAGGTCATTTTCACGAGCTTTCTCCTGTTCTCCCGGCGCTGTTTCGCCGTCTGATACCGATCAAACGGGCCGCGTCGGCGTTTCCGTCGCCAAGCGCCAATTCACCATTGCGTGACCCCGGAACAGGAGGTCCCTTCCCTGTGCGGACGTTTCGGTGGATAAAGGGACCGCGCAAACGGGAGAATGCGATGACCGATATCAGCCACGATCTTGAAGACGACCGCCCGACGGGCCCTGCGGTGTTGCGCGGTCTGGCGTGCCGCTGCCCAGCCTGCGGCAAGGGCGCGCTGCTTCGGGGCTATCTGACGGTGCGCGATGCCTGCCCGGTCTGCGGCGAGACATTTTCGCATCATCGCGCCGATGATGGCCCGGCCTATCTGACCATCCTGATCGTCGGACATCTGATGGCGCCGCTGATTCTGTGGGCCTTCGTGACATGGCGACCGCAGCCGATGACGCTGATCGCCATTTTTGCGACTGGCACGGTGGCGTTGTCACTGCTGCTCTTGCCGCGGCTGAAGGGCATGATCGTGGCGATTCAGTGGTCGCGCCGGATGCACGGCTTCGGCACTGGTCAAGAGGCGCTTGATGACTAGGACCTCGACCCCGGCTGCCCCCACGGCCCAAGGCGCAGACAAGGCCCGCCTGCGCGATGCGGCCACGGTGTTGCTGGTCCGGCGGGCGCCGGCCGGGCCATCGGTGCTTATGGGTATGCGCGGCGCAGGGGCCGCCTTCATGCCCTCGAAATACGTATTTCCGGGCGGGGCGGTCGATCCGGGCGACGCTTCGGTGCCGCTTGCAGCCCCCTTGGCGGCCACTTGTGCGGCACGGCTTGCACAGGGCGCGGCGGCCGGGCTGGCGCCGGCGCTGGCGGTGGCTGCGGTGCGCGAGCTTTGGGAAGAAACCGGGCTGATGCTGGGCGAGCGGGGTGCCTGGCCCGGCATGATCCCGCCCGATTGGACGGAATTTGCGGCCTCGGGGTATCTGCCCAGCGCGGCGCCGCTGACATTCGTGTTTCGCGCGATCACGCCGCCGGGGCGCCCTCGCCGTTTTGACGCACGCTTCTTTTTGGCAGATGCGGACCGCGTCCTTGGCGACCCGGACGATTTTTCCAAGGCCTGTGACGAGCTATCGCACCTGCATTGGGTGCCGATCAGCGAGGCCCGCCGCCTGAACCTGCCCTTCATCACCGAGGTGGTGCTGGCCGAGGTCGCGGCACTGCTGACAACCGGCAGCGCGGCGATCACCCCACCCGACAGCGTGCCCTTTTTCGACAATTCCGGTGAACGGTCCGAATTTCGCCGTCTGACCTGACGGCAGCTAATAGGTGGCCATCAGCGTCAACGTCAGTGGAATGGTGACAAAGGCCAGCAAGGTCTGCGCGGTGATCATCGTGGCCATCAACGGCGCGTCGCCCCCCATCTGCCGCGCCAGCGTATAGGCCGACACCGCGACCGGCAGAGCCGCATAGATCATCGTCACCTGCGCCACGATCAACGGCGGTTCCAGCAGCCATATCGCCCCGGCCACAGCCAGCGGAAACACCGCCAACTTGCCGACCGCCGCCAGCATGACCGGCCCCAGCGCCGCGCGCATTCCCTTGATACGCAGGTTCGCGCCCACGCAAAGCAGCATTACCGGCAAGGCGCCCTGCCCCAGCACAGAGGCCGTTTCATGCAGCACCGGCACATGGTGAAGCCCCGCCAGATTGAACCCAAGCCCGACCAGAATCGACAGGATCAACGGGTTGCGCGCCAGTTCCCGCAACGTCAGCGCAAGCCGGGCGCCGCCGCCCTGCCCCAGCATGGCCGCCAGCAGGGTGACCATCGTCACATTGACCACCGGCACCAAGATCGCCGACCCCAGCACCGCCGCTTGCAAGCCCGGCGCGCCATAAAGCGCCTCGGCAATCGCGAGCCCGACGAAGGTGTTGAACCGCCCCGCGCCCTGGATCACGTCGGTTCCCTGCGCCGGTGCCAGCCCCGCCATGCGTTGCACCAGCCAGCCAAACCCCACCGCGGCAAAGAATCCCGCATATAGGACCCCCGCGAAACCGGCCAAAGGCGCCGCTCCCAGATCGGCGGACGAGATCTTGACGAAGAACAGCGCCGGCATCAGCACCCAATAGACCAGCCGGTCATTGAGGTTCCAGAACTCGATCGACGGTATCCCGCCGCGCCGTAGCGCATAACCCAGCACGATCAGCGCAAAGGTCGGTGCGATCGCCAACGCCACCTCGATCATCGCGCCCCTCCCAGAATGATCAACAGCAGGCTGGTCACGACCAGCGCAATGCCCACCGCCTCGCGGCGGCTAAGCCTTTCATGGAACACAAGCGCCGAGACCACCAGCGTGAACACGATCTCGACCTGCCCCAGCGCGCGCACATAGGCGGCGTTTTGCAACGCGAAGGCGGTGAACCACGCCGCCGAACCGGCCACCCCCGTCACCCCGACCCAGATCGTGCGCCGCCAAGCGGCCAGCACCCGGCCCAACTCGCCGGGTTCGCGCAGACGCAGATACAGCGCCATGCCGATGGATTGCGCAAAGGTCACGCAGGCCAGCGTGATGATCGCCCGCGAAAAGGCCGCCAGAGGCAGCAACTCGAGTGTGGCCCCGCGGTAGCCAATCGCCGAAATACCAAAAAGCCCCCCCGCCAGAACACCGTAAACCGTGGCGCGGCTGCGCAGCCCGCCGCCGCCGGGCGCGCGCGACAAAAGCAGCACCCCGCCAAGCCCGACCAGAATCGCGATCCAGCCCAACCCGCTGACAATCTCGCCCAGAACCAGCGCTGAAAACAGCGCGACCTGCACCGTCTCGGTCTTGGTGAAGGCAACGCCAACCGCGAAATTACGTAACGAAAACAGCGCAACCGTCAGGAAAGTCGCGGCGACTTGCCCGGTGCCTCCGGCCAGCGCAAAGACCCAAAAGCGCAACCCCGGCAGCGGCACCGCCGCGTCGGTCAGACCCAGCGTCAGCACGGCCGCGATCGCCGCCAATGGCGCGCCAAACAGGAACCGTGAAAAGGTGGCGCCTCCGGTCGAAAGGCCGACCCCCTTGAGCCGCTTTTGCAGCATGAAGCGCAGCGTCTGCACCATCGCCGCCGCCAGCGTGACCCAGATCCAAAGACCTGTCATCGTGCCGCCAGTCGCGACAGGTCATAGCCGTTGAACGCCAACACTTCGCGGGCGGCGCGGGTCAGATCGGCGCGGCCCGCCGGATCGCGCGACAGGATCATTCCCCAGCGCCCCGAAGGCGTGCCAAGCGCTGCCATGCGGTAATCCTGATCGACCCAAAGGACAAACACCACATCGCGGCCAAAGCCGATATCAGGCGTGATCCGCCCTCCCGGCCCGGTCACCACCGCCCGCCCCGCCAGCGCCGCCGGTGCCGCGCCGGTGCAATCAATTCCGGCCAGAGCATAGCGCCCCGGCGCTGCCTCTTGCCAGTTCTGTTCGGCCCCCGCGCACCCTGGCGTATAGCTTTGCAGCACATGCCAACGCCCCGCAAAGCGACCCGCATCAAACAACGAGGCCGACGAGATCCGCACCTCCGGGTTGCGCGGCACTTTCGGGTCGGGTGTCTTCGTGCAGGCCGCCGCGACGACCGACAACAACAGTGCCGCCCCTATTGCACGCATTCTGTCACCCGTATTCCCGAATTTGTCAGCACCTCGTTGCATCCGACCAGTGGCACCACCGGCGCGCAGGTCATCGAGCGCGCAAGACAGGCGCCCTCGCAGTCCTGTTCGCCCGTGCAAGGCTTGCCTGCGTCGCGCGGGATGCGCTGACAGACATAGGCACCGCTCTTGGTCAGTTGGTGAAACGCGCCGCCCGATTTTTCGCACTGGCCACGCTCAAGCGTGACGCGCGTCTCACCGACGGGTTCCAGCTTCGGCTCGGGGCGGTCGGGTTGACAGGCCGACAATGTCAGCGTCAGCGCGATCCACCCCAGCCACTGCACGATCTGCGTCACACCCGTCTCCCTCGGATTGTCAAATTGTCAATATGGCAACGGATGCGCCCGATGCGCCCGCCCGATGGCCTTGGTCACGACCTCTGGCAGCACCATCCCGGCCGCATCCAGTGACTGTTCCAACTGTGCGACCGACGTTGCCCCTACGATCGGAATGACGGGGAACGGCCGCGCCATCACCCAGGCGACGGCCATCGTCACCGGATCCAACCCAGCCTCGGCAGCAATCGCAGTGTAGGCGTCGATCGCGCCCCAGACCCGCGGCGTGACCCGCCCGCCCAAGCCCGGCACAAGATCCTTGCGCGACCCTTTCGGCACCACCCCATGCGCGTATTTGCCGGTAAGAAGCCCCGCCGCCAAGGGCGAATAGGCCAGCAAGGTGACATCCTCATGCACCCCCAACTCGGCCAGATCGGTATCGTAAAGCCGGCACAGTAGCGAATATTCATTCTGCACGGAAACCGCGCGCGGCCCCTTGCCCGCCTCGGCAAGGCCCAGCCATTGCGCCATGCCCCACGCGCTTTCGTTGGACAGGCCAAAGTGGCGGATCTTACCCTCGGCTTGCAGCGCGCCCAGCGTTTCCAGACAGGCGGCCATGTCGTCTCGAACCCCGGCGCGGTTCTGTTTGCCGGGGTCAAAATCCCAAGTCTTGCGGAAATGATAGCTGCCCCGGTTCGGCCAGTGGAACTGGTAGAGGTCGATGTGATCGCAGCGCAGCCGGCACAGGCTGTTCTCGACCGCCTGCCGGATCGTTTCGGGGCCGATCGGCGCGCCCGCGCGCACCGCCGCCAACCCCTCGCCCGAGGCTTTGGTGGCCAGCACGACATCATCGCGCCGCCCGGTTTTGGCAAACCATGAACCGATGATTTCTTCGGTGCGGCCGACCGTTTCGGCGCTGACCGGGTTGACCGGATACATTTCGGCGGTGTCGATGAAATCGACCCCCCGATCCAGCGCAAAGTCGATCTGGGCATGGCCTTCGGCCTCGGTGTTTTGCGTGCCCCAGGTCATCGACCCCAGGCAAATCTCTGATACGAGCAGACCCGACCGGCCCAGCGGCAGCTTCTTCATTCCAATCTCCGCAGCAATTTGGCGCAACCTGCCATAGCCCTTGGGCAAGCGAAAGCCCCAAGCCCATGCGCGCGCCTCATGTTGACAGCCCCGGGTCGGCGCCCGATGCTGCCCCAAACCCGGAGCACCCCTTGGCCTTTACCCTGCGTCAGTTGCAATTCTTCACCGCTGCCGCCGAACAGGGCAGCGTCTCGGGCGCGGCCCGGGTGCTGTCGATCTCGCAATCCTCGGTCACCGAGGCAATCCATGCGCTGGAAAACGATCTGGGTGTGACGCTGTTCGAGCGTCAGGCCCGTGGCCTTGAAATCACCCACAAGGGCAGTTTGTTTCTGCGCCATGCGCGGCAGATCCTGACCGATGTCTCGACCGCGCGGATGGCGTTTCGCGAAGATGCGGGGCAGGCAAAGGGCCGGCTGTCGCTTGGCGTGACCTCGCTGGTGGCGGGCTATGTGCTGTCGGATATCCTGTCGCGTTTCCGGCGTGCCTATCCGCAGGTCGAACTGAACGTGATCGAAGACAACGGCGACTACCTTCAGCATCTGCTGATCGGCGGCGAACTGGATGTAGCGGTGCTGCTGACCTCGTCGGTGCGCGACCGCATGGCGCTGCATGTGGAAACGCTGCTGGTTTCGCCCTATCGGCTTTGGCTGCCGCTGGGTCATGCCCTGGCCGAACAAGAGGCGATTTCGCTGGACCAGCTGGCGGGCGAGCCGCTGATCCAACTGATGGTCGATGAAATCGAGGAAAGCACCGCGCGGCTGATGGCGGCGCTGAAGGTGCGGCCGCAAATCGCCTTTCGCACCCGGTCCGTCGAGGCGGTGCGCAGCCTTGTGGCGACGGGCGCCGGCGTGGCGATCCTGCCCAGTCTGGTCTATCGGCCCTGGTCGCTTGAGGGCGACCGGATCGGCATCCGCGACGTATCGGGTGATCTGCCGTCGGTGCAGGTCGGGCTTGCCTGGCGCAAGGGCGCGCCGCTGGCCGCACCCGCGCTGAACTTTGTGCGCTCGGCACAGAATGCGATTACGCACCGCTGAGGTATCGGTTTTACCGATATCTTCTTTCTGCGTTTTGATATTGCGAAGATCGCGCCGCCGCCGCAGTTTGTCAGCAACAACCGAAAAATCGGTAGCCCCGGCATTGGCCGGGCCTTGTAACAGGGAGCACGACCATGACCACCCGCAACCGCCGGGGCCTTGCCGCCATTGCCCCAACCCTTCTGGCCAGCACTGCCCTTGGTGTCGGCCTCAACCCCGCCCTTGCCCAGATGACCGAAGTCGGTGCCTCGGAAGGCCAGGTCAACATCGTCGCCTGGCCCGGCTATATCGAGCGCGGCGAAACCGATGCCGCCTATGACTGGGTGACCAGGTTCGAAGAAAGCTCGGGTTGCAAGGTCAACGTCAAGACCGCCAATACCTCGGACGAGATGGTCGCGCTGATGAACGAGGGCGGGTTCGACCTTGTCACCGCCTCGGGCGACGCGAGCCTCCGGCTGGTCGCCGGCAAACGCGTGCAACCGATCAACATTGATCTGATCCCGTCGTGGAAGAACGTCGATGACCGGCTGAAAGAGGCGCCATGGTATGTTGTCGATGGCGTGCATTACGGCGTGCCCTATCAATGGGGCCCGAACGTGCTGATGTATAACACCGAGGTCTTCAAGGAGCCGCCAACCTCGTGGAACGTGGTGTTCGAGGAAATGACCCTGCCCGACGGCAAATCCAACATGGGCCGGGTTCAGGCCTATGACGGGCCGATCCATATTGCCGATGCGGCGCAGTATCTGATGGCGCACAAGCCCGAACTGGGCATCACCTCGCCCTATGCGCTAAACGAAGACCAATATGCCGCCGCGCTGGAGCTGCTGCGCGGCCAACGCAAACTGGTCAGCCGCTATTGGCACGATGCCTTCATCCAGATGGACGACTTCAAGAACGAGGGCGTTGTCGCCTCGGGGTCGTGGCCGTTCCAGGTGAACCTGCTGCAAGGCGAAGGCTTCCCGGTGGCCTCGACGATCCCTTCGGAAGGGGCAACGGGCTGGGCCGATACCACGATGATGCACGCGGACGCCGCCAACCCGAACTGCGCCTACAAATGGATCGAGCACACGCTCAGTTCGAACCTGCAATCGGATCTGTCGGTCTGGTTCGGTGCCAACCCGGTGGTGCCCAGCGCCTGCACCGATGGCAGCGGGATGCAGACCGCAGAGGGCTGCAAGACTAACGGCTTTGAAGACTTCGACCGGATCCGGTTCTGGACGACGCCGGTGTCGACCTGCGCGGCGGGCACCTGTGTGCCCTACTACCGCTGGGTATCGGACTATATCGGCGTGATCGGCGGGCGTTGAACCAAGGGGCGGCCGGGGCACCCCCGGCCAAACCGGACCCGAGACGACCGACAAAGGAAGACAGATGACCCATGCTGTGGAATTTCAGGGCGTCGTGCGGCGCTTTGGCTCGGTGTTTGCCGTCGATCACGTTGATCTGGCCATCGAGGAAGGCACGTTCTTTGCCATGCTGGGGCCTTCGGGGTCAGGCAAGACGACCTGCCTGCGGCTGATTTCGGGGTTTGAGAAACCAGACGCGGGCACGGTGCGGATCTTTGGTCAGGATATGGGCGCGGTGCCGCCGAACCTGCGCCATGTGAACACTGTGTTTCAGGATTACGCGCTGTTTCCGCATATGAATGTGCGCGACAACGTGGCCTACGGGCTGATGGTGCGCGGTGTGCCGCGCGCCGCGCGCAACACGCAGGCCGAAGACATGCTGGCGCTGGTCAAGCTGGACGGCTTTGCCGACCGCAAGCCGGGGCAGCTTTCGGGCGGTCAACGTCAGCGCGTGGCACTGGCGCGGGCGCTGGTCGGGCAGCCTCGAGTGCTGTTGCTGGACGAACCGCTGGGGGCGCTGGATCTGAAGCTGCGCGAAGCGATGCAGGACGAATTGAAAGCGCTGCAAAAGCGGCTTGGCATCACCTTTGTTTTCGTCACCCACGATCAGGGCGAAGCACTGTCAATGGCCGATCGGCTGGCGGTGTTTTCCAACGGCAAGATCGCGCAGATCGGCACCCCGGCAGATATCTATGACCGACCGCGCACCCGCTTTGTGGCCGATTTCGTCGGCTCGTCGAACGTCCTGCCACCCGAGATGACACAAGCCTTGGGCGGCCCCGCCCGCTGGTCCAGCCTGCGCCCCGAGGCGCTGCACCTTGCCCCCGCGGCAGACACGCCACTAAAGGGTCGCGTGACCGGATTGCGCTATCTTGGCGCGGGCACACGTCTGACGATCACCCTGCCTGCCGCCTCCCAGGTCGGCACAGATCTGCCCGGTGTCGAGATCGCGGCCCTGGTGCCCACCGACCAGCCCTTGCCCGAACACGGCAGCGAAGTCGGCCTGAAATTTGCCCCTTCGGCGCTGCACCTGATGGAGGGGGCATGAGTTTCGCGACCGAGCCCCAGGGCGGCGCCCAGCCCGTCAGCCACCCGGCCCGCGGTCCGGGCGATCGGCTGACCGGCCTGTTCTGGCGCAACCCGCGCCTTCTGACCGCGCTTCTGATTGCGCCGCCGCTGATCTGGCTGGGCGTCGTCTATCTGGGGTCTCTGGCCGCGCTCTTGCTGCAAAGCTTTTATTCGATTGACGAATTTTCCGGCGTCGTGGTGCGCGAATTCACCCTGCGCACCTATGGCGAGCTGTTCCGCCCGGCGAACCTTGACATCATCGTCCGCACCACGACGATGGCGGCAAGCGTCACGCTGGCCTCGGCGGTTCTGGCCTTTCCGATCGCCTATTTTGCCGCCCGCTATGCGCGAGGCCGCTGGAAGGCTGCGTTCTACCTTGGGATCATGTTGCCGCTTTGGTCGAGCTATCTGGTCAAGGTCTATGCGTGGAAGCTGATCCTTGCCAAGGAAGGCATCATCACCTGGGCGGCCGACAGCATTGGCGCGACGCCCTTGCTGAACGCGGCTCTGGCGCTGCCGGTAGTCGGGGGCAATTCGCTGTCCACCAGCTACATTGGCACCTTCCTCGTCTTCGTCTACGTCTGGCTGCCCTATATGATCTTGCCGATGCAGGCGGCCCTGGAGCGGGTGCCCGTCTCGATGCTCGAGGCCTCGGCCGATCTTGGCGCGACGCCGCGCCAGACGCTGCGCAGGGTGATCTTGCCGATGGCGATGCCGGGGGTGATTGCCGGGTCGATCTTCACCTTTTCGCTGACGCTGGGGGATTACATCATCCCGCAGATCGTCGGCTCGTCGCGACTATTCATCGGTCAGGCGGTCTATCAGCTGCAAGGCACCGCCGGAAACATCCCGCTGGCCGCCGCCTTTGCGGTGGTGCCGATCGTGGTGATGCTGGTGTATCTGAGCCTTGCCAAACGTCAGGGGGCCTTTGATGCGCTCTGATCGTGCCCCGCGCAGTCTGACGCTGGCGGCCATCGGCGGGTTGCTGTTCTTGCACCTGCCGATCGTGCTGATCTTTGTCTATGCCTTCACCACCGAAGAGCGCACCTATCAGTTTCCGCCCCCCGGACTGACGCTGAAATGGTTTGCGGTGGCATGGCACCGCGCCGATATCTGGCCGCCGCTTTACCTGTCGCTGCGCGTCGCGACCGTTTCAACGGCGATGGCGCTGGTGCTGGGCACGCTGGCCGCTGCGGCAATGTCGCGCGCGCGGTTCTTCGGGCGCGACCAGATGAGCCTGCTGATCCTGCTGCCGATCGCGCTTCCGGGCATCATCACCGGCATGTCGCTGCGCTCGGCGTTCTCGGTCATGGATATCCCGTTCTCGACCTTCACCATCGTGCTGGGCCACGCGACCTTTTGCATCGTCATCGTCTACAACAATGCGGTGGCACGGTTTCGGCGGCTGTCGGGGCCGATTGTCGAGGCCTCGCTGGATCTGGGCGCGAACGGCTTTCAGACGTTCTGGCATGTGATCCTTCCGAACCTCGGCTCGGCGCTGCTGGCGGGGGGGATGCTGGCCTTTGCGCTGTCGTTTGACGAAGTCATCGTGACCACCTTTACCGCAGGCCAACAATCAACCCTGCCAATCTGGATGCTGAATGAACTGGTGCGCCCGCGCCAGCGCCCCGTCACCAATGTCGTCGCCATCGTGGTCTTTGCGGCCACCTTCGTGCCGATCCTTATCGCCTATTACCTGACCCGCACCGGCCATGAAACGGCTGGCGGCGGCAAATAAAGGGAGGTTTTCATGGATACCAAGACCATCACCACCGCGCTGCTGATCGGTGACAGCTTCGAGGTCGGGGCGGACGCGCCCGAGACCATTCTCAACCCGCGCACCGGCGCTGCCATTCTCGATGTCCCCGAGGCCTCGGTGGCGCAGATCGACCGTGCCGTCGCCGCCGCGCGCCGTGCCTTTGAGGGCTGGTCACGCACCACCCCGGCCGAACGCTCGGCGGCCCTGCTCGGCATCGCGGAACGCATCGAGGCCGATGCCGCAGGCTTTGCCGCGCTTGAGGCGCTCAATTGCGGCAAGCCGATCAATGCCGCGCTGAACGATGAAATCCCGGCAATCGTCGACTGTTTTCGCTTTTTCGCGGGCGCGGTGCGCTGTCAGACCGGGGCGGTCGCAGGCGAATATCTGGCGGGCCACACCTCGATGATCCGGCGCGATGCGATTGGCGTCGTGGCCTCGATTGCGCCGTGGAACTATCCGCTGATGATGATGGCCTGGAAACTGGCGCCGGCGATTGGCGCGGGCAATACGGTGGTGTTCAAGGCCTCGGAACAGACGCCGCTGACAGCGCTGAAGATGGCTCGGATTCTGGCTGATGTGCTGCCTGAAGGCGTGGTCAACATCATCGCCGGGCGCGGTCATACGGTGGGCAACTACCTGATCAACCACCCCGGTGTGGACATGATTTCCCTGACCGGCGATGTCGCGACCGGCAAGAAGATGCTGGATGCCGCGGCAAAGACCGTCAAGCGCACCCATCTGGAACTGGGCGGCAAGGCCCCGGTCGTGGTGTTTGACGATGCCGATATCAGCGAGGTCGTCGAGGGCTTGCGTAGTTTTGGCTTTTACAATGCCGGGCAGGATTGCACCGCCGCCTGCCGGATCTATGCCGGCAAGAAGATCTACGAACGGCTGGTCGCCGACCTGTCCTCGGCGGTCTCATCGATCACCCTTGGCGCCGCCGATGACAGCACCAACGAGATCGGCCCGCTGATTTCGCTGCGTCAGCGCGACCGCGTGGCCAGCTTTGTCGAACGGGCACGCGAACTGTCGCATGTGGAAATCACCGCCGGTGGCGCGCCGATGGATCAGGGGTTCTACTACCGCCCGACGGTTGTCGCCGGGGCGCGGCAGGACGACGAGATCGTGCGCCGCGAGGTCTTTGGCCCGGTTGTGTCGATCACACCGTTTTCCGATGTGGAACAGGCCGTTGCATGGGCCAATGACAGCGACTACGGGTTGGCGTCATCGGTCTGGACGCGCGATGTGGGCCGCGCGATGGCGACCGCCGCGCGGCTGCGCTATGGCTGCACATGGGTCAACACCCACTTCATGCTGGTCAACGAGATGCCGCATGGCGGGCTGAAGCAGTCGGGCTACGGCAAAGACCTGTCCAGCTATGCGCTCGAGGATTACTCGGTCGTGCGTCACGTCATGGTCAAGCACGGCTGAACCGGAAAAGGCGATTGGTGCGCCCTAGCGCACCAACACCACCGGCACCTTGCATGACCGCACCATCGCGGTCGTGGTCGAGCCGATAATCAGGCTGCGGATGCGCGAATGGCCATAGGCGCCCATCACCACCAGATCCAGCCCGACAGCTTCGACATGCGCGCCCAGCGCGGTGTCGGGCTGGCCCGGCAGGATCTGGGTCTGCGCTTCGGTTCCGGCGGCACGCAAGATCGCCTGCGCCTGGGACAAGGCCTTTTTCGCCTCGGGCGACTCGGCGCCGACCCAGACCAACTGCACCGATAACCCGGCATAGACCGGGCTTTGGGCGATATGCTCGACCGCCTTGATCGACGAGGCGCCGCCATCGCAGGCCACCAGCACCGAACGGATGTCGCGAAACGCGCGCGACGCCACCAGCACCGGTTTGTGACTGGCGCGCACGATCCGTTCCAGGTTCGAGCCAAGATGGCCCTTGGCGAAATCCGCCGCTTCGCCACGCTTGCCGATCACGATCATCGCCGCACCGGCCTCTTGCGCGGCCACCGCTTCGATGATGTCGCCATGGCGCAACCTAGTAGTGACCGTGCTGACCCCGGCCGCCAGAATACGCGCCTGTGCGTCATCCAGCAGGGCGCGGCCATGGTGCTGCATCAGCTTGGCGCGTTGCTCGTCGAGGGCGGCCAATTGCTCCAGCAGGGCAGTTCGCGCGCCCAGCTTGATCGACCCCGACAGATCGCCACCGCCTGTGCCCTCGGGACGGGCCAGCACATGCATCAGCTCAACCGGAAGATCCGCGCGCCGCGCCGCCCAGGCCGCATGATCGCACACCGATGTCGAATAGCCCGATCCATCCACCAGCGCGATGATCTTGTCACTCATGCGTCTCTCCTCAATGTGCGCCAAGGGGGTCCATTGCGCCGGGTTTGTCATGCATCGCCAACCGATCGACGATGGTCTCGGAGGCCTCGTTCATGCCGATGATCTGCACCTCGGCGCCATCCCGGCGGAACTTGAGCACTGCCATGTCCAGCGCCGCGACCGACGAGATGTCCCAGATATGCGCCGCCGAGACATCAATGATCACCCGCTCCAGCGCCTCGCGGAAATCGAACGCGGCCATGAAATCCTCGACGCTGGCGTAAAACAACTGCCCCTCGATCACATAGACCCGTTCACGGCCATCGGCCGACAGCGTGGAATGCACCCGGAAAAGCTGGGCGATCTTGCCGGCGAAAAAGATCCCCGAGAGCAGCACCCCGACCAGCACGCCAATCGCCAGGTTATGGGTAAAGACCACGAATGCCACGGTCGCCAGCATCACCACCGAGGATGACTTCGGATGGGTGCGCAATTGCTTGATCGAGGACCAGCTGAACGTCCCGATCGAGACCATGATCATGATCGCCACCAGCGCCGCCATTGGAATCCGCCCCACCCAATCGCCCAGCACAACGATCAGGAACAACAGCATCACGCCCGCCGCAAAGGTCGACAGCCGCCCGCGCCCGCCCGATTTCACGTTGATCATCGACTGCCCGATCATCGCGCAGCCCGCCATGCCGCCGATAAACCCGGTCGCGGTATTGGCCAGCCCCTGCCCGATGCATTCCATCGTCCGGCTGGACGAGGTGTCGGTCAGGTCATCGACAATCTGCTGCGTCATCAGGCTTTCCAGCAACCCCACCACCGCGACCGCGATGGCATAGGGCAGGATGATCGTCAGCGTCTCCAGCGTCAGTGGCACATCGGGGATCAGAAAACTGGGAAGCGCATCGGGCAAGGCGCCCATATCGGCGACCGTGCGCACCTCGAGGCCAAAGGTCATGGTCAGCGCCGTCAGCACGATGATCGTGACCAGCGGCGAGGGCACGGCTGTGGTCAGGCGCGGAAAAAGGTAGATGATCGCCAGGGCCCCTGCGACCAGCGCATAGGTCAGCCAGCTGACGCGCGTGGGGTCCAGTTCGGGCAGTTGCGCGATAAAGATCAGGATCGCCAGCGCGTTCACGAAACCCGTCATCACCGATTTCGACACAAAGCGCATTACCCGGCCCAGACGCAGCGCCCCCGCGCCAATCTGCAACAGCCCCGCCAACACCGTCGCCGCCAGCAGATAATCCAGGCCATGCGCCCGCACAAGGCTGCCCATCAGCACCGCCGTCGCCGCCGTCGCCGCAGATATCATCCCCGGACGGCCACCCGCGAACGAAGTGACCACCGCGATCAGGAAGCTGGCGTAAAGCCCCACTTTCGGGTCCACCCCCGCGATGATCGAAAAGGCGATCGCCTCGGGGATCAAGGCCAGCGCCACCACAAGGCCTGACAAAATATCACCCCGAATATTGCCAAACCACTGGGCGCGGTAGGTGTCGATGGAAATCATGGCTATCCCGCTATCCGGCCCGGCGCCTCGATGCGCGCCCCTGCCGTTGATCATTTGTCCGGCGATCGCGCGCCGAAGTTTTCCCAAGGCATCGCCCTGTGCAAGCGCTGCGCCTTGGGTTGCTGCATGCCGCCCCATACCGAACACGCCCGCAAATGCCAAGCCGGTGCGCGCAAGCGTCTTGCACCGGGACCTCTTCAGCCGCATCATGTGCCGACCCAAGGAGAGCCCCAATGGATCTTAGGCGGCTGCGTCTGCGGCTATATTTCGGTGACGATTTCATGTTCGGGCCCGGCAAGGCGGATCTGTTGGCCGCGATCGCCACCGAGGGGTCGATTTCCGCCGCCGGTCGCAAGATGAGCATGAGCTACAAGCGCGCCTGGATGCTGGTCGAAGCGATGAACGCGGCCTGCCGCACGCCTTTGGTCGACGCCACCCGCGGCGGCCCGCAAGGCGGCGGCGCGCGCCTGACCGAGGCCGGGGCACAGGCCCTTGCGCATTTTCGGGCGCTGGAGCGCGTCGTGACCGAGGCCGGCGCCGCCGAAATCGCCGGGCTGGGTGCCTTGCTGATCGAGGCGCCAGATACCCCGCCGTCGGGTGCGCCTGCTCACAGTCGCGCTCCGACAACAAGGACGGTTCAGTGCCAGGGGGAAAGCGGGGATGGTGGCGAGGGGGGGACTTGAACCCCCGACCCCGCGATTATGAGTCGCGTGCTCTAACCAGCTGAGCTACCTCGCCATGCGCCGCGTTCCTAAGCGAGCCCACGAAGGGCGTCAAGAGCTTGCGTTCATATTCCGTAATAGCCCCGATACCACGCCACGAATTTGGCAATTCCCTCGGCCACGCCAGTTTGCGGACGATAGCCGGTCAACTGCTGAAGCAGGCTGTTGTCGGCCCATGTGGCGCGCACATCGCCCTTTTGCATCTCCATCAGATTGCGCGTCGCGGGCACGCCACAGGCGGCCTCGATCGCGTCGATGAAATCGCTCAGCGCGACCTTGTCGCCATTGCCGATATTGACCACACGCCACGGCGCCACCGGCGACAGGCTGTCGGCCTCGGACACGGGTCGGCCTCGTTCGGGCACAGCATCCAGCAATAGCCGGATGCCGCGCACCAGATCGGTCACATAGGTGAAATCGCGAAACATCTGCCCATGGCCATAAACGTCGATCGGTTCGCCCGCCAGAATGGCGCGGGTGAACCTGATCGGCGCCATGTCGGGCCGGCCCCAAGGGCCATAGACGGTAAAGAACCGAAAACAGGTGGTCGCGACGCCGTGCAGATCGGCATAGGCATGGCTCATCGACTCGCAGGCCTTCTTGGTGGCGGCGTAAAGCGACACCTGGCTGTCGGCCTTGTCGATTTCGCGGTAGGGCATCTGCGCATTGGCGCCGTAAACCGACGAGGTCGAGGCGATCATCAGATGGCTGACGCCTTGTCGCCGCGCGGCCTCCATCACGTTGAACGTGCCGTCGATATTGGCCGACAGGTAGCTGCGCGGCGCCTCCAGGCTGTAGCGAACCCCGGCCTGCGCCGCCAGATGCACGATCGCCTCGGGGGCGAAGGCGGCAATATCGGCAGCAAGGACGTCATTGTCCTCGAGCATCGCCTCGGTCGCGGAAAAATTCGGATGTTTGCGCAAGAGGGCGTGGCGGTCTTGCTTGAGCTTGACGTCGTAGTAGGGCGTCATCCCGTCAAAGCCATGCACCCTGAACCCTTCGGCCAACAGCAGTTCCGCCAGATGAAAGCCGATGAAACCCGCCGTTCCCGTCACATAAACGCGCCGCATGAGCCAACTCCTTGATTGCACCGCGACAATGGCCTGTGCAATCCGCAAGGTCCAGCCATCCAGCACCGAGTTGGCCGAATTAGCTCCGGGCGTGGGCCTGACCGGGATATTTGGGCCAGAGGGCTTGGCTGGCGGCCCGCAACCTCTGGCGGTGCCGTTTTACCCGTGGCCGGGAGCGCCGCGCCGCGCTAGGAATGCCGGGGCAATGGAGATCGTCATGCAAGTTAACCCCCTGCCCCTGACCCGGGATCTGGTGCTGATCGGCGGCGGGCACACCCATGCGCTGGCGCTGCGCATGTGGGGGATGGCGCCCCTGCCGGGGGTGCGCCTGACACTGATCAACCCTTTGCCCAGCGCCGCCTATTCGGGCATGCTGCCGGGGCATATCGCCGGGCACTATGCGCGCAAAGACCTGCAGCTTGATCTGGTGCGACTGGCCCGCCATGCCGGGGCGCGGCTGATCCTCGACCGCGCGATCGGGATCGACCGGACCGCGCGTGAAGTCGTGTTGGCCGGGCGGCCGCCGGTCGCCTATGACCTCGCTTCGATCGACATCGGCATCACCGCCGAGATGCCCGATCTGCCGGGCTTTACGGCCCACGCGGTGCCGGTCAAGCCGCTTGACGCCTATGCCGACGCCTGGGACGCGTTCGTGCAATCCGGGCGCGGCAAGCGGGTGGTGGTGATCGGCGGCGGTGTGGCCGGGGTCGAACTGGCGCTGGCCTCGGCGTTCCGGCTTGGCAGCGGATGCGAGGTGACGGTGCTCGAGGCCGAATCCGCGCCGTTGCGCGCGCTGGGTCAAGGCGCGCGCGCGCGGATGCTGGCGCATTGCACCCGGCTGGGCGTGCGGGTTCTGACCAAGGCTCGGGCCATTCGAATTTCAGCGCAAGCGGTTGATCTTGCCGACGGGCGGCGGCTAGCGTCAGACTTCACGCTGGGCACCGGAACGACGCGGCCGCAAGACTGGCTGGCCAATACCGGGCTGGCGCTGACCGACGGCTTTGTCACCGTTGCACCCAGCTTGCAAACGCTGACCGACCCGTTGATTTTCGCGGCAGGCGACATTGCCCATATGCCCCACGCGCCACGCCCCAAGGCCGGGGTTTACGCAGTGCGTCAGGCGCCGGTGCTGTTGGCCAATCTGAAAGCCGCGCTTTCGGGCGGCGCCCTGCGCCCCTATCAGCCGCAACGCGATTATCTCAAGCTGATCTCGGTCGGAGGCCGCCATGCCGTCGCCGACAAATGGGGCCTGCCGCTGGACGGCGCCTGGCTCTGGCGCTGGAAGAACCGGATCGATCAGCGTTTCATGACCATGGTGCATGACCTGCCGCCGATGCCCCACGCACCGCTGCCCCAGCCCCTGGCCGGTGGCGTGGCCGAGGAGCTGGGCACCAAGCCGCTCTGCGGTGGCTGCGGCGCCAAGATGGGCCGGGCGGCGCTGGTGGGCGCATTAGCCGACCTGCCCGCCCCGCGCCGCGCTGACGTGCTGTCGCTGCCCGGCGATGACGCCGCCGTGCTGAGCTGCGGCTCCGAGCGCCAAGTCCTGACCACCGACCATCTGCGCGCCTTCACCGAAGATCCGTGGCTGATGGCCCGCATCACCGCGATCCACGCCTTGGGCGACATCTGGGCGATGGGGGCCAAACCTCAGGCCGCGCTGGCACAGGTGACGCTGCCGCGCCTGTCACCTGCGCTGCAAGAACGGACCTTGCGCGAAATTCTCACCGCCGCCGCAGCCGAATTCACCGCCGCCGGCGCCGACCTTGTCGGTGGCCATACCAGCATCGGCGCCGAACTGACCCTTGGCTTTACCGTCACCGGCCTTTGCACCTCCCCGATCACCCTTGCCGGGGCACAGCACGGCGACGCGTTGATCCTGACCAAACCGATTGGCACCGGCGTGGTTCTTGCCGCCGAAATGCAACGCGCCGCCCCCGGCGCGGCCGTGGCTGCGGCGCTTGCCTCGATGTGTCAGCCCCAAGGCAGTGCGTCAGCGATCCTCGCCCCAGAGGCCCACGCGATGACCGATGTCACCGGCTTCGGCCTCACTGGGCACCTGATCGGCATCTGCGAGGCCTCGCACTGCGCGGCGCGGCTTGAACTTGGCACCGTCCCGTTCCTGCCCGGCGCGCAGATGCTGTCGGCCCAAGGCCACGGCTCGACACTGCTGCCCGCCAATATCGCCGCCCTCGCAGGAAGGATCAGCGCGCCGCAAACGCCGCTCGCACAGTTGCTCCATGATCCTCAAACCGCCGGCGGCTTGCTGGCGGCAGTGCCCGCCGCCAAAGCCGAGGCGCTGTTGACCGCGCTTCATGCCGCAGGCCACCCCGCCGCGCGCATTGGCCAGATAACCCAAGGCACGCCGCACCTGTTCATCTCCGACTAAGCGCTTTCATCTTCGCTGAAATATCCCCGCCGGAGGCGCAGATCTCAGCGCGCACCACCGTTGGGGTCCTGCGCCGCCGCCCAAAGCTCAGCGGCCAGGCCGGGCAAGGCCTCCGGGTTCAGGGACTGGGCCTCAATGACGACCTCGGCCCCCGCATGACGGGCGCGGTGCTTTTCATAGCGCGGGTCATAGTGGCGCTGCATCAGATCCGCGGCCAAAGCCTCGACCTCGCCCGCCGCTGCCAGCGCCAGCCAGTGCTCGATCACCGGGGCGGCGTGCAGCGGACGCATCCGGTCGATCGTTTCGGCCAGACGCGCCGCATCGGCCACCACATCCGCGTAGGCGCGCGACAGATAGGTCGCCCGCGCCGCCAGCGGCACCGCCAGACGCACCCGGGGCGCGGCACTCATCGCCGCCCAAAGCCCGCGCGGCACCAACACCGCACCAATCCGCGACGATTCTGCCTCGACCAGCACCGGACGAGCAGGGTCAAGCGCCGCCAGCGCCCGCGCCAAACGCCCCTCAAAGGCCTTCTGGCTGGGCTGCCCGCCCGGCATTGCGCCAAACAGCGATCCGCGGTGGTTGGCCAAGCCCTCGAGATCAATCACCTGCGCGCCCTGCGCCGCCGCCTCGATCAGAATATCCGTCTTGGCCGAACCGGTATTGCCGTCAAGCACCACGACCCGCGCCGCCACCGGACGGCTGACCTGCTCTACCACCAGCCGCCGCCAACTCTTGTAGCCGCCCTCGATCAGCTCGGTGCGCCAGCCGACCTGCCGCAGGATCGTGGCAAACGATCCCGACCGCTGTCCGCCGCGCCAGCAATAGACCAGCGGCCGCCAGCCGCCGTCACGGTCCATCAACGCCTCTTCCAGATGCCGCGCCGCATTGCGCGCGACCAGCGCCGCGCCCAACTTACGGGCATTGAAGCTTGAAACCTGTTTGTAAATCGTGCCGACGCGGGCACGCTCGTCATCGTTCAGAACGGGCAGGTTGATCGCACCGGGCACATGATCCTCGGCATATTCCGCCGGCGACCGCACATCGATGATGTCATCGAACCCCATCCCGTCCAGCTGTTCGACGGAGGTCAGTTGCAGTGCCACGATCTAATAGACCATGACTTTGGTGCCCAGTTCGACCGCATCATAAAGCGCAATGACGTGGTCGTTCACCATGCGGATACAACCATTCGACACCGCATGCCCGATCGAGGCCGGTTCGGTGGTGCCATGAATGCGGATCGCGGTGTCGCGGCCGTTCTGGAAAAGATACATCGCCCGCGCCCCCAGCGGGTTTTGCGGCCCACCGGGCATGCCGTCGGCATATTTCGCGTAATGCGATGGGCTGCGCACGATCATCTCCGGGGTGGGTTTCCAGCTGGGCCATTCGACTTTGCGGCCGACCTCGGCCGCGCCCCGAAATACCAGCTCGGCCTTGCCGACCGCCACACCGTAGCGCATCGCCTTGCGTGTCGCGGTAATGTGATAAAGGAAGAACTGATCGCTTACCACGATGATGGTACCCGGCTCGAATTCCGGTTTCACCGTCACTTCGGTCGGATAGAACTGCGGCGCGATCGGCCAGAGGGGGACCTCTGGCACCACCTCGGCGGTGGGCGTTGGTGCGGCAGGCGTTGGCTGGGTGGGCTTTGGAAACGTGGTCTGGGCGCGCAGTAACGCCGGAGCCGACAGTAGCGGCAGCGCGGCAAGGGTGGTCAGCACATGGCGGCGGTCCATCGGTTTCTCCAAAGCTGGGTTAGGGCGAGGTTAGCAAAGCCACCCCGCCCCCGACAAGCCATCCACGGGCTCTATCGCCCTTATTTGAAGGCGCAACCGCCTTTGATACCGAACATCTTGAAAATCCGCGCCACCGGGCAGAACCCGGTAAAGGCCGATTGCAGCAGGTTGGCGCCGATGAACACGGTGAACCATACGAACAATGGCGACACGAAAGTCGTCAGAACCACTGAAAGCAGGACCATCGTCCCTGCGAAAGCGAACATTGCATTGTCAAGAGTCATGGGCGCGCTCCAAATAAGCTACAAGCTGGTTGGCGTGGATCTAACATGCGCCCCAAACAAATTCAAGATGAGGAATGTTTTGTCGCACCCCGGCCTCTTGGGCCGCACATGGACCGGCACCTCCGGCAAGGGCCTCGTGCCATTTGCGACCCGGTGCGGCCCGGCGCGGGTCTTGACTGCATTCTTGCACAGGTCCATCTGAGCCTGACCGGAGGTCCGATGGAAAGCTCAACCACATTCATCGTCGAGGGAATGCACTGCGGTGCCTGCACGGGGCGAGTCGAACGCGCCCTGAGCGCCGAGCCGGGCGTGCACAGCGCCGCCGCGAACCTGATCGCGCGCTCGGTCCGGGTGGCCTATGACGCGCCCGCCACGCCGCAGACCCTGACGCATGCGCTGAGCGCAGCGGGCTATCCGGTGGCGCAGGCCAACACGCGGCTGACCGTCGAGGGCATGACCTGCGCCTCCTGTTCGGGCCGGGTCGAGCGGGTACTGACGGCGATGCCGGGGGTGATTTCGGCGGCGGTCAATCTGGCGACGGGCACCGCCGAAGTGGCCTATGCGGCCGGCGCAGTGGCACCGTCGGAACTGGCCGCGCGGGTTAGCCAGGCAGGCTATGCCACGCATGTGGCCAATGCCGCCGAGACAGCGCCGATTGCCGACCGTCAGGCCGAAGAGGCAGCCCGGCTGCGCCGCGCCTTTTGGGGCGCTGCGATCCTGACACTGCCGGTCTTTGGTTTGGCGATGGGCACGCATCTAGTGCCGGCCTTTCATCACTGGGTGATGGGCAGCTTGGGCGAACGCACCAGTTGGCTGATCCAGCTAGTGCTGACAACACTGGTGCTCGCGTTGCCCGGGCGGGTGTTCTTGCGGTTGGGCATTCCGGCCCTGCTTCGCGGCGCGCCCGAGATGAATTCGCTGGTCGCGATGGGGTCGCTGGCGGCATATCTCTATTCGACAGTGGTGGTGCTGGCGCCGGCGCTGCTGCCCGAAAACGCGCGCGAAGTGTATTTCGAGGCGGCGGCGGTGATCGTGACACTGATCCTTTTGGGTCGCTGGCTGGAGGCACGGGCCCGGGGCCGCGCCGGTGAGGCGATATCGCGGCTGGTCGGGCTGCGCCCGAAAACGGCGCAGGTCGAACGCGTCTCGGGGGTGGTGACGCTGCCGGTGGACGAACTGGCGCCGGGCGATGTCGTGCGCCTGGCACCGGGCGAACGGGTCGCGGTTGACGGGGTGGTGACCGAGGGCCACGGCTGGATCGACGAGGCGATGCTGACGGGCGAGCCTGCGCCCGTGGAAAAGACGCCGGGCGCGCCGGTCACCGGCGGCACCGTGAACGGCGCCTCGGCGCTGACGTTTCGGGTGACGGCGACGGGGGCCGATACGGTGCTGGCGCAGATCATCGCGCTGGTTTCCGAGGCGCAGGGTGGCAAGCTGCCGGTGCAGGCGCTGGTGGACAAGGTCACGCGGGTGTTCGTGCCGGTGGTGATGGCGCTTTCGGTTCTGACCTTCGCGCTGTGGACCGTCTTTGGTCAGGGCTTCACGCCCGCGCTGGTCGCGGCCATTTCGGTGATGATCATCGCTTGCCCCTGCGCGATGGGGCTGGCCACGCCGGTCTCGATTCTGGTGGGCACCGGGCGCGGGGCCGAGTTGGGGTTGCTGTTTCGCCGGGGCGACGCGCTGCAACGCCTGGCCGAGGCGCGCACCGTGGTCTTTGACAAGACCGGCACCCTGACCGAGGGGCATCCGGGGCTGACCGACCTGATTGCCGCCGCAGGTCACGATGAAACCGAGGTCTTGCGGCTGGCGGCCGGGGCCGAGGCGCGCTCGGAGCATCCGCTGGCGGCCGCCATCCTGACCGCAGCGTCGGCGCGCGGGCTGGCGGTGCCAGCGGCACGCGCGGTGCGTGCGCATCCCGGCAAAGGCCTGACCGCCACGGTCGAGGGCCATGCGCTTGTGTTGGGCAATGGTGCCGTTTTGTCCGAGGCAGGGGTGGATATCTCGGCCTTGGCCCCCGAATCCGAGGCGCTGGCGGCGGCGGGCAAAACCCCGGTCTGGCTGGCACTGGACGGGCAGTTGGCGGCCCTGATGGCATTGTCGGACCCGATCAAGCCAGGCGCGCGGGCGGCGGTGGCCGCGCTGCAGGGCGCGGGGCTGCGGGTGGCGATGATCTCGGGCGATACCGAGGCTACGGCACAGGCGGTCGCGCGGGCTCTGGGGATCGAGCGGGTGTTTGCGGGCGTATTGCCCGACGGCAAGGTGGCCGCGCTTGAGGCGCTGAAAGCCGAGGGGATCGTGGCCTTTGTCGGCGATGGGATCAATGACGCACCTGCGCTGGCGGCGGCGGATGTGGGGCTGGCGATCGGCACCGGCACCGATGTGGCGATCGAAGCGGCCGAGGTGGTATTGATGCAGGGGGACCCGCAGGGCGTGGGTCGCGCGGTCGCGCTGTCGCGCGCGACGATGCGCAATATCCGTCAGAACCTGTTTTGGGCCTTTGCCTATAACGCGGCACTTATTCCGGTGGCGATGGGGGTTCTGGTGCCGTTTGGCGGCTCTGGCCTGTCACCGATGCTGGCGGCCGGGGCGATGGCGTTTTCATCGGTATTCGTGGTGACGAATGCGCTGCGGTTGCGGCGCGCGGCGGGGTAAGAGACACCTGTTTCGCGACGTTGCGCCATGGAAATCGCGGCGAAGCAAGACGGGGGGCCAGCCCCCCGACCCCCGGAGTATTTCGCCAAAAAGAAGCCCGTGGGTTCAGGCGGCCATTGCCTCGGCGGGGGGTTCCTTGGCGCCGGTCATGAAGGCGACCGCGTCCGACATGGTGTAGTCTTTCGGGTTGATGATGCACAGCCGTCGGCCCAGACGATGAATGTGGATCCGGTCGGCCACCTCGAAGACATGCGGCATGTTGTGCGAAATCAGCACGATCGGCAGGCCCCGCGATTTCACATCCAGAATGAGTTCGAGCACACGGCGGCTTTCCTTGACGCCGAGCGCGGCGGTGGGTTCGTCCATGATGACCAGTTTCGAGCCGAAGGCCGCGGCGCGGGCGACCGCTACCCCCTGACGTTGCCCACCCGAGAGGGTCTCGACCGCCTGACCGATGTTCTGGATCGTCATCAGCCCCAGCTCGGTCAGCTTGTCGCGGGCGCGACGCTCCATTTCGGAGCGGTCGAGTTGGCGAAACAGGCGACCCATCACGCCGGGTTTGCGGATCTCGCGGCCCAAAAACATGTTGTCGGCGATGGAGAGAGCGGGCGACAGCGCGAGGTTTTGATAGACTGTCTCGATCCCGGCCTCGCGCGCATCCAGCGGCGAGGTGAAGTGCACCTCGTGCCCGTCAAGGATGATCTGGCCTGCGTCCGGACGCACGGCACCGGAAATGGCCTTGATGAGAGTTGACTTGCCCGCGCCGTTGTCGCCGATGACCGCCAGGATCTCACCGGGGTAGAGGTCGAAGTCGCAGCGATCAAGGGCGGTCACACGGCCATAGCGCTTGACCAGCCCGCGTGTCTTGAGGATCGGTTCCATCAGCCAGCCACCTTTCGGATCCATTGGTCCACGGCCACCGCCGCGATGATGAGGGCGCCGATCAGGAGGTAGGTCCATTGCGGATCCGTTCCCATCATCTTCAGCCCCAGCGAAAACACACCCACGATCAGCGCACCAAACAGCATCCCCATGATCGAGCCACGCCCGCCAAACAGGCTGATGCCGCCGATCACCACTGCGGTGATGCTTTCGATATTGGCGAACTGCCCCGCCGTCGGCGAGACCGAGCCCAGCCGCCCGATCAGCACCCAGCCCGCCAAGGCGCAGATCAGCCCCGACAGCGTGTAGACCGCAGTCAGCACGTTTTTCACCTGCACACCGGCCAGCTCTGCCGCATCGGGATCATCACCCACCGCATAGACATGCCGGCCCCAGGCGGTATGGCGCAGGATATACGACAGCACCGCCACCAGAAGCAGCATCACGATGACGCCGTAGGTAAACACCGCGCCACCGATCTTGATGCTTTCGCCAAAGAACCGCAACAGCGGCGCTTGCTGTTCGATATCCTGCGCGCGGATCGTTTCATTGGCCGAATACAGGAAATTCGTCGCCAGAACGATCTGCCACATGCCCAGCGTCACGATGAAGGGCGGCAGTTTCATCCGGGCCACCAAGGTGCCGTTGACAAGGCCCATCAACGCGCCGCAGGCCAGCCCGCACAGCACTGCGATGCCGGGTGGCAGGCCGTATCGGAAGGTGAACTGCCCCATCACCACCGACGACAGCACCATGATCGCCCCGACCGAAAGGTCGATACCCGCCGTCAGGATCACAAGGCTTTGCGCTGCCCCGACAATGCCCACGATCGCCACTTGCTGCAAGATCAGCGTCAGCGTGAAGGGCGCAAAGAACTTGCCGCCGAGCGCCACCGCAAAAACCGCGATTGCCGCCAACAGCACCAGCAGGGGCACCAGCGCAGGCGTCTGGTGCAGCACATGCTGAAGCCGCTGCACGGCCGTGCGAGACGGCGCGAATTCCGCCACCGCGTCGACACTGCCCTTGAGGGCCGCCTCATAGCCCAGCGGGCCGGTCGCGTCGTTTGTCATAGTCTCCTCCGCCGGTTTTCGCCCTGACCCGTTCGGTGCGCCGGTATGCGAAGAGGCGGCGTCGCCACCGCCGCCTCAGGATCGAGCCTGAACCTCAGGCCGATTCCGATCAGGCGTCCCTCAGCCCCAGCACAGAGCCGCGCCTTTGGCGGTGTCAATCGACTCGACACCTTCGGCGGGCTTGTCGGTCACCAGCGCCACGCCGGTGTCGAAAAAGGCCTTGCCTTCGGTCGGCATCGGTTTCGTGCCGTCCTTGGCCCATGTGGCAATCGCCTCGACGCCTTTCGCGGCCATCAACAGCGGGTATTGCTGCGACGTTGCCCCGATGACCCCATCTTTGACATTGGCCACACCCGGGCAACCGCCATCGACCGAAACGATCAGAACGTCACCTTCGCGACCGATCGCCTTGAGCGCCTCGTAGGCGCCGGCGGCGGCGGGTTCGTTGATGGTATAGACCACGTTGATCGTCGGGTCCTTGGCCAGCAGGCTTTCCATCGCGCGGCGGCCACCTTCTTCGTTGCCCTGCGTCACGTCGTTGCCAACGATACGGGCATCATCTTCGTCGCCCCATTTCGAGGCGTCTTTGACGTCAATGCCAAAGCCGGTCAGAAAGCCCTGATCGCGCAGAACGCCGACCGACGGCTGCGATACGTCCAGATCGAGCATGGCGATTTTCGCATTGGCAGCCTCGGCGCCCAACGCGGCGGCAGCCCATTTGCCGATCAGCTCGCCGGCCAGAAAGTTGTCGGTGGCGAAAGTCGCATCGGCCGCGTCGATCGGGTCCAGTGGCGTATCAAGCGCGATCACCAGCAGGCCTGCGTCGCGGGCTTTCTGCACGGCGGGGACGATGCCCTTGGTGTCCGAGGCGGTCAGCAAGATCCCCTTGGCGCCATCGGCGATGCAGGTCTCGATCGCGGCGACCTGGCTTTCGGAATCGCCGTCCACCCTGCCGGCGTAGGATTTCAGCGAGATCCCCAGTTCGGCGGCCTTGGCGGTCGCACCTTCCTTCATTTTCACGAAGAACGGGTTGGTGTCGGTCTTGGTGATCAGACAAGCCGAGGTTTCAGCCTGCGCTGCCCCTGCCAAGGACACAAGTGCAAGTGCTGCGGTGCCCGCAATGACGTTTTTCACGATGGAACTCCTCCGATGATGCCGCGGTCGTGGCCGGGCCTGTTTTCCTGCCCCCTCCTCCGGGGCGGACCGGGTGCCATGAAACGGCGACTCACCCCACCTCGTCAATAAATAATTCCGATTGATTTATAAATTGACCTGAGACCATACTCGACAGCGAAGGACGCAGTCGAAACAGGGTTGGAAATGGCGCAGGTGGAGATCCGCGATCCGTCTGGGGGCGCGAACCAGACGGGAGTAAGGGATCACAACGAAAGGCTTGTCCTTTCGCTGATCCAGCGGCATGGCGCGATTGCCAGCGCTGAAATCGCCCGCCGCGCCGGGCTATCGCCGCAGACGGTTTCGGTGATCTTGCGGCGGTTGGAAACCGACGGGCTGGTGGCCAAGGGCGAACCGCAGCGCGGCAAGGTCGGCAAACCGCTGACCCCGGTGGCGCTGCGCCCCGAAGGGGTGTTGTCGCTGGGGCTCAAGATCGGGCGGCGCAGTTGCGATCTGGTATTGATGGATCTGGCCGGGGCACTGCGGGCGCGCCACTCGACGACCTATGCCTACCCGACCCCCGGCGACGTGACGGATTTCTTGCGCAGTTCGTTGGCAAAGGTGCACGCAGGCCTTGGCCCTGACGAGATCGCGCGGATCGCCGGCGTCGGAATCGCGGCGCCGTTCGAGCTGTGGAACTGGCTTGATACGGTCAAGGCCAGCCCGCATGAAATGGACGCCTGGCGCGGTTTTGATTTTGCCACCGAGATCGCTGCCATCGGTGACTACCGGGTCCATGTCTCGAACGACGCGACGGCGGCCTGTGCGGCAGAGCACACCTTTGGGCAAGGGCGTGGCTTGGCCGATTATGCCTATTTCTTTGTCGGCTATTTCACCGGTGGCGGCGTTGTGTTGAATGATGCGGTCTATTCCGGGCGTTCCGGCAATGCCGGGGCATTTGGCACATTGCCGGTCATCGACACATCGCTGCCCGACCATCAATTGATCCACAACGCGTCTCTTTACCTTTTGGAGCGCGCTCTGACGGCGGCGGGACAAGACCCGATGAAGATCTGGCAAGGCCCCGAAGGATGGGACGATATCGGCGCGCCACTGGACGATTGGATCGCGCATGCCGCGCGCCATCTTGCGGTGGCGGCGGTGGCGGTTTCGTCGGTGATCGACTTTCAGGCGGTGTTGATCGACGGTGGTTTTCCACCTGCGGTGCGCGCCCGTCTGGTGGCTGCGGTGCGCGACCGGATCGACGAGCTCGACACGCGGGGCATCAGCCCGCCGGATGTGCGCGAGGCCAGCGTCGGCGCCCAGGCGCGCGTGATCGGCGCGGCAAGCCTGCCGATCTCGGCACAGTTCTTGCTGACGTGACCGGCGTTTACCGGCTGGCATCGCGCCGCTGGACTGGGCAGGAGCCTGCGGCGCGGATATTTGAGCGAAGCTGAAAGCGGGATTTTTGAGGGCCAGATCCCGGCGCATCCCGCCGCTCGCCACCCGGGATTCAGGCAAGGCTCCGCGCAGGTGGAGATTGCGGGCTTTCGGGTCGCGCAAGCACCGGCTATCAAGGGGAAAACCATCAGAGGTTCCGATGCCCGTTCTGACCCGCCGCGCCGCCCTGTCGCTGACGCTGGCCGCCCTTGCCGCCTGCGGACGCGGATCGCATGCCAGCGCAAATGGCCCGATCGACAAGGCGCAGCTGCATCCCGGCGAAACGCGTGCAGTGCGCAATTTGATCAACATCTATGCGGATCGCTATGAGGTGCCCCGGCCGCTGGTGCACCGGGTCATTCAGCGCGAAAGCAGATATGTGGCCGAGGCGCGCAACGGGCCCTATTACGGGCTGATGCAGATCCTGCCGCAAACGGCGGGGACGATGGGGTTTCGGGGCAAACCGGCGGATCTTCTGGATGCCGAAACCAACCTCAAATACGGCGTGAAATACCTGCGCGGCGCGTGGTTGTGCGCCGATGGCAGCTATGACCGGGCGGTGATGTGGTACGCCAAGGGCTATTACTACGAGGCCAAGCGGCGCGGGATCTTGCGCGAGACCGGGCTGAAGGGCTGAGGCCCGGCGCCGTGAGGGGCGGGGCGGGGCGGCTGCGGGCCCATCCGGCGGGCGGGCGGGTTGCGGGCGCTGGCGCGGTTTCGGATCAAAGCCATGCGCGGACCGCCGGCGCAGGTTTTCCCGATCAAAGCCGCGCAACACCGTTTGTCGTTGCGCGGCCCGGTTTTGCTCAGGCCCAGTTTTGCTCAGGCCAGTTCGGCCACTTTGACTGTGCGCCCTTCGGCGACCGATTTCAGCGCCGCCTCGGCCAGCAACAGCCCGGCAAGCCCGTCTTCGCCCGAGGGGCTGGGGGCCGTGCCTGTCGCCAGCGCCTTGATGAAGCTGGCGATTTCGCCGGCATAGGCCTCGGTGTAGCGGGTCATGAAAAAGTCGTGCAGCGGCGGCCGGGTGTAGCCCTGCGCCGTGGCCACCTCGATCGACACCGGGCGCTGGTTCTCGGCGGCAACCGCGCCCAGCGATCCATGCACCTCGATCCGTTGATCGTAGCCATAGGTTGCGCGGCGCGAATTGGTGATGACCGCCTGTTTGCCCGAGGCGGTGGTCAGGATCACGTTGACGCTGTCGAAATCGCCCAGTTCGGCGACCTTCGGGTCTACCAGCACACTGGCCGTGGCGGTGACGGTGGCCACCTCTTCGCCCAAAAGGAACCGCGCCATGTCAAAGTCATGGATCGTCATGTCGCGGAAAATGCCGCCCGACCGCGGAAGGTAGTCCAGATGCGGCAGGCCCGGATCGCGGCTGGTGATGGTGACCATTTCGACGGCGCCGATGGTGCCCTTGTCGATCTCGGCCTTGACCGCGCGGAAATGCGGGTCGAACCGGCGGTTGAAGCCGACCATGAGCACACCCTTTTCGGCGCGCACGACGGCCAGACAGGCCTTGACCCGCGCAAGGTCGAGGTCGATCGGCTTTTCGCAAAATACCGCCTTGCCGGCGCGCACGAAACGCTCGATCAGGTCGGCGTGGGTGTCGGTGGGGGTGCAGATCACCACCGCATCAATGTCGTCCGCCGCCTCGATCGCCTCGATCGAGCGGACCTCGCAACCGTATTGGGCGGCGATCGCCTCGGCGGCGGGGGCGATGGCATCGGCCACCGCCACCAGTTGCGCCTGAGCATCGCCCGTTACCGCCTTGGCGTGAACCTTGCCGATGCGCCCTGCCCCCAGTAGCCCGAATCTTGTCGTCATTTTACCCTCATCTGCCTGTTTCAGCGGATCTCGCCGCCACGAAAGCGGCAACTACGAGGCCCATCGCAGTCGCCAGATGCCGTCCCGACATGGGAGTGTCTTGCCGGACCGGAACTTGTTTCGATCTCTTGCCCTTCTTCCGGTGGCCAACGTCGGCCGCCGCGGCGACCACGACGATGCCGCCCGTGATCATCCCTTGATAATAGACACCCAGCCAAAGGAAGGTGAAGCCCGAGATGATGACCCCGGCGCGCAACCCAAGCCCGACGACCGGCGGCACGATCACCGGCAGATCGGTCAGCGACAAATCGACGGCGCGGGCATAGCTTGACCCCAGCGCAAGGCGCACCGCGGCCATCGCCGTGGCGCCCGCGGCGAGCCGACAACAGGTCAATCCCGCCCGAGAAGATGACCTGCGTCACCGCGGCCGCGATGAACCCGATCACCGAGACCTGAAGGATCCCGCCCAGAAACTCCGATACCCGCGCAATGCCGATCAGCACAAAGAGAATTTTCACCTCGGCAGGAAGGCGAGATGATTTCGGTTTGGCCGCAGTTGCCGCCAGATCTTGCATCGTCATCGGTCAGTTCTCACTTCGCCGCCGGTGCCATGATCCGCACCTGATCGGCCTCGTCCCGGTGCAGAAAACCCGAAACAGGCGCCTCGTTTTTCAGCATGATCGGGCCAGACATGCCCAGCACCTCGGGCATCTCGGATGAAATCATCAGAACCGCCACGCCGCGCCCTGCCAGTTCGGCAATCAAGCGGCGGGTTTCGGCTTTGGCGTCCACGTCGATGCCGCGCGCGGGTTCATCCGGGATCAGGATCCGCGGCTTGGTCAGCAACCAGCACGCGATCGGCAGTTCTTGCTGATTGCCGCCCGACAGGTTTTCGCCGGTTTCGCCAGGGCCGGGGGTCTTGATCCGCAGCTTGGCGACCATGGCCTTGGCCAGCGCGGTGACTTTGGCTTGATGTGCAAAGCCGTTCTTGGCCTTTTGATTGGTGGTCAGCGCCTTCTGGATGTTTTCAAGACAGTCAAGGATCAGAAAACCGCCCGTTTCCTTGCGGTCTTCGGCCAGAAAAGCCAACCCGTGGCCCATCGCCAGCGCAGGGGACTTCATCGCAAGCGCCACACCCTCGACCAGAATCGGGCCTCTGGCGGCAGGGGTCACCCCACTTGGCGACGTTCGAGCGCCGCGACCCGACCAGACCGGCAAGGCCCCGGGGCCTCGCCCTTGCGGATGGTGAAGGAAATATCCTCGAGCACCCCCGCAGGGTCAGCTTTGACGCCCGCGCGACTTCGCCGATCGGGCAATCGACCTTGGGAACATATTGGTGATTTCGCGCCCGACCACCCTCTGGATCACGTCATCGCGCGTGACCTCGGCGGCGGGACATATGCCGATTTGCTGACCGTCGCGAAACACCGTCAGATCGTCGGCTATCTCGAACGGTTTGTTCATCTTGAAGGTGATTTGGCCGATCCCGATACCGCGCGCCCTCGGATCGCGGATGATGGTGAACAGGTGTTCAACCGCGGTTCCCGCGAACGCCAAGGTCGGCTGGTCCAAGATCAGAACGTCGGACTCTCGGCTAACCGGCGTCGAGGTTTCGACCATCCGCTTTTCGGCCACGGTCAGAGCGACCACAAGGCTGAACGGAGTAAGCTGGATTTTCAGCCGGTCGAACAGATCCTGTGCCATCCGGTTCATCATACCATGATCGGTCAGGCCAAAGCGGTTCTTTGGCGCGCGGTGGATCCAGGTGTTTTCAATACTGGTCAACGTGTTCATCAGGTTCGGTTCCAGATGGATCTTCGCACCGCCCGACTGCAGCGCATCCGGCGGGCTGTCGATGACCAGCGGCTTGCCCGCAATGCGGACTTCACCGCAATCGGGGGCACAGACCCCGGCGATGACCGTCATCAGCGTCGATTTGCCGACGCCCTTTTCGCCCATCAGCGCGTCAACCGTGCCGGACGGGATGCACAGTTGCACATCCTCCAGCGCCACCACGCCCGGATACGCCTTGCGGAGGTGGTCCAACTCAAGGATGAACTCGCCGTGAAACTTCGCGCCCGTGTCCAGCATGCCCCCCGATCAGGCCCCGAAGCGTGGTGCCGGGGTCATCAGCTCGAACGGGACATGGATCTTGGTGTCCACCGCCTCGCCGCGCCAGTTTCAGCGCCGCATCGACCGCGCCCTTGCCCCGACCGGCGGCATTCTGGAATACCGTCACATCCAGATCACCCGCCGCCAACGCATCTTGCGTCGCGTCAACGCCGCCGATGACGACATCGGCCATATCCTTGGCTGCGGCCTTCATCGCCCGAACCGCACCAGTCGCCATTTCGTCGTTGTTGGCGACGATGGCGTCGAACGCGCGCCCGGCCGACAAGCGTTTGGTCATCAGGTCGGCACCCTTTGTGCGCGACCAGTTCGCGGTCTGCCCTTCGACAATCGTGATGAAGCTGCAATCGGCGCCGCCTGGTCCGAAAGCTTGCCCATCATCACCACGGCCTCGGCTTCGGTTTAGACCGCGCCCCTCGGGATACGGCAAAGCGCTTGCGTCCAAAGCGTGCCCGATTCCATGTCATTCGAGGCGGCAAGGCCTGTTTGGCGGGCAGGCTGGCCATGTTGACCGCTCGACGGTTGACATAGGCCAGCGCGATGCCGGCGGCGGCGGCCGCTTCGGACATGGCGACGGTGGCATCGCTCTCGACCGGCTTGACGATGATCGCATCAACGCCCGTGGCAACAGCGTTCTCGATCTGGTTCAATTGCTTGCCCACATCGTTTTGCGCATCTTCTATTTGCGGGGTGACACCATCGAGACCGCCGGCATGGTCGATCATCCCGTTGCGCAGAACGTCACGAAATTGTCGTCAAACAGCGCCATCGACACGCCAGTGCTTTCGGCCATCACGGCGCGTGCCAAAAGCGCGGCGACGCCCGCCGCGACCATGGTCTCTTTCATGGTCTTCCTCTCAAGGCAGCATCCGCACGCTGCTTGCCACCCTACCGGAACGCCCCTCCTCCGGGGCGTCTTTCCTGTCAGACCAGCACCCCGGTCCAGACATGACCAAACGGGCGGCGCTCTGTTTCCGGGCAGGGCGATTTCCTTGCGCTCATCGCTGGACGCTTTTGGAATCGCTAGTCCGTTGCGATCGCCGCCTAGCCAAGGAAATTCAAAATCGCAGCGCCGCTCGGGTGGTTGGCTGCGCGAAAACCGCGAAACCGGGGCAAGACCCCGGTTTTTGCAGTGGTTCGAATGGTATTTCTAGTCGCGCGCCCGCAAAGTTTCGGCCGGGCGGGCCGCCAAAGGCCGTAGCGCGAACAGCAACCCGGCGAAAAGCGTGGCCAGAACCCCGCCAATCACGATCGCCAGCGCGGCAAAAGGCGCAAAATGGAACTCCGATTCCATCACGAATGTCAGCACGGCCCATCCCGCCGCGGCGCCAAAGGCAATCGCAACCAACCCCGCCGCAGCCCCCATCAGACCCGCGCGCAACGCGAAAGACGCCAGGATCGTGCCGCGCGTGGCACCCAGCACCTTCATCAGCGCGGCCTCCCAGGCGCGGGCCCTCTCGCCCGCCGCCGCCGCCCCGATCAGAACCACGAAACCCGTCAGAAGCGTCGCCCCCGCCGCCATCGCGGTCGCCCGCGCAATCGCCCCCAAGGCCTCGGTGACGCGGTCGATGGCATCGCGCACCCGGATCGCGGTGATGTTGGGATAGGCCCCGGCCAGATCGCGCAAGATCGCGGCTTCGGCCTCGGGTGGGGCATAGATGGTCGCGATATGGGTATGCGGCGCGCCTTGCAGGGCGGTCGGATTCAACGTCATCACAAAGCCGATCCCGGCGGTCGAGAAATCGACCTCGCGCAGGCTGGTGATGGTGGCGTCGATGTCGCGGCCCAGAATGTTGACGGTGATCTTGTCGCCCAGCCCAAGGCCCAGCTCTTCGGCCTCCTTGGCGGCAAAGCTGGCCTGCGGCGGGCCGTCATAGCCCTTGGGCCACCAGGTGCCGGCGACGATCTTGGTGTTTTCGGGCGGTTCGGCGGCATAGGTGATGCCGCGGTCGCCCCGCACGACCCAGTGATCGCCGGCAACGTCGCGCGCGGGCCGGCCATTGATCCGGGTCAGGACACCGCGCAACATGGGCGCGCTCTGCACCTTGGTGACATCGGGGTTGGCGGCCAGCCGGGCCAGAAAACCCTCGATCTGGTCATTGAGGATATCGACGACGAAATAGGCCGGCGCGACCTTGGGCAAATCACGCGCGATCGCTCCGCGCAGCCCCGAATCGATCTGCCCGACGGCGGCCAGCACCGAAAGCCCCAACCCCAGCGACAGGATCACCGCGCCCGCCTCGGATTGCGGGCCGCCGATCGCTGCCATCGCGGCGCGCAGCGCGGGCCGCCCGCGCAGCACGGTGGTTCGGGCCATGGCCCGCGCCCCGCGTCGCAGCAACGCCGCCGCCGCCGCCAGCACGAAAAGCGCCAGCGCGATGCCGCCCAGCGTGCCCAGCGCCAACCGTGGCACGCCCGAAAACCAGACCGCCGCCGCCACCAGCGCCGCGACCAAAGCCACAAGCACCGCGCCAGTGCCCGGCCCCGGCCACGCCCGCCGCCCCGGCCCGATGTCGCGGTACAGCGCCGCCGCCCGCACCCCGGCCATTCGCGACAGCGGCCAGAGCGTGAAGATCGCCGCGACCAGCACACCGTAAACCGCTGCCTCGGCCAGTGCCGCCGGGGCAAGCCCCACCGTCACCGCAAACGGCATCCGCGCCGCAATGGCGGCCTCGGCCAGCTTTGGCACCCCCGCCCCCAGTATCAGGCCCAGCGCCACGCCGATCAGCGTCAGCACCACAAGCTGGATCAAGAACACCGACCGGATCAGCCCGCCCGTTGCCCCCAGCGCCTTCAGTGTCGCGATGGTCTCGACCTTGCGCTCCATCCAGGCGCGCACGGCGGCCGAAATGCCCACCCCGCCCACGGCCAGCCCGGCCAGCCCGACCAGCACCAGAAACGAGCCGATCCGCTCGACGAAACGCTCGGCTCCGGGGGCCGCGCGGCGGCTGTCTTGCCAGCGCATCCCGGCCCCTTCAAAAGCGCTCAGCGCCTGCGTCTTCAGCGTCGCCAGATCGGCGCCGGCGGGCAGTCGCAACCGGTAAGCGGTTTCATAAAGCGACCCGGGTTCCAGCAACCCCGCCCCGGCCAGCGCCTCGCGCCGCACGATCAGGCGCGGACCAAGCCCAAAGCCGCCGGTGGCGCTGTCGGGTTCGCGCGTCAGCCGCGCGGTCAGCCGAAACTCGGTCAGCCCCAGCCGGAACCGGTCACCGACCGCCAACCCCAGCCGATCCGCCAAGACCGGGTCCATCACCGCGCCCGGCACGCCTTGCAGCGGTGCCAAAGCCTCGGCCAGCGTCGTCTGGGGCGCCAAGGCGACCGCGCCCACTAATGGATAGAGGTCATCAACCGCCTTGACCTGAGTCAGCGCCCGCTCGGCGGTGTCGCCCTGACCGACGACCGCCATTGACCGGAAATCGACGATCTCGGACACCGCCTCGGAATGCGCCGCCATCCAGGCGCGTTCGGACTCGGTGGCATATCGGTAGGTGAATTCAAGCTGCGCATCGCCGCCCAGCAGGATCGCGCCCTGATCGGTCAGCCCGCGCTCGATGGCCGCGCGCAGCGTGCCGACACCGGCAACCGCCGCCACCCCAAGGATCAGACAGAGCAAAAAGACCCGAAATCCGGCAATGCCGCCGCGCAGTTCGCGCCGGGCGATCCGACCCGCAAGGCTCATGCGGGCACCTCGGCGACCAAAGCCCCATCGGCAAGCCGAACGATCCGGTCGCAGCGCGCGGCCAGTTCGGGCGCATGGGTGACAAGGATCAGCGTGGCCCCGTGCCGGTCGCGCAGACCAAACAGCAGGTCCATGATCGCGGCGCCATTGGCGGCATCCAGATTTCCCGTCGGCTCGTCTGCCAGAAACAGCGCCGGGCGCGGCGCGGCCGCCCGCGCCAGGGCGACGCGCTGCTGTTCACCGCCCGACAGCTCGGCCGGGTAGTGACCCGCCCGCGCCGAAAGGCCCACGGCGTCAAGCTCGTCGGCGGCGCGTTCAAAGGCATGCTCGGCCCCGGCCAGTTCCAGCGGAAGGGCGACGTTTTCAAGGGCGGTCATTGTCGGAATCAGGTGGAAGGACTGGAACACAATCCCCATATTACCCCTGCGGAACCGCGCCAGCGCATCTTCGGACATCGCCGACAGATCCTGACCCAGCGCCGTGACAGAGCCCGCGCTGGCCCGTTCCAGCCCGCCCATCAGCATAAGGAGCGACGATTTGCCCGACCCAGACGGCCCCGTCAGCCCGACACTTTCGCCGCGCCCGATCGCCAGCGTGATACCGCGCAGAACCTCTACCGGCCCGGCATTGCCCGCAAGGGTCAACCGCGCATCCCTTAGCGCCAATACGCTGTCCATCGCCCCTGCCTCCAAACGTTCCGCCCCTAGGGGATATGGCCACTGGCAGGCGCTGCGCAACCTCTTGGCGGCCACAATTTTGCTTGTGTCACCCGTACTTGCCCTTGGCGCGACCGCCAATCCGCTGGAACTGGTCGCCCTGGGCGACAGTCTGACGCAGGGCTACGGTCTTGCCCCCGAGGACGGGCTGGTGCCGCAACTGCAACGTTGGCTGACCGATCACGGCGCCGAAGTGACGGTGCTGAATGCGGGCGTTTCCGGCGACACCACGGCAGGCGGGCGCGCCCGGCTGGACTGGTCGCTGACCGATCACACCGATGCGTTGATCGTCGAGCTTGGCGGCAACGACATCCTGCGCGGCCTGCCCCCCGAACAAGCCCGCGCCAATCTGGACGCGATCCTGACCGAGGCGCGGGGGCGCAACTTGCCGGTGCTGCTGATCGGCCTGCCTGCGCCCGGCAATTATGGCCCCGACTACAAGGCCGCGTTCGATACGCTCTGGCCCGCGCTTGCAGCCAAACACGGGGCGCTTTTGCTCGACAATCTTTTCACCCCGATCCTGAATGCCCCCCCCGAGGTTCGCGCCACCGTCAAGCTGATGCAAGACGACGGCCTCCACCCTGCCCCCGCCGGCGTCCGGCTGATCGTCGAGTTTCTGGGGCCGCATGTGCTGGATCTGCTTGCTCAGGTGCCGTAGGCCCAAAACGCGAGGCTCAGGCACGCCTTTGCATCGCCCCACGCGGCCCGATCCGCCCGTCGCGGACGGTTCGGTCGCACGAACGGGCCGGCGGTGGTGACGACGCAGGACGCGGGCACGCAGGCAGACGCTGGAACGCAGGCAGAGACAGGCGAGACACGGGCAGACAGCGGCATGCACGCGGACACCGACACTGGCACGGATGCCGACACGGACACCGATACCAATACGGGTCGCACGAAACCCGAGGCCTTGACCACTGACCCGATGCGCAAAATCCCGGTGTTTCAGGCGCAGAACCGGCGGGGCGATTCACCCTGTGACGGGTCGCGGTGGTGGCTGCCGGACCGAAACCGACCCGGGCAGCGGTGATCTGTCCTGCCCGCGGCTTTGGGTATGGCGCGCCCTATTGCCAGATGCAGGGCTGTCAGAGCTGTGAATTGACACCCCACCGCTGGCCCCGCAGCATGGGCCTATCGCGGCAGGAGAAACGGATGCGTGCCCCCCCTCTTTCCTTTCTTCTCTACGCCCCGCTTCACCGCGCCGCGCTTCTCTGCGCCCCCCGCATGCCGCCGCCAAGTGGCACGCCAATCCGCAACGCCGCCGCCAACGACCCGGCCCCCCGACCAAAGCGACGCATTGTCAGCTTCGGCGCCTTGGCTTCAACCGTCTGCGCCTTTGGCGCGCTGGCCGAGCCCGCCTTCACCCCCGTCCCGACACAAGCCCCGGCCGGCGATTACCAACTGGACCCGGCTCATGCGCGGCTGGTGTTTCGCGTCAGTCACCTCGGCTTTTCGCGCTACACGGCGCTTTTCACCGATCTGGCCGCCGATCTGGCCTTCAACCCGGCCAAGCCCGAGTCAATGCAGCTTGCCGCGCGTGTCGATCCGGCCTCGATCGAAACCCTTTTCCCGGACCCGACCTTCAACTTCAACACCATTTTGTCCGGCCCCGATTTTCTGGATGCCGCCAGCTACCCGCTGATCGCGTTCACCAGCACCTCGATCCGGATGACGGCGCCAGACGCGGCTGCGGTGACCGGCGATCTGACGCTGCATGGCGTCACCCGGCCGATCACCCTGCGGGCCACCTTCAACGGCGGCTATGGCGGCCATCCGCAAGACCCCGGCGGCGCGCGCATCGGCTTTTCGGCCCATGGGGCGCTTTATCGGTCGGATTTCGGCATCGGCTTTGGCATTCCCGAACCGGGCACCACGCTGGGCGTCGGCGATCTGGTCGAGTTCACGATCGAGGCCGAATTCATCGACCCCTCTGCCTCGGGGCCACAGGTTGGCCCCTGAGCCCTAGCGGTATCCCGCTGCCTGCAATTCAAAAAGCTCGGCATAGCGCCCGCCTTCGGCCAACAGCGCCTCGTGGCTGCCTTCGGCCTCGAGCCGGCCACCAGACAGCACCAGGATCCGATCCGCCATCCGCACCGAAGAAAACCGGTGCGAAATCAGCACCGTCGTCTTGCCCGCGCCAAGTTCCTTGAAGCGCTGAAACACCTCGAACTCGGCGCGCGCATCCAGTGCCGCTGTCGGTTCGTCCAGAATCAGCACCTCGGCGTCCCGCATATAGGCGCGCGCTATGGCCAGTTTTTGCCACTCGCCGCCCGAAAGCTCGACGCCGTTGCGAAACCGTTTGCCGATCATCTGATCGTAGCCGCCCGGCAATCGCTCGATCACCGCATCGGCAAGGCTGCGCGCGGCGGCCCGGCGAATCCGGGGCAGGTCGTCGCGCGCGTCGATCCAGCCCACGGCGATATTGTCGCGTGCGGGCAGGTTGTAGCGCACGAAATCCTGAAAGATCACTCCCACGGCGGCGCGCAACGCCGCGACGTCATAGTCGCGAAGATCGCGCCCCTCCAGCAGGATGCGCCCCTCATCGGGGTCATAAAGCCGCGCCAGCAGCTTGACCAGGGTCGTCTTGCCGGCGCCGTTTTCGCCCACCAGCGCCAGCGTTTCCCCCGCCTGCAGCGTAAAGCTGAGATCACGCACCGCCCAGCGTTCGGCGCCGGGGTAGCGAAACCCCACGCCTTCAAACACGAAACCCTGCCGCACCGGATGCGGCATCGCAACCGGCGCGAGGGGCGAGGTGATCCCCGGCCGCACCCGAAAGAAGGCGAACAGATCCTCCAGATAAAGCGCCTGCGCCGCGGTCGAGGAAAAGCTGGTCAGCAGCCCTTCAAGCAAGCTCCGCAGGCGCCGGAAGGACCCCGCCAGAAAGGTCAGATCGCCAATGCTCAGCGTGCCGGTCAGGGTGCGCAGGATGATCCAGACATAGGCAAGGTAATAGCCCACCGTGCCAACCCCGGTGAACAGCACCCCCCAGGCCGCGCGTGCCTGCGCGATACGCCGGTTCGCCGCGAAAAAGATTTGCGACAGGCTCCGGTAACGGCTGGTCAGAAAGGCGCCGAGGCCGAATATCTTGACCTCTTTGGCGGTTTCGGCGCTGGCGGCGGTCTGGCGTAGATAGTCCAGTTCGCGCCGCTCGGGCGTGCGCCGGTAGTCAAGCGAATAGCTTTGTGCGTTGAAATGCGCCTCGCCCAGAAAGGCCGGGATCAGCGCCGCCAGCAGCAGCGCGATCAGCCACGGGTTATAGAGCACCAGCCCGCCCGCAAAGCTGGCCACGGTGACCAGATCCTGCATCTGTCCCAGCAACTGCCCCAACAAGGGGATCCGCCCGCTGGATTGGCGCCGCGCCCGGTCGAGTTTGTCCTGAAACTCGGCGTCCTCGAAATCGGCCAGATCAAGGGCGGCGGCGTGATCCATCAGCCGCAACGACAGCGACATGGTCAGCCGTTCTGACAGCAGCGCATCCACCAGCCCGGTCGCGCGTGACAGCAGATCCGAGGCGATCGCCAGCGCGAATTCGGCCAGCACCAGCAGCGCCAGCGGCTGCACGAGGCCGCTTCTCCACCAGCCCGCCATCGCCTCGGGCGCGCCGGGAAGCGCTGACAGGCGGATCACCTCGTCGATAATCAGCTTGCCCAGCCAAAGCGCCGATACCGGCAGCACCGCGCGGGCCAGCCGCAGACCCAGCGTCGCCAGCAGCAGGCCCGGGCTGGCCCGCCAGACCAGCCGCAGGAAGGGCGCGATATTGCGCAGGGCCGCCCAGCGCGCACGAAGCGATCTGGGCGGGGCGGGGGGACCATGGGGCGCTGCCATCTCGGGCGACCTTTGCCGTTGGAGTGGTCCAGAGCTACCGGCTTGGTCGCCCACATGCGAGCGCGAATGGCAACATTTGCGCTGGCCCTTGCCTCAAAAGCGGTGAAGAAAGGGCGGGAGACCTGCCGTCGGAGCCACCTATGACCCTCATTTCTCGCCTGACAGACCTTCTGGGTGCCGCTCATGTCCTGACCGGGGCGGATACCGCCGCCTATGGCCGGGAATGGACCGGGGCCTATCACTGGCAACCTTTGGCGGTGCTGCGCCCGGCCAATACCGAAGAGGTCTCGAAAGTGCTGCGGATCGCCTTTGAAACCGCAACGCCGGTGGTGCCGGTGGGCGGCAATACCGGCTTGAATGGCGGCACCATGGCCGAAGGCGCGCTGATGCTGTCGCTGGCACGGCTGAACCGGATCCGTGACATCAACCCCGCCGCGCGCACGTTGACCGCCGAGGCCGGCGTGGTGCTTTCGACGTTGCATGACGCCGCTGAGGCCGAGGGGCTTGCCTTTCCGCTGACCTTCGGGGCGAAGGGCTCGGCGATGGTGGGCGGGTTCTTGTCCACCAATGCTGGCGGCTCGAACGTGGTGCGCCATGGCAATGCGCGCGCGCTTTGTCTGGGGCTCGAGGTGGTGCTTGCCGATGGCCGGGTGATGAACCTGATGAGCGCGCTGCGCAAGGACAACACCGGCTATGACCTGCGCGATCTGATGATCGGCGCCGAGGGCACACTGGGGGTGATTACCGCCGCCGTGCTGAAACTGGTGCCGGCCCCCAAGGCCTATGCCACGGCCCTTGTCGCGATGGACAGCCTGCCCGAGGCGCTGGCTTTGCTCAATGAGGTGCAAGAGGCCAGCGGTGGCGCGGTCGAGGCGTTCGAATTCATGCCCGCCGTCTATATGACGCGGCTGGCGACGTGCCGCCCCGATCTGGCCTGCCCGATCGTGCCGGGGCCGGTCAACATCCTGCTCGAGATCGCCGCGACCCGGCCCGATCAGAGCCTACCCGATGCCGATGGCACCCTGCCCCTGACCGGCCAGTTGGAGGCGCTGCTCGGCGCGGCGCTTGAGGCCGGACGTCTGCACGATGCCACCATCGCCCAGACGCTGGCGCAGCGCCGCCACCTGTGGGAAATGCGCGAGGCCGCCGCCGAGATCACGCTGAACCGGCTGCCGCTGGTTGATACCGATATTGCCTTGCCGCTGGACCGCGTCGCCGAATTCTTGCAGCGGATGGCAGCGCGATTGGCGCATATGGACGCCTTGGCCGAGGAAATGATCGTCGCCCATCTGGGGGATGGCAATATCCACTATACCGCCTACCCCTCGCGCAACGACCCGACCCTGAGCGCCACGATCCGACACGCCGTGGCTGAAGAGGCCGTCGCCATGGGTGGCAGCTTTTCGGCCGAACATGGGGTGGGCGTGTCGAAACGCGCGACGATGGCAAAGTTCAAGGATCCGGTCGCCCTATCGGTGATGCGCGCGATCAAGGCGGCGCTGGACCCCAAGGGAATTCTCAACCCCGGCAAGACCATTCCCGACTAGCGCGGGCAGCGATCCAAGGCGGCGCAGTCCCGGCGGCACTCGGGGGGCAGGCTGTCGCAGTGACCCGACGGGTTCGGTGGCGCAGTGACCCGGCATCGCGGTGGTGTCTCGGTCGTCGCAATGCCCCGGTCGCGCGGCTTTCCGATCGCGCAGTAGCCTACCCGGAGGTGGCGGCGCCGCGCCCCGTCCTGCGGGCGCCCCGTCCTGCGGCGCTCTGACATGGCAGATGGGACGGGGCAGACGCGTCGCCCGCGTCAAAAGCCACTAGCGCCAGTCAAAGAACCCTTTGGGCGCCCGCGACAACAGCTCGCGCGCCAAGCCCCGACCCAATTCCGCAGCATCCTGAACGCCCGCGCGGGCCTCGGCGCAGATCGATTCAGACCCGTCGGGGCGCAAGATCTCGCCGCGCAGCCAAAGCCTGTCGCCCTCAAGCACGGCCAAGCCGGCAATCGGCGTTTCGCACGACCCGTCGAGTTCGGCCAGATAGGCGCGCTCGGCCGCAAGGCGCTGGCCGGTAGGGTGATGGTGGATCGCGGCCAGAAGCGCCTCGACACGGGTATCGTCTGCGCGTCGCTCGATGCCGATGCAGCCTTGCGCCACGGCGGGCAGCATCTCGGTCACCTCGATCGCCGATCGCGCCACATGCGCCATTCCGAGGCGGTTCAGCCCGGCCATCGCCAGAAATGTAGCCTCGGCCACGCCATCCGCCAGCTTTTTCAGCCGGGTCTGCACGTTGCCGCGAAATTCGACCAGCTTCAGATCGGGGCGGCGATTGGCCAGTTGCGCACGGCGGCGCAGGCTGGACGAGCCGACCACGGCGCCTTGCGCCAGATCGGCCAGACGCGCAACACCGGGCGAGACAAAGGCGTCGCGCACATCTTCGCGTGGCAAATAGCAATCCAGCAGCAACCCGTCGGGCTGAAGCGTCGGCATGTCCTTCATCGAATGAACGGCGATGTCGATCTGGCCCACCAACATCGCGTCTTCGATTTCCTTGGTGAACAACCCCTTGCCGCCGATCTCTTTCAGCGGCCGGTCGAGGATCTTGTCACCCGTGGTCTTGATGATGACGATCTCGAAGGCATCTTCAGGCAAGCCATGCGCCGTCATCAGGCGGGTGCGCGTCTCAAACGCTTGCGCCAGAGCCAACGGGCTGCCACGGGTGCCGATCTTGAGGGTGTCGCGGGGGGTGGGCATATGTTCCATTCCCCCGCAATACCCGCGTCAAAAGGCCCGCGCAAGCGGCTGAGCGCTTGACAACACGCCGCAGGCCGCGATGAAGGGACCAAGCAAGGAGACAGCCATGAGTGTAGCGACCGACAAGACCATCCTGCGCGCCCTGAAGGGCGAAACCCTGCCCACGCCGCCGGTATGGATGATGCGGCAAGCAGGGCGCTACCTGCCCGAATATCGCGCCACCCGCGCCAAGGCCGGGGATTTTCTGTCGCTGTGCTACAATTCGGATCTGGCCGCCGAGGTGACGCTGCAACCGATCCGCCGGTTCGGCTTTGACGCGGCAATCCTGTTTGCAGATATTCTGCTTTTGCCGCAGGCGCTTGGTGCGGATTTGTGGTTTGAAACCGGTGAAGGGCCGCGGCTTTCGACGATCACTGACCCCGAGGGGATGCGCGCGCTGAAGGGCAAGGACGACATCCACACCCACCTTGCGCCCATCTATGAAACCGTGCGGATTCTGGCGCGCGAACTGCCGCGCGAAACCACGTTGATCGGCTTTGCGGGCGCGCCCTGGACGGTGGCCACCTATATGATCGCCGGGCGCGGCACCAAGGATCAGGGCCCGGCGCACGCGCTGAAGGCCGCCGATCGCGCGACTTTCAGCGCGCTGATCGATCTGCTGACCGAAGCCAGTATCGAATACCTTTCCGAGCAGGTCAAAGCCGGCGCCGAGGTGGTCAAGCTGTTCGATTCCTGGGCAGGCAGCCTCAAGGGGCAGGATTTCACCGATTTCGCGGTCAAACCCACCGCCCGGATCATCACCGAGTTGAAGCGCCGCCACCCCGGACTGCCGATCATCGCCTTCCCGCGCGAGGCGGGCGACGGCTATATCGGCTTTGCCAAGGCGACCGGGGCCGACTGCGTGGCGATCGACAATTCGGTCTCGGCAGAGTGGGCGGCCGAGCATGTGCAGATTGATGGCTGCGTGCAAGGCAACCTTGCACCGGGGCATATGGTGACGGGCGGTCAGGCGCTGGTCGACGAGACGCGGCGCGTGGTCAAGGCCTTTTCAAAGGGCCCGCATATCTTCAACCTCGGCCATGGGATCACCCCGGATGGCAACCCCGACAACGTGTCCCTGATGGTCGAGACGATCCGCGCATCGGCCTCGTAAGGCAGCAAGGCGCGCGAAAAGGCGGGGCGGGCATCATCTGTGCCCGCCCCGCCTTTTTCAGACCTTGCCCTTGGATTTTCCGGCGGGCTTGCCGGCCGGTTTCCCGGCAGGTTTGCCGGGGGGCTTGCCGGCGGGCTTGCCGAATTTCGCCGCCGGCTTTGACCCGAACTTGGCGGCAGGTTTGGCGCCCGGCTTGCCGAACTTACCTGCTGGCTTGGCCGCGGGTTTGGCCCAAGGCTTGGACCCCGGCTTCGCGGGCGCTTCGGCATAGGCCTCGTCGCGCGGCGCACGGGCGGCACGATCGGGCGCGTTCAGCGGGTCAAAATCGCCGCCTTTGCGGTGCGGCTTCTTGCCTTCGGCAACCACGGCCGCGCGGGGGGCATAGGGCTTTTTCTCGGCATAGGCCGGCTTTTCACCGTAGACCTTCTTTTCACCGTAAGCCGGCTTGTCGCCAGAGGCCTTCTTTTCACCGTAGGCCGGTTTGTCGCCGTAAGCCGGCTTGTCGCCATAGGGTTTCTTGTCGCCGTAAGCCTTCTTTTCACCGTAAGCCGGCTTGTCGCCGTAGGCGGGTTTATCTGCGTAGGCGGGTTTGTCGCCATAGGGTTTCTTGTCGCCATAGGGCGCGCGCTTGGGGGCGGGTTTGCGGCCTTGGTCAAGGCGCGGGGCGCTATGGGCCTCGGTGCCGACGGGGGCGACATCCAGAACGCTGACCGCGATACCGTCTTCCAGTTCACGCTTGGGGCCAATCGCCGCCAGAAACCGCGTGCCGGCATCGGCATGAATCTGCACCAGGGTGCGTTCTTCCTGCACCCGGATTGCGCCGATGTCGCGGCGCGACAGATCGCCCGCACGGCACAGCATCGGCAATAGCCAGCGCGGGTCGGCACGGCCGTCCTGCCCGATCGACAGGCTGACCCAGAGGCTTTCGCCAAACTCGGCACGCTCGCGCGGTTTCGGACCATCGGCACTGACCGACGCCAGATCCTCGGGCGCCGAGCGCTGCGCCATATATTGACGCACAACCGCGACCGCCAGCGCCTCGGCGTCATAGGTATCCATCAGCCGCGCTACCAACGCGGTTTCGTCGGCATTGACCGCAGTGGTCAGCACCGGATCTGCCAAAAGCCGTTCGACATCGCGCGCCGAGACCTCTTCGGCCGTTGGCGCGCTGACCCAGTTGGCATTGATCTGCGCCAGCGCCAACAGGCGCTCGGCCTTCTTGCGGGCGTTGAACGGCACGATGATCGCCGACACGCCCTTGGAGCCGGCCCGTCCGGTCCGCCCCGAGCGGTGCAAAAGCGCCTCGCGGTTCACCGGCAGATCGGCATGAACCACCAGTTCCAACCCCGGCAGGTCGATCCCGCGCGCCGCCACGTCGGTCGCGATGCAGACCCGCGCGCGCCCATCGCGCATCGCTTGCAGCGCATGCGAGCGTTCAGCCTGAGACAGCTCGCCCGACAGCGCCACCACCTGAAAGCCCCGGTTCAGGAAGCGCGTCGTCAGATGCGTGACCATCGCGCGGGTCGAACAGAATACCAGCGCGTTCCTGGCTTCATAAAACCGCAGCACGTTGACGATCGCGTTTTCACGGTCAGAGTTTTCAACCAAAAGCGCGCGGTATTCGATGTCGGAATGCTGTTCGCGCGCGGCGATGGTGGAAATACGCTGTGCATCGCGCTGAAATGTGCCCGCCAGTCGCGCAATTTCCTTGGAGACCGTGGCCGAAAACATCAGCGTGCGCCGATCTTCGGGGGCGGCAGACAGGATGAATTCCAGATCCTCGCGGAAGCCCAGATCCAGCATCTCGTCGGCCTCATCCAGCACCGCCACGCTTAGCGCCGAAAGATCCAGCGCGTTGCGGCGCATATGGTCACAGATCCGGCCCGGCGTGCCGACCACGATATGGGCACCGCGTTCCAGCGCACGACGTTCGGCGCGCGCATCCATACCGCCGACACAGGCCGCGATCACCGCGCCGGTGGGGGCATAAAGCCATTCAAGTTCGCGTTTGACCTGCATCGCCAATTCGCGCGTCGGCGCGATGATGATGGCCCGCGGGCTGTCGGCCGGGCCAAAGCGGCGCTGATCGCCCAACAAGCCCGCCGCCATCGCCAGACCAAAGGCCACAGTCTTGCCCGACCCGGTTTGCGCCGATACCAACAGATCCGCCGAGGCCAAACCTGGGTCCAGAACCGCTGCCTGCACCGGGGTCAGGCTTTCGTAGCCCTTTGCACTCAGCCCTTGGGCCAAAGCGTCATGCACGCCATCAAACTGGGTCATCAAAGGTCTTTCTTCGGCAAGGCCCGGGCGGGCGGGGAACCGCGCCCCTTACCGGGAAACGCGGGCCCTGTATAGCGCAAAGGCGCAGCTTAGTGAATGTGAGCCGTCAGCACCGGGTAAAGCGAGGCCAAAAGCAACGCCGCCATCGTCCAGTTGAACGCCCGCAGCCGCGCCCGCCCGGTCAGGAACCGCGCCATCCCCTGCCCGATCAGCACCCAAAGGCTGATGCACACCAGATTGATTGGCCCGAACACCCCCGAAACGACCACCACCCCCGCCAGCCCCGGCAACGGCGCATAGGCCGACAGCGCGGTCAGCGCCATGGCCCAGGCCTTGGGGTTGACCCATTGAAATGCCGCCGCCTGCCAAAAGCTGAATGGCCGCCCGCCGGCCTCGCGCGCCTTGGGGGGGGCAGCATGAGCGATTTTCCACGCCAACCACACCATATAGGCGACGCTGACCAGCTTGAGCACCACCCAGGCCTGCGGCACCAACGCAAACAGCCCCGCCACGCCAACCCCCAACGCCAGCACCATGACACTGAACCCGATGGAGACGCCCAGCAAATGCGGCACCGTGCGACGAAAGCCGAAATTCGCCCCCGAAGTCATCAGCATCAGATTATTGGGCCCCGGCGTAACCGACGAGACAAAGGCGAAGGTGGTCAGCGCAAGGACAATCTCATAAGTCATGATTGCAATATTATGCGAATAGTCCGGCAATTTACTTGCCAAAATCGCACATTCTAGGCGATACTCACAATTAATGAGCACACAGAACCAATCCAACGACCGCATATTGCAGATCCTCGCGCGTGAAGGTCGGATCTCCAATCTGGATCTGGCGGATCGGGTCGGGTTGTCGCCCTCGGCTTGCCTGCGCCGGGTGCAGGAACTGGAGCGGCGCGGCGTGCTGACGGGCTATCGCGCGGTCATCAACCCCGCAGCGCGGGGCGTGGGCTTTGTAGCCTATATGACGGTCGGCCTGTCGCAACACACCAAGGCGTCGCAAGAGGCTTTTGAACGCGCGATCACCCGCGCGCCCGAAGTGCGCGAATGTCACAACGTCACGGGCGCGGTCGAATACCTGTTGCGCGTCGAAGTGGCGGATCTGGCGGCCTACAAGCATTTTCATACCGAAGTCCTTGGCACGCTGCCGCAAGTCTCGTCGATCACGTCCTATGTCGTCATGGGTTCGGCCAAGGACGAACGCGCCTGACACCTGACCGGGTGAGTGTCTGGCCGTAAAAGATGAGTATTTCTTGCCAAAAAGAAGCCGGAAGGATCAGACCCATTTCGCCAGGGGCGGCAGGCTCATCAGCACCGCATTGGCATCGTGGCCGGTTTCAAGCCCGAACTTGGTGCCGCGGTCGTAGACAAGATTGTATTCGGCATAAAGGCCGCGGTGAACCAATTGAATGTCCTTGTCGGCCTCGGTCCACGGGGTATCGCGCCGGGCCTCGGTCGGAGGAATGAAAGCGGGCAGAAAGGCGCGGCCGACGTCTTGGGTAAAGGCAAAGTCGGCCTCCCAATCGCCGGTGTTGAGGTCATCATAGAAGATGCCGCCCACCCCCCGCGCCCGGCCCCGATGCGGCACGAAGAAATACGTGTCGGCCCACGCCTTGAAGCGCGCGTAATAGTCGGACGCATGGGCATCGCAGGCCGCCTGCATCGCGGCATGAAAATGCGCGGTATCTTCGGGGTATTCGATACAGGGGTTGAGGTCGGCACCACCGCCAAACCACCACGCACCCGGCGTCCAGAACATCCGGGTGTTCATGTGCACCGCCGGGGTATGCGGGTTTTGCATATGCGCAACCAGACTGATCCCCGCGGCCCAGAACCGCGGGTCCGCCGCCATTCCCGGCACGCCACGTGCGGCCATCGCGCGTTGCGCGCGCTCGCCCAGGACGCCATGCACGGTCGAGATATTGACCCCGACCTTTTCGAACGCCCGACCGCCGCGCAGCACGCTCATCAGACCGCCGCCGGCGTCAGTTCCATCCGCGGCCGCGCGCCGCGTCGGCGTCACCTCGAACCGCCCCGGCGCGCGCCCGGCGAAGGGTCCGGTCTGTTGCGCATCCTCGAGGGCCTCGAACTGCGCGACAATCTGGTCGCGCAAAGTGGCAAACCATGCGCTTGCGCGGGCCTTGCGTTCGGTGAAATCTTCAGTCATCGCAGTCCCTCTCAGCCTCATATTGCAATTCCATAGCAGTCTGCGCCACCAGCGGGAATTGCGTTTTGCCTTGCCCGCCCTATGCTGGCCGTAGAAGTCGCACAGCCCAAGGTTTGGTTTCATGAATCGTCTTTTGCCTATCGCCCTGCTCTTGGCCCTGGTGGGCTGCGGCACGCCTCAGGAACGGTGCATCAATTCCGCCACACGCGAACTGCGCACCATCGAGCACCTGTTGGCCGAAGTCGAAGGCAACCTCGCGCGCGGCTACGCTTGGGAGGAATACGAGGTCACGCGCAGCCATTGGGTCACGTGCGGCCCGATCGAGCCGCCGCACCGTGCCACTGACGGCAAACTGGGCAAACCCCGACCCCGGATGTGCCTGGAAGACTTTACCGATACCCTTCGCCGCCGCGTCGCCATCGACCCCGCCACCGAAACGCGCAAGCGTGACGGTCTGATCGCCAAACGCGCCCCCCTCCTGCAGAGTGCCAAAGCGCAGATCGCCCGATGCCAGGCGCTCTACCCCGAATAGGCCCGCCGCTTTCATCTTCGTCCAAATATCCCCGCCGGAGGCATCTGCGGTCGCAACCCGTGCTGGCCTAGAAAACGGGGATCGGCACCGCGTCCACCAGCGCGCGCCCGCCGTCAATCGTCAGGATCTGCCCGGTCATGAACCCGGCCCCGTCCGACGCCAGGAATTGCACCGCTTCGACCAACTCATGCGCCGCCCCGATGCGCCCCATCGGCGTGCCGCGCGCAATCGCATCGCGCCAGTCGCTGTTATCCTTCAGCACCGTTTGCATGCTTGCGCTCATTACCGAGCCAAGCGCCACGCTATTGACCCTGATCCCCTGAGGCGCCAGCGCCAGCGCAAGGCTGCGCGTCGCCTGATCCTGCGCCGCGCACGCGATGGAAAAGGCCATCAACTCGGGCTGGGTCCGGCAGGCTGCGATCGACGAGATATTGATGATCGATCCGATCTGCTGCCCCCTGCGGTCGTCTTTTTCGGCCTGCGCGATCATCCGTTTCGCGGTCATCTGGCTCAGCCGTAGCCCGGCCATCATGTTCTGGCGCAGCATCGCCTCCAGCACCGCCTCGTCGGTACATAGCGGATCGACGGTGGCAAAGCCGCGCGCTGCGTTGACCAGGATATCGACCCGATCAAAGGCATCAATCGTTGCCGAAAGCAGGTTTGCCAAGGTCAGTTTCTGGCACAGATCGCCCGAGAAATAACGCAGCTTGCCATCGTTGGCGGCCTCGTCACCAACTTCGTCGACCAGTTTGGCCTCGTCAATATCGGCGAACATCACATTGGCGCCGCGGTCGGCAAAATGCCGCGCTATGGCAAGGCCGATGCCATGGGCGGCGCCAGTGACAATTGCTGTCTTGCCCGAAATGGAAAGTGACATGGAACCTCTGTCATTGAGACGCCCGAGGGCGTTGATTCTGGTGGCAGGTTAGCCCATTTCATGCTCGTGGGCGAGCCGCCGCCCCGACGATGGGCTTTGTTGCCCGCATCACCTTGAAGGCGCCGTCACCGGCGACCTCGGCAATCTCGTGAAACGCTGCGCGCAAGGCAGCCTCGTAGGGCAGATGGCGGTTGGCCACCATCCACAGCGTGCCCGAAAGCGACAGCATCCCCCCCGCCGCACGAATGAAGGCGGCGCCCAGCGCCGGGTCCGCCGCACGCGCCGTGTGAAACGGCGGGTTCATCACCACCGCGCCAAACCGGGCTTCGGGCTGAAACCGCGTGGCATCGGCCCAATGGAACCGGGCGCGCGGGTCGGAGATATTGGCGCGCGCGCAGGCCAGCGCGGAGAAATCGGCCTCGATCAGATGCAGCTCTTCCACCCCCGGGCGCGCAAGGATCTGCGCCGAAAGCCAACCCCAACCGGCGCCCAGATCCGCCACGCGGCCCGGCAATTTGGCGGGCAACGCTTCCGCCAGAAGCTGCGAACCACGATCAATGCCGTCGGCGCTGAATACCCCCGGCAGCGTCGTGAACCCCGGCACGGGGTTCAGCGGGCGCGCTTGCCAATCGGCAAGCGCGCCCGCCTCGGCCCAAAACTGGAACAGCTTGCCATGCGCTTTCGAGATCGGCTCGGAAACCGGCCCACGTGCCCGCAGCGCCTTCAGAATACTGTCGATACCATCGGTCTTGGCACCATCCACCCAAACCGCGCCACCGGGTTGAACCCGGTTTGCCGCCTCATAAAGCAGGGCATGCGCCTCGGCCTTGGAACGTGGCAAGAATACCACCGCCGCCGCATAGGGCCCCGCGGGCAGGGGCGCCACCGCGTAGCCTTGCGCGACAAAGGCATCATGATCGGGCGCAAAGCCCTGAATGACGCGCACCCGGTCTTTGGGCAGATCGGCAAGGTCGGTATCGGCACGCGGGCCAAAGACCGCAATCTCACCGCTGGCAGGCAGCGCATCGGGCGCTTGCAGCGCAAGGGACAGGCGGGGGTGGCTCATGGTGTGACGGGCCGGAGCCCTATTCCTTTTCCATCGTGCATTGCAGCGGATGTTGATGGCGGCGGGCAAAATCCATCACCTGCGCCACCTTGGTTTCGGCCACCTCATGCGAGAAAACGCCCACCACCGCCAGCCCCTTCTTGTGCACCGTCAGCATGATCTCGAACGCCTGAGCATGATTGAGACCAAAGAACCGCTCGAGGATATGCACCACGAACTCCATCGGGGTGTAGTCGTCATTCAACAACAGCACCTTGTAAAGCGGCGGGCGTTGGGTCTTTGGCTTGGTCTTGGTGGCAACGCCCAGATCGCCTTCCGGGTCGTCCTTGCGGTCGGCCATCATCTGGGGCGGGGTGTGCACGGGCGGCTCCTGATCGGGAATCGGGTTGGGCGGTTCTCGGAAATATAGACCCAATGGCGCATATGAAAAGGCCCTGACTTGGTGAATGGCTGCTCGCCGTTGTCCTTGCCGACGTTTCGCGGCTAAAACGCGGCAACAGGAGACTGCCCATGCTGACCACCATTGGCTTTGATGCCGACGACACGCTCTGGCACAATGAGCGCTTCTTTCAACTGACGCAAACCCGCTTTGCCGACCTTCTGGCCGAACACGCCGCCGCAGAGCATCTGGCCGAACGTCTCCTGGCCGCCGAGCGGCGCAATATTGGCCACTACGGATTCGGGGTGAAGGGCTTTGTGCTGTCGATGATCGAGACTGCAATCGAGGTGACCGGGTCGCGGGTGCCGGCCAGCGTCATTGCCGAACTGATCGAGGCCGGGCACGACATGCTGGCCCATCCGATCGAGCTGTTGCCGCAGGTGCGCGAAACCGTGGCGGCGCTGGCCGGGCGGTATCGTCTTGTGGTCATCACCAAGGGCGATCTGCTGGATCAGGAACGCAAGCTGGCGCAATCGGGCCTGGGCGACCTGTTCGACGGGGTCGAAATCGTCTCGGACAAGACCCCCGAGGTCTATGCGAAAGTATTCGCCCGCCACGGCACTGGTGCGGCAGAAGGGCTGATGGTGGGTAACTCTTTGAAATCCGACGTTTTACCAATGCTGAACGCTGGCGGTTGGGGCGTGTATGTGCCGCACGACCTGACCTTTGCGCTGGAACACGCCGAGCCCCCCTTGGGCCACCCGCGCTATGCCAGCATCACCGATCTGGGCGCGCTGCCCGAGGTTTTGGTCCGGATCAACGGTTGACAGACGATCTTGTATCGCAACGCAGCCGCATCCCAGCATCTTGTTTCGTTGCGTGAAAGACGCAGTGAAACTCCTTGAATTAATGGTATTTTCAGCGGGCCAAACCCGTGCTAGGCTGATCCAGAGCAATAAGCCCCACCAAAAATCGGGGCGCTGAGGCAGAAAAAGGGCGAGAACCGTGACCACGCTTGCGCGCTGGGTCCATTGCGGGCTGTTGACACTTATTCTTTTCGTAGCGCCTGCGGTGGTGCTGGCAGCGCCTTATGCAGCGCTGGTGATGGATGCGCGCACCGGAGAAGTGCTTTATTCCAAGAACGCCGACACCCGATTGCACCCGGCCTCACTGACCAAGATGATGACGCTCTACATCACTTTCGAAGCGATCGAGCACGGCGAAATCAGCCTTGATACGATGGTTACCGTGTCCAAGAACGCCGCCTCGCAACCGCCATCGCGGCTGGGGCTGCGGGCCGGGCAAAAGATCGCCGTGCGCTACCTGATTCGCGCCGCCGCCATCAAATCGGCCAATGACGCGGCCGCCGCCCTCGGTGATCATATCGGCGGCAACGAAGCGAATTTTGCCGCCCGGATGAACCGCACCGCCAAGGCGCTGGGGATGAAAAATACCACCTTCAAGAACGCCAACGGCCTGACCCGCGAGGGCCACCTGTCCACCGCACACGACATGACCCTGCTGGGGCGCCGGCTGTTTTACGATTTCCCGCAGTATTACAACATCTTCTCGCGGCGCACCGCCGATGCGGGCATGGCGAAGGTCGCCAACACCAACCGCCGCTTTCTGGACGCCTATGAAGGCGCCGATGGCATCAAGACCGGCTACACCAACCCGGCGGGCTTCAACCTGACCGCCTCGGCGCAGCGCGGCAACAAACGGATCATCGCCACCATGTTTGGCGGCACCTCGACCGCACAGCGCAACGCCAAAGTAGCCGAGCTGCTGGACCTGGGCTTTAGTCGCGCCCCGGGCCGGGTCAAGGAAAACCAACCCCCCGCGCCGCAATATCTGGCCGAGGCATCCCCTGCCCCAACGCAATCCGAGGCGCCCGGCGCCAGCGGCAAGACCCTCCGCCTGGTTGCCGCCCCCGCGCGCAGCCCCCGTCCAACGGCCCGCCCGGGTGTTGTGCAGCACGATGTTGACGCGGTTGCGCTGGCGGTTGCTGCCGCTGTTGAAGCGCAAGTTGCGCCAAAAGTCGCGGCAACGCCCCCCGACGCCAGCCCCGAGGCCAGCCCCGAACCCTCCGCCCCGGTCTCCTTGCAACTGGCCAGCGCCACCTCGCCTCGCCCGCTGCCCGCACCGGCCCGACCCGAAGCCACCGCCCCGATCGAAACCGCACCCGAAACGCCTGCCTTCGCTCAGGCGACAGCGCCGCAGCCTGAAACGGTGCACCTCGCCCAGGTCGCCGCCGCCGAACAGGCCGCCCTCGACGAAGATGCCTACGCCGAGGGCGACCGCGCAGAGCCTGCCCCTTTCGGCGGCCAGTTCCTGCAATCCTCCGCAGCGCAACCCGAAACCCTCGCGCTGATCGACAGCGCCGCACCGCGCGCGCGCCCGGAAACGCTGATCCTCGCCTCGCTGACCCCCGAGGCGCCCGGCCCGCATGAAGACCCCGAGGTCATCGCCCGCGTCTCTTCTTCGGGCGGGCGGCACTGGGGCATCAGCCTCGGCAATTACCCCTCGCAGTTTCAGGCCGAACGACAGCTTTTGCAAATTGCCCTGATGGAAAGCGATACCCTGTCGGACGCCCTGCGCAAGGTCGCCAAGCGCAAGACCGGTTTCGAGGCCAACTTCGTCGGCATGTCGCACGAAACTGCCGACCTCGCCTGCCGCCGCCTCAATGCGCGCAGCACCGACTGCACCGTGATCGGCCCCTGACTCCCGGCCTCCGCTGACCCCCAAGCAATGCCGCCTCGGGGTCAGACCCGCATTTCAGCTTCGTCAAAATATCCCCGCCGGAGGCTTCCTGCGGCGCAAATGGCGCAAACCTCAGGGCTTGGGCCTCAGGATACGGGCCTCAGATCCCGAACCTCAGGGCTTGGGCCGCTCGTCCCATTCGGTCGACAAGATCCGTTCGCTGTCACCCTTGGGGTCATCATACTGGCGACGCTTCAGCGTCCAGAAGAACGCCACCAGACCGACACCGCCCATGAACAGCGAGATCGGAATCAGATATACCAGCGTTTCCATTCTGCCCTACTTCAGCCGCAACGAATTCAGCGACACCGTAATCGAAGACATCGACATCGCCAAGGCCGCCGCCAGAGGCGTCGCCAAACCGGCCAATGCAATCGGCACCGCCACGACGTTGTACAGCAGCGAAATCGAGAAATTCTCCTTGATCCGCCGCCGCGCCTTCACCGCAACCCGCACCGCCTCGGCCACCGGCGCCAGATCCTGCCCCAAAAGCACGATATCCGAGGCCGTTCGCGCCGCATCCAGCGCCGAGGCAGGAGACACCGATACATGCGCACCGGCCAACGCAGCGGTGTCGTTCAGCCCGTCACCGACCATCAGCACCTTTGCCCCCGACGCCGTCAACTCGGCGACCAGCGCCGCCTTTTCGGCGGGCAGCGCGCCGGCGCGCCACCGGGTAATCCCGAGCCGTTCGGCAAGGGCCGACACAGCGCCCTCGACATCGCCCGACACCAGATGCACCGCCTTGCCCTGCGCCAGAAACTTCGCCACCGCCGCGTCGGCGCCGGGCCGCAGCCGGTCGGCAAAACGCACCGAAACCGGTGCCGCAGCCCCGATCTGCAAATGTGTTGCCGTCACCGTGCCGGGGGTGGCCCCCAGCCAATCCGCCCGCCCAAGCCGCACCAGAGCGCCGTTGAACCGACCCTCGATGCCATAGCCCGGCACTTCACGCAGATCCACGACCGCTGCGGGAACGACACCGGCCAGCCGCGCCGCCTCGGCCAGGGCGCGCGCCAGAGGATGCGACGAGGCGCCCGCCAGCGCCGCTGCCACAGCCAGATCGGCGGCATCAAGATCGGCCAGGTTTTCAGGCTCGGGCGCCCCCATGGTCAGGGTGCCGGTCTTGTCAAAGACCACGGTATCAATCTCGGCCAGACGTTCCAGCGCGGTGCCATCCTTGATCAGCAACCCGGCGCGAAACAGCTTGCCGCTGGCCGCCGTGACCACGGCCGGCACCGCAAGCCCCAGCGCACAGGGGCAAGTGATGATCAGCACGGCGGCAGCAATGTTCACCGCAAAGCGCACATCGCCGCCGGTTTTCCACATCCAGAAGGCAAAGGCCGAAAACGACAGCAGATGCACCAGCGGCGAATAAAGCCGTGCCGCACGTTCCGCGAGCGAGGTGTAGCGGTTCTTGGCGCTTTCCGCCGTGGCCACCAGATCGGCCATCCGATGCAAGGAACTGTCGCGCCCCGCCGCCGTCACCCGCAACGTCAAGGGTCCGGTCAGGTTGACCTCGCCGGTCGAAAGCACTTCGCCGGGGCCTGCCCAGACCGGCAGGCTTTCGCCGGTCAGCAGGGATCGGTCCATCTCGCTGGTGCCGTCGGTGACGATACCGTCGGCGGGCACACGGGCACCGGGGCGCACGCGCACCAGATCGCCCACGACCAGCTGCCCGACCGGCACCACGACCTCTTCGCCGCCACGCAACACGCTCGCGCGCGGCACCTCCAGCGCCGCCAGTTCTTCGGCGGCCGAGCGCGCCACGGCGCGGGTGCGGTAATCCAGATAGCGCCCGACCAACAAGAAGAACGTCAGCATCACGGCGGCATCGAAATAGGCGTGATGCCCGTGCTGCATCGTTTCATAGACCGAGATGCCCGAGGCCAGCAGGATCGCCAACGAGATCGGCACATCCATCCCCAGCCGCCCGCCCTTCAGCGAGTTCCAGGCGCTGACAAAGAACGGCTGACCGGCAAAAATCACCGTCGGCAGCGCAATCGCCGCCGAGATCCAGTGAAACAGATCGCGGGTCGTCGATTCCGCCCCGGCCCAGACCGCAATTGACAACAGCATGATGTTCATCATCGCAAAACCGGCCACGCCGATCCGCATCAGAATATCGCGGCCGCGCTTGTCGGCCTCGGTTGCCGACAGCAGGCCCGGGTCAAGCTCGTGCGCCTCATAGCCGATCCGATCGAGCCGCCCGATCAGGTCTTCGGCGCTTACCCCCGGCTCGGCCTCGATGCTGACGCGTTTCAGCGTCAGATTGACCCGCGCCGAGCGCACCCCCTCATGGCGTTGCAATTCGCGTTCGACATCGGTGATGCAAACCGCGCAATGCGCCGTGGGCAAGGACAGCATCAGCCGCGCGTCCTTGAGATCGCCCGCCGCCGCAAGCCGTTCGGCGGCAGGCGCGGCGATACAGGCGGGGCAGGCCGACGCGGCAGGCCGCATCGATCCGGCTGTAGACCCTGCTGCTGGCGAAACCGTCATCGCTCAGCCCTTTACAAAAAAGTCGAGCCTTTGGCGAAACAGAGTGCCGTCTTTCGCCTTGGCTTCGACGTGGATCAACCAGTTTCCCGGTTTCAGCGCCACCGGGGCGGTAAACATGCCGCCCCGATAGGCCAACTCTGGGCGTTGATCGTCGCGCACATGGGTGGTGCGGCCGATCACGACCTCAAGCGTCGCGATCGGGGCCGGAAGCCCCGCCTTGTCACGGACAATCAAGCTGATGATGCCGTTCGCGTATTCAGGGGTGACGTTCCACCCCAGCGCTTCTTGCGCCGCCCGATCGGCGTCGAAGTCCTGCGACGCGACGTAGGAATTGGCGACCTCAAGGCCCGGAAAGGTGCTGATCGCCTGCCAAGCCATCACAAGGTTGACCCCGATGATCAACGCGAACGCGCTTACCACGATGATCAGAACCTTTGTGCCGGTCAGCGGGGCTGTCATTGTCAGCTGTCCTTTCCGTTGAACACCGTGCCGGCGCTGACGCGGTCAACGCTGGTCGTGTCTTCTACCCATATACGAAGCTCGGTTCGGGCATCCAGCGCCGTTTTGCTGCCAGAGGGCGCGGTAACGTAAACGCGTTGAGTCAGCGTTTCATCTGCAGGCACGGTGACGATATTGCCCTCGATCCCTTCCAGCACCACTTTCAGCGTTTCCGCCACGCCCGGCTCTTCCGAGGTCACGCTGATACGGAACGGCACGTCCGAACCTGCCTTGTTGCGCAAACGGATCTTGTAGATGTTGCGGATCGCGCCATCCGATTCCATCACATAGGTCGGATTGCGTTCCGGCGTCACGTTGAAATCGATCGGCGAACGCAGGAACAGCGCCACAATCAGCCCAACGCCGATACCACCCCAAAGCGTGAAGTAAAGGATCGTGCGCGGCCGGAAGATGTGCTTCCAGATCTTGGTCGGATGGCCGCCGGAACGCTCCATCGTCTCGTCTTTCAGCGCCAGATAGTCGATCAGGCCGCGCGGTCGGTCAATCTTGTCCATCACTTCGTTGCAGGCGTCGATGCACAGGCCGCAGGTGATGCATTCAAGCTGCTGGCCGTCGCGGATATCAATCCCCATCGGACAGACGTTGACACAGGCCATGCAGTCGATGCAATCGCCATGCCCTTCGGCCACGCCGCCCTTGTGCAGCTTGGCGCGCGGTTCGCCCCGCCATTCGCGATAGCCGATGGTGATGGTGTCTTCGTCCATCATCGCGGCCTGAATCCGCGGCCAGGGGCAGGCGTAAATGCAGATCTGTTCACGCGCGAATCCGCCAAAGGCAAAGGTCAACAGCGCGGCCACGACGATCGTGGTATAGGCGAACGCGCTGGCCTGCCCGATCAGCAGGTTGTGCAGCAGCGTCGGCGCATCGGTGAAATAGAACACCCAAGCCCCGCCCGTCGCCAGGCCAATGAACAGCCACAGCACCCATTTGGTCAGCCGCAGGCGAATCTTTTGCAAATTCCAGTTCTGCCGGAACAGGCGGATGCGGTTGTTGCGATCGCCCTCAACCCAGCGCTCGACCAGAATGAAAAGGTCGGTCCAGACCGTCTGCGGACAGGCATAGCCGCACCAGACCCGGCCAAGGGCCGAGGTGAACAGAAAAAGCCCCAACCCGGCCATGATCAAAAGCCCCGCCACAAAGTAGAATTCGTGCGGCCAGATCTCGATCATGAAGAAAAAGAAGCGGCGGTTGGCCAAGTCCAGCAGCACCGCCTGATCCGGCAGGCTTGGGCCACGATCCCAGCGAATCCAAGGCGTGATGTAGTAGATACCCAGCATCAACGCCATCAAGAACCACTTGAGGTTGCGGAAGTTTCCTTTCACGCGACGCGGGAAAATCGGTTCACGAGAGGCGTAAAGCGGGGTGCTGCTATCTTCGGGTGAGCTCACGGGATATCTCCGTTGGCTGGATCTGGATTTGGTTGCTTGTGGTATGCATTGCCACAAAAGACTTTGACATGCGTCAAAAAGGCAGATTTCTAATACAAGTTATATCGGTGGCCCTTTCGGCAACGCGCGGACCCGTGCCAGGGTGCAGCAGATTGCCGGTCGGCGCGCCGGAAAAGCGTCTCTGCCATCAGAGGTGCCTTTGCTGAAAAAAAGCCGTGTCGCCGTGATGGTGGCTCCTTTTCTTCAGAAAAGACACCGGCACCCCAGGAAACGCGCGAACAGGACGGGGCGCCGGTGCTCTACCCGGGGGGGCCTAGGCCCCCCCGAATTCTGTTACTCGCCGCCACCCAGACCGTGAACGTAGGTCGCCACGGCGCGGATATCGGCTTCGGTCAGACGCTCGTTCCAGTTCGGCATCACGCCAAAACGGGCGTTGGTGACGGTCTCGGTAAGCGTCGCGACATCACCACCATAAAGCCAGATGGCATCCGTCAGGTTCGGCGCACCCTGTGCGCGGTCACCCGTGCCGTCTTCGGCGTGGCACGCGGCGCAGTTGTCAGCAAAGACCACGGCCCCTTCGGTTGCCAGATCCGCGTCAGCCTCCTGACCCGAGATCTGACGAACGTATTGAACCACCTGCTCGATCTGCGCCGGTTCCAAAAGCTCATCCTTGCCGAAGGCCGGCATTTGCGAAAAACGAGCGTCTTCGTCGGTCGTATTGCGCACACCGTGGGTAATCGTGGTGTGGATCGCCTCGATATCGCCACCCCAGAGCCAGTCGTTGTCGAGCAGGTTCGGGAAGCCCTTGTTACCGGCTGCGCCCGACCCGTGGCACTGCGCGCACCAGGTGTTGAACACGGCTTTGCCGGCATTGGCCGAGAAACCGGCCAGTTCGGGGTCAGCGCTGATCTGGGTCAGGTCGGCGGCAACCAGTTTTGCCTGAATTGGGCCATTCGCATCGGCGTAGCGCTTGAGTTCGGCGGCCACATCCGCGCGCGTCGATGCGCCCAAAAGACCGGGGGTGGCCCCGTTGATCAATGGCCAGGCCGGATAAGCGACCGAATAGGCCACCGCCCAGGCGATACAGACATAGAAGGTCCAAAGCCACCAACGCGGCAGGGGATTGTTGAATTCTTCAATCCCGTCCCACGAATGGCCCGTGGTTTCGACCTCTTTTTTCGTCGCTTTCACAGGTTTTTTGCTCATATCCACGCCTCCTTACAACGTGGCGCCGTCGTTCCCGTGGCTGCCTTTGCAGCCACCGGAACAGGCGGGTTTGTCTTCATGCCGGAAGGGGATGTTTGCCACATCTTCATGCACTTTGCGGCTTCCGGGCCGCCAGGCCCAGAAAACAACCCCGATGAAAACCAGGAACAGCGAAAGCATGACCCAGCTGTCGGCGAATTCCCGCAACAGAGAATAGGTGTCCATCCCCCAGCTCCTTAACGACTTGCCACGGGTTCGAAGGTCGAGAAATCAACCATCGTTCCGAGAACCTGAAGATACGACACCAAAGCGTCCATTTCCGAGATCCCGGGCTTGCCGTCAAAATTGCTGACGTTCGCCTTCGGATAACGGGCCTGAAGCCCCTCATAGTCGCCATCGGGGTCGATCTGCGCCGCAAAGTCGGCTTTGGCGGCCTCGATCATCTCCGAGGTATAGGGCACACCCACCAAGGCGTCGGTCTTCAGACGGTCCTCGATAAAGGTGGGCTCGATCATCCGGTTCATCAGGAAGCCATATTTCGGCATCACGGATTCTTTCACCACGGATTGCGGGTCGGTCAGGTGGTCGATATGCCAAGCGTCCGAGTAGCGGCCGCCCACGCGGGCAAGGTCTGGCCCCGTCCGTTTGGAACCCCACTGGAACGGGTGGTCATACATCGACTCGGCCGCGAGACTGTAGTGGCCATAGCGTTCAACCTCGTCACGCATCGGACGGATCATCTGGCTGTGGCACAGGTAGCAGCCTTCGCGGACGTAAACGTCACGCCCGGTCAGCTCCAGCGGCGTGTAGGGGCGCATGCCTTCCACTTTCTCGATGGTATTTTCGAGATAGAAGAGCGGTGCGATCTCCACGATGCCGCCAACGGTCACGACGAGGAAGGAAAAGATCAACAAAAGCGTTGCGTTCTTTTCAATTACTCCGTGCTTGTCAAGAAGTCCCATTGCGGTTCCCCCTTACTCTGCCGGAACGGCGGCAACAGAAGCACTCGCCACGCGAGGCTGCTTGGCGACCGTCGCCCAGAGGTTATAGACCATGATGCAACCGCCGGTGAGGTAAAGAACCCCGCCCAGACCACGCACCACATACATCGGGTGCATCGCGGCGACCGTGTCGGCAAAGGCGTTCACGAGGAAGCCCTGGCTGTCAACTTCACGCCACATCAGACCTTGCATGATCCCGGACACCCACATCGAGGAGGCGTAAAGAACGATCCCGATCGTGGCCAACCAGAAGTGCCACGAAACCAGCGTCAGGCTATAAAGCCGTTCGCGGGCCCAAAGCCGCGGCACGAGGAAGTAGAGGGCACCGAAGGTAATCATGCCGTTCCAGCCCAAGGCGCCGGAATGGACGTGACCGATGGTCCAGTCAGTGTAGTGCGACAGGCTGTTCACTGCCTTGATCGACATCATCGGGCCTTCAAAGGTCGACATGCCGTAAAAGCCCACGGACACAACCATCATCCGGATGATCGGGTCGGTGCGCAGCTTGTCCCAGGCGCCCGAAAGCGTCATCAGACCGTTGATCATACCGCCCCAGGACGGCATCCACAGCGCGATCGACATCACCATGCCCAGCGTCGAGGCCCAGTCGGGCAACGCGGTGTAGTGCAGATGGTGCGGACCGGCCCAGATATAAAGGAAGATCAGCGCCCAGAAGTGCACAATCGACAGCTTGTAGCTGTAAACCGGGCGCCCTGCCTGCTTGGGCACAAAGTAGTACATCATCCCAAGGAAACCGGCAGTCAGGAAAAAGCCCACCGCGTTGTGGCCATACCACCATTGGGTCATTGCATCCTGCACGCCCGCGAACACCTGCACCGATTTGGAGCCGAAGAACGACACCGGGATCGCCAGGTTGTTGACGATATGCAGCATGGCGATGGTCACGATGAACGACAGGTAGAACCAGTTGGCCACATAGATGTGAGGTTCCTTGCGCTTCATCAGCGTGCCAAGGAAAACCAGCAGATAGGCCACCCAAACCGTGGTCAGCCACCAGTCAGTGATCCACTCCGGCTCGGCGTATTCCTTCGATTGGGTTGCCCCCAGAATATAGCCGGTCGCTGCCAGCACGATCACCAGCTGATAGCCCCAAAACACGAACCAGGCCAGGTTGCCGCCAAACAGCCGCGCCGCCGAGGTGCGCTGCACCACATAAAACGACGTTGCAATCAGTGCGTTACCGCCAAAAGCGAAGATAACGGCTGACGTATGCAGCGGCCGCATTTTGCCGAAGTTCATGTAGCCCTGCGTGAGCTCCGACAGATTGAGCGCCGGATAGGCAAGCTGGAAGGCGATCGTCGTGCCCACCAGAAATCCGACAACGCCCCATAGGGCGGTAGCGATGACGCCGGCGCGAACCACACCGTCATTGTATTCGTTCTGAGAGGCAGGAAGACTGTCTCCCATCGTGCGCAGTATCCAGATGAACGCGGTTGCCGCCGCCAGCATGATGGTCAACGCGTTTACCAGATAGGCAAGATCGCGCGCATAGTTGGCGGCGATTGCGGCCAGCACCGCAATCACGCCCAGCGCGATCAGCTTTAGATAGTCCCACATAGTGCGTCCCTTCGTCTTGTCTTGGCCCCCGACTCGTGCGGTCGGATGGCTTTTTGACTGTTGCCCTTGTGACCACGGGGCCTGCAACTAGCAATGATCTGCATCAAATCTTCGCTAGCGCATGGGTCGCAGAAACAGCAGTTTGAACGATTCTACATTGATCCGCATCAAAGCGAAGCTGCAAATCCGCCGCTACCGTCATATTTCAGAGCAATTTCCCAAGCGGAGAAGCAGACATGGCCTACAAATCCATCCTCACGATCGTGACCGACCCAACGGCCGCGGCGGCTCAGTTGGATTGCGCCGTCACACTCGCCCGGCGCGAAGATGCGCATCTCGATGTGCTGTGTCTGGGCGTGGATCGCACCCAGACCGGGTATTACTATGCCGGCGCCACCGCTTTCATTCAGCAAGAGGTAATCGACCGGGTCGAGGCCGAGGCCAAGGCCGCCGCCGACTTCGTCAGCAACCGGCTGGAAGCAGAGGATGTTCGCTGGGCGGCCGAGACTGTCGTGGCCCAGTTGGGGGCGATTTCCACTGTCGTCGGGCTGCGCGCAAGGTTTGCCGATCTGGTGGTCATGGGGCGACCCTACGGCAAGGGGCGTGGTCAGGAAATCGAGGCCGTTGTCGAAGCGGCCATGTTCGAGGGGCAAGTGCCGGTGCTGATCGTGCCGGATGCCGGGTCGCCCGATCTGCCCTGCCGCCGAATAGTGGTAGGCTGGAACCAGTCCGCCGAAGCGCTCAGCGCGATCCGCAAGGCGATGCCGCTATTGAAATCCGCCGATCTGGTAGACATCACCGTCATCGACCCGCCCACGCATGGACCGGAACGCTCGGATCCGGGCGGGCAATTGTCGCAGCTTCTGGCGCGCCACGGGATTCACGCGGAAGTGTCCGTTCTGGCCAAGACGCTGCCGCGGATCAGCGATGTCATCAACCGGCATGTGCGCGACACCAATGCCGATATGGTGGTGATGGGGGCCTATGGACATTCGCGTTTCCGCGAAGCGATTTTGGGCGGTGCTACCCGGCATATGCTTGAAAATGTAGAGATTCCGGTGCTGATGGCACATTGATTTGCGGGGATCTTCGCAAGCGGGGTCAGTCAGCCCGCTGGATCGGAGATCAGCAAGGATACCGATCCGGACATGCAAAGGGCAGCGCCGAACGCGCTGCCCTTTGGCTTGGGCGCGGCGGCCGTGTCGGCAGACACCGCCCGCGCTTCTTTGACTTGAGGTTTTTGACTTGAGGTTCCGCCCACGGGCGCAGGCATCCAGCTATGCAAGAACTCCGCAAAGGTGTATTCTCGAGCCACGCAAACAGGGAGAACGCCATGACCTATGTTTCAGGTTTTCTTGCCGCTGTGCCGACCGCACGCAAGGCTGACTATATCGCCTTTTCCCGTAAATCTTGGCCATTGTTCAAGGAATACGGTGCCTTGGCGATGCGCGAATGTTGGGGCGCCGACGTGCCCGATGGCAAGCTCACGTCCTTTCCGATGGCGGTCAAACTGGAGCCGGACGAAACCGTGGTCTTTTCGTGGATCGACTGGCCCGACGCGGCCACCCACAACGCCTGCATGGCCGCGATGGAAACCGACTCGCGCTGGCAAGAGACCTTTGCCGGGGGCATGCCGTTTGACGGAAAACGCATGATCTATGGCGGGTTTGAGGCCATCGTCAGTTTTTGATCGGACCGCCGGGTCCGGCTGAGAAGGACGGTCTTGGGGCCGGGCATCTTGGGGCGGGCGCTGACGGCGCGATTACACCAGAAAGCCGCCGTCACTGTCTTCGCCCGCTTCGTTCATCAGCCGGTCCATGTCGGGCACGGTGACGTGGCGCTTGCCCTCAAGCTCTATGACCCCGTCACGCTTCAGGGCCGAGATCTGGCGGCTGACGGTTTCCAGCGTCAGACCCAGATAGTCGGCCATGGCCTCGCGCGTCAGCGGCAGATCAAAGATCATCCGTCCCTGCGGCAACTGAAGCTTGTTCGAGGCATCGCGCCGCGCCACGATCGCCAGCAGGCTGGCAATCTTTTCGCGCGCGGTCTTGCGGCCCAAAAGTAGCATCCATTCGCGCGCGGCATCCAATTCGTCCAGCGTCATCTCCAACAGGCGCTGTGCGATGTGCGGCGTGCGTATCATCATGTCTTCAAACGGTTTCTTGTGAAAACAACACATCAGGATGTCGGTCGTTGCCGTGACATTATAGGCCGCCGAAGCACGCCCGGGCCGGCCAACAAAGTCCGAGGGCAGCAACAGCCCCACCATCTGCGTGCGGCCATCTTCCAGAGTCTGCGTCAGCGTCGCGATACCCGACACGACCGAGGCCACGAAATCCATCTTGTCGCCAGACCAGATCACCGTCTGCCCGGCCTCGAACCGGCGGTAATACTTGATCTGCTCGAGGGTATCGAGTTCATCCGTTTCGCAGCGTGCACAGACCGCACGATGCCGGATGGGGCAGTCACCGCAAAGCAGTGATACTGGCTGGACGTCCTCTAGGGGCATCTGCACTCTTTGATTTGTGTCAAGGATCTGTTGCGCGTCGTGTCCTAAAGATACGCCTATGAAACAGGAATCGCAACTCAGCCGGCTCGGGCTTTTCGACGCACGGGTGCCTCGCTATACGAGCTACCCCACAGCACCGCATTTTTCCCCTGCGGTTGGCGCGTCACAGTTTGAAAACTGGATCCGGGCAATCCCGGCCGGGTCCTCGATATCGCTCTATATGCATGTGCCGTTCTGTCGGCGGTTGTGCTGGTTTTGCGCCTGCCGCACGCAAGGAACGCAGTCGGATGACCCGGTTATCGCCTATTCCGAAGTGCTTTTGGCAGAGCTGAGGATGCTCAAGGACCGGCTGGCGCCGGGGGTCACGCTTTCGCGATTGCACTGGGGCGGGGGCACGCCGACCCTGATGCCCGCCGACATGATGCGCCGCGTCGCGGGTGCGGTGTTCGACGCGGTTCCGATGGGACCGGGCGCGGAATTTTCGGTCGAGATCGACCCCAACGAGATTGACGACGCGCGCATGGATGCGCTGGCCGAATCGGGTCTGAACCGCGCCTCGATCGGGGTGCAGGACTTCGACCCCGAAATCCAGAAGGTCATCGGCCGCGACCAAAGCTATGAGATCACCAAACGCGCGGTTGAAATGATCCGCGATCGGGGCGTGGCTTCGTTGAATGCCGACATTCTTTACGGGCTGCCGCATCAGACCACGGGAAAGATCTCGGAAAGCGTGCAAAAGCTGTTGTCGCTGTCGCCCGACCGGGTGGCGCTATATGGCTATGCGCATGTGCCGTGGATGGCGCGGCGGCAAACGATGATCCCGTCGGAACATCTGCCCACCCCGCAAGAGCGGCTGGAACTGTTTGAGACCGCGCGCAAGCTATTCGTCGCCGATCGCTACGAAGAAATCGGTATCGACCACTTTGCCTTGCCGACAGACGGGCTGTCGACGGCGCAGCAAGCCGGCAAACTGCGCCGCAACTTTCAGGGCTATACCGATGATCTCGCGCCGGTGCTGGTTGGAATGGGTGCCTCGTCGATCTCGCGGTTTCCGCAGGGTTTTGCGCAAAACGCCTCGGCAACCTCGGCCCATACGGGCGCGATCCGCGACGGGCGGTTTTCGACCGCGCGCGGGCACGAGTTCACCGCAGAAGACAAGCTGCGGTCGCGTCTGATCGAGGCGCTGATGTGCGATTTCCGCATTGATACCGCCGAAATACTGCGGGATTTCGACATCTCGCGCGCGCGCTTGATGCAGATGTTCGCCGACGCCGCAAAGCAGTTCGAGGATATGGTGACGATAACCGACGACGGGCTTTCGGTGCCCGAAAAGGGCCGCCCCCTGACCCGGATGATCGCGCGTGCCTTTGATGCCTATGATCTGTCAAAAACGGGTCATTCGTCGGCAATCTGAGCCTTGAAAAGACAAGCGGCCCCGTCGAGAACCTTCGGCGGGGCCGTTTTCTTTGGTGCCAAGCAGGGGTTGCACGCGGTCCAGAGCGCGCGGCATCTTCTATATCGCCCTTCGCCCCGCGGTGTCGGCGGCGGTCTAGCGCCCGGCCTTTTCGACAAAGGCGATCAATTGAGGCAGGGCGCAGGTATCAAGATCGTAACGCGCGATGATGGTCTGACGCGCCGCGCGGCGCAACGGTTCGCAGGCGGCGGGGTTGGCCAGCGCCGCGATCAGCGCCGCGGACCAGCCCTTGATATCGAAAAAGTCGATCAGACGGCCGTTCTTGCCGTCTTCGATTACTTCGCGCACAGGGGCGGTGTCAGAGGCCAGCACCATGGCGCCCGCGCTCATGCTTTCCATCAGCGACCACGACAGCACGAAGGGATAGGTCAGATAGGCATGCACCCGGCTGACCTGCAAAAGCGACAGGAACACCGGATAGGGCACCCGGCCCAGAAAATGCACCCGGCTCAGATTAAGCCGGTCCTTGACCTCGTCCAGATAGCGCTGTTTCCAGCTTTTGCCGTCTTTCGGGGCGGGGCCATAGCTTTGGCCTTCATCGCCGACAAGCACGACATGGGCCTTGGGGCGTGCCGCCAAAACCTCGGGCAGCGCGCGCATGAAACTGTGGTAGCCGCGGTAGGGTTCAAGGCTGCGATTGACAAAGCTTATCACCTCGTCGCCGGGTCGAAACACCAGGTCCGTGCCGGGGATCTGCAGCCGGGCTTCGGGGTTCGGGCAGACGATTTCGGTGTTCACCCCGTCATGCACGACCGTGATCTTGCGGCGCAGATCGGGCGGAAAGGTATCGGCCTGAAATTCGGTCGGTGCAAGCCCGGCATCGGCCTCTACCATGGCCTGCACAAGATGCGCCGCCCGCGCCACCGTCGAGACCCGCGCACCGATACCGGGGCGCGCAAACTCGGGGTCGAAATCGGTATCCAGCCCGGTGCTTTGATACATCAGTTCGGCATAGACCAATAGCCGCGCCTCGGGCCAGACCTCGCGCAGAAACAGCGTCTCGCCCCAACCGGAGTGGCCAAAGATCACGTCGGGCACATAGCCATGCTTGTCGCGCAACTGCTGCGCGGCCAGCGCCGCCTTGGCGCCGCGTTCGGCGGCCTCGGCGTAAAGCCGCGTCAGCGGTGACGACAGCGTCACCGGATCGGGTTTGCGGTATTTCACCACCCGCACCGGCGAGGGGCGATTGTTGGTTTCGGCGGTCAGTGCCAACACGTCATGACCGCGCGCCAGAAGCGCCGGGGCCAGATGCGGAAACTGACCGGGAAAGTTCTGATGCACGAACAGGATCTTCACGTCATCGCGTTCCCAGGGCAGCCGCCATCAGCGCGCGCGTGTATTCCGATCTGGGCGCGTCAAAGACCGCGCTGGCAAGCCCGGCCTCGACGATATCGCCGGATTTCATCACCATCACCTGATGTGCCATCGCCCGCACCACGCGCAGATCGTGGCTGATGAACAGATAGGCCAGCCCGTGTTTGCGCTGCAATTCACGCAGCAGATCCACAATCTGCACCTGCACCGTCATATCAAGCGCCGAGGTCGGTTCATCCAGCACCACCACCTTCGGGCGCAGGATCATCGCCCGCGCAATCGCGATGCGCTGGCGCTGGCCGCCGGAAAATTCGTGCGGGTAGCGCGCCATGGCGGCGGGGTCGAGACCGACCTCCTCCATGATCTCGCTGACCATGTCGCGGCGGTTGCGGCCCGGCTCGACTCCGTGCACCGTAAGGCCCTCGGCGATGATCTGTTCGGCCGTCATTCGCGGCGACAGGCTGCCGAACGGGTCTTGGAAGACGATCTGCATATCGCGGCGCAGCGCCCGCAGATCGCGCGCCGACCAGCGCGAAATATCCTGCCCTTCGTAGACAATTGGCCCTTCGGACCCGATCAGCCGCATGATCGCCAGCGCAAGCGTCGTTTTGCCGGACCCGGATTCACCCACAATTCCAAGGGTTTCGCCCGCACGCAGCGACAAGGAGGCATCGTTGACCGCCTTGACATGGCCGATGGTCTTGCGCAGCAGGCCACGCTGGATCGGGAACCAGACTTTCAGATGTTCGGTGCGGACCAGTTCCTTGGCGCCCTCGGGCACCGGGCCTGCGAGGCCCTTGGGTTCGGCCGCCAGAAGCTTTTTGGTATAGGGGTGCTGAGGATTGGCGAAAATGTCCTCGACCGGGCCCTGTTCGACAATCTCACCGCCTTGCATCACGCAAACCCGGTCCGCGATACGCCGCACGATGCCCAGATCGTGGCTGATGAACAAAAGGCTCATGCCTTCGGCGCGCTTCAGATCGGCCAGCAGATCAAGGATCTGCGCCTGAATCGTCACATCCAGCGCGGTTGTCGGCTCATCGGCGATCAAAAGCTCGGGCCCGTTGGCAAGCGCCATGGCGATCATCACCCGCTGCCGCTGGCCGCCCGACAACTGGTGCGGATAATCGGCCAGACGGCGTTCGGGGTTGTCGATGCCGACCTTTTCCAACAGCTCGATCACCCGGGCACGCGCGGGTGCGCCCTGCAGGCCCTGATGCAGCGCGAGACTTTCGGCCAGTTGCCGTTCCAGCGTGTGCAGCGGGTTGAGGCTGGTCATCGGCTCTTGAAAGATAAAGCTGATGTCGTTGCCGCGCACCTTGCGCAACATCGGCTCATCCGCGCCGACCATCTCTTGCCCGAGATAGCGGATCGAGCCGGATATCTCGGCGCTGCCACCCAAAAGCGCCACGGTTGACAGGGCGGTTACGGATTTGCCCGAGCCGCTTTCGCCAACCAGCGCGACGGTTTCGCCCTGCTCGATGGTGAAACTGACGCCGCGCACCGCCGCGATCGTGCGCCCATCCTGACGGAAATTCACCGCAAGATTTTCGACATTCAGGACAGTGCTCATTTGAACGTCTTTCGCGGGTCAAAGGCGTCGCGGATGCCCTCGAAGATGAACACCAGAAGCGACAGCATCGCGGCAAAGGTGAAAAAGGCCGAAAAGGCCAGCCACGGCGCTTGCAGGTTCTGCTTGGCCTGAAGCGCCAGCTCGCCCAGGCTGGGCGCCGACGACGGCAGCCCGTAGCCGAGGTAGTCCAGCGAGGCCAGCCCCGCGATCGTGCCGGTCACCGCGAACGGCAACAGCGTCAACGTCGCCACCATCGCGTTGGGCAGAATGTGGCGAAACATGATGACCCGATCCGAAACCCCCAGCGCCCGGGCCGCGCGCACATATTCAAAGTTGCGCGCGCGCAGGAATTCGGCGCGCACCACGCCGACCAGCGCAGGCCAGCCAAACAGGATCGACACCCCCACCAGCAGCCAGAAACTGCGGCCCAGAATCGCGAACAGGATGATGATGACGTAAAGCGACGGGGTCGAACCCCAGATTTCCAGCACGCGCTGAAAGATCAGGTCGGTCCGGCCGCCGAAATAGCCCTGGATCGCGCCTGCCGTAATGCCGATCACGCTGGCCGCCGTGGTCACGATCAGGGTGAACAGGATCGAGGTGCGAAAGCCGTAGATCACCCGCGCCGCGACATCGCGGGCGGTGTCGTCGGTGCCCAGCAGGTGGTTGGCGTCGGGCGCGCTGGGGGCGGTGCCGACGTTGTTGATGGTGCGGTAATGGTAGGGGATCGGCGGCCAGATCATCCAGCCCTGCGCGATCGGTTCGCCAGAAACCGTGCCGCCGCTGGCCTCGGCCAACACCGCTTCGGGGTCATCCCAGCATTCCTCGCGCCCGCCGGTGCGGATCAGGCATTGCACGGCCTCGTCGCGGTAGATCGCCTCGGTGCGAAAATCGCCGCCAAAGGCGGTTTCGGGGTAAAAGCGGTAGGCCGGAAAGAACAGATCGCCCCGGTAGCTGACGATGATCGGCTTGTCATTGGCCAGAAGCTCGGCAAACAGCGACATCGTGAACAGTGCCAGGAACACCCAAAGCGACCAGAATGCCCGGCGGTTGGTCTTGAAGTTGCGCCAGCGGCGCGCGTTCAGCGGTGACAACGCCATCACCCTGCCCTCCGCTCGAAGTCGATCCGCGGATCGACAAAGACATACATCAGATCCGACAGGATGCCGACGACCAGCCCCATCAGGCCAAAGACGTAAAGCGTGCCGAAAATCACCGGATAGTCGCGCGCCACCGTCGCCTCGAACCCCAACCGCCCCAGACCGTCCAGCGAAAAGATCGTCTCGATGATGATCGAGGCGCCAAAGAACACGCCCAGAAACAGGCTTGGAAAGCCGGCGATGACGATCAGCATGGCGTTGCGAAAGACATGGCCATATAGCACGGCGCGTTCCGACAGGCCCTTGGCGCGGGCGGTCATGACGTATTGTTTGTTGATCTCGTCCAGAAACGAGTTCTTGGTCAAAAGCGTCAGCGTGGCAAAACTGGCGATGGTCGAGGCCACGACCGGCAACGCGATGTGCCACAGGTAATCCAGCGCCTTGCCCAACTGCGTCAGCTCGGACCAGTTTTCGCTGGTCAACCCGCGCAAGGGAAACACCTTCCAATAGGACCCGCCCGCAAACAGCACCATCAGCAACACCGCAAACAAGAACCCCGGTATCGCATAGCCGACAATAATCACCCCCGAGGTCCAGGTATCGAACGCGCTGCCATCCTTGACCGCCTTGCGGATGCCCAGCGGGATCGAGATGAGATAGGCCAGAAGCGTCGACCACAGCCCCAGCGTGATCGAGACCGGCATCTTTTCCAGCACCAGATCAATGACCCCGGTTGACCGGAAAAAACTTTGCCCGAAATCAAAGCGCAGATATTGCCCCATCATGATGAAGAACCGTTCGGTGGCGGCGATCGGTTCCTTGACGCAGCCGGGGGTCTTCAGACTGGGAGTGCCGGGGGTGCCCTCGGGGCAGGTGATGCGGGCAAAGCCCATCTGCACCTCCAGCGCATCCAGCATTTCCGGCGGCAATCCACGCGCGCCCATATAGCGGTCCTCGGTCACGCCACCGCTGCCCTGCGCACCCGCGTCGCCGCCGCCCGAGATGTTGCGAAACACGTCCGTTTCGCCCTCCATCTGCGCGATGATCTGTTCAATCGGGCCGCCGGGCACGAACTGCGTCAGCGCAAAGTTCACGATCATGATCCCGATCAAGGTGGGAATGATCAAAAGCAATCGCCGAAGAATATAGGCGCCCATATGCGGCTTTCCTGCTCTTATTGGCCCGGGTCAGAAGGCGCCCGCGGCTTTCAGTTTTTCTGCCTTTTCGGCGTTATACCACCAGAAATCCAGCTGGCCCAGCGCATAGGGCGGCAGCGTATCGGGGTGTTCGAACATATCGTAATAGGCGATCGTATGGCTGGGCTTGTACCATTGTGGCACCCAGAACTTCAGCGCCCGCAGCACTCGATCCAGCGCATGCACCGCCACTGTCATCTCGGCGCGGGTCTTGGCCGCTTCGACCTTGCCGATCAGCGCATCGACCGCCGGGTCGGCCAACCCCATGGAGTTGAACGTGTCCCCGACCGACCCCGACCCGAAATACTGCTGCAATCCCGATCCGGGGATATAGTCCTGCCCCAGCTGGGCGGTGATCATGTCAAAGTCGTGGCTGCGTTCGCGGTTGGTATATTGCGCGTCATCAACGCGGCTGTGCACCGCATCGACACCCAGACGGCGCAGGTTTTCAACATAGGGGTTGATAACGCGATCAAAGGTCTGGCTGTCGTTCAGGATCTCGACGCGCAGCGTTTCGCCGCGCGCATTGCGGCGGATGCCGTCATCGCCCACCGGCCAGCCCGCCGCATCCAGCAGCGCCGCCGCCTTGCGCAGATTGCCCCGATCAAGCTGACCCTTGCCCGAAACCGGCGCAAGCACCGCCGGGTCGGTCAGGACCCCTGCCGGAAGCTGATCGGCCAAGGGCGCGAGCAGCGTCAGCTCTTCCGGGCCCGGCGTGCCGGTCGCGGCCAGTTCCGAATTGTCCCAAAACGAATTGGTGCGTGTGTAAAGCCCGTAAAACAGCGTCTCGTTCGACCATTCGAAATTGAACATCAGCCCCAACGCCTCGCGCACGCGGATGTCCTGAAAACGGTCGCGACGCAGGTTGATGGTAAACGCCTGACCCGTCGTGATCGAGCCGTTCGGCAGTTCGTCCTTTCTTACCCAGCCTTTGGTCAGTGCCGGAAAATCGTATCCGGTCGCCCAGATCAGCGACGACGCTTCGTCGCGAAAGGTATAGGCCCCCGCCTTGAAACCCTCGAAGGCCGCCTGATAGTCGCCGAAATATTCGACCCGGATCCTGTCAAAGTTGTTGCGGCCACGGTTGATCGGTAGATCCTGGCCCCAATAGTCGGGATTGCGACGCCAGACCACGCGGCGGCCACTGTCGGCACTGTCAAAGACATAGGGGCCAGATCCCAGGAACGGCGCGTCGCTGCTGTCTTCAAGATTGCGGTTCTTGGCAATGTAGTCAGCCTTGGAAAACACCGGCAGACCGCCCGCCGCCTGGATCACATCGCGGCGCGGATAGTCAGGGGTAAAGGTGAACTTGATATGTAGCGGGTCGATCACCTCGGCGGTGGCGATCATCTGCACGATCACCGCACGAAAGCTCGACAGCCCCTTGTCACGCAGGATTTCGTAGGAAAACAGCACATCGTCGGCGGTCACAGGGCTGCCATCGGAAAACCGCGCCGTATAGCGCAGGGTAAAGACCACCCAATCGCGGCTTTCGGGGTATTCAAGGCTTTCGGCCAGCAATCCATAGGCCGCGCCGATCTCGTCCGAGGTGCCCGTCAGCAGCGCCTCATGCACCCCAGACGACAGCGCCGCCGCGCGCCCCTTCAGCGTATAGGGGTTGTAGCTGTCAAACCCGCCCATCGTCCAAACCGAGATTTCACCGCCCTTCGGCGCCTCGGGGTTGACGTAGTCAAGATGGGTGAAATCGGCCGCGTAGTGCAGATCGCCAAAGGTCGAGATGCCGTGGCTGTGGATCAGCGCTTCCTGACTGCGCGCCGCTTCGGGCACGAAAAGCGCGAATGCCAGCGCCGCGATCACCGCCCCTGCCGCCCGACTTGCGGCACTGCCCCACGCATTGACCATCTGACACCTCCCCTGCGCGCACCTGCCTGTGCGTCGTCGATCTTGCGCGCCTGAGGGCGCGTCTTGCACTGTCTTAGGTAACGGCCTGACCCGCCCGGCTTCAAGTTGCGATTGCGTGAAACGGGTCAAATACGAAAAAAGGCCGCGCCCGGCGGCGCGGCCCGTTCGATGCCATTCCCCGTCGTTCAGTTCGCGAGGCTTTCCAGATAGGCAATGACGTTGGCGCGGTCCTGGGCTTTCGGCAGACCGGCAAAGGACATCTTGTTGCCCGGAATATAGTCCTTGGGTTTGGTCAGATAGGCGTCCAGCATTTCCGCCGTCCAGTCGCCGCCGTGACCTTTCATCGCGTCCGAATAGCTGAAATCCTCGATCGAGCCGACCGCGCGCCCAACGACACCATCCAGATGCGGGCCGGTGGCATTCTTGCCGTCAACCTTGTGGCAAGCCTTGCATTTGCCAAAGACCTTGGCGCCTGCGTCCGCGTCACCGACAACCGGACCCTCAGCCACTGCAACCGCGTCGCCGGCCGGGGCAGCATCAGAGGCCGGGGCCGGGGCGGTTTCCCCTGCCGGGGCCTCAGCTGAAGCCACAGCCTCGCCATGGCCTGCGCTGCCGATCGAGTAAAGCGACGTTGCCGCCCAATTCCCGAGAAGAAGGAACAAGGTCGCGCCCAGGACGGCGCCTGCGGCTTTGGTAAGATTCATCGTATTGAACATCGCTCTTCCCTGATGTGACTGTCCCGATGGCGCATCTACCCGTTTCTTTTTGCGGTTTTCAAGGAATAGTTGGTCTTTCGGAGTCGCAATTCACCTCAGTTTCATCGATCCGCACCTGAACCCGCCCCCCGGACCTGCCCCTTGGCCCACGGCCGGGATCACGAATGTGTCGAACATGCCGCGCTGCACGTTCCTTGTGACGTCGCGGGCATCTGCGCGCTTTCGTCGACCCCCGTCCCGGTATAGAGAACCGCGCAAAGGCCCGATCCGGGGTGGCAAACGGAGAATGACGCAAATGACCGCGCAGACCAAAGGGCGCATCGCCTTTCAAGGTGAACTGGGTGCCTATTCGCACCAGGCCTGCCGCGAGGCCCGCCCGCAGATGGAGGCGATCCCCTGCCGCACCTTTGAAGACGCGATCGAAACCGTGCGCAAGGGCGCGGCCGATCTGGCGATGCTGCCGGTCGAAAACTCGACCTATGGCCGGGTGGCCGACATCCACCACCTGCTGCCCGAAAGCGGCCTGCACATTATCGACGAGGCCTTCGTGCGCGTGCATATCAACCTGCTCGCGGTGCCGGGAACAAAGCTGGACGACATCGAAGAGGCGATGAGCCACACGGTGTTGCTGGGCCAGTGCCGTGGGTTCTTGCGCCAGCACAACCTGAGCGCCGTGACCGGCGCGGATACCGCCGGCTCGGCCAAGACGGTGTCCGAAAAGGGCAACCCGAAAATGGCGGCGCTGGCCTCGGAACTGGCCGGCGAGATCTATGGGCTCGATTGCCTTGCCCGCCATATCGAAGACAAGCAAAACAACACCACCCGCTTTCTGATCATGTCGCGCGAACCCAACCTGAACCGGCGCGGCACGGCAGGAATGATGACGACGTTCGTGTTTCGTGTGCGCAACATTCCGGCCGCGCTTTACAAGGCGATGGGCGGGTTCGCGACCAATGGCGTGAACATGACCAAGCTTGAAAGCTACATGGTGGATGGCAATTTCATCGCGACCCAGTTTTACGCCGACATTGAAGGCCACCCCGACGATAGCAACGTGCGGCTGGCGCTGGATGAGCTGCGCTATTTCACCTCGTCGATGTCGCTGGTGGGGGTTTATCCGGCCGACCCGCGCCGGCACGGCCAAGGGGTCGCCTAGGCGCCGGTCGAAGGTGCCGAAACAGCCGCGCGCGTCTCGATGTCCTGAGAAAAGATGCGAACCCTGTCGGCGAATTTGTGTTTCAGGTTGCCCCGGCCCAGCTTTGCCGATTGCAGCATCAGCCGCGCCCCAAGGCTGCGCGGGCGCAACTCGAGTGCTATCGTCAGCCGGGTGCGGCGACGCGAAAGCGCCATTGTGCTGGCCTTCAGGGTCAGATCGAAACTGGTCGAGACGGCAGAAAATTCAATCTGTTCCGGGTGCTCCAACCTGATGATATCGGCAATCAGCTTGCGCTTCTTGCCCCGAAACCGGAATGCCACGTCCCACGACATTCCCGGCCCCGGCACGGTCAGCGCATCAAGACGTTTCAGATCGACACCCCGGCGCAGGGCGGCACGTTCAAACCCGGCAATATCGGTGACCGCATCGAAAACGAACGCGACCGGTGCCTCGACATCCTCGTAGCTGGAAAACTTCATCGAACGGCACTCCTCACCAACCTCGGGAACCGGTTTCTTGTGCCGTCAATCCAGCCGATCCGCAAGCCATTGTCGCAACAGGAACTGCGCGATCGCGCCTTGGCGTGGGGCGCGGATTTTCGGGTGCTGACCGGCAAAGATCAGCGCCATTTCCTCGCGGCTGACCCATAGCGCGTCTTCGATCTCGACCGGGTCTCGGGTAATTGTCTCGGAGTGCGCCACGGCCCAGGTGCCCAACATCAACGAGGCCGGGAATGGCCAGGGCTGCGAGGCGACATAGCGCACCGGACCGACCTCAACCCCGGTCTCTTCAAAGACCTCGCGGCGCACGGCGGACTCGAGCGTCTCGCCCGGCTCCATAAAGCCCGCCAGACAGGAATACATGCCCTCGGGCCAGCCGGGGCTACGTCCGATCAACGCCGTGTTTGCGCGCGTCACCAGCATGATGACCACCGGATCGGTGCGCGGAAAATGCTGACCCGCGCAGGCCGGGCAGCGGCGCTGCCACCCCGCCATTTCGGGCACGGTTGCAGCACCGCAGCGTGCGCAAAAGCGGTGACACGCATGCCATTCTGGCAGGGCGCGCGCCATTGCCGCCAATTCGGCGGCGCGCGGGTCCAGATCAGCGATCCGGGCGCGCAGTTCGGAAAAAGCCTGACCCTCAGGCAGCGCCGGGTGCAGCTGCGCGCTGGCATCCAGAAAGACCCCGGCCTCGGGCAGCGGCCCCTCGGGTTGCCATGCCGATATATCTTGCGCAAACCAGAGCGTTCCGCCGTCACGGCCCAGAAAGATCGGAGGCTCTTTCGCATCCGTCAAGGTCGCGTGGCCTGGCGGCACCCATGCCAGGCCGCCCTCGGCATCAAACAGCAGCTTGCCGCGCCAAACCGGCAGCACGCGCGCACCGGGCCCTTGCCATAGCACCTTCAGGGCCGCCGCATCGCCGCGCAACTGTGCCGCGCGGTCCAGCCCGGATCCGGCGAAGGCAAAGCCTTTCTGTCGTGACATTCCCCGTCTTCCTTGCACAGATCTTCGGGGTTTAATGCCATAGCGCGGCGCGCCATGCCAGCGTGCCGGTCCGGTCGGTGTAGCGTCTTGGTCAGATCGCTTTCTGATTGTGCAACTTGCACAATTTCTACTTTTTAGGGTGGAACCGTCCGTCGGTTCGGCATACGATTTGCAAAGACCGAGGACATCGCTTCAGCCAACCGGGCCTGGCGATCGAGGTGGGCCATGGTGGAGCGGATCGGATCAGGCGTGCGTGCCGGAAGCATGGGGAAAGATGGGGAAAGCTGGGGCTGACACGCGCCGTTCAAAGGCGCCCGGAACCCGTGCAGGTCGGGTGCTGCTGCGGATCCTGGAAACAACCGATCTGCACGCGCATATCTTTGCCTATGACTATTTCGCTGACCGGCCGGACGACCGGGTTGGGCTGGTGCGCACCGCGGCACTGATCGCAAGGGCCCGTGCCGAAGTGGCCAATTCGTTGCTGTTTGACAACGGTGACTTTTTGCAAGGCACGCCCCTGGGAGACTACATTGCCCAGCGCGGCCTGAGCGAAGGTCAGGTGCATCCGATGATCGCGGCAATGAATGCCGTGGGCTATGACGGCGCGACCTTGGGCAATCACGAATTCAATTTTGGGCTCGATTTCTTGTTGCGCGCGATTTCGCACGCCGAGTTTCCCATCGTTTCGGCCAATGTCGCGTTGCGATTGGGGGCCACGCCCGAACAAGACCAGACCTTGTTGCCGCCCTCGATGATCCTTCATCGCACGCTGCGCGACGAGACAGGCGCCCCCTGCCCGATCCGCATCGGGGTGATCGGCTTTTTGCCGCCGCAGATCATAGCGTGGGACCGCAAGCATCTGGCCGGGCAGATCGATACCCGCGACATCGTCGAAACCGCGCGCGCGCATGTGCCCAAGCTGCGCGCCGAAGGGGCCGATATCGTGATTGCGCTGGCGCATACAGGGATCGGCAGCGGAACGGCGGCGACAAGCGGCGAACATGCCGTCGTGCCCTTGGCCTCGGTGCCCGGTATCGACGCTATTCTGGCCGGCCACAGCCACCTGACCTTTCCGTCACCCGAGTTCCCCCATGCCTGGCCGGGCGTTGACGCCAACACCGGGCGGATCGGTCAGACACCCGTGGTGATGGCGGGGCTCTGGGGGTCGGATCTGGGGGTGATCGACCTTGGCTTGCAGCATGACGCGGGGGTTTGGCAGGTGGTGGGCGCCGCCACCTCTACCCGCAAGATCTATTCCCGCGACAGCGCGGCGCAGTCCGACCAACCTCTCGGTTCCAGCCGCGCCGCCGCCAAGGCCACCAGCGTCGCGGCGGTGATGGCTGTTGCCGAAGTCGACCATCAGGCGACGCTGAACCATATCCGCCGCCCGGTCGGGCGCAGCACGACGCCGATGCACAGCTATTTTTCCATGGTAGCGCCGGATGCGGCGCTGGGATTTGTGGCCGAGGCGCAGCGCTGCCACGTCGCGCAAGCACTGTCGGGCACACCCGAGGCGGCACTGCCGATCCTGTCGGCGGTGGCACCGTTCAAATGCGGCGGCCGAAGCGGGCCGCATTACTTCACCGACATCCCCGCCGGCGATCTGGTCATCCGCAACATCGCCGACCTCTATCTGTTTCCCAACACGATCCGGGCGCTGAAGATTTCGGGGCAGCAACTGGCCGATTGGCTCGAGCGCGCGGCCGGTATCTTTTCGCGGCTTTCGCCCGACCACCCCGACCAGCCCCTGCTGGACCCCGACTTTCCCAGCTACAATTTCGATGTGATTGCCGGGCTGACCTATGACATCAACCTGACCGAGCCGTCGAAGTTCGACCCGATGGGGCGGCTGACCAACCCTTCGGCACGGCGGATCCGCGATCTGCGGATGGCAGGAGAGGCGATCCCGCCCGAGGCCGAACTGATCGTGGCCACCAATAATTTCCGCGCCTCGGGGGTGGGTAATTTTGCCGGCGCCGAGGCCCGCAACATCGTGCTCGATGGCCACGAAACAATTCGGGATATCTTGCTGCGCCATGCCGCCGATGCGGGCGAGATCAGCCCGCGGCGCGACCCGGTCTGGCGCTTTGCGCCGATCGGCGGGGTCACGGCGGTGTTTGACACCAGCCCCCGCGCCGCCTCTTATCAGGACGATCTGGCGGGGCTGGACACAAGCCTGCTGGGCCTGACGCCAGAAGGTTTTGCGCGCTACCGGATTCGGCTTTAGCGCCGCCTTTGCGCCCTGCGGCACAGACCTTTCACCGACGCGGCGCACCGGCCCCCCTGCCTCCCTTGGCTGCACGAAAACCAGTGCTCCGGCGGCATACCCTTGCCAGTTCAAAAGCGCCGATTGCTTTCTTGCCATTCCGGGTAAGGCCGCCTATATCAACACCCGAGAGGTTGGCGCGGGCGAGCGCCTCGCCAACCCGGTCAGGTCCGGAAGGAAGCAGCCGTAACGAGCCCCGCTTGGGTCGTTGTCCAGCCTCTCACCCTTCCTTTCCGCCGTAGCGTGCAGCCGCGCCTGATGTGCGCGGGCCGGAGATTCATGATGTTTGACGCAGTGATATTTGATCTCGACGGGCTTTTGCTGGACACCGAAAGCGTGGCGCTGGAGGCGGGCGTCGAGGCGTTGGCGCAGTTTGGCCATAGGGTGCCGGTATCGGTCATGGCACAGCTGATCGGCAAGGATGAGGCAACCGGGGCAGCCGTCTTGCGCGATTATCTGGGCGTGCTGCCGGACCCCGAGGCGCTGAAGGTCGAATGGGACGCGGCCTGCGATCGGCGCTTTGCGGCGGGTATAGCGCATCGCCCCGGCGTGATGCTGTTGCTGGAAGCGCTGGACGCATTGGCCCTGCCCCGCGCGATTGCCACTTCGAGCCGAATGGTGCGGGCACACGCAAAGCTGGAATGGGCCGGTCTGCAGACACGCTTTGCCACCATTGTCAGCGTCGACTGCGTGGCCAACCCCAAACCGGCGCCTGACCCCTATCTGCGCGCGGCAAGGCTTTTGGGGCAGGATCCGGCGCGCTGCCTGGCCTTCGAGGACAGCAATACCGGCGCCTTGTCGGCGCGGCGCGCGGGGCTGACCGTGGTGCAGGTTCCCGATCTTCAGCCGACCGACGGGCGGTATGCGCATCTGCTGGCACCAAGCCTGATGGAGGGCGCGCGCGGCATCGGGCTGTTGCGCTGAGGCCCCGGTTTACGCCGCCCGCACAGCCGTCTAGACTGCGCCGCAGCCTCAGGAGCCCAACCCCCATGTCCGACACCACCGCAATTGGTTATCAGGTTCTTGCCCGCAAATACCGCCCCGCGACCTTTGCCGATCTGATCGGTCAGGAAGCGATGGTGCGGACGCTGAAAAATGCCTTTGCCGCCAGCCGGATCGCCCATGCTTTCGTGATGACCGGGGTGCGCGGTGTGGGCAAGACCACCACCGCGCGGATCATCGCCAAGGGGCTGAACTGTATCGGCACCGATGGCACCGGTGGCCCGACGACCGAACCCTGCGGCCTGTGCGAACATTGCGTGGCGATTGCCGAGGGCCGCCATGTCGATGTGATGGAAATGGACGCCGCCAGCCGCACCGGCGTCGGCGACATCCGCGAAATCATCGAAAGCGTGCATTATCGGGCGGCCAGCGCGCGCTACAAGGTCTATATCATCGACGAGGTGCACATGCTCTCGACCAGCGCCTTCAACGCGTTGCTGAAGACGCTGGAAGAACCCCCGGCGCATGTTAAATTCATCTTTGCCACCACGGAAATCCGCAAGGTGCCGGTCACCGTGCTGTCGCGCTGCCAGCGCTTCGACCTCAAGCGGATCGAGCCCGAGGTGATGATGGCGCATCTGGCGCGGATTGCCGGGCTTGAGGGCGCGAGCCTTGCACCCGACGCGATGGCGCTGATTACGCGCGCCGCCGAAGGCTCGGTGCGCGACGCGATGAGCCTGATGGATCAGGCGATTGCGCATGGTGCGGGCGAAACCAGCGCCGCTCAGGTACGCGCGATGCTGGGGTTGGCGGATCGGGGCCGGGTGCTGGACCTTTACGACATGATCTTGAAAGGCGCCGCAGCCGAAGCGCTGACCGAACTTTCGGGCCAATATGCCGACGGCGCGGACCCAATGGCGGTGCTGCGCGATCTGGCCGAGATCACGCATTGGATTTCGGTCATCAAGATCACGCCGGATGCGGCCGAAGACCCGACCGTCCCGCCCGAGGAACGGGCCCGTGGGCAGGCGATGGCAGCGGCAATCCCGATGCGAGTGCTGACCCGGATGTGGCAAATGCTGCTGAAGGCGCTGGAAGAGGTGGCGCAAGCGCCGAACGCGATGATGGCCGCCGAAATGGCGGTGATCCGGTTGACCCATGTCGCCGATCTGCCGGACCCTGAAACCCTGCTCAAACGCATTCAGCAAGGCCCCGGCGCGGCCGTTGCCGCCGGGCAGGGCGGCCCCGGCGCCTCGAGCGCCGCCCCTTCGGGTGCGGGGTCGGCACAATCCGCGGTGGGGGCGTCGGCAGTGTCAGGCCATGGCGCACCGCGCGGACCCTCGGGGTCGGGCGGCGCGGCGACCGCGCTGGCCTATCAACCTGAAACGGCGCTGGCGCGTTTTGCGCAGTTCGACGACGTGGTCGAACTGATCCGCCGGATGCGGGATGTCAAGCTGCTGCTGGATGTCGAAGGGCATTTGCGGCTGGTGCGCTACAGCCCCGGCCGGATCGAATTCGAACCCACGCCGGACGCCCCGCGCGATCTGGCAGCGAACCTTGCCGCCCGGCTTCAGGGCTGGACCGGGGTGCGTTGGGGGGTTTCGGTCACTGGCAGCGGCGGCGGCGAAACGATCCTTGAGACCCGCAACGCGGAGCGCCACAGTGCCGAAGCCGAAGCAATGAAGAACCCATTGGTTCAGGCGATCTTCGCCGCCTTCCCCGAGGCCCGGATTGACGATATCAGAACCCCCGAGGCCCTCAACCGTCAGGCCAGCTTTGACGCGCTGCCCGAGGTCGAGGACGAATGGGATCCGTTCGAAAACAACTGAGGAGAGCAGGATGTTCAAAGGTATGGGCGGCTTGGGCGATATGGCCAAGATGATGAAGGCCGCAAAGGACATGCAGACCCGCATGACCGCGCTGCAAGAGGAACTGACACGGATCACCGTGCAGGGCGAATCCGGCGCGGGGCTGGTGCGCGCCGAAGCCACCGCCAAGGGCGAGTTGACCGGGCTGAAGATCGACCCGGCGATCTTCAAGGCCGAGGACAAGGAAGTCGTCGAAGACCTGATCCTCGCCGCGATCAAGGATGTGCAAAAACGCGCGACCGAGCGCACACAGGCCGAAATGGCGAAACTGGCGCAGGAAATGGGCCTGCCCGCCGACATGAACCTGCCGATCTGAACCGCCGGATACGCCGCCCATGGCCCACGCCTCGGATGACATCGAAGACCTGATCGCGCTGATGGCGCGGCTGCCGGGGCTTGGGCCGCGCTCGGCCCGGCGCGCGGTGCTGCATCTGATTGCCCGGCGCGGGGCGCTGATGGCCCCCTTGGCCAAGACGATGGCGCATGTCGCAGAAACCGCGCGTGAATGTATGCGCTGCGGCAATATCACCGCAGGCGATCTGTGCGACATCTGCACCGACCCGCGCCGCGCCACCGGCGAGATTTGCGTCGTCGAGGATGTTGCCGACCTCTGGGCGATGGAACGCGGTCAGGCCTTCAAGGGCCGCTACCATGTGCTGGGCGGCACGCTCAGCGCGCTGGATGCCGTCGGCCCCGAGGATCTGGGCATCCCGCGCCTGCTGGACCGGATCGGCGCCGAAACCATCAATGAGGTGATCCTGGCGCTGAACGCCACCGTCGAGGGGCAAACCACCGCGCATTACATTGCCGAGGCGCTGGAGGGGCGTGGCATCCGCGTTACCAGCCTTGCCCAAGGGGTGCCGATTGGTGGCGAGTTGGACTATCTGGATGATGGCACGATTCAGGCCGCGCTCAGGGCGCGCAAACAGTTCTAGGCCATGGCAGATCTGCGCCTGCTCAACCCGGCATCCGACCGCGAGGTGGTCGCGAAGCTGCTGATCCGCGCGACTGACTATGTGGTGCTGGAAACCGGCCTGCCGCCCGATGCGGCCAGTGTCGCGGCCTTTTTCACCGATCTGCCGCCGGGCGGGCGGGATGGGGATCAATTTCGCTTTGCGATTCTGGACCGGGCCGGGCGGGTGCAGGGGCTGGCCGAACTGGCGCGCGATTACCCGCAGACCGGGATCTGGTATCTGGGCCTGCTACTGCTGGCCCCGCCAGCACGCGGCAGGGGCCTGGGACAGGATGCGCTGACCCGTCTGATGGATTGGGCCCGTGCGCGCGGTGCGGTGGATCTGCGGCTGGCGGTGCTTTGGGACAATGCCCGCGGGCGCGCGTTCTGGGCACGAAACGGGTTTGCGCCGCTGCGCGTCGCCCCACCGGCGCAGATCGGCCAGCGGCGGCATGTGCGGCTGGTCATGCAGCGCAAGCTGTGATTGGCTGCTGGCCAGAAAGGCAGTTGCATGGCCACCAGCCCGCAAACGGCAGAATTCCTTAGCGCGCAATTGAAGGGCGCGGGCGTGAGCCTGCGCAAGATGTTCGGCGAATACGCGGTTTACTGTGACGGCAAGGTAATCGGGCTATTGTGCGACGACTGTCTGTTCGTCAAGCCGGTCGATCCGGCCCGCGCCTATCTGGCCGCGCGTCTGGATGAGGTCACCGAGGGCTTTCCCTACGCCCGCGCGAAAGCGCATCTCCGGCTGGACCCCGATCTTTGGGACGACGCCGACTGGCTGGCCGGGCTGGTGCGGGTTCTGGCCGATGCACTTCCTGCACCAAAACCCAAAGCCTTGCGAAAGAAGCGCTAGCTGTTCGCGGGGCTGCGGCGGCGGATTGGCCGGGTGCCGTGGGCTGAGATGAGGGCGTCGCTTGTGCACCGCCTGCGCGCGGGCGTCCTGTCGTTTCGGCGCAAGGCCGCTGAAAAGGGCGCGGAGATCCCCCGCGCCCCGTCAGGTCAGGTCTTTTCGCTCAGGCGTCGAGCGTTTTAGGCTCGATGGTCCGGTCAAGCGTGGCCGATCCCGCGATTTCGATGCGGCGGGGTTTGAGCGCCTCGGGAACTTCGCGCAGCAGATCAATGTGGAGCATGCCATCTGCATGCGCGGCACCCGTCACGCGCATATGATCCGCCAGTGCAAAGCGGCGTTCAAAGGCGCGGGTGGCGATGCCTCGGTGCAGATAGCTGCGTTCGGTTTCATCCGAGGCCTTGGTGGCGGCCACGATCAGCGCGCCGTCACGCACTTCGACCGACAGGTCATCGGCGGAAAAACCCGCAACCGCGATCGAGATGCGGTAAGCGTTCTCGCCGAGTTTTTCGATGTTGTAGGGCGGATAGGCGGGCTGGGCCACATCGGCCGAAAGCACCCGATCCATCATGTCGGCGATCCGGTCAAAGCCAACGGTGGCGCGGTAAAGCGGGCTGAAATCAAAGGTTCTCATGGTCATCATCCTCAGTTGAGCGATGGTCAGTTTGCCCGCCCCATCGGGGCCGGGCGGTTCATGCCAAGGCCCGGTAGTGGCGCCCTGACAGTCAGAATTTGGGAAGGCTTTGACGGGGTTTCAAGAGGCGAGCCATGGGTGAGCGTGGCCGGCGGTGGAACGCTCCGCGGGGAGTATTTTCACCAAAAAGAAGCCGCGCGATCAAGGGCGCAGGAATTTCGCGCCGTTTTGGGGGACGAACTGCCCCACGCCCAGCCCGGAAGGGGCGCCAAGAGCGGCGCGCAGGTCGGCGACCGCATCGACCAGCGTCGCCAGCGAGACCTTGCGATTGTCCATCTCGGCTTTGGCCGAGACGACCGAAACGATATGCGGCTCGCCACCGCGCATCGCAAAGACCGGCGCCCCGGACGAACCAAAATCGGCCGCGCAGGACAGCAGCAGCACCCCGGCCTCGCGGTTGAGCACCTCGCAGACCTCTTGCAGGCTGGGCGCGTCCGAGCGGTCGTGGGCGTAGGATACGACGCCGACTTCTTCACCGCGCAGCGGCGCGGTATCTAGGGCAAAGGGTTGGATCGAGGGCAGGCGGATCGGTTGATCCAGTTCGACCAAGGCGATGTCCCAAGCCACGCGGTCAACCTTGTCCCGGCCCTCGTAGCGGTAATCAGAATGCGCCAGCGCCCGGCGCGCGCCGCGGTAGGCGCTGGCCCGACCATTGCGCCAGCCGGCCAGAAACCGGATCTGCGCGGCGTCGATCATCTTGCCAGTGTCTTTCGAGAACAGGCAATGTGCGGCCGTCAACACCAGATTGGGCGCGATCAGCGCCCCGGTGCAAAAGCTGTTGCCGCCCAGATCCAGACGGCCCACGGCCTCCCAGCCACGGCTTTCGTCGCCGGTGCTGAGCCGTTTGAGCGCGCCATCCTTGGCCAGCGCCGGGCTGATGCCCAGCAGGGCAAGGCTGGTGATGATGAGGGCAAGGCGGCGCATTGTTCCTCCGGCGTGGGTGCGCATGGCCTAGGCTTGCGGTGCGGCAAGATTATGGCAGAGCGCGCGGTTTCGGCCCGCCAAGTGCCCAATCGAGCAATTCGACCGTATGCACCACTGGCACCGCCGTGCCCGAACCGATCTGCATCATGCAGCCGATATTGCCGGCCGCGATGACCTGAGGCGATTTCGCCTCGAGCGTCACGACCTTGCGGCGCTTCAGCTCGGCCGATATCTCGGGTTGCAAAAGGTTGTAGGTACCCGCCGATCCGCAGCACAGATGCGGGTCGGCAGGTTCGACGACCTCGAAACCGACCCGTTTCAACAGTGCTTTGGGGGCGGTTTTCACCTGCTGGCCATGTTGCAGCGAACAGGCCGAGTGATAGGCTACCCGCAGCCCCTTGGCGGCCCCTTCGGGCAGACCGATCCGTTCGAGCAGCTCCGTGATGTCGCAGGCCAGCGCCGAGACTTCGGCCGCCTGCGCCGCCAATGGACTCTGGCGAAACATATGTCCGTAGTCCTTGACCGTGGTGCCGCAGCCCGAGGTATTGATCACGATCGCCTCAAGCCCCGCCGATTTTTCGGCCATCCAGGCGCGGATATTGGCCCCCGCCTGCGCGTGGCTTTCATCGGTCTTGCCCATGTGGTGGGTCAGTGCGCCGCAACAGCCCATGCCCTTGGCCACGACCACCTCGCAGCCCAACCGGCGCAGCAGGCGGATCGTGGCATCGTTGATATCGGTGTTCAGCGCCTTTTGCGCACAGCCCGTCAGCAGCGCCACCCGCATCCGGCGCGCGCCAATCGCCGTGAACACCTGCGCATCGTCGTTGCGGCTGACCGGAGGGATCCGCTTTGGCGCCATCGCAACCATCGCGCGCAACCGCGCATCGGGCAGGAACTGCGCGAAGGGGCGCGCCATCCTGGCCCCCAGCAATGCCAGACGAAACCGCCCCGGATAGGGCACGACCCGCGCCAGAACCCAGCGCAGCGCGCGGTCTTTCAGCGGGCGTTTATAGGTCTTTTCAATGTGCTCACGGGCATGATCGACAAGATGCATGTAGTGCACCCCCGAGGGGCAGGTGCTCATGCAGGCCAGACAACTCAGGCAACGGTCGATATGTTTGACGGTCAGCGCATCGGCCGGGCGGTCCTGTTCCAGCATCTCCTTGATCAGATAGATGCGGCCGCGCGGGCTGTCCAGCTCATCCCCCAGCACCTGATAGCTGGGGCAGGTTGCGGTGCAAAATCCGCAGTGGACACAGGCGCGCAAAATTTCGTTGGCGCGGGCGATACCGGGGTCGGCAAGTTGCGCGGCGGTGAAATTCGTCTGCATCAGCCCATGCTCCCCGGATTGAGAATTCCGCGCGGGTCGAACCGCGCCCGAAGCCCTGCGGCCAGCGCGGCCAAGGGCGCAGGCTCGGGTTGAAACGTCGCCACGCCGGACGCGGACCCGCGCATCCGGGTGGCATGGCCGGCATAGGGCGCCGCCAGCGCGCGCGCGTCCACCCCTTCGGGCACCAGCGCCCAGACCAGACCACCGCCCCAGTCCAGAACCACCGGGCAGCCCAGCCGCGCCACAACCGCCGGGGCCTCGGACGGCCTGAGCGAAAAGCGCCACAGATCACCGGGCTGGCCCTGAAACACCACCAGTTCACCCAGATCGCGCCAGAGCGTGGCCGAGCCGTCGCGCTCTTGTCGCGGCGACCCGAAAGGGGCCAGCAGCGCCGCCAGCCGCCCCGCACGGTAGGCCACCGATTCCGCCAGACCCTCGACTCGCAGCATCGCGCCGACCCCCGGCATCCACCCCGCCCCGGTCACATCATAGGGCGAGCCAAGCGCCGCCGACAGCGCAGCGACTGCCTCGGCAGGCGTCAGATCCGCCACGATCAACGTGGCCTCGGTCGTGCTGGCGGGCAGCAGCTTGAAACTGACTTCGCTCAGCACCCCTAGCGTGCCCCAAGATCCGGCCATCAGCTTGACCAGATCATATCCGGTGACGTTCTTCATCACCCGACCACCGTTCTTGACCACCACCCCGGTGCCATCGACAAAGCGCACCCCGATCAGGCTGTCGCGACAGGCCCCGGCCTGCACCCGGCGCGGACCAGAGACATTCGCCGCCACCACACCGCCGATCGTGCTGTCGCCGCCCGCCCCCAGAACCGGCCCCCAGCGCACCGGCTCGAACGGCAACCGCTGCCCCTCGGCGGCCAGAACCGCCTCGACTTCGGCCAAAGGCGTCCCGGCCCCAGCCACAAGCGTCAAGGCCGCCGGCTCATAAAGCGAAATGCCGCGAATCGCCACGCTCAGCCGCGCGCCACCCCGCGCGCCCACCGGCCGCGTATCTCCACCGACAATCCGCACCGGCCCCGCCACATCACGAAGTGCCTCCGACAGGTCGCGCTCGCTCTCAACTCTCATGAAAACCTACTTTCGGCTTCGCTCAAATATCCTCGGGGGTCCGGGGGCAGACAGCCCCCGGCGCCTCAACCGGCACGGCGCGCGGCGCTGATCGCCAGCGGGAACACCTTGGCCGGGTTCAACAGCCACACCGGGTCAAACACATCCTTCACCCGCATCTGCGCCTCCAGATCCGAGGCCTCGAACTGAACCGCCATCAAGTCGCGCTTTTCGACCCCGACACCATGTTCGCCGGTCAGACAGCCGCCGACCTCGACACAGAGTTTGAGGATTTCGGCCCCCAATGCCTCGCAACGCGCCAGATCACCGGGCAGGTTGGCATCATAAAGGATCAACGGGTGCATATTGCCGTCGCCGGCATGAAACACATTCGCAACATCCAGCCCCGCCTCGGCCGACATCTCGCCAATGCGGCGCAAAACCAGCGGCAATGCCGACACCGGGATCGTGCCATCCAGACACATATAGTCGTTGATCTGCCCCATCGCCCCGAAGGCCGACTTGCGCCCCAGCCAGATCCGCCGGGCCTCTTCCTCGGTTTCTGCCTCGCGAAACTCGACCGGGTTGTGATGCGCTGCAATCTGCCGGATCAGACCCAGTTGCTCGTCAATCTCGGCGGGGCTGCCCTCGACCTCGACGATCAACAACGCCTCGCAATCGGGATAGCCCGCATGGGCGAAATCCTCGGTCGCGCGGATGCAGGGGCGGTCCATGAACTCGATCGCCACCGGCAGCACACCCGCACGGATGATGTCGGCCACGCAGGCCCCCGCCACCTCATTGGCGTCAAAGCCGATCAACACCGGGCGCGCGCCCTCGGGCTTTGCCAGAATCCGCAAGGTGGCCTCGGTCACCACCCCAAGCTGCCCTTCGGACCCGCAAATCACCCCCAGCAGATCCAGCCCCGGCGCGTCCAGATGCGCGCCGCCGATCTCCAGCACCTCGCCCGCCATAGTGACCAGCGTCACCCCCAGCAGGTTGTTCGTCGTCACACCATATTTGAGACAATGCGCCCCGCCCGAATTCATCGCAATATTGCCGGCGATCGCACAGGCCAGCTGGCTCGAAGGGTCCGGCGCATAGAAAAAGCCGCTCTCCTCGACCGCACCGGTCACCGACAGGTTGGTGCGCCCTGCCTCGACCCGGATAAAGCGGTCGGGATAATTCACCTCCAGCACCGCGTTCATCCGGGCAAGCCCCAGAACCACCGCATCCTCGGACGGCATCGCCCCCCCTGCAAGGCTGGTCCCGGCGCCGCGCGGCACGACCGGCACCCGTTCTTCATGGCAGATCCGCAGCGCGGCCGCGACTTCGGCGGTGCTGCGCGGCAAAACCACCGCGAGCGGTTGGCAGCGATAGGCCGACAGCGCATCACATTCATAGGCGCGGGTCTCGGCGGGGTCGTCGATCACCGCATCCGCCGGCAGCACGGCGCGCAAGCGCGCCACAATCTGCGCCTTGCGCGCCAGAATTGTCGGGTTCGGGATGGGCATCTGCATGTGAGCCTCCGTGTTTGGTCATAAATTATAACCAATTTGCTCGCATGGCAAGCAACTTGCGCCACGTGGCACCTGCGCGCACCTTGCGCATCACCCTTGTCGCCCGGTCACGCGCAATGTTAGGCAGTGCCGTCCAACCAGCGAGCGTGCCATGCAAAAAACTGTCCGCGACTATATTCGCACCATCGCCGATTTTCCGCATGAGGGTATCATGTTTCGCGATGTGACCACGCTATTTGCCGATCCGCGCGGCTTTCGCATGGCGATCGATCAGCTTTTGCACCCCTATGCCGGCGCCCGCATCGACAAGGTCGTCGGTCTTGAGGCCCGCGGTTTCATCCTTGGCGGCGCCATCGCGCATCAACTGACCAAGGGCTTCGTGCCGATCCGCAAACAAGGCAAACTGCCCGGCAAGACGCTGCGCCAAGCCTACAAGCTGGAATATGGCGAGGCGGTCATGGAGATTCATTCTGACGCACTGCAACCGGGCGAGAGAGTGTTGATAGTCGATGACCTGCTGGCTACCGGCGGCACCTGCGAGGCCGGGATCAAGCTTGTCGAACGCCTTGGCGCCGAAGTTGTCGGCTGTGCCTTCGTCGTCGATTTGCCCGAGTTGGGCGGCCGCAAACTTCTGGAAAGCCTGGGCATGAAGGTCCATGTGCTGTGCGAGTTCGACGGCGCCTAGGCGCGCCAACACGCCGCAGGCCGCGAAAGGCTCTGCAAACGCTTTGCCAATTTGGACACGCAGCCGACGAAAACCCGCTAGCCCGGTGCAAAAAGGAACGTGCCTCTGCAGAAAACAGGGCGCAATGAGGGCAAACGAAGCGCACAGACCGCGCAGAAGGTTGCCTTCATGCTCACGACCTTCGCCCCCCGTCAGCAAACCGCGCCGGTCCGGCAGGGCAGAGTTCGTGCCGTCGGAAACCGCCATTGGACCAGAATGTGCGCCAACGACGGGCTTGCCCATGCAATGCCGATTTCGGCGGCGTTATTCGTCACCATAGCGGCGCTGAAACTGATCGTCAGCTGAGTTTCCGGCGCGCCCCGAAAGGATGCGGCAATCCGGTAACCATTTTGAAACCCGAATCGTCCTAAACCTGCCCTTGCCTGATGGTTCGGCTGCTTGCAAACACGTGAACCAAAAGTGCCGCGCCCTGCTGGTCCCCACCGGCAGGGCGCACCTTGTTTCGGCTTGGCCTGGCCTGGCGGGCGCAAATCGGGGCGACCGCCGCCACCCGTTGGCACGCCCACGGGATTCAACCGCAGCACCGCGCGTGAGGCTCCTCGCTTGCGCAAAGGACCTCTCCGCCGCACTACCGAACGCTCGGCGCTGCTCAGTTGGCGCGCAGCACCGCGCCGGGATTCATGATGCCCTGAGGGTCCAGCGCCGCCTTGATGGCGCGCATTGCCGTCAGTTTCCCGGGGTCGCTGAAACGCTCCAGATCCTCGACCTTCATCCGCCCGATACCATGTTCAGCCGAAACCGACCCCCCGAACGCGTCCACCACGTCATGTACCGCCGCCTTGATCACCGCGCGCAAAGCCTCGGTCCCGCGCCCCTGCCCCGGTGCGGGAAAAACGTTGTAGTGCAGATTGCCATCGCCGACATGGCCAAAGCAATTCACCCGGAACGCACCCAAGGCCGCCACCACCGCCCCGGCGCGGGCGATAAAGTCCGGCAAACCCGCCAGCGGCACCGAGATATCGTGACTTGAAATTGCCCCGATCCGGCGATTGGCAATCGGCAAGTTCTCTCGCAGGTTCCAGAACGCTGCACGCTGGGCCTCGCTTTGCGCGATCACCCCGTCGCGGACCAACCCGCCCTGCAGACCGGCCTCGAACAGATCGGCCAGCGCCGCTTCGGGGTCCATTGCCTCGGGCAGGCCGATCTCGACCAACACCGACCACGCCGGGCACTCAGGCGCAAAAGGCTGACGCAGTTCAGGCATCACCTCGTCCAGAAACGCCAGCCCCTGACCCGAGATCAGCTCGAATGCCGAAATGCACCCCGCCATCCGGGACTCGGCAAGCGCCAAAAGCCGCAGTGCCGCCGCCGGGTCCTCGACCACCAACATGGCCGTACCCTGCCGGGCTGGCGGCGCCACCATCCGCAGACTGGCGGCGGTAATCACCCCAAGGCTACCCTCCGAACCGACCAGCAGATTGCGCAGATCGTAACCGGTGTTGTCCTTGCGCAGCCTTTTGAGGCCGCGCAACACCGTGCCGTCGCCCAGAACCGCCTCTACACCAAGACACAGATCACGCGCATTGCCATAGCGCAAGACATTCACCCCGCCCGCGTTGGTCGCCAGACAACCGCCGATCCTTGCCGAGCCCTGACTGGCCAGGCCAAGCGGAAACAGCCGCCCCACGCTTTGCGCCGCCGCCTGCACATCGGCCAGAACGGCGCCCGCCTCGACGACGATCACATTGCCCACCGGGTCCAGCGCCCGGACCGACGCCATCCGCTCCAGCGACAGAATCAGCGGTGCGGCTCCCGGCCAGACCTGCCCGCCCACGAGCCCGGTGCCGCCGCCAAAGGGCACCACCCCGACCCGTGCCAGACCCGCAGCCCGGATCACCCCGACCACCTCGTCCAACGTCTCTGGCAAAGCCAACAGCGCCTGACCGCCGTGATACCGCCCCCGCGGCTCTTCCAGATACCGCGCCTCGGCCCTCCGCAACCGCAGCCCCGGCACCGCCTGCGCAAGGCTCTCGGCAAATTCCGTGTTCGCCGGGTTCAGCATGGTCCTCTTTCGCCTTCTTTCTGGTCCAAATACTCTGCGGGGGTCCGGGGGTGCAAAACCCCCGGCATCAGCCAATATCAGTGCGCCCGCGCCGATCCCCACGCAGATTGGCGTAAAGCACATGGGTGCGCCAGCGCCCGTTGATCTGCAGATAGCTTTGCGCCACGCCCTCGTATTTGAATCCCGACTTTTCCAACACCCCGCGCGAGGCGACGTTTTCAGGCAGGCAGGCGGCCTCGACACGGCTCAACTCCAGCATGGAAAACGCATGGTGCACCACGGCCCGGATCGCCTCGCGCATATAGCCTTGCCGCGCGAACGGCGCCCCCACCCAATAACCCAAGGTTCCTGCCTGCGCCGGGCCGCGCCGGATATTGTCCAGCGTGATCGCGCCCAACAGTTGTTCGTCCTCGCGCCGGAACAGGAACAGCGGCAGCGCCGTGCCGCCGGCGCTGGCCCGCGCCGCCCAATAGACCCTATTGGCAAAGGACTTGCGGCTCAGGTGCTCGGGCGACCAACTTGGCTCCCACGGCGTCAGAAAGGCTTGGCTGTCAACCCGCAACGCCGCCCAGGTCCGAAAGTCCGAATGCACCGGCAAGCGCAGCATTGTCCGCTCGGTCTCAAGCCGAAGCTTGCGCCTGCGCGACAGCATCACGCAGCCAGCCCGTCGCGCAATTGCGCCAAAGCCGGGGCGCCCGCAACCGGCCCGTATAGCGCGAGCGCAGTCTTGCCCGACCCGACCAGCCGCCCGGCATAGTCGCGCACCATCGCGGTGTTGACGGCCTCGATTCTGGCCGTGGCCTCGGCCAGATCCGGCACCCGGCCATAGATCGCCAGATTGCGGGCCATGCGTTCGGCCCGGCTGGAAGGGCTTTCCAGACCCATCAGCATTCCGGCCTTCATCTGGGCGCGAGCCCGAGCCACCTCGGCCTCGGACATGTCGTCGGCGGCGCGTTTCAACTCGTCGATGGTCAGACCGCACAGCGCGCCGATCTCTGCCTCCGAGGTTCCTGCGTAGACGGTAATCATCCCGGTGTCCTCATAGGACCCGGCCTGCGCGAAGATCGAATAGCACAGGCCGCGCTCTTCGCGAATCTTCTGGAACAAGCGCGACGACATGCCCCCGCCCATCGCCATGGAATAGATCTGCGCGGTATAAAGATCGGGGTCCAGATAGCCCGGCCCCTCAAGCGCCAGTGCGAAATGCACCTGTTCAAGATCCTTGACCTCGCGCCTTTCGGCGCCCATCCAACGGGCCTTTTGCACCGTCGAGGCCCCGACCGGCGGCAGAGGGCCAAAGACGGCCTCGGCCTGACGCACCACCACGTCATGGTCCACCGCGCCGGCCGCCGACAGGATCATCTGGTCCGGCCCGTAATGCTCGGCCACGAAGCCCGCCAGATCGGCGCGACCGAAGGCCGAGACGCGCTCAGCCGGGCCAAGGATCGTGCGCCCCATCGCCTGATCGGGGTAGGCCGCCTCTTGCAGCCAGTCAAAGATGATGTCGTCGGGCGTATCCAGCGCCTGCCCGATCTCTTGCAAGATCACATGGCGCTCGACCTCGATCTCGCGCGGATCAAAGATCGGGTTCAGCACGATGTCAGAGATTACATCCAGCGCAAGCGGCACATCGGCCTGCAACACGCGCGCGTAATAGGCGGTCATATCGCGCGAGGTATAGGCGTTGATATAGCCGCCGACGTCCTCGATTTCCTCGGCGATCTGCAAGGCGGTGCGCCGGGTCGTGCCCTTGAAGGCCATATGTTCCAGAAAATGCGCGATACCGTTTTGTTCGGGCCGTTCATGGCGCCCGCCCGCCGTTACCCACACCCCGATCGACGCCGAGGCCAGCCCCGGCATGTTTTCGGTCACAATCCGCAGCCCGTTGGGCAGCGTCGTTTGTTCAATCGTCAATTATGGCGCCTTTCACGGATCAACGCTTCCAGCGCTGTCAGATCGTTGGGAACTGCGGTCACACGCTCGGGGCGATCGAACAGATCGGCCATGCGGGCGGGCAGTGCCGGGCGAAGCCCGGTTGCCGCTTCGACTGCATCGGGGAATTTCGCCGGGTGCGCGGTGGCCAGCGTCACCATCGGCACCGGGGCGGTGATGTGGTCACGCGCGACCTTTACCGCGACGGCGGAATGCGGGCACAGCAGCTCGCCCGAGGCCAGCACTTCGGCGGCAATCATTGCGCGGGTTTCGGGTTCTGAACAGCGCCCGGTGTCATAGATCTCGCGCAGGGTTTGCAGCGCGCCCTGGCTGACCGCAAAACCGCCCTGAGTTCCAAGCTCGTCCATCAACTGCGCCACCGCGCCGCCATCCTGACCATAGGCCATGAACAAGGCACGTTCAAAGTTGGACGAGACCTGAATATCCATTGACGGGCTGATCGAGGGTTTCACCCCGTTCGTCTCATAGCGCCCGCTGGTCAGGCAGCGGTGCAAGATGTCGTTCTGGTTGGTGGCGATCACCAGCCGATCAATCGGCAGGCCCATTTCACGCGCGATATAGCCTGCGAAGATGTCGCCAAAATTGCCGGTCGGCACGGTAAAGCTGATCTTGCGGTCCGGCGCGCCAAGACTGACGGCGGCGGTAAAGTAATAGACCACCTGCACCAGAACCCGCGCCCAGTTGATGCTGTTCACCCCCGCCAGCCCGACCCCGTCGCGAAAGGCAAAATCGTTGAACATGTCTTTCACGCGGGCCTGACAATCGTCAAAATCGCCCGCCAGTGCCAGCGCATGGACGTTGGCCTCGGTCGGCGTGGTCATCTGACGGCGCTGCACATCCGACACTCGACCTTGCGGGAACAGAATGAACACATCGACGTTCTCAAGCCCGCGAAACGCCTCGATCGCCGCCGATCCGGTATCGCCCGAGGTCGCGCCGACGATGGTGATGCGCTTGCCCTCACGCGCCAGCACGATCTGAAAAAGCTGGCCGATAACCTGCATCGCAAAGTCTTTGAACGCCAGCGTCGGTCCGTGAAACAGCTCCAGCAGGTGATGCCCGGGCGCAAGCTGCACCAGAGGCGCACGGGCGGCATGGCCAAAGCCCGCGTAGGCCCGCGCCAACGCGCCGCGCAATTCGTCGTCGGAAAAAGTGTCGCCGGTAAAGGGGCGCATCACCCGGAACGCCACCTCTTCATAGCTTTGCCCGGCCATCGCGGCGATCTCGTCACGGGACAGCCGCGGAATGCTTTGCGGCACATAAAGCCCGCCGTCACGGGCCAACCCGGTCAGCATCGCCTCGCCAAAGGTCAGAACCGGGGCCTGCCCCCGTGTCGAGATATAGCGCATGAACACCGCCCCTTCAGATTTCCCGTTGCCTGATACGCCACAGAAGGAACGCTGTCATCCCCGCCCAGACAGCGGCCAGCGAAAACCATGTGATGGCATAGTTCAAGTGGTCATTCGGGATCCCGGCGATGCCAAGCGGCACCGGCGCGATGCCCTGTGCGTCGCCCGCCGCATGCGCCGCGACGATCAGCAGCGGCTCGGTATCCAGATGGGCGGCCATGGCGGCCACATCTCGTGCGTACCAGACCCCGGCGGCCAGATCGGGGGCGGGGGTATAGTTGTCGGTTTCGGAGGGCCAGTGCAGATTGCCAGTCACGATCAGCGGCACCGGCGGGCGGGCGGCACGGCGCAGGTCTTCGCCGATAAAACCCCGGTCCAACAGCACCCGCCGCCCATCGCCGGTTTCAAAGGCGGCAATCACCTCATAGCCCGGGCCGACGCCCTTTTGCCCTGTCAGCACCAGAATTTCCTGCCCGGTGGTGGCGCCGTCCACCTCGACCGGGGTGTATTTCAGCGCCGCGGGGTCGGCGCCCGCGGCGGCCGGCAAGGCCATTGGCACGCCGCCGATCCGGGCGCTGATCTCGGCCAGCATCGTCTCTTTCCACTCCATCCGCCGCAACTGCCAGAAGCCCAGTGCCAGCAGGATGGCAATCCCCCCCAACCCGAGGATCAGCGGAAAGACGATGCGACGCATGGTGGCTCCTTGAAAGACAAAGGCGCGGAAAGACAAAGGCGCGAGGGACCCGCCCTCGCGCCTGCAATCGGTCAAAGGGGGTGAGTTCAGCTGCCCCAGACATATATCGCAGTGAACAGGAACAGCCAGACCACATCGACAAAGTGCCAATACCATGCGGCGGCCTCAAAGCCGACGTGACGCTCGGGGGTAAAGTGTCCCTTCATCACCCGCAACAGGCAGACCGCCAGAAAGATCGTGCCGATGATGACATGCAGCCCGTGGAACCCGGTCGCCATGAAGAAGCTGGCGCCATAGATGTTGCCGGCAAGGCCAAAGGCGGCGTGGCTGTATTCGATCCCCTGAAGCACGGTAAAGCTGATCCCCAGGATCACCGTCAGGATCAGCCCGTTCACCACATCCCGGCGGTTGTTTTCATGCACCAGCGCATGGTGCGCCCAGGTCAGCGTCACCCCCGAAAGCAACAGCACGACGGTGTTGATCAGCGGCAGGTGCCACGGGTCGAAAGTCTCGATCCCGGCGGGCGGCCAGACACCATCGACCAACGGGCTTTCTGGCCCCATCGGATACAGCGCGTGTTTGAAGAAGGTCCAGAACCAGGCCGAAAAGAACATCACCTCGGACATGATGAACAAGATGAAGCCATAGCGCAGGCCGATCCGGACCACCGGGGTATGATCGCCCACCTGCCCTTCGTGCACCATATCGCCCCACCAGCCGTACATGCAGTAGAGCACGACGATCAGCCCGCCGAAGAACATCATCGACCCCATGTCCTTCATCCACAGTGCCGCACCAAACAGCATGGTAAAGGCCCCTACCGCGCTGAGCAGCGGCCAGATCGAGGGGGGCAGAATGTGGTAATCGTGGTTTTTTGCGTGCGCCATGGTCTTATCCGCTTTCGGTTGTCCCTGTTGGGCCTCAGTTGACGGGGGCCAAAGCAGCCGGCGTCAACGACACCTGCTGCTCTGGCAAATCGGTTTCATAGAAGGTGTAGGACAGCGTGATATAGCGGATACGGCCCGCATCCGCATCCGTCACGATTTCCGGATCGACATAGAAGGAAACGGGCATCTCGACCCGTTCGCCGGGCTGCAACACCTGCTGGGTAAAGCAAAAACACTGGATCTTGTCGAAGTAGTATCCGGCAACGTCGGGGGCGACATTATAGCTGGCCGTGCCCGCGATGACCCGATCCGAAGTGTTGATCGCCTCAAAGAACGCCAGACCCGTTTCGCCGATCTTGAGCGTCATCTCGTTTTGCATCGGGCGGAACTTCCACTGCATGCCCTTGGCGACATTGGCGTCGAAGCGCACGGTGACCAGCTCGTCCAGCACCACATCCGAACCACGCTCGGCCACGTTGGTCGTGCCGCCATAGCCGGTGGTGCGGCAAAACCAGCTGTAGAACGGCACGGCGACCCAGGCCAGAACGCCCATCAGCAGCACCACCCCCACCAACCGGGCCGCGATCCGCGTATTTGGGTTGGCGCTCAATTGCCTGCCCCCGTGCCGGCAGGTGCCGGAAGCACCGAGACGCGGGGCTGATGGTCGAAGGCCTCCAGCTTGTTGCCGTTTTGAACCTTGACGATGGTCAGCCCGAAGACCAGCACCACCAAGGCCAGAAGCACCGTCCCCAGCCCCAGATTGCGGCCAAAGCGGCGTCTGTGCAGTTCGTGATCTTTGGTGATCGCCATTACCAGCCTCCGATCCCCAGGGACTTCAGCGCCGAATCGGCCAGAAGTGCGGTGAAATGTGCGAACAGATAGGCCAGCGAGAACCGGAAGAACGCTTTTTCGGCGCGGTAGCCGTCGGCCTCGGCGGCCGCCTCTTCGCGGCGCCAGATCCGATAGCCGCCGCGGATGAACAACGCGTTCATGGTCAGCGAGGTGACCAGATAGATCGGCCCGCCGATGCTGGTGAAGGCGGTGCCGACCGCGACCGGCGCCAGCACCAGCGTATACGCCAGAATATGCTTGCGCGTCACCTTGCGGCCATGCGTCACCGTCAGCATCGGCACGCCCGCGTTCGAGTAGTCTTCCTTCATGAACAGCGCCAGCGACCAGAAATGCGGCGGTGTCCACAAGAAGATGATGGCAAACATCGCCAGCGATTCAACGCTGACCCCGCCGGTCGCCACGGCCCAGCCGATCATTGGCGGAAACGCCCCCGCCGCGCCGCCGATGACGATGTTCTGCGGTGTCGAACGTTTGAGCCAGATCGTGTAGACGACGGCGTAAAAGAAGATGGTGAAGGCCAGAAACAGCCCGGCAAAGACATTCGCCGCCAGCGCCAGCATCACGCACGAAATACCCGCCAGCGCCAGCCCAAAGCCCAGCGCCTCGCCTTCGGTGATCTTGCCTGCGGGGATCGGGCGGGCCTTTGTGCGCTTCATGATCCGGTCGATATCGGCGTCATACCACATGTTCAGCGCGCCCGAGGCACCGCCGCCCAGCGCGATGAACAAGATCGCGGTGAACGCGACAAACGGGTGCACCGGCACCGGCGCCACCAAAAGCCCGACAAGCGCCGTGAACACCACCAGCGACATCACGCGCGGCTTGAGCAGGGCGACAAAGTCGCCAAACTGCGCCTCTTGGCTGTCGTCATAAATGCTGATGTCGCTCATTCTGCTCTCCCTTGCCCGCCGTCTCTTGCGGGTGACGGGCGGCGCGCCGGATGCCGGCGCGCGCGCCCGGTGTCCTGCGTCCTATTCCGACGCGGCAACCTTGACCGGCGCGGCGGCGGCGGCAAAGCCACCCTTCGCCCGCGCCAGCCAGTCGGCGTAGACCTCTTCCGAGACCACTTTCACGGTGATCGGCATATAGGCGTGAGACTGGCCGCACAGCTCTGAGCACTGGCCGAAATAGACGCCTTCCTTTTCGGCCTTGAACCACAGTTGCGCGATCCGCCCCGGCACGCCGTCTTGCTTGACCGCAAAGGCCGGCATCGCCCAGGAATGGATCACATCCGCGCCGGTGACCTGCACCACGATCGTCTTGTTCACCGGCACCACGACGGCATTGTCGGCCGCCAACAGGTATTCGTCGGGCGCATATCCATTCGCCGCGAGATCTTCTTTCGCCAGCAACAAAGAGTCGAACGACACGCCCTCGTCGGGGTATTCATAGCCCCAATACCACTGATAACCGGTCGCCTTGATGGTGATGTCTGCCACCGGGATCTCTTGCTGTTTGAACAGGATCGGCAACGAAAACGACCCGATCACCACCAGGATCAGGATTGGCACCAGGGTCCAGGTGATCTCGATCGGGGTATTGTGGGTAAAGCGTGCCGGTGTGGGATTGGCCCGCCGGTTGAATCGCAGCATCGCCACCACAGCAAGCACCACCACCAAGATCGTGATGGTCGCGATGATATAGAGCAGCATCCCGTCAAGCCATTGCTGATCGCGGGCCAGCTCGGTGGCGGCGGGTTGAAACCCGATGCCGCCAGAGTGCGGCTTGCCTACCACCTCAAGCCCGGTGATCGCATCCTGAGCGAGCGCCGCCCCGGCTGCGAGGGTTGTCGTCAATGCGGCCGCAAGGCCGTGGCGAATGATCGCAAAGCGCATAGTGTTTTCCCGTTCCCTGAAGCGGCTCTCCCTGCCGCTCAACAGCCCCCGGCGCGTCCCTTCGCCGATAGCCTGTTGTATGGAACCATTTTAAAATCATATTAGAGCAGACCCGACAAGCGAAACGTGCGACAACGTGTCGCTTTTTCATCCAATTCAAGCGTTAAGGGAAAATCCGATGAGCAGTGACCACTTTGCCCCCTTCGAGACGATGATCGACCCGGACCGCGCATTGGCGGTCTTGCGCGGGGCCGTCGCGGGGGCGGATGACGGCGAATTGTTTCTTGAGCGGCGCCGTTCAGAGGCGCTGGTTTTCGACGATGGCAGGGTGAAGAACGCAAGCTATGACGCCTCGGAAGGGTTTGGTCTGCGGGCGGTGCGCGGTGAGGTCGCAGGCTACGCCCATGCCACCGAAATTTCAGAGGCGGCGCTGACCCGCGCCGCCGAAACCGCCCGTCTTGCCGTGGGGGATGGCGGCGGCACGCTGGCCGCGCCGCCGCAGGGCACCAACGTGCGGCTTTATACCGATGCAGACCCGATGACTGACGCGCCTTTCGCCACGAAAATTGATCTTCTGCGCGAAATCGACGCCTTTGCCCGCGGGCTTGATCCGCGGGTGGTGCAGGTCTCGGCCACTGTCGCGGCCAGCTTGCAAGAGGTGTTCATCCTGCGCCCTGAAGGTGGGCTTGTGTCCGACATCCGACCGATGGCGCGGCTGAATGTCTCGGTGATCGTCGAAGAGGGCGGGCGGCGCGAATCGGGTGGCATGGGCGGCGGCGGGCGCTATGGGCTGGCGGGGCTGATGGCGCCGGACCACTGGCAGGGCGTCGCCCGCGAGGCCCTGCGCATCGCGCTGGTGAACCTCACGGCCGAGCACGCCCCGGCCGGGATGATGGACGTCGTTCTGGGTGCGGGCTGGCCCGGCATCTTGCTGCATGAAGCCGTGGGCCACGGGCTTGAGGGCGATTTCAACCGCAAGAAAACCTCGGCCTTTTCGGGGCTGATGGGGCAGCAGGTCGCCGCGCGCGGCGTGACCGTGCTGGACGATGGCACGATCCCCGACCGGCGTGGCAGCATTTCGGTGGATGACGAAGGCACCCCGTCGGGCAAGACCGTGCTGATCGAGGACGGAGTGCTGGTGGGCTATATGCAGGACCGCCAGAACGCCCGGCTGATGGGCGTGGCACCGACCGGCAATGGCCGCCGCGAAAGCTATGCCCATAGTCCGATGCCGCGGATGACCAATACCTATATGCTGGGCGGCGACACCGCCCCTTCCGATATTGTCGCCAGTCTGAAGGACGGGATTTACGCCGTCGGCTTTGGTGGCGGTCAGGTCGATATCACCAACGGCAAGTTCGTCTTTTCATGCACCGAGGCCTATCGGGTCAGGAACGGCATCATCGGTGCCCCGGTAAAGGGCGCCACGCTGATCGGCGACGGGCCTGCGGCCATGCGTGCCATTCGAGCGATCGGCAATGACATGGCGCTGGATCCTGGCATCGGCAATTGCGGCAAGGCCGGGCAATGGGTGCCGGTGGGGGTGGGGCAACCCACATTGTTGATCGGCGGGTTGACGATCGGCGGTTCGGCCGCGTGACCCTTGGCGTTGCACCTGTTGGCAGATGTGCCTCCGGCGGGAGTATTTTTTCCAAACAGAAGATGAGGGACGTTTGGACCCGAGCTTTTGCCCCGAAAGCGACGCGGGCGAATCCGTCGGCCAAAGTGGCGATGCGGCCGACGGTCTGAGTGCCGCATCGCGCATTGCGACGATTTTTGTAAAAAAGTTTCAAATCGCCGATCTGTAAACCTCTTGTTAACGTTAAAGCCCTTACACAGAGAGGGCGAATAAGGCGGAGGGAAGGATGGAAAGAAGTTTGTTTTCTTGCCCCACCCCCTTCACCCCACCCACCACGGAAGAAGATAGACTGTCCTTCCTCCGCCTTATTCGTTCCCGTCGCGTGGGGGTTGCGACGTTTTACCGGCTTCTGGCAGAGCATGGGTCGGCGGCGGCGGCGCTTGAAGCGTTGCCGGAACTGGCGCGCGCCGCCGGTGTGACGAATTATGTGGCCTGCCCTGAGGGCGTGGCGCTAGCCGAAATGAAGGCCGCACGACGCCTTGGCGCGCAAATGCTGTGCCATGGGCAGACGGCCTATCCTCAGGATCTGGCCGAGATTGCCGACGCGCCGCCGGTGCTTTGGGCCATGGGCGATGCGTCCTTGTTGGCGCGGCCAATGGTGGCGTTGGTCGGGGCGCGCAATGCCTCGTCCTTGGGCACCCGGATGACGCGCAAGCTGGCCGAAGGGTTGGGCGCGGCGGGCTATGTCGTGGTTTCGGGCCTTGCGCGCGGGATCGATGCGGCGGCGCATCAGGCGACTTTGGCCAGCGGCACGGTGGCGGTGCAGGCGGGGGGGGTCGATATCATCTACCCCATGGAAAACGCCGCTCTGGCCGACGAAATCGCCCTGCAGGGGTTGCGGTTGTCAGAACAGCCGTTCGGGCTTGAACCGCAGGCGCGTCATTTTCCGATGCGCAACCGTATCATCTCGGGTCTCGCCCGGACGGTGGTGGTGGTTGAGGCGGCGGCGCGCTCGGGCAGCCTGATTACGGCACGCAATGCACTGGATCAGGGGCGCGAGGTGATGGCGGTTCCCGGTCATCCGCTGGATGCGCGCGCAAGCGGGTGCAACATGTTGATCCGAGATGGCGCGCTTTTGGTGCGCGGAGTTGACGATGTGTTGGCGGCGCTTGGACCGCCGGCGGAACCGAGACGTGAAACCGCGACACAGTTTACCGCCGAGGCCTCAACGGAACGGCGCCCGGCGCCTTCGGGCCCTGGCCGCGTCGTTTCCGGGCCCGCCCCGGGCGCGCCTGTGGCGGGCCACCCCGGCCCGACCGCCCGCCCGAAAAGCGAAACTCAGGCATTGCACCAGTCGATTCTGGATCGGCTTGGGCCAAGCCCTCTGGCCGAGGATCAACTAATCCGCGATCTGGCCCTGCCTGCCGCCCGAATAGCGCAAGAGCTGTTGCTATTGGAAATCGACGGCGCGGTTGCGCGCCAACCCGGCGGATTTCTGACCCGCGTGGTTTAGAACCCTGCGCCTGTCAGGTTGCAACGCCGGGCGCGATCCGCAGGGGTTGCGGCACCCTGGTCGCCCGGTCGTCGGGGCGTTGCGCCCAGCGCATGGCAAAGGCGCGGCGATCCCCCACCACCGCCAACCTCGGCCCTTCAAGCGTCATTGACACCGCCCGCCAAGCCCCCCATGTTCCGCGGCCAAAGCGCATTTTCTGTTTTCCCGAGAGGAAGTCATGGCCGTTGTCGTCGTAGAATCCCCCGCCAAGGCCAAGACCATAAACAAGTATCTCGGCTCGAATTACACGGTTCTGGCCTCTTATGGCCATGTGCGCGACCTGCCACCGAAAGATGGCTCGGTCGATCCCGAACATGATTTCGACATGAAATGGGAAGTCGCCAGCGACAGCAAGAAACACATCCGCGCGATCACCGAGGCGTTGAAAACCGACGACGAGTTGATCCTTGCCACCGACCCTGACCGCGAGGGCGAGGCGATTTCGTGGCACTTGCAAGAGACGCTCGCCACGAGCCTGAAGAAGGGCAAGAAGGTCAGCCGCGTGACCTTCAACGCGATCACCAAAGCGGCCGTGACCGAAGCCATGGCCAACCCGCGTCAGGTCGATACCGCACTGGTCGAGGCCTACCTTGCGCGCCGCGCACTGGACTATCTGGTCGGCTTCAACTTGTCTCCGGTGCTCTGGCGCAAGCTGCCGGGCGCGAAATCGGCGGGCCGCGTGCAATCGGTCTGCCTGCGCCTGATCGTCGAACGCGAAATGGAGATCGAGGCTTTTCGTGCCCGCGAATACTGGTCCGTCGCCGCCACGCTGCAAACCCCGCGCGGGCAGGACTATGGCGTGCGCCTGACGGTGCTGGGCGGCAAGAAGCTGGACAAGTTCGACATCGCCACCGCCACCGCCGCCGAGTTGGCCGTGCAGGCCGTCACGTCCCGCACCCTTGCGGTGAAGTCAGTCGAGGCCAAGCCCGCCACCCGCAACCCCTATGCACCGTTCATGACCTCGACCTTGCAACAAGAGGCCAGCCGCAAATTCGGCATGGGCGCCAAGGCCTGCATGTCGGCCGCGCAGCGGCTTTATGAGGCGGGCCATATCACCTACATGCGGACCGACGGCATCGACATGGCGCCCGAGGCGGTCACCGCGGCGCGCGACGAAATCGCCCGTCGTTTTGGCGGCGACTATGTCCCCGCCACCCCGCGCATCTACAAGAACAAGGCCAAGAACGCACAAGAGGCGCATGAATGCATCCGCCCGACCGAAATGGGAATGTCGCCCGACCAGCTTTCGGTCGAGGCCGATCAGCGCAAGCTATACGATCTGATCTGGAAACGCACGATCGCCAGCCAGATGGCCAGCGCACGGCTGGAACGCACGACCGTGGATGTGGCCTCGCCCGACGGGCAGGTGGAACTGCGCGCCACCGGGCAGGTGGTCGTGTTCGACGGCTTTCTCAAGGTCTATGACGAGGGCCGCGACGATGACGAAGGCGAAGACAGCGCCCGCCTGCCGCAAATCCTGCAAGGCGAAGCTGCCGCGCTTGTCAAAGGCGCCTACGACGACGCGTTCGCCAGGCTAGACGGCACCGAAGATGAGTTGGTCGAAAGCGGCAGCCCCGCGGGCATCCGGCGCACGGCTTCGGCTGTGCTGGGGGCCGCAGGCGCGGTGCTGGGCAGTCAGCACTTCACCCAACCACCCGCCCGCTATACCGAGGCGACGTTGGTCAAGCGCATGGAAGAGCTGGGCATCGGCCGCCCCTCGACCTATGCCAGTATCGTCACCACCATCCAGGACCGCGGCTATGTCAGCAAAGACAAGAACCGCCTGTTTCCCGAAGATACCGGGCGGCTGGTCACGATCTTTCTGTCGAACTACTTTCGCAAATACGTGGAATATGATTTCACCGCCGACCTCGAAGATCAGCTCGACGACATCTCGGCGGGGAATCGTGACTACAAGGAAGTGCTCGCCCGGTTCTGGCGCGACTTTTCAGCCGCAATCGCCGAGACTTCCGAGCTGCGCATCACCGAAGTGCTGGAAAAGATTGACGAAGTTCTCAGCCCGCACCTTTATCCTCCGCGCCCCGACGGGACCGACCCGAAGTCTTGCCCGGTCTGCGGCACTGGTCGGCTGAACCTGAAAACTGCGCGCGGCGGCGGCGCCTTCATCGGCTGCAACAATTACCCCGAATGCCGCTATACCCGCCCGCTGTCCGCACCGGGTGGCGAAGACAGCGCCACGGCGGGGCTTGACGGAAAGGTGCTGGGCGTCGATGCGGCGGGCACCCCGGTAAGTTTGCGCGTCGGGCGCTTTGGCCCCTATGTGCAGCTGGGCGACGCCACCGCCGAGACCCCCAAACCGCCCCGCGCCAGCCTGCCCAAAGGCTGGGCACCGCAGGCGTTGGAACTGGACCGGGCACTCGCGCTCTTGTCGCTGCCCCGCGCCCTCGGCCCGCATCCCGAAGACGGAGAGCCAGTCGAGGCCAACATCGGCCGCTTTGGCCCCTATGTGAAACACGGCAAGGTCTACGCCAATATTTCGGATGTCGAAGAAGTCTTTACCATCGGCATGAACCGCGCCGTCGAGGTATTGGCGCAAAAGGCCGCCCGAGGCCCCGGCCGCGGCGCGGCGGCACAGCCGCTCAAGGAATTGGGCGACCACCCCGAGGGCGGCGCGATTCAGGTGATGCCGGGGCGCTATGGCCCCTACGTCAAATGGGGCAAGATCAACGCCACGCTGCCCAAAGGCGTCGAGCCCGAAGCGATGACGCTGGAAGATGCCCTGCCAATTCTGGCGGAAAAAGCCAGCAAAGGCGGCAAGACCAAAACCACAAAGGCCAAACCCGCCAAGGCACGCACAGCCGCCAAACCAAAGGCCAAAGCCGCCGCCAAGCCGAAGGTCAAAGCCGCCGCCAAGCCGAAGGTCAAAGCCGCCGCCAAACCGAAGGCCGCAAGCAAGACCTGATCCGCCCTTCAGCTTCGAGAAAATATCCCCGCCGGAGGCTCCTGCCCGCAACATGGATGCCTCCGGCGGGGATATTTGTGCAAAGCTGAAATTCAACTCTTCAGCCGACTGCTGCACTGCGGCAATTGACACAGGCGCGCCCCTTCGTCACTACTTCACGCAACGAAATTGCGGAGGGTTTCATGAAAAAGGTCTATGCCACCGCCGCCGAGGCCCTTGAGGGGCTGCTGGCCGACGGTATGACGATGGCGGCAGGCGGGTTTGGCCTGTGCGGCATTCCAGAACTGTTGATCGACGCTTTGGTAAAAAGCGGCGTGAAAGACATCACCATCGCTTCGAACAACTGCGGCGTGGATGGATTCGGGCTGGGCCAGCTGCTGGACACTCGCCAGATCAAGAAGATGATCTCATCCTATGTCGGCGAGAATGCCGAGTTCATGCGCCAGTATCTGTCAGGTGAGCTTGAGCTGGAGTTCAATCCGCAAGGCACGCTGGCCGAACGCATGCGGGCCGGTGGTGCCGGGATCCCCGGGTTTTATACAAAGACGGGCGTTGGAACGGTGATTGCCGAGGGCAAGGAGCACAAGGATTTCAACGGCGAGACCTATATTCTTGAAACCGGGCTTGTCATGGATCTGGCGATCGTGAAGGCGTGGAAGGCAGATACCTCGGGGAATCTGGTGTTTCGCAAGACGGCGCGCAACTTCAACGCACCGGCCGCCACTTGCGGGCGCGTTTGCGTCGCCGAGGTGGAAGAAATCGTGCCGGTCGGCAGCCTCGATCCTGACTGCATCCACCTTCCCGGCATCTATGTTCATCGCATCATCGCCGGGAAACACGAAAAACGCATCGAACAGCGCACTGTGCGGGAGGGCTGAGACATGGCTTGGGACCGGAACCAACTGGCCGCCCGCGCGGCACAGGAACTGAAGGATGGAATGTATGTGAACCTTGGCATCGGCATTCCGACGCTGGTGGCGAACTACATCCCCAAAGGGGTGAGCGTGACACTGCAGTCCGAGAATGGAATGCTGGGGATCGGCCCCTTCCCGACAGAAGATCAGGTTGATGCGGATCTGATCAATGCGGGCAAGCAGACAATTTCGGAATTGCCGCATTCAGCCTATTTCGACAGCGCGCAAAGCTTTGCCATGATCCGTGGCGGCAAGATTGCGATGGCAATTCTGGGCGCGATGGAAGTCAGCGAAAAGGGCGATCTGGCGAACTGGATGATCCCCGGCAAGCTGGTCAAGGGCATGGGCGGGGCGATGGATCTGGTCGCCGGCGTCAAGCGCGTGGTGGTGGTCATGGACCACGCCAACAAGCATGGCGTATCGAAGGTGCTGCACGAATGCACCTTGCCGCTGACCGGGCGGGCTGTCGTGGACCGGATCATCACCAACCTTGGAGTGCTGGACGTGGTGCCGGGCGGGTTGAAGATCGTCGAGCTGGCCGATGGCGTTAGCGAGGCCGAGCTGCGCGCCGCGACCGAAGCGACGCTGGTCAACTAGGCGCCAAAGGGTGGCCCCGATTGGGGCCATCCCATTGCGGGGCAGAAAAATACTGTCGTCATTTTCGAAACAGCTTCATATTCCTGCCCTAATCTGTGTCTAGATCTGCGGCAATGATGAGCGCAAACGCCCCCCTTCCCACTGATCTCTCCCTGCGGGCCAAACGCGGGCGCGACCGGCTGGTTATTGTCGGGCTTTTGGCGTTGGTGCTGGTGGGGTTGGTCGGCTTGGCCTCGGCCACCGGCTGGCGCGAGACATGGGCGCAGGTGACGCGGTTGAGCGGGCCGCAGATTGGCGCGCTTCTGGCACTGTCATTGACCAACTATGCGTTGCGCGGGTTGCGCTGGCATCTGTTCGCGCGACGGATCGGATTGCGCACCGGGCTGTGGCAGAACCTGCGCCATTTCATCGGCGGTTTTGCGATGAGCGTGACGCCGGGTCGGGTCGGCGAACTGGTTCGGATGCGCTGGCTGAGGCGCGAAACCGGATGGGCCTTTGCACGCACGGCGCCGCTGGCGCTGATGGATCGGGCATCGGATCTGGCGGCGATGGCGATCATCCTGGGGCTTTCGGTCGCCTTCGCGGCGGGGGGGATTCAGGGCGCGGTTCCGGTGACGGCGCTGGCGCTGACCGGCGCCCTGGTTGCCACGCGGCCACGGCTTTTGGCCGGGCTGATTACCCTGATCTACCGCGCCACCGGCCGCCTGCCGCGTCCGTTTGCCCGCGCCCGCGGCGCGGCACGGTCGCTGGCCCGGTTCAGCCATGGGCCGACCTTGGCCATCGCGCTGGCGTTGGGGCTGGTCGGTTGGCTGGCCGAGGGCTATGCGTTTCATCTTTTGCTGGTCTGGATGGGCGCCGACATCGGCCTGTGGAAGGCTGTGGCAATCTTTGTGTTCTCGGCGCTTGCGGGGGGGCTGACGGGCGCCCCCGGCGGCCTTGGGGGTGCCGAGGCCGCCATGGTGGCGCTGCTTTCGCTGGACGGCGTCGGGCTGGAGATCTCGATCCCGGCCACCGCTGTGATCCGCGTGACAACCCTGTGGTTCGCGATCGGACTCGGCATGGCCGTATTTCCTTTGGCCGAACGAAAATCTCTAAAGGTCTGACATGATTTGGAAACCCTCAGATTACGCCGGGTGGGGCCGGGCCTTGAAAGCCTCGGGCGACGTTGCCCGCCCCGAACGGCGCGCGCAGGCGCAATCGCTGAGTGCCCAGACCCCTGCCCCGGCCATGGGGATGCGCCGCAGCTATGGCGATGCGGCGCTGAACTCGGGCGGGCGGATGATCGACATGACGCGGCTTGACCGGATGACCGGCTTTGACCCCGCCACCGGCCTGCTGGAGGTCGAGGCGGGTGCCCGGATCGGCGACATCGCCGCCGCCTTTGCGCCGCGCGGCTGGCTGCCTGCGGTGATGCCGGGCACAGGTTTTGCCACGGTCGGAGGCTGCATCGCGCAGGATGTGCACGGCAAGAACCACCACCATGCGGGCAGCTTTGGCCAGCACGTCGCCGCCATCACGCTGCTGCAACACGGCAAAACGGTCGAGGTTTCACCCGACACGCCGCTGTTTCGCGCAACCCTCGGCGGGTTGGGCCAGACCGGGATCATCCTCAAGGCAGTGCTACGGCTGATGCCGTGCAAGGGCGATGTGATGATGGTCACCGAACGGCGGGCCGAGGACTGGGAGGAACATCTTGCGCTGCTTGACGGCTCGACCGCCAGCTATACCGTCGGCTGGCTTGACGCGACCGCCAAGGGCGCCACCCTTGGCCGTGGCATTGTCGAGGAAGGCGAAACCGGTGCCGGGCTGGTCAAGAACCGCACGCGGTTTCGCAAGGTGCCGATGGATGCGCCGCATTTCGCGCTGGCGGCGCCGGTGGTGCGCGCCTTCAACGCCGCCTACTACAACCGCGTGCCGGCACGCGGCCGCACACTGGTCAAGCCAATCGGGGATTTCTTCTTTCCGCTCGACAAGATCCACGACTGGAACCGGCTTTACGGCAAGCGGGGCTTTCATCAGTTCCAATGCGTCGTGCCACTGGCTGCGGCCCCCGAACTGCGCACCATGCTGGAAGACATTGCCGCGTCGGGCCTTGCCTCGCCGCTGGCCGTGCTCAAACGGATGGGACCGGGCCGCGCGGGGTATCTGTCGTTCCCGATGGAGGGCTATACGCTGGCCATCGACTTTCCCAACCGTGACCTTGCCCGCGCGCTGATCTTGCGGCTTGAGGGTCGCACCGCCGATGCCGGAGGGCGGCTATACTTTGCCAAGGACGGGCTGGGAACCGGCGCCCGGATCGGCGCGATGTATCCCGAGTTGGCCGACTGGCAAGCCGAGGTCGCCCGCGCCGACCCCGACCGCCACCTTGAAACCGACCTCGTGCGCCGACTGAATCTGAGGAACGCCCAATGAACACCACCTGGATCATCCTGGGCGCCACTTCGGCGATGGCGCGGGCCTTTGCACGCCGCCTTGCGGCCGAGGGCGCGGGGCTGTTGCTCGCGGGGCGCGACATGGCCGAACTGACGCTTTTGGCCGAGGATTGCCGTTTGCGCGGGGCCCGGCTGGCCGAACCGCTGACCTTTGACGCGCGCGACGCGGGCGGATTTGGCGCGCTGATCGCCCGGCTTGAGACCGAAGAGGGCGAATTGAACGCCGCCGTATTTGCCGGTTCGATGCCGGACCAATCGCTGATCGACGCCGACCCCGCCCTGATCGGCGGCACCGTGACCGACAGCTTTACCGGCCCGGCGCATTTCTTGCAGCTTTTGGCGCCGCTGCAAGAGGCGCGCGGTGGCGGCACCGTGGTAGGCGTGGGCTCGGTCGCGGGCGACCGTGGGCGGATCGGCAACTATGTTTACGGCGCCGCCAAGGCCGGGTTTCACACTTATCTGTCGGGTCTGCGCAACCGGCTGACACGCGCGGGGGGCCATGTCGTCACCGTCAAGCCCGGCTTCGTCGATACCGCCATGACCTGGGGTCTGCCGGGCCTGTTTCTGGTCGCCTCGCCCGATGCTGTCGCCGGCGATATCCTGCGCGCCGTCAAGAAGCGCCGCAATACGATCTACACGCCGTTCTTCTGGCGCTACATCATGCTAATCATCTGCCATATCCCCGAGCCGATCTTCAAGAAGATGAAGATCTGAGCGCAATCAGGGTATCGGCGCACGCGGGCCTTCTGGCGGGTCGGTGCGGAAAACAAATGGGCGCACCGACAATGCGATGCTGAAGACGCGACCGGGTCGCCAACATGGCGCGTCGATCTTGCCGCGTCAAAGCACCGGGCCGATGGTCGAGATCACGTTGTTCCAGATCCGCCGATAGGCAGGCCAGGCCTCGACCTGCGCCAGCACCACCCGGTCCGAGGCGGCGATAAAGTCGTCCTGCCGGGCGATCAACGCCCCGGTCAGGCCGTGATCTTGCAGCAGGATGTTATTTTCATAGTTCAGATCGAAGCTGCGCAGATCCATATTGGAGGAACCCAGAAAACTGACCAGCCCGTCAATCGTCAGCGTCTTGGCATGCAACAAGCCATCGCGGAATTCGTGGATCTCGACCCCGGCGCGCAGCAGCTTGCGGTAATAGCTGCGGCTGGCCGCTGAAACGATCCATGAATCGTTGCATTTTGGAAAGATGATCCGCACCCGGACGCCACGCAGCGCGGTGGCGCAGATCGCCTCGAGAACGGTGGCATCTGGCACGAAATACGGGGTCGAGATGGTCAGACTTTCCCGCGCCGACTGGGTCAGCACGGAAAAAAGCTGTGGCGTCGCCGCGCCCCTCTCGGTTGGCCCGTCGCCCATCACCAGCGCCGGGAAACCCTCTGGCCCGGCCGAAACAGGGGCGCAGATCGCCGGAAAATCGTCGGGTTGACCGCCCGCCCGCCCCAGCCAGTCGCTGGCAAACAACATCTGGTTTTGCGCCACGACCGGCCCGGTGACGCGCACCATCACATCGACCCATGGCGCGAAGGCGGGCTTCATGCGGAACTCGGGGTCGGCGCAATTCTGACTGCCGCAATGCGTGATCATGCCGTCGATCACGGTGATCTTGCGGTGATTGCGCAGATCGACCCGGCTGAACAGAAGCGTGCGAAACAGATTGCCGATCGGCAGCGCCACCGCCGTTTCCACCCCCGCCTCTTGCATCCGCCGCCACAAGCCCGACCGGATGATCGCCCGCGCCCCCAGACTGTCGGCCATCGCGCGGCAACGCACCCCGCGCCCGGCCGCGCGGATCAGCGCCTCGGCGACGCCGGTGCCGGTCTGGTCATCCAGCCAGATGTAGTAAAGCACATCCACCTGCCGTCTGGCCGCGTCGATATCGGCAATCAGCCGGGCGCGGGCGCTGGCAGCATCGGGCATCAGTTCGGCCAGATTGCCGCGGGTTATGCCAAAGCCATTGATCGAGGCGGCATAGTGAAATGCGGCGCGGTATTCGGGCGCGATCTGCCGATCGATCTGCGCCCGGCTTCCCAGGGCGGGCCCGGCGGTGGCGCGCAGTTGATCGAAGATAGCCCGGTGGCGGGCATTGGCCGCCCGCCCCAGCGTGACCTCACCAAACAGAAAATAAAGCACACTGCCCGCGACCGGCAGAACCGCCACCATCGTGAACCATGCCAGACGGCTGCTTGGGCTCAGATCGTCGCGCAACAAGATGCGCAGCGTAATCGCCACGATCAGCACGATATGCAGGCTTAGATAGAACACCAGACCGGCTCCTCTTGGCGCGAAACAACCGCCACGTCGCAAAGCGGCCAAGGCCTGACCTGTTGGCGTGGGGCCGGACCCGACTGAAGCGCCGTGCGCCCGCTTGCCGCGACCTCAGCCGCCAAACCATTGCGCCCAAAGCCCGGCGGCCCAGAACATCAGGCTAAGCGTGATCATCAATATCCCCAGCCCCAGTTTGTCGCGCAACGCAAAGACAATCGGATCATAATCCTGCTTGCCCAGCCAGCCCAGCGCCACCATGCGGATCAACCACCACCCCATCGGGATCAGCGCCACCCACATCAGCCATGTGTCAGGGTAGAGCGCCCGCCCCTGATCCGAGATCGAATAGAAGAAAAACATCAGCAACGCGCCAAACACCCCCAGCCCGGCCACGTTCAGCAGATCGGGCCGGTCGGGGCGGCCATAACCACGCCCCGGCAGGCGGTCGTCATTGGTGGCCAGCGTCAGCTCCGTCAGCCGCTTGACGCAGCCCAAGGCCACGAAAACCGGGAAGATGAAGATCAGCATATAGACCGAAACCGCCACCTGCCCGGCCGCCGCCCCGGCGACGACACGAATGGTATAAAGCCCCGCCAAGGTGGCGATATCGACCCAGCGCATCCGTTTGAGCCGCAACGAATAGGCCAGCGATGTCACCATATAAAGCACCACCACCCCCAGAAAGGCCGGGTTCAGGCCCGCGCCAATCCCCAGCGCCAACGCCGCCAACACCGCGCCGGCAATCATGCCCACGCTGATCGGCACGGCGCCGCTGGCAAAGGGGCGGTGGCACTTGGTCGGATGCAGGCGATCGGCCTCGAGATCCAGAAGATCGTTGACGATGTAGATTGACGAGGCCGCAGCCGAAAACGCCACGATTCCCAGCAAGACCGGCAGCAGCGTCGCGAGGTCAAAGCGATGGGCGGCGATCATCGGCAGGATCAGCAGCACGTTCTTGACCCATTGATGCGGGCGCAACGCCTTGAACAGGCTGCGCAATGACCAGCCGCCGGGCAGCGCCACGACATTCTTGCCACGGGCCACGAGGCCGGTCGCGGCGGGCACGCGACCCACCACCAGCGCGTTTTCGGCCCTTTCCCAGACCGGCAGATCCACAGTGCCATTGCCCGCGTAGTCAAAGCCCGCTTCGCCAAAAGCGCCCACCAGCGCCTCGGCTTTGGCAGCGCCACACAGATTGACCTTCCCATCCGATGCAAAAACCGTCTCTGACAGACCATAGTCGGCCGCCAGTTGCGCCACCAACCCATGATCCGAGGCCGAGGCCAGAACCACCTCGCGGCCCTTGGCCTGCGAATTCAGCGCAAGCTTTGCCACCGCCGGGTTGACGGGCATCAGATCGGTGCGCAGCCCCGCGATCGCCGCCAGTTCGGCCTTCAGACGCGCCCGCTGATGAAAATGCAACACAGTGGCGCGCAGCGTTGCCAAGGGATCGCGCCCCAGACCCGCCCAGAAAGACTCGAACAGTAGATCGGTCTTGAGAAACGTGCCATCCACGTCCAGCACAAGCGGCTTCATTTCGGCCATGGCCTACCCTTTCACGGCAAAAACGCAACCATCCGAGACCAGTTCAGGCGGCGTGCGGCACAGGCCCCGCGCCACGCCCCAGGCGGCCAGCACCTTGGGCACATAATCGCGGGTCTCGGCAAAGGGTGGCACGCCGCCGTTCTTTTTCACTGCATTCTCGCCCGAGTTATAGGCCGCGATCACCATCAGCGGATCGCGGTCAAATTCCTTCATCAACCAATCCAGATACGCGACACCGCCCTTGATGTTCTGCACCGGATCGGTGCTGTCGGCGACCTTGAAGCGTTCGGCCGTGGCGGGGATCAACTGCATCAACCCGACGGCGCCCGAAGACGATACCGCATCGGCCCGCCCGCCCGATTCAATGCCGATCACCGCCAGCACCAACGCCGGCGATACTTCGGTGCCGATCGTGGCGCTCAGGATGTCAGTGCCGTGTCTTGCGGCGATTTCTTGCAAATGCTGAAGCCGAGGCGCGGAAACCGCCGCCCCTTCGGGGCCCTGGCTCAGCGCCGCCAGCGCCTTGGCAAAGCGCCCCGCCTTGTCCCCCAGACTGGGCGATACGGTTTGCCAATACCACGCATAGGCCCCGGTGGCCGTGGGTGCCGTCGGCGGGGCGGTCACCGGCGACCAGGGCTCCTCAAGTCGAGCGGCAAGCGCGCGTTGCTGTTCCTCGGGGTCGATCTGAATGGTAATGAGCTTTTGCGTGCCCGGTTTGGGCACACCGATACGTTTGGCGGTGAATTGCGGATAGGGCTGCGGGCCATTCTCGGCCGCGGCTGGCACGGCCACAACCGCCGTGCAGATCAAAATTGCACTTGCCCAATGGCGCATCGTCGCGCTTTTCCTGCTCTGCCTTGGTCGTTTATCGTTTTTTTCCTTATCCCGGAAAATTGCGCACAAAGCCAGAAATTCCGCCGCTTCAACCCTGTTTTGGGTCCCGATTCGACCTTTCGGCCACAGGCAAAAATCGGTTTACTAAAATAATGTAAAAATATTAATTATTTGTTTTCAATATATTACCAAGATTTTGCATCAAATCCCTAGCCTTCGTGAAAACGCCATGCACCTGCCCAAATCCTGCCACCATCCGGGGTCCATATAGGGTCATCCCGCGACGGATAGGCCGAAATCAGAGGCGACCGAAGACCCGCAGCGGATCGTGCAACCAGGACCCCAGGAGAGACCAAATGAAACTGTTCAAGATCGCCAAGAACTTCCACAACGACGAAGACGGTGCCGTGACCGTTGACTGGGTTGTGCTGACCGCCGCTGTCGTGGGCCTTGGCGCCGCGGCGCTGGTCATGGTCCGCGGCGAGACCAAGAAACTGACCGAGAAGATCTCGACCTACCTGAACTCGGCCGAAGTCAAGACCACGTTCTGATTTCTTGCCAAACGGCAGCAAAGGCCGCTCCTTCGGGGGCGGCCTTTCGCGTTGCGCCGCTGTTTGACACGTCTTTACGCTTTTTCAACTTTTTTGCGCCGCTGCGAAAAAGTGCCACGCGCGCCCCAATCGGGTCACGATTCACTTCTAGAACGAACTCATCCCGCGACGGATAGGCCGAAATCAGAGGCGACCGAAGACCCGCAGCGGATTGTGCAACCAGGACCCCAGGAGAGACCAAATGAAACTGTTCAAGATCGCCAAGAATTTCCACAACGACGAAGACGGTGCCGTGACCGTTGACTGGGTTGTGCTGACCGCTGCTGTCGTCGGCCTTGGTGCCGCAGCGCTGGTCATGGTCCGCGGCGAGACCAAGACCCTGACCGAGAAGATCTCGACCTACCTGAACTCGGCCGAAGTCAAGACCACGTTCTGATTTCTTGCCAAACGGCAGCAAAGGCCGCTCCTTCGGGGGCGGCCTTTCGCGTTTTGAGCGGTCGAATCTGCGAAACTGCGAAACAATTTGTTTCGCGCAATATGACTCTCGCTGCGGAAATGCGCCAAACTTGCCCCATTCCTGTCACGATTCATCAGTAATTTACCTTTATGCCGCGACGGACGGGCCGAATTACAAGGTGGCCAAAGACCCGGAACGCGGAACACACGAATACCGAACCCAGGAGAAACCCCATGAAACTGTTCAAGATCGCGAAGAACTTTCACAACGACGAAGACGGTGCCGTGACCGTTGACTGGGTTGTGCTGACCGCTGCTGTCGTGGGCCTTGGTGCCGCAGCTCTGGTCATGGTCCGCAACGAGACCAAAACCCTGACCCAGAAGATCTCGACCTACCTGAACTCGGCCGAAGTCAAGACCACGTTCTGATTTCTTGCCAAACGGCAGCAAAGGCCGCACCTTCGGGGGCGGCCTTTCGCTTGGGCCTGGCGGGGTAATTGACCCAAACTTTGCCGAAATGTGCCCCAATCCTGCCCTCAATGCCCGATAGTGTGATTCGGGACCGGTGGAGGCATCGCGCAGCACGCATGAATACAAGGAATTGAAACAATGAAAATGGTTATGCAACGCCTGCGCAGCTTTCAACGCGCCGAAGATGGCGCCGTGACTGTGGATTGGGTTGTGCTGACGGCATCGGTCGTCGGGCTGGGAATGGCGATGGCGGGGCTGGTCTGGATCAGCACCGGCAACACCACCGACAAGATTGCCAGCTTTATCAATACCCAGGAAGTAAACTCGACGTTCTGAGAACGTTCATAACGGCGCACGAACATCAGATCGCGGGTGCGTCATGGCGCCGCCGCGGTTGCGCCACGGTGCTGCCACTTTTATATGGCAGAGGCACAGTGGGTAGTGGCCCGGACCGTCAAAGGTCATGGGTTTGAGGTATGAGGAAGGGGAATACCATGCGGATGATCTTCGGATTGGTACTGGTTCTCGGAATCGGGCTGGCAGGTTTTGCCGTTTATATGGCACAGGACTATATCGAACAGGCGCAGTCCGAACGCGACTATCTGTTGCAGACACAAGCGAATGCACCGCAGCTGATCGACGTGGTCGTATCGAAAAAGCCTCTCAAATACGGCGATCGCTTTACCATGGCCGATCTTGAAGTCATCAAGGTGCAGCTTGGCAAGACGCCCGCAGGTGCCTATCAGGCAGTGACCGGGCCGCAGGGTGTCGAGAACGCACCGCGCGCCGTATTCTTTGAGGGCGAAACCCGCCCCCGCGCCGCCCTGCGCAGCTTTGAACCTTACGAGCCGCTGATGGACTCCAAGATTACCGCGCCGGGCGTGGATGCGGGCATCATGGCGAGCCTTGCGCCCAACATGCGCGCCTTTACCATCAACGTCGATGTCGCCTCGGGGGTTTCCGGCTTCTTGCGTCCGGGCGACCGGGTCGACGTCTATTGGTCAGGAGCCTCGGGGGAAACCCAGGTCGCCAAGTTGATCGACACCAATCTGAAACTGATCGCCATCGACCAAAGCGCCGACGCCGACCGCACGGCTGAAACGATGATCGCCCGCACCGTGACGGCCGAAGTGACCCCCCAACAGGTGGCCGCGCTGACGCTGGCGCAATCGACCGGCAAACTGACGCTGTCACTGGTGGGTGCCTCGGATACCACCGTGGTGGGTGCCATCGAAATCAACCGTGACAGCCTGTTGGGCATCAAGGCCGCCGAGGTCATTCAGGTCGAAGCCGCCAAAGTCTGCACGGTGCGCACACGCAAGGCTGGCGAGATGATGGAAACCGAAATTCCCTGCACGAACTGATGACGCCGACATCGTGCAGACAGGCCCCGCCGCACCCCGGCGGGGCCTTTTTCCTGAGCTTCGGAAACCAAAATTGTTGCGCTGTTGCCAGTTATCCACATCAAGTGTCCTTTCCAACAGGTTGATTCTTGCAAAAATTCATCAATTCACGCATGGTGCGGGAAAGTTGGGCATTCAAGACCCCGAAACAGGCGGTTAGACCTGTGGTGTGGCGTGATCGGAGAGGCAGGATCACAATGAAGATGACAGCAGTAATAAGGGCATGTCTTTTGGGCACCGCGCTTGGGTTGGCAACGCTGACCCCTGTCGGCGCGGAAACGCTACAGGTCATGTCAGGATCGGCTTCGAGCCCGCTGAACGTTCCGATGAACCGCGCCGTGGTCGTTGAAAGCGATCAGCCCTTTGCGGAACTATCCATCGCCAACCCCGGCATCGCCGATATCACCACCCTGTCGGATCGGTCGATCTATGTGCTGGGCAAGGTGCCCGGACGCACCACGATGACCATTCTGGGCGCTGACGGCAAACTGATTACCAATGTCGAGGTGCAGGTTACCCCCGACGTTGCCGAATTCAAGGAGCGCCTGCGTCAGATCTTGCCGGGCGAACCGATCGAGGTGCGCACCGCCAATGACGGGATCGTGCTTTCCGGCACCGTTTCCTCGGCGGCCAAGCTGGACCGCGCGATGGATCTGGCCCAGCGCTACGCCCCCGAACGGGTTTCGAACCTGATGAGCGTCGGCGGCACCCAGCAGATCATGCTCAAGGTGCGCTTTGCCGAAATGCAGCGTTCAGTGTCGAAAAACCTCTCGTCTTCGCTGGGCATACGCGGCACTGCCGCCTCGAACAATATTGGCACGATCGGCGGCAGTGGCAACTTTGCGTCGAACAGCACGATCAATGATGCCTTCGACAATGGCAACGTCCCGATCAAGGCGGATTCGACTGGCGCACTGGGTCTGGGCTTTACCGCCGGGAACCTTGAGTTTGCCGTCTTGCTTGAGGCGCTTGAGTCCAAGGGCGTCGTGCGCACCTTGGCCGAGCCGAACCTGATCGCGCTTTCGGGGCAAGAGGCCAAGTTTCTGGCCGGCGGCGAATATCCCATTCCGGTGTCGGCCGACAACAATACCATCACCGTGCAATACAAACCCTTCGGTGTGGAAATGGCTTTCACCCCGCGCGTCGTTGACGGTGATCTGATCAACCTTGTGATCAAGGCCGCCGTTTCGGCGATCGACACCACAGTGACGATGCAATCGGGTGGATTCTCGATCAACGCCTTCAAACGGCGCGAAACGCAGACCACGGTTGAAATGCGCGACGGTGAAAGCTTTGCCATCGCCGGCCTGTTGCAGGACGATTTCAACGATCTGAGCAGTCAGGTGCCTTGGTTGGGCGATGTGCCGGTGCTGGGCGCCCTGTTTCGCAGTGCCGACTATGCGCGCAACCAGTCTGAACTGGTGATCATCGTCACCCCGCATTTGGTCACGCCGACGCGCGGCGAGGCGCTGGCGCTGCCCACCGACCGGGTGCGCCCACCGACCGAGGCCGAGTTGTTCCTCTTTGGCAAGACTGTCGGCAAGGGGCCCTCGACCGGCGCCGCCGCCGAAGTCGCCAAGCAGGACTTTTCCGGCTCCTATGGCTATGTGATGGAGTGACGTGATGGACAGGCATGATCACGGCAAACGGGGGCTGGCAATGCGTTTTGTGCTGATGGCGGCGGTTCTGGGTCTGGCGGCCTGTGGCCCGATGCGGGCGGGGTTCTATTCGGAAGCCGGCTCCGAGATGACCAATGACGGCTTTGGCAACGCAACGATGAACAATTCGTTGATCCAATCGGGGCAACGCGATTACGCCATCTCACTGACCAACCGTTTTGCGTCGGATGTGCCCAACACGGTCAACTTTGCCTTCAATTCGTCGGCTCTGGACGGCACCGCGCAGGCGGCGCTGGCACGTCAGGCCGACTGGATCCAGCAATTCCCCGAGGTTCGGTTCCGGGTTTACGGCCACACCGATCTGGTCGGAACAGAAGCTTACAACAAGGCGCTGGGGCTGCGGCGGGCACAGGCGGTGGTCAGCTATCTGACCGCGCGTGGCATTTCGCGGTCGCGGCTTGAGGCGGTGGTGTCTTTTGGCAAGACCCAACCTCTGGTCTACACTCAGGCCCCCGAAGAGCGGAACCGCCGCACCGTGACCGAGGTTTCGGGATTTGTGCAAAACCATCCTTCGGTGCTGAACGGCAAATATGCGCAAGTGGTGTTCCGCGAATATGTGGAAAGCGCCACCTGGACGCATCCGGGGTCGCAAGTTGGCGCCTCGGTGGTTTCGGGCGGCAACTAGACGCTTCCGCTTTTTGCACCCAATCAGGGCGGCCTTTGGGAACAAAGGCCGCCCAATTGTTTGGATCGTCTCTCAATACCGCATAATTAGAACTTTTTGGCCCCAATGTCGCCCAGATTGGCAGCGACGTTGACCCTCGGCAGGAGTGGCATGACGACCGAGTCGTGCCCGGGTCATAGGGCAAAACCCTGAGATGAGACATTTGAAAGATGACAGTCAGGATGACGACCAGGATCCGCGGACAGAAGGACGTGAGGCAATGAGCTCAGCAGTGTTGTTGAAACCGGAACCGGCACCGATCGTGGCATGCACGATCTCGCGTGACGTGGCAAATTTCGATCTGTTGATCGAAGACATGGAAGCCGAACTGGGCGAAAGCTGGGGCGATCTCAGTTTCGAGGATGCGGCGATCTTTCTGACGCAACCCGAGGCCGAAACGCTCGAGTTTGTCGCCATCGCGGTGAACAGCGAAGACGAACACGACCTCGCCCGGATCTCGGGCATCATCACCACCGCCAAGGAAAAGGGCGTGCGGGTGATCCTGATCGCCGAAGAGGTCAGCCCGATCGCGCTTCATCAGTTGCTTCGCCTTGGGGCGGACGACTTCGTGCCCTATCCGCTGCCCGAAGGCGCGCTGCACGAAGCGATCGAGCGGCTGGCGCAGGCCGAGGTCCTTCCGGCTGCGCCAGAGATGCCGGCGCATGACGAACCCAGCCACGCTACCGCCGCCGATGCCGACTTCAAGGCGACGGGCGGCAAGGATGGCACGGTGTTGCCGGTTCACGGTCTGGCGGGCGGCACCGGGGCCACGACCTTTGCGGTCAACCTTGCTTGGGAACTGGCGACGATTGAAAAGAAAGGCGGGCCGCGCGTGTGCCTGCTGGACTTCGACTTCCAGTATGGCTCCGTGTCGACCTATCTTGATCTGCCGCGCCGCGAGGCGGTGTTCGAGTTGCTGCAAGACACTGCCCATATGGATGCGGAAAGCTTTTCGCACGCGCTGCTGACCTTCAACGATCGGCTTTTCGTGCTGACCGCCCCGGCAGACATGCTGCCGCTGGACATCGTCACCAGCGAAGACATCAACCGCATCATCGACATGGCCCGCGCCAATTTCGATTTCGTGATTATCGACATGCCCTCGACCGTTGTGCAATGGACCGAAGCGGTGCTGAGCCAGGCGCATATCTATTTCGCCATGCTCGAACTGGACATGCGGTCGGCCCAAAACGCGTTGCGTATGATCCGGGCGCTAAAGACCGAAGGTTTGCCCGCCGAAAAGCTGCGCTATGTGCTGAACCGGGCGCCGAAGTTTACCGACCTTACCGGCAAGTCGCGCGTGCGCCGTCTGGCGGAAAGCCTTGACATCGCAATTGAATTGCAGCTTGCCGATGGTGGCAAACAGATCACGCAAGCCAATGACCACGGCCTGCCGCTGGCTGAAACTGCCGCCAAGGCTCTCCTGCGCAAAGAAATCCAGAAGCTTGCGAGATCTCTTTACGACCTGAACCGCGCCGCCGAATCTGGCCGCGGCTGAGGAGGACTCCATGTTTCAGCGCTACAAAAAGCCCGCCGCGACCACCTCCAAGGGGGCCAGCCTCCAGCCGGTGGGCCAGTCGATACCCGGTCCCGCCTCGGTCAGCGCCGACGCGGCCAAACCGCAGGTTCATCGCCGCGTGCAGCCCAACCAGGGGGCTGCCGTCGCCGCCGTGGTCGACAAGGAAAAGAAGCGCAAGGAGAAGATGAGCGAGCTGAAGGTCGAGCTGCACAAGCGCTTGTTGGACAACCTCAACCTCGCCGCGCTGGAACATGCCTCAGAGAACGACCTGAAGACCGAGATCTCGGCAATCTCGACCGAGGCTTTGTCCGAGATGTCGATCGCGCTGAACGCCACCGAGCGGACAAACCTCATCCAGGAGCTTTACGACGAGGTCATGGGTCTTGGCCCGCTTGAGCCCCTGCTCAAAGACGAAACGATCAACGATATTCTGGTCAACGGTCCAAAACAGATTTTCGTCGAACGCGCCGGCAGGCTGATGCTGACCGACACGACCTTCAAGGATGAAAAGCACCTGCTGCGGATCATCGACAAGATCGTGTCCGCCGTGGGCCGTCGGGTCGACGAATCCAACCCCTATGTTGACGCTCGTCTGGCCGACGGGTCGCGTTTCAACGCCATGGTGCCGCCGATCGCGGTGGATGGCAGCCTTGTCTCTATTCGTAAGTTCAAGAAAGACAAGCTGGGGGTCGATGAACTTGTCCGCTTTGGCGCTTTCACCGAGGAAATGGCCGCTTATATCCAGGCGGCGGTGTCCACCCGGTTGAACATCGTCGTGTCGGGCGGGACCGGTTCGGGTAAAACCACAACGCTGAACGCGCTGTCTTCTTTCATCGACAATGACGAACGCATCCTGACCATCGAAGACACCGCCGAACTTCAGCTTCAGCAGGTGCATGTGGGCCGGATGGAAAGCCGCCCCGCCAACGTCGAGGGCAAGGGCGCCGTTACCCAACGCGACTGTTTGCGCAACGCACTGCGGATGCGCCCTGACCGGATCATCGTCGGGGAAACGCGCGGCGAAGAGGTCATCGACATGCTTCAGGCGATGAACACCGGCCACGACGGTTCGATGACCACGATCCACGCCAACTCGGCGCGCGACAGCATTTCGCGTCTGGAAAACATGATTGCCATGTCCGGCATTGAAATGCCGATCAAGGCGGTGCGCAGCCAGATCGCCTCGGCTGTGAACCTGATCGTGCAGGCCTCGCGTCTGCAAGACGGCTCGCGCCGGATGACCTCGATCACCGAGATCACCGGCATGGAAGGCGATGTGATCTCGATGCAGGAAATCTTCAAATACGAACGCCTCGGCCTTGCACCGGACGGCAAGATCATCGGTCGCTTTACCGCCACCGGGGTGCGTTCGCATTTTTCGGACCGCTTCAAGCAGTGGGGCTTTGATCTGCCCGCCTCGATCTATGAACCCGTGGAAGGCTAAGCCATGATTATCAGCCCGACCCCCATCATCTACGGCCTGATCTTCGTGGCCGTGCTTTTGTTGGTCGAGGGGATCTATCTGCTGGTTTTCGGCAAGTCGATCTCGCTCAACTCGAAGGTCAACCGGCGGCTGGAGCTGCTGGAAAAGGGCGGGCGCCGCGATCAGGTGCTGGAACAGCTTCGCAAAGAGGCAACCCAGCACATGAATTCGCGCGGGATACCGCTTTATTCCTTGCTGGCCGAAAAGGCGCAAAAGGCCAATATTGCCTTTTCACCAAGGGCGCTTCTTGCGGTGATGGTCCTGGTTTCGGTGGTTGCCTTTCTGGGTTTGTCGATCGGCACGCAGGCCGCAGCCGCGGTGCGGGCGGCGGTTGCGGTGTTCATGGGCGTTGGCGGGGTTTATTTCTGGGTCGGCAGCAAGGCCAAAAAGCGCATGGCGCTGGTCGAAGAACAACTGCCCGACGCGATCGAGCTGATGGTGCGGTCGTTGCGCGTGGGCAACCCGTTTTCCTCGGCCATCCAGATCGTCGCCAAAGAGGTGCCCGATCCGCTGGGCTCGGAATTCGGGATCATCGCCGACGAGGCCGCCTATGGTCGCAACGTCGCCGACAGCCTGCGTGACCTGTCGGACCGGCTGGACATGCAGGATTTGCGTTTTCTGGCGGTGGCGGTGTCGATCCAGCAGCAGTCGGGCGGCAACCTTGCCGAGATCCTCGACGGTCTGGCCAAGGTGATCCGGTCGCGGTTTCGGCTGTTTCGCCGCGTCAAGGCGATCACCGCCGAGGCCAAATGGTCGGGCGTCTTCCTGTCGGGCTTTCCGTTAGCGGTGCTGGTCATCATTCAGGTCGTCTCGCCCGACTACTACGACGGTGTGAAAGATACGCCAGCCTTCATTCCCGCCGCGCTGATCGTCTTTGCCCTTCTGGGGGCGAACATGATGTTCATGAAGGCCATGACCAACATCAAGGTCTGAGGAAAAGACAATGGAATTCTTCTCGTCGCTCAACCAGACTTTGATAGATGCGCTTGGCCCGATGGGGCCGGTCATCGTGCTGGCAGGGGTTGGCATCACGCTGATCGTGGCCACGCTGCCGATGATGCTGAAACGGCGCCCTGACCCGCTGGACCGTCTGCGCGCCAGCGCCGGTCTTGCGCAGGTTGAACCGAGATCCCAGCGGGGCGAGTCCAAGAAAAAACTGCGCGTGGCAGCCGGGTCGGACAAGCTTGATAAATACGCAGGCTTTTTGGAGCCGCAAAACGAAGAAGAGATGACAGCCTCGCGCATGCATTTGACGCGGGCGGGCTACCGGGGCCGCAATGCGGTGCGCACCTTCCACGCCATCCAGTTCGCCCTGGGTCTGGCGATGCTGGTGCTGGGCGTGGCCTATACGGTCATTGCCTCGGCGACCGGTGAAATCTCGCCCATGCAGATGATCATGGCGGTTCTGCTGCCCGCTTGCGTGGGCTATTACCTGCCCAAATACTGGGTTGATAGCCGTGTCAAGAAACGCACCGCAGAAATCCAGAACGGTTTTCCCGACAGTCTCGACATGCTTTTGGTTTGCGTCGAGGCGGGGCAGTCGCTGGATCAAGGGATCATCCGCGTCTCGAAAGAGCTGCGCGGTGGCTACCCCGCGTTGGCCGAAGAATACGAGACGGTCAGCCACGAAATCAAGGCCGGCAAGGAGAAATCATCGGTGTTGCGCGCCTTTGGCGACCGCTCGGGGGTGCAGGACGTGGCCTCCTTCGTTACCGTGATGATCCAGTCGCAGCAATTCGGCACCTCAATCGCCGAGGCGCTGCGCGTCTATGCCAGCGAAATGCGCGACAAACGTGTGATGCGCGCCGAAGAGGCCGCCAACAAGATCCCGACCAAGATGACGTTGGGCACGATGATGTTCACGGTGCCCCCTTTGCTGATCATCCTTGTCGGCCCCTCGGTTCACGATATGATCGAGACATTCAAATCCATCGGCCAATGACCTGATGATACCTCTGCCTTTCGGCCGCCATCTGGCCACCCTCTTGGTGCTGACCCTACTGGCCGCCTGTTCCGCAGGCGGCCTGAAGGCTGAAAAGGGGTCGCCCTACGCGCCGGGCACGGCCCGTGGCGAAGCGGTCGACGGGCTGACCGTCGGTCACCGGCTGATGGCGGCGGGCGAATACGAGCTGGCGCTCAAGGCCTATTACCGCGGCGCCGCCGAACAGGGCGCGACGGTCGATGTGCTTTCGGCAATCGGCTCGGCCAATTTGCAACTGGGCCGTCTGGGACAGGCCGAACAGATGCTGCGCCGGGCGCTGGACAAGGACCAGAGCTTTGTTCCCGCCTGGAACAACCTTGGCGTTGTGCTGATGGAAAAAGGTGACGTGGCCGAGGCCGCCCGGGTCTTTCAGACCGCCTACGCGCTTGATAGTGGCCAATCGGACGACATTCGCGAAAATCTGCGCCTCGCGCTCGCAAAACAGCAAAAACCGGACTATGCTGTTCCCGAGGACAAGAATTTCTCGCTGGTGAGGCGCGGGAACGGGCAATATCTGCTGCTCACCAAGCTATAATACCCCAAGGCGACACGCCAAGGGTTCGAGGCAAACGAGCAAAGGACGCACAACATGCGCCACCCGGTTCTTTTCGCGCTCTGCATCAGCAGCGCGTCTGTTCTTAGCGCCTGCCAGAAATCCGCTGACGCGGAAGTGGCCCGCGCGCTGCAAAGCGTCAACGCGATTGACGAAACCAACCTGTCGGACGTGATGCTGACCGTTGGCGACCCCTCGGAGGCGGTGAACTATTTCAAACGCACTTCCGATGAAAACCCCGACCGGATCGATCTGAAGCGCGGTCTGGCGAAATCGCTGGTGCGCGCCAAACGGCCTGCCGAAGGGGCCGTTGTCTGGGCCAGCATCGTGGCACTGCCCGAGGCAACCGACGATGACCGCGTCGAGCAGGCCGATGCCTTGATCCGCGCCAATGACTGGAAAGCCGCCGAAACGGTGCTGAACCACATTCCCCCTACCCACGAAACCTACCAGCGCTATCGCCTCGAGGCGATGGTCGCCGACTCCAACAAGGACTGGAAGAAGGCCGACAGCTTTTATGAAATCGCCGCCAGTCTGACCACGACCCCGTCGGGCGTGCTGAACAACTGGGGCTATTCCAAGCTGACCCGTGGCGACTACCCCGGCGCCGAGAAGTTGTTCGCCGAGGCGCTGACCCAAAACAGCAAACTGTTCACCGCGAAAAACAATCTTGTTCTGGCGCGCGCCGCGCAGCGCAAATACGACCTGCCGGTCGTGGCGATGACCCAGACCGAACGGGCGCAGCTTCTTTATACTGCGGCCCTGTCAGCGATCAAACAGGGTGACGTGAATATCGGTCGCGGCCTCTTGCAAGACGCGGTCGACACCCACCCGCAGCACTTTGACGAGGCCGCACGCGCGCTGGCGGCGCTGGATGCCAATGTAGCCAAGGGCTGACCGATGCTGGGCCTGACCCCGCCGCAGTCGGCGCTTGTGTTTCTGTTTCTCGTCACGCCGATCTGCGCCTGGGTGGTCTGGTCCGACCTCAAGACGATGAAAATTCCCAACCGCGCGGTCTTTGCGCTGGTGGGGGTGTTTCTTCTGGCCGGGCCTTTCGTGCTGCCGCTTGATGTCTGGGCCTGGCGCTGGCTGCATCTGCCGGTCATTCTCGCGCTGGGTTTCGTGCTGAATGCAACGTTGCATTTCGGCGCGGGTGACGCCAAGTTTGCCGCCGCCGCCGCACCGTTCTTTGCGCGTGACTTCAGCCATATGAACCTGATGGTGCTGTTGCTGACCGCCTTTCTTCTGGGGGCCTTCACCACGCATCGGCTGATCCGCCGTCTGCCCGCCGCCCGCGCCTTGGCGCCCGACTGGGTGTCGTGGAAACGCGCGGATTTCCCGATGGGGCTGGCCCTTGTCGGCACGCTTTGGACCTATCTCGCGATCATCGCCAGCACCAGCTAGCGCAAGCGGCGGCTTGGGCCAAAGACCTGCACTGGCGTAGCAAGGCCCCCTTGACTAGATCAAGACGCGCCAGCAGTTCGGCCGCCCTCTTGGCGCGTTCCAGGCGCTCCGGCATCGACAGGTGGAAAAGGTCATCGCGCTGGAAGAGGCGCGCGGATGCCGGACGTCAGTCCGAAGCGGCGTGGAGCCTTGCACGCCGCGCGGCCGTTCGGATTGCGCAAGAGGCAATCCAGATGCATGGCGGCATCGACATGACTGAGGAGTGTCGGGTCGGCGCCCATGTCAAACGGATCTTGCGCGATGACGCGACTGGCGGCCAGGCGAGACCGGAAAACGCCACGGCGATATGGCGGTTGCCCTCGGGAACGGGCCGGGCCGCGAAACGAGCTGCGGCAAGGTGTGGAATGCGGGACGAGGGGATGTAGCTTTGCAAGTGTCGCCGACATCGCGATCACCCAAGGCTCGCGCCGATCAACTGCGCCAGATTGCGCCGAAAACATCGCGCCATTGGCCTTTGCGGGTCACAGGTCAGGTCAGTTCCAGGAACCGCTTTTCCGCCAATGACAAGTGCCGTTCCTTGTGGCGCAGGACGTGAAAATGGCGGGGCGGCAGATCAAGGTTCACTCGGACGAGCCTGCCCGCATCGATAGACGGCGCGACGACCAGCGTTGACAGTATCGTGGCACCGGCTCCGGACTCGACCGCCACGCGCACCGCCTCGTTCGACGGCAGTTCCAGCCCGATATCAATATCCCCGATCGACAGGCCGTGGCGCGAAAGAACCGTTTCGCAAACTGCGCGGGTGCCTGATCCGGCTTCGCGCAACACCCAGGGGCTGGCTTTCAGGTCGGCCGGGACGGTCTGCGGGCGGTTTGCCCAATCATGGCCGGGGGCAACGACCAGCGCCAGATGGTCGCCGGGCAGGCTTTCGATCGCCAGTGCGGGGTCAACGATCTCACCCTCGACAAAGCCCAGATCGACGGTGGCGGCATGGACCATCCGCGCCACCTCTGCGGTGTTGCCGGTGACAAGCTCCAGCGCAAAGCCGGGGTGGGCGGCGTGAAACCTGTGCATCAGCGGAGGCAGCCAGTAATTTGCCACGGTTTGGCTGGCGGCAAGGCGCAGCGTGCCGCGCTTGAGGCCCGCGAGGTCGCCCAGCAGACGTTCCGCCTGCTCGGCGCGGGCCAACACGGCGCGGGCTTCGTCCAGAAACAGCCGCCCGGCATCGGTCAGAACGATGCGCCGGCCGACCCGGTCGAACAAGCGGACGGCGTGGCGTTCTTCCAGGGCGGATATGGCGGCGCTGACGGCGCTTTGCGTCAGATGCAAGGACGCCGCCGCCTGCGTGACATGCTCGCGTTCGGCGACGGCGATGAAAATGCGGAGTTGGTCAAGCGTCATGCAAGCAAGAGAACCAGAGCGAGGCTGAAAAGGGAAATGAAAAGCCACGCCCCGGCCCCCAGCAACGCGGGGCGAATGCCTTCCGCGGCCAATCTGCGCACATCCGTTTCCAGACCCATCGCGGCCAAGGCGGTGGCCAGCAGGAACTGCGTCATGCCCGTCGTGAAGGGCTTTGTTCCTTCGGGCATCCAGCCGGTGCTGGCAAGGCCGACCATGGCGACGAAGCCCAGCACGAACCACGGCACCGGGGGTGCGGCGCGCCCCGCCTCGCCACCCTGACGGCGCAAGCGGCGGGCGGCGACAGCCCCCAGCGTCAGCACCATCGGCGCCAGCATCATCACGCGGGTCAGCTTGGCAATCGTGCCAAATTCACCGGCCTCTTGCCCACGGGCGTAAGCCGCGGCAACGACCTGCGCGACCTCATGAATCGACGCGCCGGTCCAAAGGCCAAACGCATGCGGCCCCATGTTCAGCATTCCGCCGACCAGCGGCATCAGCATCATCGACAGCGATCCGAAGATGGTGACGCACGCAACCGCGTAGGCCACATCCTCGTCCCGAGCGCGGGTCACGGTGTTGGTGGCGATCACCGCCGAGGCGCCACAGATCGAACTGCCGGCCGCGATCAGCTGTGTCAGCCCGGGCTCGATGCGCAGCGCGCGGCCCAGCCACGTCGTAAAAGCGAATGTGGCCAGCAATGTCGTGACGATCAGCGCCACGCCGACGCCGCCCACCGCAATCACTTGCTGTGCGGTCAGTTGCAGGCCCAGCAGCACGATGCCGGCGCGCAGCACGCGCTTGAGGCTGAAGGAAACGCCGGGTTTGGCAGCAGCGGGTGTGCCGATCAGGTTGTGAAAGGCCATCCCGATCAGGATGGCGAGGATCAGCGGGCTGAGCACGCCGACACCAGGAAGAAGCCGCAGCCCGAACGCCAACGCCGCAATCAGAGCAGCCAGCGCGAGTCCGGGCAGGATGTGGCGCGGTGCCGAGTTGAACCATAACCGAGGATCCCTGCGGTCCGTCGCATACCGAGTTTCGGCTTGTGCCATTTTACGTCGCCTTTCATGTCTTGCAGTTGTGCAGATAGGCGATCCCGTTAAATCAATCCAACTGAATGTTTCGATGTGTTCAATCGAAATTATTGAACGCTTTATCCGGCAAGCCGTCCCGCCGAAGCTGTGCCCGTTTCCCGCCAGGAACAGCGGCTTGCAAGACATTCCTTTGTGCCAGCGCCTGCCTGCGCCACCGGCGCCCCCTACCGTTTGAGCGGCTTGAGCAAAACATAGGTCGCGGTGCGCCGCTCTTCGGTCAGGCTCCAGCCTGCCTCATCAAGCGCCTTCAAGACACCCGCGCGCATGCTTACCCCGGTCGGACACAAGGGCACCAGCACATGATCTGCCACCTCGATCCCCGGCACGCCGCCGTAATACCAGGGCGCGCCCCCCGCCAGCGGCTTCAGATCGCCAAATAGCCACAACGCCGAAAACAGGTCCGCCACCAGCACCGAACTGCCGCCATAGCCCGATGCTGTCAGATCCGCCGTCACCGTTTCAAACCACGCATTATAGCCTGAGCTGAGTTCGCAATCGGCCAGCGTTTCACCGTTCAACACGGCCGGATCGGCCCGATCCGCCCGCGCGGCATAGCTGGCATAGGCCGAGCCCGGCCCATCGCCCGCGCCCTGCACCGAGACCCGGTAAAGCCGCGCCTCCTGCACCAGCAGATCGCTGTGCTGCGGTCGCGCCGACAACAGCGCCACCGCTTTTTCCTCGGGCGCGAAATAGTGGCGAAACGGGCTGTAGGCCAAGTTCAGCACCGATCCCGCCCCAAGCGTCAGCGCCATCACCCCGGTCACTTGCAACGCGTTGCGCATCGGCCAACCCAAACCATTCTGGGACCCACCATCTGGTCGCAAGGCAAAGGCAAACAGCGCCAGAAGCATCAGCCATTGCGGATCGTTGCCAAAATTTTGCCAGGTCACATAGATGAAGCCCGGCGCCAGAAACAGCAGCACCATTCCCTCAACCATGCGCCCCGATTGTCGCAAGAAGATGATCGTGGCCAGCAACGCGAATGTGCCGGCAATGAATTCGGGCGCGCCCAAAACGGCGCTCAGAGGCTGGCCGGGGGCCGCGCGGATACTGGACCGCGACACCTCGAGCAGATCATTCATATAGGCCTGCCAGAACCCCAAACCCAGCGCCAGCGTCACTCCGGCAGCCACCAAGAGCCCCGCCAGCAGCGCCGCCAGCGTCATCCGCCCCTGCCGGCGCGCCAGAAGCGCGATCAGAATCGCGGGCACGAAAGCCACGAAATAGGTCACCTTGATCAGCACGGTGGCCGCCATCGCCAGCCCGATCAGCGCCCCATCGAGCCAAGGTCGCGGCCGCCCGATCGGCTTCAGAACCGCCAGCGGAATGGCAATATAGGCCAGCGCCCATGCCCAGCGGTTGTAATGCATCGAAATTGAAACGCTGCGCTCTTCCTGCCCGTGCACCAGCGCCAGACACAGCACCATCACATAGCCGCCGTAAAGCAACGCCCACTTGCCCGAAAAGCGCGACCCCGCCGCCCGCCATGCGGGTGCCAACAAGACCAACGCCACGGCCACCTGCGCGGCAAAGATCGCGTGCCCGAACCCCAGCCCCGCCTTGACGAACATCGCTATCGGCCAGATCGCCAGCACTCCGATCGGGGTCATGAAATCCAGATGCGGCCACTGCCCGGCCTCGGCCATCCGTAGCACCAGATCCGCCAGATGCAGGGTGTCGCCTTCATGTTTGCCGATGTAGAAGGCGCCTTTGAGAAAGCTGATCCCGCCCAGCAGCGCCACCAGCCCCAGCATCACCGCCACCAAGAGCCACGGATTGACCGCGCTCCGATTTGCCTCACGCATCCCAGCCTCTCCGCTTCGTTTCCATTTTTTAGCCACAATAGCTGCGCATGCTCTGCCTGTGAATCCCGTAGCGTCGAATTATGCGCATGCGATGACAAGATCGGGGCATTGGGTGGCAATAGTGGGCAAGGAACAGTGGCAATGAACATGATGGCGCAAAACGTGCTGGCACCGGTGCCACCGAAAACGCTGGCCGAGGTGGGTATCTCGGTGGTGATGCTGCGCGATATCCTGCTGAAAACGATGTTTCGCACCAATATGGACACGGCCTCGGGTCTGGCGCGGCTGCTGACACTGCCTTTGCCGCTGACGCAAGAGCTGATCGATCTGGCGCGCACTCAGCGCCTGCTGGAGGCAACGGGCACGCTGCACGCCAATTCGGGCGGCGAAATGGGCTATCAACTGGCCGATGCGGGCAAGGCCCGCGCCTTGGACGCGCTGTCGCAATCGGAATATTATGGCGCGATCCCGGTGCCGCTGGATGCCTACCGGGACCAGATCAAGCGCCAGTCGATCCGCAACATCCAATTGACCCGCGATCAGCTGACCGCCGCGATGGGCCATCTGGTGCTGCCCCCGGCGCTTCTGGACAATTTGGGGCCGGCGGTGTCTTCGGGCCGGTCGATCCTGATGTATGGCCCGCCGGGCAACGGTAAATCCTCGATCTCGAACGGTATCCGTGACGCGCTGGGCGACAAGATCTACATCCCCCGCGCGGTCGAATACGCAGGCCAGATCATTACCGTCTATGACCCGATCGTGCATTCGGCTGCAACCGAATCCGTGGACGACCCGACCAGCCTGCGCAAGACCGGCAACCGTTTTGACAACCGCTATGTCTATTGCGAAAGACCCACGGTGATTACCGGGGGTGAACTGTCGCTGGACATGCTGGATCTGACCTACAACCCCACCGCGCGCACCTATACGGCGCCGTTGCAGATGAAATCCTCGGGGGGGGTCTTTATCGTCGACGACCTTGGCCGTCAGTCCGAACCGCCGCAAAAACTGGTCAACCGCTGGATCGTGCCGCTTGAGGAAAGCCGCGACATCCTTGCCCTGCAATCGGGCGAGAAATTCGAAGTGCCCTTCGACACGCTGGTGATTTTCTCGACCAACTTCCACCCGAACGAGATCTTCGACAAAGCCGCGCTGCGCCGGATCTTTTTCAAGATCAAGATCGACGGGCCAAGCCAGCAGGACTTTCTCAAGATCTTTCAACTTGTGGCGCGCAAGAGAAAAATGCCCCTTACCGAGGCCGCACTGGTGCATCTGCTGAAGGTGAAATACCCGACGATTGACAATGTCTATGCCAACTATCAGCCGATCTTCCTGATCGACCAGATGATCGCCATCTGCGATTTCGAGGGCATCCCCTATCAGATGACCCCCGATCTGATCGACCGCGCCTGGGCCAATATGTTCGTCGCGGAAGGGGCGATCGAGCACTGACCCCTTGACGGTTTCGCGTCGGCCAGGGTTCGGCTGAGTATTTGGACCAAAAAGAAGCTGGCCGGGTTTTCCTGGGCCAGAGACGTCGGCGGTGGTCGCGGCGTCCTGGCCGTCGGGAAATGACCGCAGCAAACTGTGTCAGCCCGTCTGATCGGGGGGGGGCGATCGCCCCCGCGCCTTTGCACCTCAGGCAAGATGCTTCTGGCGACCGGACCCTCGTCAACCTTGATCAGGATGACCTTGCCGCCCCGGCGCGCGGATGATTGAGTAGCAGTCACCACAACCCGGTGCGGGCGCTGCCCTTGCTGATTGTCGATAGAACCCGGAACAGTCGGTTGCGGCGCCGTTCTTTGATAATGGGGTCTTTTGCCTCTTCAATGGCGTAGACACGAAGTATCCAAGCAGACACAGGCGCTGGCCGACGGATCTTTACTGAAGGAGAAACCATGCCATCGGACCATTTTGCGCAGATCCGTGCCAGTTTCGCCCGGCAAGGCATGATGCAGACCTTTGAGGCGCAATTGACGGCGCTGGGGCCTGGCCATTGCGAAATCACCGCTCCGATACTGCCTTTGGCGTGCCAGCAGCACGGTGCGGGCCACGCCGCACTTGGTTTTGCACTGGGAGACACCGCAGCGGGCTATGCCGCGCTGACGCTGATGGCGCCGGGACGCGAGGTGATGACCGCCGAGATCAAGATCAACCTTCTGGCGCCCGCCGTCGGCACCCGGTTGATCGCGCGCGGGCGTGTGGTCAAATCTGGTCGGCGCCTGTCCGTCGTCACGGCGGAAGTCGAGGCGGAGGCCGCGGAAGGCAGCCGCCGTCTGATCGCGGTAATGCAAGGCACCATGGTCCCCGTGGACCCCGTTCCCGATTGATTTTTTTACCCTCTCGCTGCATGCTTGGGCCCGATGCGACCCCTTGGAGAGGACAGACCATGACCCGGCTGACCCTTGAGCGCATAACGCCCACCGTGGCCACCATCACCCGCCGCTTTGCCGCCCCGCCCGAACGATTGTTCGAGGCGCATGTCACCCCCTCGCTGGCGCAAGCGTGGCTTTTGGGGCCCGAGGGCTGGGTGATGCCGCTCTGCCAATCGGACGCGCGCCCCGGCGGTTTGATCCACTATCTGTGGCAAAACCCCGAAACGGGCGAGGAATTTTCGCTGACCGGCGAGTATCTGGTGATCGATCGCCCCTATCGGATCATCCATATCGAGCGGATGCACCTGCCCGACCCGACACCCGACAACCGCATCGAGACCCATTTCGCTCCCGACAACGGCGGCACGTTGATGGTGATGACGATGACCCTGCCCAACGCCGACGCGCTCGAGGCGGTTCTGGCAACCGGGGCGACCGAGGGGATGGAGATCTCTTACCAGCGGCTGGAGACGCTGCTGAGCGACTGACACCACGGGGCGCGACACGGGCAAGCCAGCCCCACTGTCCTGCGGATGTCCGACCGCCCCCCACCGGCCGCGCTGCCGGTCGGCAGGCCCATCGGGCATGCCTTCAAACAGCGGGGCCTTTGGGCATGACTTCAGACGGTGAGCCCTTCGGGCTCGGGCACCGCGTTGGCCCGGCAGCAGGCCGTGACCGTATTGGCCAGAAGACAAGCAATGGTCATCGGACCCACCCCGCCCGGCACCGGGGTAATCGCCCCCGCCACCGCCGAGGCCGAGGCGAACTCGACATCGCCGACCAGTTTGGCCTTGCCGTCGCGGGTGATGCGGTTGATGCCCACGTCGATCACCGTGGCGCCGGGGCGCACATAGTCGCCGGTAATCATCTCTGGGCGGCCCACAGCGGCCACCAGAATATCGGCCCCCCGGCAGACAGCGGCCAGATCCTTGGTACGCGAATGGGCGATCGTCACAGTGCAGCTGTCGCCCAGCAGCAGTTGCGCCATCGGCTTGCCGACAATGTTGCTGCGCCCGACCACCACCGCATTCAGCCCCGACAGGCTGCCCAGATGGTCGCGCAGCATCATCAGACAGCCCAAGGGCGTGCACGGGACCATGCTTTTCTGTCCAGTGCCCAAAAGCCCGACATTCGAAATATGAAACCCGTCCACATCCTTGGCCGGATCTATGGCATTGATGACCAGATCCGAATTGAGATGCCCCGGCAGTGGCAGTTGCACGAGGATACCGTTCACCGTCGGGTCGGCGTTCAACCGCGCGATCAGCGCCAATAGATCCGATTGCGTTGTTTGCGCCGGCAGCTTGTGTTCAAAGCTGGTCATTCCGACCTCAAGCGTCTGTTTGCCTTTGTTGCGTACATAGACCTCGGAGGCCGGGTCTTCGCCCACCAGCACCACCGCCAGCCCCGGCGTGATGCCGTGGTCGGCCTTCAGCCGCGCGACATGGGCAGCCACCTTGTCGCGCACACGCTGCGCAAACGCCTTGCCGTCGATGATCGTTGCACTCATCTGTCGTCTCCCTTGCCCAAAACCCGTTCCTCGCGGTCGATCGACCATTCGATCATCTTCCGCCAGAGCGCCTCGACCAGATCGGGGTCGAGACCCTGCGCCCCGGCCGTACCGCGCACCTTGCTCACCACGTCTTCGACCCGCGCCGTGACCCTTGCCGGCATACCCTCGGCGGGCTTCAGCTTGATCGCGCGGTCGATCAGCGCGGCTCGCTTTGCCAGCAGCGCCACGATCTGCGCGTCCAGCGCATCGATCCGGCCACGCAATTCGGCCATGCTGGTGATAGTGTCGGGCGATGACATGGCTGCCCCCTTCCGAAAACAAGTGACATGCGAATTTGCGCCCGTCCTATCGCAGTGTTTGGGGACAGGCTCAAGCCCGGCCGGTGTCAGAACAGGCCGACGACCTCGCCCGCTTCATTCAATCCGATCGCCTCGGCACTGGGCGCACGCGGCAGGCCCGGCATGGTCATGATCTCGCCGCAGATCACCACGATGAACCCGGCCCCCGCTGAAAGCCGCACCTCGCGGATCGGCAGCGTATGCCCCGAGGGCGCGCCGCGGAGCGCGGGGTCGGTGCTGAACGAATACTGGGTCTTGGCCATACAGACCGGAAGATGGCCGTAGCCCGCCACTTCCCAGGTGCGTAGCTGATCGCGGATCGACTTGTCGGCGATGACGTCGCCGGCGTGATAGATCCGCCGCGCGACGGTATCGATCTTGTCGAACAGCCCCATGTCATCGGGGTAAAGCGGCGCAAAATGGCCCTTGCCACCTTCCGCCAGCGTCACCACCTTTTGCGCCAGTTCCTCGGCCCCGGCCCCGCCCTTGGCCCAGTGCTGGCACAAGATCGCTTCGGCGCCTTGCTTGGCGACATAGTCCTTGATGGCGGCGATCTCGGCTTCGGTATCGGTGGTGAAATGGTTGATCGCCACGACAACCGGAACGCCAAAGCCCTTGGTGTTGGCAATGTGGCGGCCCAGGTTGGGACAGCCCTTGACAACGGCGGCCACGTTTTCCACCCCAAGGTCGGCCTTGGCCACGCCGCCGTTCATCTTCATCGCGCGCACTGTGGCCACGATCACCGCCGCCGCAGGCGTCAACCCTGCCTTGCGGCATTTGATGTCAAAGAACTTCTCGGCCCCGAGATCCGCCCCGAAACCGGCTTCGGTCACCACATATTCGGACAGTTTCAACGCCGTCGAGGTGGCCATGACCGAGTTGCAGCCATGCGCGATATTGGCAAACGGGCCGCCATGCACGAAGGCCGGGGTGTTTTCCAACGTCTGCACGAGGTTCGGCTGCATCGCCTCTTTCAGCAGCACGGTCATCGCGCCATCGGCCTTGAGGTCGCGGCAATGGATCGGCGTCTTGTCGCGCCGATAGGCCACCACGATATCACCAAGACGTTGTTGCAGGTCTTTCAGGTCCTTTGCCAGGCACAGGATCGCCATCACCTCCGAGGCCACGGTAATGTCAAACCCGGTTTGGCGCGGAAAGCCGTTCGAGACGCCGCCAAGGCTGACCACCATGTCGCGCAGGGCGCGGTCGTTCATGTCCATGACCCGGCGCCAGACCACGCGGCGTTCATCGATCGCAAGACTGTTGCCCCAGTAGATATGGTTGTCGATCATCGCCGACAGCAGGTTGTGGGCGCTGGTAATGGCGTGAAAATCACCGGTGAAATGCAGGTTCATTTCTTCCATCGGCACGATCTGGGCATAGCCGCCCCCCGCCGCACCGCCCTTCATCCCGAAGTTCGGGCCAAGGCTGGCCTCGCGGATGCAGATCGCGGCGCGCTTGCCGATCCGCGCCAACGCATCACCCAGACCGACGGTGGTGGTGGTCTTGCCCTCGCCTGCGGGGGTCGGGTTGATCGCGGTGACAAGGATCAGCTTGCCCTCGGGGCGGGCCCCCAAGCCGACGATGAATTCGCGGTCGATCTTGGCCTTGTCGCGCCCATAGGGGATCAGAGCCTCTTCGGGGATCCCCAGCTTTGCGGCAATCTCTGGCATCGGGCGTTTGGTTGCGGCGCGGGCAATCTCGATATCGCTCATCACACTCAAGGTAGTCCCTCCCAAGGCTTTTGCTTGAATTGTGAGCAGACTAGCGCCTTTAGCGCCCTTCCGCTGCACATTTGCGACCGCTGGCACGTCGGATTCGCCGCATAATTGTCAGGCAAGCGGGTCAGGGGGGCAACCCACGCCCGATCCCGGCGCACGGTCGGCACTGCGCCAGTCAGCCGACCGTCAAGGTAAAGAACAGGCGACGAAACGGGAACAGCACCGCGCCGTCCGGTTCGGCGGGATAGGCTGAGGCCAGAGCTGCGTCGTATCGGGCGACGAACTCGATCACCTCGGCCTCGGTCAACTTTTCAAGATAGGGGCGCATCGCGGTGCCTTCGGTAAAGCGGCGCACGGGATGGCCCTCGGGGCTGGGCTCAAGTCGTTGAACATAATCGGTTTCCCAGACATCGACCCGACCTAGAGGCGCCAGCATCCGATAGTAGTCGACCATGCTGGCGACCGCTGGCTGCCAGCCGGTGAAATCAAACCGATCGGGAAACATCTCGCCGGCGAAATCGCGCAAGAAGCGGTGCGACGGCGCGCCCTGCTGACGCGGCATCTGCACTGCCAGCGTGCCACTCGGCGCAAGAAACCCCGCCAGCCGTGGCAGCAACGCGCCATGTTGGGGCAGCCAATGCAGCATGGCGTTGGAAAAGATCAGCGCGGGCGGTTTGGCTGGTTCCCAGCCGGCGACATCGGCCGCCAGACAGCGCTTGTAGGCGCCGGTCGCCGCCGCCTCGGCCAGCATCGCAGGCGAAGCATCAACCCCGATCAGGCGATGCCCGGCGAACCGTTTGGCCAGCGCCTTGCCAACCGCACCATTGCCGCAGCCGAGGTCGATCACGTCACCCTCTGGCAGTGCCGCAACGCGGGTCAACAGATCCAGTGCCGGGCGCAGGCGCAAGCCCCGAAACCGGGAATAGGTCGCGGGGCTCCAATCGCTTTGGGTCATGCCTGCCTCAGGTCGAGGGTTCCGGAGACGCACCCTTCGGCGCCGCCGGTTTGGTCTTGGGGATCGCTGAAACCGAGGGCACGTTGCCCGGCGGCGGGGTCACATCATCGCCACCCAAGGCCTCGCCGCGGGTAATCCGGCGGATTTCCTCACCGGTCAGGGTTTCATATTCCAGCAACCCCTGTGCCAGCCGCTCAAACTCGACCGACTTTTCCTCAAGCGTCTTGTAGGCCAGCGCATAGCCTTCGTCGATCAGCCCCTTGACCTCTTGCTCGATCAGTTCCTTGGTCGAGGCTGAGACCGAAAATCCGCCGGTATTGCCCGCATACCCCTCATGCGCCTCGGCATAGTCGATCGAGCCGATCTTGTCGGACATGCCCCAGCGCATCACCATCGCGCGCGCCAGACCCGAGGCCTGCTGGATGTCGCCCGCAGGCCCGTTCGAGACGCCCTCTTCGCCGTATTTGATGATCTCGGCGGCCTTGCCGGCCATGGTCATCGCAATGCGTTGCTTGGCCTCGTCCTTGTGCATGTTCAGCCGGTCCATTTCGGGCAGGCTGACGACCATGCCCAGCGCACCGCCGCGCGGAATGATCGTAGCCTTGTAAACCGGATCGCATTTCGGCATCGCCATGCCGACGATCGCGTGGCCGGCCTCGTGATAGGCGGTCTTTTCCTTTTGTTCGGGTGTCAGCACCATGCTGCGGCGTTCGACCCCCAGCATCACCTTGTCCTTGGCGGACTCGAAATCCTCCATCGTCACAAAGCGGCGGCCAACGCGGGCGGCCATCAATGCGGCTTCGTTCACGAGGTTGGCCAGATCGGCCCCCGAAAAGCCCGGCGTGCCGCGCGCGATCAGGCGCAGTTCGACGTCAGGGCCTTGCGGCACCTTGCGGGCGTGCACGGTCAGGATCTTTTCACGGCCCTTGATATCGGGGTTCGGCACGTGGATCTGACGGTCAAAGCGCCCCGGACGCAGCAGGGCCGGGTCCAGCACATCGCGCCGGTTGGTGGCGGCGATGATGATGATGCCTTCGTTCGCTTCAAAGCCGTCCATTTCCACCAGCAACTGGTTCAACGTCTGTTCGCGTTCGTCATTGCCGCCGCCGATGCCGACACCGCGCGACCGGCCCACGGCGTCGATCTCGTCGATGAAGACGATGCAAGGCGCGTTCTTCTTGGCCTGTTCAAACATGTCGCGCACACGGCTGGCGCCGACGCCGACGAACATTTCCACGAAATCCGACCCCGAGATGGTGAAGAACGGCACCCCCGCCTCGCCTGCGATCGCGCGTGCCAAAAGCGTCTTACCGGTGCCCGGAGGGCCAACCAGCAGCGCGCCTTTCGGGATTTTGCCGCCGAGGCGGCTGAATTTTTGCGGGTTGCGCAGGAACTCAACGATTTCTTCCAGCTCTTCCTTGGCTTCGTCGATGCCGGCCACGTCGTCAAAGGTCACGCGGCCATGCTTTTCGGTCAGCAGCTTGGCGCGCGACTTGCCAAAACCCATCGCGCCGCCTTTGCCGCCGCCCTGCATCCGGTTCATGAAGAACACCCAGATCCCGATCAGCACGAGGAACGGCAGCCACACCCCCAGAAGCGACATGAAGCCCGACTGTTCCTGGCGCTCGACCCGCACTTCGACATTCTTGGCGATCAGCCGTTCGGAAATGTCGTCGCTGGCGGGTTTGATGGTGGTGTACTGTGCGTTGTCCTTGCCGATGAAGGTCACGACCTCGCCATCCAGCTTGACGCTGGTGACATCGCCGCTATCGACGCGCTGCATGAAGTCAGAATAGCTGACCGACCGCGCATTGACCGCGCTCTGACCATCGCCAAACAGATTGAACAGCGCCAGTATCAACAGGAACAGCACCGCCCAGAAGGCAAGATTGCGCGCATTACCCAAGGGAAACCTCCAATAATCTTGTGGCGCCACGACAGAGTCAGGCACCTCTCATATGAAAATAGGCATTCAGAGCGCAGGTTCAATGCGATAAAAGCGCTGAAAAGAAATCATCTGCACCTGCGCCCGATCCAAAGCCGAGTTCCGCCGACCATCCCAGCGCCATTCCGGCAAGCGGCGCGGCCACCAATTCGTGCCCGCGCCAGACCGCCGGGTCGGCGGCAAGCGCCGCGCGCGGGCGCGGCTGATCGCGCCAATCCTTGCAAAGGCGTAAACCGTCTTCACCCAACGCCCTGATTTCCAGTCCTTTTTCATCAGGCCCCGTCAAACGCCAGCGGCCGTCCCATAGCGCGCCTGGGGTGGCGACGCGGCAATTGGCCACTGCGGCAGCCTCGCGGCACACGCGAAAGGCGGGGCCTTCGGGCAGCACAAGGCAGCCATGCAGGGTGCCCGCAGATCCGGCAAGGGCAGCGCGGGTCAATTCGGCCATTCCGGCGGCGCGCGGGCCATAATCGGCGCGCGCCACCCAGCGCAGCGCCTGCGCCATCAGACGGCGGCGCAATTCGGCGGGCTGGGCGGCAAGGCGGGCGCGGTCAAAGACCACATCGCCGGCCTCGATCCGCAGCACTTCTTGCGCGGCGCGCAGCGTGGCATGCGCCACGACCTCGCGCACCTCGCGCAGATGCGTGGTCACTGCGGCAATGCCCTCGGCGCTGATCCCGAGTGGTCCAAGCGCCGACAGCACGGCGCGGGCGCGAACCCGGTCATAGCTTGGGTCTTCGTTGCTGGGGTCTTCGGCCCATGTCGCGCCGATCGAGACCAGATAGGCGCGCAGATCGGCCCGGCGCGCGGCCAGAAGAGGGCGCAGCCACAGCATCCCCCAGGCGTGGCGCTCGGGCGCCATCGCCGAAAGCCCGTCGATCCCGGCGCCGCGCGCCAGCCGCATCACAAAGGTCTCGGCCTGGTCGTCGGCGGTATGGCCCAGCGCCACCGCGTCAAGGGCGCGGGCGCGTGCCCAATCGGACATCAGCCCATAGCGGGCGCGGCGCGCGGCGTCGGGCAGATTGCCGCGCCCGTCCCACCCCTGCCAGTGCAACGTGTCATGCGGCACGCCAAGCCGGGCGCAAAGCCGCGCCACCCCGGCGGCCTCGTCCGCCGCCTCGGGGCGCAGCCGGTGATCGACGGTGACGACATGCAGTGTCGGGCGGTCGGCCCACGCCGCAAGCAGATGCAGCAGCGCGACCGAATCTCCGCCGCCTGAAACGGCAACGCCCAGCCGGGCGAACCGGCCGGGCGGGGCAGAGGCGCGGATCTGCGCACTCAGATCTTCAAGCGGCGTCCCGTCGCCGGTCACGGACAGCCAAGCGCACGCATCGCAGCCCCCGCCTCGGACATCGCCGGGGCTTGCGGAAAGCGCACGCCCACCTCGGCCAGCGTGGCACAGGCTTCGACCTGTTGCCCCAAGGCGCCCAGCGATTTCCCGAGGTTCAGCAGGTTGTCGGGCGCGCGCGGACCGTTCGGCGCGGCCGAAAACGCATCCAGAAAGGCCCGTGCCGCCTTGGCTTCTTCGCCGCCCTGACGCAGGGCATCGGCGCGCAGATACATCGCCTCGTCGCTTAGCGCACCGCCCGGATAGGTTTCGGCATAGGCCGCAAAGAGGTCAGCGGCGCCGCGAAAGTCACCTTGCCCGAGCACCTCCTTGGCCCGGTCAAAGTCTGCCTGCTCGTTCATCGCCATGGCGCCACCGCCGGCCTGCGGCGCGCTGTCCGACCCGAGGACGGGCGCCGTAGAGGGCGCCGCCCCCCCCAAAGGTGCGGCATTGCCGATCGCCGAGATATCGCACCCCGGCTCCAGTTCGCACAGACGAAACTCGAGGTCACCCACCCGGTTGGTGCCGTCGGTCACGACGCGGTTGATCCGGTTTTCCAGATCCTCGGCCTTCGATGTCAACCGCGCCAGCGCGGCCTCCATCGTGTTCATCCGCTCAAGTGCCGAAGCACCTCCAGCCGCCTGCAACCCCGATTGCCCCGAGGCAACAAGTTCGCTGCGCAGGCCCTGAATCTGGGCCGAAAGCTGGCCCAGCTCAGTGCGGATATCGGCCAGGGACTGGTCTTGCGCCAGCGCCGGCGAGGCCAGAACAAGGCCCAGTGCGAAAACCAACCGCCGCATCATGTGCCCCTTAGCTGCCCGCGCCCAGCGATATCACCGTGACCGCACGGCGGTTCTTGGCGTAGCAGGCCTCGTCCGAGCACACCTCAAGCGGCCGTTCCTTGCCGTAGGAAACGGTGCGCAGACGGCCCGAAGCCACCCCTTGCGATACAAGGAATTCCTGCGCGGCATTCGCGCGGCGCGCACCGAGCGCGAGGTTGTATTCGCGGGTGCCCTGTTCGTCGGCATGGCCTTCGATGATGGCCGAATACTGACTGTTGGCCATCAGCCACTGCGCTTGCCCGCTCAGGGTGGTGCGGGCCTCGGGCGACAGGGTAGACTGGTCCACCGCAAAGAGAACCTTGTCACCGATGGTCTGGCTGAAATAGGCCGGGCTGCGCGGATCACTCGCGTTGCCTAGCGCCGATTGGTCGATGCCGCCCGCGCCAAAGGCGCCGTTGCCATTCGCGCCACCGGCGCCGAAACGGTCAGGATTGTTACAGGCCGCAAGGCCCAGCGCCGATACGATCAAAAGCGCCTTGGGAAGAAAGGTCATGGTGCTACCGCCTTTTTATGACTGGCCCGGTTTTGTTATTGGCCCGATGCCATGGATTCTAACAGTTTGTTCCGGCTTTGGGAATCGCCCGCATCAGGGAAGCAGCGGCGACCAGGCCGGGTCCGAGGCCGCACCCGGTGTCGGAACCGCCCTCAGGTTCCGCCCCGAAATATCGACCGAATAAAGCTGCGCTCCGCCACTGGCCCCAGCGGTTTCACGCGTGAACATGATTACCCGGCCATTCGGAGACCAGGTTGGCCCTTCGTCAAGAAACGAGGTCGTGAGCAGTCGCTGTTCCGACCCGTCCGTGCGCATCACGCCGATGTGGAACTTGCCCTGAAGCTGCATCGTGAAGGCGATCAGATCGCCACGCGGCGACCAGACCGGCGTGCCATAGCGCGCGCCCTCATTTCCGGCAGGCGGGAAGGAAATCCGCGTCGCTTCGCCACCACCCGCAGGCATGACGTAAAGCTGCTGGCTGCCAGAGCGGTCGGATTCGAACACGATCCGGCTGCCGTCGGGCGCATAGGACGGGGCGGTTTCGATCGCCGGGGTATTGGTCAGGCGCGCCGGCGCGCCGCCGCCCACGCCCATGTGCCAGATGTCGGTATTGCCGCCCTGCTCCAGCGAATAGACGATCGCACCGCCATCGGGCGAAAAGCGCGGCGCAAAGGTCATCGTGCCGGGCTGTTCGGGCAGCAGCTTTGCCGATACCGAGGCCACATCCAGTATCTTGATGCGCGGAAAGCCGGTTTCATAGGTGGTGTAGATCACCCTGTCGCCCGCATAGCTGAAACGCGGCGCCAGCACGATCGTGCTGCTGTCGGTCAGATACTGCACATTTGCGCCGTCATAATCCATCACCGCAAGGCGCTTTTGGCGCGCGTTCTTGGGGCCCGCCTCGGACACAAAGACAACACGGCTGTCGAAATAACCGCCCTCTCCCGTGATCCGGGCGTAGGCGGTGTCGGCCACCTTGTGGGCCAGACGCCGCCAACTGCCGGTCGAGGCCGCCAGTTGCTGCCCCTCGCCCAATTGCTGACCCGAATAGACATCGTAAAGCCGGAACTTGACCGTCACCCGGCCCCCCGAAACGGCCACGGCGCCCGTAATCACCGCCTGCGCGTTGATCGCCTTCCAATCGGCATAGGCCAGCGGCGCATCAAAGCTGCTGACGCGGCTGATATGGGCATTTTCGGGAATTTCCCGAAACAAACCGGTGCCCGAAAGGTCGGCGGCGATCACCCGGCTGATATCGGCGGCATATTGGCCTGCCTCGCCGGTTTCGGCGACGAACGTGGGAAGCGCATAGGGCAAGGGTTCGATCACACCATCGGTGATCTCGATCCTGAGCGGTCCGCTTTGGGCATGGGCCGCCGGGGCGGGGGTCAGGGCCAGAACGGCCAAAGAAAGCATCACAAAACGAAACATCGGTCGCATCCCTCGCATCGGGTTTTCTAGCTTGTAGCGGAATTTGGCGGCTGAGGGCATCACTTCATCCTCATTTTCTCGGGGTTGAAGACGATCTCGATTTCGCGCCACTGCTCGAATTTCTCGGGCGGCAGCGGGAACCCGTCCGAACCGCAGCGCACGATCGCACGGCGCCCGGCCTCGAAGGCCTGCTTGGCCGCCGCCTCGGAATCGCCTTCATAGCCGATCTGTCGGATCGAGCCGATGTCGGGCTTTCCGTCCGGCTTCATCTGCACCCCCAGAGTGACCACGGTGCGCAGCGCCTCGGTCGATAGCGCGCCGACATTCCAGCAGGCCTTCACATCGACAATCAGCGCGTCTTTCTCGCCCGAGGTCAGCGGCGGACCCGACGCCGCGCGCCCGACGCCACCCGTGCCCTTGGCCTCAGAGGGTGCCGGATCGCCCGCCAACGCCTCGGCCAGCGCATCATTGACCGGATCAGACTGCGGCTTCGCCGGGTTTGACGGCTTTGCAGCGTCGGCAGGCGTCTGGTCAGGTGCGGGTTTCTTGGGGCGTGCCTTTGGGCGGGCCGAAGTTTGCGGCGCCGAGGACTCGGGCTTGTCAGTCGTTTCGGTCGCTTCGGTCACGATCTCGGTGGTGGCCTCGGGCGGGGCGGCCGCTTCCTTGGGGGGCTCGACGACCGGCGCGGGGTCGGGGGTTTCCTCGGGCCGGGTTTCAGCCATGGCGGTGTCGGAAACGCGCGCATCCGGGGCCGGCGCCTCGGACGGCGTCGGGGCCACGCGCGGCGCGGGTTTGGGCTTGGGGCGCGGACTGATCTGGCTCAACACGGTTTGCGATGGCTCTTCGACCGGCGGCGTCGGCTGCATCGGCGGGGTCTCGGTGACCTCGGCCACCGGCGGCGACGTCAGATCGGTCAGGTCGGGCTGCGGCTCGGCGTCGGGCTGCGGCTCGGGCAAGGCCTCGGCGGGGGGCTGGACGACCTCGGGGTCCGGCGTGGGCGCCGTGAGCGTTTCGGCAGGGGCCTCGGGGGCAGGCATCTCGGTCACCGGGGTGTCCGAGGCCTTCGGCGCCGCGGCCACCATCGCATCGAACTGCGACTGCGACATCACTGCAACCTCGGTCATCTGCACCGGATCATGGGCCTTTGGTCTGAACCAGAACCCGCCAAAGGCGATCCAGGCGATCACCCCCAGATGGAGCGCCGCCGAAATGCCCGTGCCGATCCTGTCTGCCCGGTCCATCGACATGACGCTAGTTGCCCGTCCCTTGCGTGCCATCCAACGACGGCCCGCCCGTATCCGTGACCAGAACGATATTCGAGAAACCGCCCGCATTCAGCGCGCCCATCACCTGAACCACCCGCGCATATTCGATCGCGCCATCCGCACGCAGATAGATCTTGTCGCTTTCACGTTCAGCCGCGATTGCCCGCAACCGATTGACCAGATCGGCCTCGGGAACCTCGGAATTCATGATCGCCACCACGCCATCGACGGTCAGCGAAATGGTCAGCGGTTCTTCCTGCTCGGTCGGCACCGATTGGGCGGCGGTCTTGGGCAGTTCCAACGGCACGCCCACCGTCATCAGCGGCGCGGCCACCATGAAGATGATTAACAGCACCAGCGCCACATCGACAAAGGGCGTGACGTTGATCTCGCTCATCGCGGCATGTTTGCCACGGGCACCGCGACGACGACGTCCGCCGCCGCCGGATTTTTTCATGACCCCTGCGCCCATGACTCAGGCGTCCAACTGGCGCGACAAGATGGTGGCGAATTCGTCCGCGAAGGCCTCATAGCCCGAGGCGATGCGGTCACTGTCCGCCGACAGCTTGTTGTAGAAAATGACCGCCGGAATTGCCGCCAGCAGACCAAGGCCGGTCGCCATCAGCGCCTCGGCAATCCCCGGCGCCACCACCGCAAGGCTGGTATTTTGCGAAATGGCGATTTGCTCGAACGCAACCTTGATCCCCCAGACGGTGCCAAACAACCCCACGAAAGGCGCTGTGGACCCGACGGTAGCCAGAAAGGGCAAGCCTGCGTTCAGATGCTCGGTTTGCTTGGCGATCGCCACATCCATCGAGCGGTCGATCCGGGCCTGCGCCCCGGCAATCAGCTCGCCATCCTGACGGTGGCTGCGCCGCCATTCCAGCATCCCCGCGGCAAAGATCTTTTGCGACGGTCCATCCGGCGCCGAGCCGATCTGATCGAACAATTCATCCAGCGGCTCGCCGGACCAGAACGCCCGGTCGAAGACCGACGCCTCGGTCTGCGCAAAGCGGTAGGAGATGAATTTTCGGATGATGATCGACCACGACCAGAAACTGGCCATCATCAACAGGATCATCACCAGTTTAACGGTGAAAGAGGCACGCGCAAAAAGCGCAAGCAAGGAGAAATCAATCTCCTGCGCCATCGCAAGGGTCTGGGTATCCATCTGTTACTGCTCGCCGGTTGGGCCACATTATCGCGGCTCTGATTAGCAGTGAAAATACACGAGGATCAGAGCGAAGCCAACACATCTACGTTATAATGTGGCGCAAAGGTCAAATCAGTGCAGATTTGGTGCAAGCTTGCGTCGGAATTCGGCGGGAAGCCGCGCAGGTGCCCCGGTGTCATGCAGGCAAACCAGCGTCACTTGCGCCAGGAACAACCGTTCGCCACCGCGCAGCACCTCTTGCTCAAGCACGAACCGCGCGCCGGTCTCGGCCAACAATCGGGTCTCGACCGTCAGCACATCTTCGAATTTTGCCGGCCTGAGGTAATCCGCCTCGACCCGCCGCACAGCAAAAACGATGCCCTGATCGCGTTTCAGCGCCGTCTGATCCAGGCCAAGGCCACGCACCCATTCGCTGCGCGCCCGTTCAATGAATTTCAGATAGTTCGCGTAATAGACGATCCCGGCAAGGTCGGTGTCCTCGTAGTAGACGCGGATCGGAAAGCTGTGGGTCACGGGAGGAGCCTCGCCATCAATATCTGACATGGCCAGCGTAAAGCAGCGCGCTCAACCTGCGCAACCCTGACCTGTTCGCACCGATGGGGGGCCGCTGCCCCCCACGGGCCTTGCGGCCCTCCCCCCCGCGAGTATTTCGCCAAAAAGAAACCAGAGATCTTTTGATTCTATTTGGTTCAAATACTCCGGGGGGTGCGGGGGGGGTGCGGGGGGCAGCGCCCCCCGCCCGGTCAACCAAAGGCACCAATGCGGGCCGCAAGGCGCAGCGCGTGGCTTGGATCCTGAGTTGCGGCAGGCATGACCCGGTCATAGGCGGCACGGATCACTCCGGCCACCTCGGGGCGCAGCACAGCGACACCCTGCACCAATGCCAATGGCGAAGCTTCGGCAAAGGCGGCGGGGGCCCAGGCCAAGATCATTTGCACCGCCTGATTGAGAGCCAGAGTCGTGGCGGGAACTTCGCTCAGGGCGTTATCCATGCGTATGAAGGCAAAGCAGGCCTTGATTGCGCCAGCGTCGTCAAAGCGAAAGACCCGGTATTGATTGGCGCCGCCATCATCGAGTCGCACCACCATCTCGGCCAACCCGTCGATCAATTGGTCCAGATTCGGCACATCCAGCAGTTCGTGCCAGTCGCGAAAAAAGAAGATCATCAGATTGGCGCCGATCTCGGGATCGGTTTCCGCCATCGTATGGTTGGCAAGCGCTACTACCAGCTCGACCGCGCCCTTGATCGTGGCCAGGGTTTCCGCTTCGACGCCGAAGACCACCGGCACGATCGGCCGACCCCAACGGGCAAAGGAATAGGTGCCATCGGGGCGGGTGAACAGGGCGGCAATGGCGTCGGGGGTCATGGGCAGACTCTGGCGTTGTAGCGTTGGGTTGCGGTGGCAGAGGGGGTTGGGCGGGGCGTCATCCCTCGAAAAGATCAAACTGACCGGGCGGCTTTGGCGCGGGCAGGCCCAGGTGCGACCAGGCCCGCATGCCCAGCATCCGGCCACGCGGCGTGCGCTGAATCAGACCTTGCTGCAAGAGATAGGGCTCGATCACCTCTTCTATCGCGTCCCGCGCCTCGGAAAGCGCGGCGCAAAGCGTTTCCACCCCCACCGGCCCCCCCATGTAATGTTCCGCGATCAGCGCCAGATAGCGGCGGTCGGCCCCATCAAGACCGAGATGATCGACCCCGAGCCGGGTCAGCGAACTGTCGGCGATGGCTTGGGTCAAGCGCCCGTCGCCCTCGACCAGGGCAAAGTCGACGACCCGGCGCAAGAGGCGCCCCGCAATGCGCGGCGTGCCGCGCGCCCGGCGCGCGATTTCGCGGGTGCCACCCGGTTCCGCCGGAATCCCGAGCAGCCGCGCGCCGCGGGTCACGATCAGGTCCAGTTCGTCCTCGGTATAGAATTGAAGCCGGGTCGGGATGCCGAAACGGTCACGCAGCGGTGTCGTCAGCAGGCCCAGCCGCGTGGTGGCACCGACAAGGGTGAAGGGCTGCAACTCGATCCGCACGGTGCGCGCGGCGGGGCCTTCGCCGATCACGAGGTCAAGTTCGAAATCCTCCATCGCGGGGTAGAGCACCTCTTCGACGGCGGGGTTGAGGCGGTGGATCTCGTCGATGAACAGCACATCGTTGGTTTCGAGATTGGTCAGAATCGCGGCCAGATCGCCCGCCTTGGCCAAGACCGGGCCGGAGGTCATACGAAAATTCACCCCCAGTTCGCGCGCCATGATCTGCGCGAGCGTGGTCTTGCCAAGACCGGGGGGACCGTGGAACAGGGTATGGTCCATCGCCTGCCCGCGCATCTTGGCGCTTTCGATGAAGACCCGAAGGTTGGCGCGGACCTCGGCCTGACCGACGAATTCCTCAAGCGCCTGCGGACGCAGCGCACGGTCGGTGTCGTCGGGCAGCCGGTCAGGGCGCAGGGCGGGGTCGGGCGTCATCATCTGGTGTTCCTTGGCGCCCGAGTGTCGGGCGAAAGCGGGGCGGTTTCAAGGGTGGCGGTTCATTTGGCCCGGCGGACCGCGGCATCCCCTGTGGTCCATGAGGACGATGCGCCAAGCCGATTGGCACTCAGTCTTTCGGGGCCAGCAGGCGCAACGCCGCGCGGATCAGCCGGGCAGTATCGGTTGCCTCCGGGTTTTGCGAGGCCTCGGCGACGGCGGCGGCGGCGTCCGAGGCGTGATAGCCAAGGTTGGTCAGGGCCGAAAGCGCCTCGGCTGTGAAGTTCACGGCCGGGGCGGCGGTCACCGGGGACGGTTTGCGCGGTTTGGCGGCAGGCTCAAGCACCTCGCCACCCGGCGCCAGATCGACGCTCAGCGCGCCGCCAAGCGCCATCACCGACGGCGCCTTGTCTTTCAGCTCCATCACCACGCGTTGAGCAAGCTTGGGGCCGACGCCGGGGGCGGCCTTGATCGCGGACCAGTCGCCCAGCGCCAACGCACGACCGACGCCCTCGGGTCCAAGCGTGCCGAGGATCGCCAGCGAGGCCTTGGCGCCAATGCCCTGCACCGAGGTCAGCAGCCGATGCCATTCCTTTTCCTGCAACGACGCAAACCCAAATAGCTGCAACAGGTCTTCACGCACGAGAAGGTCGGTATAAAGGGCGCAGGCCTCGCCCACGGGCGGCAGGCTTGCCGCCGTACGGGACGACACATGAACGATATAGCCAACGCCGCGTACGTCGATCATCACCTGATCCATGGCGCGGTGAACGATGGTCCCGCAAAGCCGCCCGATCATGCCGCGCCCCGTTGCATGGCGCGCGCCATCCGGCCTGCCGATTGCAGATGGTGCGCGTGGCAGATCGCCACCGCCAGCGCGTCAGCCGCGTCAGGCCCCGCAAGTGTAATCCCCGGAAGCTGAAACTTGACCATATGCGCAACCTGCCCCTTGTCGGCGTGCCCAACGCCCACCACCGCCTTCTTGACCGCGTTCGGGGCGTATTCGCCGACCAGCAACCCGGCCTGAGCCGGCACCAGAAGCGCGATGCCGCGCGCCTGCCCCAGCTTCAGCGTCGCCACCGCATCCTTGTTGACGAATGTCTGTTCGACCGCCGCCGCATCGGGGGCGAAGCGCGCCACCACCTCGGTCAGCGCGACATGCAACGACAACAGGCGCGGCGCCAGATCCTCGCCCTCGGAATGGATGACGCCATTCGCGACATGGGTCAGGCGCGAACCCTCCATGTCGATCAAGCCCCAGCCAAGATTGCGCAACCCCGGATCTATCCCCAAAACTCGCATGCCTGCCCTTTGTTCCCGCGGCTCTGTTGCCTTTTTCACACGACTAGCACGAAAAGTGAACATCGCAAAGCCTGAAGGCACCCGATCGTCCGAAAGGCCGAAAGTTAACGCGCCGAGGGCTCAGACGACACAAAGCGACGCTGCAGTGCAGAAAATCGACACTTTCTGCCGGTTGCGGCACCGGGCGCATGGCTGGGCGTTAACCCCGCGCGCAGCCATGCAAATCGTGCATATCGGGACTGTCTGCCCTGCGCTTGTTTTCATAATTTGCCGGGCCTATGTGCGCCTCATCAAGATAGATGCCCGTGCAACAAGCACTTTATGAAGGAATACGAAAATGTCCGCCTATAACACCAACCCCGCTCTGGTTCATGCCGGGCACTTCGGTTTTGCAGGCAAACTGATGGCCAGCATCGCAGCTTGGAATGACGCCCGTCAAACCCGCAACGAACTGGCCAAACTGACCGACCGCGAGCTGGACGATATCGGCCTGACCCGCGCTGACATTGATCGCGTCGCCCGCGCCTGAGGCGCAACGTGCTTCATGCGGGAAACCGCCAAAGGCCGTGCCGGTAGATCCGACACGGCCTTTCTGTTTGGCAAGATCACGATTGTGGCGGGTCAACTCATCAGGGGTTTGAGAAACGACGCCACACGCACCGTCAGCGGGTCGGCGCTTAGAATCCATGCCCCGGCCTGATCGGCAATGCTGCCTTTGAACAGCGCGTCGATCCGTTCGCCATAGGCATCGGCGCCAAGCTGCGCGTAAAGCCCGCCTTTGAACAGCAGCGCCCCGACAAGGATCATCGCCAGAGGTCGCAGCCACTTGTTGTGCCGTGTTTTCTGGCGGGCGGCATCGTAATAGGCCCTGCCCAACGTCCCGGCAGCCTCAAAGGCGCCACCGGCCCGATGGATCTGGTCGATCCGGTTCAGTCGGTGCTCAAAGTCTTTCATGTTTCGGTCGATCATGGTGAGCATCCCAGTATAGAGCTTTGCTCTGAGAATTATTCCACCATCATGCGCCCAGCGGCCGCGTCTACCAAAGGGAAATTGGGTCAATTAGTTCCGTTTCAGAACCAATGTCGTCCAATCACCGTGTTCGTCACGTGAAACGAGAACAAAGCCCTCGGCTTCATAGGCCGCGATCACCTCGTCGGCCTGCGCGTGCAGAATTCCTGATAGAATCACATGCCCGCCGGGGCTGGTATTGGCACCCATTTCCGGCGCCAGAGACAACAGCGGCCCTTTGAGGATATTGGCAAAAATCAGATCATAAGGCGCACCCGCCGCCAGACGCGGATGGCCAAAGCCCGCCGCCTCGATACAGTCGACCCGGCCGGCCAGATCATTGGCCGCGACATTGGCCGCGGCTGTCTCGACCGCGACCGGGTCGATGTCCGACGCGATCACCGTTTCGGGCCAGAGCTTCGCGGCAGCCATTGCCAGCACGGCGGTGCCGCAGCCGATGTCGGCCACCCGATGCGCCCGCAAGCCGGCGCGCTCAAGCCGGTCAAACGCCGTCAGACAGCCCAGCGTGGTGCCATGGTGGCCGGTGCCAAAGGCCATCGCCGCCTCGATCAACAGCGGGATGCTGTCGCCGGGAACCGCCTCTGCATCATGGCTGCCGTAAACAAAAAAGCGCCCCGCCACCACCGGCGACAGTTCGCGTTTGACGTGGGCTACCCAGTCGGTATCCGGCAATTCCGACACCGCGAAAGGCGCCGCGCCATGCGCCATGGCCAGCACGGCAAGGGCGGTTTCATCCGGTGCCTCGTTGAAGTAGCTGCCCACCTCCCAACGGTCGGAACCGTCTTCGATCTCGAAAACGCCAACGCCGTAGGGCTGGGGGTCAAGTTCCTCAAGATACTCGGCCAACGCTTCGGCCTGATCGCGGTCAGGAAGGGTGGTGAAGGCGGTGAAGGTGGTCATCGGCGCAGCTTTCCTTGGGGTTGCGCGCAGCTAGGCGCTTTGCGGGGGCCGCGTCAAGCCAGACGCCACGCCCCCAAGGGCCTGCGCCGCCGCCCCGGGCTCCGGCACCGCTGCCTCGCCAGATCAACCGGCCCCTTGCCGCCCTTCAGCTTCGTTCAAATATCCCCCGCGCGGAGCGCCAGATCTCAGACCGGCGCGCCGATCGGGCAAGAGACGCCAGTGCCGCCGATGCCGCAATAGCCTTGCGGGTTCTTGGCGAGGTATTGTTGGTGATACTCCTCGGCGAAATAAAACATCGGCGCGGGCAGGATCTCGGTGGTGATGGCACCATATCCCGCAGCGGACAGACGGCCTGCATAGGCGCTGCGACTGACTTCGGCAGCGGCGGCCTGATCGGCGTCAAACGTATAGATCCCCGACCGATACTGCGTGCCGCGGTCGCCGCCCTGCCGCATCCCCTGGGTCGGATCGTGGTTTTCCCAAAAAGTCCGAAGCAGCGCCTCGTAAGAGATCTGGTCCGGGTCAAAAAAGACGCGCACGACCTCGTTATGCCCGGTCAGACCGGTGCAAACCTCTTTGTAGGTCGGGTTCGGCGTCACCCCTCCGGCATAGCCCACCATGGTCAGCCAGACCCCCGGCAAGGCCCAGAACTTGCGCTCGACCCCCCAAAAGCAGCCCATGCCGAACATCGCCTGCGCCATCCCGGGCGGCAGCGGCGCATCCAGCGGCCGCCCGGACAGGAAATGCGGCTCGGTGACGGGCATCGGGGCGGGGCGGCCCGGCAGGGCCTCGGCGGCGGTCGGCATTTGGGTTGGTCTGGTCATGATGCGCTCCCTTTGCCAGACAGATAGGACCAGGCGGCACGAGTTTCCAGTCAGCGCGGCGCGCGGCGGCCAGCAAGGATCGTCTCATACCCCTTTTCCGGATGGCGCGGGATCAACAGCGCCAGACAGATCGAGACGCAGGCCATTGCCGCCGCCAACCCGAACACCGCCCCCGGAGCACGCAGCCACAGATACCCCAGCGCCGCCGGAAGAAACACCGCCGCGATGTGGTTGATGGTAAAGGCCACCGCCGCCGTCGGCGCGATATCGGCCGGGTCGGCGATTTTCTGAAAATAGGTCTTCAGCGCGAAGGCCAGCGCAAAGAACATATGGTCAAGAACATAAAGTCCCGCCGCAATGACCACGCCCCAACCGAACCAATAGACCCCGCCATAGGCCAGAAACACAATGACCAGCCCGCCGTATTCGGCCAGCAGCGCGCGCCTTTCGCCCCAGCGTGCAACGGCCTGCCCCAGAAATGGCGCAACCACCATGTTGGCGGCATAGTTGATCAAGAACAGCGCGGTCAGTTCGTGCACCTGAAAGCCGAACCGTTCAACCATCATGAAGGCGGCAAAAACCACAAAGATCTGCCGCCGCGCACCGGCCATGAATTGCAGCGCATAGTAAAGCCAGTAGCGTTTGCGCAGCACAAAGTGCTTCAGTTGCGGTTCGGGTGCCTGAAAGCGCGGAAAGGCCAGCGCCGCAAGAACCGCTATCGCCAGCGTGCTGCCGCCGGCGATGCCGTAAACCAGCCCGTAGCTTAGATCGAAGGTCTTCCAGGTCAGAACCAAAAGCCCGTAGGCCACCAGCGACGCGCCCGACCCGATGGCCACGATACGCCCCAGCACCAGCGGCGCTTGCACCTTTGGGGTCCATTGCAGCTGCAAGGACTGGTTCACCGTCTCAAAGTAATGAAACCCGATCGACGACAGCATGGTGGTGACCAGCAGACCGCCAAATGTGGGGAACATCGCGGTCATCGCCGTGGCCGCCCCCAACAACGCCAGCGCCGACAGCGCCAGCGCCTGTTCGCGCACCACCCAAAGCAGCACGATCACCCCGATCGCCAGAAACCCCGGAATCTCGCGCACCGAATGCAGCCAGCCGATCTCGCGGCCGGAAAAATGCGCCGCTTCGATAACGAAATTGTTGAGCAGCGCCGACCAGGTCGAAAACGAGATCGGCATCGCCGCCGCCATGAGGTAAAGCAACGCCTCGGGGCGCCGCCAGAAGGGCAACGTCCGGGCGGTTTCCAGTGTCAGGGCGGGGCGTGCAAACATGGTTCCCGATACGCCGCAGGGCGCCACGCTGCAAGCCGTCGCGCGCGCGGACAGGGTGATTTATGTCAAGGCAGGGATCGTGCTATCGTGGCACATCGGGCCAACGTCCTCAGGGAAGTCGCTGGCAGGGAGAGGTGCATGGACATCGTCGCAATTGTCGAGCGAATTGGCGAGGGGCCGACAGCTGCCATTTTCGGCATGATTACCGGCATCGTTTTCGGCGTAGCGGCGCAGCGGTCGAATTTTTGCCTGCGCGCGGCAACGATCGAGTTTGCGCGCGGCCAGCTTGGCGACAAGGTTTCGGTCTGGTTGCTGACCTTTTCGACAGCGGTGGTCTGGGTGCAGGGGGCGCAGCTTCTGGGCCTGTTCCGCGCCGAGGATTCGCGGATCATGTCGGTGCCGGGGTCGTGGTCGGGCGCGATCATCGGCGGCTTGATCTTTGGCGTCGGCATGGTGTTGGCCCGGGGCTGTTCAGGGCGCCTGTTGGTTCTGGCCTCGACCGGGAACCTGCGTTCGGTCGTTTCCGGGCTGATCTTTGCGGTGGTCGCACAAATGAGCCTGAAGGGCGTTCTGGCCCCGCTCCGCGACCGGCTGGCAGGGTATTGGGTGACGCCGGGCGGTGAAAACGTCAATTTGCTGGCAGAGTTGCGCCTGCCCGAGGGGGCGGGTCTGGCCTTTGGGGTCGCGACGGCGGGCTTGGCGCTTTATCTGGCGCGCAAGAACCGGATCGGGGCGCGGGTGTTGGTCTTTGCCTCGGGCGTGGGTTTTGCGGTGGCGGTCGGCTGGGTGCTGACATGGAGCCTGTCACAGGTCGCCTTCGACCCGGTTCCGGTCACCTCGGCGACCTTCTCGGGGCCGTCGGCAAATACGCTGATGTATTTTCTGGACCGCAATTCGGTGCTGGAATTCGACGTGGGGCTGGTGCCCGGCGTGGTGATCGGCGCGTTCTTCGCGGCGTTGATCGGGCGCGATCTGGTGTTTCAGGGCTTTGACGGTGCCGGACCGATGCGCCGCTCGATGATCGGCGCGGCGCTGATGGGTTTTGGCGCGATGCTGGCGGGGGGCTGCGCCATCGGTGCGGGCGTCACCGGCGGGTCGATCTTTGCCGGCACCGCGTGGCTGGCGCTGTTTTGCATGTGGGTCGGCGCGATCATCACCGACTTTCTGATCGACCAGCGCACCGCTCAGGGCCTGCCGGCCTGAACACGAATCAGACGCCGGAAAGACCCCTTTGGGCGGGACCGCGCCGCAAGAGCCATCGCCCCGTTTCGCGACATCGATGCGCAAAGACCCATGGGGCGTGGAGGGCGGACCCGGTGTCTGGCCACGCTGCCGCCAAGGCTACCAAGCACGCACCGACCCTGTTGGCCGGCCCGCACCGGGCTTGGTGCCGATGCGCCCGCCACCTCACCCTATCAAGGCAGGTCAAAGAAAGCTTTGCGGGTCGATGTCGATTGCCACGCGCAGGTTGGCGGGGGGTTTCAGTTGCGCCACCCATTCGGCCAAGGCGGCCTGCAACGGCGCGCCCTTGTCGGCCTTGACCAGCATCCGCACCCGGTGACGCCCGCGCACCCGCGCAATCGGCGCCGGCGCGGGGCCATAAAGCATCGCCCCGATCCGACGCAACGGGCCGTCGCGCCGCGCCAGCGCACCGCCAAAGTCGAACAGCGGCTGCAATTGTGGTCCCGACAGGATGATCCCCGCCATCCGGCCATAGGGCGGCACACCCTGCGCCCGCCGCTCGGCGGCCTCGGCGCGCCAGAACGCCTCTTCGTCGCCACCCAGAATGGCGCGGATCACCGGGTGGTCGGGCTGACAGGTCTGAAGCAGCGCCACGCCCCTTTTTTCGGCCCGCCCGGCCCGGCCCGACACCTGCCGCATCAACTGAAACGTGCGCTCGGCCGCGCGCAGATCGGACCCTTGCAGCCCCAGATCCGCGTCAATCACCCCGACCAGCGTCAATTGCGGAAAGTTGTGCCCCTTGGCCACGATCTGCGTGCCGATGATGATATCGGCGCCACCCGCCGCAATGCCGCCGATCGCCTCTTTCAGCGCACGGGCCGAACCGAACAGATCCGACGACAGCACCGACAATCGCGCCTCGGGAAAGCGCTCGGCCACCTCTTCGGCCAGCCGCTCCACACCGGGGCCAACCGCGGCAAGACGCCCCTCGGCATGGCACGACGGACAGGCCGAGGGCATCGGTTTCGTCTCGCCGCATTGATGGCACACCAGACGCTTGAGGAACCGGTGCTCGACCATCCGGGCATCGCAATGGTCGCAGCCGATCTGATGGCCGCACGCCCGGCAAACCGTGACCGGCGCATAGCCCCGCCGGTTCAAGAACAGCATCGACTGTTCGCCCCGCGCCATCCGCGCCGTCACCTCGGCCGCCAGACGGGGAGAGATCCAGCGGTTCGGCGCCATCGCCTCGGCGCGCAGATCAATCGCCTGCATCTGCGGCAACTCCGCGACCCCGAAACGCGTGGAAAGGTTGATACGCGTGTATTTCCCGGCTTCGGCATTGGCCCATGTTTCCAGACTGGGCGTCGCCGAGGCCAGCACCACCGAGGCCGAGCACAGCGACGCGCGCAGCACCGCCATGTCGCGCGCATTGTAAAGCACGCCCTCTTCTTGCTTGTAGGAGGTGTCGTGTTCCTCATCGACGACGATCAACCCCAGATCGCGGAACGGCAGAAACAATGCCGAGCGCGCGCCCACCACCAGTCCCACGCCACCCTCGCCCGCCATCCGCCACAGCCGTCGCCGTTCGGTCTGGGTGACGCCGGAATGCCACTCGCCCGGGCGGGCGCCGAACCGCGCCTCGACCCGGTCCAGAAACTCCGCCGTCAGCGCGATTTCTGGCAGCAGCACCAGCGCCTGTCGACCGCGCGCCAGACACTCGGCCACCGCCTCAAGATAAACCTCGGTCTTGCCTGAACCGGTAACCCCTTTCAGCAGCGTGGTGGCGTAGGTCATCGCCCGCACCGAGGCGCGAAGCCGCGTCGCCGCCTCGGCTTGATCGGGCGCCAGATCCTTGCCCGGCAGAGCCGGATCAAGCCGTGCAAACGGTACATCGCGCGGTGTGTCCTCCTCGTTCACCGCGCCCGAACTGACCAAGCCCTTGATGACCTGCGTGGTGCAGCCGGCCATGGCCGCCAACTCGGCCAGAACGAAGCCTGCGCCGCCGTGGTCGCGCATCACCTTCAGCACACGGGCGCGGGCATCGGTCATCCGTCCCGGCTCGCCCTGCCCCAAGCGATAGATCCTGCGCATTCCCGGCGCATCGCCCAATCCCGGCGCGCGGGTGGCCAGCCGCAGCATCGCCGGCAATGGGGTCAAGGTATACTCGCCCGCGCGCAGCAGGAACTGCCGCAATTCATCGCGCATCGGCGCCGCATCCAACACCCGGTTCACCGTCCGGATGCGCGCCGGATCATAGCCCCCGATGCCCGGGCCCCAGACCACCCCCAACACCCGTCGCGGCCCCAGGGGCACTTCGACGAAGGCGCCCGGGAAACACCCGCCCTCTGGCGCAAGGTAGTCGAGCGGCCGCCCAATCGGTTCGGCCGTCAGCACCGCCACCAGCGTGCCCTGCTCGAAATACCCCGTCTCAGCCATGCCGCGCGCCCAGAGCCGCCGTGCCTCCGGCGGGGATATTTATCGCGAAGATGAAATGCCGGTTTCGCCTTTGCAAAAATATCCCCGGGGGGACGCCGCAGGCGGGGGGGCAGGCAGCCCCCCTTCCCGGCCGGCCAAAGAGAGTTGTGTTGGTCAGGGGTTCCGGCATCCGCCACTTTGCGCTATCACGCGGCAAAACGCCCCTCAGGAGACCAATCATGAAATTCTTCGTCGATACCGCAGACGTTGCCGCCATCCGTGAGCTGAATGACCTTGGCATGGTGGATGGTGTCACCACCAACCCGTCGTTGATCCTGAAGTCGGGGCGCGACATTGTCGAAGTCACGAAAGAAATCTGCGACATGGTCTCTGGTCCCGTCTCCGCCGAAGTGGTGGCCACCGAGGCCAAGGCGATGATCGCCGAAGGTTTGAAGCTTGCCAAGATCGCCCCCAATATCGCGATCAAGGTGCCGTTGACCTGGGATGGTCTGACCGCATGCAAGGCTTTCGCATCCGAAGGCCATATGGTCAACGTCACGTTGTGTTTTTCGGCGGCGCAGGCGATCCTCGCGGCCAAGGCGGGGGCTGCTTTCATCTCGCCGTTCATCGGCCGGCTCGATGACATCAACATGGACGGCGTGCAATTGATCGAAGACATTCGCACAATCTATGACAATTACGATTTCGACACCGAGATTCTGGCCGCCTCGATCCGCTCGGTCAACCATATCACCGATGTGGCGCGGATCGGTGCCGATGTCATCACCGCCCCTCCGTCGGTCATCAAGGCGATGGTCAGCCATCCGTTGACCGACAGGGGGTTGGAGCAGTTTTTGAAAGACTGGGCGAAGACCGGCCAGAACATCTGATCTGCGTGGCGGCCAGCCAAGGCAGGCCGCCACCCTTTGCAGCACTGCCATTGCAGCACCGCGGTATGGGCCAAAAAATACCTGATTTTTCGCGCAACATGTGTATGGTGGCCCAAAATGACCTCTGAAACGGGCGTTACAGGCATGGCAGAAACCGCACTCGCAGCGCAGTTGCGCGACAAGATCATTTCCGATCCCGAGATGATTCTCGAGGATCGGGATCTGATGCGTGCGCTGATCGCCGCGAACGAACGCACCATGGGTGCCAATATCGTCGATCTGCGTGGCGTGGCGATGGAACGGTTGGAGGCGCGACTGGACCGGCTTGAAGACACCCACCGTTCGGTCATCGCCGCTGCTTACGAAAATCTTGCCGGCACCAATCAGGTTCACCGCGCGGTGCTGCGGATGCTGGATCCGGTCGAGTTCGAGGAGTTTCTCAAGAACCTCAGCGCCGAGGTTTCCGATATCCTGCGGCTGGATTGCGTGCGGCTGGTGCTGGAAAGCCTGCACAACGAAAACGACCCCGCGCTGCGCCGCCTGGGCGATGTGCTCTGCGTCGCCGAGCCGGGGTTCATCAGCGAATACATGCGTGCCGGCCGCTCGGCGCAGCCGCGTCCGGTGGTGCTGCGCCAGACGCTGCCCAATTCCGACGCGATCTATGGCGAGGCGGCGGGCTGGATCCGTTCCGAAGCCCTGATGCGGCTGGATTTCGGCGAGGGGCGTCTGCCGGGGATGCTGGTCATGGGGGCCGAGGATCCGCATCAGTTCAAACCCTCGCAGGGCACCGATCTTCTGGCCTTTTTCGCGGGCGTCTTCGAACGCGCAATGCGGCGCTGGCTGTCATGAAGGCGCGCGACTGATGGAGCCGGGGTTTTCCCCCGCCGCCGCTGATGCGCTGGACCACTGGCTTGACCACCTGCGCGCGCTCGAGGGTGCGGCGGACCATACGCTGACCGCCTACCAGAGCGACGTTTCCGCCTTTCTGGGGTTCTTGTCGCGTCACCACGGCGAAGGGCTGGGGCTGGGGCGGTTGGCCGACGTCAGCCAGCCGGACATGCGCTCGTTCATGGCGGCAGAGCGCGGTCGGGGTCTGGGCGCGCGGTCGCTGGCGCGGCGGCTGTCGTCGATCAAATCCTTCATCCGCTGGCTGGCCGATCGGCAGGGCTTTGATGCAACGCATGTGTTGGCGGCGCGGGCGCCGAAGTTCACCCGCAAACTGCCCCGTCCGCTGAGCGAGGATGCCGCCCGCGCGGTGATTTCGCAGGTTGATACGCAGGCGATGGAGCCGTGGATCGCGGCGCGCGACGCGGCGGTGGTGACGTTGCTTTACGGCTGCGGATTGCGGATTTCAGAGGCTCTGGGGCTGACCGGCGCCGACACCCCCCTGCCCGAGGTGCTGCGCATCATCGGCAAGGGCAGCAAGGAACGGCTGGTGCCGGTTCTGCCGGCGGCACGCGATGCGGTGACCGAGTATCTGCGCCTGTGCCCCTACCCCAGCGCATCCCAGGCGCCGCTGTTTCGCGGCGTGCGCGGCGGGCCGCTGAACCCGCGCCAGATTGCCCGCGCGATGGAGCAGGCCCGGATGAGCCTTGGCCTGCCCGCCAGCGCCACGCCGCATGCGCTGCGCCACAGCTTTGCCACACATCTGCTGGCGGCCGAAGGTGATCTGCGCGCGATCCAGGAACTGCTGGGCCACGCAAGCCTCGCCACGACGCAGATCTATACCGCCGTCGACAGCGCCCGCCTGATGGAGGTTTACCATCAGGCGCATCCTCGCGCCTGATCCGCCGTCTTTTTTACCAGATTGCGCTGACTTGTCGGTATTTTTCGGCGCAAACCCTCGCGTCTGGAAAGCATTTCTTCATGCTGTGCGCACATCGTCTGGCTGCGTTTGTCCAGAAGGAATGCTCCTATGAACGTGTCTTCGCTGTCCGGCCTGTCCGGATCCACCGCGCTGTCGCTACTGCAATCGACCGCCTCTTCGACCGCCTCTTCGACGAGCAGCTCGGCAAGCGCCGAAACCCGGCGCAAAGACGCGCCGCCACCGCCGCCGCCACCTCGATCAGCGTCAGGTGGGGCGGACGCGAAATCCCTGTTCGACGCCTTGGCCGAAAGCAACGATGCCAATGGCGACGGGCTGTTGTCGCAAGACGAAATCGACGCCGCGCCGATGGCAGGCCTGCTGTCATCGCAGTTCTCGACGATCGACAGTGACGCCGATGGGCTGCTGTCCGAGACTGAACTGAGCATTGCGGAAACAGCGTTGCGATCAGGCGAGCCGACGGGCGCGTCTGGCAAAGGCATGACCGCCGAGATGGGCGGCCCGCCGCCGGGTGGCCCGCCGCCGCCGGGTGGCAGCAATTCGGCGACCGATGCGCAGTCGCTTTATGAATCGTTGTTTGATGCCCTAAGCCACGATGAGTCGGGTGGCAGTAGCACCGTCACGCGCGATGAGGATCTGGCGCAGCGGTTCCTCTCGCTTCTGTCCGAAATCGCGTGACACGATCAGAGGCATCAGGGACGCGATTTCCACCTCACTCCCCTGTTACCGCGCCTTGCCCTTGCGCGCAGTTTGCGGCAAGAGAAGCGCATGGATATACGATGGAAAGCACTTTTTGTGCATCTTTTGACCGCCTCTGGCGCGGTGCTGTCGATGCTGGCCATGCTGGCCGCCGTCGAGGGCAAATGGAGCCTGATGTTTCTTTGGCTGGTGGTGGCGCTGCTGGTTGACGGGTTCGATGGCCCATTGGCGCGGCGCTATGATGTCCAGGTCAACTGGCCGACGTATGACGGCGTGCTTCTGGACCTGATCATCGATTATCTGACCTATGTGTTCATCCCGGCTTTTGCGCTGTTTCAATCCGGGCTGTTGCCGGGCTGGACGGGCTGGATCGCGATCATCGTCATCACCTATGGCTCGGTCATCTATTTCGTCGATACCCGGATGAAGACAAAGGATAATTCCTTTGCCGGTTTTCCGGCGTGCTGGAACATGGTGGTGTTGGTGCTGTTTGCCCTGCAACCCAACTTCTGGCTGATGCTGGCCATCGTGGTGGCGCTGGCGGGCACGATGTTCACCAATCTCAAATTCATCCACCCGGTCCGCACCGAGCGATGGCGCACCCTAAGCCTGCCGGTGACGCTGGCGTGGATCGGCTTTGCGGGCTGGGCGGCCTGGGTCGACTTTCACCCCCAAAGCTGGGCGCATCTGGGCCTTGCGATCACCTCGCTTTACCTGCTGCTGGCCGGGATCGCGCAAGAAATCTTTCCCGCGCGTGGTGCCCGCTAACGTGGATCTCGGGTGATCGGCCCGGCCCCGACCTCGCCTTGGGCCAAGCGGTCCCGACGCTAAAGCCGGGTCAGGATCACCCCCAACACAATCATCAACGCCGCGAGCGCTTTGGTCGGGGTCATCCTTTCGCCAAAGACCAGCCAGCCGATCAGGACCGCGAACAGGATCGAGGTTTCGCGCAGCGCCGCCACCACCGCGATCGGCGCCACCGTCATCGCCCAGACCGAGATCGCATAGGCGCCGTAGGATGCCGCCGAGGCCGCGCCCCCCCAAGCCCAGCCGCGCAGTCCCCCCGCCAGAACCTTGCGCCCCTTCAGCGCCAGCATCCCGCCTGAAAACAGCAGCCCGTCAAACACGAAGATCCAGCCGACATAGGCCACCGCATCGCCGGAAATCCGTGCGCCCAGACCATCAATCAGCGTATAACTGGCCGTCGCGGCAGCCGAGCCCAGCGCAAAGGGCAGCAAACGGCGCTGTTCGCCGTCGGTGAAAATCCCGCGCGCCATCATCAGGATGCCCAAGCCCAGCATCACGATTCCGCCATACTGCCCGCGGGTAACCGCATCCGCCAGAAACACCGCGCCCACACCGGCCACGATCATCGGCGCCGCTCCGCGGGCTATCGGATAGACGCGGCTCAGATCGCCCTGCTCGTAGGCGTAGGTCAGAAAGAACTTGTAGGCGAAATGCGTGCATCCCGCCGCCAGAACCCAGGGCCAGACCGCAGTATGGGGCCAGGGTCGGGTCATCGCCACCGCCAGCCCGATCGGGATTTCCATTACTGACAGCACGACCATCGAGCCTACCTTCGAGGCCCCGAGCTTGATCATCGCGTTCCAGAGCGCGTGCAAGAAAGCCGCGCCCAGAACCGCCAGCATTACCCCGAGTGTCACTGCCCGCCCGCCCTGTTTCGATCAATTGTGACAATCGGTAATCCGGCATGCGTGCCGCCGCAAGCCTGCCCGGCACAATCGCAGCCCACCCGGCCCGCCGCCGCAGGTGCCGCGCCCCGTCAAGATCGACGCAGCCCGGCGGCCGGCGGCCTTGTGGGCTGCGATCTGCGGCCCGGTTCTAACCCAACACCGCGTTGCAGCGCGCGCAGGTGCAGGGGTGGGCGTGGCTGCCCACATCGGGAAGGATCTTCCAGCAGCGGTCGCATTTCTCGCCCGAGGCCAGTTCAAAGACCACGCCAATGCCGGCGATCTCGGGCAGGCGGAAGGCCTCGTTCGGGGCCGGGTCAGAGGTCAGCACCAGACCAGAGGTGATGCACAGATCGGCAAACGGAACCGAGCGCAGCGCCCTGAGCAAGCCGTCGTCTTCGACATGCACCACCGGCGCGGCCTCAAGGCTGGCACCGATGACCTTGGCGGTGCGCTGAACCTCGAGGGCGGCAGTCACCACGCGACGAGCGCGGCGGATGCCCTCCCATTTCGCGGCAAGGGGTTCGTCGAGCCAGTCGGCGGGGGTATGGGGCATGTCGATCAGATGCACCGAAGACCCCTCGCCCGGGAACCGCGACAGCCACACATCCTCCATGGTGAAAACAAGGATCGGCGCAAGCCAGGTGGTCAGGCGGTGGAACACGATATCGAGCACCGTGCGCGCCGCCCGGCGCGCGGTGCTGTCGGCGGCGTCGCAATAAAAGCTGTCCTTGCGGATATCAAAGTAAAGCGCCGACAGGTCGATGGTGCAAAAGTTGAACAGCGCCTGAAACACGCCCTGAAAATCATAGGCGTCATAGCCCTTGCGGACGTTATGATCCAACTCGGCCAGACGGTGCAGCACCCAGCGTTCCAGTTCCGGCATGTCGGCGGGGGCCACGCGTTCGGCCTCGGTGAACCCGGCGAGGTTGCCCAGCAGGAAACGCATCGTGTTGCGCAGCCTGCGGTAGCTGTCGGCCACACCTTTCAGGATTTCCTTGCCGATCCGCTGATCGTTGGTGAAATCGACCTGCGCCACCCAGAGCCGCAGGATATCGGCCCCGTATTCCTTGACGATCTGTTCCGGCAGGATCGTATTGCCCAGCGATTTGGACATTTTCATGCCCTTCTCGTCCAGCGTGAAGCCGTGGGTCACAACCGCCCGATAGGGCGCGCGACCCTTGGTGGCGCAGGCTTGCAGCATCGAGGAATGGAACCAGCCGCGGTGCTGATCGGTGCCCTCAAGATAAAGGTCGGCAATGCCGTCGGGCGTGCCGTCGGCGCGGTCACGCAGCACGAAAGCATGGGTGGAACCGCTGTCGAACCACACATCCAGCACATCAAAGACCTGATCGAAATCGGCAGGGTCATAGTCCGGGCCCAGCGCGGTCGCCTTGAAGTCGGGCGTGTACCAGACATCCGCCCCCCCGGCCTCAAACGCGCGCACGATCCGCGCGTTGACATGGGCGTCGCGCAGCAGAAAATCGGGGTCGGTCGGGCGCGCGCCCTTCTTGACGAAACAGGTCAGCGGCACACCCCAGGCGCGTTGTCGCGACAAGACCCAATCGGGCCGCGACTCGATCATCGAATAAAGCCGGTTGCGCCCGGTCTGCGGTGTCCACTTGACCAGCTTGTCGATCGAGGTCAGCGCACGGGTGCGGATAGTGTCACCATAGGTGTCCATGCCGTCGTCCAGCTTCTTGTCGATGGCGGCAAACCATTGCGGCGTGTTGCGGTAGATCAGCGGCGCCTTTGAACGCCAGCTGTGCGGATAGCTGTGCTTCATCTTGCCCTTGGCCAGAAGCGCACCCGCATAGGCCAACTGCTTGATGACACTGACGTTTGCCGGGCCTTCCTTGCCCTCGGGTGTGATGATCTGCTGGCCGCCGAACAGCGGCAGATCGGTGCGGTAGCTGCCATCGGGTTCAACGTTGTAGGTCATCGGCAGGCCGTATTTCAGACCGATCTGATAGTCGTCATCACCGTGGCTGGGGGCGGTATGCACAAAGCCGGTGCCCGCGTCATCCGTGACATGGTCGCCAGGCAGCATCGGCACGCCGTAGTCCCATTCACCATTGGCGCCTTCAACACCGCGGAACGGATGGGCAAGGGTCAGCGTCTCCAGCTCTTTTGCGGGCACGTCGCGGAGACGTTCAAAGGTCAAGACCTTCCCGGCGACAAAGGTGTCTGCCGCGAGCTTGTCGGCAAGAAGGATTGTCTCGCCCGGTTTGGCGAGAGAGCCTTCGGCGACGCTCAACACTTGGTAAAGACCGTAGGCGATCCCGGGATTGAAGGCGACGGCACGGTTTTGCGGGATAGTCCAGGGCGTGGTGGTCCAGATCACCACATGGGCGGCCAGCAGATCGGTGCGGATGCAACCGTCCATATCCTTGAAATCGGACGCGCAATCCACGTTGAACCGCACCCAGATCGTATGGCTGGTATGGTCGTGATACTCGACCTCGGCCTCGGCCAGCGCGGTCTTTTCCACCGGCGACCACATCACGGGCTTGGAGCCCTGATACAGGCTGCCGTTCATCAAGAGCTTCATGAATTCGTCGGCGATCACCGCCTCGGCATGAAAATCCATCGTGAGATAAGGCGCATCCCATTTGCCGGTGACGCCCAGCCGCTTGAATTCCTCGCGCTGGATGTCGATCCAACCCTCGGCAAACTTGCGGCACTCTTGCCGGAAGTCGACGATATTGACTGCGTCCTTGTCCAACCCCTTGGCGCGGTATTGCTCTTCGATCTTCCATTCGATCGGCAGGCCGTGGCAGTCCCAACCCGGCACATAGCGTGCATCCTTGCCCATCATCTGCTGCGAGCGGACGATGAAATCCTTGAGGATCTTGTTCAGCGCGTGACCGATGTGCAGATGCCCGTTGGCATAAGGCGGCCCGTCATGCAGAACAAAGGGCGCCCGGCCCTTTTGCGCGCGCAGCCGGTCGTAGATGCCGATCGTTTCCCAATGCGCCAACCACTCGGGCTCGCGTGCGGGCAGACCGGCCCGCATCGGAAACTCGGTTTCCGGCAAAAACACAGTGTTGCGGTAGTCAGGGCTGGTGGCGGGGGTATCGGCGCACATCGGGAAAGTCCTTGAACGAGGAAAGGGCGCAAACGCGCGCCCCGGGGCATGGCGTCATGTCCCGGCGACTCTGATCTCAGAGCGCCGGGCTGCTAATTCGCAAAGATATGAAAGCCAGCCAAACCATGCCGCCTTATAGGATCGGGCCGCAGGCGCGTAAAGTGGCGCCTTGGGCGCCTCTCGTGCTTCTTTTTGGTAAAAATACTCCCGCCGGAGGCTCCGACACCCAAAACAGGGCCTCCGGCGGGAGTATTTTCACCAAAAAGAAGCCGAACACGCTGCGACGGGCTGGCGACTTGCGCTAGCCAAGGGTGCGACCTATCTGGAGCGAAAGGAGACAGCCATGACCACTTTGCCGCCGCGCTTTGAGATCACGCCCGAGGCTATCGACGGGGTCGTCACCGAATTCTACGCCAGAGTGCGCGCGCATCATCTGCTGGGGCCGATCTTTGCCGCACATGTCACGGACTGGCCCGCGCATGAGGCCAAGATCGCCCGGTTCTGGAAAGGGGCAATCCTGTTCCAGACAGGCTATGACGGCAGCCCGATGATGGCACACCGGCTGGCGGGCAATGTCGAGGCGGCACATTTCGCGGTCTGGCTCGGACTTTTTGACGACACGCTTCGGCGCCGGCTGGACCCGCTGGCGGCATCGGGATGGTCTGCCTTGGCGCATCGGATCGGACAGGGGCTGCGAATGGGAGTCGAGGATGTCGGTCGCCCAAAAGGCCTTGTGCCGCAGTTGCGCTAAGCGGCCACAGGCAGAACAATTTTGCGCGGTTTTGCCAGCGCGGCGCGCAAGACACAGGCTTCACGCGATTTCAAGACACGACGGGCGGTGAAGTCCTGCCCCATTCGTGCCAGTTCGCTTTTGCCAACCTTTTCGGCCAGCTCGGCGCGCGCGCGGGGGCCCATGCAGTCCATCGCCTGCGGGCCCGGGCGCAGGCTTTCACTGCCACAGCCCTCGGCCAGAACCACCTCGTGACTGCCGAGAAGCAGATGGTAATAGGTGACGGTGCGCTGGCTGGTCACTTCCTCAACGTTGATCCCGTCGATCAGGTCGCAGGCGGCGACAAAGACTTCGTCCTCGCCAAAGATCAGCTCGGCCGGGGCGCCAGCCACGCGCAACAGGTGACGGCGCGACACCTGCAGTTCGCGATCATTGTCCAGATGCCCCGCGCGGATGCGGATCGGGCGGCAATTGCCCACCGACAACAGGTGCGAACCACCGATCCAGCGGATCGGTTGCGCGCCATGATCGGCGGTCAGCACCAGATCGCCTTCCTGAAGCGCCTCGATCGGGCGCCGACCCGAAGGTGTATCGATCAGCGTGCCCGCCACGAAACAGACCGGATTGCCATCCTTGATCCGGATCGACCAGACACCATTCGGATCGTCGGTGGCAAAATCATTCGTCGGGTATTGCTGGATCGCCGCCGAATTCCCCGAACCGGGCACGACATAGTCATTGACGCCTCCATCGGTCAGCCCGATCTGTGCCACGCCAGTATAGCCGTTCGTCCATTCGATCTGCTGATAGATGAACTCGACCTCGAAATTGCCGCTGCCGGTCGAGCTCAGCACAAGCTGAAAGGTATTGGTATTGGCCGCGCTGCCCGAATAGGCGCGCACATCCAGCCAGGTAACCGTGACCTTGCCGCTGGCCGGATCCAGATCCCAATAGATGTTGTTCAACCCCGTGGCCGATCCCGAGGTGATGTTCACATCGGTAAAGAATGGCGCAATGGCGGGATAGTTCAGCGATGAAATGGCCGTGGGCGTGTAGGTCGTCACCGGTCCGCCAAAAGTGATCAAGCCATTGGTATTGATATAGATCGAGGTGTAATTCGTGCCAAAGTAATCAATGCCCGACGGCCCGAAGACCGAGGTGATATCCACCTTGATCGACCCATCGTCATAGTTTCCCGTCGTCAGCGTGCTGCCGCGAAAGCTGCCCTCGCCGACGCCTTGCGGGCCACCCAGTCCTGTGGTGATAAGTGCCATGTTTCCACACTGCCAACGGTCAAATCTCTGGGTGGCAATATCTGCTGAAATCTCGGCGCCAATTAGCCTTGATTATGGCGACGGCACGTCTTTTCGCGCGGGCGTTGCGGCACCCACAACGATGCGCAAATCTGATCGGCAGGCAGAGCCTTTGCATTAGCGCCCGCCGCAACGCTCAGCGTGATCGGTAGGCACATCTTGATCCCGATCCGCCCGCCAAAGCGGCCCCTCAGATCAAACTCTGGCGCGACCACCGCCCCTGTCACCACCAATTGCCAGAGCCCGCCCGGCCGCGGATATTGCCCAGGCGGTGTCACTACAAATGCCGCCGAGGCGGATTTGTTGATCACCCCTGTTTGGCCCGGACGCGGCGCCAGTGCCGGACTGGCAGCCGCTTCTACAGCCAGACGATAAACCGCCAAGATGGTGCATATGAGTCGCCGAAGGCCACGCCCCCGAAGCAGGGTCCGCATCCCGGCGATCGCCGCTTTGACATGGCGGCGTGGCGGGCATGTGCCCCCCGCCCATTCGAAAGGCCGTTTCCCGTTGCGAATCGACGATCGGAACCGCTGTCCGGACAGGCCATTCCCTACCCGGGATCAGAAGCGCCCCAGCCAGCCTCGAAAGACGCGTGCTTACAAGCCCGCGCAGCCGCACCGGCAACTGCGGGCTTCTTTTTGGCCCCAATACTCCCGCCGGAGGCTCCGCCCGTTCGGCCGTCCAGCCGCCGGGATCAGAGCCCGAGGCACCAGCGCATGACCGCCTTTTGCGCGTGCAGGCGGTTTTCGGCCTCATCGAAGATCACCGAATGGGGGCCGTCCATCACCGCGCTCGTGACTTCGTCGTTTCTGTGCGCCGGCAGGCAATGCATGAACAAGGCGTCAGGCTTGGCTTTGGCCATCAGCGCCTCGTTGACCTGGTAGCCGCGCAACTGGTTGTGACGCCGTTCCTTGGCCGACTCGGGGTCGTGCATCGAAACCCAGGTATCGGTGACCACCAGATCCGCTCCGGCGACCGCGCGGGCGGGATCGCGCTCGATCGTCGCCTTGACGCCTCTGGCGCGGGCAAACTCCAGCCATTCGCGTTCGGGGTCCAGCGTCTCGGGGCCGGTGAAGGTCAGATCAAAGCCGAATTGCCCTGCCGCATGCAAGAAGCTGGCGCAAACGTTGTTGCCATCGCCCGACCAGACCACCTTCTTGCCGCGGATCGGGCCGCGGTGTTCTTCGTAGGTCATGATATCGGCCATGATCTGGCAGGGGTGCGTGCGGTTCGTCAGCCCGTTGATGACCGGCACGGTCGCATGTTCCGCCATTTCCTGCAGGGTCGCTTCCTCAAAGGTGCGGATCATGATCAGATCCACATACCGCGACAGCACGCGGGCGGTATCGGCGATGGTCTCACCGTGGCCCAGTTGCATTTCGCGCCCCGACAGCACCATCGTTTGCCCACCCATCTGCCGCACGCCGACGTCGAACGAGACGCGGGTCCGGGTCGAGGGTTTTTCAAAGATCAGCGCAACCATGCGGCCTGCCAGCGGCTGATCGGGGTCCGCAGTGCCCTTGGGCAGACCGGCGCGCGCATCCTTCATCTTGCGGGCCTGATCGATCATGGCGCGCAGGTCGGCGGGGGCAGTGGTATGAATATCAAGAAAATTCTTCATCTGTCAGGCTTTCGGTGAGGACGGAACGGGGGGCGGTCTGGCCTCACCCCTCCCGGGATATTGGGACCGGCTCAAGCGGTCAGGCAGGCGAAATGCATCTCCAGCACCGGGGCGCCGCGCGACTCGGTGCTGGTGCGGTCAGGGACAAGGCCCGCTCGTCGGAAGGCGCGCACGGCACGTTCGCTATCCGGCGCAGGGTCGGTCAGCACCGCTTTGGCGCCCAGGGCCACCGGCGCCAGGGCACGGGCGCGGATATAGCGCGCGACATGGCCCGGGCGAGGAACATCGGCAGTGCCGACAAACCTATCCATCACGTCGCTGCCTTTGGCAAAGCATTCGAGCCGCGGCGCCGGGTCAAGACCGGCGAGGCCGTTCCGGGCTTGGGTGAAAGCCTGATCGCGCTGCTTTGCGAAGTGCAGCGCGACGGCGGGGTTTTCAAGATCGCGTCTGATCGGCGCAAGTTCCACCTCGGGCGCGCGCCAGCGCGTGCGAACGGGGGGCTGGGTCGGCCGACCCTGCATCTGCGGGTGGCAAGCCCGTGCCAGAGGCATGAAACCATGATCACACGGCATTGCTGACCAACGCGGTCGCGGCCCGGTCCAGCCGGGCGATGGCCTCGGCGATCTCGTCGTCCGAGATCGTCAGCGCGGGCAGAAGCCGCAGCACATTGTCGGCGGCGGGCACGGTCAACAGTTTCTCGGTATAGGCCGCGTTGACCACATCAATCGGGGCGGGCTTGCATTTCAGCCCCAGCATCAGGCCAGCGCCGCGCACGCTTTCAAAGACCTCCGGATGGGCCGCGACCAGACCCTCGAGCTTTTGACGCATGAGGGCGGCCTTGCGGCGCACTTCGGCCAGAAAGGCAGGGTCGGAGACGATTTCCATGACCCTTGCCCCGACGGCACAGGCCAGCGGATTGCCGCCATAGGTCGAGCCATGCGTTCCCACCGTCATTCCCGAAGCGGCGCGTTCATTGGCCAGAACCGCGCCCAGAGGAAAGCCGCCGCCGATGCCTTTGGCGATCATCATGATGTCGGGCTCGATCCCGGCCCATTCATGTGCGAAAAGCCGGCCGGTGCGCCCCATCCCGCATTGGACCTCATCCAGGATCAGCAGCGCGCCGGTTTCATCGCAAAGGTCGCGCAATCCCTTGAGGCATTGGTCGGGCAGCGCGCGGATGCCGCCCTCACCTTGCACCGTCTCGATCCAGACCGCAGCGGTGCGATGTGTCACCGCAGCGCGCAGGGCGTCATGGTCGCCCCATTTGAGATGGGTGAAGCCGGGCAGCAGCGGGCCAAAACCCTTGGTCATCTTCTCTGATCCGGCGGCGGCGATGGCCGCCGCCGAGCGGCCGTGGAAAGCGCCTTCGAAGGTTATGATTTCGATACGCTCCGCGTCGCCCTGATCATACCAGTATTTGCGGGCCATCTTGACCGCCAGTTCCGCCGCCTCGGTGCCCGAGTTGGTGAAAAAGACGGTTTCGGCGAAAGTATGTTCAACCAGCAGATCGGCCAGCTTTTGCTGCTCGGCAATCTGATAGAGGTTCGAGACATGCCAAAGCTTGCCCGCCTGTTCGGTCAGCGCCGCGACCAGTTCGGGGTTGGCATGGCCGAGCACGTTGACCGCGATGCCTGCGCCGAGATCAAGGTAACGGGTGCCGTCCTCGGTCTCGAGCCAGGAGCCGGAGCCCCGGGAAAAGGTCAATGGCGCGCGGTTATAGGTGGGCAGGACGGAAGCGATCATCGCGGGACTCCGGCAAGGGAAGGTCAATGGGTGCAACAGGCCCGGTGGGCTGTCAACGATTTGCGGCGGGATTTGGCAGGAATGTGGCGATTGGCCACGAGATCAGGGCGTCAGGCGCGCAGGGCGCGACGTCGGGGGCGGGCAAAATGGGCGGCCTTGGTGATCATCGGCGATGACGTGGCGCAGCCGGGGCGGGTTTGTAAAGGGGGGGGTGCGCGTGGTCGCGTGACGCCGTGGTGTGGCAGGCCCAACGGTGCCGCTGGCTTGTTGCGCGCGATTGAGTATTTGGACCAAAAAGAAGCCTGTCGGGTTACGGCGCGGCGCCCCAAGGCCGGGGCGGGCCGACGCAAAGAGCGGCCTGCGCGGGCGCTGTTCTTGGGGCTCTTGGCCTTGCGGCCCCGACGGGCACAGGGGCAGATCAGGGACTGGGACGGATCAGGGCTTCATTCTTGTGCCGCTGTCGAACAGCCTCCAGCAGCTGATCAGCACCAGCGCCGTGACCCCGGAGCAGACAACCAATCCTTGCCATGGCGAGGCGTCGGAAGCGCCGGCAAATCCGTAGCGCGCGCCGTCGATCAGGTAGAAGATGGGGTTCCAGTGGGTCGCGGCGCGAAACGGGGATGACAGCACCTCGACCGAGTAGAAGGTGCCGGACAGGAACGACAAGGGGGTGATGACGAAATTGGTGATGGTCGCCATCTGGTCGAATTTGTTGGCCCAGATCCCGGCCAGGATACCAAGCCCGCCCATCATCACGGCGCCCATTACCACAAACCCCAGCGCCCAGAGCGGATGCGCCGGCAGAGTACCCAGCACCAGCGTCATGGCGGCGCCAATCAGAACGGCGACCATCAGCGCCCTTGCAACCGACCCCGCAAGATAGCCCGCGACCAGTTCGCCCGCCGACAGCGGCGGCATCAGCGTATCCACGATATTGCCCTGCACCTTGGCAATGACGATCGAGGACGAGGTATTGGCAAAGGCGTTCTGGATGACCGACATCATCAGGATGCCGGGCGCGAGGAATGCCAGATACGGCAGGCCCATTATATCGGCGCGCCCGCCGCTTTGCGCTCCGGGGCCGAATGCCAGCGCAAAGACAGTCAGAAACAGTCCTGCCATCATCAGCGGTGCCAGCACGGTTTGTTGCCACACCGCCATGAACCGACGTGTTTCGCGCAAGCCCAGCATTCCCAACCCGAGCCAATTCACCCGGCCAAAGCGCCGCACACCCATCTGTCGTGGCGTTGAGTCGCGCATTTTCGCCCCTTCCGTATGGCTTGGCCTTGATTTCGGCCCTGCGCGCTTGTATCTCAGCCCGTCCCGAATAGAATAGGGGGCAAGCGAAATTACCCCTCACCCCGGCATCTGATCCGGGGCGATATGCGGAAAGGCTATCATGTCCTGGACTGATGAGCGTGTCGAGACGTTGAAAAAGATGTGGGCGGAAGGCCAGTCGGCCAGCCAGATCGCCAAGGAATTGGGCGGCGTCACCCGCAATGCGGTAATTGGCAAGGTGCATCGCCTTGGCCTGTCAAACCGCGTTGGCGGCCCGGCGGAACCGGCGGCGGCAGCGCCAAAGGCGGCGCGTGTGCCGCCCGAGGCGTCGCAAGGCGAACCCCCCGAGGCGCGTCGCGCGGCCCCCAAGGCCGACCCCAAGCCGGCCCCGCAAGCCGCGCGCCCCGAGCCCGCGCCGACCCCCGTCGTGGTGCCGATGCGCAAGCAGATCATTCCGGCGGGACAACCGCTGCCACCGCAGCCGTCGGCCAATGAGATCAGCCCCGAGGCGCTGGCTTCGGTGCGCGAGGTCGAAAAGAAGGCCAAGAAGATCACCTTGATGGAACTGACCGAACGCACCTGCAAATGGCCGATCGGCGACCCGGCAACCGAGCACTTCTGGTTTTGCGGCTTGCCGAGCCAACCGGGCAAGCCCTATTGCGAGGCGCATGTCAGCGTGGCCTTTCAGCCGATGAGTGCGCGCCGCGATCGTCGGCGCTGACCCGGATTTGTCAGGACCGGCCCGGGCACCGGGGGTTTTGCACCCCCGGAACCCCCGCAGGATATTTGCGCGAAGGCGAAAGCAGGGCCGGATTGCGCCCGGTTTTACATTCATGAGGCCCGTGATGAGCCAGAATCCTCCGTCTTTGCGCCCTGATCTGGCGCCCAAACCGCTGTTCGACACGGCCCGCCGCGAGGGGCAGCCGACGATTGGCATGGTCAGTCTGGGTTGCCCCAAGGCGCTGGTGGATTCAGAGCGGATCCTGACGAGGTTGCGCGCCGAGGGGTATGCAATCAGCCCCGATTATGCCGGCGCAGATGCGGTGATCGTGAACACTTGCGGGTTTCTGGACAGCGCCAAGGCCGAAAGCCTTGAGGCCATTGGCGAGGCTTTGGCCGAAAATGGCCGGGTGATCGTGACCGGCTGTCTGGGCGCCGAGCCGGACTATATCACCGGGGCTCACCCCTCGGTTCTGGCGGTGACGGGGCCGCATCAATACGAGCAGGTTCTGGATGCGGTGCATGGGGCGGTGCCGCCCTCGCCCGACCCGTTCATCGACCTCTTGCCCGCGACCGGGGTCAGCCTGACGCCACGGCACTACAGCTATGTGAAGATCTCGGAAGGCTGCAACCACGCGTGCAAGTTCTGCATCATTCCCGACATGCGTGGCCGTCTGGTCAGCCGGCCCGCCCATGCGGTGCTGCGCGAGGCCGAAAAGCTGGTCGAGGCGGGGGTGCGCGAACTGCTGGTGATTTCGCAAGACACCAGCGCCTATGGGTTGGACCGCAAGCATGACCTCAAACCCTGGAAGGGCGGCGAGGTGCGCAGCCACATCACCGATCTGGCGCGCGAGATGGGCCGCTTTGGCGCCTGGGTGCGGCTGCATTACGTCTACCCCTACCCGCATGTGCGCGAGCTGATCCCGCTGATGGCCGAGGGGCTGGTGCTGCCCTATCTGGACATACCGTTCCAGCACGCCCACCCCGATACGCTGAAGCGTATGGCCCGGCCCGCCGCCGCCGCCAAGACCCTGGACGAGATCGCCGCCTGGCGGGCTGAATGCCCCGAGATCACGCTGCGTTCGACCTTTATCGTCGGCTACCCCGGCGAGACCGAAGCCGAGTTCCAGACCCTTCTGGACTGGCTGGAGGAGGCGCAGTTGGACCGCGTCGGCTGTTTTCAGTATGAAAACGTCGCCGGCGCGCGCAGCAATGCCTTGCCCGACCATGTGCCTGAAGACGTCAAGCAGGACCGCTGGGACCGTTTCATGGCGCGCGCTCAGGCGATTTCCGAGGCCAAGCTGGCGGCCAAGGTCGGGCAGTCGATGCAGGTCATCGTCGACACGGTCGATGACGAAGGCGCCACCTGCCGCACCAAGGCCGATGCCCCCGAAATTGACGGCAACCTGTTCATCGACGACGGTTTTGAGGCGCTGAAACCGGGCGATATTGTCACCGTGACGGTAGAAGAGGCAGGCGAATACGACCTCTGGGGGCGGCTGGACTGACCGGCGGCCATGGGCGAAACCTTGCCAATTTGCCGGGTTTGCCACCAAATCGGCTACTTTTTGTCTGATCCTTGCCGCCTCGGGCGCCTATAGGGGTGTAGCCAACGGAAACAAGCAGGTCACGCAGATGAGTATCACGCGCAACACGGGTATGGTTCTGGCGATGCTATGCGGCATGGCCGCCGCCCCCGCCTTTGCGGTCAGTTGCGGCGGCGCTTCCTCCGAGGTCAGCGCGCCGATGATGCAGATGGTCAATGCCGAACGTCGGCGGGCCGGGTTGCCGCCCTTGGCGCTTGACGCAAAGCTGACGCGCGCCGCGCAGGGACATGCCTGCGACATGGCCAAGCGCGGCTTCTTTTCGCATACCAACCCGAATGGGTCCACGCCGAAGGTTCGGGTGAAGAAGGCGGGCTACAGGACCTGCCTGACGGCCGAAAACATCAGCTTTGGCTGGCGCTCGGTCGATCAGGTGATGAATGACCTGATGCACAGCCCCAAGCACCGCGCCAATATCTTGCGGCGGGGGGTCAACGAAATCGGCATCGGCTATGTGCCGCGCATCAACGGGCAAGGCCCGTGGTATGTGCAGGTCTTTGCGCACCCCTGCTAAGTCGCACCGCGTTTCGGGCATGACGCCGGGGCGGGCGAAGCGGGTGTTTCGGCCCCCCTTCCCCTTGGCAGGCATCTGCACTAGACAGGCCGGGTTCAAACCCCCTAACGGCACGAGGTTCTCAATGGCGTCCTATCAGTATGTCTATCACATGGATGGCGTCTCCAAGACTTATCCGGGGGGCAAGAAGTGCTTTGAGAACGTCCGCCTGAACTTTTTGCCCGGGGTGAAGATCGGGGTCGTCGGGGTCAACGGTTCGGGTAAATCGACGTTGCTGCGGATCATGGCCGGGATGGACAAGGATTTTCAGGGCGAGGCCTGGGCCGCCAAGGGTGCCAAGGTCGGCTACCTGCCGCAAGAACCGGTGCTGGACCCCAAGCTGGATGTGCGCGGCAACGTGATGCTGGGTGTCGCCGAAAAGCAGGCCATTCTGGACCGCTACAACGAACTGGCGATGAACTATTCCGACGAGACGGCCGATGAAATGGCCGCGCTTCAAGACACGATCGACGCGAAGAACCTGTGGGATCTGGACAGTCAGGTCGATGTCGCGATGGAGGCCCTGCGCTGCCCGCCCGATGATGCCGATGTCGAAACCCTGTCGGGCGGCGAACGGCGCCGGGTGGCGCTGTGCAAGCTGTTGCTGGAAGCGCCGGAAATGCTGCTGCTGGACGAACCGACCAACCACCTCGACGCGGAATCCATCGCTTGGCTGCAACTGCACCTGATCGCCTATGAGGGCACGATCCTGATCGTCACCCACGACCGCTATTTCCTGGATGAAATCACCAGCTGGATTCTGGAACTGGACCGGGGTCGCGGCATTCCCTACGAGGGCAACTATTCGGCCTGGCTGGAACAAAAGGCCAAGCGGATGCTGCAAGAAGCGCGCGAGGACAAGGCCAAGCAGAAGGTTCTGCAAAAAGAGCTGGAATGGATCCGCGCCGGGGTCAAGGCACGTCAGGCCAAGCAAAAGGCCCGGATCAACAAATACAACGAAATGGCCGACAAATCCGTGCGCGAACGCGTCTCGACCGCGCAGATCATCATCCCCAACGGCGAACGTCTGGGCGGCAAGGTGATCGAGGTCGAGGGCCTCAAGAAACACATGGGCGACAAGCTGTTGATCGAGAACCTGTCGTTTTCGATCCCACCCGGCGGGATCGTCGGCGTGATCGGCCCGAACGGCGCCGGTAAATCGACGCTGTTCAAGATGATTACCGGCGAAGAAAAGCCCGACGAGGGCACGGTGACCATCGGCGACACGGTGCAGATGTCTTACGTTGACCAGTCGCGCGATGCGCTGGACCCGAACAAGACCGTCTGGGAAGAGGTCTCGGACGGGCTCGAGGTGATCCATCTGGGTGACTTCGAGATGAACAGCCGCGCCTATTGCGGGGCCTTCAACTTCAAGGGCGGCGATCAACAGAAAAAGGTCGGGCTGCTGTCGGGCGGCGAACGCAACCGCGTGCATCTGGCGAAACTCCTGCGCTCGAACGGCAACGTGCTGCTGCTGGACGAACCGACCAACGACCTTGACGTAGAAACCCTGCAAGCGCTGGAAGCGGCGATTGACGATTTCGCCGGTTGCGCGGTCATCATCAGCCACGACCGCTTCTTCCTTGACCGGCTGTGCACGCATATTCTGGCCTTCGAGGGCGACGCGCATGTCGAATGGTTCGAGGGCAACTTCGAGGCCTATGAAGAAGACAAGATCCGCCGTCTTGGGCCCGACAGCGTCGAACCGAAGCGGGTGAAATACAAGAAATTCAGCCGCTGACGCCGGCACCCCCCCGCTTGCTGGCCTGACCGGCAGAATTGAAATGCGGGGGCCGGGGAGAGGGCCGTTTGCCAAGGGGCGGTTGACGGATCGGCGCACCGCCTCTGATGCCGCCAAGCGGTGACAGGGGGGCCGCGCGGACACCTTGATCCTTAGGCCACCGATCCAACGGCGGCCCCAAGGATTTGCCCGTCACGCCCGTGGCTTGGCGGGTTATTTCTTCTTCACGAACTCGGTCAGAATGACGATCCGCTGGCCCTCGACCCGGCCCTCGATATGGGCGGCGTTGTCCGCGACAAGGCTGATGCCGCGCACGGCGGTGCCGCGTTTTGCGGTAAAGCCCGCGCCCTTGACCGGCAGATCCTTGATCAGCACCACGGTATCGCCCGCGGCCAGCAGCGCGCCATTGCTGTCACGGTGCTCGATAGCGGCAAGGGGGGCGCCCGACTCGGCCCAGGATTGGGTGGCGGCATCCAGCGTCATGTTTTCACGCGCCTCTTGCGCCCAGGCCGCGTCAATCCCGCCCAGTTTGCGCCAGACGGCAACCTGCACGGCGGGGATGCCGGACCAGGCCGCGCCTTCAAGGCAGCGCCAATGCGCCTCGGGGGCGGCGTCGTCGGTGCAGGTCGCGCACAGCAGAACCGCCGCGTCGCCGGGCGGCACGTCCACCGGGGTCAGACCGGCGCTGTCGCCGCAAAATTCGCATACGCCGCCCGAGCGGGCGATCAGATCATCAAGAAGCGACATGGGGCCTCCGGGCCAATGGTTTTCCCCTGCCTAACGGCGCCAGAAGGTCCGTGCAAGGCGATTGGCCAAGATCCCGCCAGCCGCGCGAAGGATGGCAATTGGCGGATGCCTCCGGCGGGGATATTTTGACGAAGATGAAAGCGCGCGGCCTTGGCATCAGGCCGCCCGCGCAGGCAGTGGCAATGTCGGGCGGGCAGACGGTTGTCTGCCTGCCCGACATCACCCTATTGTGCCCATTCCCAAGGCACGGTGAACTCGCCCAGCGTAGCCGCCAGCGCGCCCTGATCGACCTCGCCTGTGGTTGCCAGATGTGCAACCAGCCCGCGTTTCTTGTCTTCGACCACCGAGATGACATGTGCGGCCAGACCCGCGCCGGTCAGCGTTTCGTTCAGCACCCGAATGATGGCGCGCTTGCGCAGGTCGGGCTTGAAGATCTTGCCGACGGCGGTCTTGGGCAACTCGGGCATCACCTCGATATGCTTGGGGGTGGCCGCGCGTTCGTGGATGTGACTGCGCGCGTGCTCCATCAGTTCGGCGTCGGTCACCGAGGCGCCGGCGATCAGTTCGATATAGACGCAGGGAAGCTCGCCCGCAAAGCTGTCGGGTTGACCGATCGCACCGGCGAAGGCAACGGCCGGATGCGCCAGCATCGCCTCTTCGATCTCGGCGGGGTCGATGTTGTGACCGCCGCGAATGATCAGATCCTTGGCGCGGCCGGTAATCCAAAGGTAGCCATCGGCGTCGATCCGGCCCAGATCGCCGGTGCGCAAGAACCGGTCTTCGGCAAACAGGTCGTGGTTCTTGTCAGGCTCGGTATAGGTCGAGCCCTCGAACACACCGGGGTTGGCGATACAGATTTCGCCCACCTCATCGGTGCCACATTCGCGGTAACCCTCCGGGGTGCGGATCAGGATCCGCACATGGGTATAGGGCAGCGGAATCCCGACCGAGCCGACCTTCTTCTTGCCGTCGACCGGATTGCACGACACCAGACAGGTGGCCTCGGTCAGGCCATAGCCTTCGGATATCTGCACACCGGTGGCTTTTTCAAATCGGTTGTATAGCTCGATCGGCAGCGGTGCCGACCCCGACAGCGCGGTTTTCAACGTCGAGACATCGGCGTCAACCGGGCGCTGCATCAGCGCCGAAATGGCGGTGGGTACGGTAATCAGAAAGCTGACCTTCCAACGTTCGATCAGCTTCCAGAAATTGTCGAACACGCCCTCGCCGCGATAGCCTTGAGGCGTCGGAAAGACGACATGCGCCCCCGAGGCGATGGCCGACATCAGGATCGGATAGGCGGCAAAGACGTGAAACAATGGCAAGGGGCACATCAGCACGTCGGTTTCATCAAACAGCAGTCGCGCGCCCAGCCAGCCATTGTAGATCATGCCCGAGTATTTGTGCTGTGCCACTTTCGGCATGCCGGTGGTGCCGCCGGTGTGGAAATAGGCTGCGACCCGGTCACCCGCCGAGTCGGCAAAGGTCAGTCGGTCGGCGGGCATCTTCGCGGCTGCAGCGTTGAACCCCAGGACCCGCGCGCGGTGCAGCGCAGGGTTCTTTGGGCGCACCAAGGGAACGATCCAGCTTTTGGGCGGGGTCAGATAGCGGTTGAGATCGACCTCGAGGATGGTCTTGACGTTCGGCGCGTATTTCACCGCCTCGGCGGCCTTTTGCGGCACATCGGTCTTTGGAAATGCCTTGAGCGTGACCAACACCTTGGCATTGGTTTCGCGCAGGATTGCCGCGATCTGTTCGGGCTCCAACAATGGGTTGATCGGGTTCACGATGCCCGCGACCGATCCCGCCAACAGCGTGATCGCCGTTTCAAGGCAGTTCGGCAGCAGGTAGGCGATGGTATCGCCTTCGTTCACATCAAGGCTGCGAAACAGGTTCGCGGCCTGGGTCACGCGGGCATGCAACTGCATCCAGGTCAGGGTCTCGGCCTTGTCGGCCGGGCCGGAAAAGATCTGGAACGAGATCGCCGGGCGGTTCGGATGGCGCGCCCTCACATCGGACAAGAACTGATACATCGTCTCGGGTCGCTGCCGCTCGGCCCATGTCATTTCGCGTTCAACGGCATCACGATCCGCAACGGTAGCGAAAATCGGCATGTTGGTCCTCCCCCTTGGGCCCGTTCCTCGGCGGACCTTTCACGCAGCATGTGCGATGCGCGATTGCCGGGCAAGGGAAAGCCACGGGCCGATACGTCACGTCACAAGCAATGTGACGCGGCGAAAGAAAGGGGCGCCCGTTTGCGGGGTGCCCCTGGGCACTATCATCGGTGGTGGAAATCAGGCCTTGCCGCCGGGAATGCGCAGCACCTGACCGGGATAGATCTTGTCGGGATGGCTCAGCATCGGCTTGTTGGCCTCAAAGATCGCCATGTATTTGTTGGCACTTCCCAGCGTCTTCTTGGCAATCGCCGACAGGGTGTCGCCCTTGACGACGGTGTGAAACACGGCATCCCGGGTATCATCGTCATGGTCGGTTTCCACCGTCGCCACACCGTCGATATTGCCTACCGCGAGGATGATCTTTTCCTTGGTTTCGGCGTCAATGGCCTTGCCCGAGACGACCACCTTGTCGCCCACGACTTTCAGGTCGACCCCTTTGGCATCAAGGCCAAGCTGCTTCAGCTCGTCCTTCAGAACGTCTTCCTTCGGTGCCTCGGCGGCCTCGGCCTTGGACCCGAACAGCGATTTGCCGGCATCCTTGACGAAACTCCACATACCCATAGTCATACTCCTTGATCCGAGGGGGCGCGGAGCCCCCCGTGGCTATTGCAGTAGACTATGGACGCCCGACTGCAGAACGCAAACGGGAAAGGTGGCGCAACATTCCCCGCTGGCCTTGCACCTGTCACACCGGGTTCGGCCTCAGGCCTCGGTGCCTTCGGTGAACTGCAGCCTCGCGAGCCGGGCATAAAGCCCGTTTTGCGCCACCAACGCATCATGCGTGCCCTGCGCCACGATCCGGCCATCTTCAAAGACCACGATCCGATCGGCCTTTTTCACGGTGGCCAGACGGTGTGCCACGATCAGCGTGGTGCGCCCGACAGCCAGCCGTTCAACGGCGGCCTGAACTTCGCGCTCGGATTCGGCGTCAAGCGCGCTGGTCGCCTCGTCCAGCAGCAGGATCGGCGCATCGCGCAAGATGGCGCGGGCAATGGCAATGCGCTGCTTTTGACCGCCCGAAAGCATCACCCCGCGTTCGCCGACATAGGTCTCATAGCCCTGCGGCAGGGCCGACAGGAAGTCATGGGCATGGGCGGCGCGGGCGGCAGTTTCGACCTCGGCGTCAGTCGCCTCGGGGCGACCAAAGCGGATGTTTTCGCGCGCCGAGGCGGCAAAGATGACCGGATCTTGCGGCACCAGCGCGATGGCGTGGCGGAAATCGTGCCGGGCCAGGTCGCGCAGATCCAGGCCGTCAATGGTGACGCGACCCGTTTCAGGATCCCAAAAGCGCTGGATCAGTTGAATGACGGTGGTCTTGCCCGCGCCCGACGGGCCGACAAGCGCCACGGTCTCGCCCGGTTCGATCATCAGTGTCACATCTTCCAGCGCCGAGACATTCGGTCGCGAAGGGTAGTGGAAGCTGACGGCCTCGAAAGTGATTGCGCCGCGCGCGGGGATCGGCAGCGGGAAGGGGTGGCTGGGGTCCTTGACGCTGTCTTCGGCGGCCAGCAATTCGACCAGACGCTCGGTGGCCCCGGCGGCCCGCTGGATCTCGCCCCAGATCTCGGACAGGGCGCCGACAGAGCCGGCCACCATCACCGCGTAGATCACGAACTGGACCAGTTCGCCCACGCTCATCTCGCCCAGCCGCACGTCACGCGCGCCGACCCACAAGACCCCTATGACCCCCGAGAAAATAAGAAAGATCACGATAACGGTCATCACTGTGCGGGTCGAGATCCGGGTCATCGCCGACCCAAAGGACTTTTCGGTGACCTCGGCAAACAGCGCGCGGGTCTGGGCTTCGTGGGTAAAGGCCTGAACGGTCTGCGCCGACGAAAGCGCCTCGGAGGCGGTGCCTGACGAGGTGGCGATCCAGTCCTGATTTTCGCGGCTCAATTTGCGCAGGCGGCGGCCCAGAACGATGATCGGCACGACCACGGCGGGAACGATCAGCAGCACCAGCCCGGTCAGCTTGGCCGAGGTCAGCAACAGCATCCCCATGCCGCCCACAAGGATCAGCACATTGCGTAGCGCGACCGAGACGGACGAACCGATGACCGACAGGATCAGCGTCGTGTCGGTGGTGATCCGGCTGATGATCTCGCCGGTCAGGATGCGTTCAAAGAACGCCGGACTCATGCCCAGAACCCGGTCGAACACCGCCTTGCGGATATCGGCAACGACCCGTTCCCCCAGCCGCGTCACAAGGTAGTAACGCGCCCCGGTGCCCAGCGCGAGCAACACCACGATGATGAGGGCGGCGGTGAAATACTGGTCCAGCAGCATCGCGCCCTTGTTGAACCCGTCCACCACGCGGCGCACCGCCAGAGGCAGGATCAGGCTGATCGAGGCTGTCAGCATCAGCGCCAGCAGCGCGGCGACAGCATAGAGCCGATACGGGGCGATGAACGGGGCCAAGCCCTTGAGCGCGCCAATACGCTTGGTGGTCGGTCGATCTTCGACCGGTGCCTGTGGCCTGCGTGCCATTCTGTTCTCCCCTTCGCGACAGGGCGGGTTTAGGGGGTCAAGTGGCCCCGCACAAGGCTCGAGTGCGCGCGTCGCGTCGCCATTGGCTGCCCAAAGGCATGGTGCGGGCCGCGGGACTCGAACCCGCACGGGCTTGCGCCCCAGGGATTTTAAGTCCCATGCGTCTACCATTCCGCCACGCCCGCCCGCGTCGGCACGCCCTCGGGCGCCGCCTATCGCTACCCGCTTCGGTTGCGAGGGGCAAGTGGCGGCATGGCCGCAGGGCGGCGGCGTCGCGGCTCCTCTGGCCGGGCCGGCCGCACGCTGCAGGTGGCGCACATGCAGCGCGTGCGGTCCCTGGCACCGGCGTGTCGGTCCCCTTGACCTAGATGCGCAACCGCGTCGCGCGGCACCGATGGGGCCGGCATGCCGCCTGCTCCGCGTCGGCCGCACGCTGCACCCCGGCAAATGCGCCCAAAGCGTCATTGGCTTGCCGCAATCTGGCGATCAAGGCGCGGGGCCACGAGCTAGGTTGCGGCAATGCGCATGTTGATTTCTTTTGCCGCCTTGTTCCTGTCGGTCGTCTTTGTCCAGCTGGGTTCGGGCGGCGTGGCGCCGCTGGATGCGCTTTCAGGTCTGGGGCTGGGGTTTTCCAAGGCCGAGGTCGGGATGCTGGGCTCGGCGCATTTCATGGGGTTTTTCGTCGGCTGCTGGTGGGCCCCACGGATGATGGGCGACGTTGGCCATGCCCGCGCCTTCGCCGTATTCACCGCGATGGGAACGATCGGCATTGCCGCGCATATGATGGCCGTCAACCCGATTGCCTGGGGCTTGCTCAGGATGCTGACCGGACTGTCGGTGGCCGGCTGCTACACGGTCATCGAGGCGTGGTTGCAAGCCTCGGTCACCAACGAGACGCGCGGCCGGGCGATGGCCGTTTACCGGGTCGTCGATGTCGGCGCGAGTCTGGGCGCGCAGCTGATGATCGGGGTGCTGACGCCCTCGGCCTATGAAAGCTACAACCTGCTGGCGATCCTGTGCTGTGCGGCGCTGCTACCGCTGTCGCTGACGCGAACCGAACAGCCGCAGGTGCCCGCCGCGCCGCGGTTGCGGCCGGGTCTGGCGTGGCGGTTGTCGCCGCTGGCGGCGGCGGGGGTGGTGGTGACCGGGATCACCGGCGCGGCCTACCGCTTTGTCGGGCCGGTCTATGCCGCCGAACTGGGGCTGAGCCTTGACCAGATCGCGGCGTTTCTGGCGGTTTATGTGCTGGGCGGCTGGATCGCGCAGCTTCCGGTGGGCTGGCTGGCGGACCGCTTTGATCGGCGGTTCGTGCTGATCGGGCTGTCGCTGGGGGCGATCGCGGCCAGCGTGCTGACCATGGCGGTGGCGGGGGCGGGAAGTCAGATGATCTATCTGGCGGCGGGGCTTTTCGGCTTTACGACGATGCCGATCTATTCGGTCTCGGCGGCGCATGCGCATGACTTTGCGCAATCCGATCAGCGGGTCGAGCTGTCGGCGGCCTTGATGTTTCTTTATGCGCTGGGGGCGATTGCCTCACCGATCACCGCCTCGGCGATGATCGCGGGCTATGGGCCTTCGGCGATGTTCTGGCTGCTGATCGCGGCGCATCTGGCGCTGGTTGTTTTCGGCATTCTGCGCAGCGCCACCCGCCCCGGCCCGCGCAAGCGCGGCCCCTATACCTGGGTGCCGCGCACCTCTTTCGTGATCGGGCGCCTGCTGGGCCGGGGGCGCGAGGGCTGAAGCCTCTGGCCCTTGGCCGGGATCAGCGCTAAACCCGGCGCAAACCTGACGAAAGGCGCGCAAATGGCCCCGAATCCACCCGAGAACCGGCAACGCCACCTGATCACCTCGGCGATCCCCTACATCAACGGGATCAAGCATCTGGGCAACCTTGTCGGCAGCCAGCTGCCGGCGGATCTTTACGCCCGCTATCTACGCGCGCGCGGCCATGAGGTGATGTTCATCTGCGCCACCGACGAACACGGCACCCCGGCCGAGCTGGCCGCCGCCAAGGCGGGTCAGCCGGTGGCCGAGTATTGCGCCGAAATGCACGCGGTTCAGGCCGCGATCGCGCGCGGGTTCCGGCTGTCTTTCGACCATTTCGGGCGTTCGTCCAGCGCGCGCAACCGCACCCTGACCCAGCATTTCGCCGGCAAGCTGGCCGACAACGGCTTTATCGAGGAAGTGTCGGAAAAGCAGGTCTATTCGATCGACGATGGCCGCTTTTTGCCCGACCGCTACATCGAGGGCACCTGCCCCAACTGCGGCTATGACCGCGCCCGCGGCGATCAGTGCGAAAACTGCACCAAACAGCTTGACCCGACCGATCTGATCAACCCGCGCTCGGCGATTTCGGGCTCGACCCGGCTGGAGGTGCGCGAAACCAAGCACCTCTACCTGAAACAGCGCAGCCTGCGCGGCGATCTGGAGGCTTGGATCGACAGCAAACACGACTGGCCGATCCTGACCACCTCGATCGCCAAGAAATGGCTGAACGATGGCGACGGGCTGCAAGACCGGGGCATTACGCGCGACCTGAGCTGGGGGGTGCCGGTGCGTCGCGGCGATCAACCCTGGCCGGGGATGGAGGGCAAGGTCTTTTACGTCTGGTTCGATGCGCCGATCGAATACATCGCCTGCACGGCGGAATGGGCCGATGCGAACGGCCTGCCGGACGCGGCGTGGCAACGCTGGTGGCGCACCGATATGGGGGCCAGTGACGTGACCTATACCCAGTTCATGGGCAAGGATAACGTGCCGTTCCACACGCTCAGCTTTCCCGCCACGATCATGGGCTCGCGCGAGCCGTGGAAGCTGGTCGATTACATCAAGTCGTTTAACTACCTGAACTATGACGGCGGCCAGTTTTCCACCAGCCAGGGGCGCGGCGTGTTCATGGATCAGGCGCTCGAGGTGCTGCCCGCCGATTACTGGCGCTGGTGGCTGCTGAGCCACGCGCCGGAAAACTCGGACAGCGAATTTACCTGGGAAAACTTCCAGACCGCCGCCAACAAGGATCTGGCCGATGTGCTGGGCAACTTTGTGTCGCGCATCACCAAATTCTGCCGCGCGAAATACGGCGAGGCGGTGCCGCCGGGCGGCACCATGGGCGCACGCGAGGCAACGCTGATCGACGATCTGACCACCCGGATCCGCGCCTATGAAACCTTCATGGAGACGAAAGAGATCCGCAAGGCCGCGTCCGAACTGCGCGCGATCTGGGGGCTTGGCAACGAATACCTGCAAGCCGCCGCCCCCTGGACCGTGTTCAAGACCGATCCCGATCAGGCCGCGGCGCAAACCCGTCTGGGGCTGAACCTGATCCGGCTTTACGCGGTGCTGTCGGAACCCTTCATCCCCGACGCCAGCGCCTCGACGCTGGAAGCGCTGGGCACCACCGACCGCAGCTGGCCGGTGGATGTGGCCGCCGCGCTGACCGCCCTGCCGGTGGGCCACGCCTTTGCCACGCCCGAGGTCCTGTTCCGCAAAATCTCGGACGAAGAGCGCGAAGACTGGCAAAAGCGCTTTTCCGGCATCCGCAGCTAGATCCTGACGCGCCGGGGGGGGTCCCGTTTGGGGATTTCCCGTTTGGCGCAAACGAAAACGGGGCGGGCCATGGCCCACCCCGTTTCAAACCTTGGACCTGAAATCAGGCCCGAAAGCCTTAGGCCAGCGCGAGGTTGGTCGCGGATTCGCGGCCGTCGCGGCTGGTTTCGATGTCGAAGGTCACTTTCTGACCGTCGTTCAGGGCACGGATGCCAGCGCGTTCAACGGCCGAGATGTGCACGAACACGTCTTTGCTGCCGCCGTCCGGCGCGATAAAGCCGAAGCCTTTGGTAGTGTTGAACCATTTCACGGAGCCAGTAGCCATCGTGAGATCTCCTTTTATATGCCACCCGCACAATTGCGGCGGCCCGGCTCAGTCAGTGCAGAATCGAAAGACTGGCCGATAAAGGAAAGTCGGGTCGATCAGGTAACGTCGCAGCAGTCATATGGGCACGCACTGGTAAAAGAGCAAGGGTTTGATGAAAAACCGGCGCACAATCGCCGCGCGGCGGAGGCATTGTCCGTTTTGGAAATAATGGCTTGGCATTTCGTCACTGTTGCGCGCGATTTGCGCTAAAATCCACTTTCACCTGCCGCCGTTCGCGCAAATTCTGCGCAAAAGGGAGATCACATGACCAGAACCTGTATTCTGATCGGCGCGCCGCTGGATTGCGGTCAGCGCCGACCCGGCTGCCTCATGGGGCCAGCGGCGTATCGCGTCGCGGGTCTGGGCGCAACCTTGGGCGATCTGGGCTACCGGGTCGAAGACAGGGGCGACGTGACGCCGCCGCCTGCCCGTGACCAGACCTGCGCCAATGCGGCGGTGCATCATCTGGGCGAGACCATGGCCTGGACCGAAGCCCTGGCTTGGGCGGCACGCGCGGCAATGGCCGACGGGTTCCCGATCTTTCTGGGCGGCGATCATTCGCTGTCGCTGGGCACGGTCAGCGGCGTGGCGGCCCATGCGCAGGCTTTGGGGCGGCCGCTGTTCGTGCTGTGGCTGGATGCGCATTCGGATTTTCACACGGTCGAGACCACCGCCTCGGGCAATCTGCACGGCACCCCCGTTGCCTATATCGCGGGGCGCGACGGCTTTGCGCCGTTTCCACCTTTCCCGGCGCCGGTTCCGGCCGAGAACATCTGCCTGTTCGGGATCCGCTCGGTTGATCCGGCGGAGCATGCGGGGCTTTTGGCGCATGACATCGCGATCAATGACATGCGCGTGCTGGACGAGCGCGGCATCATCGCCCCCTTGCGCGAGTTTCTGCACCGGGTCCGGGCGGCGGACGGCATGCTGCATGTCTCGCTCGATGTCGATTTTCTCGACCCGGTGATTGCCCCGGCAGTGGGCACCACGGTGCCCGGCGGCGCGACCTTCCGCGAGGCCCATCTGGTGATGGAGCTGCTGCATGAAAGTGCTTTGGTCAGCTCGTTGGATCTGGTCGAGCTGAACCCGTTTCTGGACGAGCGCGGACGCACCGCGAAACTGATGGTGGATCTTGTCGGCAGCCTGATGGGCCGCAAGGTATTCGACCGCCCAACCCGGAGTTTTGGATGACACTTCATCGCGTCTGCAATCTGGTGCAGGCCGCAGGGGCGGCCATGGGAAGCGGGGCCCGCCGGGTGCCGCCCGATCACGGGCCCCGCGCCCGGTTCGTCGTCCTTGCCTTGCCGGTGAATGAACGTGCCGGCGGGTTGGCGTGCCGAGGGATCGCGCCGCCTCATCTTCGTTCCGCTCTGGACCCTTCCCCTTGAAAGACACCGCATGAACACCCCGTCCCATCTGGCCCTCGTGCCCTTCGTCTCGGTCGCCAACATGATGCGTCTGGTGCATCATGTCGGGCTTGAAAAACTGCTGGTCGATCTGGCCGCCGAGATCGAAGCCGATTTCCGCCGCTGGCCCGAGTTCGACAAGACCCCGCGCGTGGCAAGCCATTCCGACGTCGGCGTGATCGAGCTGATGCCGACCTCGGATGGCGAAACCTACGGGTTCAAATACGTCAATGGCCACCCCAAGAATGCCCGCGAGGGGTTGCAGACGGTGACCGCCTTTGGCCTGCTGGCGGATGTGGCGACGGGCTATCCCTTGCTGCTAAGCGAAATGACCCTGCTGACCGCACTGCGCACCGCCGCGACCAGCGCGATGGCGGCCAGACACCTTGCCCCCAAGGGCGCGCGGGTGATGGCGATCATCGGCAATGGTGCGCAATCCGAATTTCAGGCGCTGGCCTTCAAGGCGGTCCTGGGCGTGGCCGAGGTGCGGCTTTACGACATCGACCCCGCCGCCACGGCGAAATGCGCCGCCAATCTGCGGCAGAGTGGGTTGCAGGTGGTCGCCTGCGCCACATCGCAAGAGGCGATCGAAGGGGCGCAGATCATCACCACCTGCACCGCCGACAAGCAGTATGCCACGATCCTGTCAGACAATATGATCGGCGCGGGGGTGCATCTGAACGCGATCGGCGGCGATTGTCCGGGCAAGACGGAACTTGCGCCGGGGATCTTGCTCCGGTCGGAAATTTTTGTCGAATATCCGCCGCAGACGCGGATCGAGGGCGAGATCCAGCAACTGGCGCCCGACCATCCGGTGACCGAGTTGTGGCAGGTGATTTCGGGCACGGCGATGGGGCGTCGTTCGGCAGCGCAGGTGACGCTGTTTGACGGGGTCGGATTTGCGATCGAGGATTTCTCGGCGCTGCGCTATGTGCGGGCGGCGATGAAGGGCACGGGGCTTTACGACGAACTGGACATGGTGGCCGACCCCGACGATCCGCGGGATCTGTTCGGGATGCTGATGCGGGCAAGGTAGGGGGGCTTTCTGCCCCCCACGCCGCCCCTTTCAGGAGCGGCGCCCCCCCCGAGGATATTTTCGCGAAGCTGAACGAGATCCGGTCAGAGTTTGACACCGGGGCGGCGGGTGCTGAGAAGGATATTGGTTTCCGAGGTGGCGACGCCGTCAAGGCGACGGATCTGGGCGAGGATCTCGTCCAGATCCGTCAGAGTTCTGGTGCCCAGTTCGACGATCAGATCCCATTTGCCGTTGGTCGCATGCACCGCCTGCACCGCAGGAAGCCCAAGCAGGCGCGCGATGATCCGATCGGTGCCACGGCCTTCGATGCCAATCATCATCTGGCCACGCACCGGGGCGGCGGTGACATCGGCGCGGGTCAGGACTGTAAAACCCGAAATCTCGCCCCGTGCCACCAGCCGTTCGATCCGCGCGCGCACCGTGGCACGCGACAGGCCAAGCTGGGCGGCAAGGTCAGAGACCGCCGCCCGCCCGTCCCGGCGCAGGGCCCCGATCAGGCGCTGATCGGTTTCGTCCATCGGCTCAGGCCCGCGCGGCGAGGACCGAGGCCTCGAGGATATCCAGCGCCTCTTCGAATACCGCATCGGGTATTGTCAGCGGTGCAAGGAAGCGCACCACATTGCCGTAAACGCCGCAGGTCAGCAGGATCAGGCCGCGGGCGAGCGCCTCTTCACGGACACGGTTGGTGAAGGCGGGATTGGGTTCATCCTTGCCGGCCACGTTGAATTCGACCGCATTCATGAAGCCGGGGCCACGGATATCGACGATTTCCGGAACGGCGTCGCGCAACGCGGCGAGGCGCTGTTTGAGACGCCCGCCAAGGCGCATGGCGCGGTCGCAAAGCTGTTCATCCTCGATCACATCCAGCACTGCGTGTGCTGCGGCCACGGCCAGCGGGTTGCCCGCATAGGTGCCACCCAAGCCGCCCGGGTTGGGGCTGTCCATGATGTCGGCGCGGCCGGTGACTGCCGAAATCGGCAGCCCGCCGCCAAGGCCCTTGGCCATGGTCACGATATCGGCGGCAACATTGTGGTGCTGCATGGCGAACATCTTGCCGGTGCGGGCAAAGCCGGTTTGCACCTCGTCGGCGATCAACACGATGCCATTGTCGTCGCAGACCTTGCGCAGCGTCGTCATGAAGTTTTGCGGCACTTCGTAAAAGCCACCTTCGCCCTGCACCGGTTCAATGATGATCGCGGCCACGCGCGAGGGTTCCAGATCGGCCTTGAACAGGCGGTCAAGGGCAGCCAGCGATTCCTCGGCCGAGACTCCGTGCAGCGGGTTCGGGAACGGCAGATGCCAGACGTCATTCATCATCGGGCCAAAACCGGCCTTGTAGGGCTGGACCTTGCCGGTCAGTGCCATGCCCATGAAGGTGCGGCCGTGAAAGCCGCCTGCAAAGGCGATGACCGCCGGGCGCTTGGTGTAGTGGCGTGCAATCTTGATGGCGTTTTCGACAGCTTCCGCGCCGGTCGTGGCAAAGATCGTTTTCTTGGCGAAATCGCCGGGCAAGAGGGTGTTCAGGCGCTCGGCCAGTTCGACATAGTTTTCATAGGGCACGACCTGGTGGCAGGTGTGGGTGAACCGGTCCAGCTGCGCCTTGACCGCCTCGATCACGCGCGGGTGGCGGTGGCCGGTGTTGACCACGGCGATACCGGCGGCAAAGTCGATGTAGCGGTTGCCCTCCTTGTCCCAGATCTCGGCGTTTTCGGCGCGGTCGGCATAGATTTGGGTGGTCACGCCGACACCCTTGGCGATGGCGGCGGTCCTGCGGTCAGACAATGTGGTCATGGCGGTGCTCCTGATTCGGTCTTTGCATTTTTTCTGCAAGATTTTTCAGTGTTGTGATAGCCTGTATTTATTCTGGCGATGCGATATGTCTACGACATGCACCGCGCCAATTCCGACGAAAGGCCGCCGATGCGGGACGAAATCGAGCCAACCCCCTACCGCGTGACCGAGGCCGCCCGTGCGGCGGGGGTGGCACCCTCGACGGTGCGGCTATGGGAGCAGCAGGGGCTGATCGCGCCGGCGCGGCGGGCCTCGGGGCAACGGCTTTATTCGGCGGGCGATGTCGCGCGGCTGTGCCGGATCGCGTTCTTGCGCCGCGAGGCGGGGCTGAACCCGGCGGCGATCCGTGCCGCGCTGGAGCTTGAGGCCGCGGAGGGTGCCGGCAGCGGCGAGTCAGCGGCCCCCGCTGATACACTGGGCGGGCGGTTGCGCCACTTGCGTCTGGCGCGCGGCGAGCGGCTGGACCAGATGGCGGAAAGCGTCGGGATTTCGGCCTCGGCGCTGTCGACGCTGGAGCGCACCGGAGCAGGGGTTTCGTTCAAGACGCTGGCCGATATCGCGCGCCACTACGGCACCACGGTTTCGCGGCTGTCGGGGCAAGACGAACCGGGCGGCGCGGTTGTGCGCGACGGTGCGGCCCGCGTCTGGCCGATGCCCGTCGAAGGGGTGCGCGTCGAGGTCTTGGCCGAGGGCCGCCGACAGATGGACTGTCATCGTTTCATCCTGGCGCCCGGTTCCGCTTCCGAAGGCGGCTACCGCCATGAGGGCGAAGAATTCATCCATGTTCTGGCCGGACGGTTTCGCCTGACGCTGGACGGAACCGAGACGCATGACCTTGGCGCCGGCGATTCAGTCTATTTTGAAAGCCGTCGCCAGCATGCCTGGGCAAATGCCGCCGATGCCGAATGTGTGCTGATCTGGGTCAATACCCCGCCCAGTTTCTGAGCGTGCAGCGCGGTGGCGGATGACGGATGCCTCCGGCGGGGATATTTGATCGAAGCTGAAACATGGTGTTTTCGACCCCGGTGGCGCGTCGCTGTGCAGGAAGCTTTCGATTTGGCAGCGAGGGGTTGCCGCGCAGCGCGGGGCAGAGCATACCGGGCCGATCTTGAATGCAAGGAAGCTGCGATGACCCGTCTTTTGCCCTTTGTCGCCCTGCTTGCCCTGACCGCCTGCAAGACCGACGGGCCCGTCGACGACCCTTTGGCGGCGCTGCCGATCGGCAGCCAGTGGCAGGTGGTCACGCTGTCGGGCGCCCCGGTGCCCGAGGGGGTGCTGGTCACCATCGAGCGGCCAGAGGCCGGCGTGATCGCCGGATCCTCGGGGTGCAACCGTTACAACGGGCACCTGGCCGCGAAAGACGGGCATGTGTCGATCGGGGCGTTGGCAGGCACACGGATGATGTGCGCGCCGCCGCAGATGCAGGTTGAGACGGCGTTTCATTCGGTCATCGGCGGGGTCACCGTGCTGCGTCAGGCGGGCGAGACCTTGGAGCTGATCGCGGGTCAACAGGTGCTGATCACGGCGCGGAAGTAGCCCGTCCGGGCGGATTGGCGGCAGGCAAGGCCGTCACCGGCCCCGCATCCTTGACCGTTTCCATCGCCACATAGGTCGAGGTCGCGGCGACATATGGCAGCGTCGAGATCCGTTCAGCCATTACCCGGCGATAGTCCGAGATATCGCCCGTGCGCACCTTCAACAAGTAGTCGAAGCCGCCAGCGATCATGTGGCATTCCTCGATCTCGGGCACGGCGCGCACCGCACGATTGAAGGCTTGCAGCGCGGCTTCGCGCGTGTCTTGCAAGCGCACTTCGACAAAGGCGACATGCGCAAGCCCCATGCGGATCGGGCTGAGAATGGCACGGTAGCCCGCAATCACGCCGCTTGCCTCAAGCCGTTTGACGCGCGCTTGAACCGGCGATTTCGTCAACCCGACGCGGGCCGCCAGTTCGGTGATCGGCACGCGCCCGTCTGCCGCCAGCACGGCCAGAATCGCACGGTCGTAGCGGTCCAGACCAAGAGCGTCTTCAGGCAGGTCATTTGGCATGCGTTATTCCATTTTTTCAGTCCGATTGCCTGCATTTGGTGAATATACAGGAAAACTGCGGTGCATATTCACGATATCATGCGCCAAACACAAGGAGCGCGCAATGGACACCATCTGGCAAGCCATCGAAACCGGAACCCTGCAACCCGAAGCGCCCTTGCTGCGCGCCATGACCGAGGCGGCCGCCCTTGACGGGCCTGCCCGTGCGCGCATCACCGCGCGCGGTGCGGATCTTGTGCGCCAGATCCGGGCGGATGCAAAACCCGGTCTGATGGAGGTGTTCCTGTCGGAATACGGGCTTTCGACCGAAGAGGGCATCGCGTTGATGTGTCTGGCCGAGGCCTTGTTGCGGGTGCCCGACGCCGAAACCATGGACGCGCTGATCGAGGACAAGATTGCGCCGTCGAACTGGGGCCGGCATCTGGGAAAATCGGCGTCCAGTCTGGTCAATGCCTCGACCTGGGCCTTGATGCTGACCGGCCGTGTGCTTGAGGACAAGGAACCCGGCGTGGTCGGCCATCTGCGCGCTGCCGTGCGCCGTCTGGGCGAGCCGGTGATCCGCGTCGCCGTGGGTCGGGCGATGAAGGAGATGGGGCGACAGTTCGTGCTGGGCGAAACCATCGAGGCCGCAATGACGCGGGCCCGCAAACGCGAGGCCGAGGGCTACAGCTACAGCTATGACATGCTGGGCGAAGCGGCCAGGACCGCGCGCGATGCCAGCCGCTATGAGGCCAGCTACGCCGCCGCGATTGCTGCGATCGCCACCGGCTGCAAAGGTGCGGATGTGCGCGACAATCCCGGCATCTCGGTCAAGCTCTCGGCGCTGCATCCGCGCTACGAGGTCGCGCAAGAGGCCCGCGTGATGGCCGAGCTGGTGCCGGTGGTGCGGCGGCTGGCACGGAGGGCGGCAAAGGCCGGGATGGGCTTCAACATCGACGCCGAAGAGGCCGACCGGCTGGTGCTGTCCTTGAAGGTGATCGAGGCGGTGCTGGCCGATCCCGACCTGAAGGGCTGGGACGGGTTCGGCGTGGTGGTGCAGGCCTACGGGCGGCGTGCGGGCGCGGTGATCGATTGGCTTCATGCCACCGCAAAGCGGCTGGATCGGCGGATCATGGTGCGGCTGGTCAAGGGCGCCTATTGGGACGCCGAGATCAAGCGCGCGCAGGTGCTGGGGCTGGCTGATTTTCCAGTCTTCACGCGCAAGGTTTCGACCGATGTCAGCTATATCGCCAACGCGCGCAAGCTTTTGGCGCTGACCGACCGGATCTATCCGCAATTCGCCACCCACAACGCGCATACCGTGGCCGCCGTGCTGGACATGGCCTCGGATCAATCGTTCGAATTTCAGCGTCTGCACGGCATGGGTGAGCGGCTGCATGACATTGTTCTGAAAGGCGAAAAAACCCGTTGCCGGATCTATGCGCCGGTTGGGGCGCACCGTGATCTGCTGGCCTATCTGGTGCGGCGACTGCTGGAAAACGGTGCCAACTCGAGCTTCGTCAACCAGATCGTCGATGAGGAAGTGGCCCCCGAAGTGGTCGCCGCCTGCCCGCTTTCGGCGGTTGAGGCCATGGCCGACCCGGTGAACCCGCAGCTTGTTCGGCCCGCCGCGCTTTTTGCCCCCGAACGGCCCAACAGCACCGGCCTTGATCTGACCGATACCGCCACGCTGGCCACGATCGAAACGGCTCGCCTGCCCTTTGCCGCCAGCGCCGTCACTGCCGCCCCGCTGATCGCCGGCACAGCGCAGCCTTTGGCCGCGCAAGAGCTGCGCAACCCCGCCACCGGCGCGGTCATCGGCACTGTCCAGGCGGCCAGCCCCGATGACGTGGGCCACGCCCTTGCCGCCGCCCGGCCTTGGGACGCATCCGCCGCCGAACGCGCCGCGACGCTCAACCTTGCCGCAGACCTTTATGAGGCCGACTTCGGGCCAATCTTTGCACTACTGGCGCGCGAAGCTGGCAAGACCCAGGCCGATGCCGTGGGCGAACTGCGCGAGGCGGTCGATTTCCTGCGCTACTACGCCGCCGGGGCCGCCGCGCTGACGGCGCCGCCGCGGGGCCTGTTCACCTGCATCAGCCCGTGGAACTTTCCGCTGGCCATTTTCACCGGGCAGATCGCGGCCGCGCTGGCGGCGGGCAATGGCGTGCTGGCCAAACCGGCCGAACAGACGCCGCTGATCGCCGCCCATGCGGTGCGCCTGCTGCACCAGGCGGGCGTGCCCGTCACCGCGCTGCAACTGCTGCCGGGCGATGGCGCAACGGTGGGGGCGGCGCTGACCTCGGACGCCCGCGTCAACGGCGTGGCGTTTACCGGGTCAACCGATACGGCGCAGCTTATCCGCCGCGCGATGGTGCGCACGATGGCCCCCGACGCGCCCCTGATCGCCGAAACCGGCGGGTTGAACGCGATGATCGTTGACAGCACCGCGCTGCCCGAACAGGCGGTGCGTGATATCGTCGCCTCGGCGTTTCAATCGGCGGGCCAGCGCTGCTCGGCACTGCGCTGCCTCTATGTGCAAGACGACATCGCCCCGCATCTGACCGAAATGCTGTTTGGTGCGATGGACGAACTGACGCTGGGCGACCCATGGGCGCTGACCACCGATGTCGGCCCGGTGATCGACGCCGAGGCCCATGCCACGATCGCCGCCCATATTGCCAAAGCCGACCGAGACGAACGGTTGCTGAAGGAATTGCCCCACCCCGACTCGGCCGCCTTGGCCGCAGGCCATTTCATCGCCCCGACGGTGATCCGGGTGGCCGGCATTCAAGATCTGAAACGCGAGATTTTCGGCCCCGTGCTGCATCTGGCCACCTTCAAGGCCGAGGATCTGGGACAAGTCGTGGCCGACATCAATGCCACCGGCTACGGGCTGACCTTCGGGCTGCATTCGCGCATCGACAACCGCGTCGAAGAGGTGACCGAGGCGCTGCATGTCGGCAACCTCTACGTCAATCGCAACCAGATCGGGGCGGTGGTCGGCAGCCAGCCCTTTGGCGGAGAGGGGCTTTCAGGCACCGGGCCAAAGGCCGGCGGGCCAGACTACCTGACCCGGTTCACCGCGCCCAAGGTGCCCCCGGTCACGCCGACTCAGGCCGTGCCACCTGCCGCCGATGAGGCAACCGTGCAGGCCTTGCTGGACTCCACACCGCCCGCCGGGCCTGTCAGCGCGCGCAGCCTGCCCGGTCCGACCGGCGAGTCAAACCGTCTGACCGCCCATCCGCGCGACCCGATCCTGTGCCTCGGCCCCGGTGCGACCGCCACCGATGCCCAGATCTGGGCCGTGACGGCACTTGGCGGGCGCGCCGCAGCCTGCCCCGGCACGCTCGCCGCCGAGGCCTTGACCCGGCTGACCGGATTGAGTGCCGTGCTTTACTGGGGCCCCGAGCCTCAGGCGCGCGCAATCGCGCAGGCACTGGCCCAGCGGTCCGGCCCGATCCTGCCGCTGATTGGCGCGATGCCGGACCGCGCCCATGTCACGCATGAACGCCACATCTGCATCGACACCACCGCCTCAGGCGGCAATGCAGCACTTCTGGCCGGGGCGGGCACCGCCTGAGGCCATCTTGACGCCGCCTCGCGGATCGGGAACTGTCGCGCCATGTTCCCGATCCGCGATCACAACCCGGCACTGGCCACCCCCTATGTCACCTGGGGTATCATCGCGCTGAACGTGGTGCTGTTTGTGCTGACCATGCCCTGGGGCGGCAATATGGGCGCCCTTTGGGAAAGCTGGGCGCTCTATCCCGCAGCAATAACCCAAGGTGCCTATCTGCACGGGCTGGTGACTCATATGTTCTTGCACGCAGGTGTGATGCATATCGCCGGCAACATGCTGTTCTTGTGGGTGTTTGGCGACAACCTCGAGGATCAACTCGGGCATCTGGGCTTTGCCGCCTTCTACCTGCTTGGCGGGCTGGCGGCGGCCTTCGCCCAGATCGCCGCCGACCCCACCACAGGGGTGCCGATGGTGGGGGCCTCGGGGGCGATCGCCGCGGTGATGGGGGGGTATTTGCTGTTGTTTCCGCGCGCCCGGGTCGATGTGCTGTTCTTCTTCCTGATCTTCTTTCGGATCTTCCCGATCCCGGCCTGGCTGGTGCTGGGGGCGTGGTTTGGCATCCAGTTGTTCAATGGCACCACCGCCGGCCTTGGCGATGGCGTCGCCTATTGGGCGCATGCGGGCGGCTTTGCCGCCGGTGTGCTGATGATGGTGCCGACATGGCTCAAACGCGGCGGCGCAGTCTTCTGGGCTCGAACCCACGGCCAACCTCCCCATCCCGAAACCCACTACGCGCGCTCTAGCATTCCGGTCGTGCGACGGCGGCGCTAAGGCCGCGCGCCTGAATCAGGCCCCAAAGGGACCGGCACGGACCGGGCTTCTTTTTGGCCGAAATACTCTGGGGGGTGAAGCGGCCCTTGGGCCGCGAGGGGGGCAACGCCCCCAACCGGCAGCGCCCGCCTCATGCCGGTTCGCGCAGCACCTTGCACAGCGGTTCGAACAATTCGGCATTCGCCGCGATTACCGCACCCGAGCCCAGCACATCGCGGCCCTCGCGCACCGGCCCGAAAAAGCCGCCCGCTTCCTTGACGATCACCAGCCCTGCGGCCATGTCCCAGGCATTCAGTCCACGTTCCCAATAGCCGTCATAGCGCCCCGCCGCGACATAGGCCAGATCCAGCGCCGCCGCGCCCCAGCGCCGCACGCCGGCACAGACCGGCATCAACCGCCCGAGGTCTTGCAGCGTCGCCGGCAGGGTCGGACGCCCGGCAAAAGGCACGCCGGTCGCAAAGATCGCGTCGATCATGTTGCGCCGCCCCGAAACCCGCAGCCGGGTTTCGTTCATGAAGGCGCCAAGACCCTTTTCGGCGTAGAACATCTCGTCCTTGGCGGCGTCAAAGACCACGCCCGCGACGATTTCGCCCTTGTGTTCCAACGCGATCGAGACCGCCCAATGCGGCAGCCCGTGCAGAAAGTTCGTTGTGCCGTCCAAAGGATCGACAATCCAGCGCCGCGTCGGGTCTTCGCCCTCGCCTTCGCCGGTCTCTTCGCCAAGCCAGCCATAGGACGGGCGCGCGCCGCGCAGGTCTTCCTTGATGATCCGCTCGGCCTCGCGGTCAGCCTTGGACACGAAGTCACCCGGTCCCTTGGAGGAAACCTGAAGATTTTCCACCTCGCGGAAGTCTTTTACGAGCGAGCGGCCCGCCTTGCGGGCAGCCTTGATCATCAGGTTGAGGTTGGCGCTGCCTTGCATCCGGGGGCTCCTTCACGGGTCAGGCGCTGGCTATACGCGGGCGGGCNNGGGGGGCTGTCTGCCCCCCAAGCCGCTTTTTTGCAAAAAGCGGCCCCCCCGAGGATATTTCAGCGAAGATGAAACGATCAGGCGCGCTGGAGCTTTACCGGCTCGGTGCGGGCCAGACGCAGGAAATGCGCCATGAAGGGTTCGGTGGCGTCCTCGACGCGGGTGGCGGCGTAAAGCCGTTTGGTCAGGCCGTTTTCGGTGATCGGGCGGGTGATGTAATCGGGTTGGTATTTCACCTCGCGCAAGACCCAGTCTGGCAGCACCGACACACCGCGTCCCGAGGCGACCAGCATCAGGATCACGGCCGTCAGTTCGACCTGCCGGACACCGCGCGGCTCGACCTTGGCGGGGCCCAGAAGCTCACTGAAGATATCCAGCCGCGAGCGGTCCACCGGATAGGTAATCAACAACTGGTCGCGAAAATCCTCGGCCACGACAAAGGGTTTTGCGGCCAGCGGGCTGGAGGCAGCGGCGACCAGCATCGGCGCATAGTCAAAGAGCGGATTGAAGACTGCGCCGGGCAGGTCTTCGGGGTCGGACGAAATGACCAGATCCACGTCTTCGCGCATCAGGGCAGGCAACGCGCCAAAGGCCAGGCCGGGGCGGATATCGACATCGACATCGGGCCAGGCGCGGCGAAACTGCTCGAGCACCGGGAACAGCCAGTCAAAGCAGGCGTGACATTCGATTGCAATGTGCAGCCGCCCCGAGCGGCCTGAGCGCAGCGCGGCGAATTCGGCATCTACCGCGTCGATTTCGGGCAGGATGCGTTCGGCAAGGCGCAACAGCCTGTGCCCCGCAGCGGACAGTTTGAGAGGTTTTGATCGGCGCGCGAACAGTTCCACCCCGGCCTGTTCCTCGAGGCCCTTGACCTGATGTGACAGCGCCGATTGGGTGATGTGCAAGATATCGGCGGCGCGCGCGAGGCCACCGGCATCGTGAATGGCCTTGATCGTGCGAAGATGTCGAAATTCCAGATGCATATCGCCCTAACCTGCTGTTGCCCTCATAACCTTCTTGAGGATTATGAATTTGTCTCACATCGGCATTTCGGGCACAAGGGGAGGAACAAAAGGACAATTGCCATGACCGCTCCGCGTATCAGCTTTGAGTTTTTCCCTCCGCAGACGCTGGATGCGTCGTTTCGGCTTTGGGAGACGGTGCAGGTTCTGGCGCCGCTGAAGCCCAATTTTGTGTCGGTGACCTATGGCGCGGGCGGCACCACGCGCAAGCTGACCCACGAAGCGGTGACGACGATCGGCAAGAATTACGGGCTAAACGTGGCCGCGCATCTGACCTGTGTCGATGCGACCCGCGACGAAACGATGGAGATCGTGAATGCCTATGCCGAGGCAGGCGTCACCGAGATCGTGGCGCTGCGTGGTGACGCGCCGAAAGGGGCAGAGCGGTTCACCCCGCACCCGGAGGGCTTTGCCTCGTCGGTCGAGTTGATCGAGGCGCTGGCCGCTGATGGCCGCTTTACCATCCGCTGCGGCGCCTATCCCGAGCCGCACCCCGATGCCGCCGACGCCCTTGCCGATGTGCGTTGGCTGAAGCGCAAATGCGACGCGGGGGCCAGCAGCGCGATGACCCAGTTCTTTTTCGAGGCTGACACGTTTTTCCGGTTTCGTGACGCCTGTGTGAAGGAAGGGATCACCGCGAAGATCATTCCGGGGATCTTGCCGATCCAGTCCTGGGACGGGGCAAAGCGCTTTGCCCAGCGCTGTGGCACCAAGGTGCCGGCGCGGCTGGACGAGGCCTTTGCCACCGCAAGGCGCGACGGGCGCGAGGATCTGCTGGCGATCGCGCATTGCACGCAGCTTTGCGACAACCTGATAGCGGGCGGGGTTGAGGATCTGCATTTCTACACGCTCAATCGCCCGCATCTGACGCGCGATGTGTGTCATGCGCTGGGCATTGCGCCCCAGCCGAGCCTTGAGAAGGTTGCCTGAGGCGGGAGCCTCCGGCGGGGATATTTTCACGAAGCTGAAGGGCGGGCGCAGGTCTGCCCTTTTTGCCGTCAAGCATCTGGAGATTGGGGGCTGGAAGGCGGGGGCGGGGCGGGCTAGCCTGAGGCGCAAAGGAGCCGCGATCATGCCGCCACGTTATGCCCAGACCCCTGACGATTTTCTGACTCTGGCGCAATTGCGCGTGATGTCCGGGCTTGAATTCATGCGGGGCCTTGCCAGTGGGCAGCTGCCCACGGCGACGATTGCCGGGTTGATGAACTATGCGGTAAGCGCCGTCGAGCCGGGGCGGGTCACCGTGACCGGAGCGCCGGAATTCGCCCATTCGAACGCCTTTGGCGGGGTTCATGGCGGCTGGTACGGCACGGTTCTGGACACCTGCATGGCCTGCGCGGTGATGACGATGCTGCCGCGCGGGCAGTATTACACAACGCTGGAATACCGGGTGAACATCTTGCGGCCCGTGCCGTTGGGAATGCAGATCCTTGGTCTGGGCGAGGCGCAGCATGTGGGGCGCTCGACCGGGGTGGCGCGGGGCGAGATTCGCGGCGCGGAAGATGGCAAGCTATACGCTGCCGGCTCCACCACCTGTCTTGTCATGGGCCAGCCGGATTAATTCGGCGCGGCGGTCCTGTCGGGCCAGCCATGGACGCACGATCAGCCGCCAGTTGCGGCGCCCGCCGACCGCGCTTTCATGGATGCGTTCCGAAGGGTCGCGACCCACCACGCGCGGGGCGCGCAGAAAGAACGCCTTGCCCCAACCGCGCCACGAGCCGACCGAAGGCGCCGCCGGATCGGTTGGAAAGCTGTCGCGCCAACCCTCGGGCAGCGCCATGCCGCAGTTCTCGGCGCGTTCGAGCATCCAGACCAGCGGGATATTGGCCAGCGGGCGCGAGGCTTCCTGCAGGCCCAGTTGGCCGCCGATGTCGCCATGGCAGCCACGAAACCAGACTTGTTCGACACGCGAGGCGCCGGCGTCTTCGCCATCCCAGATCAGCGGCTCAAGGACCGAGCGCGTCTCATCAAGGGCCAGCGCCTGATAGCCGCGTTTCACGGCGTCGCCCAGATGGTGATCGTGAAAGCTGTAGTGCCGTTCGCTGAGCATCCACAAGAACGGCAGTTGCAGGCCCAGCGCCATCACCGAATCAAACACGCCGACCATTTCCACCGGGGTCGTCGGGTGACAAAAGCGGCGCCGAAAGGCCGTGGCGGCAGAGCGTTCGGTTTCGGCCTGATAATAGCGCCACGCGAGGCGGATGTTGCGCTCGGTCGAGGCCTGTGCCGTCACGAGACCGACCCGGTCGATGATCCCTGCCAGCGAGCGGGCCGCAAAGGCGCCGCGTGAATAGCCGATCAGAAAGATCCGGTCACCGGGGCGGTAGCGGCTGGCCAGCCAGCCATAGGCGCGCACGATCTGGCGATCGACGCCCCAGCCCAGCATCACATCGGAAAGCTGGCGCCATTCCTGCCACTGCAGCCCCTTGCCGTAATAGACCGAGGCGCGCGGATTTCCGCGACGCAGCATCCGGTAGATCAACCCGATGGAGGTTTCTTCCCCCGGGCAGAGGCTGCCCATCGTGCCATCCAGCAACACCACGTGATCGACCGCGCCCCGCAGGATGCGGGCGGGCAAGGGCGCGGCTGCGGCCTCTACCGGGGTAGAGCCACGCAGCAGCGCGACAAGACGGCCAATCAGGCCACGCATGCCCTACCCTTTCCGCCCTGTCCCAAAGCAACCCGCAGTGCCATTGCAAAGACCCAAACAAAAATCCCTGCCCCGAGTATAGGGCAAGGATCTTTTCAGGTCATTGACGAAGCAGTGAGTTAGGCGCGCAAAGACAGGGCGGTGACAATCTCCATCGCGCCGAAACCGTTGAAGCGGGTATTGGTGGCCGAGGAATAGGCCCCCATGCCGTGAAAGACGATGAAATCTCCCTCGATCATATCGCCCGCCAAAGGCAATTCGCCGGGCAGGCGATCGACGCTGTCGCAGGTCGGGCCGAAAACCACGCGTGGTTGCACGGCGGCGCGGCGGATCTGGCCTTCTGGCGAGACCACATCGATGCGGTCGATATTGCCGACCAGCGGCAATTCCGCCAGCCCGCCGTAGATCCCGTCATTGAGGAACACATGCTCACCGTCCCGCACCGCCTTGACGCGGGTGATATGCGAAAACGCGTCGGCCACCAGGCCACGGCCGGGTTCGCAGACCAACAGCGGGCGGGTCGCACCGAAGGCCTCGGTGGCAACCCGGTCGATGAGATCGAAGATCGCCTCAAGCACGGGCGCCGGGCCGGTGGTGCGATGCGAGGGAAAGCCACCGCCAACGTTCAGACGTCGGGCTTGCACGCCCGCATCCGCGCAGATCTGCGCGGCGGTGCGAATATAGGCGTCCCAAGCCATCGGATCGGTGCATTGCGTGCCCGGATGGAAGGTCAGCGAGGGAATGAAGCCGGCCTCCTGCACGCGCTTCAGAAGCCGGGCGGCCAGATCCGGGGTGGCACCAAATTTCGCACCAAAGTTATAGGCCGCACCGCTGACCGGCAGCTTGAAACGTACCGACAGCTCACAGCCTTCGGCCGGGACCATCGCGATCAGCTTTTCCAGCTCGGACGCCGAATCCACCGACCACGAGGTCACCCCGGCGGCGACCGCATGGGCGATTTCGCTGCGCGCGCGCACCGGGTTGTGGTAGTGCAGCGCGGCGCCGGGGGCGAGGCGCTTGACCAGGTCGATCTCGAACGGCGAGGCGACATCGAACCCCTTGATCCCGGCGGCAACGAGGTTCTGGATCACCATCTCGTCGGGGTTGGATTTGACCGCGTAGGTCACCAGCCCGGCAAAGCCCTTCAGGAACCGGCGCGCGGTTGCCTGAAGCACGGTCGGCGCAAAGACCAGAACCGGGTGATCGGGCTCTTTGGTGCGGATGATTTCGGAAGGCGTAGCCCAAATAGTTTTAGACAGTCCCATCAGCAAGCTCCCTGCCAACAGAACGCAGCCACCTCTTGCCCCGGCTTTACGGGTCGGGAGACGCTTACGCGTTTCAACCAACCAGGCCAGGTGCGGATGAGCCGCCCTTTTCCTGAACTTTGTTTGCGCGATATGAGGCACAAGTTTACCGATCAAAAGACTAGAAATGTATCGTGCGGTCGTTATATTGACGAAAATTCCGGTCAAACTGGTGATGAGGGAACATGGACGAACTGGACCGCAACATTCTGGGCCTTCTGGGCGGCGATGCGCGCATGTCGGTAGCGACGCTGGCGCGGCGGCTGAAGGTGGCGCGGTCCACAATTCAGGCGCGGCTAGAGCGGCTGGAAACCACCGGCGTGATCGCGGGCTATACCGTCAAGCTGGGTGAAGCGGCACGGCAGGGACGCATTCGCGCGACCGTCTTGCTGACAATCGAGCCGCGCGCGCAGCCGGGCATTCTGGCGCGGCTGAGGGCGGTACCCGAGGTCGAGCGGATCCACACCACCTCGGGGCGGGTCGATCTGCTGTTGCAACTGGCCGGCACCTCGACCACGCAGCTGGATGTGGTGCTGGATCAGATCGGCGAAATGACCGGGGTCAAGTCCTCGGAAAGCCTGATCCATCTTTCCACCAAGATGGACCGCGCGGTGTAGGGTCGGGTTCGAGTATTTGGGCCAACGAGAAGGCGCAAGGCTTTCCCTTGCCGGGTGGTTTCGCTAAACACGCGCCAAGCCAAGCAGGATGCCCGACGATGCCGATGGAAAAGACCTATCACCCGACCGAAGCCGAAGCCCGGATTGCCGCCCGATGGGAAGCCGCGAACGCCTTTGCCGCCGGCGCGAATGCCCGCCGCCCCGAGCCCTTCTGCATCATGATTCCGCCGCCGAACGTGACCGGATCGCTGCATATGGGGCATGCGTTCAACAACACGTTGCAAGACATTCTGGTGCGCTGGCACCGGATGCGCGGCTTTGACGTGCTGTGGCAGCCGGGGCAGGACCATGCCGGGATCGCGACCCAGATGGTGGTCGAACGCGAATTGGCCAGGACCGGCCAGCCGGGGCGCCGCGCCTTGGGCCGCGATGCATTTCTGGCCAAGGTCTGGGAGTGGAAGGAACAGTCTGGCGACACGATCATCAACCAGTTGAAGCGCTTGGGGGCGTCTTGCGACTGGTCGCGCAATGCCTTCACGATGGATGCGCATTTCCAGAAGGCAGTCATCAAGGTCTTTGTCGATCTTTACAACAAGGGGCTGATCTATCGCGGCAAGCGTCTGGTCAACTGGGACCCGCATTTCGAGACCGCGATTTCGGATCTGGAGGTCGAGAACCTCGAGGTGAAGGGTCATATGTGGCACTTCAAATATCGTCTGGCCGGGGGCGAAACCTATGACTACGTCGAAAAGGACGCCGAGGGTCGTGTGACGGTGCACGAGACGCGCGACTATATTTCCATTGCCACGACACGGCCGGAAACCATGCTGGGCGATGGCGCGGTGGCGGTGCACCCTTCGGACGCGCGCTATGCGCCGATCGTCGGCAAGATGGTGCATCTGCCGCTGTGCGACCGTCTGATCCCGATCGTGGTCGATGAATACCCGGACCCCGATTTCGGTTCGGGCGCGGTGAAGATCACCGGGGCACATGATTTCAACGACTATCAGGTCGCCAAGCGCTGCGGCCTGCCGATGTATCGGCTGATGGACACCAAGGGTGCGCTGCGCGCCGATGGCCTGCCCTACGATCAGGCCGTCGCCCGCGCACGCGCGATTGCGGCGGGCGAACCGGCGGGCGAGGCCGAGGTGGATGCGCTGAACCTCGTGCCGGAAAAATACCGCGGGATGGACCGGTTCGAGGCCCGCAAGGCCGTGGTCGAAGACATTACCGCCGCCGGCCTCGCGGTGATGATCGACGAGACGCGCAAGACCGAAGCCGGCGAGGAAACCGTTTCGGTGCCCTATGTCGAAACAAAACCGATCATGCAGCCCTTCGGCGACCGCTCGAAAGTGGTGATCGAACCGATGCTGACCGATCAGTGGTTTGTCGATACCGCCAGCATCGTGCAGCCCGCGATTGACGCCGTGCGAAACGGCGATACCCGGATCCTGCCCGAGCAACATGAAAAGGTCTATTTCCACTGGCTGGAAAACATCGAGCCATGGTGCATCAGCCGCCAGCTTTGGTGGGGGCACCAGATTCCGGTCTGGTATGGGCCAAGGAAATCGGGTGAGAATCAATCTTCGGGACTTGCGAACGACGACATCGAAATGTTCTGTGCCAGCGACGAAGCCGCCGTGCGCGCGATGGTCAGCGATTACTATGGCGGGCGCGAAATCGCGTTTGTCGCGGATCGAAACGCGGCCGGGGCCGTTCTTGACGGGCAGGCCGTCGGCGATGGCGCAATTGTGCCGATGTGGCGCGACCCCGACGTGCTCGACACCTGGTTCTCGTCCGGCCTCTGGCCGATCGGCACGCTGGGCTGGCCCGAGGACACGCCCGAGCTGAAGAAATACTTTCCCACTTCGGTGCTGATTACCGGCTTTGACATCATCTTCTTCTGGGTCGCGCGGATGATGATGATGCAGCTTGCGGTGGTCGATCAGGTGCCGTTCCACACGGTCTATGTTCATGCTCTCGTGCGCGACGAGAAGGGCAAGAAGATGTCCAAATCGCTGGGCAACGTGCTTGATCCGCTGGAACTGATCGACGAATACGGCACCGATGCCGTGCGCTTTACCCTGACCGCCATGGCCGCAATGGGGCGCGATCTGAAGCTTTCGACGCAGCGGATCGCGGGCTATCGCAACTTTGGCACCAAGCTGTGGAACGCCACCCGCTTTGCCGAAATGAACGGCGTCTTTGAGGGCGCCGCAGTGGCGGGCGTGCCCGAGGCCAGCCATACGGTGAACCGCTGGATCATCTCGGAAACCGCTCGCGTGCGCGAGGCGGTCGATGAGGCGCTGGCCGCCTACCGCTTCAATGACGCGGCGAACGCGCTTTATGCCTTTGTCTGGGGCAAGGTCTGCGACTGGTATGTCGAATTCGCCAAGCCGCTGTTTGATGCCGGACACGCCGGCGAAACCCGCGCCACGATGCGCTGGGTTCTGGATCAGTGCTATCTGCTGGCCCACCCGATCATGCCCTTCATCACCGAAGAACTGTGGTCGCTGACCGGCACGCGCGCGAAAATGCTGGTGCACGGTGACTGGCCGACCTATGGCGCCGAACTGGTCGATGCCGAGGCGATGCGTGAAATGAACTGGGTGATCGGGCTGATCGAGGACATCCGCTCGGCGCGCACCCAGATGGGCGTGCCGGTGGGTCTGAAACTGCCGATGGTTCTGGTACAGGCGGATACCACCGCCCGCACCGCGCTGACGCGCAACGAAGCGCTGATCTTCCGGCTTGCGCGACTCGACAGCCTGACGGAAGGCGGCGCTCCGAAAGGCTCGATTTCAATCGCGGTTCCGGGTGCGGAATTCGCCCTGCCGCTAGAGGGTGTGATCGACGTGGCGGCTGAAAAGGCGCGGCTGACCAAGGCCCATGACAGGCTGGAAAAAGACCTGAACGGCCTGCGCGGAAGGTTGAACAACCCCAAGTTTCTGGCCTCGGCGCCCGAAGAGATCGTCGAAGAAAATCGCGAACTTCTGGCCGTCGGCGAAGACGAATCCGCCCGCATCAAAGGCGCGCTGCGGCGCCTCGCAGATCTGGGCTAGGCGACTTCACCTTTGCTCAAATATCCCCGCCGGAGGCTCCTGTCCCTACCGCCGGAGCCTCCGGCGGGGATATTTGGACGAAGCTGAAAGCCCTCAGCCAAAGACCGGGGCGCGGCCCCCCAAGTTGGCGGCGATGACAGCCATCTGGTCCGGCTTGCCGACAAGATCCGTCTGTTCGCGCGATTCCGCATGCAGCACTGCGGCCCGGTCAGCCGTCAATGCGACATCGATCAGGCGTTTGGCCGCACGAATTGCGGACGGGCTTTTCTGCGCGATGGTTTGTGCGATCTCGACGGCGCGGGCCAGCGGGTCATCCGCGATTTCGGTGACCAGCCCCCAGCGCTCGGCCTGTGGCGCTTCAATCGGCTCGGCGGTATAGGTCAGGCGCCGGATCACGTCACCCCGGGTCAGTTCGGGCAGCAGCACCATGCCGCCCATGTCGGGGATCAACCCCCATTTCATCTCCATCACCGCAAAGCGCGCATCGGGGGCGGAAATGCGAAGATCGGCGCCCAGCGCCAGTTGGAACCCGGCACCATAGCACGCGCCGTGCACCGCGGCGATCACCGGGACCGGCAGGCTGCGCCAGACCAGCGCGAACTGCTGAAACCGGTTCGCCGCGCCATGGCTGCGCGGCATGATCAGCGCCTCGGGGTCGCCCGCCGCCAACATCGCAAAACTGGCCACATCCAGCCCCGCACAAAACGCCTTGCCCTCACCCGAGATCACTACCGCGCGCAGACCCTCGGTCTGGGCCAGGCTGCCCCCCATCTCCAGCACCGCCTCAAGCATCGGCATATCGACCGCGTTCATCTTGTCGGGACGCGACAGAGCGACATGGGCAATGCCCCCGGTCATGGTCAGCGTTACGCGTTTCATCGGCTTCTCCTTGGATTTGGGCCGATGATAGCGGCGCCGGGGCGCGCGGTCACCGTCCACGACAAGGCGTGACGCAAAGTCATCGCACAGGCCGTCGGCACCCCGGTGCCAGAGCGGCACGACCCGTCCCAGCGACCGCATCACCCCCCCTATGATGGACCAGCGTCAGGATCCGCCGCCCGCCCAGCCGCGTCACCCCCGACGGCAGCGCCCGCGCCCTCCCGGTGGCGGTGACCGGGAATCCATGCCAGCAGGTCTTTTGTCTTCGCAGCTCTCCCGTCGACGTGCCCCGGAAACAGGGGCTGCGACCAAACTCCTTGCGAGGCAAGACGTTTCGTCTTACGCCTCTTCCGATGACCGGACCACGTTACACAGCCCTTGTTCAGAGCCTGCCCGCCTCGGTGCCTTTCGTCGGCCCCGAGACTCAGGAACGTGCGCGCGGGCGCGCCTTTGCCGCGCGGCTGGGGGCCAATGAGAACGGCTTTGGCCCCTCGCCGCTTGCGCTGACTGCGATGCAGGCCGCCGCGTCCGAGGTCTGGATGTATGGCGACCCGGAAAACCACGATCTGCGCCGCGCGCTGGCCGCGCATCACGGCTGCGCCCCGGAGAACATCGTTGTCGGCGAAGGTATCGACGGGCTTTTGGGCTATCTCGTGCGGTTGGTGGTCGGGGCGGGCGATGCCGTGGTGACTTCGGATGGCGCCTATCCGACCTTCAACTACCATGTCGCCGGCTTTGGCGGCGTGCTGCACAAGGCGCCCTATCGCGGCGACCACGAAGACCCCGAAGCGCTGTTGACGCGGGCCGACTCGACCAGCGCAAAACTGCTCTACATTGCCAACCCCGACAATCCGATGGGTAGCCATCACCCCGCCGCCACCATCGCCGACATGGTCAGCCGCGTTCCCGAGGGCACGTTGATGGTGCTGGACGAGGCCTATATCGACCTCGCGCCGCCGGGTACCGCCCCCAAACTCGACCCGGATGATCCGCGGGTGATCCGGATGCGGACCTTCTCGAAGGGCTACGGCATGGCGGGCGCGCGGGTGGGCTATGCAATCGGTGCCGCACCGCTGATTGACGCCTTCAACAAGATCCGCAACCATTTCGGCATGTGCCGGATCAGTCAGGCCGGCGCCTTGGCCGCGCTTGCCGATCAAAGCTGGCTGGCCCATGTGCGGACCGAGGTCGCCTCTTCGCGTGATCGGCTGGCGGCAATCGCCCAAGCCAACGGGCTGACGGCGCTGCCCTCGGCCACCAATTTCGTCACCATCGATTGCGGCGGCGACGGCGCCTTTGCCCGCGCCACCCTTGCCGCGCTGACGGCCCATGACATCTTCGCCCGGATGCCTTTTGTGACCCCGCAAGACCGCTGCATCCGCGTCTCGTGCGGCCCCGCGGCGGCAATGGCGGCCTTCGAAGACGCCCTGCCCCGCGCGCTGGCGGCAGCCCGCACCTGACGCTACCTACCCGCCAACCGCGACGTTTCACCCCGTTGCCAAGCGCGCGACCTGCGGGCACCTCTGCCGCATGGAACCCGCGAACAGGAAAGACGCCCGATGAAACAATCCCTGCTGATGGAAAAATATCCGGTCTTCGATATGATCCTGGCCAAATCCGAAACCACCTGCACCTCGGTCGATGACATTCTCGACGTGCTCAAAGCCCGAATCGAGGCGCATCCCAAGGTCGCCTACATCGCGACATTTGACCATTTCGCCCATACCAAGGCGATCGCAGGCGCCATCTCTGAAACGATCAAGGATGCGCGCAACATCGTCTTCTGCTTTGGCGTCGCACTGCCCAACGCCCATGTTCTGGCTGTCCGCCCGCGGTCGATCGGGGTTGCCGATCTGGGCGAGACCTTCCATCTGACCTTCCTTGAACCGCCTATGGAGATGGCGACCAAGGAAATGGAAGCCTGGTGCAAAGCTCTGGCCGACAAGGCCTGACAGGCGGCATCCAGCCGCTCACATCCGGCTCTCCTCATGGTGATTTGCTCCGGCCGACCGCCTCGGCGACCTTGTCTTGGAACGACGGAGATCACCATGAAACCATCAAAACGCACCAAACGCTCTATCCTGCTCAGCCCGCTGGCCTTTGCCCTCAGTTTCGGCGCCTATGCCGAAACTACCGTCATGACGACCTCGGCAATCCGCCCCGCCACGCCCAACGCAGGCCAACCCTTCCGCGCACCTACCCCGGGCGACGACCAAAGCGACGATTCCGAGATCGCCTGGATCATCGACTGGCTAGAGAAACACGGCGCCTGAGCCGCTGCTTTCACCTTCGTTGAAATATCCTCGGGGGGAGCCGCTCATGCCATGAGCGGCGCGGGGGGGCAGACAGCCCCCCGGCACCACAGTCTCGCTTAGCCCGCCGCGATCACCGCCGTTGCGGCCGCAAGCCCCCCCGGCCCGTGTGCGATCCCCAGTGCGCGCATCCCCGCCTCCATCACCGCCAGAACCCCCAGCGTCATATGGGCATTCACATGCCCCATATGGGCCACGCGCAGATAGTCGTTGTAGGCCGGCTCATCCGGCAGTGCCATGCCCAGACCGATGCCCAGCGTCACCCCGGCCTCGGCTTCGCACCACGCGCGCAGGCGCGCCGCGCCGCCGCCGCCAATCCGCGCCGCCGTCACCGCATGAGCCCGACAGGCGGGGTCGGCGACATTCAAGGCGATGTCGCCACCCTGACCCCACGCCTCGAAGGCCGCCCAAACGGCGCGCGCCAGCGTCGCGTGGCGGGCAAAGACATGCGCCAACCCCTCTTCCTCGAGGATCATCGTCAGCGCTTCGCCGAGGCCAAACAGATGATGCGTCGGGGCGGTTCCGGCAAAATGCTGGTAGAACCGTTCGGCAAAGGCGCGCGGCTGCCAGTTCCAGTAGGGCGTCACCAGATCCGATCCCTGCGCCGCCGTCAGCGCCTTGTCGGAAAACCAGACGAATCCCAGACCCGGCGGCACCATCAGCCCCTTTTGGCTGGCCGATACCGCCACATCGACCCCCCAATCGTCCATGCGAAACACATCACACCCCAGCGAGGCAATGCAATCCACCGCCAGAAGCGCCGGATGCCCTGCCGCATCCATCGCCGCACGCAGGGCGGGAATGTCATTCCGGATCGAGCTTGCCGTATCGACATGGGTGACCAGAACCGCCTTCAGCTTCGGCCCGTCCGAACGGGCCATATCGGCGCGCAGCGCCGCCTCGAGCCGTGCCGGATCGGCTGGTGCAGCCTTGCCGAAATCCATCACTTCGACCGCCACGCCCATTGCGCGGGCGTGGTCGGCCCAACCCAGCCCGAACTGGCCGGTTGCCAGCACCAAAGCGCGCTCGCCGCGCGAGAACATGTTGGCATTGGCCGCCTCCCAGGCGCCATGGCCGTTGGCGATATAGATTGCCACATGCGCCGAAGTCATCGCCATCCGGCGCAGGTCCGGCATGATCCGCGCGGTCAGCGTCACCAGATCTCCGTCATAGATATTCGGCGCGGCGCGGTGCATCGCGGCCAATACCCGGTCGGGAATGGTCGAGGGTCCGGGAATGGCCAGATAGGGTCGGCCCTGCGAAAGGCTCATGGCGGGTCTCCTGATTGCACGGGTTCATCGGTAAGGCGTGCCTCCGGGAAGGTCCAGCCCCCCCCGCGCAGCTAGGATCGGCGGGGCCGCAGGCACCGTCGCGCCGACAAGACTCTGGCCCCGGACCGTGCCGCGCAGCACCGCCATCGCTTGCACCCCCAGCTTCATTCGCGATAGACCACTGCCATACCTCGCCAGAAGGAACCGCCCTTGGCCAGCCCCAAAGACCCCTACGGTTCTCGTGCCCTGTTCGCCCGGCTTTGGCGCGGTTATCTGCGCGCCCATTCGGGCACGATGGCGGCGGCGGTCGTGTTCATGGTCATCGAAGGTTCAACGTTGGGCGCGCTGTCTTACATGCTGGAGCCGCTATTTGACCGGGTCTTTGTGGCCGGCGACGCGGGCGCGATCTGGTGGGTCGGAGGTGCCATTCTGGCGCTGTTCCTGATCCGCGCGGCGACCTCGATCATCTACCGCACCTTGCTGACGCGGGTGTCGCTGGGCACCTCGACGGCGATGCAGGTCGATCTGTTGCGCCATATCGTGGGGCTGGATGCGGCGTTCTTTCAGGCCAACCCGCCCGGCGCGCTGATCGAGCGGGTGCAGGGCGACACGATCGCGGTGCAGGGCGTGTGGTCCACCTTCATCACCGGCGCGGGGCGCGATGCGGTGTCGCTGATCGCGCTGTTCGCGGTGGCGCTGTCGATCGACCCGGTCTGGACCGCGGCCGCGCTTGTCGGCGCGCCGCTGCTGATCCTGCCGACAACGATGGCGCAACGCTATATCCGTCGCAAGACCGGACAGACGCGGGTGCAGGCAGGCCAGCGCGCGACCCGGCTGGACGAGGTGTTCCACGGCATCACCGCGGTCAAGCTGAACCGGATGGAAGACTACCAGATCGGTCGCTTTGACCGGATCGTGCAGGGGATCCGCTCCGCGCAGATCAAGATGGCCGCCTCGAACGCCACGATCCCCGCGCTGATCGACGTTGTCACCGGGGTCGGCTTTTTTGCCGTGCTGATGCTGGGCGGCGGCGAGATCATCGAAGGCAAGCGCACGGTCGGCGAGTTCATGTCGTTCTTCACCGCCATGGCGCTGGCGTTTCAGCCCCTTCGCCGGCTGGGCGGGCTTGCCGGCACCTGGCAAGTGGCGGCGGCCAGCCTCGAGCGGCTTTACCGCCTGCTTGATACGCCCGCGGGCATCACCAGCCCGCCGGGCGGGGCCATGCCCGATCCGCAGAGGACCGAAATCCGGCTGGAAAACGTCTGGCTGTCCTACGGCGCGACATCGGTTCTGCGCGGGCTGAGCTTTACCGCACCGGCGGGCAAGACGACGGCGCTGGTCGGGCCATCGGGGGCAGGCAAAAGCACGGTCTTCAACCTGCTCACCCGGCTGGTCGACCCGTCGGGGGGGCAGGTGACGGTGGGCGGCGTCGATATTCGCACGCTTGATCTGGCGGGCCTGCGCGATCTCTTTTCCACCGTCTCGCAAGAGGCCGCACTGTTTGACGAAACGCTGCGCGAAAACGTGCTTCTGGGGCGCGAGGATGTGCCGCCCGAGGTGCTGGCCCGCGCCTTGGATGCCGCCCATGTCAGCGACTTTCTGACCGCCCTGCCCGAAGGCATCGACACGGCGGCCGGACCGCGCGGATCAAGCCTGTCGGGCGGTCAGCGCCAGCGCGTGGCCATCGCCCGCGCCGTGCTGCGCGATGCGCCGATCCTGCTGCTGGACGAGGCGACAAGCGCGCTTGACACCGCCTCTGAGGCGCTGGTGCACAAGGCACTGGAAGAGCTGTCGGCCGGGCGCACGACGCTGGTTATCGCGCATCGGCTTTCGACGGTGCGCAATGCCGACAAGATCGTGGTGATCGTTGCCGGCGAAGTGGTGGAAGAGGGCACGCACGAGACACTTTTGGCGGCGGGCGGCGCCTATGCCGCGCTTTGCCAGATGCAGTTCTCGGCATAGGAGGGGGCTATGAGCGAACGTCAGATCCTGTCGATCACCGGGGCGGACCGGGTGCATTTCCTGCAAGGGTTGCTTTGCAACGATGTGGCGCATCTTGATGCCGGGCCGGTCTATGCGGCGCTGCTGTCCGCGCAGGGCAAATACCTTGCCGATTTCATCGTGCTCGCCCGCGACAATGCGGTGCTGCTGGATGTGGCGGCGCCCCTCGCGGCCGATCTGGCGCGGCGGCTGACGCTGTATCGGCTGCGCGCCGATGTGCAGATCACCACCAGCCCGCTTCTGGTGCGGCGCGGCACCGGCCCTGCCCCGCAAGGGGCCGTGGTGGACCCGCGCCACCCGGCCCTTGGCTGGCGCCTCTATGGCGCCGAGGCGGGCGATGACGGCACCGATTGGGATGCGCTCAGGGTCGCCTATTGCATCCCCGAAACCGGGATCGAGCTGATCCCGAACGAGACCTACATTCTGGAAGCGGGGTTCGAGCGCCTGCACGGGGTCGATTTCCGCAAGGGCTGCTATGTCGGCCAAGAGGTGACCGCCCGGATGAAGCACAAGACCGAGTTGAAAAAGGGTCTGACCCGCGTCACCCTTTCGGAGGCGGCCCCGGTGGGCACCCCGATCACCTCCGAGGGTCGCGAGGTGGGCACGCTCTTTACCCAATCGGGCAGCCAGGCGATCGCCTATCTGCGGTTTGACCGCGCCCAAGGGGCGATGAGCGCTGGCCCCGCGCGCGTGTCACTGGCCAATTCGGCGTCCGAGCCCGGCCAGAAATGACAAAGGGCGGCCCGAAAGCCGCCCTTGCGCGATCACGTTAGCGCGATCAGGCGCGCTCGGAATATTCGAAAAGCTCGGTGTTGACGATGATCAATTCGTCGGTTCCGACGAACGGCGGCACCATCACGCGCACACCATTGTCGAGGATCGCGGGCTTGTAGCTGTTGGCGGCGGTCTGGCCTTTGACCACCGGCTCGGTTTCGACAACCTTGCAGGTGACCTTTTGCGGCAGCGAAACGGTCAGTGCTTCTTCGCCGAAATACTCGACCGTGGCGGTCATGCCGTCTTGCAAGAAGGGGCGGCGATCGCCCAGCAGGTCGGCATCGATTTCGACCTGCTCATAGGTTTCGGAATCCATGAACACCAGCCGACCATCGGTTTCATACAGAAATTGCTGGTCTTTTTGGTCCAAACGGACCTGCTCGACCTTGTCTTCCGAACGGAAGCGCTCGTTCAGCTTGCGGCCATCGCGCAGGTTTTTCAGCTCGACCTGAGCAAAGGCACCGCCCTTGCCGGGCTTGACGTGGCTGACCTTTACGGCAGCCCAAAGGCCGCCGTCATGCTCCAGAATGTTTCCGGGGCGGATTTCGTTGCCATTGATCTTGGCCATGGAATTAAACCTATGCGACAGGTTGATCGGAAGTGACGCGCACCTATATATGGCCCGCTGCAATCTGGCAACCCAACTAGATACGGTGGGTCTCAAAGATAGCTATGCGCCTGGGGCATGGCTGACATGCTGTTGAGACCGTATCGAATCGCGATAGAAAAGCCATATTGCCGCCATGCCACGAAACGCAAGAGCAATAAGAAGGACGGAATAATGCGCGATTTCGTTGACGGCTCCGCATTCAACTATGAACAGGGTCAGCGGGCACGCAAGCTATTTGCCGCCGTTGTACTTGCTGCATTGGATGACGCGATCGCTGATGACAAGAAGTATGGCAACGGGCCGGAACAGATCGCCCGCTGGGCGCGGTCGCGTGACGGGCGCGAAGTGCTGTCCTGCGCCGGGATCGACCCGAACGAGCGGGTAGTGAAGGGGCTGATGGATTTCGTCTCCAAAGGGGTTCGCACCTCGGTCGCGCTGTCGCGCGAAGAAAGCGAACGCCGGATGGCTGCTGAAGAGGCCGAAGCCGCCTGAGATCACACCACGTTGGTTGAACGAAAAGCGCGCCCCTCGGGGCGTGCTTTTCGTTTGGGTGTCACCCGACAGCGCGGGCGGTGTCGCTGCCGTCGGGGCATTTGTCTGAGTGTCTTGCGATCAGCCCTTCACGTGAGGCACCGCAAGGCCCTGATCCGCCGCTCTGATGCCAGATCGTGACCGGTGCAGTGCGGCCAAAAGCAACGCGCTTCAGTCGAATTCCTGACTGCTCAGCGCGCGCTGAATCTCGCGGCGCACCAGCTTGCGCACGTTACGGGTGATCCGTTCGCCCAATGTGCCCTGCAATTCCTTGCGGATGATTTCGGAGACGAGCGCACGCAGCGCCGCTTCGTCCAGCAAGTCCTCGTCGTCAGTGTCAAACGAACCCGACGACGAAACCTCAGCAGGGTCGACGGTGTGGTCAATGGCGTCGCGGCGAAGGTCGTCATAGCTGGAGCGTTTGATCTCGGGGCGGCGCGGTTCGTGTTGCGCGTCGGCAAGATGCAATCGGCGCGGGCCAGTGGTTGCGGCATAGTCGCCTGTCGCGGCCTCGGCTTCGGCCTCGTCGTGCCAGTCGAGCGCTCCTGCCTCGGCCCATTCCGCCTCGTCCAGACCTTCGTCTTGGGCCGCGCCTGCCGCCGGCACCTCGGATTCGGGAAAGAACGCGCCATTGGTCACGGGTTCCGGGTCGGCCGGGGCATCCTGCAACTTGGTCGGTTGGCTGTCGTCCGCCGCGTCACCGGCCATCTCGTCAGCTTCTGACGGCCATTCCGCGCCATCGAAGGCGTCTACAAGCGGGCTCACATCAGGCAGATCCTTGCCGGGAAAGCTGTCGCCCTGTTCCGGCTCGAACTCGAGACCGCTATCGGCAACAGCGGCTTCCATTTCGGCAATGGTATCTTCGAGACGCGACAGTTCAGCCCCCAAGTCACCCCGCGCCTCTGCGGCCTGCGGGGCCGCATCGGGTTCGTCAACGTCCGACACCGCTTGCCACATCTGATCGGGCGCAGCCCCGTCGTCTGACGAGAGGGAGAGGGTCGGGTGGTGCGGGTCATCTGTCGTGGGGGCCTGTTCCGCCCAGTCCGATTCTGTGGCGCCGGAGTCGGCCCGGTCCTGCGCAGGCTCGACCATCTCCGAATGCTCGATTGCCTCGTCTTGCCCGGCGTCGTGCGGATCATGTGCGAGCTCGAGATCGATGGGTTCGTCCTGTGGCGCGAAGGCTTCCGGGTTGTCTTGCAGTGCCGCATCGGCCGATTCAGGCGTGTCGGGCGAATCAACGTCGGGCAAATCGGCGTCGGGTAAATCGGCCGCAGCATCGGCCTGATGTCCGGAAACACGCAATGCCGGGGTCAGCACAAGGCACGGCGCCTCTTGCGATTCTAGCGGGGCGGCCGGGGTCAAGCCTTCGGACGGCGTCGGCTGAAGCGCCGAATCGGGCATCCTGTAAGGCGCCGTGCGATGCGCCATGGCTCCGTCTTGCGAGACAAGCCGCCGGATCGAGGACAGCACATCCTCTATTTCCACATTCTTCCTGGGATCAGACATCACACCCCCATCCGCCATTCTGGCCGCAATGAACACCTGTAGTCGATCCCAAGGCCCCAAACAACGCGTATCACGCCGGCACCCTCAGGGCGCCTGACTCAGTTCTTTCCGATGGCACGCAAAACCCGGTCAAGGCTTTCACCCTGAACCGAGGTAAGCGGCGCATTCCGCACGGCGTTGTAGTAGGCGGCCGGGTCATAAGTGGGAATTCCCAGATTCAGGTGCTCTACCGTCATCAGACCCATAGACGACAAAAGTGAATAGAGTGCTACTTGCAGATTGGCGTCGGCATCAATCCGGTCCGCTTGCGCGTTCAGCAGTTCTTGTTCGGCGTCCAGCACGTCCAGCGTGGTGCGTGCGCCCAGCGTGGCCTCTTCCTTGACACCCCGATAGGCGACCGTCGCGGCGCGGATCTGTTCGTCGATCGCGGTAATCTGGGCGCGTGCTACCTTGATATTGGACCAGGCATTGGCGACGTTCTGGTTGACGATAAGTCCGGTCTGCGACAGGCCCGCACGCGAGGCGTCGCGCCCGGCGATCGCCTTGCGGTGTGCCGCCGCCAGCGCTCCTCCCGAATAGAGCGTCTGCGACAGTTGCAGACCGACGGTCGCGCCCCGCGCGCCGCCCTCTTCGGCCTGGAACCCTACCGAGCCGGCCAGAACCGGCAGCCGCTTTTTCGCGGCGAGGGCTACCTGAAGGTCAGCGATCGTCACCAGACGCTGTGACTGTTTGATGGCCGGGTGCAGACGTTGCGCCGAGGCACTGGCTTCGTCCAGCGACTTGGGCAGTTTCGGCGCGGAAGGCAGCGCCGACAGCGCCTTCGGATAGGCGCCGGTGGCCGCTTTGTACGATTCGCGGGCGGCAAGCAATTCGCCCTGCGCGGCGGCCAGACTGGCCCGTGCGGCGGCCAGCCGTGCCTCGGCCAGCGACACATCGGTGCGGGTCACTTCGCCCACTTCGAAACGGTCTTGCGCGGCGCGAAGCTCTTCGCCGATGACACGGACCGAGTTCTGGTTGATCGACACGCGCTCGGAGGCGCTCTTGACGCCGGTATAGGCCGCGACGGCGCTCAGCAGCACATCTTGTTCAACACCGACCAGCGCCTCGCGGGTGGCCAGAACGGATTCCTTGGCGATATCGACACCCAGTTTCGACTGGCCAAAATCGAACAGGACCATACTGGCCGAAAGCCCCAGCGAAGCGCTGAGGCGGTCAATCTCGCCGCCACTCTGGACGGTGTAATATTCCGCATAGGCGCTTTTGGTGTAGGTCGCGTCGGCGACCCAGCGCAGCACCGGGCGCAGGCTGGCAATCGCCGTCGCCACGTCCTCGTCCGCCGCACGCAAGGTGGCGCGGTTTTGCTCGAGCAGATTCGAGTTGCGGTAAGCGGCGATCAAGGCATCGGCAAGCGTTTCGGCCCGCGCCGCCGGAGCGGCCATCAGAGCCAGCGCGGCCGAGCCCGCCAGAATAAGGGATTTGAACGAAATGCGCTTCATGCCTGGCTTCCTCATCGCTTCTGTTCCGCCCCGCTTCTTGGCGGCGAGGCCAGAGATACTGGGGCAGATGTCAAACGCCCCATCCATTTGGTTCCGTCTCAGCCCTGCAAGATCAGAGCACGAATTTCCGTTTCGCCGCAAAGCCCGGTAGCACCGGCGCGGCAGCGTTGAAGGCATCGCGCCAGGTGACACGGCCGTCGATCTTGTGACCAATCCGCACCACACCCAACGCATTCTCCATGAACAGGCACCCGATCCGGCCACCGTCCTTGAGCTGCTCCAGGATCGCCTCGGGCACCGTTTCGGCGCCGCCTTCGATCATGATCACATCGTAGGGCCCGTGTTTCGCCGCACCCGCAGCCAGCGATCCGGTCACCACGGCGGCATTGTCGCAGCTTTCCGAGGAAAGCGTCGCCTCGGCCTGTGCGGCAAGGCCTTCTTCCTCAAGCGCGACCACCGCTTCGGCCATCCGCGCGATCACCGCGGTCGAATAGCCAAAGCCACAGCCGATGTCCAAGACCAGATCGGTGGGCAAAACATCCAATGCGTCCAACATCTTGGCCAAGGTCCGGGGTTCCAGCATCACGCGACCGGGTGCGACTTCGAGGTTCTCGCCCACATAGGCCGCCTCGCGCCGGGCGCTGGGCACATAAGCCTCGCGCGGGATCGCCAGCATCGCCTCGATGATCGGGAATTTCGTCACATCATTGGGGCGGACCTGACTGTCCACCATCATCGTGCGGCGCGTGGCGAAATCTTGCATATTCTCAACTCTTTGCTTCGGATGATCCCTGCCGTTCGTTTTGCCACATAATTTGACCATGAGCAACCGGCGCCAGCACCTGCGGCCATTCCCCGCAGACCCGCTGAGGTTGCACGGCAACAGCCGGTTTCAGATGCCCTCTTGCGGGCAGGCCACACGTGAAAGTCACACCTGCCCGGCACTCGCCCTCTTGCGCGCTGCGGCGTGATACATTATCCGAATGCCACCTCAAGGCAGGCGGGTTGGCGGAGAGGTTACGCAGCGGATTGCAAATCCGTGAAGACCGGTTCGATTCCGGTACCCGCCTCCAGTGCATCGCACGCGATTGACCTTGGCCCGTGCGGTCAGCCCGTGCGGCAGGCGTGGCAAGGGCCGCTTCGGGCGGGCGCCAGAGTTGCCACTGCCCCAACCTGCCGATTTGCCACACCGTCGATCAGCGACCGGCCGCCTTGGCCGCGCATCACAAGATGACGCGCGGCTCGGGAATACCCTTGAAGGCGGTTTTCACGGCAAAGGTCTGGCCGTCAGCCTCGGTCGGAGCGGCAAGACCCTGGCGGGCGGAGGTGACGAAAAGCGTGTCAAAATCATCGCCGCCAAAAGCCGGGCAGGTGACTTGTGCCGCCGGGATGTCGATGGCCTCGACAAACGCGCCACTGGGCGCATAGCGGGCCACGCGGAACGCCCCCCATTGGGCACACCACAGATGCCCGGTTGCGTCCACCACCGCGCCGTCGGGGTGCAGCCCTTCCGACGTCATGTCGATGAACGGTTCGGGCGTGCCGACGGGCCAGCCCTGCGCGTCCAGCGGCACGCGGCGGATCACCTTTGTGACCGTATCGGTGAAATAGGCATAGGTGCCGCCGGGTGCGAAACAGATCGCGTTGGTAATGGAGATCGGCGCGAACAACTTGCGCAGCGCGCCCCGATAGTAGCGGTAGATCGCGCCGGCGCTTGGCTCTGCATTGATGCCCATCGTCCCGATCCAGAACCCGCCGAACGGATCGGCGCGGCCATCATTGGCGCGCGTGACTGTATTGTCTGCCTCTAGCGGGGCGATCACCCGGCTTTCCCGAGTCCTGAGATTGAACAGCAAAAGCGCGGTTTGCGAGCCGATCAGCAGGTGATCGCGGTCCACCACGCCCGCCGCCGAGACATATTCGTCAAACGACCATACCCGCACCGCACCATCGAGCGCATGCGCCAACATCTTTCGCTTCATGATATCGAACCAGAACAGCGCGCGGTGTTCCTGATGCCAAAAGGCGCCCTCGCCCAGCGTGCATTGGGTTGTGTCAAACGGGTTCATGCCACGGCCTCATCCCACGCAGCGACAAGCGCGCGCGCCTTGACGGCCACCGTTTCAACACTGTCGCCCACGCGGTAAAGCGCGCCGCCGATGCCAAGGCCGCTGGCCCCTGCCGCCAGCCATTCGGCCATGTTGTCCGACCGCACACCGCCGACCGCAAACACCGGCATATCGCGCGGCAAGACCACCGAGATCGCCTTGAGGCCCGACGGCCCGAGCAAATCGCCCGGAAAAAGCTTGAGCGCATCGCACCCCGCGTCGATCGCCAGAAGGGCCTCGGTCGGCGTCATGACACCGGGACAGCTTTTCATCCCCGCCTTTTTTGTGGCGCGGATGACAGCGGGGTTCACATTCGGCGAAACGATCAACTTCGCGCCGGTATCGGCCACTTCCTTGACCTGCCCTTCCGTCAGAACGGTGCCCGCACCGATCAGCGCCCTTGCGCCGAATTCGCGCACCATCGCGGCGATGCTGGTGATCGGATCGGGTGATTTGAGCGGCACTTCGATCTGGGTGATCCCGGCTTCAAGAATCGCGGCGCAAACCGCATTGGCCTCCAAGGGGGTGACACCGCGCAGGATAGCAACAAGATTGCGCGTCATGATTTTCCTTTCACAAGTATCGAGGCGGCGTGCAGCCCGGACTCCATGGCCGTCTGCAAGGGATGATCTGCACCGATACACCCCGCATGGCAAGCACGCGCCGATCGAGATCGGACAGCACGGCATTGCCGATGACCGCAACCTCTGCCCATCCCATCAGGTGCGCGCGGCGGATGGTCCCAGCCCGATCGGCAGGCCCGAAAGCTGCGCGCTTGCGCGTTCGGGCGTCAGATCGCCGATCGGCGCGCCGTGTGAAAAGCCGCGCATTACATCGGCCGACGCATTCAACGCGCGCGCCACGGCCTGCGCCAAGTCGCCGGGATCCGCGGTCGTGGTGCCGACCGGGTGGCACAGGACCGATCGTTCGGACAAAAGCGCAAAGATCCCGTCCGTCATGAAGCTTTGAAAGGACACGGCCTTGCCGCCGGTGATGCGCACCCATTTGGAATGCGTGCCCGGCAGACAGACGGCCCCCTCAAAGCCCGGCTATGCCGCCAGCAGACCCGCGATCCGGGTCTTTTCGCCGCGCATCACATCCCCCGGTCAAAATTGCTTCAGCCCACCCGCGACCCAGAACGGAGCGCCTGCCACAGGGGCGCAGACCAGCACAGGCGAAAGGTCTGCGGGCACCCCACGCTACGGCGCCTCGAGCCGGCTCTGGCGCGCACCGACCATGCCGCAAACGATCACGGGCGCATTGCCCCAGCCTTCGGTCAGTGCCGCAAGCCCTGCGGGAAACTGGCCGCGCGTCTACGCCCCCAACCCCTGATCCGAGGATCTCGCCGCCAAGGCCTCTTGCCCCTGCATCGCCCGGACGCGCAGACTGCTGGTGCCCCGGTCGGCGGCGATCCCTTCGGGCGCGCCGGCCACGGCCTCCTCTCGCGGACACCCGCGATCATTTCGGGAAAACGCGCCAACAGGCGCACCGCCTGTTCCATCAAGACGCGCCCGGAAAGCACCAGCGCCTCGACCCAAAGCGGCGAGGCGCTGCGCGGGCGCAAGGGGATGCGCTGGCGCGACGGCGAGAACCGGCCCTGTCGTCGGCAAAAAGATCGCGCGCCGCACATTCGACTCTCAGCCACTGCCGACCACGCCAAGGGTCGCGGCCGATGGGCCGGAACCGAACGCCCGTCAGCGCAAAGCGATGCGCTTCTTGCTGCGGGTGCTCGATCAGGTCGGCAATGTGCTTTGCTTTCTCGATGACCCGGTCACGATCTGCGGCGCCGGGCCAGCCCCGTCTTTGGGGCCGCAAAGCACCGTGCTTTGGCGCGGGACCAACAGCTTTTGGCTGCGTTACCGGCGAACGGGGGCCGATCCCGGTCATCGCCCGCTCTGCGCGATCTGGCAAGGTGGTGGCGCGGCACATGGCGTTCTGTCCCACCAGATCCGGCCACAGGCGGCAGATTTTTCGCAATTCATCTTGCCACAGATATCAATCAACTTAGCTAGGCCCGATTTGCAATTGACTCTCCCTTTCGTATTTGAACTAATCGGTTCAGGGAGAGGGCCAGCGGGCGCATTGCACGCTGGTTTTTGGCGTTCTCGACTTCAGGGGTCTTCATGATAAAGCGTTTCATTATTGCGATCGTCGTTCTCGGGCTGATCGGCGGCGGCATCGTCGGTTACAACCTGTTCCGCGCGAAGATGATCGCACAGTTCTTTGCGGGCATGACCCCTCCTCCGGCCACGGTTTCGGTCACCGAGGTGGTGCCAATCACCTGGACGCCGGGCATTGAAACGATCGGCACCGCGCGGGCGGCGCAGGGCGTCGATCTGTCGATCGAGGCGGCCGGCGTGGTGCGTGACATCGCCTTCAAGGCCAACGACCGGGTGACCAAGGGCGCCGTGCTGGTGCAGATCGACGACCGCATCGAGCGCGCCGATCTGGCCGCTGCTGACTCGGCGTGGCAACTGGCCGAGACCGAGCTTGAGCGGTCGCGCGCACTGGCGGAACGCGGCGTCTCGACCTCGAATTCGCTGGACGTGGCCGAGGCGCAGGCTGTCTCGGCGCGCGCGACGGTGGCCAAGTTGAAGGCGGTTCTGGAAACCAAGAGCCTGACCGCACCCTTTGCCGGGGTGGTCGGGATTCCGCAAATCGAAGCGGGGCAGTTTGTCACCGCCGGCACCGTTTACGCCACGCTTCAGGACCAAGACCACATGCGGGTCGATTTCACCCTGACCGAACAAGAGGTGGGCATGGTGCACGCAGGCCAGCCACTGACCGTCAGATCCGAGGTGGGCGATCTTTCGGCCGTCGGCAATATCATCGGGATCGAGCCGAAAATCGACCCCAACTCGCGGCTGGTCACGATCCGCGCCGATGTGGGCAACAGCGGCAGCGGCATCTCGCCGGGGCAATTCTTGCGAGTCCGCGTAGACCTGCCGGCCGAAGACGGCATCATTGCGCTGCCGCAAACCGTCGTCACCTCGAACCTTTACGGGGATTCGGTGTTTGTCGTGCGCCCCGGCAAGGCCGAGGGCGACCCCGCACGCGCCGAGCAGGTCTTTGTCAGGCTGGGCCGCCGCACCGGGGCGATGGTCGAGATTGTCGAAGGCCTGTCGGCCGGCGATCAGGTGGTGAACGCGGGCCAGAACAAGTTGTCTGCCGGGGCTGCCGTGACCATCGACAATACAGTCGCGCCGACCCCCGTCGCCCTGGGCGATGCCGCCGCCGCTGTCGGCAACTGAGGGACCAAGATGACCTTCTCCGAGCTTTTCATCCGCCGACCCGTTCTGTCCACGGTTCTGGGCGCGTTCATGCTGCTGCTGGGCGCGCAGGCCTATTTCAACCTGCCGGTGCGGCAATACCCCGAGGTCGAGGAAACCGTGGTGACCGTCACCACGGTCTACCCCGGCGCCGCCCCCGATCTGATTCAGGGTTTCATCACCTCGCCGATCGCGGCAGCCGTGGCGACCACTGAAAACATCGACTACGTGACCTCGCAGTCGCGGCCTTCGGCCTCGGTCGTCTCGGTGCAGATGCAGTTGGGCGCCGATCCCGACGTCGCCCTGACCGAGGTGCTGGCGAAGGTCCAGCAGGTGCGCGGGCAACTGCCCGCCGAGGCCGACGACCCGATCATCGTCAAAGGCACCGGGATGCAGTTCGCGCTGATGTATCTGGCGGCGCAAAACCCCAACATGACCCCCGAACAGCTGACCGAATACCTTGAACGGGTGATCCGGCCGCGGATGTCCACCATTCCCGGCGTGGCCGAAATTCAGGTGATCGGCGCGGCGAACTACGCGATGCGGGTCTGGATAGACCCGCTGAAACTGGCCGCACGGGGCGTCACCGCCTCGGAGGTGCTGGCCTCGATCCGCGCGTCAAACTTTCTGTCGGCGCCGGGCAAGACCGAAAACGAATATGTCGCCCAGTCGATCACGCTGAAATCCACCCTGCAAACCCCCGAAGCCTTTGGCGCCCTGCCGATCCGGGCCGATGGCGATGCGGTGGTGCGGTTGCGCGATGTGGCCGAGGTTGAACTTGCGGCGAAGGACGGCGCTGAAATCGTCACCTTCAACGGCCGCCCCGGCACCTTCATCGGCGTGTTTCCGACCCCGGCGGCGAACCCGCTTGATACCGCTGCGGCCGTTGTCGCAGAGCTTCCGGCGATCAATGACACCCTGCCCGAGGGGATGAAGCTGGAACTGGTCTACGATTCGACCGAAACCATCTCGGCGTCGATCGACGAGGTGTTCAAGACGCTGGCCGAGGCCGTCGCCATCGTGGTGGTGGTGATCTTGCTGTTTCTGGGCTCGATCCGGTCAGTGCTGATGCCGATCATCACGATCCCGCTGTCACTGGTGGGGGTGTTGGCGGTGCTTCTGGCACTGGGCTATTCGATCAACCTGCTGACCCTTCTGGCGATGGTTCTGGCGATCGGCCTTGTGGTCGATGACGCGATCGTGGTGGTGGAAAACATCCACCGCCATATCGAAGACGGCATGCGGCCGATGCCGGCCGCCATTCAGGGCATGAGCGAAATCACCGGCCCGGTGATCGCGATGACGATCACCCTGGCCGCCGTGCTGTCACCCTTGGGCTTTATCGGCGGGCTGACCGGGGCGCTGTTTCAGGAATTCGCCTTCACCCTTGCCGGGGCGGTGATCCTGTCGGGCCTCATCGCGCTGACGATCACGCCGATGATGTCGGCGCGGATGCTCAGCCATGACCAGACCGGCACGTTTCAGCACTACGTCGATCATGTCTCGGACAAGCTGGCGTCGTGGTATGGGCGCCGGGTTTCGTCCTCGCTGGATTATCGGCCGGTGACGCTGCTGGTCGTTCTGACGCTGGTCGGGGTGACGGGGTTCATGTTTCTCAACACCTCGACCGAACTGGCGCCAGAAGAGGACCAGGGCGCGCTTTTCGCGTTTCTGAACGGGCCGCGCTACGCCACCACCGACTACACGCGGCTCTACACCGATCAGGTTTCGACAATCACCAAGGACATCGCAGAGGTCAGAACCGAGTTTTCGATCGCCGGGTTCGGTGGTGCCGGCAATACCGGCATCTATATCTGGGCGCTGAAGGACTGGTCCGACCGGATCCGCAGCCAGAAGGAAATCCAGCAAGACATCCAGGCGCGGCTCGACTCCGTCGCCGGGGTCCAGGGCTTTGTGTTTTCGCCGCCGTCGCTGCCGGGAACGGGCGGTGGATTGCCGATTTCGGTGGTGATCCAGTCGATCCACACGCCTGAACGCGTGGCCGAGATCGCAGATCAGATCAAGGCCAAGGCGCAGGCGACGGGCAAGTTCATCATCGTGCAAAACTCGCTGGCCTTCGACGCGCCCGAAGTGCGCGTGACCATAGACCGCGATCGCGCCGCCACCTTGAACGTGTCGGTTTCCGAGATCGGCGCAACACTGGGCTTGTTGGTAGGCGGTGGCGCGGTGGCGCAGTTCGACCGCGATTCCAACAGCTATGACATCGTCACTCAGGTGCCGCAGATGCTGCGCGCCAACCCCGACCAACTGGGCCGGTTCTTCGTGCGGGCCGCAACCGGCGACATGGTGCCGCTGTCGTCGGTGGTCAGCATCTCGACTGGCGTCGCGGCAGCCTCGGTCGAGCAGTTCAACCAGCTCAATTCGGCCACCATCTCGGCGCTGCCCCTGCCCGGCCAATCCACCGGCGACGGCTTGGCCGAAATCGTGCGGATCGCCAACGACGTGATGCCCGAGGGCTTCTTCATCGATTATTCGGGTCAGTCGCGACTGGAGGTGAAACAGGGCAACACCATCCTGATCGCCTTCGCTGCGGCAGTGTTGGTGATCTATCTGGTGCTGGCCGCCCAGTTCGAAAGCCTGCGTGACCCGTTCATCATCCTGATGTCGGTGCCGCTGACGATTTTCGGCGCGGTGCTGCCGCTGAACCTCGGTCTGGGCACGCTGAACATCTACAGCCAGGTCGGGCTGATCACACTGATCGGGCTGATCACCAAACACGGCATCCTGATGGTCGAATTTGCCAATCAGCAGCGCCAGGACCACGCCGCCACCCGTCGTGAGGCGATCGTGACGGCGGCCAAGGTGCGGCTACGCCCGATCCTGATGACCACCGCCGCCATGGCGCTGGCGGTGGTGCCGCTGATCCTTGCCCAAGGCGCGGGCGCGGCGGCACGTCAGGCGATGGGACTCGTGATGTTCTCGGGCTTGTTGCTTGGAACCATGTTCACGCTGTTCGTGGTGCCGATGTTTTACACCTTCATCTCGCCGTCGGATCTTGCTTGGCGCAAGGCCCGCGAGACGAGGTTGGCTGCAGGTTGAAACGACAGATGCCTCCGGCGGGGATATTTGGGCGAAGATGAAAGCATGTCTCCCCATTCATCTTCGCTGAAATATCCCCGCCGGAGGCTTCCTGCCCGACCAGCGGCGACCGGCTGGCACATTGCGCGATAGATCGCCAAGGCATCCGGCGCGACAGATCGCCGACCTTGGGGTCGAAACGCAAAGCCGGTCATCCGCGGGCGTCTTCGAGAATCATCCGCGCGGCTTTTTCAGCGATGACGAGGGTCGGCGCGTTGGTATTGCCCGAGGTGATCGCAGGCATCACCGAGGCGTCGGCCACCCGCAGCCGCCCCAGCGCGCGCATCCGCAGTCGCTCATCCACCACCGCGCCATCATCGGTGCCCATCCGGCAAGTGCCGACGGGGTGAAAGATCGTTGTGCCGATATCGCCCGCCGCACGGACCAGATCGGCCTCGGTCTGATAGGCCGGGCCGGGGCGGTACTCTTGCGGGGCGTATTTCGCAAAGGCCGGTTGCGCGGCGATGGTGCGGGTCAACCGGATCGAGGCGGCGGCCACAGCGCGATCGGCCTCGGCCGTCAGATAGTTGGGGCGGATCGCCGGGCCCTGACGGAAATCGGGGCCTTGCAAGTGCACCGAGCCCCGGCTTTCAGGGCGCAGGTTGCACACGCTGGCGGTCATCGCCGGAAAATCGTGCGGCGCCTCGCCGAACTTGTCCAGCGACACCGGCTGGATGTGAAACTCCAGATCCGGCGTGGCCTTGTCGGGCCCCGAGCGGGTAAAGATCCCGGCCTGACTGGGCGACATCGACATCGGGCCCGAGCGCCAGAACGCATATTCCAGCCCGATCCTCGCCTTGCCCCACAGCGAATTCGCCATGGTGTTGAGGGTCTTGACGCCGCTGACCTTGTAGATCACGCGCAGTTGCAGATGGTCTTGCAGATTTTCACCGACCCCCGCCGCGTCGATCAGGGGCGTCACCCCGGCGGCGGCCAGCGTTTTGGCGCGGCCCACGCCCGACAGTTCCAGCAGATGCGGGCTGCCGATCGCGCCGGCGCTGAGGATCACTTCGCGCGCCGCCAGAAAGGTCTTGGACTGGCCCTGATGCGCGACCACGACGCCGCGTGCTTCGCCCTCTTCGATCACCAGCCGTTCGGCCTGCGCGCCGGTCAGCACGCGCAGGTTGGCGCGACCCTTGGCGGGGCGCAAGAACGCCTTGGACGTGTTCCAGCGGATCCCGGCGCGCTGGTTCACATCGAAATAGCCCGCACCTTCGTTGTCGCCCGAGTTGAAATCAGGGGTGCGCGCGATCCCGGCCTGTGCGGCGGCGTCCAGAAAGGCGTCCAGCACATCCCAACGCACGCGGGCCTTTTCCACCCGCCATTCGCCACCTGCGCCGTGCAACTCTGACGCGCCGCCATAGAAATCTTCCTGCGCCTTGAACAGCGGCAAGAGATCATCCCAACCCCAGCCGGTGCAGCCGCGCTGGCGCCAACTGTCATAATCGGCCGCCTGCCCGCGCATATAGATCATGCCGTTGATCGACGAACATCCGCCCAGCACCCGCCCGCGCGGATACATCAGCGCGCGGCCATTGAGTCCGGCCTCGGGTTCGGTCGAAAAGCACCAGTCGGTGCGCGGGTTGCCGATGCAGTACAGATAGCCAACCGGAATATGGATCCAGTGGTAGTTGTCACGCCCCCCCGCCTCGAGCAAAAGCACCCGGTTGCGCGGATCTTGCGACAGCCGGTTGGCCAGCACGCATCCGGCGCTGCCGGCCCCGACCACGATATAGTCGTATTGCTCCATCCTGTCCTCCCGGCACTCGGCGCCGGGGCGCCGTCTGTTTCTGGCATTGAATTTGTCGCCCGCGGTGACACGAAGGGCAAGGGTCAGATCCGCGGCACGGTATGGAATTCGCGGGCAAAGCCTTGCAAGAACCGCCCGGACAGGTTCAATGGCCGCGTTCACCCCCAAGGAGCCGCCGTGCTGATTTACCGCCTGCTTGTGTCTCTGTTCGCGCCAATTGTCGCGCTGCGCCTGTTGCTGCGCCGCGTGGCGGGCCGCGAGGACGCACGCGCGCTGGCCGAAAGACTGGGCGCGGGGGCCGGCGGGCTGGGGGCCGAAAAACCGGGCGCGGGCAGGCCGGTGATCTGGCTTCATGCCGCCTCGAACGGCGAACTGACCTCGGCGCGCATGCTGATCGAGGGGCTGCTGCGGCGCGATCCGGCGGTTCGGTTGGTGATTACCACCAACACCGAAACCGGGCGGGCGCTGGCACGGTTCTGGGCCTTGCCACGCTGCCATGCGGCGTTGGCGCCGCTGGATCACCGGCTGATCTTGCGGCGCTTTTTGGCCCGCACGCGCCCGGCCGTGCTGGTCGTGGTGGAAAACGAGCTTTGGCCCAATCGGCTGGCGGCCTGCGCCGCGCGCGCCATTCCGGTGCTGGTGGTCGGCGCGCGGATGTCGGCGCGCTCGGCCCGCCGCTGGGCGTTTCTTCCCGGCCTGACGCGCAACATTCTGGCGGCAATCACCGCGCTTTCGGCGCAGGACGCGGGTTCCGAGTCGCGTTTCATCGCCCTTGGCCTGCCGCCGGACCGGTTGCTGGCAGTGCGCAACCTGAAAACCGCGCCCGGCACCGCTGCCCCGCCCGAGGCAAAGGCCCTGCGCGCCACGTTGCCGCGCGCAACCACGCTGCTGGCCGCCTCGACCCATGCCGGCGAAGAGGCGCCGCTGCTGGCCGCCTTTGCGGTCGCGCATCGTGCCAACCCGGCGCTGCGGCTGATCGTGGCGCCGCGTCACCCGCGCCGCGCCGCCGAAATCATTGCGCTGATCGGGCGCGCCGGGCTTGCCCATGGCGCCCGCTCGCAAGGGGCGGTGCCGGGCGATGCACCGGTCTATCTGGCCGATACGATGGGCGAGATGGCGCTGTGGTATGCGCTGGCCGGGGTCACCTTCGTCGGCGGATCGCTGACCGACCGGGGCGGGCACACCCCCTATGAACCCGCGGCCCTTGGTTCGGCGATCCTGCATGGGCCCTTCGTGTCGAACTTTGACGCCGCCTATCAGGCGCTGGACGCGGCCGGGGCGGCGCTGCCGGTCACCAGCGCGACCCTGACCAAGACGCTGACGGCGCTGGCCATGGATCCCGCACGACAGTCCGCGCTGGCCGAGGCCGCCCGGCGGGTTCTGGCAAAGGGCGCCGACATCGACCCATTGATCGATGCGATCCTTGCCGCCCTGCCTGACAGACCGGCCCAGAACACCGCCCCCCAGCCCGCCGCAACAGGAGACCCGGATGCAATTCACCCTGAATGAGCTTGACGCCGCCGCCGCCCTTGTCGGCACCCAGATCCCGCCCACGCCGCAATATGCATGGCCACAACTGGCCGCGCGACTGGGCTGCGACGTCTGGGTCAAGCACGAAAACCACGGCCCGACCGGGGCGTTCAAGGCGCGCGGCGGCGTGACCTTCATCGACTGGCTCCGCCGCACCGCCCCCGACAGCCCCGGCATCATCACCGCCACCCGCGGCAACCACGGCCAAAGCCAGGCCCGCGCCGCGACGGCGGCGGGTCTGCGGGCGGTGATCTACGTGCCGCTGGGCAATTCGCGCGAAAAGAACGCCGCCATGCGCGCCTTTGGCGCCGATCTGCGCGAATTCGGCGCCGATTTCGACAGCGCCAAGGACGAGGCGATGCGCATGGCCCCGCTTGAGGGGCTGACCCCGGTGCCGCCGTTTCACCCCGAACTGGTGCGCGGCGTGGCCAGCTATGCGCTTGAATTCTTTCGCGCGAGCCCGCCGCTCGAGGCGGTCTACGTGCCGATCGGCTGCGGCTCGGGGATCTGCGGCACGATCGCGGCGCGCGACGCGCTGGGGCTGACGACCAAGGTGATCGGCGTCGTGTCCACCCATGCGCCCACCGCCAAGCTGTCGTTCGACAGCGGCACGCTGACGCCCACGGCCTCGGCGCAGACCTTTGCCGACGGGATGGCGGTGCGGGTGCCGGTGCCCGACGCCTATGCGATCTATGCCAGGGGCGCGGCCCGGATCATTGCGGTCAGCGACGACGAGGTGGCGCAGGCGATCCGCGTGCTGTTCGCCGATACCCACAGCGCGGCCGAAGGCGCCGGCGCCGCCGCTTTGGCCGGGTTGATGCAGGAACGCGCGCAGATGCAGGGAAAACGGGTCGGGGTCATCGTCTCGGGCGGCAATATCGACACGCCGTGGCTGGCCGAGGTGCTGGCCGGTGGCACGCCGCGCGTCTGACCCGGCCAAAACCGTTTTGCTGGTATTTTCGGGCCGCTCGCCCTATAGTGATGCTGCAATTCAAACCCATGCCGAATGGCGGGGCAAGGGGCTGGGCAGGCCATGAAGATGGAAACAAAACTTTCGCTCCTGACAGGGGCCGACGCGGGCAGCCCGACGCAATTCGCTGCGCTGTGCATGCGTGCGGGCCCCCGAAACAAGCGTGAGGTCCTGTTGATTACCTCGCGCGAGACGGGGCGTTGGGTGCTGCCCAAGGGCTGGCCGGTCGAGGGGCTGGACCCGGCCGGGTCGGCAGCCCGCGAAGCCTGGGAAGAGGCCGGCGTGATCGGCACTGTCGAAAACAGCTGCCTTGGGCATTTCAGCTATGACAAGACCTTCGGCCCGGCGGTCGCGCATTCCTGCCTGGTGGCTGTCTACCCGCTTTTGGTCGACCGTCTGGCCGACGAGTTTCCCGAACAGGGCCAGCGCAAACGTAAATGGTTCACCCCCGAGAAAGCCGCCGAAAAGGTCTGGGAACCGGGATTGGCCGCGCTTCTGGCTGGCCTGCCTCCCAAGATCTGACGCCGCTTGCATTTGGCCGCACACGCAATACCTAAAGGTTGAAGGGGTGACCAATGATCCGCTACACGCTCAAATGCGATCAAGACCACAGCTTTGAAAGCTGGTTCCAGTCCAACGATGCCTTTGACAAGCTCAAGGCTGCGGGGATGGTCGCCTGTGCGGTCTGCGGCTCGACGAAGATCGACAAGCAGTTGATGGCCCCGGCGATCCGCCCGGCGCGCGACGCCACGCCCCGCGACACGCCGCTTGCGTCGCCGCAATCCGACACGCAATCAGCCTTGGCCGCCCTGCGCGCCCATATCGAAGCGACCTCGGACTATGTCGGTTTGAACTTTGCCACTCAGGCCCGCGCGATGCATGATGGCGTGCTGCCCGAACGCGCGATCCACGGCGAAGCCCGTCTGGACGAAGCCCGCGCCCTTCTGGAAGAGGGCATCCCGGTCACGCCGCTGCCCTTCCTGCCGAGCCGCAAGACCAACTAGCGCTGCACCCCGCACCCCGCACCCCGCACCTCGCGCCCCGCGCCGCCCCGCGCCTGCGCGCCGATCGCGCACCACGCCGCTCGCAGACCGCCCAACGCGCCTTGCCCTCGTCGCCGCGCATCAGCCCCCGGCAAGGACCATCTTGCGGTCAGCCCGGGTCTGATCGCGCCTCTGCCACCGCAGCCCGATGCTTTTTGCCTTTTCCTCGCGCCAACCGCCCGGCATCATGGGGCCAGGTTTATAGCGGAGGCAATCATGACCGTTCTCATCACCGGCGCGAACCGAGGCATCGGCGCGGCCCTTCTGGCGCAGTATCGCAAATCCGGCGTGGCGGCGATGGGAACCAGCCGCAAACCCGTGGGCGATCTGCTTAGCCTTGATGTGACGGATCCGGCCAGCCACGCCGCCCTGTCGCGCCGCCTGAACGGGCTGCCGATCTCGCTTTTGGTGTGCAACGCCGGGGTTTACCCCGACAAGGGGCAAACGCTGGAAAAGGGCTATGGCGCCGCGCTATGGGCGGCCGGTTTCGCGACCAATGTCACCGGCGTTTTCCTGACCATTCAGGCGCTTTTGCCCAACTTGCGGGCAGGCCACGGCAAGGTTGCAATCTTGTCGTCGCAAATGGGGTCACAATCGAAGGCGCCGGGGGGGTCTTACATCTACCGCGCCTCCAAGGCGGCGGTGCTGAACCTTGGCCGCAACCTCGCCACCGACCTCGCCACCGAAGGCATCGCCGTCGGCATCTACCACCCCGGCTGGGTCAAGACCGACATGGGCGGCCCAAGCGCCCAGATCAGCGCGCAGAGCTGCGCGGAAGGGCTCGGCGCGCGCTTTGCCGCGCTCAGCGTCGAGACCACCGGCTGCTTCGAGCGCTGGGATGGTTCCGCGATCCCGTTCTAGGGAACGCGGCTATCAGGAAACCCGGTTGCCGGACGCGCCGGGTGACGGGAAAACGGGTGGCGGGAAATCTGTGACAGGCTGGGCGGGGCACGCGGACCGCCGCCGCCGGGGCCACATCGCGACCCTCACCGCGCGAAATTGCGCGGGGCGCGCGCGGACCGCTGCAGCGCGAACGGCCGCAGCGTGACGGTGTGCGGCGTAGCCGTGTGCGACGTGACGGTAGGCGGCGCGAATGGGCGCGGCGTCGGGTCAGCACCAAGGCGCGGCGCGCGCGCGAACGGCCACTGTCGCGCGCGCACTCAAACCCTTAGCGCAGCCGAGCCGAGCCGGGGTCCCGCTCTGCCCCCGGCGCCTGCACGACCCCCCGCTCTGCCCCCGGCTCCGCCTCTGCCCCCCGCTCCGCCTTTGTCGGTGTCGCGCGCCAAAGGCCGAGCGCGCCCATCTGTGCCGATTTCTGGTCTTGGTGCCGATCCATGCGCACCAGCACTTCGCGCAAGAACGTGACGTCTTCGACCAGTTGGCCGCCCTTGTTCAGCATCACACATTCGGCCCGCTGCGCCATCGCGGCATCGGTCGTTTCCGCGCGGCCGGGCTGGCCGCCCATGGCCGCCCACTCGTGCACCTGCGCCGCCCAGATGACCGGCACCTGCGCCGCTTCGCACAGCCACAAGATCTCGTCTTGCGCCTCGGGCAGCCGCTCAAACCCTACCTCGACAGCAAGATCCCCCCGCGCGACCATCACCGCCACGGGCAGCTTGCCGGCCGCTGCCGCGATCAGATCGGGCAAGTTGCCCAGAGCCAGGGGCGTTTCGATCTTCAGCACCAGACCCGGCAAAGGCCGCGGGCCGCGGGCCGCCGCGATCCGGGCCAGCAGAGACTCGACATCGCCAACCGTCTGCACGAAGGAAAAGCCGATCAGATCCGCTTCGGCGATCGCCAGATCCAGCGCCGCCAGATCCGTGTCGGTCAGTGCGGCAATCGCCAGATCCAGCCCCGGCAGGTTCACCCCCTTGCCGGGCCTGAGATGCTCGCCCTTTTCGCGGGTGGCATTCACCTCAAGCAGCACCCGGCCCGGTGCCGTTTCAACCACCACCGCGCCCAGCTTGCCATCGTTGATCCAGACCTGACGACCCTTTTCCAGACGCGCCAGAACCTCGGGGTGCGACAGGCGGGCCTGCGCGCGTTTCCTGTCGGCTTTCGCGATACCCGCAGTCAGCACGAAGTGGTCGCCGGGGTGCAGGCGGCCCTTGCCGGGGTCGCGCACCTCTTGCAGGTGCAGCTTGGGCCCGGCCAGATCCATCTGCACCACGACCTGCCGTCCGGCCTTGGCCGCCGCCGCGCGGGCCTGCCGAACCATCGCCGCCCAAACCGACGCCGTGTCGTGGGCGCAATTGATCCGCACGCAATCCACCCCCGCAGCCAGCAGCCGCGCCACCAGCTTGCCCTTGGCCGCCTCGGTCGGCAGCGTCGCCATGATCCGGGTTCGCGGCCCAACGCTGCGGCCACCAAACAACGCATCACGCCGCGCCGCCAACAAGGCCCGCCCGGCCACAAAGACCTCGGGCGCCGGATGCACCGCCTCGCCCGCCCCGGCGATCAGCGCAAGCGAGGCCAGCACCGCGTCAACCGAGGCGCGCACATGCCCCTCGGCCCGCCCCAGCGTTGACAGGCCAAGCGCCGCAAGCCGCGGTTGCAGCGCACGGATATCGGCGCCGCGCAGTGCCAGCCAATCGGCCATGTTCGCCGCCGAGGCCGCAAACTCGGGGCGCCGCAGGGCCGGCGCCCATGTCGCCATGCGGGCGCTGGTCGCGGCCACCATCCGGGCGCGCAGATCCGACAGCTCGGCGTAAAGCACACGCGCCTCGGCCGCGCGCGCCGTGCTGACGGCCTCTGGTTTGTTTTCCATGATCGACCCTTTGCATATGCACCCGCTGCGCTTTCGCAATACGGGCCGCGTGTAACAACGCGATGTCGCGGCCAGCATCGGCCCTTGCCCTTCCGCGCCGCCCCGCATAAGAAACGCCAAACCCGGTCCGGCGGTTCAGGGGGGTATCCATGCCGCTTCTTGTTATGAAATTCGGTGGCACCTCGGTAGCCGATCTCACGCGGATCAAGAATGCCGCCGCGAAGGTCAAACGCGAGGTGGAACGCGGCTATGACGTGATCGTCATCGTGTCGGCCATGTCGGGCAAGACCAACGAACTGGTGGGCTGGGTCGAACAGACTTCGCCTTTGTTCGACGCGCGCGAATATGATGCGGTCGTCGCGTCGGGCGAAAACGTCACCGCCGGGCTGATGGCGCTGACGTTGCAGGAAATGGGCGTGCCGGCGCGCAGCTGGCAGGGTTGGCAAGTGCCGATCCACACCACCAGTGCCCATTCCAGCGCCCGTTTCATGGATATTCCGCGCGCCAATATCGACGCGAAATTCGCCGAGGGCATGAAGGTCGCGGTGGTCGCAGGCTTTCAGGGCCTGTCGCACGAAGGCCGCATTACCACGCTGGGCCGGGGCGGGTCTGACACCACCGCCGTCGCCTTTGCCGCCGCCTTTGGCGCGGATCGCTGCGACATCTACACCGATGTCGATGGCGTCTATACCACCGATCCGCGCATCAGCCAGAAGGCCCGCAAGCTTGACCGCATCGCGTTCGAGGAAATGCTGGAACTGGCCAGCCTTGGCGCGAAAGTGCTGCAAACCCGCTCGGTCGAACTTGCCATGCGCTACAAGGTGCGGTTGCGGGTTCTGTCCTCGTTCGAGGATACCGACGAGAATTCTGGAACCCTGGTCTGCGACGAGGATGAAATCATGGAATCGAAAGTTGTCTCGGGCGTCGCCTATTCACGCGACGAAGCCAAAATGACGCTGGTCTCGGTTGAAGACCGGCCCGGTATTGCCGCCGCGATCTTCGGACCGCTGTCCGAAGCCGGGGTGAACGTCGACATGATCGTTCAAAACATCTCGGAAAAGAATTACGAAGGCCACGCTGGCGCGGTCACCGACATGACTTTTTCCTGCCCGATCAATCAGGTAGCGCGGGCCCAGAAGGCAATGGAAGACGCGCGCACGGCCGGCACCATCAACTACGACGACCTGGTGATCGACACCGATGTCGCCAAGGTTTCGGTGGTCGGCATCGGGATGCGATCGCACGCAGGGGTTGCAGCGGCTATGTTTGAGGCACTTGCCCGAGAAAACATCAACATCAAGGTCATTGCCACCTCGGAGATCAAGATTTCGGTGCTGATCGACCGGAAATATATGGAACTGGCGGTGCAGGCGCTTCATGATACGTTTGAGTTAGAGAAATCGGCCTGAATTTACAGGCCTCTAAGCCACGGGGGCTGAACAGGGCCGATGCCCGAACGCACAGAAAGTGACAGCCGCAAATTATTGCGGCGCCTGCGGGATACCTTGGCGACCCCCGGCAAGGGGCAGGATCGACTGGATCGGATCACGCAACTGATTGCGGATTCGATGGGCACCAAGGTCTGTTCGATCTACCTGTTTCGCGACGCCGAGACCCTTGAACTTTGCGCCACCGAGGGGCTGAACCCCGAGGCCGTCCACCAGACCCGGATGCGTCTGGGCGAGGGGCTGGTGGGCCGCGTGGCCCGCTCGGCGCAGCCGATCAACACCGGCAACGCCCCGGCCGCAAAGGGCTTTCGCTACATGCCCGAAACCGGCGAAGAGATTTATTCGTCGTTTCTCGGGGTGCCGATCCAACGCGTCGGTGAACGGCTGGGCGTTCTGGTCGTGCAGTCGATCGAGCCGCGCGAATTCTCTGACGACGAGGTCTATGGGCTTGAAGTCGTCGCCATGGTTCTGGCCGAGATGAATGAATTGGGCGCTTTTCTGGGCGAAGGCGAAACCGTCAGTTCGGCGCATCGCCACCCGGTCCTGTTTCGGGGCGCTACCGGGCAAGAGGGCACCGCCGAGGGCCGGGTCTGGCTGCATGAGCCGCGGGTGGTCGTCACCAACCCGGTCGGGGACGACCCCGACGCCGAACTGGAGCGCCTTACCGTGGCGGTGGAAACGCTGCGCGATCAGGTCAATGCGATGCTGTCCGAGGCGGTCAATCTGGACAAGGATCACCGGCAGGTTCTGGAAACCTACAAGATGTTCGCCCATTCACGCGGCTGGATCCGCCGGATGGGCGAAGACATCGCGCGCGGCCTCTCGGCCGAAGCCTCGGTCGAGAAAGAACAATCCAGCGCCCGCGCGCGGCTGGAACAGGCCGCCGACCCCTATCTGCGCGACCGGCTGCACGACCTTGACGATCTGTCGAACCGCCTGTTGCGGATCCTGACCGGGCAAGGGCAGGACACTGGCGCCGAGTTGCCCGACAACCCGGTGCTGGTGGCGCGCAACATCGGCCCGGCCGAATTGCTGGACTATGGCCGCCGCCTGAAGGGCGTCGTGCTTGAGGAAGGCTCGGTCGGCAGCCACGCGGCGATCGTGGCGCGGGCGCTGTCGATCCCGCTGGTCATCCACGCCGAACGGATCACCTCCGAGGCGCTGAACGGCGATGCAATCCTGATCGACGGCGATCAGGGCATCGTGCATCTGCGCCCCGAAGACAGCGTGGCCAGCGCCTTTCGAGACAAGATCGCGATGCAAGCCGAGGCGCAGCACCGCTATGCCAGCCTGCGCGCCCTACCCGCCACGGCAACCTGCGGCACGACAATCAGCCTGATGATGAACGCCGGCCTGATGGCCGATCTGCCCAGCCTCGAGGGCTCGGGTGCCGATGGCGTGGGGCTGTTTCGCACCGAGTTGCAGTTCTTGATCCGCACCCGCGTGCCGCGTCGGGGCGAACTGGCGGCACTGTATTCGCAGGTGATGGATGCCGCCAAGGGCCGCCGGGTGGCGTTTCGCACGCTTGATATCGGTTCCGACAAGGTCTTGCCCTACATGAAGCCGCAAGACGAACCCAACCCCGCGATGGGCTGGCGCGCGATCCGCGTCGGGCTGGACAAGCCCGGCGTTCTCAGGATGCAACTTCAGGCGCTGATCCGTGCGGCAAACGGGCGTCCGCTGTCGGTAATGTTTCCCTTCGTCGCCTGCCAAGAGGAATTCATCGCCGCCCGCGCCGTCTTGCGAAACGAGATCGCGCGCGAAAACCAGTTGGGTCATGCGGTGCCGGTCTCGGTCGAGATCGGCGCGATGCTGGAAACCCCCAGCCTGGCCTTTGCGCCCCAAGCATTTTTCGACATGGCGGATTTCGTCTCGATCGGCGGCAATGATCTCAAGCAGTTCTTCTTTGCCGCCGACCGTGAAAACGAACGGGTGCGGCGGCGCTATGATACGCTGGATGTCAGTTTTCTGACCTTCCTCGAACAGATCATCGCGCGCTGCAAGGCCTCGGGCACGCCGCTGTCCTTTTGTGGCGAAGACGCCGGCCGCCCGATCGAGGCGCTGACCTTTGCCGCGCTGGGGCTGACCTCGCTGTCGATGCGCCCGGCCTCGATCGGGCCGGTGAAAAGCCTGATCCGGCGCGCCGATCTGACCCGGCTGAAGGCGGTGATCGACGAGGCCGTTGCGGCGGGGGTGCAGTCGGTGCGCCCGGCCGTCACCGCCTATCTGGCGCAGCTTTAGCGCTAGGCACTTTGGTCTGCGGTTGGACAAGCGCTTGCCCGGCCGTCACCGCCTATCTGGCGCAGCTTTAGCGCTAGGCACGCCCGGACGAGGCCGAAAGGCTAAGCGGATCGACCCCCATCGCATGCAGCGCCTCGGCCCATTTGCGCGCATTCGGGACGCTGAAAACCAACGCCGGGTCGGCCTCGCCGGTCAGCCAGCCATTGGCCAGTATCTCGGCCTCGAGCTGCCCCGGCCCCCAGCCCGCATAGCCCAGCGCCAGCAAGGCGCGCTCGGGTCCGTCGCCGCGCCCCAGATCCTCCAGAACATCGCGGGTCGCGGTCATCGCCATCTGCGGCCCGACCCGGATCGCGTCGCCCGCGCCGTGCCAGTCAGACGAATGCAGCACAAAGCCGCGCCCGGTCTCGACCGGCCCGCCGAAAAGAACCGGCACCAGAATATCCGGGTCGGTGTGCGAAATGCCCAGCTGGTCCAGCAGACCGCTGAACGCGACCCCCGGCGCGGGCTTGTTGATGATCAACCCCATCGCGCCGTCTTCGGAATGGGCGCAGATCACCACCACGCCATGTTCAAATCGCGCATCACCCATGCCGGGCATGGCAATCAGCAGCTTTCCGGTCAGGTCCATGTCAAACCCCCTTCGTGGCCGTGCGACCTCTGTCGGATCAGCATCGCCCGCCGCCGGGGTCGATGCAAGTGTCAGGGTGTGGCACGGACGCACAGCTTGGGCCTGCTGGCGCGTTTGTGACTTTGCAGCACGGGGTCCGGGGCGTAAGCCAAGGCCATGACATCGACTCTGCATCCCCTGCCTGCCGCCTTGACCCTTGTTCTGGGTCTGGCTCCGCTTGGCACAGCGCTGGCCCAGGATCTGCCCGCGGGCATCATTGATGCCGAGGTTCTGGGCGGCTGGCAAACCGACAGCGGCAAGCGCATGGCGGCGGTGCGGATCGCGCTGGATGACGGCTGGAAGACCTATTGGCGCGCGCCAGGCGATGCCGGCATTCCGCCGCAGTTCAACTTTACCCAATCGCAAAACGTCGCCGATGTGACCGTCCACTGGCCACGCCCGCAGGTGTTCGTTCTGGATGGGCTGCGCTCGGTCGGGTATCTGGGCGAAATGGTGCTGCCGCTCGAGATCACGCCAACGGACCCTTCGCAGCCGATCGCCTTGACGGCGGGGGTCGATTTCGGCATTTGCCACGAGATATGCGTGCCGGTCTCGGTGGCGCTGTCGGCGGACCTCTTTGGCCCCGGCGCGCCTGACGCGATCATCGACGCCGCCCTGACCGCCCAGCCCGAGCCGCACTCCGGCGGCGCCAATTGCGTGATCGAACCGATCCGCGACGGGATGCGCGTCACCGCCCATATCGACCTGCCGCCCCTCGGCCCCGATGAGGTCGCGCTGTTCGAGCTGCGCGGAATGCCTGTCTGGGTGTCGGACAGCGTGTCGCACCGCGAAGACGGGCGTCTGGTCTCGATGGCCGAATTCGTGCCCAATGACGCGCTGCCCTTTGCACTGAACCCTGCCGATTTGCGGATTACCGTTCTGGGCGCTGGCCGCGCGATCGAGTTCGACGGCTGCCCGGGCTAGGGTTTACCCTGCCGCTCAGGCGCCCGGACCAGCGGTTTTGGCCCGCCGCCCGGCGATCAGACGCGGCCCCAACAGCCCCGCCACCACCACCAGCACCGCCGCGAGCAGCGCGAATTGCCCAAAGGCGGCGGCCACGCCCTCGTCCGCCAGCATCGCCCGGCCCAATGTCGCGCCAAAGGCCAGCCCCAGCGCAACCGAGGTGCCCACCAGCAGGACGCGCAACCCCGGCACCGTCAGCGCCCGCCGCAGCGCCCGCGTCTGGCGCCCAAAGTCCAGTTGCACCGCCAAAAGCGCCGGCACCACGAACAGCACGATCACCATGCCGAAACCCAGCCCGTAACACAGGGTAATCACCGTCGGTTTCAAGAACAGCGCCGCGCTGGATTTTTCGTAAAGCATCGGCGCCAGCCCCAGCACCGTGGTCGCCGTGGTCAGGAACACCGGCCGCAAACGGTCCGAGACCGCATCAATGATCGCCGGCCTCAGCCCGCGTTTTGCCGCGTATTCATCGACCGTGGAAATCAGCACGATCGCGTCGTTGATGATGATCCCCGACATGCCGATCAACCCGACCACCGCGAACATCGACATCGGCATCGACCAGACCACATGCCCCCAGATCGCCCCGATCAGCCCGAACGGAATGACCGACATCACCACAAGGGGGCGCAGCCAGCTTGAAAAGATCCAGGCCAGCACGATGTAGATGCCGATCAGGCACAGCGTCAGCCCGACCAGCGCATCCGACATGAATTCGCGTTCCTGCTCGGCCAGACCCGACAATTGCCACGTCACGCCATGATCTTCGGCCAGACGCGGCAGGATCACGGTTTCCAGCTCTTTGGTGATCTCGGTGGCGCGGGCGGGGTCATCCTCGGACAGATCACCCGTGACCGAGACCAGCCGCAGCCCGTTTTCGCGCCGGATCGTCGAAAAGCCGCCCCTGACGGTGATCGTCACGATGTCCGACAGCGGCACCCAGGCCCCCGAGGGCGCGCGCAACTGCATCCTTTCGTCGAAATCGGCGGCCAGTTCGCTATCGGGCAACTCGACCCGGATGGTGGCGCTGCGCGGCCCGTCGGGAAAGCTTGCCGCCTCGATCCCGTTCAGACGCGACCGCAATTCGCGGCCCAGCGTCTCGACGGTAAAGCCAAGGGATTGCCCCTGCGGCGTCAGTTCCAACACCAGCTCGTTCTTGTCATAGGCCAGATTGTCCTCGACCGCCGACACCTCGGGATAGGCCGAAAGCGTCCGTTTCAGCGCTTCGGCGGCGTCTTTCAGGGCGCCGACCTCGGCGCCGGAAAGCTGCACCGACAACCCGTCACCGCCCGGCCCGACGCGGTAGCCACGAAAGCTGATTTCCTCAAGCAATGGATGGCGCCGGGCCATGTCCTGCAACGCCCCGACGAATTCGAACGAGGAATAGGGCCGCAGATCCGGGTCGATCAGCTCGATCGAGATCGAGCCCAGCAGGTCGCTGTCCTTGGTATCGGCGCTGGACAGGCCGCGCCCCGACGAACCGCCCACCTCGGCGATGGCATACTCGACCGGGTTCACGCCGTAGTCGGCCTCGTAGCGCGCGCCCAGCGTGGTCACGGCCTGTTGCAAACCCCGCATCATCGACAAGGTATCTTCGCGCGTGGCGCCGTTCAGCATTGCGAAACTGCCGGTCACGGTGGCCTGTTCGGGGGCGTTGAAGAAACGCCACTGGACCTTGCCCGAAATCAGGTAAGACCCCTGCCACGCCAACACTGCCACCGCCGCCGCCAGCACCACATAGCGCCCGCCAAGCACCGCGCTGGTGACCCGGCGCATCACCCGGTTGCGCAGCCAGTCAAAGCCCCGGTTCACCTGCCGCGACGGCCAGTCATACCAGCTTTCCTTGGCGGCATTGGCCAGCGCGTGGGCCATATGGTTGGGCAAGATCAGAAAACACTCGATCAACGAGGCCGCCAGAACCGCGATCACGGTGAACGGAATATCCTTGATCGTGTCGCCCATCCGGCCACCGATGACGGTCAGCCCGGCAAAGGCGATGATCGTGGTCAAGGTCGAGGCAAACACCGGCGCGGCCATCCGTCGCGCGCCGTTCTCGGCGGCCAGCAGCGGCGGTTCGCGCAGATGCCGGGCGCGAAAATCGGCGTGTTCCCCGACGACGATGGCGTCATCGACCACGATCCCCAGCGTGATGATCAGCGCAAAGATCGAGATCATGTTCAGCGTCATCCCGGCGACGAACATGGCCGCCACCGCCGCCATCATCGACACCGGAATCCCCGCCGCCACCCACAGCGCCGTGCGCGCGTTCAAGAACAGGAACAGCAGCGTCACCACCATTGCCAGCCCCATTGCGCCATTGCGCAGCAGCAGGTTCAGACGTGCGGTGATGCTTGCCGACCGGGTGCGGATCAGGTCGATGCCAACGCCCTCGGGCAGGCTCAACCGCATCTCGGCCACCGCCTTTTCGACCTGATGCTGCAGCGCGATCGCATCGCCCTTGTCCGACCGCGCGACGTTGACCGTCATCGCCGGATGGTCGCCGACATAAAAGGCGCGGGCGCGGTCGGCGCCCTCGACACGGATCTGCGCCACATCGCCCACCGTCAGCGTCGAGCCATCAGGTTCGGATCTGAGCACCAGCGCCGAAATCTGTTCGGGGGTCCGCTTTTCCTGGCCGGTGCGCACGCGTGCGGCGCCTCCGGCCACGTCGCCGGCGGGCTGGGTCGCGGCCTCGGCACCGATTACCGCCGCGATCTCGGCCATGGTCACGTCATGCGCGATCAGCGCCAGCAGCGGCACCTCGACCACGGTCTGCGGCGCGGCAAGGCCCCGGATCGTGGTGCGGGTGACACCCTCGGCGTAAAGCCGCACCACCAGCTCATCCGCCAGCCGCCCCAACTGGGTCACCGACAAGGGCCCGGTGATGACCACATCGGTCACCGTATCGCGCCAGACACCCCGGCTGACCTCGGGGATTTCGGCGTCTTCGGGCAGATCGCCGGCCAAGGCCAGCGCGCCATCGACATCATCGACCGCGCGACCCATATCCCAACCGGACTCGAACTCCAGATCAATCCGCGCCCGGCCCTCGGTCGCGCGCGAGGCCGAACTTTCGACCCCCTCGACCAGCAGCAACGACGGCTCGAGCACCTGCACGATGGCGCGGTCCACGTCTTCGGCCCCGGCGCCATCCCAAGCCACATCGACCGTGACCGACTGCACGACCGAGTCCGGAAACGACTGCGCGCGCATCCGCGGAATCGCCACCAGACCCGCCGCGATCAGCACCACCAGAACGATATTGGCCAGCGTCCGGTGCCGGGTGAAATGCGCGATCAGCCCGCGGGGCGGTGGCAATGCGGGGTCCGAGGGTCCGGCCATGCGCTAGCCCCCCATCCGCTGTTCCAGCCGCGCGATCACCGTGGCGGGCACCTGATCCTGGCCCAGTTGGCCCAGCACGCGGGCCTTGGCCTCGGCGGGCATGGTGGCGTTGCCCTCGACATAGGCGATCAGCTTTGCACGGCGCTCGGGCGTCAACGCGACCAGTTCCGGCACGGCCGGGGCAAGCTCTGCCGCCCCGGTTTCGGTTTGGGCATCCCCCGGACGCAGCGGGCGCACCTTCAGCCCCTCGCCCAACAGCGGCGTGCGTTCGGCCACGATTTCACGGCCATCGAGGGCGCTGGCGCGGATGACGACGCTGTCGCCCTGACGGCGCAGGACCTCGGTCTGGGCCCGCTCCAGCCGATCGCCTTCGGCCAGCACCAGCACCTCACCCGCGGCATTCAGCGCCGCCGCCGGCACCAGCGCCACCTGATCCAGCGCCGGTTCTTCAAGCCGCAGCGTCACGAAATCACCGGGGCGAAAACCGGCAGCCCCCGCGTCAAGCTGGGCGAACAACAGCCGCCCGGTCTGGCCATCGCCGACCGCGGCGCCGACACGGGTCAGCCGCGCGCGGGCGGTCAGTTCGGTGCCCTGCACCTCTAGCGCCACCTCGGCCTCGACCGGCAGCAGCGCGCCGGTGCCATCAATCAGCCGCGAGAATTGCGAGGTCGAGATCCGAAATGACACCTCGAGCGCCGCCGGATCGATCAGCTCGCCCAGCTTTTCATTCGTCGCCAAAAGCCCGCCCTTGACCGCTGTCACCCCCGAAAGACGCCCCGAAAACTCGGCGCGCAGTTCGGTATCGGCCAGTTTCCGTTCCGCCTCGGAAAGCGCAATTTGCTGTCGTGCCAATGCGTTACGCGCCTGATCCAGGCTGGCTTCGGCTTGCGACAACGTCGAGCGGCGGTTCAGCACGGCCTGTGCGGCGGCGCTGGCGGCAAGCTGGGCGGTTTCGGTATCGGCGGCGCGGCCAAGGCCACGGCTGTCGATGCTTTGCTGGCGCTCCAACGCCTGTTGGCGCAGTTGCGCCTGAACCTCGGCGGCGGCCAGGTCGTCGTGGGCGATGGCAAGGGCGCGGCTGGCTTCGGCCAGAGTGGCCTCGGCCTCGGCCAGGGCGGCGCGCTGACTGTCGCGGCTGGCGGTCGCCTCGGCCGGGTCGGTCCGCAGCAAAAGCTGACCCGCCTGAACCTCGGCGCCTTCGGCAAAGTCTTGAGAAAGCTCGACAATCGTTCCCGAGGCCGCCGCGCGCAATTCCAGCAGGCGGCTGCTTTGGACCTCGCCGTAGGCGGTCAGAACCGGCACCAGACGCGCCACAGTCACCGTCACCACATTGGCCGAAAACACCCGTTCCTGCGCCTGCTGCGGCCGGCTTTTGGCCGCGCGGCGCTGATCGAAGGCGGACTTGACCGTATAGCCCGCAAGGGCCAGTAGCCCGAGGGTCAGCGCCAACAAGAACAGCCCCATCAGGCTGCGTGTCAAAAACCGCATTGCTGTGCCTTTGCTGTGCCGCAGGGCGCCTGAGGCGCCCACTGACGATCATCTAGTCTGAACCGGGGTAGGGCCAAGTCTGCCTATGTTCAACGTGCCACCTGGCCTATTCCGTCGGCTTTCACGACAATATTATTCGCATCATATTGGCCTCATAAAGGCGTAACAGCGCGCTATTGACCGTCAAGCCGCGCCCGCAACGCCAGAAGATCGGCCCAGGCGTCGCGCTTGGCCAGAGGTTGACGCAGCAGATAGGCGGGGTGCGTCATCGGCAGGGCGGGTTTGCCAAAGGCCGTGGCCCAGTGCCCGCGCAACCGCAAGACCCCACGTTGGCCCAAGGCCGCGGCGCAGGGCGTGTTGCCCATCAGCACGATCAGGTCGGGGTCGGCCAGCGCCACATGCCGGGCCACGAACGGTAGCATCATCGCGATTTCGTCGGGGTTCGGGTCGCGGTTGCCGGGCGGGCGCCACGGCAGGACATTGGCGATATAGACCGCGCTTTCGGGGGCGGGGGCGTGCCGCGACAGGCCGATGGCGGCCAGCATCCGGTCGAGCAACTGCCCGGCGGGGCCGACGAAGGGGCGGCCCTCGATGTCTTCGTCGCGACCCGGCGCCTCGCCCAGAATCATCACCCGCGCCCCGGCCAGCCCCTCGGCAAAGACAAAGGACCGCGCGCCTTTTTTCAGATCGCACAGATCAAAGCCGCGCTGCGCCTCGGCCAGGGCGGCCAGATCGGGCGCGGCGGCGGCGGCGGCGGTCGCCAGAGCCACCGGGTCCGGCCCTTGCGGCAGCGGCATGGCGCCCGGTGCCGCCGCGCCACCCGAAGACGCGCCCGAAGACGCCCCGGCCAAAGCCGTGCCCGAGGCCGCCCGCACCGCGCCGCCCGCGCCGCCGGCGGGCTGCGGGGCAAGGCTTTCGGGCAGATCGTAGCGGTTCAGTGGCGCATCCAGCATGGCCTCATCGACGCCCATCTCGATCTGCCACTGCATCAGGGCGATGGCGGCGTGATAGTCGATCTGGGGGGCGGGCTGGGGGGCGGGTTCGGTCTGCATCGGCCAAAGCTACGGCCCGCACGACAAAAGGTAAAGCGGCCCTGATGCCGCTTGCCACCTGCCCCCCCCTTTGCGATAAGGCGCCAAACCATGAGTGGAGAGGCCGCGATGACATTCCGCGCAAGGCACCTTCTGGGGATCGAGCAGCTCTCGCCCGAGGAAATCCGAACCGTTCTGGACCTTGCCGACCGCTATGTCGACTTTAACCGCCGCACCGTCAAACATTCGGACGCGCTGGCGGGGATGACCCAGATCAACATGTTCTTTGAAAACTCGACCCGCACCCAGGCCAGTTTCGAGCTGGCCGGCAAGCGGCTGGGGGCCGATGTGATGAACATGGCGATGGCGCAATCCTCGGTGAAGAAAGGCGAGACGCTGCTTGACACGGCGATGACGCTGAACGCGATGCATCCCGACCTTCTGGTGGTGCGTCACGGCAGTTCGGGGGCGGTGAACCTCTTGGCGGAAAAGGTCAATTGCGCGGTGCTGAACGCCGGCGACGGCAAGCACGAACACCCGACGCAGGCGCTGCTGGATGCGCTGACGATCCGCCGCGCCAAGGGCCGTATTCAGCGCCTGACGGTGGCGATCTGCGGCGATATCGCGCATAGCCGAGTGGCGCGCAGCAACCTGATATTGCTGGGGAAAATGGAAAACCGCGTGCGTCTGATCGCGCCGCCGACCTTGATGCCCGCGGGCGTCGCCGAATTCGGCTGCGAGGTTTACGACAATATGGCCGAGGGGCTGGAGGGCGCCGACGTGGTGATGATGCTGCGGCTTCAGCGCGAACGGATGGACGGCGGCTTCATCCCGTCCGAACGCGAATATTACCACCGCTACGGGCTGGACGGCGACAAGCTGCGCCACGCCAGACCCGATGCGATCGTCATGCACCCCGGCCCGATGAATCGCGGCGTCGAGATCGACGGCGAGCTGGCCGATGACATCAACCGCAGCGTGATTCAGGATCAGGTCGAGATGGGGGTCGCGGTGCGGATGGCCTGCATGGACCTTCTGGCGCGCAACCTGCGGGCCGAACGCGGCCGCCGCGCAATGGGGGAAACCTATGTCTGAGATGGAACGCGATGCGGTGATGAACTACCGCCCCGGGCCGCAATCGGAACTGCCGCTGGAGCCGGGCGAGCCGGTCCAGGCGGTATTTGTCAGCGACCGGCGCCGCTATTGGACCGACCACGCCGCGATGGCCGGGATCGGCGCGGCGGCGGTGATGCTGATCTTGCCGTTCTTCGGCAAATCGGGGCAGATCCCGATTGCCGTCCCGGCGGTGGTGATCGCGATCCTGTTGCGCGGCGCCTATCTGGCCTCGGAGCAGTTCGCGCGGCGCTGGCAATTGACCGACCGCCGCCTGATCGGCCCGCAAGGGCGCCGGGTGATGCTGCTGGAACTGCGCACCGCGCGCAAGCTTCTGGGCGATGTGCAATTGATTACCCTCGACGGGCAAAAGCACCTGCTCAAGCATCTGGCCGACAGCCAGGGCGTGATCGACACGATCCTGGCGGCGCGCGATGCCCGCGCAAAGGTGACGCAATGACGGTCTTTTTGGAAAATGCCCGGCTGATCGACCCCGAAGCGCTGACCGAAAGGCTTGGCAATGTGGTGCTGGACGGCGGGCTGATCGCCGCGATCGGCGCGGCCAATGCCCCCAAGGGCGCGGTGGTCATCGACTGCGGCGGCAAATGCCTTGCGCCCGGTATCGTCGACTGGGGTGTCAAGATCGGCGAGCCGGGCGAGCGGCACCGCGAAAGCTTTCGCTCGGCGGGCCGGGCGGCGGCGGCGGGCGGCGTGACCACGATCATCGCGCGCCCCGATACGGCGCCGGCGATCGACACCCCCGAATTGCTGGAATTCGTCACCCGCCGCGCCGCCGGGGCGGCCCCGGTGCGCATTCACCACATGGCCGCGCTGACCAAGGGCCGCGAGGGCCGCGAGATGACCGAGATCGGCTTCTTGCTGGATGCCGGCGCGATTGCCTTTACCGATGTCGACCATGTCGCCCGCGACACGCGGTCGCTGTCGCGCGCGCTCAGCTATGCGCGCAGCCTTGGCGCGCTGGTCATCGGCCACCCGCAAGACCCCGGCCTGTCGGCAGGCGCCGCCGTCACCTCGGGCAAATTCGCCAGCCTGCGCGGCCTGCCCGCCGTCTCGCCGATGGCCGAACGGATGGGGCTCGACCGTGACCTCGCCCTGGTCGAGATGACCGGCGTGCGCTATCACGCCGACCAGATCACCACCGCGCGCAGCCTGCCGGCGCTGGCACGCGCCAAGGCCGACGGGCTGAATGTGACGGCGGGGATCTCGATCCATCACCTGACGCTGAACGATCTGGACGTGGGCGACTATCGCACCTTCTTCAAGATGACGCCGCCGCTGCGCTCCGAAGAAGACCGGCTGGCGGTGCTCGAGGCGGTTGCCTCGGGGCTGATCGACGTGATCGCCTCGATGCACACCCCCGCCGACGAGGAAAGCAAACGCCTGCCGTTCGAAGAGGCGGCGGCGGGGGCGGTGGCGCTGGAAACCCTGCTGCCCGCCGCGATGCGGCTTTATCATTCGGGCGCGCTGACGCTGGCGCAACTGTTCCGCGCCATGGCGCTGAACCCGGCCCGCCGGCTGGGCCTGCCGCAAGGCCGGTTGGCCGAGGGCGCACCGGCCGACCTGGTGCTGTTTGACCCCGACGCGCCGTTCCTGCTGGACCGCTTCAAACTGCATTCGAAATCGAAGAACACCCCGTTCGACGGTCAACGGATGGAGGGCAAGGTGCTTGCCACATTCGTCGCGGGCGTGCAGGTATATGGCAACGCGGGCGCCGAGGAGCACAGCTGAATGCCGATATTCGACCATGGGGCGGCGCTGCTGGCGCTGGTGGCGGCGCTGGGCTATCTCATCGGGTCGATCCCGTTTGGCGTGATCATCACCAAGGCGATGGGGCTGGGCGATCTGCGCGCCATCGGCTCGGGCAATATCGGCGCGACCAACGTGCTGCGCACCGGCAACAAACGCGCCGCCGCCGCGACGCTGCTGCTGGACGGCGCCAAGGGGGCGGTCGCGGCGCTGATCGCCCGCGCGGCGCTGGGCGAGGACGCGGCCCAGATCGCCGGCGCGGCGGCTTTTCTGGGACATCTCTACCCGGTCTGGCTGGGCTTCAAGGGCGGCAAGGGCGTCGCCACCTTTCTTGGCACGGTGCTGGCGCTGGCCTGGCCGGTGGGCCTGGCCGCCTGTGCCACCTGGCTTGTCACCGCCTATCTGGGCCGGATCTCGTCACTGGCCGCACTGGTCGCGGCGGCGGCCTCGGCACCCTTGGCGCGGCTCATGGGTCATGGCGACATCGCCGCCCTCTGCCTTGCGCTGACCGCGCTGGTGTTCCTGCGCCACCGCGCCAATATCGCACGCCTGCTGACCGGCACCGAACCGAAGATCGGCAAGAAGGCCTGAGCACGATGCCTGAACCCGGCACGGCACAGACACCCTGACCGTGTCAGCGCGCGCCTGCCCGGCCCGAACCGCGCGCCCGAACCGCGCCGCCGCCCTTCGCCTTTCATCTTCGCCCAAATATCCCCGGGGGGGCCGCTTTTTGCAAAAAAGCGGCTTGGGGGCAGGCAGCCCCCGGCGGTCGGGTGGGGCCGGGCGGGCGGGCGTTCAGTAGCGCATCGCGCCGTAGATCCGGTTCAGATCGCCGCCCCATTCGCCGTAATAGCGCGCCAGCAAATGATCGGCCGGGACTTGCCCGGTCGCCACGCTGTGCTCGAGAATCGCCAGATAGCCGGTCTCGTCCCCCTCGGGCGAGGCCTGCGACCGCGCCGCCAGCCCGGCGCGGGAAATCGCCACCACCTCGCGCGCCAGATCGGCCATGCGCACGCCGCCGGCCTCGGCCTGAAGCCCCTGCTCCGAGGCCGCGACGCGCAACCCTTCACGGGTTTCGGCGTCCCAGCCCTTGACCAGATCCCAGGCCGCATCCAGTGCGTCCTGATCATACAAGAGCCCCGTCCAAAGCGCGGGAAGCGCCATCAGATGCGGCCGGTCTCCCGCGTCGGCGCCGCGCATCTCAAGGTATTTCTTCACCCGCGCCTCGGGAAAGACGGTGGTCATGTGATCGGCCCAATCCGACAGGGTGGGCACCTCGCCGGGCAGCGCGGGCAGCTTGCCCTTCAGGAAATCCCGGAAGGATTGCCCCAGCGCGTTGATGTATTTTCCGTCGCGGTAGACAAAATACATAGGAACATCAAGAACATAGTCCACATAGCGCTGATAGCCCATACCCTCTTCGAAGGCAAAGGGCAGCATCCCGGTGCGCGATGCGTCCAGATCGCGCCAGACCCGCGAACGCCAGGATTTATAGCCGTTCGGCTTGCCCTCCAGAAACGGCGAACTGGCAAACAGCGCCGTCGCCACCGGCTGCAACGCCAGGCTGACGCGCAGCTTTTGCACCATGTCGGCCTCGGAGGCGAAATCGAGGTTAACCTGCACCGTGCAGGTCCGATACATCATCTGCGTGCCCAGCGTGCCGACCTTGCCCATGTAGTCGGTCATCAGCCGATAGCGCCCCTTGGGCATCATCGGCATTTGTTCATGGGTCCAGATCGGCGCGGCGCCGAGCCCGAAAAAGCCCGCCCCCAGCCCCTTCGCCACGGCCTCGACCTCGCGCAGGTGTTCCTCAAGCTCGTTGCGCACCTGATGCAAGGTCGCCATCGGCGCGCCCGACAATTCCAGCTGCCCGCCCGGTTCCAGGCTGACATTGGCGCCGTTCAGCGTCAGGCCGATGATGTTGTCCTGCTCATAGACCGCGGTCCAGCCAAAGTGGTCGCGCAGCCCCTCGAGCATCGCCCGGATCGAGCGCGGCCCGTCATAGGGCAACGGGTTGAGCGTATCCTTGCAATAACCGAATTTCTCGTGCTCGGTGCCGATCCGCCAATCGGATTTGGGTTTTTCGCCCGAGGCCATGTATTCGGCCAATTGTGAAACCTGTTCGATCGGGCCGCCGCCCTCTTGGGGAATGGACATGGGCAGGGCTCCGTTCGCTACGATTCAGGGATCAGATAGGTGGCCCGTGGGGCGACCTAAGTCAAGGCCGAAGCGGCGGGTCGTTGCCACAGGCTCTGGGCGGGGTGGTGCTGGTCCAGCGCGGCGGTCAGCCGCCCCATGTCGATGCCCGGCAGCGTGGCAAAGGCGTCGTAAAGCGCCCCTGCCCCCGCCGCCGCCACCGGAATCAGAATCGCCTGCCCGTCGGTCTGCTTCAGCCGCCAATAGAGCGCGCCGCGCAGGCTGAGCAGGCGGATCTCGGTCAGATCGCGCAGCGCGACATAGCCGCCGATGCCCAGCCCGGCGCCGAAATAGCCGATCTGGCCCTCATCCACCTCGACCAGCCCGGGTGCGGCCACTGCGCGGGCAAAGCGCATCCGGCGCAGCGCGATCACCCCCCAGCCCAGTGCCGCCAGCCCCAGCACCACCCCGAGCGGCGCAAGGATGTAGCCGCCCAGCCGAAACAACCACAGCGCCGTCAGCGCCACGATCGCCGCGACCAGCACCTCGCGCCAACGCGCGAGCGTGGCCAGCGCCTCGGGGCGCAGCAGGGTCATCGCCAATCTCCCAGCGCCGATTGCCACATCACCAGCGCCGCGAGGGCGGCGGTTTCGGCGCGCAGGATGCGCGGGCCCAGACTGACCGGCACGACAAAGGGCGCGGCGCGAAGGCGCGCCACCTCGGCGGGCGAAAACCCGCCTTCGGGGCCGATCAGAATGGCCCATGGTCCCGGCCCCTGACCCGGCCCCTGACCCGGCGCCGGCTGCTGACCCGGCCCCGGCTGCTGAACCGGCGATGCGGGGCCTTGCCCTTGCCCTGCTGGTCCCGGCCCTTGCGCCGGCGCCTGCGCCGCCAGCGCGGGCAGGGCCGCCGCGCCGGGGCCGGCCAGCGATTCGTCGGCCCACAGGATCCGGCGGCGCGGGTCCCAGGCCGACAGCATGCGCGCCAACGGCGCGAGTTCGGCCACCGGGGGCACGAAGGTGGCGCCGCATTGCTCGGCCGCCTCGATCGCGTGAAGCTGTTGTTTGTCGGGGCGAATCCGGTCCGAGCTGGTGAACTCGGTCTGCACCGGCATGATCCGCGCGGCGCCCAGTTCAACCGCCTTTTCGACGATGAAATCGGTGCGCGCCTTTTTCAGCGGCGCGAACATCAGCCACAGGTCGGGCGGGTCGATCTGCGGCGCGGTCTGCGCCTCGCAGGTCAGATCGCCGCCACGTTTGGCGGCGCGCAGCACCCGCGCGCGCCATTCGCCGTCGGTGCCATTGAACAGCGACACCGCCGCCCCGGCCGCCAGCCGCATCACCCCGAAAAGATAATGCGCCTGCGGCTCGGTCAGCGGCACGGCTTGCCCCGGCCCCAAAGGGTGCTCTACATGAAGTCTGATCTTTGCACGTTCCATGGGGCGAAACTTATGACCGGGGCAGATGAATTGCCAGAGCATCCGCAACGAGGGCACGCCAAGGGCCGGGTCGCCGATGCGCCGCGCGGCAATTGGGTGGACCACGCGGCCCCGGCCTGGGCGCGGCCCTGGCTGCGGCTGAGTCGCGCCGACCGGCCGATCGGCACCTGGCTGTTGCTGTTGCCGTGCTGGTGGGGGCTGGCGCTGGCCGCCGCCGCCGACGGGCCGCGGCTGTTCGATCTGTGGATCGCGGCGGGCTCGGTGCTGGGCGCGTTCCTGATGCGCGGGGCGGGCTGCACCTGGAACGACATCACCGACCGCCATATCGACGGGTCGGTGGCGCGGACGCGGTCGCGGCCGATCCCGTCGGGGCAGGTCTCGGTGCGCGGCGCTGTGATCTGGATGGCGGTGCAGGCGGGGCTGGCGGGGCTGATCCTGCTGAGCTTCAACCGTGTGGCGATCGCGCTGGGGGTGGGGTCGCTGGCGCTGGTCGCGATCTATCCTTTTGCCAAGCGGTTCACCTGGTGGCCGCAGGCGTTTCTGGGGCTGGCGTTCAACTGGGGTGCGCTGCTGGCCTGGGCCGCCCATGCGGGCAGCGTGCCGCCAGCGGCGCTGGTGCTATATGCCGCAGGACTGGTCTGGACGCTGTTTTACGACACGATCTATGCCCATCAGGACAAGGACGATGACGCGCTGATCGGGGTCAAGTCCACGGCGCGGCTGTTTGGGCAGGATACGGCGCGCTGGCTGGGCGGGTTTCTGGTGGTCTCGGTCGGGTTGATGACGGTGGCGGTGCTGGTGGCGCTGCTGCCGGCGGGCGCGGGCGCGCTGAAGCTGGTGCTGGCACTGGCCGCGCCTTGGGGTTTTGGCTGGCACATGGCCTGGCAGTTGCGCCGGCTGGAGATCGACAACCCCGACGCCTGCCTTCAGCTGTTTCGCGCCAGCCGCGACACCGGGCTGATCGCTGCGCTATTTCTTGCCGGTGCCGCGCTGGTATGATTGAACCGATCCACCGCGCCCCGTAAGGAGGGGAGGACCCAACAGCCAAAGGCTTTGCCCGGATGTCTCTTCGACCCAAGATCATGACTTTCACCGCCTTTTTGCTGGCGCTGATCCTTGCGGCGGTGATTGCGGGCGGGTCGGCCACGGTGATCGAAAAGCGCTCGCGCAGCGAGGTGCGGCTGGCGCTGGAGACCGCCGGCCATTCCTGGGCTCGGATCGAGACGGACGGGCTTCAGGTGCATCTCTTGGGCACGGCGCCGTCCGAGGCGGAGCGGTTTCGCGCGGTTGCCTTGGCGGGAACGATCGTCGAAGCAAGCCGGATCATCGACGATTCGGATGTCGCCGAAACCAAATCGCTGGCGCCGCCGACGTTTTCGCTGGAACTGCTGCGCAATGATGACGGGATTTCATTGATCGGGCTGGTGCCGGCCGGGACCAACCGCGAGGCGCTGCTGGCCGAGCTGAAAAAGGTCGCCGCCGGGGGCGTGGTCACCGATATGCTGGAGGGCGCCGACTATCCAGTGCCGCCGGGCTGGGAGCAGGCGCTGAGTTTTGGCATCTCGGCGCTGAAGACGCTGCCGCGGTCGAAGATTTCGGTGGCGCCAGCGCGGGTCTCGGTCACGGCGCTGACCGACAGCCGCAGCGAAAAGGCGCGGATCGAAACCGATCTGGCGCGCCGCACCCCCGGCGCGATAAGCCTGACGCTGGATATTTCAGCGCCGCATCCGGTGCTTACCCCGTTCACGCTGCGGTTCCTGATCGACGAAAACGGCGCGCGTTTTGACGCCTGTTCGGCCGATACCGAGCGCGCCCGCGACCGGATTCTGGCCGCCGCCCGCGACGCCGGGGCGACCGGCGCGCAGGGTTGCACCGTCGGCATGGGCGTGCCCAGCCCGGCCTGGGCCGATGCGGTGACGATGGGGCTGGCCGCGATCAAGACCTTGGGCGCCGGGTCGATCACCTTTTCAGACGCCGATATTTCGCTGATCGCAGCGGAAAGCGTCAGTCAGGCCAGCTTTGATGCCGTTGTTGGCGAACTGGAATCGAACCTGCCCGAGGTGTTTTCGCTCAAGGCCGAGCTGAACCGTGCGCCGACCAGCAGCGGCGATGGCCCGCCAGAGTTCTCGGCCCGGCTTGACGCCGAGGGGCAGGTGCAGTTGCGCGGGCGCCTGACCGACGAGCGCGAACGCGAGGCGGTCGAGAATTTCGCCCGGGCGCAGTTTGGCCATGACACCGTTTACGGCGCGACGCGGATCGACAAGACCCTGCCGCGCGGCTGGCCGGTGCGGGTGCTGGCGGCGCTTGAGGCGCTGCACGAGCTGACCGAGGGCAGCGTGGTCGTGCAGCCCGACCTGATCCAGCTGACCGGTGTCACCGGCAATGCCGAGGCCTCGGACGTGGTGTCGCGGATCTTGTCATCGCGGTTGGGCGAGGATCTGCGGCTGGAGCTGGACCTGCGCTATGACCGGCGGCTGGACCCGGTGCTGGGCCTGCCGACCGGGCCGGAATGCGTCGCCAGCCTGAATGCGGTGCTGGAGCACGCCAAGATCGCCTTCGAGCCGGGGTCCTCGGTGATTGACGCGGCGGCGGGCGACACGCTCGACCAATTGGCGGCGCTGATGAAGAATTGCGCGGATTTCCGGATGGAGGTCGAAGGCCATACCGACAGTCAGGGCCGCGACGAGTTCAATCAGGAACTGTCGCAAGACCGCGCCAAGGCGGTGGTCGATGCGCTGATGCAGCGCCGGGTTCTGATCGGCAATCTTCAGGCCAGGGGCTATGGCGAGACCCAGCCGATCGCCGACAACGAGACCGAGGAAGGCCGCGAGGCGAACCGCCGCATCGCCTTTGTGCTGCTGGACGCGACGCCGATGGAGCTGGCACCCGCGGTGCAGGAGGCCGCGCCGGGAAGCGAGGCCGGGTCCGGGGCGGCGGGCGGCGAGGCCGGGCCCGGGGCGGCGGGCGAAGGTCAGGACGAGGCGGGGCAGGACGGCTCAGGGCAGCCCGAGGCGGCGTTGGACGGCTCGATCGTGATCGAGGCGCAGCCCGCCGATGACGATACCTTGCGCCCATCGCCCCGGCCGACAACGCCAGCGCAGGAAAATTGAAGGGTTACAGGGACCGACCATGAACCGAACTGAATTTGTCTTCGCCACGGCGATCATCCTGTTTGTTGCCTTTTGTCTGGGGTGGTTTGCCTCTTGGGTGATTCACCGTCTGACGCGGGTCACCCGCGCCGACATGGGCGAGCTGGAACAGATGGCGCAGGCGCTGCATGAGGCCGAAGAGGCCCGCGACGAGGCGCTCACCTATTTCGAGCAACGCGACGCCGCGTTGACCAGCCAGATCCACCAGACCGAGGCCGAGTTGCGCGCCGCGATGGATGGGCTGCGCGATGCCCGCCATGAGGCCGAAGAGCTGCGCGTCTATATCGAACGGATGAACGCCAACCGCTGAGGCGGTCCGGCGGCCGTGCCGAGGGGGGCTGTCTGCCCCCCAGCCGCTTTTTAAAAGCGGCCCCCCCCGAGGATATTTTGGCGAAGCTGAAAGCGAGCGCTGCTGCGTGGACGCTTGGGTTGCTCGGGCAGCTTTGTGTCGCGTCGGCGGCGCGGGTTGGGTGGCGGGATGGGTTGGGTGGCGGGATGGTCGTCAGAGGGCGAGTTGGTCGTCAGGGGCGGGTCTGGCGGTCTGGGGCGGGACGGTGGTCAGGGTGCCGGGCTGGCAATCGTCGCGCGGTCAGGCGGGCTGATCGTCAAGCGGCAGGCTGGTTGCGATCGGCCTGAGGCGGCTCGCGGGAGGGTCAGGTCAGGGGAGCGGGCGTGGCGGCTGGCGGCTTCGCGGGCGGCGGATGGTGTGGGCGTGATGGAGGGGCGATGGCGGCGGCAGTGGAGCTGCGGCAGTCGTGGCGGTGGTGCGGCAGTGGTGGCGCAGTGGCGCAGTCGTGGCGCGGCAGTCCTGGCCAATCGGCGGTGGCGGCGGTGGCGGCGATGGCGGCGGTGGTGCGGCGCGGGGCCGGGGGTGCGGTCGCAGCGCCGGCAGTCGTGGCGGTGGCGGCGGTGATGCGGCAGTGGTGGCGCAGTGGCGCAGTCGTGGCGCGCCAGTCCTGGCCAATCGGCGGTGGCGGCGATGGCGGCGGTGGTGCGGCGCGGGGGCGGTCAGGCTTGGGGCAGCGGGGGCTTGGGTTTGCGGATCGCGGGGGCTGCGGCGATGACCAGCGGCTGAAGCCCGGCGGCGCCTTGGGCAATTTGATCCAGCAGCGCGCCGCGCATCGGCGGCGCCCAGTTGTCGTTGATGTGGCTGGCCACGCTCTGGGCGGCGTCCTCGCCCGGCTGGGTGGCGAAAAATGCGGCGATCTGGTTGGCCATGCGGATCAGCTTGTCTGCGCTCATTGGATGTCCTTTGCGTCGATCCGGTCGGGGTGGGTGTGCAATTCGTAGGTTTCGCCACGGGCGCGGGAAATCAGGGTCAGGCCGGCGGCCTCGGCCTCGGACACGGCAAGCGCGGTGGCGGCCGAGGCGCCGATCAGCACCGTCGCGCCGATCATCGCCGCCTTTTGCACCAGATCGACCGAGAGCCGCGAGGTGATGACCAATGCGCCGGAGGCCGGGTCGAGGCCGGTCCGGGCCAGCGCGCCGGCGAGTTTATCAAGCGCGTTATGGCGACCGATGTCTTCGCGCAGGCACACGAGGCCCCGTTCGGGGTGCCAGAAGCCGGCGGCATGGGCGGCGCGGGTGGCGTCTTGCAGCGGCTGGGCGGCGGTCAGCGCGGCCATTGCCTGCGCCGGGGCGCGCGGCGACAGCCGCGCGCCTTCGGGCGCGTGCGGCAGCACGCGCAACGCCTGCGCAAGGCTGTCGATACCGCAGAGCCCGCAGCCGACCGGCCCGATCATGCCGCGTTGCCGCCCGGCAAGGCGGCTGGCCGCCCCCGGCACCAGCCAGACCCGCGCCTCGAGCCCCGCGCCCTGATCGACGATTTCAAGCCCGGTGATGTCGTCCAGATTTCGCACCAGCCCTTCGGTCAGCGCAAAGCCGGTGGCGAAATCCTCCAGATCGCCGGGGCTGGCCATCATCACCGCCAGCGTCGTGCCGTCATAGACCAGCGCCACCGGCACCTCTTCGGCCAGCGCGCTGCCGCCTTTGGAAAAACCCTGCGCATAGCGGCGCGCCGGGTGCGAGGACCAAAGCGCCCTCATTCGGCGGCGGGCAGGATCCGCCGCGCCGCGAGCACGCGGGCGGCGTAATCGTTCTGCCAGTCCGAGGGGCCGTTCGAGGGTGCGACCTGCACCGCCGTCACCTTGTATTCGGGGCAGTTGGTGGCCCAGTCGGAATTGTCGGTGGTCACCACATTGGCCTGGGTCGTGGGGTGGTGGAAGGTGGTATAGACCACCCCCGGCGCTACCCGTTCGGTGACGTTCGCGCGCAAGGAGGTATCGCCCGCGCGCGAGGCGAGGCGCACCCAGTCGCCATCGTTGATGCCGCGCACCTCGGCGTCATGGGGGTGGATTTCCAGCAGATCCTCGGGGTGCCAGGCGCTGTTCTCGGTGCGCCGGGTCTGGGCACCAACGTTATACTGCGTCAGGATCCGCCCGGTGGTCAGCAGCAGCGGAAAGCGCGGCCCGGTGCGTTCGTCGGTGGCGATATAGTCGGTGCGCATGAAGCGGCCCTTGCCGCGCACGAAGCCATCGACATGCATGATCGGGCTGCCGTCGGGGGCGGCGTCGTTGCACGGCCACTGGACCGAGCCGCGTTCGTCGAGCATCTGGTAGGTGACATTGGCAAAGCCCGGCGTGGTGGCGGCGATCTCGGCCATCACCTCGGAGGGGTGGGTATAGGTCCAGTTGGCGCCCATCGCATTGGCCAGAAGCTGCGTCAGTTCCCAATCGGCATAGCCGTTCTTGGGCGCCATCACCCGGCGCACCGGGTTGATCCGGCGTTCGGCATTGGTGAAGGTGCCGTCCTTTTCCAGAAACGTCGAGCCGGGCAGGAACACATGCGCGTAGGCCGCGGTTTCGTTCAGGAACAGATCCTGCACGATGACGCAGTCCATGGCCGCCAGTCCGGCCGCGACATGGCGGGTATCGGGGTCCGATTGCAAGATGTCTTCGCCCTGAATGTAAAGCCCCCTGAACTGGCCCCCGACGGCGGCGTCGAGCATGTTGTTGATCCGCAGGCCCGGCTCTTGTGACAAAGCCACGCCCCAGGCCGCCTCGAAGATGCCGCGGGCAGTATCGTCCGAGACATGGCGGTAGCCCGGCAATTCATGCGGAAAGCTGCCCATGTCGCACGAGCCTTGCACGTTGTTCTGGCCACGCAGCGGGTTCACCCCGACGCCGGGGCGACCGATGTTGCCGGTCATCATCGCAAGGTTGGCGATCGCCATGACGGTGGTCGAGCCCTGGCTGTGTTCGGTCACGCCGAGACCATAATAGATCGCGCCGTTGCCGCCGCCGGCAAAGACCCGCGCTGCGGTGCGCAGGGTTTCGGCGGGCACGGTGGTCAGCGCCTCGGTCGCTTCGGGCGAATGGGCCGGGTCGGCGGCAAATGCCATGTAGTCGGTGAATTCGTCCCAATCGCAGCGGGCGCGGATGAAGGCCTCGTCATAAAGCCCTTCGGTCACGATCACATGCGCCAGCGCGGTCAGCACGGCGACGTTGGTGCCCGGACGCAGCCCCAGATGCCAGGCCTGACCGATATGCGGCGTCTCCAGCAGGTCGATCCGGCGCGGGTCGATCACGATCAGCTTGGCGCCCTCGCGCAGGCGTTTGCGCAGGCGGCTGGCAAAGACCGGGTGCGCATCCGTCGGATTGGCGCCGATCACGACCGCCACATCGGTGTGGTCGACCGAATCGAAATCCTGCGTGCCCGCCGAGGTGCCGAAGGTCTGTTTCAAGCCATAGCCGGTGGGCGAATGGCAGACCCGCGCGCAGGTGTCGGTGTTGTTGTTGCCAAACACCGCACGGGCCAGTTTCTGCACCAGAAAGGTTTCTTCGTTGGTGCAGCGCGACGAGGTGATGACCCCGATCGAATCGACCCCGTGCTGCGCCTGAAGCGCGCGCAGGCGGTCGGCGGCAAAGCTGATCGCCTCGTCATAGGTGACGACGCGCCACGGGTCGGTGATCGCATCGCGCACCATCGCTTCCAGAATACGGTCCTGATGCTGGGCATAGCCCCAGGCAAAGCGGCCCTTGACGCAGGAATGGCCGTGGTTGGCCTTGCCCTCTTTCCACGGCACCATGCGGACCAGTTCGTCGCCGCGCATCTGCGCCTCGAAGTTGCAGCCGACGCCACAATAGGCGCAGGTGGTGATGATGCTGCGTTCCGGGGTGCCGATCTCGATGACCGAGTTCTCGATCAGTGTGGCGGTGGGGCAGGCCTGCACGCAGGCGCCGCAGGACACGCAATCGGAGTTGAGAAAGCTGTCTGTCCCGGTCGAGACGCGGCTGTCGAAGCTGCGCCCGTCGATGGTCAGCGCGAAGGTGCCCTGAACCTCTTCGCAGGCGCGCACGCAGCGCATGCAGACGATGCATTTGGCCGGATCATAGGTGAAATAGGGGTTGCTTTCGTCTTTCGGCAGCCAAGCGGGGTTTTTCCCTTCGGGGCCGCGCTGCTCGAAGTGGTTGGCCCCCGGCGCATAGCGCACATCGCGCAGCCCCACCGCCCCGGCCATGTCCTGAAGTTCGCAATCGCCATTGGCCGCGCAGGTCAGACAATCGAGCGGGTGGTCCGAGATATAAAGCTCCATCACGCCGCGGCGCAGATCCTTGAGCTGCGCGGTCTGGGTATGGACCACCATCCCCGGCGTCACCGGCGTGGTGCAAGAGGCCGGCGTGCCGCGCATCCCCTCGATCTCGACCAGACAAAGCCGGCACGAGCCGATCGGTTCGAGCATGTCCGAGGCGCAAAGCTTTGGCACCGAGATCCCCGCCTCGGCCGCCGCGCGCATCACCGAGGTGCCCGCCGGAACCGTGACCGAAAACCCGTCAACCGTCAGCGTGACCGGCGCGCCAACCCGTGCGGGGGTGCCCATGTCCTTGATCGGGATGATGAAATCCTTCATTCCGCAGCCTCCTTGTGGCAGGCAAAGTCATCGGGGAAATGGGTCAGCGCCGACAGCACTGGATAGGGCGTAAAGCCGCCCAGCGCACACAGCGAGCCCAGCTTCATCGTCTGGCACAGATCCTTCAACAGCGGCACCGCCGCCGCATCGCCCGCCGCGATCCGGTCGATGGTTTCCGCGCCGCGCACCGCGCCGATCCGGCACGGCGTGCATTTGCCACAGGATTCGATCGCGCAAAACGCCATCGCAAAGCGCGCCAGCGCCAGCATGTCGGCGCTGTCGTCATGCACCACCAGACCGGCATGACCCACCAGCCCGCCCTGACCGGCAAATTCCTCGTAGCAGAACGGCAGGTCGAAATCGGCTTGCGGATGATAGGCACCCAGCGGGCCGCCCACCTGCACCGCCTTGACCGGCCGCCCCGAGGCCGTGCCGCCGCCGATATCGTTGACGATCTCGCCCAGGGTGACGCCAAAGCCGGTCTCGAACAGCCCGCCATAGCGCACGTTTCCGGCGATTTGCAGCGGAATCGTCCCGCGCGAGCGGTTGATGCCGATCGCTTTGTAGGCCGCAGCACCCTCGGTCAGGATCCAGGGCACCGCCGCGAGGCTGAGCACGTTGTTGACCACCGTCGGGCGCCCCATGAACCCTTCCAGCGCCGGCAGGGGCGGCTTGGCGCGCACCACGCCGCGCTGGCCTTCGAGGCTGTTCAACAGGCTGGTTTCCTCGCCGCAGACATAGGCGCCCGCGCCGACGCGCAGCTCGATCTCGAAGGCCGGGCCGCTGCCCAGCACCGCATCGCCCAGAATCCCCGCCTGCCGCGCCAGACCCAGCGCCCGGCCCAGCACCGCGATTGCATCGGGATATTCCGAGCGCAGATAGACAAAGCCCTTGGTCGCGCCACAGGCAAGGCCGGCAATCGCCATGCCCTCGATCAGGCAGAACGGGTCGCCCTCGATCAGCATCCGGTCGGCAAAGGTGCCGCTGTCGCCCTCATCGGCATTGCAGACGATGTATTTGCGGTCCGCCGGGGCCGCGGCCACGGTCTGCCATTTGATCCCGGTCGGAAAGCCCGCGCCGCCGCGACCGCGCAGGCCCGAGGCGGCAACCTCGTCCAGCACCGCCTGCGGCCCAAGCGCCAGCGCCCGGCGCAGCCCGGCCAGCCCGCCATGCGCCTCGTAGTCGGCCAGCGAAGTCGGGTCGATCAACCCGACGCGGGCAAAGGTCAGCCGGGTCTGGCGTTTGAAATAGGGGATCTCGTCCGTCAGGCCCAGCGCCCGGGGATGCGTCTCGGGGGCGTCGAACAGTGCCGCGGCATCGGCGGCGTCAAACGGGCCAAAGGCAATGCGGCCCGCGGCGGTTTCCAGTTCGACCAAGGGCTCAAGCCAGATCATGCCCCGGCTGCCGTTGCGGATGATCTGCACGTCGATGCCGCGCTGCGCGGCCTCTTTGGCAATCGCCGCGGCGACCGCATCGGCGCCCAGCGCGCGGGCGGCGGCATCGGCGGGAACGTAGATCTTCATGACAGCACCTCCGCCGCAATCGCCGCCACCTTGGCCGCATCCAGCCGACCGATCGGCTGCCCGTCCACCTGCGCCGCCGGACCGCAGGCGCAAAGCCCAAGGCAATAGACCGCCTCGAGGGTCACATCGGCGCGGCTTTCGCCCAGCTTCAGGCCCAGCGCCGCCTCGATCCGCGCCAGCGCCTGATCGCCGCCCATCGCCTGACAGGCCTCGGCGCGGCACAGCTTGATGGTATGGCGCCCGGCCGGCGTGCGGCGAAAATCGTGGTAAAAGCTGATGACACCCTCGACCTCGGCCCCGGTCAGCGCAAGCGCCTTGGCGATCGGCGCCACGGCGGCGGCAGGGATCAGACCGAACTCGGCCTGCACCGCATGCAAGATCGGCAGCAGGGGGCCTTCAAGGCCTTGATGCGCCGTTAAAATCGCATCCATACGTTCGGCAATCGCCGCCTCTGACATGGCTTCCTCCCGGTTGGCTCTGCCTCAGGTAGGTCAGTGTGATAGGGAAATCAATTCCGATCAATCGTTGCGCGATAGGCAAATCCTATCAAACCTCGGCTACCCGACGCGCTTCCTCCAGCAGCGCCAGGAGGCTTGGGGTATAGGGATCGCGCTCGAGCGCGATCAGCCCGACCCGGTGACAGGCCTCGGGCGCCACCAGCGGCCGGGCCACGCAACCGGGCGGCAAGGCAAAGCCTTCGGTCAGCGCCTCGGCAAGGATCGCCGCCCAATCGCCGGTCGCCACATGCGCCAAAAGCGCGATCGTCGAATTCGATTGCACCCGTGCGGTGACCGCCACCCCGGCCTCGGCCAGATGCGCATTCACCAGACGGCGGTTCTGCATATCGGGGGTCAGCAGACACAGCGGCCGCGTCGCCGCCTCGGCCCAGCCGATCGGCGTTGGGTCACTGCCGCGTTCCAGCAGCCGATACCGCTCGGTCCAGAGCGGCACCTGCCGCACCCGCCCCAGCGGCTCGGTATCCAGATAGGTGATCCCCGCATCCAGTTGCAACGCCTCGATCCCTTCACGGATTTCGGCCGAGGTGCACGACGAAATGGAGATCCGCATCCCCGGATTGCGCGCAAGATAAGGCCCGGTCAGCCGCGCCGCCCGGGTCAAGGCGGTCGGGATCACCCCCAGCCGCAGATCGCCCGCCACCCCGTAGCGCGCCGCCCGCATCTCATCACGCATCGCACGCGCATCGCCAACGATCCGCCGCGCCCATTCCAGAACCCGCTGCCCCTCGGGCGTCAGCCCCTGATAGCGCGACCCGCGCCAGACCAGCTGCACGCCAAGCTGGTCCTCCAGCGCCCGGATCGCCGACGACAGCGACGGCTGCGTCACGCCATAGGCCTCGGCGGCACGGCCAAAATGCGCCTCGCGCGCCAAGGCAATGAACATTTCCAGCTTGTCGATCATCGCGAAACCCTAAAGCCCCTCGCGCCCGCGCGCATCCCCAAAGTTACGCCTGCGCATATTCCCAAAGTTGCGCCCGCGCATATTCCCAAAGTTGCGCCCGGAAATTGCGCCTGCGCGCATCCCCGAAATCCCTGCGGCATCTTTTTGGCAAAAATACTCCCGCCGGAGGCTCCCGGCTTTTGCGTTATTCGGCGCTCGGCGCTTGTTTGCCCGCCGCCCGCAGCTTACATCCGCAGACATGGATATCAAACGCCTCATCCCTTTCACCAAGAAACCGCCGCTGGTGTCGGTGATCCGCCTGCAAGGTGCGATCGGCGCCACCCGACCGGGGGCCTCGGGCCTGTCGGACGCAGCACTTGCACCGCTGATCGAACGCGCCTTTCGCCGCGGCCGCCCGGTTGCCGTGGCGCTGATCATCAACTCGCCCGGCGGCTCGCCGGTGCAATCCTCGCTGATCGCATCCCGGATCCGCCGCCTGTCGGCCGAAACCGGCATCAAGACCCACGCCTTTGTCGAAGACATCGCCGCGTCAGGCGGCTATTGGCTGGCCTGCGCGGCCGACGACATCTGGGCCGACAGCACCTCGGTCGTCGGCTCGGTCGGGGTGATCTCGGCGGGCTTTGGTCTGGCCGGCCTGATCGAGCGCCACGGCGTCGAGCGGCGGGTCCACACCGCCGGCGGATCCAAAAGCTTTCTGGACCCGTTCCGCCCCGAAAAACCCGAAGACGTCGAGCGCCTGCACCGCCTGCTTGAACCGATGCATCTGGCGTTCAAGACCTGGATCACCGCGCGCCGGGGGCTGCGGCTTTCGTCCGGGCGCGACCTGTTCACCGGCGATGTCTGGACCGGGGCCGATGCCGTCGACCTGGGGCTGATCGACGGGATCGGCCATATGGTGCCCAAACTGAAATCCCTTTACGGCGACAAGGTCCGGCTGGTCGCCTATGACCAACGCCGCCCCTGGCTGCGCCGTTTCGGAATGCAGGCGATGACCGAGGGCGCGATCGGTGCCGCGCTGGATCTGGCCGAAGAGCGCGCGCTTTGGGCGCGCTACGGGCTTTGACATGCTGATCAAGGGCATGGTCATCTTTCTGGCGGTCATGGCGGGGCTGGCGATGTTTGGCAAGCTGAGGTTGCCGGGGCTGCACCGGCGCCGGGCCGCCCTGCCCGGCAAATGCCGCAGATGCGGGCGGCCAAGAATAGGCAAGGGCCCCTGCCCCTGCACGACCAAATCATCGTAAAGACGGGGCGCTGATCAGTGATCTGGGATCTCTTTCATATTGCCACTGGTCTGGTGCTGCTTGTGATTGCAGGGGATCTACTGGTGCGCGGCGCGGTGAACCTGTCGCTGCGGCTTGGCATTCCGGCGCTGATCGTGGGGCTGACGGTGGTGGCGTTTGGCACCTCGGCGCCCGAGCTGATGGTCTCGGTCGCGGCGGTGCTGGACCACGCGCCGGGGATCGCGCTGGGCAATGTGGTCGGATCGAACACCGCCAATATCCTGCTGGTGCTGGGGATTCCGGCAATCATCTCGGTGATCCGCACTGACGAGAACGACCTGCGCAAAAGCTATCTGACGATGCTGGGGGCGGCGCTCTTGTTCATCGTGATCTGCTATCTGGGGCCGATCCGCTGGCCGCAGGCGCTGATCTTGCTGGGCGCCTTGGGTTTGATGCTGTGGGACCAGATCACCGACGCGATGGCGCATCGCGCCTGCCGTAGCGAGGCCGAGGATCTGGAGGGCGCGGACCCGCAGATGCCCTGGCGCCGGATCGTGCTTTTCCTCGGGCTGGGGCTTGTCGGCCTGCCGCTGGGGGCGGATTTCCTGGTCGATGGCGCGACCAGCATCGCCCGCTTTTACGGGATTTCGGAAACCGTGATCGGGCTGACGCTGGTTGCCGTCGGCACGTCGTTGCCGGAACTGGCGACCTCGATCACCGCCGCGCTGAAGGGCCGCGCCGATGTGGCGCTGGGCAATGTGGTGGGCTCGAACATCTTCAACCTGCTGTGCATCGTCGGGGTGGCCGGGCTGATCGGTCCGATGCCGGTGCCCGCGCAGATGCTGCGACTGGATCTGTGGGTGATGCTGGGCGCATCGCTGTTGATGGCACCGTTCATCTTTTACCGCTGGCCGTTTCGCCGGATGGTCGGTTTCGGGTTTGTCGGGCTTTATGCGATCTATTTGATCGTATTGATGAGCGGAGCGGAGGCATGACCAGAGGACGCGCACTGATTACCGGAGGCGCCCGGCGGCTGGGCGCGGCGATGGCGCTTTATCTGGCCGGGCGCGGCTTTGACGTGGCGATCCACTATGCCAATTCGGCCGAGGACGCCGAGGCGGTGGCCAAGGCCGTCGAAGACTCGGGGCGTCGGGATCCAGGCGGGCGGGATCCGGGCGGGCGGGATCCGGGCGTTCGGGCCTGCACGCTGCGCGCCGATCTGTTGCACGAGGCCGAAACCCAAACGCTGGTCGCGCGCGCGGCCGAGGCGCTGGGCGGACCGCTGAACGTGCTGGTCAACAACGCCTCGATCTTCGAATATGACAGCCTGCAATCGGCCAGCCGCACCGGCTGGGACCGACATATGGAAAGCAACCTGCGCGCGCCTTTCGTGCTGACCCAGAATTTTGCCGCGCAGGCGCCGCAGACAGATCGCAGCGGCCCGGAACCCCTGGCCCGCGCGCTGATCGTCAACATGCTGGATCAACGCGTGCTGAAACCGACGCCCGAATTCATGACCTATACGCTGGCCAAGATGGGGCTTTGGGCGCTGACGCGGACCGCCGCGCAGGCGCTGGCACCGCAGGTCCGGGTCAATGCCATCGGCCCCGGCCCGACGCTGCAAGGCGCGCGCCAATCGGCCGAGCACTTTGCCCGCCAGCGCGCCGCCACGATCCTTGAACGCGGCGCCGACGCCGAGGGGATTTGTGCGGCGCTGGGCTACTTTCTGGACGCTCCGGCGGTGACGGGGCAGCTGCTCTGCGTGGATGGCGGTCAGCACCTTGGTTGGAAAACACCTGACGTTTTGGGGTGGGAATAGCCGATCAACCGGAGGTCGCGTGGCAACTTGTCCACTTTGGTTCAACGCGTAACGAAACCGTTACAAATATCCTAATATTTTCAGTGACTTGCAGTGTTTGCAAAAACTTTCACTTACATTTCAATATGTTGCAAAACTGCCTAAAAATTAGGCAACCCGAGGAGCGGGGCTGAAAACAAGGAAAATCGGCGGCTCGTGAATTGTTTCCAACAGAGTTATCCACAGAATCCGTGGACAGGTTTTCTCTTGCGCCCAAGCGCGTATGGTTGCAGCGAGGCGAGAGAATCACGAGGTGAAAATGAGCGCGGACCCGCCCGGCGCGAAAACGACCCAAGGTGACGCTACGGCAACTGCCGCGCTGACCGGGCATGCGCTGATCCAGTCCTATCTGAAGACGCTGGACCACTCGCCGGGGGTCTACCGGATGCTCAATGCGCAGGCCGAGGTGCTGTATGTCGGCAAGGCGCGAGCGCTTCGGGCGCGGGTGTCGAACTATGCCCGGCCCTCGGGCCATTCGGCGCGGATCCAGCGGATGATCCACGAAACCGCCGCGATGATGTTTCTGACGACGCGCACCGAAACCGAGGCGCTGCTACTGGAGCAGAACCTGATAAAACAGCTCAAGCCGCGCTACAATGTGCTGCTGCGCGACGACAAGTCGTTTCCCAATATTCTGGTGTCCAGAACCCACGCCTTTCCGCAGATCAAGAAGCACCGTGGTGCGAAGACCGAAAAGGGCGACTACTTTGGCCCCTTCGCCTCGGCCGGGGCGGTCAATCGCACGCTGAACCAGTTGCAGCGCGTGTTTCTGTTGCGCAACTGCACCGATGCGGTGTTTTCCAGCCGCACCCGGCCGTGCCTGCTTTACCAGATCAAACGCTGCTGCGCCCCCTGCGTCGGCAAGATCAGCGCCGAGGATTACGCGGTGCTGGTCAACGATGCGCAGCGCTTCTTGCAGGGCAAGTCGACCGGGGTGCAGCAGGATCTGGCGCGCGAGATGGGCGCCGCCAGCGACGCGATGGAATTTGAGCGCGCCGCCGCCCTGCGGGACCGGATCAAGGCGCTGACCGCGGTGCAACAGCCGCAGGGGATCAACCCCCAAGGCGTGGCCGAGGCGGATGTGGTGGCGGTGCATATGGAGGGCGGGCAGGCCTGCGTGCAGGTGTTTTTCATCCGCTCGAACCAAAGCTGGGGCAACCGCGATTTCTACCCCAAGACCGGGTCCGGCGCCGAGGCCCCCGAGGTGCTCGAGGCGTTTTTAGGGCAGTTCTACGATGACAAGCCGCCGCCACGGCTGATCCTTCTGTCGCACCCGATCGAGGATGCCGATCTGATGGTGCAGCTGTTGTCGGACCGCGCCGGGCGCAAGGTCGAACTGGCGGTGCCGTTGCGCGGGCAAAAGGCCGAGCTGGTGGAAAACGCCGCCCGCAACGCGCGCGAAAGCCTGGCGCGGCGGATGTCGGAATCGGCGGCGCAGTCGCGGCTGCTGGAGGGTCTGGCCGAGGCCTTTGCGCTGGACGCGCCGCCGCGCCGGATCGAGGTTTACGACAACAGCCATATTCAGGGCGCCCATGCCGTCGGCGGGATGATCGTCGCCGGCCCCGAGGGGTTCGCAAAAAGCCAATACCGCAAGTTCAACATCCGCGGCGAAGAGCTGACCCCCGGTGATGACTTTGGCATGATGAAAGAGGTGCTGACGCGCCGCTTTGCCCGGCTGTTGAAGGAAGACCCCGACCGCGAGACCGCCGCCTGGCCCGACCTTTTGCTGATCGACGGTGGCGCCGGGCAGGTTTCGGCGGTGGCCGAGATCATGAACGAGATGGGGGTCGAGGACATCCCGATGGTCGGCGTCGCCAAGGGGGTGGACCGCGACCACGGCAAGGAAGAATTCCACCGCCCCGGCCAGCGCCCGTTCGCGCTGCGGATGAACGACCCGGTGCTTTACTTTGTGCAGCGGCTGCGCGACGAGGCGCACCGCTGGGCGATCGGCGCGCACCGTGCCAAGCGCGCCAAGGCGGTGTCGGCGACCCCGCTGGATGACATTCCCGGCGTCGGCGCGGGCCGCAAACGCGCGCTTCTGGCGCATTTCGGCAGCGCCAAGGCGGTGTCGCGCGCGGGTCTTCCCGATTTGCAGGCGGTGCCCGGCATCTCGGCGGCGCTGGCCCGCAGCATCCACGACTTTTTCAACACCAAGGCCTAGTTTGCACCGCTTGGGCGCGGTTTGCCGCGCTTGGGCCCGGCTTTCAGCGCCACGGCGTGGATTTCAGCGCTTGGGCCCGGTTTTCAGCGCAAAGGCGCGGTTTGCACCGCAAAGGCGCGGATTTCAACGCCAAGGTGCGGGCGCCAAGGTCAGAATCCCCTTCCCCCCGTTGAACGGAATGGCTACCACTCTTTCATGCGATGGAATGTGCCAAATATCCTGACGATGATCCGTCTGCTCGCCGCGCCCGGCGTTGCGGTGATGTTCCTTTATTTTCACCGACCCTGGGCCGACTGGTTCGCGCTGACCCTGTTCATTCTGGCGGCGGTGACGGATTGGTTCGACGGCTATCTGGCGCGGCTGTGGAAACAGGAAAGCCGGTTTGGCGCCGCGATGGACCCGATCGCCGACAAGGCGATGGTGGTGATCGCACTGGTGGTGATTACCGGCTATTCGGGGATGAACCCCTGGCTGATCCTGCCGGTGACGGTGATCCTGTTCCGCGAGGTCTTTGTGTCGGGCCTGCGCGAGTCGCTGGGCGCCGAGGCCGGCAAGCTGAAGGTCACCGGGCTGGCAAAATGGAAGACCACGGCGCAGATGGTCGCGATTGCGGTGCTGTTTCTGGGCACCGGGCTGGAATATGTCGAGGGCATCGCCCGGCGCGGCATGACCGCCAGCCAATATGCCGAGGCGGTGACGGCGGGGCTGGCCGATCCGGTGCGCAGTTGCGGCACGCGCGGCTGCTCGTCGCTGGCGACGTGGCTCGGGCTGGCGCTGATCTGGATTGCGGCGGGGCTGACGCTGGTCACCGGCTGGGACTATTTCCGCAAGGCGATGCCGTATCTGAGGGACAGGACAGATGGTTGAAGTGCTGTATTTCGCCTGGGTCCGCGAACGGATAGGTCTGGCAAAAGAGCACGTCGAGACCTCGGCCGCCACGGTCGCCGATCTGGTTGCCGAACTGGCCGCGCGCGAAGACCGCTATGCCGCCGCCTTTGCCGACACAAGCGCGCTGCGGGTGGCGCTGGATCAGGAACTGTCTGAATTTGACGCGCCTTTGGCCGGCGTGCGCGAGGTGGCGTTCTTTCCGCCGATGACGGGGGGCTAGCGGGCGATGGCGCGGATTTCGGTGCAAGAGGCGGCATTCGATCTGGCGGCCGAGCTGGCGGGCTTTGGCGAAGGGCGGGCCGACGTGGGCGCGGTGGTGACCTTTTCGGGGTTGGTGCGCGACGATGGCGGCGATCTGGCGGCGCTGGAAATCGAGCACTACCCGGCGATGACCGCCCGCGCGATCGAAGCCATGGCCGATCAGGCCGAGGCGCGCTGGCATCTGGCCGATTGCCGGGTGATCCACCGCTATGGGCGGCTGGTCGTGGGGGCGCCGATCATGATGGTGGCGACCGCCGCCCGGCACCGCGCCGAGGCCTTTGCCGCGGCCGAGTTCCTGATGGATTACCTCAAATCGCGCGCGCCGTTCTGGAAAAAGGAAATCCGCGCCGATGGCAGCACTTGGGTCGCGGCCAAGGACAGCGACGAGGATGCGTTGAAGCGCTGGTAGCCTAACCCGCCGCCGCCATGATCGCCTGAAGCGCGGCCACCGACAGCGGCACCGGATTTCCCTTCATCGACGACGAGCCTAGCGCCGAAGCGGCCACCGCGGCGCGCTGATCGGCGCGCAGGCCCAGCGCGGTCAGCCCCGGCAACCCGGCGGCGCGGGCCCAGTTGGCCAGCGTTTCGGGGGCGTCTTCGGGCGCGCCGCCCAAGGCCGCCGCGATCATCTCAAAAACCTGTGCCAGCCGGATAGCCGCCCTGGACCCCGGCTCGGCGGCGGCGGCGTTGGCCGCCAGCACCGGCCCCAGCAGCGCGCCGCAGATCGCGCCATGCGCCGCCCCGGTGACGCCCCCAAGCGGCCCGGCCAGCCCATGCACCGCCCCGAGCCCGCCATTGGCCAGCGCGAGCCCGCCGCTGAGGCTGACCCAGGCCATCCGGTCGCGCGCCGCCGGGTCTTCGGCCTGCATCAGCCGCGCCAGCGCCACCAGCCCCGGCCCGATCACCGGCGCGGTCAGCGCATCGGTAAACGGCGTGGCGCGGTTCGAGACATAGGGCTCGATCACCTGCGCCAGCGCGTCCAGCCCCGAGGCCAGCGTCACCGCGCGCGGGCAATGATCGGTCAATGCCGGGTCGATGATCGCCAGCCGCGCCAGCATCCGCGGGTCGCGCAAGCTGACCTTGCGGCCGGGCTGGGGGGGAGCAGGGTGGGAGTGGCCGAGGCCGGGCTGGGCGGGTTGATTGGCGCCGGGCTGGGGGTGGCCGGGGCCGGGCTGCATTTGATCCGGCACGCTGATGACGGCGTTCTTGGTGGCCTCGGCGCCGGTGCCCGCCGTGGTCGGGATCGCCACAAACGGCAAGGGGGCTGCGGCCAGCGGCAGGCCTTTGCCCACCACCTCAAGATGATCCATCACGCCGCCCGGCGCGGGCACCAGCGCCGCAAGCGCCTTGGCCAGATCCAGCGCGGCGCCACCGCCCAACCCGACCACCCAGTCGACCCCCGCCGCGCGTGCCGTGGCAACGGCCGCATTCAGTGAGGCAAGGCTGGGTTCTTCGGGGCAAGCCAGTGTCACAAGGCCAATTCCTGCGGCGTGCAGATCCTGCACCAACCACGCCGCCCGCGCCGGGGACGCGCCATGCACCAGCACCCCGCGCGGACCAAGGGTCGCCAGAAACGCGGCGGCCTTGGCGGCCTCGCCGCGGCCAAACAGGATCTGGCCGGGCAGGGAAATGGCAAAGGGCGAAAACGGGGCCATCATTCCATCACCTCGGAGCATTGCGCGGCAGGCGAATGCCGCCGCTGTCAGCCCCCGAGGTTAGGCCGCGTGGCACAGTGGCGCAAGCCATCGACGGTGGGCGGTCGCCGCCCCTTGGCGCGACGGATACCTTGGTGCGACCGATACCTTGGCGCGACCGCTAGAGGTTGTCAGTCACGCGAAACCCCGCGGGGATGGTATCGCGGCCCTCAAGCACCAGATCGGCCATGGTGGCGGCGACCTTGGGGGCCATGCCAAAGCCGATCATGAAACCGCCGTTGGCGACAAAATGGCCGGGCCGGTCGGGCCAGGCACCCAGCATCGGCGCGCGCGAACTGGCGCGCGGGCGAATACCGGCCCATCGGTCTATGACCGGGGCAGAGCCCAGCGGCGGCAACATCTGGCGGGCGCGGTCGATCAGCGCCTCAAGCTGCGCATCGGTGCTGGTGGGGTCGTCATAGTCGCGTTCGGCGGTCGAACCGACGGCGACAGTGCCATCGGCATGAGGGACGATCAGCAGCCCCTCGGCATAGAGTTGCGGCACCGGGCCGGCGTCATAGGCCAAAAGCGCGGATTGCCCCTTGACCCCGCCGCCGACCGGGTGGGCCAGCGCCGCGTTCAGATCGGCCAGCCCCGGCGCGCCGGTGGCCCAGATCACCGGGCCTTGATCGGGGGTCTGATCGGACGGCTCGCCAATCACGATCTGCCCGCCCAGCGCGGTGATCGCCGCCGCAAGGGCCGCGACCGCGCCGCGCGGGTTGGCACGGCCGGTCAGCGTGTCGTGCACCAGAAGGCCGGTCGGAGAGGGCGGCACCAGCCCCGAGAACTGCCCGGCCGGCACCACGCGCCAAGACGCCTGACCCTGCCAGAGCGTCGCCGCCCCCTCGGCGCGGGATTCGGCGCGGGCCACGGCCTCGGCATCGGCCAGAGGTTGCAGCCGGCCGGTCTGGGCATAGCCCGCATCCTGCCCGCCCGCCGCCGCGACTTCGGCCCAAAAGACGGGCGCCATCAACAGACTTTCCAGCTGGAACTGCTTTTTCGGGTTCCAGTTTTCGGGCACATGCGGGGCAAGGGCGCCGACGGTGCCGCCGCTGGCGCCGGCACCCAGAGCCCGGGTTTCGATCAGCCGCACTCGGGCCCCCCGACGCGCCATCTCATACGCACAAGCCAGCCCGAATATGCCCCCGCCACGGACCGTTACATCGACCTGATAACTGGTTGCCATTGACTGCCTCCTTCGCCATGGTTCGCGCCTGAAAAGGGACTAGTCCAGATGCGCACCCAAGACCAGAGCGGCGTTGAGCAAAACCTTCCCGCCGATGTCGCCAGCGCCGGAGCCGGAGCCGCTGATGGGGTCGGGGCCGCCGCAGCCGGCCCGCTGGTCTGGCGTGACCAGATCGTGCCGGTCTCGACCCGTTTTGACGACCCTTACTTCAGCCTTGCCAATGGGCTGGCCGAAACCCGCCACGTCTTTCTGGCGGGCAATGATCTGCCGGCGCGGCTGCGCCCCGGTTTTCACATCGCCGAATTGGGCTTTGGCACCGGGCTCAATCTTCTGGCGACGCTGATCGCCGCCGAGGGCATCTGCGAGGGTCTGCGTTATACCAGCTTTGAAGCCTGGCCGCTGGCCGCCGAGGACATCGCGCGGGCGCTGTCGGCCTTTCCCGAGGCGGCGGCGCGGGCGGGGCCGTTTCTGGCCGCCTGGGACGCGGGGTTGCGCACCTTCACGCTGGGGCCGTTGCAGGTCGAGGTGCTGATCGGCGATGCACGCGCCACGCTGCCGACGTGGCAAGGGCGGGCCGATGCGTGGTATCTGGACGGGTTTTCGCCCGCCAAGAACCCCGAGCTATGGGCCCCGGACCTGATGGCCGAAGTGGCGCGCCACACCGCGCCCGAGGGCAGCTTTGCCACCTATACGGCCGCCGGTTTCGTGCGCCGTGGTCTGGCCGAAGCGGGCTTTGCGGTCAGCCGCGCGCCCGGCCACGGGATGAAACGTCACATGAGCCGGGGCCGATTGGAGCGCACGCGATGAAAGAGCAGAACATCCGCAAGGGGATCTGGCTGATGGTCGCCGCGACCTTCATCTTCGCGATGCAGGACGGGATCTCGCGGCATCTGGCGGGGGCCTACAACGTCTATATGGTGGTGATGGTCCGCTATTGGTTCTTTGCGGCTTTCGTGACCGCTCTGGCGGCGCGCCAGCCCGGCGGGATCCGCGCCGCGGCGACCACGCGCCAGCCTTGGGTGCAGGCGTTCCGGGCGGTGTTGCTGGTCACCGAAGTGCTGGTGATGATTCAGGGCTTCGTCATTCTGGGGCTGGTCGAAAGCCACGCGGTCTTTGCCTCGTATCCGTTGCTGATCGCGGCGCTGTCGGGGCCGGTTCTGGGCGAAAAGGTCGGCTGGCGCCGCTGGACCGCGATCGGAATCGGCTTTGTGGGCATGATGATCATCCTTCAGCCGGGGGTGACAGTGTTCGCGCCCGCCGCGCTGATCCCGCTGGTGGCGGCGCTGATGTTCGCGCTTTACGGCTTGCTGACGCGCTATGTGGCGCGGCGGGACAGCGCCACGGTGTCCTTCTTCTGGACCGGGGTTGTCGGCGCGGTGACCTCGACGCTGATCGGCGTCTGGTTCTGGCAACCGATGAGCGCGCCCGACTGGGGCTGGATGGCGTTGCTGTGCCTGACCGCCTCGACGGCGCATTGGCTGCTGATCCGCGCCTATGAAGAGGCCGAGGCCTCGGCGATCCAGCCCTTTGCCTATCTGCAACTGGTGTTTGTGACGGTGATGGGGATCGGCGTCTTTGGCGAGGTGCTGCGCCCCAACGTGGCGCTGGGCGCGTTGGTAGTGGTGGGCGCGGGGCTGTTCACGCTGTGGCGGGCGCGGGTGAAGGGGGCCTAGCGGCCCTTCAACTCGTCCGTGAAGCGGATCGGGGAGACCTGCCCGCCAAGTCGCGCGCGATAGCCGGGCAGGCATTCCGCCACCCGCATCACGTAGTTGCGGGTTTCCGAAAACGGGATCATCTCGATCCAGTCGACCACATCGACGGTGTCGGCGCGCGGGTCGCCCTGTTCCTCGATCCAGCGGCGCGGGCGGCCGGGGCCGGCGTTGTAGCCCGCCGCCACCAGCACCGGCGAGGTGCCGAATTCGGCGCGCAGCCCGGCCAGATAGGCCGCGCCCAGCCGGGCGTTATAGGCCGGGTCGGTGGTCAGCCGGGCGGCATCGTAGGGCAGGCCCAGCTTTTGCGCCATCAGCTTGGCGGTGCCGGGCATCACCTGCATCAGCCCGCGCGCCCCCGCCCCCGACACCACCGCCGGGTCAAATTCGCTTTCGCGCCGCGCGATCGACAGGGCCAGTTCGGCCGGCACGCCCAGATCGCTGGACTCGAGCCCCGACAGCGGCAGATAGGCCGAGGTCAGCACCACGCCCTGCCCCGCCGCCTGCTTGGCCAGAAGCAACGACAGATGCGCATCGCCCCATTCCTCGGCAAGCCGGGCCAGCCGGGCGATGTCGTCGGCGCCGAAGCCCTCGGCCAGTTGCAGCAAGAAACGTTCCGACAGATCCCTGCGCCCGGCATCGCGCAGCAACACCGCCGCCTGCAAGCGCGCATCCTGCGCGAAGGCGGCGCCGCGCCAGTCGGGCAAGGCGGGCGGGTTGGCCAGTGCGGGGTCCATCGCCGCGCCGATCTTTTCGGCCGCCAGCAGGCCGTAGAAGGTGGTCTGATAGCGCGCGGCGCTGGCATAGGCGGCGCGCGCCTCGCCGGGTTTGCCGATGTCGTCAAGCGCGCGGCCCTGCCAATAGCCGGCCCGCGACAGGCTGATCGGGCTGGAGACCGCATCGGCCAGATGGCCGAAATGGCGATACGCGGTCGGCGCATCGCCAAGCCGCAGCGCGGCATAGCCCGCGAGCCACTCCAGTTCGGCATAATCGCCGCCTGCGCTCAGATGATGGCGTGCGGCCAGCTTGTAGGCCCGGTGCAGCGCCCCCGCGCGCAAATCGCGCCGCGCCAGATTGGCGCGCAGCCCGGCCCAGAGCGCCGGTTCGCCCAAGCCCTCGGGCCCGGTCGAGCGTTCCAGAAGCAGATCGGCCGCCGCATCCTCGGCGCCGTTGCGGCCGCGCCACACCGCCCGGTCGCGCGCCAGTCCGGCCGAGCCGGCCATCCGCGCAGGCACCGCCGCGATCAGCGCATCGACCCCACCCGCGCCGCGCTGAAGCGCGATCCGCGCCGCCGCGACCGCACGGGTGCCGGGGGTGACCAGTGTCAGCATCCGTTCAGCCAGTCCCGGCTCGCCCCGATCCAGCAGGGCGGCGATCCGGCCGCCGTGATGTTTGGCCAGCAAGGCCGGATACTGTGCCAGAAAGGCGGCCTCGTCTTCGGTCGACAGATCCAGCCCGCGCCATGCGGCGGCGGCGGCGGCCTCGGCCCCGGCGGCATTGCCCAGCGCCAGTTGCGCGCGCGTCAGCGCCATCGCACCGGCGCCGGTCAGCGGTTGCTGCTTGGCAAAGAACGCCACGATCTGCGCCGGCTGGGCGGCCTCAAGTGTGGTCTCGGCGCGACGGCGCAGCAGTGCCATCCCCGGCCAGTCGGCGCGGCGGAGGGCAAAATCGGCGTAGTCGGCAAAGCTGCCCTCGCCGGCGCGCAGCCGGTGCCATTCGATGATGTCAAAGGCCAGCGGCCCCGAGGCGCGCGCCCGGGTCAGCGCCGCATCCCAATCCTTGGCCGCGACCGCGTCAAGCGCCAGCCGCAGCGCCGCCGGATCATCGGCGCGCGCCATCTGGCCCGCCCCCGGCCCGGTCAGCATGGCCAGCGCCAGAAGCCCGGCCTTGGCAAGATCACGTATCATCAGCAAGGATCACCACCCGTTTTCCCCTTCCTGCCTTTCAGCCCGATGATCCGCAATACACAAACTTGGCAAGCGCGCGGGGCTCGGGTAGGGTCCGGCGCACTTTCAACGGGCGAATCCGCCCAAACTACAAGCAACGGGGCGAATCCGCCCTAACCACAGGAGCGTGTCATGTTCAAAGGGTCGATCCCCGCACTGATCACGCCGTTCACATCGGACGGCGTTCTGGATCTGGACACGCTGAAGAAGCTGGTCGAGTGGCATATCGCCGAGGGCAGCCACGGGCTGGTGCCGGTCGGCACCACCGGCGAAAGCCCGACCCTCAGCCATGATGAGCACATGCGGGTCATCTCGGAGGTGGTCAAGGCCGCCGATGGCCGGATCCCGGTGATCGCCGGAGCCGGGTCGAATTCGACCGCCGAGGGGATCAACCTGATCCGCCACGCGGAATCGGTGGGGGCCACGGCGGCGCTGGTGGTGACGCCCTATTACAACAAACCCACCCAGCGCGGGTTGGTGGCGCATTTCACCGCGATGCATGACGCCTGCACGCTACCGATCATCATCTACAACATCCCCGGCCGTTCGGTGGTGGACATGACGCCCGAAACCATGGGCGCGCTGGCCCGGCTGCCGCGGATCGTCGGGGTCAAGGACGCCACCGGCAAGATCGAACGCGTCAGCCTGCAGCGCGAAGCCTGCGGCCGCGACTTTATCCAGCTGTCGGGCGAGGACGCGACGGCGCTGGGGTTCAACGCGCATGGCGGGGTGGGGTGCATTTCGGTCACCGCGAACGTGGCGCCGCATCTGTGCGCCAAGTTTCAAGAGGCGACGCTGCGGGGCGACTATGCCACCGCGCTGGACTATCAGGACAGGCTGATGCCGCTGCATGCCGCGATCTTTGTCGAGCCGGGGGTGGCGGGGGCGAAATACGCGCTGTCGAAGCTGGGCCATTGCACCGAAACGGTGCGTCTGCCGCTGACGCCGCTGCTGGAGGCGACCAAGGCGCAGATCGACGCGGCGATGCGCCACGCCGGGCTGATCTGAGCCGCCTTCCCCGCGCCCCAAAGCGCCCGGCCTTGCGGTCGGGAGCCTCCGGCGGGGATATTTCGGGCGAAGATGAAAGGGCCGGGTTGCGGGCGATGCCGGCGGTCGCTTGTGCGGCTCCGGGTTCCGGGGTGTATGGGATCGGGGGTGCGCGGTTCGGGGGTGCGCGGTTCGGGGGTGCGCGGGACGCGCGACGCAGGGAGCGGGAGCGGGAGCGGGCGCGGGCGCGGGCGGTTCCGGGGTGGCGCGATCAGGCGCGGGCGGCGCGCGAGACTTCTTCGGCGCTCAGACCGTAGCGGCGGGCATAGCGCGCCCGTGCCGCGAGCAGACGCGGATCATCGGGCTGCATGCCAAGGGTGCGGATGAATTCGATCCGCTGGGCGGATTTAAGTGCGTCGCGGTCGATGGCGGTGCCCATCAGGCGGTCGATCACCTCGCCTCCCGCCGTCACATGGAACCATTTGGTGAAGTCCCGGAAATGGTGCTGGTTGTGCAGCGTGGCGACGTGGCGTTCAATCGCGGTCTTGCGCACCGGCATATGGGCGGTGGTGTGAAACCACTCATAGGCGAGAAAGGTCAGCCCGCCGCCGACCGCCACGATCGCCGCCGCCGCGTCGAGCGCCCAAGGCGCACCCGCCAGCGCGAACCCGCCCCAGACCAGCGCGAAATTGACCATCAGCACCGGTACCACCAGAAACAGCGGTGCAAAGATCAGGTCGGGGTTGGTCGGGAAGTCGTGGTGGCCGTAGTGCAACCGGTAGAGCAGGTTGAACGCCGCCTGACGTTTTGGCGGCGGCAGGTGAAACAGATAGCGGTGCAGGCTGTATTCATTGAGCATCTGCGCCGGAATCCCCAGCAGCGCGAGGCCCCAGACCCAGGCCGGGCCAGAGGCCAGGAGGGCGGCCCCGGCCAGCACGGTGCCGATGATCGTCCAGATCGACAGATGCGACAGCATCAGACGCAACCGCATGTGCAAGCCCTCCCCGCTTGGCGCAAGCCCCCTGATCGGGGAAGCTTGCGACAGATTTCGGCAAACGCCAAAGGCGACGTCGCGTCAGACCGTATGCAGGTAGAGGTCGTAATCCACATCGGCGATGGTGCGCGCGACGCGAGCATATTCAGCCGCCTTGATCGCGGTGAAGGTGCGGTGCATGTCCTCGCCCAGCGCGTCTTTGAGGAAGGCCGAGTTCTGCGCGGCGAGGATCGCCTCGCGCCAGTCGCTGGGGATCGGCAGATCCTCGGTCCCGGCATAGCCGTTGCCGGTGGTTTCCGGCCCCGGATCAATCCGCCGGGCCAGCCCGTGGCGGATGCCGGCCAGCACCGTCGCGGCCACCAGATAGGGGTTCGCGTCCACCCCGGAGGGGCGGTGCTCGACCCGGCGCGCCGCAAGCTCGCCCGCCGGGATCCGCAGCGCCACCGAGCGGTTGTTCACCCCCCAGGACGGCGACACCGGCGCATAGCTTTGATTGGCGAAGCGGCGCCAGGAATTCGCGTGCGGCGCAAAGACCAGCATCGATTCGCCCATCGTTTCGCGCAGGCCGCCGATCGCGTGGCGGATCGTGTCGTTCCAGACCCCCTCGGCGGTTTCGGCAAAGACATTCCGGCCCGCGTCATCGCATAGCGAGACGTGAAAGTGCATCCCCGAGCCTGCGTATTTCTCGACCGGTTTGGCCATGAAACAGGCCGTCACCCCGTGGCGGCGGGCCTGAAGCCGCACGATCCGCTTGAGCCGCACGAGGTCGTCGGCGGCCTGCATCACATCGGTGCGGTAGTGCAGGGTCAGCTCATACTGGCCCGGCGCATATTCCGAGATCACGGTTTCGGCCTTGATCTGCATCGCCTCGGCGGCGCGGTAGATATCGGAAAACAGCGGCTCCATCCCGTGCAGGTGATCGACGGAATAGACCTCGGTCTTGGCGCTGCGGCGGCCGTCGAGAACGGCGGCGGCGGGGCGGACGCGGCCGTCGGCGTCCCGATCATTGTCCAGAAGGAAGAACTCCAGCTCGAACGCGCCGGCCGGATGCAGCCCATCGGCGGCCATCGCCCTGACCTGCCGGGCCAGCGCGTGACGCGGGTCCGAGGTCATTTCCGCATCGTCGAGGTGGAACATGCTCATCAGCAATTCGCCGCGCGCCGGGTGGGTGCCGTGCAGCGGCTTCAGCGTGCCGGGAATGGGCCAGGCGCGCAGATCGCCATCGCCCTGATCCCAGATCAGGCCGGTTTCGTGCACGTCTTCGCCACAGATATCCAGCCCGAGGATCGAGATCGGCAGATGCCGCCCGCCGGTATAGAGGCCGATCAGTTCGTGCCGGCGGATGATCTTGCCGCGGCCGATGCCGTTGGCGTCGGTCAGGACGATATCGAAGGCCTCGATTTCGGGATGGGCGGCCAGAAAGGCGGTGGCTTCGTCGGGGGTGGAGCCGGTCGGAGAGCGGGTCATCGGGTTTCTTTCAATCAATCGAAAAGCTCGGTCAGGGTGGCGTCAAAGGCGGCGATCAGGTGGTCGATCTGGGCGCGTCTTGTGGCCGGGCTGACCAGCATCATGTTGTGAAACGGGGCGATCAGGCAGCCCTTGTTCAGCAGGCTGGCATGAATGGCGGCTTCAAGTGCGGGCGCATGGGCGGCGGCGGCCTCGGCGCCGTTGCGGAGCGGGCCGGGGGCGCAGATGAACTCGACCCGGGCACCGACGCGCAGCACGTGCCAAGGCGCGCCATGGGCGGCGATCGCCTTGCCAAGTCCCGCGCACAAACGCGCGGCGCCCGCCTCCATCCGGGCGTAGTTCTGCGGCGTCATCACCTGGTCCAGCGTCGCGCGCAGGCAGGCAAGCTGCATCGGGTTGGCCGAGAGCGTGGTGCCCATGCCCGAGTGCCCGGCGGGGCGCGTGGCGTCATAGGTGGCAAAGCGGCGGGCCAGATCCGGGGTCAGGCCCCAGACCGCGGCGGGCATCCCGCCCGCGACGCATTTGCCCACGACAAGGATATCGGGCGACAGCCCATGGACAGTGGTATAGCCGCCCAGCCCCGAGGAAATCGTATGGGTTTCGTCGATCACCAGCAGCGCGCCATGGCGCCGGGTCAGCGCGCGCAACGCCTCGTGAAAGCCGGGGGCGGGCAGCACCATGCACGAATTGGTCATCACCGGTTCGGTCAGCACGGCGGCGATATCGCCCCGCGCCAGCGCCGCCTCGAGCGCGGCGAGGTCGTTGAATTCAACCGCGGTGGCGGTGGCGGTCAGATCGGCGGCCTGCCCGACAAGACCGGGGCGCGGCACGGTCTGCCCTTCGTGCAGGCAGACCATCGCCTCATCGACAGTGCCGTGGTAGCAGCCGTTGAACACCAGCACCTTGGGCCGCCCGCTCACCGCCCGCGCCACGCGCAGCGCGAAACGGTTGGCGTCGGTCGCGGTGGTGGCGATCTGCCAACGCATCGGGCCGAACCGGTCGGACAAGAGCCGCCCCACATCCAGCGCCTCGGCGGTGGGCAGCATATAGGTCAGGCCGCGCCCGGCCTGCGCCCGGATCGCCCGCGCCACCGGCGCCGGCGAATGGCCGAACATCGAGCCGGTATCGCCCAGACAGAAGTCGTCCAGCCGATTGCCGTCGATGTCTTCGATCTCGGCGCCTTTGGCGCGGGCCACCAGCATCGCAAAGGGCTGCGGCCAATCCTTCATCCAGTGCATCGGCACGCCGCCCAGCCAAGGCTCGGCCGCCGCCGCAAGCGCGGCGTGGCTTCGCGGCCGGGCAGCGGTATAGCGGGCAGCTTCGCGCGCGGTCATCCGGGCGATGCGGGCGGTGCTGACGCCTCCGATCAGGGGCAAGGTCGTGGCGGGGTCCGGTGCAATCATGGTCGGTAATCAGCATGCCTGCCGCCCAAGGTCAACGGTGCCAAACGACAGGGGCGCAAAACGAAACGGCCCGGAGAGACCCCGGGCCGTGCCATCATCATGTCTGCGGCGCGATGCCGGTCTTAGAAGTGCTGCGCGTTCACGACCAGATGGGTGCCGATCGACGCGAAATAGCCCAGCGCGATCGCCCAGGTCCATTTCAGGTGGCTCGAGAAGGTATAGGCGCCCTTCGCCTGCCCCATCAGCGCGACACCCGCCGCCGAGCCGATCGACAGCATCGAGCCGCCCACGCCACAGGTCAACGTGATCAGCAGCCATTCGCCATGCGACATCACCGGGTCCATCTTCAGCACCGCAAACATCAGCGGGATGTTGTCAACGATCGCCGACAACGCGCCAAGGATCGTGTTCGCCACCGTCGAACCCAGCCCGTCATATAGCAGTGCCGAGGCATTGATCAGATAGCCCAGAACCCCGAGGCCGCCGACCGCAAAGAGGATGCCGAAGAAGAAGAACAACGTATCCCATTCGACCCGTTGAACCTGATGGAAGCTGTCCAGAACCATGTCGCCATCATTGTAGCGCCCACCCCGGCGGGTCAGAACGTAGGACCAGACTTGCAGATAGCCCAGCCCCAGCATCATCCCCATGGCGGGCGGCAGCATCAGGAAGTTCTTGAAGCTGACAGCCGTGACGATGGTCAGCAAGAACAGCACGATCACGCCCCTGGCGCCCGGCTTGGTCTTGACCTCATGGGTATGGGCGGCCGGTTTGGCATCGGGCAAGGCCAGATACATGATACAGGCCGGCACCAGCCAGTTCACCAGAGACGGCAGGAACAGCGCAAAGAATTCGATGAACTGCACCTTGCCTTTTTGCCAGACCATCAGCGTGGTGATGTCGCCGAACGGGGTGAAGGCGCCGCCCGCATTGGCCGCGACGACGATCGACACGCAGGCCATCGCAACGAATCGCGGCGAGCCGGAGCCAACCGCGACGACCACCGCCCCCATCACCAGCGCCGTGGTCAGGTTGTCCAGCAGACCCGACAGGAAGAACGCCAAGGCCCCCGTCAACCAGAACAGTTGCCGGTAGCTCAGCCCCAGCTGCACCAGCCGCGCCCGCAAGACGTCAAAGACGCGGCGCTCTTCGAGCGTGTTGACGTAGGTGATCGCGACCAGCAGGAACAAGAACAGCTCGCCATATTCCTCGATCACTTCCAGCGCGCGTTCATGGACCAGTTCGCTCATGCCTTGCTGGGCATAGGCCACGCCAATCAGCGCCCAGATCAGACCCGCCGCGATCATGACGGGTTTGGATTTGCGCATATGGGTCGCTTCTTCGAAAATCACCAGAACGTAGGCGGTAAAAAAGATGCCCAGCGAAAGATATCCCGCCCAATGAGCTGTCAGATCAAGCGTTTCGTGCATTTTGCGTCTTTCCCCAAGCCAATTTCCTGTCCCGCTTACAGCAGGAAAAGGCCCGCAAACAAGACAAATGTCTTCATTCCGTGCCTGGATGATGCACCGGGCGTGGTTTGCGCGGCACAGGTGGCACCTCGCTGCCGCCCGAGTCGCCAGGATCGGCCGTGATGCGGGCGGTTCGGGCCGGGGACGGGCCGCGAAAACCGCCACGGATATGGTCGCCCCAGAGTCGCCCTCGGGCCCGGGAAACCCATGCTGCGCCCGCAAAATGAGCAGTTTCCCGCCGCCATGAGCGACTTGCGCGGCGGCTTGCCGCAAAAAACTGCGCCATAACGTGCACGTGAGGCGGATTGAAGCGAAGCCCGCTTGCTATTTTCGCGACTCTGCGTCTATGGAAGCGCCGATGGTCCCCCCGCCGTCAACGCCAGAACTGTCTGACAAAGAACGCATATCCATGTATTCCCTTCCGCGCGCCAAGAGTCCTCTGTTTACCCGACGCCACCTGCTTGGCGCGCTGCCCGCTGCGGCCGTTCTGATGACGGGCACGGCCCTGCCGCGCCTTGCTCTGGCGCAGGACATCAGCGCTTCTGCGGCCCCTGCCGCAGAGCAGCAATTCTCGTTCGATCAGCTATGTTCCGAAATGCAGGCGCTGGCCGCGCAGCCGCATCAGACCGCGCCGCTGCCGAAAAGCTTTCTTGATGATCTGACCTATGATGACTATCGCCTGATCCGCTTCAACCCGACGCGGGCGCGCTGGGCCGAAGACAAGGACAGTTTCTTTCAACTGCACGCCTTTCACATGGGCTGGCTCTTCAAAGAGCCGGTGTTGATGTATGAGGTGACCGGCGATCAGGCCCGGCCGATGACTTTTGACACCGACGATTTCATCTACGAACGCGAAGTCGGCGCGCGGGTTCCGGCCCATGCCACGCTGCCGGGCGTCGCCGGGTTCCGGCTGCATGTGCCACTGAACCGCCCCGACATTCACGACGAACTGGTGGCCTTTGTCGGCGCCAGCTATTTCCGCGCCCTCGGCCGGGGCAGCGCCTATGGTCTGTCGGCGCGCGGGCTGGCGATCAACACCGGCCTCGACCGCGCCGAGGAATTCCCGCGCTTTTCGCGCTTTTATCTGGAACGCCCGGTGCCCGGTGCGCAGGTCATCACGCTTTATGCGACGCTGGAAAGCGACTCGGTGACGGGGGCTTACCGCTTTGTCATCGCGCCGGGGGCGGATACCGAAATGGCGGTGACCGCGCGGCTTTATTTCCGCAAGGACGTGGAACAGCTTGGGGTGGCGCCGCTGACCTCGATGTTCCTGTTCGCCGACCGCAACCGCGCGGCGTTCGACGACTATCGCCCGAATGTGCATGACAGCGACGGGCTGCAGATCATCCGCAGCGATGGCGATCATTTGTGGCGGCCGCTGGCCAATCCGCCGCGCCTGTCGAGTTCGTATTTTGCCGAAGACTCGCCCCGGGCCTTTGGCCTGTTCCAGCGCGACCGCGACTTTGACCACTATCAGGACGCCAGCGCCCATTACGAGCGCCGTCCCTCGGCGCGGGTCGAACCGATGGGCGACTGGGGCAAGGGCGTGGTGCGTCTGGTCGAGATCCCCAGCGACCTTGAGGTGAACGACAACATCGTCGCCTTCTGGGTGCCCGAAGGCGCGGTGAAGGCCGGCGAGACGCGCGAATATGCCTACCGGCTGCGGTGGGGCGATCTGACCCCCGAGCCGCATGAAACCCGTGCCGAAGTGCTGGAGACGCGCGCCGGAACCGGCGGCGTTTCGGGCGTCGAGAACGCGGCGGGCACGCGCAAGTTCGTGATTGATTTCAAGGGCGGGCTGATCGCCGCGCTACCGGCCGAGGCCGATATCGAGGCGGTGGTTTCCGTCACCGGCGGCAGTATCGTCACCAAGACCCTGTCGCCGATCGAGGGCAGCGGGATCTGGCGGCTGGTGCTGGATGTGGCCGCCGAGGGCAACGGCGATACGGTCGAACTGTCGGCCCATATCGCGGGCTTTGGCCGCAAACTGTCTGAAAACTGGCTTTATCAATGGATCAGGTCATGACCGCAATGATGCCACAACTCTGGGGCGCCGACGGGGTGCCAATGACGGGCGTGGCTGAAAGCCTTGTGCCGGATGGGGCCGCGCTGATTGCCGGCCCCTGTGCGCTGCCCGAGGCGCCGCTGGCGATGCCGCGTCAGATCCTGGAACGGCCCAAGGGGTTCTGGTTGGGTCTGCGCGCCGCACCGCGACCCGACGCCGCGGCACCGGGCACGGGGAACTGACCACATGGGCCTTGTCGCGGCGGGACATGGCGGCGCCCTCGCCCGCCTGCGGCTGACGGCGATCAGCCTGAGCCTGCTGGCCGGGGTGACGGCGTTCCTGCTGTTCTTGCAATTCGGCGCCGCCGACGGGTTGGACGCGCTGGACGTGGTGCGCGCGGTGCTGATCCTGATTTCGACGCTGTGGCTGGCCTGGGGCGCGGTGGGCGGGCTGATCGGGCTGACCACGCGCGCCAAGGCGCCGCCGCGCGCGCGGCCCGACACCGCGATCAGCGCCCGTGTCGTGATCTTGATGCCGGTCTATAACGAAGACCCGGTGGCGACGTTTTCGCGGGTGGCGGCGATGGATGCGTCGTTGGCGGCAACGGGTGTGGGCGCGGATTTCCACTTTGCGGTCCTGTCGGACACCCGCAACGAGGCCATCGCCCAGCGCGAAGCACAATGGTTTGCCCGCCTGGTGCAGGACCGCGCCGGTCTGGGGCGGTTCTTCTACCGCCGCCGGGCCCAGAACACCGGCAAGAAGGCCGGCAATATCGAGGACTTCATTCAGCGCTCGGGGGCGGCCTATGACTTTGCGCTGATCCTTGATGCCGACAGCCTGATGGAGGGCGCGACGATCGTCGAGATGGTCCGCCGGATGCAGGCCGAACCGCGGCTCGGGCTGTTGCAGACGCTGCCTCGGGTGATCCGCGCACGGTCGCGCTTTGGCCGGGCGATGCAGTTTTCGGCCAGCTTCTTTTCGCCGGTCTTCGCGCGCGGTCTGGCCATGCTTCAGGGCGAGACCGGCCCGTTCTGGGGCCACAACGCGCTGGTGCGGATCACGGCCTTTGCCGAATGCTGCGGCCTGCCCGAACTGACCGGCAAGCCGCCGTTCGGTGGCCATGTCATGAGCCATGACTATGTCGAGGCGGCGCTGCTGGCGCGCGGCGGCTGGGTGGTTCGGCTGGATGACGACCTTGGCGGCAGCTATGAGGAAGGCCCCGAGAACATCGTCGATCACGCCAAACGCGACCGGCGCTGGTGCCAAGGCAATTTGCAGCATGGCAAGATCATCACCGGCCCCGGCCTGAGGGGCTGGAGCCGCTTTGTCTTTGCTCAGGGCATCATGGCCTATATCGCGCCGCTGTTCTGGCTGGGCTTCATTCTGGCCTCGATCACTGCGCCGTTGCTGGCGCCGCCGCTGGACTATTTCCCCGAACCTTACTGGCCGTTTCCGGTGTTCCCGCGCAACGAGGCGTCAAAGGCGATCAGCCTGGCGATCGGGGTCTTTGGGCTGTTGCTTTTGCCCAAGCTTCTGGTCGCGCTGAAGGCGGCGGTCGATGGTCGGGCGCGCGGCTTTGGCGGTGCCGGACTGGCCTTTGGCTCGACGTTGGCAGAGCTTGCGTTTTCATCGGTGACGGCGCCGATCCTGCTGCTGTTCGCCACCCGTTCGGTGTTTCAGGTGTTGATGGGGCGGGATGGCGGCTGGCCGACCAACAACCGGGGCGACGGGCAACTGGCGCTGCCCGAGGCCTGGGCCGCAAGCCACTGGATCGTGACGATCGGGCTGACCGGTCTGGGGGCGACATGGGCTTTCGCGCCGATGCTGCTGCTGTGGCTTTTGCCGGTGGGAATACCGATGGTGCTGGCGCCGCTGGTGATCGTGTGGTCGTCGCGCGATGGCGGATCGCGGCTGATGGGGGTGCCGACCGAATATGCGCCGGCGCCGGTCATGGATCTGCAAGACCAGATCCTGACGCGCTGGACCTGCGCGCCCGACACGCCGGCAGCCGAGCCGTCCTCGCCCTGCGCCCTGCCTCCCGAGGCGGCCTTCGCCCATGTCTGAGCCGCTGCCGCAGTCCCCCCATCGCGCTCCGACCGAGCAGCGCGCGCCCGCCCAACGCGGCGCGGCGCATGGCGATGCAGCGCGTGGCGGCGCGGCGCATGGTGACGCAGCGCGTGGCGGCGTGACCCATGGCGGCGTCGCCCGTGGTGACGTGCCGCAGCGCAGCCCGGTCGGGCGCGACCCAAGGCTCGATTTCTTTCGCGGGCTGGCGCTGGTGATGATCTTTATCAACCACGTTCCCGGGACGATCTACGAACACCTGACCAACCGCAATTTCGGCTTTACCGATGCCGCCGAGGGCTTTGTGCTGATGTCGGGCGTGGCCGCCGGGCTGGCCTATTCGCAAGGGCTGGTGCGGGCGCCGCGCTGGCCGACGGTGGCGCGGATCTGGAACCGGGCCTGGCTGCTGTATCTTGTCCATATCATGACTGCGGTGGCCGCGATTGCGATTGTGGCGGCGGCGGCGCTGTGGTGGGACGCCACCCCGATGCTGACGCGCAACAATTTTCAGGCGCTGTTGGGAACTCCGCTCAAATTCCTGATCGGCATCCCCTCGCTGGGGCATCAGTTGGGGTATGTGAACATCCTGCCGATGTACATGATGCTGCTGCTGGCCACGCCGCTGTTCTTGTGGCTGGCGCTGGGGCGACCGGTCGTGCTGGTGGCGGTCTCGGTGCTGATCTGGTGGGCGGCGGCGCATTTCCGGCTGAACTTGCCGAACTATCCGACCGCCGGCGGGTGGTTCTTCAACCCGCTGTCGTGGCAGTTGATCTTTTGCACCGGGCTGTTGATCGGGGTGGCGCTGAAGCAGGGGCGGCGGCTGGTGCCGGTGCGGGGCTGGCTGGTGGCGCTGGCGGCGGTCTATCTGGTATTGGCGTTGGTCTGGATCCGGGTGCCGGTGGCGGGCAAGACCTTTGGCGCCGCCCTCGGCCATCTGCGCGACATCGGATTTCCGTTCTATATCGTCGGTTTCGACAAGACTTTCGTCACCTTGCCACGGCTTTTGCATATCCTTGCGCTGGCCTACATTCTAAGCCTGCCGGGCTGGGTGCGCCGCTTTTGCGCCTCGGGTGTAGCGCGGCCGATCGTGCTGATGGGGCAAAACGCGCTGCCGGTGTTTGCGCTGGGCACGATCCTTGCGATCCTGATGCAGGCGGTGAAAGAGGTGGCACCGCGTAGCATTGTCGAAGACAGCCTGATCCTGCTGGGTGGGCTATCGGCGCAGTTTGGCTTTGCCTGGGCCAAGACGCGGCTTTCGACCCGACGGCGCTAAAGCTCGATGATCGGGCCACCGGCGGCGCGCGCATCGCCCGCGTCATGGGTCACCAGCAGCACCGGAATGGCCCGGGCCCGCGCATGGGCAAAGACAAAATTGCGGATATCATCGCGCAGCCCGGCATCAAGCCGCGAAAAGGGTTCATCCAGCAACAGCGCCAGCGGCTCGGCCAAAAGCGCGCGCATCAGGGCCGCACGGGCGCGCTGCCCGCCCGACAGGGTGGCGGGGTCGCGCCCGGCCATGCCGGCAAGCCCGGCCTGGGCCAGCGCGGTTTCAACCGCGGCGCGACGCGCGGCGCGGCCCCGGATCTGGCGGCCCAGCCCGAAGGCCAGATTGTCGCCCACCGACAGATGGCCAAACAGCAGCGCATCCTGAAACAACAGCCCGATGCGGCGCGCCTCGGCGGGCTCTGCCAGCACGTCCACACCGTTCAACGTGACCTGCCCCGAGGCGCGAAACCCCGGTGCCAGATGACCGCCGATCAGATCCAGAAGGGTCGATTTGCCGATCCCCGAGGCGCCCATCACGCTGACCACCTTGCCGGGCGGAACATGCAGGCTGAGCGGTGCGAACAGGGGCACCGAGGCACCGGGGGCGGTGAGGGTGACACGGGTCAGATCGAGGCTCATGGCGGGGCGGCTCCGGGTTGCGAGGGGTGGCGGCGGCGGCGCAGGTGGCGGTGCAGGTCGGGGCCGGCCAGCGCCAACGCATAGGCGGCAAAGGGCAGTGCCGCCTGCAGCACGGCATAGACGCCGACGACGCGGCGATCGGCGCCCGAGGCCAGGGTCACGGCCTCGGTGGTCAGGGTGGCGATGCGGCCCGCCCCCATGAACAGCGTCGGCAGGTATTGCGCCACCGAAACGCCAAAACCCACCGCAGCCGCCGTCAGCAGCGGCCGCGCCAGCAGCGGCAGCTTGACCGCGATCAGGCGGCGGGTGGGGCCTGCGCCCAAGGCGGCGGCGGTGCGGATCAGCCGGGGGTCAAGCGCGCGCCACGGGTCGGTCAGGGCGATCATCACATAGGGAAAGACGAACAGCATCTGCGCCCAGATCACCGCCGCAAGCCCTCCGGACAGGCCCAGCCTGAGAAAGACGACGTTCAGCCCGTAAAGAAAGCCGATCTGCGGCAACAGCAAGGGCAGCCAGATCAGCGCGCTGGCCCAGCGGGTGCGAAACGCGGTGCTGCGGGTCGCCTCACCGGTCTTGCTGCGGGTCTTGCTGCGCGTGTTGGCGGCGGCACGCGCAGTCGATCGGGCGGTGCGATCCTCGGCCTCAAGCCAGGCGATCGCCAGCGCCAGCGAAAGGGTGGTCGTGGCCAGGCCGATCGTGGCACTGTTGCGCAGCGCGCGGCCCCAGCCGGCATCGGCATCGGCCCAGACCCGCAGCGACCAGCTGTCGGGCAGCATCTGCGGATAGGGCCAGCGCCAGGCCAGCGACCAGAGCACCAGCGCCAGCAGCGCCGCCATGGCCAGCAGCACCAGCACCGCTACCGTCAGCGGCGCCAGCCACAATCCGATCCTGCCTGCCCGACCGCGACCGCCGCGCCGAAGCCAGTGCCGCCCGAGCACCGCCACGACCCTTTCGGCCAAGGCCCAAAGCGCGATCCCGACCACCACCAGCACCGCCTGCAACAGCGCCGCCGCCGAGGCCGGCAGGATCAGCGCGGTATCGGGGGCGGTAAACCAGCGCGTCACCGCAACCGCCAGCGTCGGCGGGTTTGACGGCCCCAGGATCAGCGCCATATCCACCACCGACAGCGAAAACGCCAACACCACATAGACCGGCAGCCGGATCAACGGGTAAAGTTGCGGCAAGATCACCCGCGCCCAGACCGCCGCCCGGCCATAGCCCAGCGCCCGGCCCACGGCCAGTTCGGCGCGCACCGGCAGTTGCGTCAGCGCGCTGGCCATCATCAGCAGCAAGAACGGCACCTCTTTCAGCAACAGCCCAAGGATCAGCGCGCCGCCCCATGGGTCGTTGACCAGCGCCAGATCGGGCGGCCGGTCCCAGCCCGTCACCCAAGGGCCAAGCCCGCGCACCAGCCAGCCCGAGGGGGCGATCACAAAGGCCAGCCCGATCGCCAGCGCCGCATGCGGCACCGCCAGAAGCGGTGCCAGCGCGCGTTGCCCGCGCAACCGCCCCTCGGCCCGGTAAAGCGCCGCCACCGCCCCCGCCGCCAGCACCAGCGCCAACAGCGTGGCGCCAAATCCGGTGACAAGGGTCAGAAGCAGGCTGCTGGCAAACCCCGGCAGGCCCGCCAGACGGCGCCATGGCGCAAAGGACAGGGTCTCGGCGCCAATCGCCGGCATCAGCCCAAAGGCCGCCCGCGCGGTCTGCGCAAGCCCCGCCACGATCGGCGCGACCAACCCGACCAGCACCAGCGCCAGAACCGCCCATCGAAGCGTGCGGCCCTCGGTTTTCATTGCGTGTAGCGCCGCGCCCATTCGCTGGTCAGGCGGGTCATCCAGCTTGCGTGCGGCTCGGGCAGGACCGGGCCCAGTTCGGCCACCCCGGGCAAGGCGGGCGCCTGCGGCAAGGCCGCGAAGGCCGCCGCCTGATCCGCCCCCAGACGCGCCGGGTCCAGCACCGAATAGCTGCCCAGCACGGTGATGTCTTGCATATGCGCCTGTGTCGCCGGTTCAAGCAGGAAATTCGCCACGACCAGCGCCCCGTCACGATTGGCGGCGTTATAGGGAATGGCGACAAAGCTGATATTGCCGATGCTGCCGACGCGGGGCACGAAAACCCGCGCGGTATCGGGCAACAGCCCCTGTTCGATGGCGGCGGCGGTGCTGGCCGGGTCAAACGACATCGCGATGTCCAGAACGCCGTCGTTCAGCATCTGCTGCTGGACCGACTGGTTTTCGGGGAAGGTTTCGCCGGCCCGCCACAGGTTCGGGCGCAGCGCGTCATACCATGCCCAAAGCGGCGCCGTGGCGGCGGCAAAGGTCGCATCATTTGCCGGGGCTTGCAGCAGCGCCGGGTCGGGGGTCAGTTCGACCAGCGCCTGTTTGAGAAAGCTCGCCCCCATGAAATTGCTGGGCGCAGGGTGGGTGAAGCGGCCCGGATTTTCGGCCGCCCAAAGCGCGAGGTCTTGCATCGAGCCGGGCGGTGCGGGCACCCGAAGCGCATCGTGCACCAGCACGAACTTGGCCAGCCGCCATGGCGATTCGTAACCCTCGACCGGCACCGTGAAATCGACCGAGGCGGCCGCCGTCGGCCCCAGATCCAGATATTTCGCATTCGGCAGGTCGGCCACGAAGGGGCCATAAAGCAAGCCCTGTTGCTTCATCGCCAGAAAGTTTGGGCCGTTGATCCAGATCATGTCCACCGCGCCGCCCTGATCCTGCCCGGCGGATTTCTCGGCCAGCACGCGGGTCACGGCCTCGGCGGTGTCGGTCAGTTTCACCTGTTCGACCTTGACGCCATAAAGCCGGTCGGTTTCCTGCCCGACCCAGCGGATGAAGGCATTGGTGCGTTCATCCCCGCCCCATGCGTTCCAGTAAACGGTCTGGCCGCGTGCGGCGGCCAATGTGGCGGGCCAATCGGCCAGCGCGGGGCTGGCGACATTGGCAAAGCTGAATGCCAGGGCGGACAGGGCGGTCAGGGCGGACAGGGACAGGTTCATCGGGGCTCCGAATGTTTGGAAATGGGGGCGAACGCGCGCCAGCCCATATGCCAGCGCGTCAGCGTGGTCAGCGCGCAGGCGGCGGCAAAGGCGTAGGCAACGGGCGCAAAGGCGGTGGGGAACAGGCAGACAACGGCAAGGACAGCAATGGTTTCGGCGCCCTCGGTCAAGCCGCCAAGGTAGTAAAGTCCCTTGGAGGGAAAGTCGGGCGCGCGCAGGCCGCGCCGTTCGGCAACCACCGCGAAGGCCAGAAACGAGGACCCGGTGCCGACAAAGGCACAGATCAGCACGGCCGCCGGCAAGGCATTGCGCGCTGGGTCGGCCAAGGCAAAGCCCAAGGGCATCAGCGCATAGAACAGAAAATCAAGCGCGACATCCAGAAACGCGCCGCGGTCGGTCGGCGTGGTCAGCCGCGCCACGGCGCCGTCCAGCCCATCGGCGAGCCGATTGAGCAAGATCAGCACCAGCGCCACCTCGTAGCGCCCAAAGGCCAAAGCCGGCAGCGCCAGAAGGCCCAACCCGAACCCGGCCAAGGTGATCTGGTCGGCGCGCAGGCCCAGCGCCACAAGGGCACGCGCCGGGGGCGTCAGAAACTGCCGCTGCAAGGGCAAAAGAGCTGCGTCGATCATCCGCGCCTCCATCGGTGAAACCGTTCAAGAAACCGCAATGCCAACGGGTTGACATGCGCGCGGCGCCATTCGCCCGCAGCGTATTTGTTGGCCTCGGCCAGTGTCGGATAGATGTGGATGGTGCCGAGGATCCGGTTCAACCCCAGCCCGTGTTTCATCGCCAGAACAAACTCGGCCAAAAGGTCCCCCGCATGCGCCCCCACAATCGTCACCCCCAGAATCCGGTCCTTGCCGGGCACCGTCAAGACCTTGACGAAACCCTCGGCGGTGCCGTCGGCGATGGCTCGGTCCAGATCGTCGATGCCATAGCGCGTGACCTCGTAGGCGATGCCCTTGGCGCGGGCCTCTTGTTCGTTCAGCCCGACGCGGGCCAGTTCCGGGTCCAGAAAGGTCGCGGCCGGAATTACCCGGTAGTCGACGCGATACCGCCGCAAGCTGCCAAATAGCGCGTTGACGGTGGCAAACCACGCCTGATGCGCGGCGACATGGGTGAACTGGTAGGGCCCGGCCACATCGCCCGCCGCCAGAATGTTGGGGTAAAGCGTTTCCAGATAGTCGTTGGTTTCGACCACCCGGTCCACCGGAATGCCCAGATCCTCTAGCCCGAACCCGGTCAGCCGGGCCGCGCGGCCCACCGCCACGATGATCTCGTCGAAATGCAGCCGGGTCTTGCCCGCTTCGGTTTCAAGCTCGATCCACTTGCCATCGGCATCAAGGCCGCAGGCCAGCGCCTTGTGGCCGGTCAACACCTGAACCCCGTCGCGCGCCAGCGCCGCTTGGGCAAGATCCGAGACCTCGGGGTCTTCGCGGATCAGCAGCCGGGGGGCCATTTCGACCTGCGTGACCGCCGATCCAAGCCGCGCGAAAGCCTGTGCCAATTCGCAGCCGATCGGACCTCCGCCCAGCACCACCAGCCGCGCCGGAGCGGTTTCGTGCGCCGCCAGCGCCTGCCAAAGCGTGTCCGAGGTCAGATAGCCGACCGCGTCCAGCCCCGGCAGCGGCGGCACGAAAGGCGCCGCACCCGTGGCAATCACCGTGGCGCGGCTGGTCAGGCGCTGGGTGCTGCCATCGGCGCCGGTTACCTCGACCGTCCAGGGGTCGATCAGCCGGGCATGACCCTGAAGCACCTCGACACCAAGCGCGGTGTAGCGCGCGACACTGTCATGCGGGGCGATATCGGCAATGACACGCTGCACCCGCGCCATCACGGCGGCAAAGGAAAACGCCGGGTCGGTGGCGGTCAACCCGTAGTCGCCCGCATGGCGCATCTGCTGCGCAAGCTTGGCCGACCGGATCAGCGCCTTCGAGGGCACGCAGCCATAATTCAGGCAGTCACCGCCCATCTTGTGACCTTCGATCAACGTCACGCGGGCCTTCACCGCCGCGGCGATATAGGCGCTGACCAGACCCGCCGCACCCGCGCCGATGACGATCAGGTTGCGGTCAAACCGGGTCGGGCGGGTCCAGCGCGCAAATACCTGACGGCGGCGCAGCGCCGCCATCACCGCCCGCACGATCCAGGGAAACAGCCCCAAAAGCGCGAAAGACACCAAAAGCACCGGCGACAGGATACCCGACAGGCTGTCAAGTTGACCCAACTGCGTGCCCGCATTGACGTAGACCGCAGTGGCGGCAAACATGCCCAACTGACTGACCCAATAAAAGGTGCGCGCGGGCAGCGTGGTCAGGCCCATCGCCAGATTGACCACAAAGAACGGCACGGCGGGGATCATCCGCAGGGTAAAAAGGTAAAACGCGCCGTCTTTGGCAAAGCCCTCGGCAACCGCCTCGGCACGCACCCCCAATCGGGCGCGCACCCAATCGCGCAAAAAGAACCGCGCCGCCAGAAAGGCAATCGTCGCCCCCAGACTTGAGGCGAAAGAGACCAGAAGAAGCCCGCCCCAAAAGCCAAACAGCGCCCCGGCGGCCAATGTCATCCACGTCGCAAGCGGCAAGGACAGTGCCACCACCCCGACATAGCCCGCAAAGAACAAGGCGGCAGAACCGGCAGGGTGCGCGGCGCGCCAATCGGCGATGCCTGAAAGCCGGTCCCGCAGCGTGTCAAGGTCAAGACCCTGCCCGCGCAAGCCAAGGACCAGCGCCACGATCAGCGCGACCAGCACCCAAAACAAAAGCCGCTTGGTCACGACCGGACCCCGCACGAAGCCGCGACACCGCGCAGCCGAGCGCGCACAGACACGCCCGAGGCAGACAACGCGAGCACGCCAGAGACGGCGGCGGGCAAGATGGCGGAGGGCAAGATTGGGGCGGGCAAGATTGGGGCGGGCAGGACGGCGCGGCGCATGAAAAACCTTTCTTCTGAACGTGACACCAGCAATACGCAGCAAGGCGCGCTTTGTTACAGCCCCTAGTAGGTCTGGCGTAAAAAACGCGCGTCAGCGCGCTACCATTGCGCCTCGGCCAGCATCGCCACCGGGCCGCCATCCGCCGCGATCCACAGGCGCAACCCGGCGACATCGGCGGCCTCATCACGGGCGTGCAAGGTCAGGGTATCGGTATCGAACACGGGTGCCAGGCTGCGGAACGCAAACTGCCGTGGCGGAGTGCCACCCCGCAAGCGACTGGCAAAATGATAGAGCCATGTCGCCTGAAGCGGGCCGTGCACCACGAGTCCGGGATAGCCTTCGACATGGGTCGCATAGGGCTGGTCATAATGGATGCGGTGCCCGTTGAAGGTGATCGCCGAGTAGCGAAACAGGACCACCGCCGAGCCGTCGACAGCCTGCCGGTATTGCCCCATCGCAGCCGCCGGGGCGGGGGGCGCGGCCGAACCGGGGGCGCCATGGGCGCGGTAGACAAGATCCTGACGCTCTTCGACGGCTAGCCCGTCAGCGTCCGATAGGCGGTGATTGACCGAGACAAAGCACAACGGACCGCTGCGGCCTTCTTTCAGCACCACATCGGCAATGCGCGACTGGCGCGTGACGGTTGCGCCCACCGCGAGGTCGCGGTGAAAGGTGAACGTGCCTCCGGCCCACATCCGGAGGGGCAGCGGCACCGGCGGCAAGAACCCGCCGCGGGCGGGATGCCCGTCACGGCCCAGCGCCGAAAGCGGCGCGATCGGCGGCGCAAGACACAAATGGATCAGCCGCGGCGCGATGGTGCCTGACGCGACCGGCAGATCCAGTGTGGCGGCAAAGCGACGGGCAAGCTCGGCGGTCAGCAGATCTTGCGCGCTGTCTTCGCGCCCGATCCAGCTTTGCAAATGCGCGATATCGAGATTCATCCGCCGTCGCTCTTGCTGCCTTCGCCCCGAGTTTCGCCCGACGATAGCGGCTCCGGCAGCGACGTGGCAACCATGCTGGACAGCGCCGCGCCAATTGGTCAAGGTGGCGCCCCTATGTCAGAGTGGCGGCGCGACATGTTTGATCTGGTGATTTTCGATTGCGACGGCGTCTTGATCGACAGCGAGATCATCAGCGCACAGATGTTGATCGGCGAACTGGCCGCCTTGGGGATCGACATCAACCTCGACTATGTGGCCCACAACTTTCTGGGGCGCAGCTATCCGGTCGTCATGGCGCAGATCCGGCAGGAATTCGGGCTGGATCTGCCGCCCGAATTCGAAGATCGCTACCGCGAACGGCTGCTGGCCGCCTTTGAACGCACCTTGCGGGTGATGCCGCATGTGCGCGCGGTTCTGGACGGGCTGCGGCTGCCCTATTGCGTGGCGACCTCGTCCAGCCCGGCGCGGGCCGAGCGGTCCTTGGTGCTGGCGGGGCTCGGCGATCTGACGGGCGCACGGCTGTTCACCTCGACCATGGTGGCGCGTGGAAAACCGGCGCCCGACCTGTTCTTGCATGCCGCCGCCCGGATGGGGGTGGACCCGGCGCGCTGTCTGGTGGTCGAAGACAGCGTGAACGGGGTGCGCGCAGCGCTCGCGGCGGGTATGACGTGCTGGCGCTTTGTCGGCGGCAGTCACCTTCAGGGGCGCGATCTGATCGAGCCAGAGGGCGCGCGCCCGCACCGAAGGTTTGCATCCTTCGCCGACTTCTTCCAGATTGACCCCGCACTTCGGAGACAGCCATGAGCCGAACAGAGCCTGAATCCACGCTGCTGGATGATGCCGCCCGCGCGGGCTGGCTTTACTATGTGGGCGGAAAGACCCAGGACCAGATCGCCGCGGAACTGGGTGTGTCGCGCCAGCGCGCGCAGCGGTTGGTATCAAAGGCAATGGCCGAGGGGCTGATTCAGGTTCGGCTGAACCACCGCATCGGTGCCTGCCTTGCGCTGGAACAGACGCTGAGCGAGCGGTTCGCACTGACCCGCTGCCGGGTGGCACCGGGTCTCGGGCCGGGGGGCGACCCGGCACTGGCGATCGCCCCGGCCGCAGCGGCAGAACTGGAGCGGTTCTTGCGCAAGGCCGACCCTTTGGTGATCGCGCTGGGCACCGGGCGGGCACTGCGCAACATGGTTGACGCGTTGACCCCGCTGGCGGCCGAGCGACATCGGCTGGTATCGTTGATCGGCAATATCGCGCCGGACGGGTCCGCCTCGTTCTTTGACGTTGTGATGCGCATCGCGGACAAGGTTCGCGCGCCACACTATCCGATGCCGGTGCCGGTGATTTCACCCACCCCCGAGGAAAACGCCGCCTTCCATGCGCTGGCGCCAGTGCGCAAGGTTGTGGATCTGGCGCGGGCAGCGGATGTGATCTTTGTCGGTGTCGGGCAGATGTCGGATGACGCGCCGCTGCTGGCTGATGGTTTTGTCACCCGCGCCGAGTTGGAAAACATGCAGGCCGCCGGGGCGGTGGGTGAAGTCGCGGGTTGGATCTACGATTCGCGGGGGCTTTACCTTGATGTGGGCACCAACACGCGCACCGGAGGCGTTCGAGTGGAACCGGGGTTGGACCGGCCAGCGCTTGGGATTGCCGCGGGAGCATCCAAGGTTCAGGCCATTCACGCCGCATTAAGTTCCGGCATTATCAATGGCTTGATCACTGACGAGCCGACAGCAAAGGCGATCCTCGCCTTCTGACCCCTTCGCTATTGCAGCGAAGAAAGGGCTTGACGATTCGTCACTTGGTGTGAGTAATTGCTCACAGTGCGATGATTTGCTCATTTCGCTTATGGGAGGTTACATATGACACCAACGCTTCGCGCGCTGTTTGGCGCGACGGCTTTGATTGCTCTTGCGGGGGCTGCAAACGCCAAAACCACGATCACCGTCGCGACCGTGAACAACGGCGACATGATCCGTATGCAAGGCCTGATGGACGATTTCTACGCCAAGAACCCCGACATCAAGGTCGAGTGGGTAACGCTGGAAGAAAATATCCTGCGCCAGAAGGTCACCACCGATATCGCCACCAAGGGCGGCCAGTTCGATGTGCTGACGATCGGCACCTACGAGGTTCCGATCTGGGGCAAGCAGGGTTGGCTTTTGCCGCTGAACGATCTGCCCGCCAGCTATGACGTCAACGACCTGCTGCCGGCGATCCGCGGCGGCCTGACGGTGGATGGCAATCTTTATGCCGCCCCGTTCTACGGCGAAAGCAGCATGGTGATGTATCGCCGCGACCTGATGGAAAAGGCCGGGCTGACGATGCCCGATGCCCCGACCTGGACCGAGATCAAGGCCGCCGCTGCCGCGATGACCGACAAAGCCTCGGAAACCTATGGTATCTGCCTGCGCGGCAAGGCCGGCTGGGGCGAGAACATGGCCTTCCTGACCGCCATGTCCAACAGCTATGGCGCGCGCTGGTTCGATGAGAACTGGCAGCCGCAGTTTGACGGCGCGGCCTGGAAAGCGACGCTGACCGACTATCTGGAGCTGATGAACAACTACGGGCCTCCGGGTGCGTCGAACAACGGCTTCAACGAAAACCTCGCGCTGTTCCAGCAAGGCCATTGCGGCATGTGGATCGACGCGACCGTGGCGGCCAGCTTCGTGACCGGCAAGGACAGCACCGTGGCCGACGAGGTCGGTTTTGCGCTGGCCCCCGACAATGGTCTGGGCAAACGCGGCAACTGGCTGTGGGCATGGAGCCTTGGCATTCCGGCGGGCACCCAGAAGGCAGACGCGGCGATGAAGTTCGTCGAGTGGGCCACCTCGAAAGAGTATCTGGATCTTGTCGCCTCGAAAGAGGGCTGGGCCAATGTGCCGCCGGGCACCCGCACCTCGCTTTACATGAACCCGGAATACCAGAAGGTGCCGTTTGCCAAGATGACGCTGGACAGCATCAACGCGGCTGATCCGACCCATCCGACGGTTGACCCGGTGCCGTATGTCGGCGTGCAGTTTGTCGCCATCCCCGAGTTTCAGGGCATCGCGACGGCAGTAGGCCAGCAGTTCTCGGCGGCCCTTGCGGGCAGCATTTCGGCGGATGACGCGCTGGCGGCGGCACAGACGCTGACGGTGCGTGAAATGACCAAAGCCGGCTACATCAAGTAAGCAACCCCGCGGGGCCGCCGTCTGAATGTGCGGCCCCGCCCTTCTGGTTTCGGAAAGGCTGATGCCATGGCAACGCTGAACTCGCGCCGCGCGGCGCGTCTGATGATCTCACCGGCGGTCTTGTTGCTCTTGGCATGGATGGTCGTTCCGCTGGCCATGACGATCTATTTTTCGATGCTGCGCTACAACCTGTTGATGCCCGGCATGGAAAGCTGGGCCGGGTTTGACAATTACCGCTGGTTTCTGACTGACCCGGCCTTTTTCGCCGCCATCGGCAATACGATGAAGCTGGTGCTGGGGGTGTTGTTCATCACCACCGTCGGGGGCGTGCTGCTGGCCTTGCTGCTGGACCAGCCGTTCTGGGGACAAGGCATCGTGCGGGTGCTGGTGATCGCGCCGTTCTTCGTGATGCCCACGGTGTCGGCGCTGGTCTGGAAGAACATGTTTCTGAACCCGGTGAACGGGCTTTTTGCCCACGCGGCCAAGGCGCTTGGGCTGCAACCTTATGATTTTCTGTCGCATGCGCCGCTGGCCTCGATCATCGGCATTGTGGCGTGGCAGTGGCTGCCCTTTGCGACGCTGATCCTGCTGACCGCGCTGCAAAGCCTTGATCGCGAACAGATGGACGCCGCCGAAATGGATGGCGCCAGCCCGCTGCAACGCTTTGGCTATATCACGCTGCCGCATCTGGGGCGGTCGATCACCGTGGTGATCCTGATCCAGACGATCTTTCTGCTGTCGGTCTTTGCCGAAATTCTGGTCACCACCAACGGTGGCCCCGGCACGGCCTCGACCAACCTGACCTATCTGGTCTACGCCCAGTCGCTGCTGAGCTTCGATGTGGGGATGGGGTCTGCCGGCGGTGTCGTCGCGGTCATTCTGGCCAATATAGTTGCGATCTTCCTGATGCGGATGATCGGCAAGAACCTGGAGCGGTAACATGTCACGCAATGTCAGCACTACCCGCCGGAGCGTCGTCACCATCGCGGCATGGGGTATCGGGTTCCTGATCTTCTTTCCGATCCTGTGGACGATCCTGACCTCGTTCAAGACCGAGGGCGAGGCCATCGCCTCGCCGCCCAGCTTCCTGTTCTTTGACTGGACGCTGGACAGCTACCGCGAAGTCAACAGCCGGTCCGACTATCCACGGCACTTCTGGAACTCGGTTGTCATTTCGTTCGGGTCCACCTTCCTGGGGCTGCTGATCGCGATTCCGGCGGCCTGGGCGATGGCCTTTGTGCCGGGAAAGCGCACCAAGGATGTGCTGATGTGGATGCTTTCCACCAAGATGATGCCCTCGGTCGGGGTGCTGATCCCGATGTATCTGATGTTTCGCGATTTCGGCCTGCTGGACACGCGCACCGGGCTGGTGATCGTGCTGACGCTGATAAACCTGCCGATCATCGTGTGGATGCTTTACACCTATTTCCGCGAAATCCCCGGCGAGATCCTCGAGGCTGCGCGGATGGATGGCGCCAGCCTGCGATCCGAATTGATCTATGTGCTGACCCCGATGGCGGTGCCGGGCATCGCCTCGACATTGCTGCTGAACGTGATCCTGTCGTGGAACGAGGCGTTCTGGACGCTGAACCTGACGGCGGCCAATGCGGCCCCGCTGACCGCGTTCATTGCCAGCTATTCGTCGCCCGAGGGGCTATTTTACGCAAAACTCAGCGCTGCCAGCACGATGGCGATTGCGCCGATCCTGATCCTTGGCTGGTTCAGCCAGAAACAACTTGTCCGGGGTTTGACCTTCGGCGCAGTCAAGTGAGGCGATAATGGGACAAATCACCCTTCGGAACGTGAAGAAGTCATTTGGCGAGGTGGATGTCATCCCGTCGCTGGATCTGACGATCGAGAATGGCGAGTTCGTGGTTTTTGTCGGCCCGTCGGGCTGTGGCAAATCCACGCTGTTGCGGCTGATCGCAGGGCTAGAAGATGCCTCGGGCGGCAGCATCGAAATCGACGGCGTTGATGCGACCAGCCTGCCCCCGACCAAACGCGGCCTGGCGATGGTATTTCAGTCCTACGCGCTTTACCCGCATATGTCGGTGCGCAAGAATATTGCCTTCCCGCTGAAAATGGCCGGGATGAGCGCCGCCGACGCCGCAAGCAAGGTCGAGGCTGCGGCCAAGGTGCTGAACCTTGGCGACTACCTCGACCGCCGCCCCGGTCAGCTTTCGGGGGGGCAGCGCCAACGCGTGGCGATTGGTCGTGCGATCGTGCGCGAACCGGCAGCGTTCCTGTTTGACGAGCCGCTTTCTAACCTTGATGCGGCACTGCGCGTTTCGATGCGGCAGGAAATCAGCGAGCTGCACCAGACGCTGAAAACCACGATGGTCTATGTGACCCACGATCAGGTCGAGGCGATGACCATGGCCGACAAGATCGTGGTGCTGCACGCCGGCCGGATCGAGCAGGTGGGCAGCCCGCTTGATCTTTATCGCAGCCCGGTCAATACCTTTGTGGCCGGTTTCATTGGCAGCCCGAAGATGAACTTTATCGAAGGCGCCGAGGCCGAAAAGCACAACGCAGCGATGCTGGGCGTGCGCCCCGAACACATTGACATCGTTGAAGATGGGCCGTGGCAAGGCACCATCGGTTTGTCTGAGCACCTGGGCTCGGACACCTTCCTGAAGGTGTTGGTCGATGGCATCGGCACGCTGAATGTGCGCGGCACCGGCGAGGTGGGCCTGCACACCGGCGACAAGGTCAGCCTTGCGCCGCAGCCGGGCAAGCTGCACCGCTTTGGCAAAGACGGCAAGGCGCTGTCATGAGGCTGGCTGGCAAATCCGCGCTGATTACCGGTGCCGCCCGCGGCATCGGGCTGGAACTGGCCCGCGCCTATCTTGCCGAAGGTGCAGAGGTCACCGTGGCCGATATCGACGCGGCGGCGTTGGCGCGCGCGGTTGCTGATCTGGGGCCGGGGGCGCACGGCGTGGTGATGGATGTCGCCCGGCAAGGCAGCACCGACGCGGGCTTTGCCCAGGCGATCGCGCAAATGGGCAAGCTGGACATCCTGGTCAACAACGCCGCCCTCTTCGACGCCGCCCCGATCGCCGAGATCAGCCGCGAAAGTTATGACCGGCTGTTTGCGGTCAATGTGGCGGGCACGCTGTTTTGCCTGCAAGCGGCCGCGCGCCATATGATCGCGCGGGGCGCGGGTGGCAAGATCATCAATATGGCCAGCCAAGCCGGGCGACGCGGCGAAAGCCTTGTCGCCGTCTATTGCGCGACCAAGGCCGCCGTCATCAGCCTGACGCAATCGGCGGGGCTGAACCTGATCGCCGAAGGGATCAACGTCAATGCCATAGCCCCCGGCGTGGTCGATGGCGAACACTGGGACGGGGTCGATGCGCTGTTTGCCAAATACGAGGGCCGCCCCTTGGGCGAGAAAAAGCGCATCGCGGGCCAGTCGGTCCCCTATGGCCGCATGGGAACCGCCGCCGATCTGACCGGCATGGCGATCTTTCTGGCCACCTCTGAAGCAGACTACATCGTCGCCCAGACCATCGGGGTAGACGGTGGCAACTGGATGTCCTGACATGAATACTCCGCCTCTTCCTGCCGTCGCTTTGCCACAATATGACCGCAGCCGGCTTCGTCCCGGCATCGTGCATATCGGGCTGGGCAATTTTCACCGCGCCCATATGGCGGTCTATCTGGACGATCTGTTCAACCTTGGCGAAGGCCACGACTGGGCGATCCTTGGCGCCGGGGTGCGCGAGGGCGATGCGAAGATGCGCGCGGCGCTTGTGGCGCAAGATTGCCTCTCGACCGTGATCGAGCTGGACCCGAAGGGCCGGCGTGCGCGGCGGGTCGGGTCGATGATCGGCTTTCTCGAGGTGCAGCCCGACAATGCCGCCCTGATCGCCGCGATGGCGCGGCCGGAAATTCGCATCGTGTCGCTGACCGTGACCGAGGGCGGCTATTTCATCGACCCCGATACCGGCAGCTTTGACCCGACCGCCGCCGAGATCGCGGCCGACGCCGCCGACCCCGACCACCCGGCAACTGCCTTTGGCGCGATCCTCGCGGCACTGCGGTTGCGCCGCACCGCCGGTGAGGCACCCTTTACCGTAATGTCGTGCGACAACCTGCCGGGCAATGGCCATGCCACACGGGCCGCTGTCGTCGGGCTGGCGCGGCTGTCAGATCCGGCTTTGGCCGAGTGGGTGCAGGCGCATGTCGCTTTTCCCAACGGCATGGTGGACCGGATCACCCCGGCCACCGGCCCGCGCGAGCGCGCGATGGCCGAGGCCTTTGGCCTTGTCGATCCGGTGCCGGTTACCTGCGAGCCGTTCCGCCAATGGGTGCTTGAGGATCATTTCCCCGCTGGCCGCCCGGCGCTGGAAAAGGTCGGCGTGACCTTTACGCCGCATGTGCATGCCTATGAGGCGATGAAGATCCGCATTCTGAACGGCGGGCATGCGATCATCGCCTACCCCGCCGGCCTGATGGACATCGACTACGTGCATGAGGCGATGGCGCATCCGCTGATCTTGAGCTTCCTGGACCGGGTCGAAGGCGACGAGATCATCCCCTATGTGGCCCCGGTGCCGAATACCGATCTGACCCGGTATTACGGCACCATCCGGGCGCGGTTCTCGAACCCCGAAGTGGCCGACACGGTACGCAGGCTGTGCCTTGACGGATCGAACCGGCAGCCCAAGTTCATCGTGCCGTCGGCGCAGGATGCCGCAGCGGCGGGTGGAACGGTCGCGGGCCTTGCGCTGGTTTCGGCGCTGTGGTGCCGCTACTGCTATGGTGTCACCGACAGCGGCGCCGTGATCGCGCCGAACGACCCGAACTGGACGATGTTGAACGCTTTGGCACAAGAGGCGCGCACGACCCCGGATGCCTGGCTGGGGAATCGCGCCGTTTACGGCGAACTGGCCAAGTCCGAGCGTTTTGCCCAAGCCTTTGGCGCGGCCCTGCGCAGCCTTTGGTCGAATGGCACGAAGGCCACAATCGAGGCCTATCTCGCCCGGTAGCAGCCGTCGGCTAGGCCTTTTTCGAATAGTCGTAGCGGGTGTTGTAGCTGTAACTATAGGAATGGGCCGCCTTGGCGCGTTTGGGGTCAAACCCGTTCAGCACCGCACCAATGAGCCGCACGCCCGACGATTTGAGCGTGTTCGTCAGGGCGTTGATTTCGCCGATCGGGGTCACGTCATGGCGGATGACGGCAATCGTTGCACCCACGGCGCGCGAAATGATGACCGGATCCGTGACCGCCAGAACCGGCGGGCAGTCCAGCAAGGTCAGGTCAAATTCGCGGTCCAGCGCGGCGATCAGATCGGGCAGGGATGCGCGCATCAACAATTCGGACGGGTTGGGCGGAATGCGCCCGGCAGGCAAAAAGTAGAGCCCCGGCACCGGCCCTTCGACCAGCGCCTCCTCAAGACGACATTGCCCTGAAAGAACCTCGGACAGGCCCGGATTGCCCTTTGGCACGCCGAAATATTTGCGCAACTGCCCGCGCCGCAGATCGCAATCTATCAGGCAGACCTTTTGGCCCGCCTGCGCCGTAACCACCGCAAGATTGGCACTGGTGAAGGACTTGCCCGCACCGGGGGCGGTGCTGGTGACGGCCAGCGAACGGCTCGCGGCATCGAGCATGCCAAAATGCAGGCTGGTGCGCAGCGACCGGATCGCCTCGACCGTCAGATTGCTGGGATTGGTGAGCGACAACAGCGGCATCTCGCCGCCGCGGGCGTTTTGCAGGTCGCCCTCGGGAGTGTAGTTGATCGTGGCAAAGACCGAGAGCCCCAGCGCTTCAAGGTCTTCCGCGCCCTGAACGCCTTTGCGCATCCAACTGCGGATCAGCACGAACGAAAGCCCGGCAAGCAGCCCGAAGACCGTCGTCAGCGCCACGATCATCGCCTTTTGTGGCGCGACGGGGCGGCGGGCGGTTTCAGCGAAATCAATGATCCGCACGTTGCCGATGGTTGACGCCTTGAGCACGCGCACCTCTTGTGCACGGGTCAAGAGCTGGGTGTAGACCTCTTGCGCCAGATCGAAGTCGCGGGTCAGGTTCAGGATATCGCGCTGGGTCGCGGGTAGATGCGCGACCTCGCCGCGCAGGTCGGTCAGCTTGGCCTCAAGCCGGGCGCGCTGGGTCAAGAGCTGCTGATAGGTCGGGTGATTGGTGGTGTAAAGCTGGCGGACCTTGTCTTCTTCGTCCTGCAATGCGCGCAGATCGGCCTCGAGGGTGCTGATCTGTTCCAGAAGGCTTTCGGTTTCAAAATTGAGATCGACTGAAAGTTGTTCCTGTTTGTATAGGTTGAGCTTGGCTTCGGCAGCATCGACATTGGCGCGCGCCTCGACCAACTGGCTTTCGATGAAGTTCAGGCTGCTTTCGGCTTCGGCAGCGCTGCGCGAGATGTTCTGGCGCAGGTAGGCTTCGGTTACGGCGGCCAGAATACGGCGGGCCCTTTCGGGGTCGGCCGATTTGAACTGGATCTCGAGCACCCCCGACTGGCGCCCTTTTTCCGCCACCGAAAGCCCGTCACGCAATTCCTTGATCAAAAGTTTTACGTCGCGTTGGGTGATGTCATAGATCCGCCCCGGTGCGGCTGTGATCGCGCCAAGTCGAAGCGCAAAGCCGGCACTTTCAAGGCGCAGCATCTGGCCTGCGGTCAGATCATGCACCGTCCCGTCCGGCAGGCGGATAGTGGCGCGGTCGCGGTCGGAAACGGTCAACAGAAGCGGTTTTTCGACCCACTCCGGGGGAACTTGCAAGAAGTCCACCCCGACGGATTCGCCACGTCGGGCATAGTGGCGCAACACCCCCAGTTGCGGCAGGGGCAGGTCGTAGCGGATCACCGCCGAACCGATCAGCGGCGCGGTATGGGGGGTGATTTCCCAGTCCAGATGCTCGGCGGCGATGACCTGCCCCAGAATGAACCGCGAGCGCAGGATCTCGATCTCGGTGATGGTGCGCGGGTCATTGCTGAGCAGGTCGCTCATTTCAGTGGGCAGGGCCAGCATGCCGCTGCGCTCTTCCAGTTGCAGCAGCGCATCGGCCTTGTAGGTGGGGGTGGTCAACACGGCGGCAAGCACCCCAAGCGCCAAGGCCACGCCGGTAAAGCCGGCGATCAGGTGTTTGCCTTTCCACAGGTTCAGGACCACCTGCCCAAGATCGACCTCATCGTCGGTGTCGGGTTGCGGAGTGCGCTGGTGCATCATGACCGGGCCTCTCTGGGCGGCAGATGCGTGGCCCAGGTCTGGGCAGCGTCTGAGATCCGCTGAAATATGATTTCGTGAAACTCGGGCGAGCGGCGGTAGGGGTCGGCGATTCCGCGCGCGCCGGTCCAATGATCGAACAGCATGACCCGGCCCGAAAGTTGCGGCATCGCGGCCGCGATTTCATGTTTGTGATGCGGCTCCATCACCAGAATCAGGTCCTGATCCGCCGCCAGAGCCGGGGTAAACTGGCGCGCCAAGTGCCCGGTCAGGTCGACGCCGTGCCTAGCCGCGGTTTCAAGGCTGCGCGGGTCGGCGGGTTGCCCGACAAGGGCGGCCAGCCCCGCCGAAGTGACCGCGATCCCCGGCAGGCGCGCGGCCAGAAGCTGCGCCCCCAAGGGCGAGCGGCAGATGTTTCCGACGCAGACAACCAGCACATGCTCGATCATGACCTCAGTCCATTCAGCCTTGCACACTATCACTGATTACGAGGGCGTTGATGGTCGGCAAAAGACCACTGACGATATCGTTCCAGCGGGCCAACGGCGAGCGCACGACATAGACAACATCGCGCGGTTCAAGAACAAAACGCGTGCCGATCAGCAGACCTGTCGGAGAGCCGGTTTCCAGTTGAAACACGGTGATCCGGCCGTCCAGCAGACGAAACACGAAGATACCACGGGTGTCGGCGCGCTTTTCATCCAGCCCGCCCGAGCGGGTAAGCGCCTGGGTCAGCGAGATCGGTTCCTGCGACAGGTCGATGACGTCCGGTTTGCCGACCTGACCCAGCAGATAAGCCTCTTGCGAGGTGCGGCGCGGCACGTTGACGATGTCGCCATTGCGCAGGATCGGATTGTTGTGCGGCACCTGCCCCATCAAGAACCCCTCGAGGTCGACGGTGTGGGTGCGCCCGGCCCGCTGCACCGTGACACGCCTTGTGTCTGCGCTTTCACGCAAGCCCCCGGCGGCATTGATCGCCTCGATCAGGGTCAGCGGCACGGTGGTCAGGTTCTGGCGGTTCGGATCGTCAACCTCGCCGGCCACCACCACGCTTTGCGAATTGAAGTCCGCGACACGAACCTCGATCTGGGGATTGGGGATGAAGTTTGCCAGCCGGGCCGTCAATTCGGCCCGGACCGCCTCAGGCGGCAGGCCACGCGCCATCACCTGACCGATGAAGGGATAAAAGAAGGTGCCATCGGCCTGCACCCGAAAGCCGCTTTCCGCGGCACTGCGCTTTTCGCCGGCAGGCAAGGTCAGTTCGGGGTGGTCAAAGACAATCACGCTAAGTGTATCGCCGACGCCGATATGATAATCCCAACCCGTTCCTGCCGGCAGGGTGCTGGCGCTGTGGCCCTCGGCCGGAGAGCTGAAGCTGGCGATATTGGAGGCGTCGAGGCGGATGATCGTCACATCTTCCGACACCGTTTTTTGCGCCTGCTCGTCAACGGGAAACGACACGAACCCCCCGGCACAAGCGGACAAAATCAAAACCGGCATGCACAAAATGAAGGGGCGAAGGGTCAACACCAAAACTCTCCTTTAGGTAGAGTTTTATTAATCGACTTTACCCTTAAAAAAAAGCGTTAATAACATCTTACCCCTGCCATCGGCCCGAAAGACACTTTTCAACCTTTGGGATGCACATTCTCGGACCAGTTCCGATCCGGCACAAAGCGCATGGCCGGTTTGACTGCAGGTCGAAATATGAGGAAAACCCGATGAGCAACCCCTTCAAGTCCCGTGCCCTTTCGCTGAACGGCCCCGCCACCGATATTGTCCCCGTCGTCCCCAGCGATGCCGCGGACCTTGCGCTGACGGCCATCGCCTTGTTCATCGAAACCGCTGGCGCGCTGAACATCGTCACCGTCGGCGGGCAAGAACGTCTGGTGAATGTCGATGACTTTTTCTTGCTTCCGGTCGGCGTGACACGGGTCAAGCAGACCGGCACGACCGCGTCGGGGATCCATGCGATGGTGCTCGCATGATGCTGACGACGCAGTTCAGCGCCTGCGCCAGACCGATGCGCCCCCGCCGATCCTGGCGTGCGCCCTTTCGGGCAGGGAGCAGTTCGCCGGTTCTGGCGGCGGACTATGTGGCCGGCCAGTTCGGCATTCGAACGCGGACGGGTTTCGACTCGCTGCACGATTTTTCGCGGTCATCCGAGGCGACGCACGTTGCAGCCTCGGGGCTGTTGGCCGCCGCCGCCATCAATGCCCCGCGGTTTGACCATCAGGCGATTGGCGGCGCCCCGCTTGGCCTGCTGATCGAGGGCACGCGCAGCAATGCGTTGAGCCGTTCGCAAAACATCAGCAACGCGATCTGGGCCAAGGACAATGTCACCGTTCTGGCCGAAGCGGCGCTGGCCCCCGACGGCAGCACCAGCGCCGAAAAGATACTGGATACGGCGACATTCGGCCACCACCGGGTCAAGCAGTTCGGGTTGTCGGTGACAGCAGGCAATGCCTACACCGCCTCGTTCTTTGCCAAGGCGGCGGGGCGCAACGTCTATATGACGCTGTTTGACGGATCGGGTGCGTGGAGTGCGGCGTGCCGGTTCGATCTGCAGGCCGGGTCAATCGTCTCGCCCTCGGGCAGCACGCTGATCGGCGCGCGGATCGAACCGGCAGGGAACGGCTGGTATCGCTGTGCGCTGACGGCGAATGCAGTCGGCAACAGCACCAATGCGCAAGTGCTGATCAACGTTCTGGACGGTCTGGCGATGTATGCCGGTGACGGGCTGTCGGGCGCCTACCTGTGGGGGGCGCAGCTTGAGGTCGGGCGGGCGGCCTCGTCTTACATACCTACGCAAGACGTGACGGCGACACGCAGTGCCGACAGGGCCGAGATCGGTTTGGGCGACTGGTTCAACCCGACGGCCGGGACCGTGCTGGCCGAGGTTGCGCTGCGGCGCGGCGAGGCGGGGCGCCACCTGTGGTCGCTGCATGACGCCGCCGCCGGAGGGAACGCGCTGGGGGTGCGATTCGCCTCGCCTGCAAGCGGCGCGCTGGAGGCGGTGTCGCTGCGGGGCGGTGTGGTCGAGGCGCAAATCGCACTGGGCAGCGCGGCCGAGTTTTCGGTGGCACGAGTCGCGCTGAGCCATGCGCCGGGGCGGATCGCGGCAAGCCTGAACGGCGGCGCGGCGCAGGTCGGCACCGGGGTGTCGCCAGCGGGCGGCTATCTGACGCTTCAGCCCGGCGGGCTTTTGACGACGGCAGGCAATGCCCATCTGCGCAAGATCGCCTATTGGTCGCACGCGTTGGACGATGCCGAATTGCAGGCGCTCAGCGGTGCGGGTTGACGGGCGTGCATCGGCCCGGCCCCAAGCCGGGGCGGGGCCGATGCCGCCTCAAAGCCGCGCCAGATAGGCGCCGTAATCGTTTTTCTTGTAACGCTCGGCCTGGGCGTCCAGTTCGGCACGCGTGATCCAGCCCAGCTCGAACGCGATCTCTTCGGGGCAACCGGTCTGCAAGCCTTGCCGCTGTTCAAGCGTGCGCACGAAATTGCCCGCATCCAGCAGGCTGGCATGGGTGCCGGTATCAAGCCAGGCATAGCCGCGCCCCATACGCTCGACCGACAGCGCGTCTTCACGCAGATACATCTCGAGAAGGGTGGTGATCTCCAGTTCTCCGCGGGCCGACGGGCGCACCTGACGCGCTCGCGCGGGGGCGCTGCCATCCAGAAAGTAGAGCCCCGTCACGGCATAGTTTGACGGTGGCACCACCGGCTTTTCGATGATCGAGCGGGCGCGGCCACCGGTATCGAATTCCACGACACCATAGCGTTCCGGGTCTGAAACGCGGTAGCCGAACACCGTGCCTCCGGTCATTTTCGCATCGGCGCGCGCCAAGAGATCGGACAGACCCTGACCAAAAAAGATATTGTCGCCCAGAACCATGGCCGATGGCGCCCCGGCCAGAAAATCCTCGGCCAGCAGATAGGCCTGCGCCAGCCCGTCGGGCGAGGCTTGCACGATCCAGGTGAAGGACAATCCCCATTGGCCGCCATCGCCCAACAGGCGCTGGAACTGCGACTGGTCTTCGGGGGTGGTGATGATCGCGATTTCACGAATGCCGGCCAGCATCAGCACCGAAATCGGGTAATAGATCATCGGCTTGTCGTAGATCGGCAAAAGCTGTTTCGAAATACCCAGTGTGATCGGGTAAAGCCGCGTTCCTGACCCACCGGCCAGAATGATCCCTTTGCGCTGCATCTCAGATCACCTCCAGTTCGTGCAAGACCTCGGTCAGCCCCTGCCGCCAATCCGGGCGCGCGATGCCAAAGGCCGCAGCAAATGCCCCGCACTCGAGCCGCGAATTCAGCGGTCGTCGGGCGGGGGTGGGATAGGCGGTCGTGGGAATGTCGATGACATCGACGGCCCGCCCGGCTTGGGCAAATATCTCACGCGCGAAATCGGCCCATGAGACATCCGGCGCGCCGGCAAAATGCCAGGTGCCCGCGCCGCTGCGCCCCGCAAGCAGGTGTTCGCCCATGCGCAACAGCGCCTGCGCGATGGCCCGCGCCGGGGTCGGCCCGCCGATCTGATCGGCGACGACTGACAGGCTGGCGCGGCTTTCGGAAAGCCGCAGCATGGTCTTGACGAAATTCGCGCCATGGGCCGAAAACACCCAAGAGGTGCGCAAGATGCCGTGCAAGCCTTGGGCCGCGCGCACGCCGGCCTCGCCTGCCAGCTTGCTGCGGCCATAGGCCCCCAGCGGCCCGGTCGGCGCGGTCACCGCCCAAGGCACGTTGCCCGAGCCATCAAAGACGTAATCCGTCGAGATATGCACGAACGCGGCACCGGTTTGGGCCGCGGCACGCGCCATTGCGGCCGGGGCCGCGCCATTGACCAGATCGGCCGTGGCCTCGTCAGCTTCGGCGCGATCGACGGCGGTATAGGCCGCCGCGTTGACGATCAGCCGCGCGCCGCTATCGCGAACGATCCGGGCGCAGGCGTCGGGGTCGGCCAGATCGGCCTCGGCACGCCCCAAGAAGCGCGCGTCGGGCGCGAGGCGGCGCAGTTCGCACGCGACCTGCCCGGTCTTGCCAAACACCAACAGCGTCATGAAGCGACCCCAAGCCGCTGCCCGACACCATCGCGCGCCAGAAGCGGGCGCCACCAGGCCTCGTTGGCCAGATACCATGCGACGGTCTGCGCGACCCCCTGTTCAAGGGTGACCGAGGGGCGCCAGCCCAGCTCTTTGCGAATGCGGGTCGGGTCGATCGCATAGCGTTTGTCATGGCCGGGACGGTCGTTGACAAAGGTTATCAGCCGCGCGTGCGGCGCCGATTGCGGGCGCAGGCGATCCAGTTCGGCGCAGATCATCCGGACCAGATCGATGTTGCGCGCCTCGTTTTCGCCACCGATATTGTAGGTCCGCCCGATCTGGCCCCGGCTCAACACCGTCAACAGCGCATCGGCATGGTCCTCGACGAACAGCCAGTCGCGCACATTCGAGCCGTCGCCATAGACCGGGATCGGCGCCCCGGCGAGCGCCTTCAGAATGACCACCGGGATCAGCTTTTCGGGAAAGTGGAACGGGCCGTAATTGTTGGAGCAATTCGTCACCAGCACCGGCAGGCCATAGGTTTCGCCCCATGCGCGCACCAGATGATCCGACGCCGCCTTGGTGGCCGAATAGGGCGAGCGCGGGTCATAGGGCGTATCTTCGGTGAATTTCCCGGTCGCACCCAGCGAGCCATAGACCTCATCGGTCGAGATGTGGTGAAAGCGAAACGCCTCGGGGCGGCCTTGCGCGACCCAATGGGCGCGCGCCGCCTCAAGCAGGTTGAAGGTGCCTGTCACATTGGTGTCGACAAAGGCGCCGGGGCCGTCGATCGAACGGTCAACATGGCTTTCGGCGGCCAGATGCATCACCGCATCGGGGGCGTGGGTGGCAAAAACCCGCGCCAGAGCGGCACGGTCGCGGATATCGGCGCGTTCAAAGGCATAGCCCGGATCGGCCGCTACGCTGGCCACGTTTTCAAGGCAGGCGGCATAGGTCAGCGCATCCAGATTGACCACCTGATATCCGCGCGCAATTGCCTGACGGATCACCGCCGAACCGATGAATCCGGCGCCGCCGGTAACCAGAATCTTCATCGTCCAACCCCCTGAAGGTCATTCCCCAGCCCGCGCGCCGGACCGAATGCAAGCAGCCTTACCAGAAAACTGCGGTCAAATCATGTCTGCCCGATCAAGGCGAAATAAGCCCGTCCTATCTCGGCCCAAGTGTATCGCGCACGCGCGATGCGGCCCATATCCGCGCCGATCATCGCGGCAGTGTCGGCATCAATCAAGGGCAGGCTTGCGACGATCTCGGCGGCCGAGGCGAAATATCGCGCCGCACCCTCGGTCGTATGACGGTTGAAGGCGCAACCATGGGCCAGAACCGGGATGGAGAAATGCATCATCTCGACCAACGACGGGTTGGTGCCGCCCGCCGAATGGCCATGCACGTAAACCCAGGCGCGATCGCGCAGCGCACGCAACCGGCCAGCGTCATAGACCGGATCAAGAAGCCAGAGGTTGCGGTGCCCCGCGTAGGCGCTGCGCAAGCTGCGGCCATAGTCGCTGGCGTCCCAGTTTCCGACAAAGACCAGGGGCTGATCGATCATGCGCGAAAACGCCTCGAGGATCATCGCCACATTGTTTTCCGGCTCGATCCGGCACAGCGCCAGCGCATAGCGGGCGGGCAGATCCGCGCCGGTGCCCGCGTCTGGCGGGCAGGCCAAAGCGTGGTCGCCGCCATAGGCGATCACCTCACACTTGGCGCCGTAGGTTTGTGCGACATGGTCGGCGATCGCCTGATTGTCGGCCACCACCACATCCGACCAAACCACGGCGGCGCGCTCGGACAGGCGCAAGATCAGCCGCGCCAAGCCGCGCCACTTGTCGCGCTTCCATTCTATACCGTCGATATTGGTCACCACCCGCATCCGCCGCCCGCGCCGGGAAAGCCGAAGCAACGGCAGCGCCAGCGCCCCCGACACCCCCAACAAGAGCACCGCATCGGTGCCGCGCCGCGCCGCATCAAAGAGCGACCAGATGTCATAGGGGATGCTTTGAACGCCATTGGCCGACAGCGGCAGATAGCGCAACGCGGCAGACAGGAACATGGGCGGTCGGTCGGGGTAGGCGCGGGCGCTGCAATAGACGGTCAACGCCTCGGCCCGGTTGCGGCCCTGATGCTGGCGCACAAGGTTTTCGGCCAGCGTCTCAAAGCCGCCATAGACTCCGGGCACGCCGACGGTGCCCAGAATCGCGATCTGATGCACGCCGCTCATTGCAGGAAACGCCGCCGGATCGCACCCAGCACATTGCGGTTGCGCGACAGGTTCAGCGCCAGCGAAAGCACGCCCTTTGCCACCAGCAGTGGCCATTCAACCGCATAGCGCAACGCGGAAAGGCGCGGCCCCGCTGCAAGATAGCCCATGGCATGCATTTCGCGCGCGCAAAGACGTTCGCAGATCGCGACCTCGCGGTGGCTGAGCCCGCCCTTGCGCCAGCGACCCGAGGCTTCGGGGTTGATCCCACGCCGTCCCGGCTGATCGGCTTTGGCCGATGATCCGATATCTTCGGCGGCCAGCATCGACTCGTCGAATGCGATTCCCAGAAAGTCGCAGATCCGGGCCACGGTTTCACGCGGATCTGCGATCAGATCCTCGAACCGCACGGTCAGCACCCGTTCGGCGGCCCCAAAAGCCGCCCCCCGACGCACCGCCGCCGACCAAAGCTTGGCCGCCAGAACCGGGTGGTAATTCGCCCAGACCCGAACCGCCTCGCGCAGCGGCATGTTCCACGAGCCGTGGCGATAGGTCCGCCACTTGTTCTTTTGCGACAGCATCACATCGCGCGGATCGCGCACCATGTTGATAAAGCGCGCCTCGGGAAATGCCGTGCGGATTTCGGCGATCGAGAACAGATAGCGTGGCGTCTGTTCGCAAGGCACGGTCTTGCCGGCGCGCCGGGTTTCGTGGCCAAGCACCGCGCGGTAAAGCGACAGCGGATCTGCCGCCGCCTCGGCCAAGATCCGTTGCGGCGCATCGCCCAATGTCGCCGGATCGGGACGCGAAAAGATGTTGCCCCGCGCCGAGGTCAGCAGCCGCACCACCAATACGCGCGCCGCTTCGGACGACAACGGGGCGGGGGACAACACCGCCTCGGGGGTAATCAGGTTTTCAAAAAAGTGCAGTTCTTCAAAGGTGTGAACCTGCGGATGCGCATCCAGTATGCGGCCCATCAGCGTGGTGCCGCTGCGGCTGTTCCCGACAACGAAAATCATGCCGCCTGCCCCCGCACCCAGGCCCAGGTCTCGGCAAGGCCGTCGCCCAGCTCGCGCTGTGGCTGCCAGCCCAGATCGCGCTGCGCGGCAGAGACGTCCAGCACCACTCGCGGCACGTCAAACCCGCGCCCCGGCTTGCGGTCCGGCACCACGGGCGCGCCCACTACCGCGCCGATCAGATCAATGATCTGCGCGATCGAGTGCCCCTCGCCGCTGCCCGCATTATAGATGCCTGTGACATCGCTTTGGCCCGCCTGCAGACAAAGCGCGGCCAGATCCTCGACATGGATAAAGTCGCGCACGATACTGCCATCACCCCAAAGCTGAATCGGCTCGCCCTCCTTGATCTTGCGCAGATAGGTGCCGATGACACCTTGCACCCCGCCATGCCCCTGACGCGGCCCGTAGGGGTTGGAGGCCCGAAGCACGATCGGGCGCAGCCCGTGAAGGTGCTGCTCCATGCGCAGGTAATTCTCGACCGCGACCTTGACCACACCGTAAGAACTGATTGGCCGCAGCGGGTGGCTTTCGGGGACCGGGTCGGATTCGGGGATGCCGTAAACCGTGCCGCCCGACGACAGGTAAACCAGACGCCGCACCGCCGCCGCCCGCATCAGGTCCAAAAGCCGCACCGTATTGATCAGGTTGCCCTGAATATCGGCCACCGGGTCCAGGTTCGAGGTGGCCGGAACCGTGGTGCTGATCAGATGAAAGACACAATCGGCATCCGCCAGCGCCTCGGCCAGCGCCGCGGTATCGCCAAACTCGCCTTGCACGAATTGCACACCCGCCGGTGTCGCGCGAAAGCGTTCCGGCGCGCGGTCAAACACCCGGACCCGGTGCCGCGCGGCCAAAAGCGCGTCCACCAGATGCGAGCCGATAAAGCCGCTGCCGCCAATCACCAGTGCCCTCATTGCACGACCCTTTCATAGATTTCCAACAGCCGGGCGTAGATCGCCGCATCGGTGAATTCGGTCGCGACATAGGTCTGAACCGCTTCGCCCATGGCGGCGATCTGATCGTCGGGCAGCGCCACCACATCGGTCAGCAATGCCGCCAGCGCCGCCGCATCGGTCGCCTCATAGGTCCAGCCATGCGGCCCGGCATCGACCAGTTCGGGGATACCGCCGCGCTGCGATCCGATCACCGGTTTGGCGGCGGCGAAGGCCTGCAAGATCACATAGGGAAAGTTCTCGTGCCAAAGCGAGGGCACAACGACCGCCCGCGCACCGCTGAGCCAGCCCGCCAGATCATCGCCCCAGGCGGGGCCGACCACGCGCACATTGTCCAACGTGGCGGCGGCAGCGATGGTTTTGTCCAAATCCGGCCCGTCACCGACAATCACCACCGGCACGTCAGGTGCAAGCGCGGCCGCCGCAAGCAACACCTGCACGCCTTTTTCATCAATCAACCGGCCGAAATAGAGCAAGTAAGAGCCGACATTCGGCGCGACATGGTATTTCTCGGCATCAAACGGATTGCGCAGAAAGTCGATCTGCACCTTGCCCTCGCCCCAGAATTCTTCGGTCTTGCGGGCCATGAACCGGCTGGCAAACAAGAAACACGACACGTTCTTGCGCCAGATGTTCAGGCGTTCGTGGACATAGGCCTCGGCCATGCTGGCGGCACTATAGGCAAGCGAGCCATGGCAACAGCGGTTCACCAGCGCGCGGTGAAAATGCCCGCCCTTGCATTCTTCGCAGATGCGGCCGTTGTGGAAGAGTTTGTAGTTCGCGCAGAGGTGCTTGTAGTCGTTGCACGACAGCACGACCGGAACACCGGCCTCTTGCGCCGCCTCGAGGATCGCCGGGGTCAGGCGCACATAGACCGCGAACGCGTGCACGACATCGGGGCGAAAATCGGCAATCAGCCGGGCCATCGCCGCCTTGGCATCGCGGTTGTAGATCAGCCCCGGCAAGTGCCGCACCCGCGTCAGAACCCCGCCCGAGCGGTAGTCGGCAGCCTCGGGAAAATACCCGGCCTCCGGCGCCTCCAGCCCCGGCTCTGCGGCCGAAAACATTGCCACCTGATGACCCTCGGCGCGGAGCACCCGGGCGACTTCGTGGTAAAACACCTCGGCGCCGCCTTGCACGGTATAATTGTTATGGGCAAGCAGGATGCGCATCAGACCAGACCTTGTTTGATTTTTGGGTCGCGCCAAAAAAAGCGCCGATCACAATGAAGAAGTAGATGTTGTTGCTGGGGATCGAGATGAACAATTTCAAAGCCAGGAACATGACGATGAAAACCAGTAGCGAGGCTCGCAACAGGGCCGGGTTTTGAAACTCGGCTAAATCAGATCGCACCACCCGCCGGATTGCCGCGATGGCAAACGCAATAAACAGCAGCGGCGCAAAAATTCCCGCCTCCAGCAGCAGTCGCAGCCAATAACTGTCGAGACGATTGAGAAACTCCAACTCGTTGTGCAGGCTTTGACGAACGCCAAATCCGAAGAGCGGGTTGTTCTTCATCTGCTCAAAGACAATCAGATATTGCGAAGCACGCTCTATCGTGCTGCGCTCTCTGTCGTCGTATAGCCAGAAATTGCCGGTCTTGCCTTCGTGGGCAAGCGAAACGAAACTGTCAAAACCGGAATAGAGGGCCACGCCAACGGCGATAAGCAGCAATGAAAACGCAAGGGATTTCAACAAGAACCCGTAGCTTCCACGTCTTGAAAGAACGAAGATCGCCGGGATCTCGAGAAGATATAGCATCAAGCCGGCACGCGACCCTGTTCCCAGCAAAAGCGCCGCCGCCGCAAGCGCCGTCACCCCCAAAGCGATGCGAGAAATCCCGGTCGTGGTATAAAAAAGATATAGAACCAAGGGGGTTGCGAGAACTGTGAACTCTGCCAACAGCAGCGGATTATCGAACAGCGCCTGCAGCCGATAACTTGAATCGCGCATGATGCCGGTCAGAACATCGTCCGAACCCGCCACAGCGCCAGACGCAATGAACGTGACCAGCGGTTTCGCAAGCGGGAATTCTATCATACTCAGCAAACCGCTTAGCAGCACGGATACGGATATCGCGACAAGTATCTTGCGGAAATCGGAATATGTCTTGGTGAACACAAAGAAGATGAAAAAGCACAGCAGCGTAATTGAAAGATCGTCGAATATATATGGCAAAGATCTGGCACCCGTCGCGTGAAGCGAGGATGCAAGCTTCAAATTTACCAACACCACAAGAATAACTGTCGCTCTCTCGCGAAATAGCACCTGTTTTGCACGGCGCCAAAGCCCGGGCCGCATCATCAATTTGGCGACAAGCAGCCCCAATATCAGCAACAACGCATAACGGGTGAATGAGAACGCCAATCCCGCACTACCAATCGCCACCGACGTTGATCGAGGAGACAACGCCAGAAGAAAGACGAAAAGCACCAGCGCCGCGCGATAGCGAACAAAGGCAACACCCGATATGAGAACGGCCTCAAGTATGAAATACATGTCGCCCTTTCAGGGGGGCGTTCCGCCTCATGCCGCCCCCCCCGAGGTCTGCAGCCCCGCGATCACCCGCGCCGAAAACAACAGCGCGCCCAGGTTGACAATCGCCATGCAGACCGCATTGGCGATGGCCGCACCCAGCATTCCGTAGGCCGGGATCAACAGCCACGACAAACCCAGCAACACCGCACAGGCCAGCAGCGACAGGGTGCCCATGATCCGCTCATTCCCGGTCATCATCAGGATCTGCCCCGCCGCGCCGCTTGACACGGTGACCGCCTGGCCGATGGCCAACACGCCCAGAACCGCGCCACCTTTCGCAAACTCGGGGCCAAACAGCCGCATCACCGCACCGCCTTGAAAGATCAGCAGCGCAAACAGCGGGCTGGTCAGCAGGCACAGCCCCAACGTCATCCGGCTGGCCAAACGCCGCAGCGTGGTGATTTCGCCGCGCACGAAAAGCTCGGACAGTTTTGGCGCAAGGATCGTATTCACCGAGACCAGAAAGAACGACACCAGCAGCGCCACCCGTGTCGCGGCGCCAAAGATTCCGGCCTCGCTGCCGTCAGCCCAAAGACCCAGCAGAAAAACCGGCGCCCATGGCAGGATCGCGCGGGTTACGATGCTCATCAGCCACAACGGCCGGCAACTGGCCCACAGTTCCGCCAAGGCGAACCGCGCCGGGGCCTCGTGACCGGCAAGCTGGCGCCGCCACAGCCCCCAACCGACCAGCGCCGCCAGCCCCGTCGCCCCAAGATAGGCCGCACTTGCGCCTTGCGGCCCCATCAATCGCACGGCCGGCCAGATCAACACCAGGCCGAACAGCGGGTAAAGCGCGCCCGCAACCAGCATCGAAGGACCAATCTGCTTCAGCCCCTTCAGGCTTTCCGACAGCAGCGACATCATCGAAAAGCTGACGATCGCCGCACCGGCATAGCGCAGCGGCCCGGCAAGCTGCGGCGCGTCAAAAACCCGGCCGGCAATCGGCGCGGCGAACAGGATGCACCCCAGCGCCAGCCCCCCCGAAGCAATCAGCGCGCCCCCCATCGCCAATCGGAAGGCCCCCCGCACGCGCCCCCAGTCTTGCAACGCCGCCCCCGCCGAAACGAACCGCAACACCGAATTGTCCAGCCCGATCCGGGCGACAACCGAGCCGATCATCGTGACCGACAGCGCCAGAAAGTATAGCCCCGCACCCTCGGGACCCAGCAGCCGGGCCACGACCACGTTGAAGGCAAACGCCAGCCCTGCGCCGACGCCACGCAGCACGAAGGCGACCGAGGCGCCCCGGAATATCTCGTGATCATGCGCGTCAAACCGGCTGGCGAACCGGGCCAACTGACGCATCGGTGTCTTTGCCGCGGCAGAAGTCATGCGTTGGCCACCCGCGCTGAATGGTGCCGAGGGGCGGTGGCAGGCAGACAGAGTGGCAATAAATCGTCGACTCGGACTTCATCTGTCCTTAAAGTTTCTTTGCCAATCTGGCCGGACCGTAACGTGAGGGCAGTTTCTTGGTCAGCATCTTTCTTTGTGTCATCGGCGCGATCCTCCTGTTCATGGTGGTATCGCTGGCCGTTGTCGTCCGGTGGCGCCTGCCGATCACGACCGAGGATGACACGCCAAGGCCGCCGCAACCCGGCTGGACCGGCGTCGCCACGCAAGGGACGCCACGGGCGATCGACAAGAATACCCGCATCGCAGTCCGCTAAGATCACGGCCTCCGTGCCACCATTCAGGGCCATGACCGCGCGCATCGGCTAACCCCGCCCGGACGGCGCGCGCATCGCCAAGGTGCCGAAACCGGCACTAACCCAGTGGCGCGCCTGAAGCACCCGCCCTGACCGCACCCAGTAAAGATTGGTGAACCCCGGACCGGCCCCGCCCGTGCAGGTTTCGGCCATCAGACGGGTGGCGACGTCGTGTGCGCCGATCGCGATGTCGCGCGGCCCGCGATTCTCGACAGTGCAAGCATAGCTTTTGCGGATCAGGTGATCGTCGCCGTCCAGTTCTTCGTGCACGCGCTGGCTGACGCCGCTATTCCCCGCCAGCACCAGCGCAACCGCCGCCCCCGGATCAATCGCCATCGCGTCATGCCCCAGCCCGCGCGTGGCCAGCAAGAAGCCGTCACGGGTCACCACGCCCAGATTGCCCTCATTGCGCCAGCTTTGCGTGCCGCCGCGCGACGTGACCTCGACGAATTCGGCCGAAGTGCCTGCCGCCTCGTTGGCGAAGATCATCGTCGTGGCCCCGCTGCGGCGCAGCGCGGCATAATCGGCGGCGGCAACCCCGGTCGGGGCGGGCAAGGCCCGCGCCACCAGCCGGGCCACCCCCGGTTCGCCGGATGCGCAGCCCGCAAGCGACAGGCAAAGCACGAAACGGATCAGATGTTTCATCGCCAGAACCTCCCCCAACGGCGGTTCAGGGCAAGCGCCTGTTCGTCCGTGATCTGGTCGTAAAGCCGGTGGCGCACCTCAAGCCGTGCGCCGCCGTCGCGCTGCACGGGCCGCAGGGTGATGTTGCCAGCGTTGCGCGAGGGCATGCCGCTGGCCCAATCCAGCGGGATCCGCAAGATGATGCCCTTGTCAAACGACCCTTCGCCAAAGTCCTTGGCGCTGACATCGGTCAGCGTCACGAATGCACCGATCCGAAAGCCATTGTTGAACCGGCGCTCGAGCGTGAAGGTGCCGCCCCAGTCGCCTGCAAGATAACGTCCCGCGTCAATGCGACTGACAAAGCCGTTGCCAAAGTCGTAGTAGGCCGAGGCATGGCCGGTCATCACGTCGTAATCGTCATAGCCCAGCAGCGTGTTGTAATCACGCTTGCGGGCATAGTTCAGCTCGGCCCCCAAAGCGAGACGGCTATCCGAAGGCTTCCACAACAACTCGGCCGACAGCCCGCCATACATCCGTTCCAGATAGCCCGCCGTCACACGGCCAAACAGATTGTGGCCCGGGCGAAACATGTATTCGGCGGTCAGGTGGCTGATCTCGGGGTCGGCGCATTGATCAAACAGCCCAGAGTCGGTTCTGACATGTGGCAATGCAGAAACGGCGTCAAAACGGGTCGGTCCACGGTTTCCCACCACCCGTTTGCGCAGTTGCGACGACAGCGTCAGGCCGGGCGCCAACGCATAATCCGCGCTCGCCTGAAGCCCAAGATCCAGCCGCACGGGTTTGTCCGGATCGAAATACGATGGTGCGAGATAGGGCGACAGGCCAAAGCGCGCCTTGGGATAGACCCCCGGCAAGGTCGGCAGAGCGCGGCCCGGCTCGGCGATGATGCTGCGTGACGCCATCGCCTGCGCGCCGCCGATCTGGTGCTCATACAGTTCCAGATCGGCGCGCTGAAGCGTGACTTCTGAAATTTCGACGCCGGATTTCGCCAGCCTGATACGCAACGTCTCGATCTCGGGTGGCAAGTGGTTGGCCAGAATTCGCGCCGTGCGCCCGATCGCCTGCGCCGAGGCGCCCCAGGCAAGGTTTTCGACCGTCACGGTGGCGGTGTGCCCTTCGACGACAAGGGCCTGCGCCGCAAGCCCCTGCCCTTGCAAGGCCGCCCGCAGATCCGTCGCCGCGCCCACCGCGTCTGCTGCGCGCGCGTCAGCCGTGACTGCCCCCCGCCACGCTGCCAGATCAACCGCCTGACGCGGCTGGATCGGTGTCGGCGCGGTATCCCGGCCCGATGTCAACCGCGGCCGCCCCGGCGCCAAGGCGTGACTATAGCTTAGCGCGACATGGGTGCCATAAAAGCTGTGCAAACCGATCTGGTCACCGTTGCGCAACCGGTATTTTGCGCTGAAATTGATCGGTGTCTTTTGGCGGTAACCGGTGCGGGATTGCTCTAGAACATAGGCGTCAGAGGAATACTCGGCCGAAAGTGTCAACCGATCTGTCGCGCGCCAGTCAAAGCCCGCAAACAGCGCCGCATCGCCAGAGAACAGCCGATCCAGTTCGACCTGCCCCCCCGTCGCTCCTGCATCGGCCGAACTGTCGGCAGTTGCCTTGCGAGTCTTCAAACCCGAACTGAAAACGGACAATGGGTTGGTAAATCCATTGTACGTCCCCAACCGACCCCAACCAATTCCGCCACTGACGGTGAAGCGGTCGCCCAGATGTTTGCTGGCCACCACATATTCCGACGACAAGATCCCGGTGCCCAGAAAATCGGTCAGCCCCAGCGTGACTGCCGGCATCTGCCGGCCTTCGCGCAACACCTGATAGCGCAGATCGAAGCTTCGGTCGTAGTTGGCGGTCAAACCCGCGCTTTGGCCCTCTAGGTAGCCATAGCGAAACGCACCGCTCAGCCGGTCGGTGATCTGAAAGTCAATGCTGGCCTGCCGGCTGGTGCCGCGTGTGCTGAGGTTCAGCCCCAAAGTATCGCGCGGCGGCATGAAGGCCGAGGGCATATCGGTGTAACCCGGCGTTCCCATCAACGAACGGCCGGGATTTTCCTCGGCCCAGGCGCCCGAAGTTTGCGAGGTCAACGCGGCGCACAGCACCACCACCCACCCGGCGCCGCGCCGGCCGTCGTCGTTGCCGGGCGAAAGCAGGGTTCCATCCCGGCCTGGGTCAGCCTGTTTCGGGGCCATCTTCACCTCGCGCTACGCTGTTGAACGGCGGCACTGGCGGGCAGGTGACGCTGCCCGACACAATCTCAACTTGTCGACAGGGCGGACTGCCTTTTCGACCAACGCTGCCCCTCACATCACTTCACACCGCGCAGCTGCTTTGGCCCGACGGGCAAAACGCGCTTCTGGTTTGCGTTGCACAATCATTTACCACTCGCGACGTGGTTGTCCATAATAATTAATTTCTCGTTTAAGTTGTTTTTTGAATGCAAACGCTCTAGCACTGAAAATGAGGCGCTCAGAATCGACGGTGGCAGCGATGTGCTTGCCAAAGCCGCTCAGGATGGGCTGCCAGTAGCATTGTCGTTGCGGCCCGGTTTTGCGCATCTGCGGTTTGACGTTGAATTATTCGGATCTGCCCATGCCTGTCTTGAGTTCATCGAAGGAGTAAGATGCGCATGCCTTTGCCGTCTGCAATTCCGCTCGGCTATCTTTGCACCTTTGCAGTTTCGTTCGTGATTTCCGCAGGACTTGTTGCAACAAAATCCCGGCATCTGCATCGCACCGCCCGGCAGGACGACAGCACCGCCGTTCAGGCGGCGCATCTGGTGGCCACGCCGCGTATCGGCGGGCTGGCGGTTGTGATTGCCTTTGCAGCCGCGGTATTATGGTTCGCGCCGCCAGGGCTGCATGCGCAGTTCGCACTTTTTCTTCTGTCGATCATTCCCGTGACCGCTGCCGGTCTGGCCGAAGATATCGGCTTTCGCGTCAGCCCGCGCGGCAGGCTTGTCGCCGCCGCGCTCTCGAGCCTTGCGGCGGTTGCCCTGCTTCAGATCTGGTTGACCAGAAGCCATATGCCCGGCCTTGATCTGCTGTTGCTGGCCCCCCCGATCGCGATCTTGTTCACGATATTTGCGGTGACCGGCATCTGCCACGCCATCAACCTGATCGACGGGGTAAATGGTCTGGCGGCGATCACTTCGATCCTGATTGCGCTGGGGCTGGGCACGATCTGCCTTGAGGCCGGGCTTCGGGACCTGTCTGTTGCGGCGCTTCTGGTCGTGCCGGCGGTCCTTGGCTTTTTCTTGTTCAACTTCCCCACGGGCAAGATTTTTCTGGGCGACGGTGGGGCGTATACGTTGGGCCATGTGTTGGGCTGGATCGCCATCTTGACGATACAGTCTTCGCCCGAGGTGACGCCCTGGGCGGTGTTGCTGGTGTTCTTCTGGCCGGTTGCCGACACCGGTCTGGCAATTTACCGGCGCAAGCGCGCCGGGCGACCGACCAATCAGCCGGACCGCCTGCACTTTCACCAACTGGTGATGCGCGCGTTGGAGCTGAAGGTCGTGGGTCGGCAGCAAAGGGCGCTCAGCAACCCGCTGACGACATTGATCTTGACGCCACTCATCTCGGGCCCGGTTCTGTGCGGCATCTGGTTCTGGAACCGCCCGCTTTACGCTTTTGCCGCGCTGGTGATGTTTACGCTGCTGTTTGGCGCGACCTACCGGATCGGAATTGCGCATGCCAAAAGCCGGGGGCTACCGATCCGGCGCCCAGTTGGGTTGGCACCAAAGCCGGCGCGGATCAACCAGATATGAGCCCCAACCAAGGGTCACACGAAAGCCCGACCTCGTTATCGTTTTGTTGGGGTTTTCCGTGCTAGCGATCTTGCAAGTAACTCAGAAAGGAATTCGGATCATGCGCATGTCGATTATCGCTGGCGCTGTCGCCGCTTTGTTTGCGGGGGCGGCCTTTGCACAGGATGTGACCGCCGGACCCGGCACAGACTCTGACGAGGATCTGACCATCCCGCCGATTGCCGAAGCCACCAACTTTGTGCCGTTTCTTTTGCCTGCCGTTCTGGCAGGCACCGCGGTCGCGGTTGCGGGTGCGGGCGGCGCCTCATCGGCCACCGCCACCACCGACTGACGCATAGAGGGCTGCGCACGATCGTGGCCCAGATCCGTTGCGCATGCCCCTGGCCGCCTGCACCGCGCCGGATCGGGGCGGATTGGATCTGGCAGCCCCTGCCACCTCGAACACATTGGTGCCGCAACACCGCGAGGGGTCGCCCGCTGCAGGGCTGCTCTTGGCGCGAATGGCCCGTGGGCCAAGCTGGCCGGCCTCCGGCACGACGCCGGGTCTGGCTTTGACTCAGGCCGCCATGGCGGGCCTAGAAGGCCATGGTGGCTTGCACCGCACGGCCCCATCGGGCGTATTTGGCGGCCCGCGTCTGACCATCCATCGACGGTTCGAAGCGCCGCTCCAGTGCCCAGTTCGCGGCAAAGCCTTCCGGGCCGGGAAAGACCCCCGCCTGCATCCCGGCCAGCCACGCGGCCCCAAGCGCGGTGGTCTCGGTGACACGCGGTCGATCCACCGGCGCGCCGATGATATCGGACAGAAACTGCATCGCCCAATCCGAAGCCGCCATGCCGCCGTCCACGCGCAGCACGCCATCCGTCCCCCCAGGCCAGTCGGCGCGCATTGCCTCCAACAGATCGCGGGTTTGATACCCCACGCTTTCAAGCGCTGCCCGCGCAAGTTCGGCCGGGCCCGAGTTGCGCGTCAGGCCAAACACCGCGCCCCGACACTCGGGTTGCCACCAAGGCGCCCCGAGCCCGGTAAAAGCCGGCACCACCACCACATCCTGCGCGGGATCGGCCGCTGCAGCCAACGTCTGCGTCTCTGCTGCCACGCGGATGATCTTCAAGCCGTCACGCAGCCACTGCACCACCGCACCTGCAATGAAGATCGACCCCTCAAGCGCGTAGGTTGGTTTGCCATTCAACTGATAGGCGATAGTGGTCAAAAGTCGATTGTGGCTTTGCACCATCTGATCCCCGGTATTGAGCAGCGCAAAACAGCCGGTTCCATAGGTTGATTTCATCATCCCCGGCTGAAAGCACGCCTGCCCCAAGGTCGCCGCCTGCTGATCGCCGGCAACCCCGGTGATCGGGATCTCTCGTCCGAACAGATCCGCCCGCGTCACCCCGAAATCGGCGGCGCAATCGCGCACATCGGGCAACATCGCCATCGGTATGTTCAACAGCCCGCAGATTTCCACATCCCACTGCCCGTCACGGATGTTGTACAGCATGGTGCGCGCGGCATTGGTGGCATCGGTGGTATGAACCTGCCCGCCCGTCAAACGCCAGATCAGAAACGTATCCACCGTACCGAACGCCAACTCCCCGGCTTCGGCCCGCGTCCGGGCACCGTCCACATTGTCCAGTATCCAGCGCAACTTGGTGCCGGAAAAATAGGGGTCCAGCAGCAACCCGGTCTTGGCCGTGATCTCGGGCTCATGGCCTGCGGCCTTCAGCGCCTCGCACATCGCCGCCGTCCGCCGGTCCTGCCAAACGATCGCATTGCAAAGCGGCGCCCCCGTCGCGCGGTCCCAGACCAGCGTCGTCTCGCGCTGATTGGTTATCCCGATCGCTGCGATATTTCGCGCATCGATCCCGGCTTGTTCAATCACCGCACGGCTGGTCGCGACCACCGTCGACCACAGATCCGAAGGATCATGCTCGACCCAGCCCGAAGCCGGGAAATGCTGCGCAAACTCCTCTTGTGCCACTGCCACAACCCGCATCTCCGCGTCAAACAGGATCGCGCGCGACGAGGTGGTTCCCTGATCTATCGCCAGAATATGGGGCATGACTGGATCCATTCACAAAATGCACTTCTGTTTGGTCAAAATACTCAAGCACCCTCTGCCGCGCAAACCGCCAGACGCAGCAGACGCCGACCGATCAGCAATCGGGCTCGCCGGGGGGCGGACGCCCGCCCCCCGACAATGCAAGCTTATTTCCACGAAGCAATCAGCTCTTCGTAGCTGACGGTCTTGGGTTCTTCTTCTTCATTGGCCAGTTTCGGCTTCGGCGCGCCGGGCGCGTCAAACCAGACCTGCGGGTCCTGCTCTTCGTTCAGTTTCGGCCCCAGATCGCCTTGTACGCCTGCGCGTTCAAGCCGCTCCATCACCTTTTCCTGTTCGGCGCAGAGGCTGTCCATGGCCTCCTGCGGCGTTTTCGCCCCAGAGGACGCATCGCCGATGTTCTGCCACCAAAGCTGCGCAAGCTTGGGATAGTCCGGCACATTGGTGCCGGTGGGCGACCACTGCACCCGCGCGGGCGAACGGTAGAACTCGACCAGACCACCCAGCTTCGGGGCACGTTCGGTAAAGGACGGATGTTGAATCGTGGATTCACGAATGAATGTCAGCCCGGTATGGGACTTTTTCACATCCACCGTTTTCGAGGTCACGAACTGCGCGTAAAGCCACGCGGCCTTGGCGCGATCGACCGGAGTCGATTGCATCAACGTCCAGGACCCGGCGTCTTGATAGCCAACCTTCATGCCCGGCTCCCAGTAGACGCCGTGCGGGCTGGGCGCCATGCGCCACTTCGGGGTGCCGTCTGCGTTCATCACCGGCAGACCTTCCTTGACCATGTCGGCCGTGAACGCGGTATACCAGAACATCTGCTGGGCAATCTCGCCCTGCGCAGGCACCGGTCCGGCCTCGCCAAAGACCATACCCGAGGCGGCGGGCGGTGCATATTTGGTCAGCCAGTCGATGTATTTCGTGATCGAATAGACCGCCGCAGGCCCGTTCGTGTCGCCGCCGCGCGCCACACAAGAGCCCACCGGTTGCGAGTTCTCATTGACCCGAATGCCCCATTCATCGACCGGAAGGCCGTTCGGCTCGCCTTTGTCGCCGGCACCCGCCATCGACAGCCACGCATCGGTAAAGCGCCAGCCAAGGCTGGGGTCTTTCTTGCCATAGTCCATGTGGCCATAGACTTTCTTGCCGTCGATCTCGCGCCCGGTAAAGAATTCGGCGATGTCTTGATAGGCGGTCCAGTTGATCGGCACCCCCAGATCATATCCGTATTTGGCCTTGAAGTCGGCCATGTTCACCGGGTCGGTGAACCAGTCGTGGCGGAACCAGTAGAGGTTGGCAAATTGCTGGTCAGGAAGCTGATACAGTTTGCCATCCGGCCCGGTGGTAAAGCTGGTGCCGATGAAATCGGCCAGATCGAGCCCGGGGTTGGTCACGTCCGCACCTTCGCCCGCCATCCAGTCGGTCAGATTGCGCGCCTGTTTGTAGCGCCAATGGGTGCCGATCAGGTCGCTGTCGTTGATATAGGCGTCATAGATGTTTTCGCCCGACTGCATCTGCGTCTGCAGTTTTTCAACGACATCACCCTCACCGATCAGGTCATGGGTAACCTTGATTCCGGTGATCTTGGTGAAGGCATCGGCCAGCACTTTGGATTCGTATTCGTGCGTGGTGATGGTTTCCGACACCACCTTGATATCCATCCCGACAAAGGGCTTGGCGGCATCAATGAACCACTGCATTTCGGCCTCTTGGTCAGCGCGGCTCAGCGTCGACAGATCACCGATTTCGGCATCCAGAAACGCTTTGGCCGCGTCCATGTCAGCCCAGGCCGGAACGCCTGTTACCATCAGCGCAAGGGCGATGGCGGTTGAAGTGCGAAGTCTCATAACTTTCTCCTCCCAGAGAGTTGGAACTTTCGACGGTAGTCCCGATCAGACCCAGCGAAACACCGCTGCGGCATAGATCAGGCAGGCAATCAGCGCGCCCCAGACGGGGGCGCCGAACAGTGCGAGCCAGCCCAGACAAATGAAGGCGGACCCAAGAAGCGTGATGAACAATCGGTCGCCGCGCGTGGTTTCAATGCGCAGCACGCCGACGCGAGGGGTTTCGGGAAAGCGGATTGCCAACACGGTGAACAGCGCCAGCAGGCAGGCGATGGTCACAAAGAAGATCGCGGTGGGCGCGGTCCATGCCATCCAGGCCATTGTCACACCCTCCCCAGGGCAAAGCCCTTGGCTATGTAGTTGCGCACGAAATAGATCACCAAGGCACCCGGAATGATGGTCAGCACCCCGGCCGCCGCCAGCACGCCCCAATCCATGCCGCTGGCCGACACCGTGCGCGTCATCGTCGCCGCGATCGGCTTGGCGTTGACCGAGGTCAGCGTGCGCGAAAGCAGCAGTTCGACCCACGAGAACATGAAGCAAAAGAACGCCGCCACCCCGACCCCCGAGGCGATCAGCGGCACAAAGATCTTCGCGAAGAACCGGCCAAAGGAATAGCCGTCGATATAGGCGGTTTCGTCGATCTCCTTTGGCACGCCGCGCATGAAGCCTTCCAGAATCCAGACCGCCAGCGGCACGTTGAACAGACAATGTGCCAGCGCCACCGCGATATGCGTGTCAAACAGCCCGACCGAGGAATAGAGTTGAAAGAATGGCAGCGCAAAAACCGCCGGCGGCGCCATCCGGTTGGTCAAGAGCCAGAAGAACAGGTGCTTGTCCCCGAGGAAGCGGTAACGGCTGAAGGCATAGGCGGCCGGCAGCGCCACGGTGATCGAAATTACCGTGTTCATCACCACATAGATCATCGAATTGACATACCCCATGTACCAGCTCGGGTCGGTCAGGATGGTGCGATAATTGGCCAGCGTCAGGTTTGCCGGCCACAGCGAAAACGCGCCCAGTATTTCGCTGTTGGTCTTCAGGCTCATGTTCAGCAGCCAGTAGATCGGCAGCAGCAAGAACACGAGGTAAAGCCCCATCACAATGGCTGAGCCCTTGAGCCGCATCAAAACCCCTCCTGCTTATCAAGGTTGGTCATCACGGTGTAGAACACCCAGGAAATCAGCAGCACGACCAGAAAGTAGATCAGGCTGAACGCAGCCGCGGGGCCAAGATCGAATTGCCCGATCGCCATTTTTACCAGATCGATCGACAAGAAGGTGGTGGCGTTGCCCGGGCCGCCGCCGGTGACGACGAAGGGCTCGGTATAGATCATGAAGCTGTCCATGAAGCGCAGCAGAATGGCGATCAACAACACCCCTGACATCTTTGGCAATTCGATATAGCGAAACACGCTCCAGCGGCTGGCCTGGTCGATTTTCGCGGCTTGATAAAAGGCCTCGGGGATGGATTGCAGCCCGGCATAGGCCAACAGCGCCACAAGGCTGGTCCAATGCCAGACATCCATCACGATCACCGTGGCCCAGGCATCCACCGCATCATTGGTATAGTTGTAATCCAACCCCAGCGCCGCCAGCGCATGACCCAGAAGGCCGATATCGACCCGCCCGAAGATCTGCCAGATCGTGCCCACGACGTTGAACGGGATCAGCAGCGGCAGTGCCATCAGCACCAGACAGAAACTGGCCCAAAAGCCCTTCTTGGGCATGTTCAGCGCAACGAAAATACCCAAGGGCACCTCGATCGCCAGAATGATCGCCGAAAAGATTACCTGACGCCCCAGCGCGTCATGCAGCCGTGACGAGGTCAGCATTTCCTCGAACCACTCGAGCCCGACCCAGTAAAACACGTTCTTGCCGAAGGTGTCCTGCACCGAATAGTTGACCACCGTCATCAACGGGATCACCGCCGAAAAGGCGACCAGCAACAGCACCGGCAGCACCAGAAACCACGCCTTGTTGTTTTGCGTCTTGTCCATCAGGCGGCCTTTCCCTGGGCGGTTAACGGTGCAACGCGCCAGTCGTCGGCGTAGACGTTGATCTTTTGCGCGGCAAAGGTGACGCGGTTCATATCGGCGCCGATCGCGCTGCCTTCGGGGGCAATGATGTTGATCGGCTGGCCCTGCACCTCGCCGCGCACGATCCGGTGGCGACCGACGTCCTCGACCCGCTGGATGCTGAACGGCAGGCCAGACGCGTCTGAAAGCGCGCAGAATTCGGGGCGGATGCCAATCTGGGTGCGACCTTCGACAGGTCCGTAGACGGCGCCCAACGGGACCGGCAGACCCTGCACCAGAGCTTGCGCACCCTTGATTTGCGCCTCAAACAGATTCATTCCCGGCGAGCCGATGAAATAGCCCACAAACGTATGTTGGGGGGTTTCAAACAGTTCTTGCGGTGTGCCCATCTGCACCACACGCCCGTCATACATCACCACAACCCTGTCGGCGAAGGTCAGTGCCTCGGTCTGGTCATGGGTGACGTAGATCATCGTATGGCCAAATTCGCGGTGCAGGGATTTCAGCTGGGTGCGCAGTTCCCACTTCAGATGTGGGTCGATGACCGTCAGCGGTTCGTCAAACAGGATCGCATTCACGTCTTCGCGCACCATGCCACGACCAAGGCTGATCTTTTGTTTGACGTCGGCGGTCAGCCCACGGGCCTTGCGATCAAGCGTGGCTTCCATGCCGATCAACCCGGCGATATGGTTGACACGCTGCGCGATAAGATCTGGCTCCAGTCCCCGGTTCTTTAGCGGAAAGGCCAGGTTCTGGCGCACGGTCATCGTGTCGTAGACCACCGGAAACTGGAACACCTGTGCGATATTGCGCTGCGCGGTGGGGGCGTCGGTCACATCTTGATCGCCAAACAGCACCCGCCCCTGACTGGGCCGCAACAACCCCGAGATGATGTTCAAAAGCGTGGTTTTGCCACAGCCCGACGACCCCAAAAGCGCATAGGCACCACCATCTTGCCAGACGTGGTCCATTTGCTTCAGCGCGAAATCCTGTTCGTCGTGCGGATGAGGCAGGTAGCTGTGGGCGAGATTGGAAAGTGTGATCTGTGCCATGGTTCCCCCTCAGGCCGCGACCGCATAGGCCGCAGGCGCCACCAGCGCGCCGGATTCGGCAAAAACATAGATATGCGCCGGGTCAAGCCAGACGGACTGCGCCGAGCCGGGGGCAAGATCATGCACCCCATGCACAAGACCAACCCAGCGCTCGGCGCCATGGGTCAGGTGCAAGAAGGTCTCGGACCCGGTAATCTCTGTCACCAGCAGGCGGCAGGCGAATTCGACCGCCGTGCCGCTGTGACGGTTGATCTCCAGATGGTTGGCGCGAAAACCCGCCAGATAGCGCCCGTCTTTCAGCGTCGCAAAGGCGCCGTCAGCGGGGGCATTGGCCTGCCCGCCAAAGTTCAGCCGATGCCCGTCTTTCAGCATCGAGACAAAGTTCATCGGCGGGTCGGAAAACACCCGCGCGGTCGTCGAATCCGCCGGCTGACGGTAGACCTGCGGTGTCGGGCCGAACTGCGTCACGCGGCCTTCCCACAGCGCGGCGGTATTGCCGCCCAGCAGCAGGGCTTCTTCGGGTTCGGTGGTGGCGTAAACAAAGATCGCGCCGGATTTTTCAAATATCCTGGGGATCTCGGCGCGCAGTTCTTCGCGCAGCTTGTAGTCGAGATTGGCCAGCGGTTCGTCCAGCAGCACAAGGCCCGCCCCCTTGACCAAGGCCCGCGCCAGCGCGCAGCGTTGCTGTTGGCCTCCCGACAGCTCCAACGGTTTTCGGCCCAGCATCGGCGCCAACTTCAGCATTTCGGCGGTGGATTTGACCGCCGCGTCGATCTCGGCCACAGATTTCCCCATCAACCGCAGCGGCGAGGCGATGTTGTCGTAAACGCTCATCGCCGGGTAGTTGATGAACTGCTGATAGACCATGGCAACCTTGCGGTCCTGCACCCGCATCCCGGTCACATCCTGACCATGCCACAGCAGTCGCCCGGCCGAGGGCAGATCCAGCCCCGCCATCAGACGCATCAGCGATGTCTTGCCAGACAACGTGGGGCCCAAAAGCACATTCATCGTGCCTTTTTGCAATGTCAGATCGGTGGGGTGGATATGCGCCCTCCCCTCGACCAATCGTGAAACCCCCTGAAGTTCCAGCGCCATCTCTTTCTCCCTATGCCTGTGCGGTGCGCGTGGCCCCCGGCGCGGCTTTTTCCATGAAGGCCGATAGCGCTGCGATTTCGTCCTGGCTCAGACGGAGCCCCAGTTTCGAGCGCCGCCAGACCACATCGTCCGCCCGGCGGGCATATTCCCGCGTCATCATCCAGCGCAGTTCGGCCTCTGTCAGCGTCGCCCCGAAGTCGTGGCCCAGATCGGCGGTGGTCTTGGCGTTGCCCAGAACGATCCGCGCCTGGGTGCCATAGGCCCGGATCAGCCGCCCGGCCCAATAGTCGGTCAGAAACGGGTAGTCCGCCTTCAGCCCGGCGGTCAGCGCCGCCACCCCGTCATAGGGGAAATCTCCGCCCGGAAGCGGCACCCGCGCGGTCCAGTTGCCGCTGGCCTCGGGGAATGTCGGGGCAAGCTTGCGCAGGGCCGCTTCTGCCAATCGTCGATAGGTGGTGATCTTGCCGCCAAACACGTTCAACAAGGGCGCGCCGTTGCCATCGAGGCTGAGCACATAGTCGCGCGTGGCGGCCGTGGCCGATTTCGCCCCCTCGTTATAAAGCGGCCGAACGCCGGAATAGGTCCAGACAACGTCTGCGCGGGTGACCGGCCGGACAAAATACTTTGACGCCAGCGCGCAAAGATAATCCTGTTCGGCGTCGGTGCAATGCGCCTCGCCGGGGGTGCCGTGATGGTCCTGATCGGTGGTGCCGATCAGGGTGAAATCCTGCTCATAGGGAATCGCAAAGATGATCCGCCCGTCTTCGCCCTGAAAGAAATAGCAGCGGTCATGGTCAAACAGGCGTTTGGTCACGATATGGCTGCCGCGCACCAGCCGCACCCCTTCGCTCGAGTCGATCCGAACGGTGTTGCGGATCACATCCTCGACCCAGGGCCCACCGGCATTGACTACCGCGCGCGCAAGGTGCTGGCGCGTGCCGTCGGGGCCTTCGGTGGTGACGCGCCACAGGGCACCTTCGCGCTGCGCCGAGACGACCTTGGTGCGCACCATGATTTCGGCGCCACGCGCCGCGGCATCCCGGGCGTTCAGCACCACGAGGCGGCTATCATCGACCCCGCAGTCAGAATATTCATAGGCTTGGGTGAACTTCGGGTTCAGCGGTTTGCCCACCGGATCGCGCGTCAGATCCAGCGTGCGGGTGCCGGGCAGGATCTTGCGCCCGCCCATATGGTCATAAATGAACAATCCCAGACGGATCAGCCACGCCGGGCGCTGGCCGCGCAGCCACGGCATGAACAGGCGCAGCAGCTTTGAGGTGGGGGTGTCGTTTTCGAACCGCATGTCGCGGTGATAGGGCAGCACAAAGCGCATCGGCCAACTGATATGCGGCATTGCAACCAGCAGAATTTCGCGCTCGGCCAGCGCCTCGTGGACCAGACGGAACTCGAAATACTCCAGATAGCGCAACCCGCCATGAAACAACTTGGTCGAGGCGCTGGAGGTTGCCTGCGCCAGATCCCCCATTTCCGCCAGTCGGACGGTCAGGCCGCGCCCCGCAGCATCACGCGCGATGCCGCAGCCGTTGATGCCGCCGCCGATGATGAAAATATCTGCCGGCGTTTCGCCGGTCTGCGCCAAGGCCACGACAATCACCCCCACATCGAACCGAAACAGAAGGCGCGATAGCGCGCGATTTGTCAAAGACTTTATTTTCGTTAATGCGCGAATATCATAAAAACGAACATCATCGCGGATTTTCAGGATTGCAAAGGCCGCGTGACTCTTGTGTAAATCTGTAACAGGGACACAGACCAGCGGGGACCGGCGTGGCACTAAGTTTCAGGCAGACCGAGATTTTGGGCATCGCGCGCCATGAGGGGCGCGTGGTGGTCGAATTGTTGGCCGAACGGTTCAATGTCACGCTGCAAACCATTCGTCGCGATCTGACCGATCTGTCGGACGCGGGGCTATTGGATCGGGTGCATGGCGGGGCGGTGATACGCACCGGGGTCTCCAACATCGGCTATGAAGACCGTCGACGGATGCACGAGGCCGCCAAGGCCGCGATCGGGCGCGCCTGCGCCCAGGCGATCCCGAACAATTCGTCGATGATCCTGAACCTTGGCACCACGACCGAGGCCGTGGCCCGCGAATTGCTGAATCACTCCAACATCACGGTGGTGACTAACAACATGAACGTGGCCAATATTCTGGTGGCCAACGAAAGCTGCGAGATCATGGTGGCCGGGGGGGCGTTGCGCCGGTCTGACGGCGGGCTTGTGGGTGATCTGACCACCGATTTCATCGAGCAGTTCAAGGTCGATTTCGCCATCATCGGCACCTCGGCGCTGGACCACGACGGCGATCTGCTGGACTTTGACCTGCCCGAAGTGCGTGTATCGCGCGCGATCATCCGGCAGTCGCGCCAGACTTTTCTGGTAACGGATGCCTCCAAGCTGGAGCGCTCGGCGCCGGTGCGGCTGGCTTCGCTGGCGGAAATCGACGCGTTGTTCATTGACCAGCCGCTGCCCGACGCTCTGGCCCAGCGCTGCGCCGAGTGGCAGACGGCCGTGTTTCTGGCCACGGCGTCCGAGTGACGCCCCCGGCTGACTGACCTCCGACGGGCTGGAGCAATGCCGGTTGCAAGGCGCCCCGTCGGCGAAGGCGGGCTTGCGCGCCATGACCGGCGCCCGAGAACCGGAGTTTCTGCTGGGAAGTCCGGAACCGACCCCTACAATGAGTGGCAGGCTTGCGCCGAGGCCTTGGCAGATCGCTCTCGGGCTTGCTTTTGGCGTCCGAGTATAGTTTCTGAACCGCAAAAAGGATGAAGAGATGCCCCATTATCGTTCCAGAACCTCGACCCACGGACGCAACATGGCAGGCGCGCGCGGCCTGTGGCGCGCCACCGGCATGAAAGACGACGATTTCGGCAAGCCGATCATCGCCATCGTCAATTCGTTCACCCAGTTCGTGCCCGGCCACGTTCACCTGAAAGATCTGGGCCAGTTGGTCGCACGCGAAGTCGAGGCGGCGGGGGGCGTCGCAAAAGAGTTCAACACCATTGCTGTCGATGACGGGATCGCCATGGGGCATGACGGGATGCTGTATTCCCTGCCGTCGCGCGAAATCATTGCCGATTCCGTCGAATACATGGTCAACGCGCATTGCGCCGATGCGATGGTCTGCATTTCAAACTGCGACAAGATCACCCCGGGCATGTTGATGGCCGCCTTGCGGCTGAACATTCCGGTGGTCTTTGTTTCCGGCGGCCCGATGGAGGCCGGCAAGGTCGTGCTGGAAGACGGCAAGGTCAAGGCGCTGGATCTGGTTGACGCGATGGTCGCCGCCGCCGACGACAGCATGAGCGATGGTGACGTGGCGGCGATCGAACGGTCAGCCTGCCCGACCTGCGGCTCTTGTTCGGGGATGTTCACCGCCAATTCGATGAACTGCCTGACCGAGGCGCTGGGCCTGTCTTTGCCGGGCAATGGCTCGATGCTGGCAACACACGCCGACCGCAAGCGTCTGTTCGTCGAAGCGGGTCATCTGATCGTCGATCTTGCGAAACGCTACTATGAAGGCAATGACGCCAGCGTCTTGCCACGCAGCATCGCCACCGTCAGCGCGTTTGAAAACGCGATGCGTCTGGACATTTCGATGGGCGGCTCGACCAATACCGTGCTGCATCTGCTGGCAGCGGCGCATGAAGGCGAGATCGACTTTACCATGGCCGATATCGACCGGCTGTCGCGGCAGGTGCCGGTGCTGTGCAAGGTGGCCCCGGCCAAGGACGATGTGCATATGGAAGATGTGCACCGCGCGGGTGGCATCATGGCGATTCTGGGCGAGCTGGATCGTGCCGGGTTGCTCGACACCTCGGTTGGAACGGTCCACGCGCCGACCATGAAGGATGCGCTGACCCGCTGGGATGTGGTGCGCAGCAACTCGCAAAGCGTGCATGATTTCTACCGCGCCGCGCCGGGTGGTGTGCCCACTCAGGTGGCATTCTCGCAAGATCGGCGCTATGACAGCCTTGATCTGGACCGCAGCAACGGTGTGCTGCGCAATGCCGAACACGCGTTTTCGCACGACGGTGGTCTGGCGGTGCTTTATGGCAATCTGGCCGAAGAAGGCTGCATCGTGAAAACCGCCGGAGTCGATGACTCGATCCTCGTGTTCACCGGGCCTGCGCATATCTTTGAAAGCCAGGACGATGCTGTGTCGGGCATTCTGACCGGCAAGGTCAAACCGGGCGAGGTCGTCCTGATCCGCTACGAAGGGCCGCGCGGTGGGCCGGGCATGCAGGAAATGCTGTATCCTACCAGCTACCTCAAATCGAAAGGTCTGGGCAAAGTCTGCGCGCTGGTCACCGACGGGCGGTTCTCGGGGGGCTCGTCGGGCCTGTCAATCGGCCATGTCTCGCCAGAGGCTGCCGAAGGTGGTGCGATCGGTCTGGTCGAGCAGGGCGACATCATCGAAATCGACATCCCCAATCGCAAGATCAATCTGGCGGTGGACGAGGCCACCTTGCAACAGCGGCGCGCAGCCCAAGAGGCAGCGGGCTGGCAGCCCAAGTTCCCGCGCAAACGCCGCATCAGCACGGCACTGAAGGCCTATGCAGCGCTGACCTCCAGCGCCGCCAAAGGGGCGGTGCGGATCATCTGAGACGCCGGCGGCCGGTCTTGGTGCGGATTGCACCCGGGCCGGTATCGCGCCGTTCCAGCAACGTCTGAATCATGGCTTCCCGTGTTGGCTGTGCAACGGCGGGTCAGCCTTTTCAGTGGATCCGGTTGTCCATGACCGGGGACGAGGTCGTCAGCGCCGCCGACGCGTGCAACTGGGCCGCAAGCCTTTCTACAGCATTGCGCTCTTCGTCGGAGCCCGCCGCGTGAAACTGTTCGCGCAAGTATTCGAACAGATTGTCGCGGATCGAACTCGCCGGCATTTTCGCGGCATCAAAACGCACCCGTTGCGTCTCGCGCAGACGCGCCTCATCGGCAAACACTTCGCCTTGGATCCCGGCGAAATTCCGAACCCGGTCGATGCGCTCTTGCGAACAATCCAGAAGCGCCGCCATTGCCGGAACCTTGCCCATCGGGGTGGTCTTGCCGACATATCCGTAGGGCGCGTTGTCAGACCGCTTCAGAACCCGATCCATCACCGGATCAATAACGGTGACGATATCCTTGATCCCCGAGCGGCGCGCATATTCCAGCGACCCGATCATCAGTTCGCACGTCGCATAGGAAACCGAGTTCGGCGCCGTGCCACGCCCCAGACGCTGCGTATCGACGCAAAACCGCGTCGATTCCCATACCGTCGCGCTGCGCAGCGGCGGCTCGCCGTGGAGAATGCTGGAAAACACGTCCGACAGCATGTGCGGCCCGGTTGTCTGAAGCGCCCGGACACAGGAAACCACATGGCCGTCGTCATCCAAACCAATCACATAGGCCGGGTCAAGCGCATCGAACTTGTCTTTCTCCTGGCCGTTCTTGATTTCCACTTCCCATCCCAACCGGTCGCCAAAGACACGGGCCCGCAGACGGAACATATCGTCAAGGATTGCCGGGAAATCCTGTTTGTTCAGGGCATCGATCACAATGATCATTCGATTTCTCCTTCTGAAGATAGTTCACTGCAAGATAGAGCGAACAACCCTCATGCGCCTATCAGGGAAATCCCGTAGAAACCCCAGCGCTCAGAGCGGATAAATCAGACCTAGCGCGATCGCCCGCGCGACGGCTTGGGCCGTGGTCAGCGCATAAAGCTTTTCGCGACCAGAGCGAAGGTGAACTTCGACCGTGCGATGCGAGATCGACAGGATGTCGCCAATGTCATACTGCGACTTGCCGGCGGCAATCCATTGCAAGACCTCGCGTTCGCGACGCGACAGGTTGGGTTGACGCAGCACTTTCGACAAAGAGTCGGACCGCATCACCGTGTCATGGATATGGACCGCGACCGACTGAAGTTCGCTCATGATACCCTTGGTCAACAGGTCCCACTCGGTCAGCTTGCAGTTGCGGGTGACGCTGAGCATGCCGATATCGCCAAACGGTCCGCGCACCGGGATTGTCAGCCCAACCTCTGAAATCCCGAAATCAGCCGCATCGCGAAACACGCGATGATAGTTGTCATCTTGCGACAGGCGCCGCCAGTCTACCGGGGCGATGCTGCGCCCGGCCTTGTGCAGGGTGGGGTCGAACCTGTCGAACCCCATTTGGGTATAGTGCAGTTTCCAGGAATCGGGGTAATTGACGAAGCCGTGGATGGTGCCGCTGACGGGGTTCACGCCCGCATAAGCGGCGTGGTCAAGTTCAAACCGATCACAGATCTGGTCAAGGAAATCCCTGAAGATCGCCTCTTTCCCCACATTGTCGCTGAGATCGATAAGTTCCATGATCTACTCTAAACGAACCATTTCGTTGCGCATTGTCACCTGGCCTCTTTCCTGTTGCGGTCCCGAGGGTCACCAGACTCCATTGTCATCGATTGCACCAATGCAAGGATAGCCCGTTGCTCAGCCGTTCCCAGTTTGTTGTAGCACTGCATCAAACTCGGCGGCCGGGCATTGGTCAGCGCGCCTTCGGATTTATCGGTGCCGGACGTCATCTCTTGCGTTTTATCAAGGTCACCGCATGATTCGAAGAAATAGCCGATCCCGATGTCGAGAGATCTGGCCAGCAACCAAAGCCGCGAAACGCTGATCCGGTGCAGACCGGATTCGTAATTCGCAATCTGTTGAAGGCTCACGCCAACCTTGCCGCCCAATGCTGCCTGTGACAGCCCCAGAAATTTGCGCTGTGCACGAAGGCGCGCGCCAATTTCCTGATCGATCCGGTTCATGTTCTGTTTCATTCAGATCTCTTCGCATGCTGAAAGTTCAAGAATATGGATAAAGCTGCTGCGTGCAACCGCCGGCGCCCGGACAAAAGAACAAATCAACCCAGGCTAGATGTAAAACGGCCCCATGATCGTTCGGCTTGGTGAAAAGGGATCTGACAATGATCTTCGCGTCAGATGCGACCTGTTCTGGATTACCTCTCGCACAACGGCGCCAAGGCGTTGGCCGCGCCGGATCAACCCGCCGACGCGATGGCAAGATGCCCCACGCTCATTTCGAACAAAGCGAACAGATGCGCCGCGTGGCCAGCTCATAGCCCTCGACGCCCAGCCCGGCCAGCACCCCGTCGGCGCGCAGGCTGACATAGGAATGATGGCGAAACGACTCGCGCTTGTGAACGTTCGAGATGTGGCACTCGATCACCGGCCCGTCAAAGACGTTCAACGCATCCAGAATGGCGACCGACGTATGAGTGAACGCACCGGCGTTGATGACTATGCCGCAGGCTTTTTGCCGAGCCTCGTGGATCGTGTCGATCACCACGCCCTCGTGGTTGGATTGGAACAGTTTTACCTCGAACCCTTTTTCTGCGGCCACCGCAGCGCAGTTGCGTTCGATGTCGGCCAGCGTGTCATGGCCGTAGATCTCTGGCTGACGCTGCCCAAGCAGGTTCAGATTGGGGCCATTGAGAATATAGATCGTCTTGCTGGTCGTCATGTGGTTCTCCGGTTTGAAGCATAGCCCGCCAAACGCCGTGTTGGAATGCCGGCATCCGCACCCGATGGCAGAATGGCCAGCATTGGCAGCCACCGCTTGTTGCACGAAATCCTATGCCTGACTGCGGGTTTACGCCAGATGGCGGACGGTACAAACGCAATAATTGATTGTTCATTTTTTTAGTTGTTAAAATGATATGATGACTTGGCGCATGTGAATATAAGGCGTTTCGCAAAAGCTCTGTTGGGCGTTGATGATGTGACCGCCCCCCGGCGTCTATGTGCCAAGGTGGGCCTGCAACGATCCACAAGAAGAGCGGTCACATCCCCCGAACCCTTGCAGGGAACCCTTCCCTCACGGCCCGCGTTCTGGCAATGTTCTTATTGCTTCTTCCTGATCCTGATTCCCGGCCAACCCATGTGCAACCTCTACTCTCAAACCAAAAGCCAGGACGCGATGCGGCATGTCTTTGACGACATGCTCGAAACGGGCGAAGGCTTTGAGGATTTTGCGGGCAACCTGCCGCCCATGGCCGGGATATTTCCCGATTATGCCGCGCCGATTGTTCGCCATGGGCCGCACGACGGCTGGCAGTTGGCCAAGGCCCGATGGGGCATGCCGACGCCGCAGAAATTTCTGGAAGGCCGACGCACCGACCCCGGCGTGACGAATATTCGCAACGTCGCATCGCCGCACTGGAAACGCTGGCTGGGCATTGCGAACCGCTGCCTTGTGCCCTTCACCAGCTTTTCCGAGATCGACAGCCGCCCGGGTGCCCCGCGCAATCACCCGGTCTGGTTTGCCCTTGGCCCGGATCGACCGCTGGCGTTTTTCGCGGGTATCCGCACCGAATGGACCTCGGTGCGCAAGCTGAAGGAAGGCGAGGTGACGGCAGAGCTGTTCGGCTTTTTGACCTGCGCCCCCAACCGCGACGTAACCCCCGTTCATCCGAAAGCCATGCCGGTGATCCTGACGCACCCCGACGACTGGCGGCGCTGGCTGACCGCGCCTGTGCCCGAGGCGCTGCGGCTGCAACGCCCCTTGCCAGACAGGATGCTTCAGATCGTGGCGGAAGGGGTGCGCGAGGATGCGCCTTAAGCCCCCTTCCATGGACGCCCTGACGATAGTTCGGGCGCGCGTGCATGAGGCCGAAGGCCGGGGGCGGCGCGCCTTTGCACTGTTTCAGGCGGCGCGCCATCCCGGCCCTTTGGTCTGGATTTTGCCATCCCATGCACCAGAAATGCCAATGCTGCGCGGCCTGCCACGCGGTGTTGGCGAACGGCTGCACCTGCTACGCCCGGCGGGTGAGACCGATCTGCTTTGGTGCGTCGAAGAGGCGCTGCGGGCCGCTCCGGTCAGTCTGGTCATTGCCGAACCGGAAAAGCCCCTCTCGCTGACCGCTGGCCGCCGCTTGCAACTTGCCGCCGAAGCCGGGCGCACGACCGGCCTGATGCTGATCCATCAAGATGCCGGCAGCAATGCCACCGAGACCCGCTGGCATTGCGAACCGCGTGCCGGCAGCGCTGCGGACTCGACTCTGCATCAATGGACCCTTAATAAGAACAAAAGAGGAACTTTAGGAAGTTGGACTTTGAACTGGAATGGCGCGTCGGCTGCTTTCCATATGGTTTCCGAGGCTCGCGAGCGACACGAGCCTGAGGAACCGGCCCTTTGAGGGGCCTTTCGCCCTGACCCACCGGTCGGGCAATGCCGATCACCTGCATTGCGCAAACCTGGCCGCCACGGCGCGAGGCCTGTCGCGCGGCATGGCCCTTGCCGATGCCCGTGCCATCTGCCCCGAGCTTGCAACCCGCCCTGCCGATCTTGCGCGTGAGGCCGCGGCCCTTGGCGCGTTGCGCCGATGGGCGGGGCGTTATGCTCCGATGGTCGCTACCGATGGCGTGGATGGGCTGATGGCCGATATCTCGGGCGTTTCGCATCTTTTTGGCGGTGAACAGGATCTGCGCGGGGATTTGCACGCGCGGTTAGAGCGCGCGGGGCTGGCCGCCGCCAGCGCCATCGCCGGAACACGGGGGGCGGCACACGCGCTGGCCCGCCATGGCGGTGGGGTCGTGCCCGATGGGCGGCTGGCCGAGGGTATCGGGCACCTGCCGGTCACGGCGCTGCGCGTGGATCACGGCACCGCCGAAGCCTTGGCCCGCGTGGGCCTATCGCGGATTGCCGATCTGATCCCCCTGCCCCGCGCGCCTCTGGCCCGGCGTTTTGGGGCGGGGCTGGTGCTGCGGCTGGATCAGGCGCTTGGAGCACAGGCAGAGCCGGTCGCGGCAGAGCCTGACACGCCACATTTCGGAGTGCGGATGACGCTGCCCGATCCGATAGGTCTGCAAGCGGATGTAATGGTGGGTCTCATGCGCTTGCTGGAACGGCTTTGCCACAAACTGACCCTGCACCGCATGGGTGCGCGCCGCCTGCGGCTAGAGCTGCGGCGCGTCGATCACGGCACGGTGCAAGTCGAGATCGGGTTGGCCCGCCCGATGCGCGACCCGACCCGGATCGCGGCCCTGTTCGCGAGGGGCGTGGATGAGATCGATTCCGGCTTTGGCATCGATGCGCTGCGGCTGAGCGCGCCGCTGACCGAGCCGCTGGCCCCCGAACAGACCGGCGGCGCCGGCCCCGCGCTGCGGCATGAGGATGCCCTGGCCGATCTGCTATCCTCGGTCGGCAACCGGATCGGCTTTGATCGCGTGTTGCGGCTTTTGCCCGCCGAAAGCCTGATACCGGAACGCAGCTTCCTGCTTGCCCCCGCCGCTTATACGGCCCCCGAAACTTTGCCGCCCCGGGCAGGCGCACCGCGACCGATCACGCTTTTTCCGCCCGAACCGGTGGTGGTGACCACCACTGGCACACCACCCGCCTGTTTTCGCTGGCGGCGCATGCGCTTTTCCACGTTGCGTGCGACAGGCCCGGAACGGATCGCGCCGGAATGGTGGTTCGACGATCCGGCATGGCGCACGGGTCTGCGCGATTATTGGCGGATCGAGACGCGGGAAGGCCCCCGCCTTTGGCTATTTGTGACGCCACAGTCGCAAGACTGGCCCGGACCCGGAGGCGCCCGAAGCTGGCATGTGCAAGGTGCCTTCGCATGACCGCCTATGCCGAGCTTTGCGTCACTTCGAACTTCACGTTCCTGACCGGGGCGTCGCATCCCGAAGAACTGGTCACGCGGGCCGCCGAGCTGAGTCTTGCGGCCATCGCCATTACTGATCGCAATTCGGTTGCAGGCGTGGTGCGGGCCTATTCCGCACTGAAAGAGCTTGCCCGCCTTCGCACCGAGACCCGCCCGCAAGGTGAGCCCAGCGCACAAGGCAAGGCCGCGCAGGCTGGCCCCGCGATCCGCTCAGGCCGCGTGACCGATCATTCCAGCCGCCAGACCGTGCCGCATTTCACCGGCGCTGCCGGCGCCGCGACCCTGCCCGATACCCCCTTGCCAAAGCTGATCGCCGGGGCGCGGCTGGTGCTGACCGACAGCCCGGTCGAATGGCTGGCCCTGCCAACAGATCTGACGGCATGGTCCCGCCTGACCCGCCTTCTGTCGCTGGGCAAACGCCGCGCCCAGAAGGGCGAATGCCACCTGCACCGGGCTGATCTGGCCGACTGGGGCCGTGGCATGATCCTGATCGCCCTGCCGCCCGACCCGCTGGAGGACCCCGCCCCCAAAACCACCCGTGTCGACCTGCTGGCGCTGGCCCGCACCTTTCCCGGCCAGTGCTTCCTTGGGGCCGCGCCCCGCTATGATGGCCGCGACCAGACCCGCCTTGACCGGCTGGCGCTGATGGCTCAGGGCGCGAACCTGCCGATGACCGCCTTGGGCGATGTGCTGATGCATCGCTCGGCCCGCCGCCCACTGGCCGATGTGCTGACCTGCCTGCGGATCGGATGCACCATCGACGCGATCGGGGAACGGCGGCTTGCCAATGGTGAACGCCGGCTCAAGTCGGGGGGCGAAATGGCACGGATGTTCCATCGCCACCCCGCAGCCTTGCGCCGCACGGTGGAGATTGCCGACCGTTGTGCGTTCCGGCTAAGCGACCTGCGCTATCAATATCCTGACGAGGCAACAGACGGGGAACCGGCACAGGCGCGGCTGGAACGCTTGACCCGCGCGGGGCTGAACTGGCGCTACCCGGCAGGCCCACCGCCCAAGATCATCCACCGGGTTGAGAAGGAACTGACCCTTATCCGCGAGGTGGGATATGCACCGTATTTCCTGACCGTGCATGACATCGTGCAATTCGCACACGGGCGCGGGATTTTGTGCCAGGGGCGCGGTTCGGCGGCCAATTCGGTGGTCTGCTACCTTCTGGGCATCACCGAGGTGCCGCCCGAATCCATCACGCTGATCTTTGAGCGCTTCATCAGCAAGGAACGTGATGAGCCCCCCGATATCGACGTCGATTTCGAACATGAACGCCGTGAAGAGGTGATCCAGTGGATCTATGACCGTTACGGCCGCGACCGCGCGGGGTTGACGGCGACAGTGATCCATTTTCGCACGCGCGCCGCCATCCGCGAGGTGGGCAAGGTCATGGGCCTCAGCCAGGATGTGATTGCGCGCCTCTCTGGCCAGATCTGGGGCTGGGCCTCGGCCGCCCCCGGCGAGGACCGGATGCGCGATGCGGGCCTCGACCCGACCGATCAGCGCATGATATTGGCCACCAGGCTGATCGGCCAGATCATCGGCTTTCCGCGCCACCTTTCCCAGCATGTCGGCGGTTTTGTCATCACCCACGGGCGGCTGGACGAGCTGTGCCCGATCGAGAATGCCGCGATGGCAGATCGCACCGTGATCGAATGGGACAAGGATGACATTGACGCGTTGGGCATACTGAAGGTCGACATCCTCGCGCTGGGCATGCTGACCTGCATCCGCAAGGCCTTTGCCCTGCTGGCCGATCACCGTGGGCAGACTCTGACGCTGGCCAATGTGCCGCCCGAGAATATCCCGGTCTATGACATGCTTTGCCGTGCCGATGCGATCGGGGTGTTCCAGGTGGAAAGCCGCGCACAGTTGAACTTTCTGCCCCGGATGCGGCCGCGCAGATTCTATGATCTGGTCTGCGAGGTCGCCATCGTCCGCCCCGGCCCGATTCAGGGCGGCATGGTGCATCCCTTCATCAACCGCCGTATGGGGCGGGAAAAGATCGAAGACCTTGGCCCCGCACTGATGGAGGTTCTGGGCCGCACCTATGGCGTGCCGCTGTTTCAGGAACAGGCGATGCAGATCGCCGTTGTCGCAGCCGGTTTTACCCCGTCCGAGGCCGACCGCCTGCGCCGCAGCCTTGCCACCTTCAAACGCATGGGCACCATCGGATCGTTTCGCGACCGTTTCATCAGCGGCATGTTGGCGCGCGACTATGACGCCGATTTCGCGACGCGCTGTTTTGCGCAGATCGAGGGCTTTGGCAGCTATGGGTTCCCTGAAAGCCATGCGGCCAGCTTCGCGCGGCTGGTCTATATCTCAGCCTGGCTCAAATGCCACCATCAGGCGGTCTTTACCTGCGCGCTGCTGAACAGCCAGCCGATGGGGTTTTACGCCCCCGCGCAACTGGTGCGCGATGCCCGCGATCATGGCGTCGAGGTGCGCGGGGTCTCGGTCAATCACTCAGGCTGGGATTGCACGCTGGAGCTGCGCCCCGATGGCGATCTGGCGCTGCGGTTTGGTTTTCGGCAGATCAAGGGCATGCGCGAAGAAGACGCCTCCTGGATCGTCGCCGCCCGGGGCAATGGCTATCCCGATGTCGAAAGCCTGTGGCGCCGCGCGGGCGTGCCGCCGGACACATTGGAGCGTCTGGCCGAGGCGGACGCCTTTATCGCCCTTGGGCTGACCCGCCGCGATGCCCTTTGGGCCGCCAAGGCGTTGAAGGCCCCCGCACCGCTGCCGCTGTTTGGCCCTGACGGAGAAGGCGGGGTTGAACCGGCCGTGTTGCTGCCGCAAATGACACTGGGACAAGATGTCATCGAAGATTACCTGTCGCTGCGCCTTTCATTGCGCGCCCATCCGATGGAACTGCTGCGCCCGCGTTTGCCCGAAAGCCTGCCGCATGACCGCTTGGCCGAGGCGACGGGTCGCGCGACCGTCACCGGCCTTGTCATCACCCGCCAACGGCCCGGCACCGCCTCGGGCGTGGTTTTTCTGACGCTGGAGGACGAGACCGGCGTGTCAAACGTGGTTGTCTGGAAAAATGTCTATGAGGCCTTTCGCAAGGCGGTCATCGCCGGGAGGCTGGTCCGCGTGACCGGCCGGATCGAGCGCGACGGCCCGGTTACCCATCTGATTGCAGAGCGGGTCGAAGATCTGTCGCCGTTGTTGGCGACCCTGGGCCGCCCAGAGATCACCGACGCCCATGGCGGGCGCGCAGATGAGGCACGGCGGTCTGTCGGGGACAGCGTCAGACCCTCGGCACGCCATCCCCGCGAGCAAGCCAGAAAGCTGTTTCCAAGCCGGGATTTTCATTAAAGGGCCAAGCATCTGCCCCCAAAACGCGCGGCCACCCTGCTTTTCAGGCGGGCTAGTTTTCAGACGGGTCGGCAAAAGCGTTGCGATGAGACGGTGGCGGCACGTCGCAAACAGCACAAGGGCAGGAACTGCGACACCCAACAGGATCCACAAAAGACCGCAATCAACCTGACGCACTTGGCTGGGTCAGCCTGCGCCGACCACAGCCTTGCAGAGCCTTATCCACGAACCCACGCTGCCCGGCATGACCAGTATCGGCCCCCGAACGCGCATTGCTCGTCACGCTGCTGTCCGCAATCGCTGTGCGCAAGCCGGTTTCAAGCAGCGTCGTCCAGCCCGCTTTGCGCCGGCCCGAGGGCTGACCACCCCCCATGCCGGCGGCGGCGATGGCACCGGGTGCAGAATGACGACGAGGCCGCATTTGTGCCAACAACCGCACGATGCCCACCACCGGATCGCGCACAAAGACATGCCCCCGGCGGCTGCGCCAGTATCGCGTGCCTTGGCCAGATCACATCGGGCAGGCCGGTCGATTTCGCGTCCGTGGCCGGCGGTCCGGCGGTTTTGGCATGCGCAATCACCGCCTGTCGCATTGTGCTGCCCGTTTCGGCCGGACGCGTGATCCTTGAGGACATGTCAGAACGAATGTCAGCCGGGCCCTTGAAGCCCTTGCGCGTTTGACCGCCAGTTCGACCGTCTCGCGGGGTATCTACCTCGCGCCGATCGACGGGAAGGGCGGGTCAACGCAGACGCGGTCAGGGGTCGGCTACCAGAGCAACCGACTTGCCGCGCGCTCTGCCACGAGACGGCGGGCCATTCGTCGATGGCACCGATGTTTGCCAAAGCGCTGCATCTCGCCGTGGCGGTCCAAAGACATCCTGAGCCACATCCAAAGCGCATTGCCGGAGACGATCGAGAGCACTCAGAGAAAAGCCATCCCGGCCTTGATAGCGACCCCGCCCGGCCCGCGGCGCGTGCCCTGATCGCCCCATTTCCCGACCTGACGCCAGCCAAGGCTTTTTCGGCACCGAGGCTGGCCAGATCGCGCAGCCTGGCATTCCCACCCGCATCTGTGGCCCCGACACTTTGCGCGACAGGCATCAGCCCGACCAGCCCAGTGCGCATTGGCGATTTCGGGTTTGGCGCAGATCCGGGGAACCGACTGCGCCGCGATTGCGGCCTGCACGGCGGGAAACGTCGTTCAGCGTGGTCGGCGCGGCGCCGGCACTTGAAAATGCGCGACAAGATCGACACAGACACGCCTTGCGCGGGCGCTTGCCGTTGAACCGCGTCGCCAGTGCCACCCGGAAGGGTCGGCGTTGGCCTCAATGGCGTGCGGTTACTGCGCGGTCCAGCCGCCGTCGATCGGAATCGCGGTGCCGGTCAAGTTGTGCATGGCGGGCTGGCAAAGAAAAGCCGTAAGCGTGCCGATCTCGGCAGGGTCCGAGGTGCGCAAGCTGGGTTGCTTTTCGGCCAGAAGGCTGGCGATGCCAGCTTGCCGATCGCCGCCATGTTCCGCCGCGCGCGCCGCGACCTGTGGCTCGATGATTGCGGTTTCGGTCCAGCCCGGACAGATGCAGTTGACCGTCACGCCGCCGGCCTGTTTGCTAGACTGCGCCGCGTATTCGAGGGCGGCGACCTTGCTCATGCCGACCAGCCCGTGCTTGGCCGCGACATAGGGCGCCTTGGCGACCGAGCCAACAAGGCCGTGCACCGATGCGATATTGACGACCCGCCCGTAACCGCGCGCGGCCATCCCCGGCAGGCAAAGACGCATGGTGTCGAAAGCCGCGGAGAGGTTGACGGCAAGGATCGCGTCCCAGGTCTCGCGCGTGGCCTCGGCAAGCGTGACGATGCGCTGTATTCCGGCGTTATTGACCAGAATGTCGATCGGGCGCCAGGCCTGCGCCGCCGCGACCAACGCCGCCACCGCAGCGGGATCGCGCAGATCGCCTTCAAAGAACCGCACGTCGCCCCCGCCCACCGCGCGCACCGTGTCACAGGCGGCGGCCTGCTCGTCCGGTGTTGCCAGCCCGTGCAACGCCACCGCCACCCCTTCCCGCGCAAGCGCCAAGGCAATCGCCAGCCCGATGCCCTGCTGCGACCCCGTCACCAGTGCCGTGCGCCCCGCAAGAGTTTCCGTCATTTTTCTTCTCCTCGGCCTGAAAGCTGCGCGCGCAGTTCAGTTTTCAGCACCTTGCCATAGTTGTTCTTGGGAAGATCGAAGACAAAAACATAGTCCTTGGGCCGCTTGAACCGCGCGATGTTGTCGAGGCAAAATCGATCCAGAATTGCCGCATCGGGCTGTGCCCCTGTGACCGGCACCACAAAGGCGACAACCTGTTCGCCCCATTCCGCGTCGGGGCGACCGATCACGGCGACCTCATGCACCTCGGGGTGGGTCAACAGCACCTCTTCGACCTCGCGCGGATAGATATTGGAACCGCCCGATATGATAACGTCCTTCGAGCGGTCACGCAGCGTAAGGTAGCCCTCGGCGTCAAGCGCGCCGATGTCACCGGTGCGCAACCAGCCGTCGGCCAATGTCTCGGCAGTGGCCGTCTCGGCACCCCAATAGCCCTGCATCACCGGCAGGCCCTGCACGAGGATCTCGCCGATCTCGCCTGCCGGCAACTCGCGACCGGCCGCGTCTGCGATCTTCAGGCGCACCGCCGATTGCGCCCGACCGACGGAAGCAAGCCGTTCTTGCCAACGCGGGTGGCTGCGGTCGGCCACTTCGGCGCGGGCGAGCGCCGAAATCGACATCGGACATTCACCCTGACCATAGATCTGCACGAAGCGCGGACCCAAGATTGCGACCGCCTCGATGATGTCCGCAGTATACATCGGCCCGCCACCGTAGACGATGGTCTTGATCCCCTCTCCAGTCGAACCGGAGGCGCGCGCCGCGTCGATCAGGCGGCGCACCATCGTGGGCGCGGCAAACATCGAAACCCGTGTCAGCCGCGCCGACAGATCAAGCACTTCTGCCGCGTCGAAACCGCCCGAAAGGGGCACGACATGGCGCGCCGCCGCCATTACATGCATGAAATTGTAAATCCCCGCGCCATGCGACATGGGTGCGGCGTAAAGGATGGCGTCGGCCTCTTCGACCGGATCTACATCGGCGAAATAGCACAGCGCCATCGCGGTCAGGTTGGCCGCGCTCAGCATCACGCCCTTGGGCTTGCCGGTGGTGCCCGAGGTGTAAAACAGCCAGATCATGTCCGAGGCCTGTGTCGGATGCGGCACGGCCAAAGGCGCGGCATGGGTCATCGCCGTGTAAGCGTGCGAACCGAACGCGATCAGCGGCACCTCTTGCCCTTCGGCCAAGGCCTCGATCAGCGGGTCGGCCAGGTCCTCCTGGCTTGCAAAGACAAGCCTCGCACCGGCGTTGCCAATGATCCAGGCGCACTCGCGCGGGTGCAGTTTGGCGTTGATCGGCACAACCACCGCACCGCAAAACCAGATGCCATAGAGCGCCTCGAGATACTGCGTGGTGTTCTTGGCAAAGATCGCCACGCGGTCACCGGGCGCGACGCCATACGCGGATCGCAACTCTGCTCCGATCGCGGCCGCGCGCCGGGCAAATTCGGCATAGTCGGCGACAACGGTCTCGCCCTCGATCAGCGCCGGATTGCCGGGCACCCGCGCCGCGCTGCGCTGCAACCATTCCGCCGGGTTCATCGCGCACCTTCCTTGTTTTCCAGGATCGAGACGTAGTTCGCCACGCCCGAGCCGCCCATGTTGAACACGCAGCCCAGCGCCGCCCCCTGCCGCTGCATCTCGCCGGCCTGCCCGGTCACCTGCCGTGCCGCCATGACATGCATCGACACGCCCGTGGCCCCGACCGGATGGCCCTTGGCCTTGAGCCCACCCGACAGGTTCACCGGCATTCTGCCCTCGGCAAAGACGGTGCCTTCGGTCAGGGCACGCGCACCCTGACCGCGCGGGGCAAGGCCCATCGCCTCATAGGTCAGCAACTCGGCGATGGTAAAACAATCATGGACCTCGGCAAAATCAAGATCGGCGGCGGTGATCCCCGCTTCGGCATAGGCGCGCCGGAAGGCCTCGGCGGGGCCAGAGAATGCCAGAAGGTCACGGCGCGACATCGGCAGAAAATCGTTGACCTGCACGGCGGCACGAAAACCCACCGCCTGCGGAAAGTCGGCCGCCCTATCCTCGGCGACCATCACCAGCGCGGCTGCCCCATCCGATATCAGCGAACAATCGGTCATCCTGAGAGGCGCTGCTATCAGCGGGTTCTTGTCGCTGATCGTATTGCAGAACTCAAAGCCCACATCCTTGCGCAGATGCGCCAGTGGATTGGCCAGTGCGTTGCGGTGGTTCTTGGCGGCGATCCGCGCCAGCGCCGCAGACTGGTCGCCGTAGGCCTGAAAATAGGCATCGGCAAAGCGTGCAAAGATTCTGGGAAAGGAAACTCCATCCTCTTCGGCGGCATAGCCCGCCTGCATCAGCGCATCCGTCACCCCCTCGGTGTCCAGCGCGGTCATCTTTTCGGCCCCGACCACCAGCGCCACCCGCGCGGTGCCGGCACGGATCGCGTTGCGCGCGGCATGGATCGCCGCCGAACCGCTGGCGCAGGCGTTCTCGACCCGCGTTGCCGGAGTGAAGCGCAACGCATCGTCGGCCTGCAAGGTCAGTGATGCGGCGAAACCGTCGCGCACCATGCCGGCGTTGAAATGACCCAGCCAGATGCCGTCGATCTCATCCGCTTCGATGCCAGCATGGCCAAGCGCCTCACGCGCCGCCGCGACAATCAAAGATTCAAGCGTCTCCCCCTCCAGCCGCCCGAATTTCGTGTGACCCCAGCCAACAATCCGCGCATCCATTGCCCCGTCCTCCCTGGTTTGCGAAGGTAAGCTAGGCCGCGCGGCGGGGGCTTACCATTCGTGGAATTACGTGGTTTTCTACCAGCCATGGACAACCTCAAATCCATCGCCTTCGACGCGGCCCCGATCGGGCTGGTGGTTTCGCGGTTGCGGGAGATCGAAGCCTGCAACCGTGCCTTCGGACGCATGTTTGGCTATCTGCCCGAAGCGCTTGTCGGCCAGTCGCTGGCAAAGCTCTACCCCTCCGGGGAAGAGTTCCAGCGCATCGGCGAAATCGGCCTTGAACAGATGCGGCGAAGCGGAATTTACCTCAGCGAACGGATCATGCGGCGGCGCAATGGCGATCTGTTCTGGTGTCGCGTGCGCGGCCAGTCGATGACCCCGGACGATCCCTTCGCCCACGCAGTCTGGAGCATGGCCGACATCTCGGATACCCGCCCGATCGTGCGGCTGACACGGCGCGAACGGCAAGTTGCGATGCTGTTGACCGAGGGCCAGACCAGCAAGGAGATCGCGCTGTTGCTGGGCATTTCGCACCGGACCGTCGAGGCCCACAGGGCAAGCCTCAACCACAAGCTCGACGTGCGCAATTCGGCCGAATGCGTGGCGCGCCTTTCGGGCATTCCCGGGTAATCGGGCCCGGCCATTCGCGATCCGCGACGATGGCGTCTACACCCCCCCATGCGAATGTTCTTGTCGCACGGCCGTAGCGCAGAACCCGCGTCCACTGGCCAGCACCCGCGCACGCGTTCGCGACCCGATGAAATTGCCCGGAGTGCCAAAAAGGATGCCTCTCCAAAGGGTTGAAAACCGGGCAAGAGCGCCCGTCAATGACCCCTTGAACCGACGCGGAAGAAAAGCCGACGCGCCTGTTTCCTAGCGTTTCTTCAACAGGGCCGGCGGCAATAGCACGCTGAAACTGCCGTCGATCTTCATGGCGCGCGACGCATCCGTTTCCGGGCCGGTCAGGGGCGCGTCAAAACCGGCGACAACTGCAAAATTACCTTCGACGAAAATGCTGTCATCGCGCTTTTCCAGCGTTGTCAGGGAAAAGACCGGGTGTTCATCTTCGCCCGCCCGCCAGCCGGATTTCCAGCCATCCTCAAGATAGGTAAGGGTAAAATTCACCGGAATCATCTGCTCACCGACGGTCATGACGTCGAAACCAAGCAAGAGCGAGTCCTTCATTTCCTGTACGGTTTCCGCGCTCGCCTGACCCCACAGGTTGAAGCTTTGAAGATTTGCCATGGCGATCGACAAGCCAAAGGACTGGCTTTCATCACCCTCTGACGTCAAAAACCAGGTGCGCTCGACCCCGTCGAGACTGGCCTTTATGGTGCCAAGGACCTCTTGGGCGAAGGTCACGGTTGGCGTCAAGGCAACGGCCAATACACAGGCGGCAACTCGAAACGAAGAAAATGACATCAAGGGCTCCAATATAGTTGTTCGGGATATCGCGATGCGGTTCCCGCATTTGCGAACGGTCTTGCATGAGGTTGAAACGGGTGGTCTGTCAAAGCAAAGCATATCTGATCCGGGCATCATGCCATTTCTTTCCCGACTGCATAGTAAAAGTTTGCCGCCTTGGGCGTTGACCGTTCACGGGCCAGACAAAAAAGCTGTCACAAGGCCCCGCTGCAAAACACCTTTTTGAAACATAGCCCGCCGCCGGGCATTGGGTTGGCCAAGAACCCGCGGCCGGTTTCGGACACCTTGGTTGCCACGCTTCGACAACTTGACGCTATCCGTCGCTTGCATCATGTTGACCTGCAATGCGAGGGGCCGCTTTAACGCGTGGGCGCTTGAGGGTGTTTTTTGGAAAGCGGATTCCTTGTGCAATAAACATACCCCAAAAATGGGCTGCTATATCATCCACCTCAAGCGCGCAGTGGCGCGATTGCCTCAGGTTGAGTACCTGTTGAATCGACTCCCACAGGGGGCTCGCGTCATAGATGCCGTTGACGAAAAGAGCCTCACGCGAGAACAGCTGAGTGCTTGTCAGCCGTTTATGGTTCGTCCGGTTTATCCCTTCAGACTGAACCGGGCCGAGATTGCCGTATTTCACAGTCACCGCGCGTGTTGGCGTCAACTTCTGAACGATGGATTTGACGCGGCCTTGATCGTCGAAGACGACATCAACCTGTCCGAACCGGAATTCGCGGCGGCATTCGAGCTTTCATTGCAGCACCTTTCGCCCGGTGATTTCGTGCGCTTTCCAGAAAAGCTGCGCGACAAGGCCGGTAAACTTATCGCCCGCAGCGGCGCGACCTGTCTGACGGAACCGCGTGCAATCGGGCTGGGGATGGTGGCACAGATCGTGACCCGTGACGCCGCACAGGCCCTGTTGGCGAAAACGGAACGGTTTGACCGGCCGGTCGATACCTTCATGCAGATGCGATGGCACCACCGCGTAAGAACTCTGGCGGTCGCGCCCTCGGGTATCGCAGAGATCTCCGACAGGTTGGGCGGCAGCTTGATCAAGCGACGCTGTTCGCTTGCTGCACGATGTCACCGGGAAATTCTCAGACCGATCTATCGGCTGGGGATCGCATTGTGGTCACGGTGGGTCACACAGCCATGATGCGCAAACTGCGCAAACTGGGGCGATATTCGGTCGCGCGCCTGCAACCCCGGTCGGCGCTTCCCTTTCTGTGGCACATCGGGCAGCCAAATTTCGGCGATGATCTGAACCCGGCCCTGTTTGGCCTGATCGCGGAGCGTGGCGTTCGTTTGGAACGGCGCCATGACAGACCCCATTTTCTGGGGATGGGCAGCATCCTGGCGCGGGCTACGCCGTCTTCGATCGTTCTGGGCGCGGGGTTCTTGACGCCGCCTGCGCGTCACGACCTTCAGGGGCAAATCGTAAGCGTTCGAGGGGCCTTGTCTCGCGATGCCATTGCCCAGCGGGGCGAAATCCTGTTGGGCGACCCAATGGTTTTGCTGAACCTTCTGGCGCCGTTCAAGCGTCAGGCGGATGGCCCGCTGGGTTTTGTCCCGCATGTGTCAGAATTCAAGCGGACCCGACGTCTGCGGGTGGCCGGACTGAAGGTCATCGACCCGGCGCTACCCCCGTGGCGCGTCGTCCAGGAAATTGCGGGGTGTGGTCGCATCATGAGCCAATCCTTGCACGGGTTGATCGTTGCGGATGCGCTTGCAATTCCCAACCTCTGGATCGCTCCCGGCCCCGCCATGGTCGGCGGAGACTTCAAGTTCAGGGACTATTTCAGCACACTCGACGGACCCAAGGCCGCCCACCCTTTCCACCACGATCTGCTGAAGGTGCCGCCCGGTGCCGGCTTTGACGTTGGTATCTACAAATACGACAAACGATCTTACCTTGAGACCCTGCGCAACACGATCGCGGGTTTTCGCACGTGATATCTGGTGAAACAAAGCGACAGGCAAATCAATGAGCCAAAGCGATTCTAAATCCGGTCCGATACGGCGGCTTGTCCTGGCATTTCGCACCGGCCCACAGCGCAGATTGCGGATGCGTCTTGCTTCGGCCCGCCGGATGAAACGGGGCGCCCGGTTCATTGCTGTCACCGGCAGTTCGGGCAAATCGACGACCACAACCATCTTGGGTCATCTGCTGGAAGGTTCGGGCAAGGTGCGCGCACAGGTGCTGCACAATACCGTAAACCCGCTGATCCAGACCCTGCTGCGGGTGCGCCGGGATGACGACTTCGTGCTGGCCGAACTGGGGGTCGGCGGCAAGGGCGACATGGCGCCGATGGCCAACATGTTTCGTCCCGACCTTGCCATCGTGACGATGATCGCGGTCGAACATTTCTCGGCGTTTCGATCGCACGAGGCGGTGGCCGAGGAAAAGGGCGCGCTGCTGGAGGCGCTCTTGCCCGACGGGGTCGCGGTGCTGAACGCCGATGACCCGCTGGCGCTGGCCATGGCCCAACGAACCCGCGCCCGGGTTGTCACCTTCGGCAAGGACACAAAGGCACAGTACCGGGCCGAAAACATCACATCCGGCTACCCTCGCACCTTGTCTTTGGACATCGTCTGGGCGGGCGGACGGCTTTGTCTGACGACGCGCTTTCTGGGCGATCACTTCTGGATGCCTGTCACCGCGGCCGTGGCGGCGGCGCTGGAACTGGGCGTGGCACCTGACCTGATCCAAGCCCGCTTGCGCGACGTGGAACCCGTCAGAAACCGATGCGCGCCTTACCGTTCAGCCGGTGGCCCAAGCTTCATTCTGGATGCGGCCAAGGCCCCTTACGGCACGCTTGATCTGGCGTTCGACATGATCGGCAAGGCCGATGCCCCCTACAAGCGGATCGTGCTGGGCACCATTTCGGACTATGCGGGCAGTGCCTCACATAAATACCGCACGGCCTACAAGACGGCCCGCGAGGTCGTCGATCAGGTGATCTTCGTCGGGGGAAGCGCAACCAGTGCCCGCGCCACTGCCGAAGACATCGCAGCGGGGCGCTTTGTCTGGTTCGCCTCGCCAAAAGAAGCGTTCGACCATATCCGCGCCTCGGCCCGAGAGGATGAGTTGATCCTGCTGAAAGGCTCCAGCAATCTTCATCTGGAGCGGATTGCCTTGGGGTTTCGCTATCCGGTCAGGTGTTGGGAAACCACCTGCGGCATGGGCGGAGATTGCTTCTCCTGTGGCGCGTTTGAAAACGCATTTGACCGCAAGACCCTGAAACGGGCCGCGCGAAGACGCCGTTTGAAATTCTGGCGCCGCAAGACCGACACCCAAAAGAGGGTTCCACTGATATGACAATTGTGATTTCGGATCTCAGGCGCGACAGCGTCAGCGGGGGCATTGAGACCAGTGTTGCCGTTAAGATTGATGGCGCTCAGCGCAGGCTGACGGTTCGCCACGAGGGCAACCACCCGGATCTGGGCCTTGGGACGCCGACCTATGATCCGTTCCTGTTGTTTCTGCTGATCCCGGCCATGGCCCGCAACATGCCGATTGTGGTCGAGGGTGACATCGAGGCAATGCGCCTGGCGGCAATGCGCACAGGTCTGCAGTCGCTTTTGCAAAGCGCCTCCGACGAATGGCAAATGGTCGGTATCAGTGCCGACGCCCGAATAAGCCAACGGTTGCCGGATCTGTCAAAAGGTTCCGCGCTGGGCATGAGCTGCGGCATCGACAGTCTTTTTGCCTTTCAGGACCTGAACGGACCTGAAACGGCACCGCACATGCGGGTGAAACTGCTGTTGCACAACGATATCGGCGCGCATCCCGATCGACAAAGTTTCGCCCGTCACACCGCGCATATCCAGCGGTTCGCCGATGAAATGGCGCTGCCGCTGGTGACCATATCGGCCGACGTGATGTCGCTTTACGGCAATCGGTTCATCCACAGCCACACGATCCGCAATGCGGCGGCGGCGATGACGCTGGAAGATCTGTTTTGCAACTTTCACTACGCCAAGGGCGATACCGGCGGGCTCTCGGCAAAGCTTGGCCGTGGGTCTGGAATCGGACCGATGGACCCGGTGCTGCTGCCCTTGCTCAATACCTCGGCCAATAGCTACATGAGTCATTGCCTGCACCTTGGCCGATTGCAAAAAACCGCCGCAGTCATGCACAGCGATCTGGCGCGGCGCTACCTGACGGTCTGCACCCACGGGTTTTCTGACGGCCGCGACAAGATGAACTGCGGCCGATGCTACAAATGCGCGCGGGCCCTGTTCTATGCGGATACCGAAGGGATGTTGAACGACTACTCTGCCCTGTTTGACATCGACGCCTTCAAAAGCGAACGCACCCATCTGTTGTTGCGCATGCTGCGCGGTTCGATCGGCGACAGGCGCAGCCGCGAAGAGCGTGATGCGCTGGCCTATCTTCTTGCTGCCGACTACCCGCTTCCGGTCTGGTTGCGATTGTTTCGGCCGTTCGTGGGCCGAACGACGATGCGTCCAAACATACCTCGGATCACGGCGACCTGACCCCGCCGCCCGGCCGCTCGCCCGAAGTCGACAGGTGGCATGCGCCGCCGGAGGTTTGATTGAGATGTGAGGCGATCACCCGTTCCAGCCTGCTTCGCGTGGTCCGCACACCCGAAAGCCCGCCCAGTATTCGGGCTTTGCGGCAGTCCAGCGCCGAACTATCGGGACCGTCACTATTGTCCATGATATGGAGCACAGGGTCAAACCTGTCGCCCGTCGCGCAAAGCGGCATCGGCAGCCAGAATCTGAGATCTGCCCGGTGGCTCGACAGGAAACGGGGCCATCGCGCCAGCCAGACCATCACCGAACACAAAGATCGATTCGCGCTTGGCTGGGCGCACCTGCAACAGGTGCAGGGATCATCCCCCCCGTGACGCGTCACTCGTGACAGCCGAAAGGCACGAATGTGCTGGCCATACCCTCGTTCATGGTCATCACCGTCAACAGATCCGCAAACGCCCCCTCTTGATCCGTTGCGGGGCAGACATGGCCCTGATCAACACAGCCACCCGCGATGAAGGCGTCGTTCTGTGCCAGAAACGTCGCGCGCAGGCCGTCATGCCCCTGAATTTGCAAGGCATCTGCAACCGCAGAACGATAAAGCACGCATTTCTGCTCGGCCCATGAAAGCCCCTCCAGCGATTGCGCCGCCACAGGTGTGGCCATGACGATCGCGACCAGACGCAGCAGGCATGTGATGGCGGTTATTCGGGAAGGGGTCATCGGGTGGCTCCAGCAGATTGATTGCTGCCATGCGCGAAAGCGCAACACCGCACCGGCCTTCCGAGCGCAGGGCTATCGGCGCCCGCCAAAGCCGTGGCCTTGGGCGCTCCGTCGCGGCGATCGAAACGGCACCGACACCGGCCGGACGGAACCACCGCCACGACAAGATTGGCATCGTTTCCACGTTGAGTCCCCGATCAGGAAGACGGCGCACAAGGCTTGAATGATCCTGTTTTTCAGGTCAAGTCACAAGCGGCCCTTGTCACGATACCTGGTGAATCCCCTCGCGGAATGTGGCCGCGCACAGTTTCCACCCGCGCACGGCGCAACCTGACCGAATGTTGGCGCGACGTTGGCAAAGGCGTGATGCCGTGCCAAGGGGGTGTGCGTCATTCCATCGGGTGGATCACGCGGTGCAGAAAGTCCTTGGTGCGTGGGTGTTGCGGGTCGCGAAGCAGGTCCTTCGGTGGCCCTTGCTCGACAATCGTGCCGGACTCAAGGAAAAGAACCCGGTCCGCGACGGCGCGCGCAAAGCCCATCTCATGCGTGACCACAACCATCGTCATGCCTTCGGCCGCAACGTCGCGCATGACGGAAAGCACCTCGCCCACCAGCTCCGGATCGAGAGCAGAGGTCGGTTCGTCGAACAGGATTGCCTTGGGCTGCATCGCCAGTGCCCGCGCGATGGCAACGCGTTGCTGCTGACCGCCGGACAGCTGGCCGGGATGACTGTCGCACTTGTCCCCCAGCCCCACCTTCTCAAGCAATGCCGCCGCCTGGTCACGCGCCTCATTGCGCTTTATTCCTTTGACGTAGACAGGACCCTCCATGACATTCTCGATCGCGGTGCGGTGCGGAAACAGATTGAACCGTTGGAACACCATCGACACTTGCGTGCGCGTCTCGATGATGGACCGATCTGTCGGGTCAACCTTCGTCCCTTCGACCAGAATGGCGCCTCGGTTATAGGTCTCGAGCCCGTTGATGCACCGCAGGATGGTCGACTTTCCGGAACCCGACGGGCCGATGATGCACACCACCTCACCTTTCGCGACGTCGAAAGAGACGCCCTTGATAACTTCGAGCGTGCCGAATGACTTGTGAATGTCCTGCACCGAAATCATGACTGGGAATACCTCCGTTCGAGATGGCGCGTCAGAAAGGTAAGCGGCAGGCTGAGCGCCAGATAGATCAGCGCGACCAGCGTGAATACCGTCATGTTGTCGAATGTCGAGGCCGCGATCAGTTGCCCCTGACGGGTCAGTTCGGCCACCGTGATGGTGGACACCAGCGATGAATCCTTCAGCATCATGATGATCGTGTTGCCGAAGGGCGGCAGAACGATGCGCACCGCCTGCGGCATGATCACCCGACGCATGACAAGCCAGTCGGTCATGCCAATCGAATGCGCCGCCTCGATCTGGCCACGGTCGATGGCCTCGATTCCGGCACGAAAGTTTTCCGCCTGATAGGCAGAATAAGCGATTCCGAGACCGATGATGCCCGCCTGAACCGCCGTCAGATTGATGCCTATGTCGGGCATCACGAAATAGATGTAGAACAGTTGCACGATGATCGGGATGCCCCGGATAACCGTGATGAACGTCCGGCTGATCCAAACCAGCACCGGGATGCGCGACCAGGTCATGATCGCCCAGACAAAGCCGAGGCCCGTGCTGATCATGACCGAGAACAGCGTAACGACCAGCGTAAGGACGACCCCTTCCATCAAGATGGGAAGGTAATCGGCAGCTCCTGCGAGAAACCCAGTCATTCAACCTCCTGCGGATACATTGGTGCGGGTGGGGCGACCAAACCGGCCGCCCTCCCGGTAGGAGACCTAGTTGATCCCCCATTTTGCGACGATCTCGTCCAGCTTGCCGGACTCTTTCAGCATCGCGAGGCCCGCGTTGATCTTGGCAAGAAGCTCGGTATCGTCCTGCCGAACCGCGATGGCGACACTTCCGGTAACCTGGCTTTCGTATTCCTGAACCAGGCGCACGTCAGACGCGCCTTGCGACAGCTGATAGGCCACGATCGGGCGGTCCCCAAAGCCAGCGTCGATCCGGCCCAGTGACACATCGCGCATGATATCCGCGATTGTGTCGTAGACCTTGACTTCCTTGAACTTTCCGCTGGCCTTGAGCGGCTCGATATAGGCTGTGCCGACCTGCGCCCCGGCCACTTTTCCGTCCAGATCGTCCAACGATTTGTAGGTGCCGGTATCGTCGTTCTTGACGAACAGACCCTCGCCATAGGTATAGACGGGGTCGCTGAACGCCACGACCTTGGCGCGTTCCTCGGTCGCATACATCGCGGCGGCAATGATGTCGATCTTTCCGCTGGTCAGCGATGGGATCAGCGCGCTCCATTGCGTTGCCTCAACCTCGGGCGTAAAACCCTCTGCTTCCCCGATCGCCGTGATGATATCGACCATCACCCCGCTGATCTGGTTGGTTTTCACGTCAAGAAAGGTAAACGGCACGCCGGACGGCGTCGATCCCACCTTGAGGGCAACATCCTGGGCAATCGCCGTGCCGGTCAGAAAGCCACTGGTCAGCAGCGCCACTGTGGCGCCGCGAACAATACGAGTGAAGTGTGTCATGGTATCTCCCGTTGCGTTGCGCGACCTGTGCTGATTTGATATATATTGAAATTCAGGCCGAGTTATTTCAGTCTGACGAAATTAGACCGAGGTTGTCAACCGTATGAACTCCAATGCACCAGCATCCTCCGACGATGGCATCGATCAATCGGGCTCGGGGGGGCATGAAATCGGCGGCCGGCTCAGGCTGCGTCGCAAGGTGCGCGGCCTGTCTCTCAAGGACGTGGCGCAACGGGCCGATGTCTCGATTGGCTTGCTGAGCCAGATCGAGCGCGGATTGACGATGCCGTCGGTGCGATCGCTTGGGGCCATCTGCTCGGCACTGGAGATGCCGGTCGGCTGGCTGTTCGATTCCCCTGACTCGGCCGATCAAAGCGCCATCGTCGTGCGCCACCACCAGCGTCGGGTGCTGGATCTTGGCTCGAAAGGCATGGTCAAGGAACTGATGACTCCTGACTCTTGCGGCGGAATTCAGATGATGCGGCTGGTGATTCGCCCCGGCGGTTCGACGGGTGAGACGCCATACAATCACCCTCTCGGCGCGAAATGCGGCACCGTGCTTGCCGGCGTTCTGGGCCTTGAGGTGGATGGCGAGGTCTTTCGACTGGCGGTCGGTGACAGCTTTGCTTTCGACGCCAATCGCATGATCCGGTTCTGGTGTGACGGAGACCAGACAACAGAGGCTTTGTGGGTCGTAACGCCCGCAGTTTACTGAACGACGACAGGGGGACAGCCATGATCAGAAACGAACGCGATACAATATCCAACTCGCTTTGGACAGCGACGGCCAATCCGGCCCCCGATTGCCCGCCCCTGAGCGGGGATACAGACTGCGACATTGCCATCATCGGTGGGGGTTTTACCGGCCTTTCGGCGGCGCTCCACCTGGCCGAACTAGGTCGCCGCGTGGTGGTGCTCGAGGCAGAGACACCCGGTTGGGCCGCCTCCGGGCGCAATGGCGGTCAGGTCAACCCGGGCCTCAAGGAAGACCCCGATACGATCGAACAAAGGTTCGGCAAGGATGTCGGCGGCAAGATGGTGGCCTTGTCAGGCGGTGCGGGTCAATTCGTGTTCGATCTGATCCAGCGGCTCGACATCTCTTGCGCCGCGCGTCAGACCGGCTGGATCCAGCCGGTCCACAGCGCCAAATCCGAAGCCACGGTGCGCACCCGGGTTGAGCAGTGGCGCCGCCGTGGCGCGCCCTTGCGCATGCTGACCCGCGAGGAAACTGCCGACCTGCTTGGCTGCGACGCTTACAGCGCCGCCATGATTGACCAACGCGGCGGGAATTTGCACCCGCTGAACTATGCCCTCGGGCTGGCGGATGCGGCGTTGCGTGCCGGTGCGTCGATCCATGGGCAAAGCCGCGTGACCGGCTTTGAAATGCGGGGCGATCACCATCTGCTGCGGACCGAGGGGGGCACTGTGCGTGCCGCAAAGGTCTTGGTGTGCACCAACGGCTATACCGATGGGCTGATTTCGCCCATGCGGCAGACGGTGGTTCCAATCCGCTCGATCCAGGTTGCGACCGATATCCTGCCTCACGAGATCGCGCAGCAGATTCTGCCGCAAGGCCATTCGGCGTCGGACAGCCGACGGTTGTTGCTTTACTTTCGCAAGGATGCGGCAGGCCGCTTCATCATGGGGGGGCGCGGCGACTACAGTGACAAAGGCATCCGGCGCCAGATGCAGGCGCTGCGCGACGCCTCGGTCAGACTTTATCCCGTGCTGCGGGACGTGCCGTGGAAGTATGCCTGGGGCGGCTTTGTGGCGATGACCCAAGACCACTACCCGCATCTTGATCTGGTCGCCCCGAACATGATGGCGAGCCTGGGCTACAATGGCCGGGGCGTTGCCATGGCGACGGTCTTGGGCAAGGTGATGGCCGACTGGGCCAGCGGCACGCCTGAAGCCGCGCTGGACTATCCGGTTACGCGCCCGCGCCCGATCCCTTTCTATTTCATGCGCAGACCTGCGGTCATGGCCACCGTCGCCTGGTCGCGATTCAGGGACTCACTGGAACGCTGAAGGACAAACCGGCGCATCCGCGCGAGGCCCTGTTTCGGGCGAAAGGCGTTTGATCTGCCACGGGGCAAGTGCGCCATCCGTGATCGGTGTCCGGGCCCCTTTTGAACGCCGACGACGACGTGAACGATATCCCCGGACCTGTAGATCATCGGCATGTTGGCCAAGCATGAGGCCGGTGCGAAAGGCGCCGGCCTTTACCGCAGGCACCGCAATCCTGTTCTTGGGCAGGGACGGCGCCGACCAGGTGATCCCGACGGGGCGAACGACGAATACCCTTTCGCCACAACCGCCCAAATGCTCCGCAAATTGACGCCTGCCTTACCTGTGCCGCAGAAACCGCAAGTCGCCCAAGCAAAAGGGGCGCGCACGACATGATTGCCTCGCGACTTTCGGCGCACGCAGCACGTTGTTTTACCACGGAAAAGGTCAACGAGGGTGTTCGCCGCGACCGCTACGCGAATTCGCCAGGCCAACCGATGCGAACCTTGGATCGGTGTCGGCAAAGGTCCATCCACACCGAGGCTTGGATCATCGTCCGAAGGGGGCCCTCGAAAACAAGAGCATCGCCGTCGCACCTTGGCATTCGTCAATAGACCGGCGGAGAGACCACCCAGATTGCGACGGCGGCGACGTCATGGTCGTTGCGCCAGCTGTAGGCCCGGCCGGTGAACTGAAAGCTGTCGCCCGGCTCCAGCGAGACGACCAGATCGCCGATCTGCAAGGACAACCGGCCCGAAATCAGCGTGCCGCCATCCTCGGCGTGCCGCGCGGCAAGCACTCTGCCGCTGCTTGATCTTGGCGCAAAGGTTGATTTGATCATCTCGAAGCTGCCACCAAGCGTTGGCGACAACAGTTCTTCGATCAATCCGGATTTGCTTGATCCGAGCGGGCTTCGGTCGGCGGCGCGCAGAACGATCCCTTGTTCTTCTGGGCGGCGGTTCGCAGAGCGGAAAAAGAAGCTGATATTTACGCCGAAATGGGCCGCGATGGTTGCGAGATCGGTGATCGAGGGCGTTGCCCGTCCGCGCTCGACCTGACTGAGCCAGCCTACCGAACGGCCAAGCATGCCAGAGAGTTCCTTGATCGTGGTCCCCCGCGATTTACGCAATGCGCGAATATCGTTTCCGACAAGGTTGATGGGGGGCAATTGAGCAGATCCGATCGCGGTCCAAAGAGGCCTGAGCATTGCGTAGGGAGAGGACAATAACAAGGACAACATACACAAGAATGATGTATGTCGCAGTTTTTCTGCCAATAATGAAATTCCATGCGAAAATTTCATTTGACGGTGACTGGAATGAGTTTTCTATGATCCGGCAGCCCAGACGGATTTCGCGTCGGGGTTAGCCCCGTTCGCCGACCACACAGTCATCCTCGCGCATCCGGCTGACGCGGCTGCGCGGCAACGATCCGAAAAGAGTAGCTCCATGGCCCAAATCCCGACCAAGGCCCGCGTCGTCATTATCGGCGGCGGCATTTCCGGATGTTCTGTCGCGTATCATTTGGCCAAACTGGGTTGGAAAGACATCGTCTTGCTGGAACGCAAGCAGTTGACCAGCGGCACCACATGGCATGCTGCGGGGCTGGTGGGGCAGTTGCGCGCCAATGCGAACATGACGCGATTGGCAAAGTATTCCGCCGACCTTTACAAACGGCTCGAGGCAGAGACCGGTTTGGCAACGGGCTTGCGCCAATGCGGGTCGATCACGGTGGCGCTGACCGCTGAGCGGCGCGAAGAGATCCTGCGCCAGGCGAGCCTTGCGCGGGCTTTCGGCGTCGAGGTGAACGAGATGTCGCCTGCGGACGTGAAGGCGGCCTACCCCCATCTTGAAATCGGCGATGTGGTGGCGGGGGTGCATCTGCCCGGAGATGGGCAGGCCGATCCCGCCAATATCGCGCTGGCTCTGGCCAAGGGCGCCCGGATTCGCGGCGCGCAGATCAGCGAGCAGGTCAAGGTGACCCGCGTGACGCAGGCCGAGGGGCGCGTCACCGGCGTGGATTGGGAAATGGGCGGCGACAACGGGCACATTGCCGCCGATATGGTTGTCAACTGCGGCGGCATGTGGGGCCGCGATCTGGCCGCCCGGAACGGGGTGACGCTGCCGCTGCATGCGTGCGAGCATTTTTATATCGTGACCGAGGCGATCCCAGATCTAGCGCGGTTGCCCGTGTTGCGCGTGCCCGACGAATGCGCCTACTACAAGGAAGATGCGGGCAAGATCCTGCTTGGCGCGTTCGAACCTGTCGCAAAGCCTTGGGGGATGAATGGCATCCGCGAGGATTTCTGTTTCGATCAGCTGCCCGAAGATTTCGACCATTTCGAACCGATCCTTGAAAAAGCCATCGCGCGGATGCCGCTCTTGGCGAAAGCGGGCATCCACACTTTCTTCAATGGCCCCGAAAGCTTCACGCCAGACGATCGGTATTATCTGGGTGAGGCGCCGGAGCTTCAGGGATACTGGATCGCCGCCGGGTATAACTCCATCGGCATCGTGTCATCCGGGGGCGCGGGCATGGCCTTGGCACAGTGGATGAATGACGGCGAGCCGCCGTTTGATCTGTGGGATGTCGATATCCGCCGGGCGCAGCCGTTCCAGAAGAACCGCCGCTATCTCAAGGAACGGGTCACCGAAACGCTTGGCCTGCTTTATGCCGATCACTTCCCCTATCGCCAGATGGCCACATCGCGCGGCATTCGTCGCTCGCCGCTGCACGAACACCTCAAGGCGCGCGGCGCGGTCTTTGGCGAGGTCGCGGGTTGGGAACGGGCAAACTGGTTCGCCAATCCCGGGCAGACGCCGGAATACCGCTATAGCTGGAAGCGGCAAAACTGGTTTGACAACAGCCGCGCAGAGCATATGGCACTGCGCGAAGGCGTTGGCCTGCTGGACATGACCTCCTTTGGCAAGATCCGGGTGGAGGGGCGTGATGCGTTGCGCTTCGTGCAAGGGCTTTGCGCCAACCAGATGGATGTCGAAGCCGGGCGCATCGTCTATACCCAGATGCTGAATACCCGCGGTGGCATCGAATGTGACCTTACGGTGACCCGCTTGTCCGAGACGGCGTTTTATCTGGTGGTGCCGGGCGCGACCTTGCAGCGCGATCTGGCATGGCTGCGCCGCCATTTGGCCGAACTGAACGTGACGATCACCGATGTCACCGCCGCAGAGGTTGTGCTGCCGCTGATGGGGCCGAAATCGCGCGATCTGCTGGCGCGGGTCTCGCCCAATGATTTCTCGAATGGCGCCCATCCGTTTGGCTGCGCACGCGAGATCGAGATCGGCATGGGGATCGCGCGCGCGCACCGCGTCACCTATGTGGGCGAACTGGGCTGGGAATTATATGTGTCGAGCGATCAGGCCACTCATGTGTTCGAAACCATCATCGAGGCGGGCGAGGGTCTCGGGCTGAAGCTCTGCGGTTTGCACGCGATGGATAGCTGCCGGATCGAGAAAGGCTACCGCCATTTCGGCCATGACATCACCGATGAGGATCACGTGCTGGAGGCGGGGCTTGGCTTTGCGGTGAAGCTGGCCAAAGGCGATTTCATCGGCCGCGACGCGGTGTTGCGCAAGAAAGAGGAGGGGCTTTCGCGTCGAATGATGCAATTCCGGCTCAAAGATCCCGAGCCCTTGCTGTTTCACAACGAGCCCATCCTGCGTGACGGCAAAATCGTCGGTTTTCTCAGCTCTGGCAATTATGGGCATGCGCTGGGCGCGGCAATCGGTCTGGGCTACGTGCCCTGTGACATGCCCGGTGAGACTATCGAGACGATGTTGGCGTCGGGCTATGCAATCGAGATCGCCGGCAAGGTATATGACGCCGCGGCAAGCGTTTCGCCGATGTATGATCCGCGCTCAGAGCGCATCCGCGCTTGATGGGGGACTACCGGCGGTGCGGCGGTCAGGTCTGACGCATGGGAACCATGTCCACCTGTGACGGACGACAGGACAGCCGATCAGGTCTGCGCCTCGCCAGAAGATGAATCGCAGCCGGAAGGGGGGAGGGTGGCCAGAATGTGCAATGACTGCGGCATCCTGCGACAAGGCGCGGGCGAGCAAGAGAAGGACGGCCGGGCACTACCTCCGGCACAGATGGCAGTTCGGGCAGTCTGCGGCATTGGCGATCACTGCCTTGCCACCTTGCATTCGGGCGACGTCACGAGGGGGGCACGCATTTCTCGCGGCCGATGTAGCCGCTGTTGCCTTTGAGGGCCTTGGGCTTGGTCCCTTGGTAGCCCGTTGCAAGATCAGGCCCAAGGCGGTGTCGCAGAATGAAATATGTCAGCGTCGCGGACAGGGTGAATCGGGCGACATGGATCGGTGTGAAACCGTCGAACACCATAGGCAGATGGAAGCCGCCGAATGCTGACGCCACCCCGAGCGCGATCGCGACGATGCCAATACCTGCGCGCGTCGCAGTCAGAACCTGACCCGCAGCCAGCGTTTGCCGGAACAGGATATCCGCCGATTTCGGCAAACAATACCAAGCCGATGCAAACATGAACCCGGGCGGTTCGGACGGCGCGCGCAGGTCGGAAACCTTTGGCAGCATCGGCAGGCCCTGGATCACGAACAGCGCAAAACCCGCCAGAATGGGTAGCACCTCCAGCCCGTCGCGCACAAACATGGCGTGATCCAGACGGGTGGCGATCAGATGGCGAAACAGCCAAAGGGTGATCGCGGCCCACGAAAGGAAACAGGGCGCGAACTGCACCGGCGCTTCATCATATCCGCTCTACGGCGCAAGCCCTGCGACAAGCCTGCAATAACCTTGGCTCGAAGCCAGCCAGAGCATGGTCACGGCGCCGACAGCACGCCCCGCGTGCCCAAATGCCTTGGCGTCTGGGCGCCGGTTCCCTGTTATTGATCTTGGACAGGTGAAATCATGGTTCAGTCACGCGCGGTTGCGAAAACCATGCCGCCCTTGCGTCATCCCTTGGGTGCCGCACCCGCGGGCACACAGACCAACGCGGAGTCACGGCCTCGTGGCGGCTGTTGGCAGGTCCCCTCCAGCGCAGATCTGCCCTTCAGGGCAACTTCGCAGCGCTCGCTTACGGCCTTTGACTGGCAGGCTTCAAAGGCCTCGGGCGGCGGCCCCCCGCGCGGCCGCGCGCCGTTCGCGCCGTTCGATTGCGCCAGAAACATCGGCGCGAGCAGATCGGTGGAGTCTGCCGCGGCGGGAAGATGCAGGGCCATCAGCGCAGCACAGACAACTGGCACCAAGCGAAAAGCGGTCACGTTCATTCAGATAGCCTCCGGTTCGTTCTTGTTTCTCGTTTACCGCTCGAGGGCGCGGCGGGCGCTTGCTGGCATTGCAAGTCGTCTCTGCTTTTACGCGCGTGCAGCCGGTTTCCGCCGCAAGACGGCCCTGAATCTGGTTCGAGCCCGCTTCACCTGAGTTATGGTGACAGACCATCCCTCGGACTCAGGGCTGCGGCACCGATCGGGGCTGTGGGTACCTGTCCATCGGCAAGTGGGTTCGCAACGATCGCGCAACGGACAACACCCGGCAAATATCAACCGCCTTTGGAAAGCCGAAAGCGACCTTTCAGTAGCGTCGATTGCTGACTCAGCGGTGGCGATCGAGGAAGGCGTCTTTTTCCGGCTGACTTGGTGGCTCGCCGGCAAATATCTCTACATAGTGGCAACCTGCGATCGCGCGGTGCAGGCGCGGCTCGGACATATGCATTGAATAATACCCGGTCTGGGTCAGGATCACTGTCAGCGCACGGTAATGGGCGGCATCTCCTGTCTTGCCAAAACGCTTGAACAGCGCCTTGACCGCCGCCAGTCGGTCTTCGTCGGACCGATCGACCAGCGCCTGCAGTCTGGCATCACTGCGTGCCCAGTTTCGGATCGCAAGATCAAGGGGCGCATCAAAGAGGTCATTGTCGATCCAACAATCGATCAGGTTGAAAAGCGCGGCACACAGGCTTTGCGCGGGTGCTGCGCAGCGCGCTATCACTATGCCGGTATTGCGGGTCTGCCAGATGTCGATAATAGCGTCGTGAAGCTCTGACAGGTCCTTGAAATGCCAATAAAACCCTGTGCGCGTCAGGTTCAGCTTCTTGGCAAGAGGCATGATCTTGACCGCTTCGATCCCGTCGGTGACGAAAAGCTCATAAGCCGCCTCCAGCCAGACCTCCCGGCTTGCGCGTGTTCGAGTGGGCGGCTCAACTTTCATACCGCTTTTCTAAAGAACTTGACAGGTGTGTCAATTACGGAAAAAATCAACTTGACACCTGTGTCAGGTAAGATTCGACCCGAGAAGGATCCCCGCATGTCCACCGACCCGTTGCTGCAGCCCTTTCAACTCAAACACCTGACATTGCGAAATCGGATCATGACAACCAGCCATGAACCGGCCTATCCGCAAGATGGCATGCCCAAAGAGCGCTACGCCGCCTATCATGCAGAACGCGCCAAGGCGGGCGTCGCCCTTGCGATGACCGCGGGATCTGCTGCGGTCAGCCGCGACAGCCCGCCCGTGTTCAACAACATCCTGGCCTACAAGGACGAGGTTGTTCCATGGATCCAGAACCTCACCGATGCGGTGCACGAACATGGCTGCGCGGTCATGATCCAGCTGACCCATCTGGGACGGCGCACCAGTTGGAACAAGGGCGACTGGTTGCCGTCCGTGTCGTCCTCCAAGCACCGTGAACCCGCGCACCACGCCTTTCCCAAACTGGTCGAAGACTGGGACATCGAACGGATCATCAACGACTTTGCCGATGCCGCCGAACGGATGCGATCGGGCGGCATGGACGGTATCGAGCTGCAGGTCTATGGGCACTTGCTCGACCAGTTCTGGTCGCCTCTGACCAACGACCTGACCGGCCCTTATGGCCCCGACACCTTGGAAAACCGCATGCGCTTGCCGATGGATGTGGTGGCGGCGATCCGCAAGCGCGTTGGTGCCGAATTCATCGTTGGCCTGCGCTACACGGCAGATGAGGCGCAAAAGGGCGGCATCACCCATGACGAGGGGCTGGAGATCTCCAAACGCATTGCCGCCACCGGACAGATCGATTTCTTGAACGTCATCAAGGGTCGCATCCACACCGATCCGGCGATGACCGACATGATCCCCATTCAAGGCATGAAAAGCGCGCCACATCTCGATTTTGCGGGCGAAGTGCGCAAGGCGACCGGTATGCCAACCTTCCATGCCGCCCGTATTCCCGATGTGGCCACTGCGCGCCATGCCGTGCAAGCCGGATTGCTCGATATGGTCGGGATGACCCGCGCGCATATGGCAGACCCACATATCGTGCGCAAGATCATCGAGGGGCGCGAGCAAGACATTCGCCCTTGTGTCGGCGCCACATACTGCCTTGACCGCATCTATCAGGCGGGTGAGGCACTGTGTATCCACAACGCCGCCACCGGGCGTGAACTGACGATGCCGCATGACATTGCAAAGGCAAAGACACGCAAGAAAGTCGTGATCGTCGGCGCAGGCCCCGCAGGGCTTGAGGCCGCGCGCGTTGCGGCTGAACGTGGGCATGACGTGACCGTGTTCGAGGCCGCGTCCGAGCCCGGCGGGCAAGTTCGGCTTACCTCCCGCTCGCCACGTCGCCGCGAGATGATCGGGATCATCGATTGGCGCATGGCGCAATGTGCCGCGCGGGATGTGGCGTTCAATTTCAACACTTGGGCAGAGGCCAAAGATGTCACCGCCCTCAGCCCCGACGTCGTGATCGTCGCAACAGGCGGCCTGCCCAACACGGAATTGTTCGAGCAGAAAGGCGAACAACCCCATGTCGTTACATCTTGGGACATCATTTCGGGCGATGTGAAGCCTGCGGGCAAGGTTCTGATCTACGATGAAAGCGGCGATCATCCTGCGTTGCAGGCTGCCGAGATCGCGGCGAACGCCGGGGCCAAGGTCGAAATCATGACGCCGGATCGCACCTTCTCACCTGATGTGATGGCGATGAACCTTGTGCCCTACATGCGATCCCTTCAGGACAAAGATGTGACCTTCACGGTCACGCGCCGCCTGATGGGTGTCGCGCGCAGCGGCAACACCCTGACCGCCACGATCGGCACGGATTACAGCGATCACACCTACGATCTGGAGGTCGATCAGGTCGTCGTGAACTACGGGACCTTGCCTCTGGATCAGTTGTATTTCGAACTCAAACCCCACTCGTCCAATTCCGGTGAGGTGGATTATGACGCGTTACTCGCCGGCGATCCGCAAGCTGCCGTGAGAAACAAGAACGGCACGTTTCAACTGTTCCGCATCGGCGATGCCGTGTCGGCACGCAACACCCACGCGGCAATCTATGATGCTCTGCGTCTGATAAAGGATATCTAGGCCGCGCATTCGGAAAGGTGGTTCGATCGGCCTGAACAGGGTGCGGACTTTTACGCGTGACCTGCCCCCCCCTGGTCCCTCGTTCATGACGGGAGTTGCCGGGGTTGATGGTGGTCGGTTTCGAGTGAGGCAAGTGCGCCGGGCGGGCTCGAGGCGGCCATAAGAAGCATTGCATTCTACGTTCTCCAGCGTTGCTTTTTCGGCTGCCAAGGCCAAGATTCTCGGCGACTTTCGGGATTGGTTCGTGACCCATTCGAAAGGCGATGAAATCCCGAGCGCGCGCGCCATCCGGCGCCATGTCGGGGATCCGTGGCTGATGCTGAGAAAGCTTGAACAGGACGAAAACGCCTGATCCGGCGCGGCGATCAGGCCAGCTTGCGATCATTGTCCCCCGCGTGGACCGGCGTTGGGCAGGGTCGGAAGATGTGCGCCACCGCAGCAACGCCCGCCCGCAAGCGCGAGTCCGTCAGATACGCAAAACGCTGGGTCGTCTGATTTGCGTTTGGCCCAGCGGCTTGCCGATCCTTTCAAGGATGCGCCGCCGCTGACCAGCCGCGACACGAAGGTGTGGCGCAGATCATGGGTGCGCACATCAAGCAGTTTCGCCCCCTTCTGAACGTTGCCCCGGAACCGGCGGATTTCCTTCGCGGGCTGGCCCGGACCATCGCCGGGGAAGAGCTACGGCACCCCGCTTGGGATTATCCCGGCGGCGGCATAACCTCGACCCACCCGAGACTGACCGACCCGACCGTCATGGCAACCGGAGACCCAAATTATCTGACAATGGACAGTCACCACAATCAGCCGGGCTTTTCGGACCGAAAAGCCATTTTGCCGACTACAAGAGCCATTTGCGCAACAACGCTGTTGCCCGGATCGTGCAATATCTATCAAATGCAATATGCCGCCACAATCAATCTGGACTTATTGTTTCAACAACCGGACGACACAAAGAGTGAGAGTAGTGAAAGAAAGAGGTAGATCGTGAAAGACAAGAAAGCTGCAAATTCCAACGGGTCGCAGCCTCAACAGGACCGCAGCATGGAGACCCGACAAAAGCTCATCAAGGCCGCCATCACCGTGCTTAGCCAGCGGGGCTATGCCAACTTTACCACATCGGTGGTGGCCGAGAAGGCAAAAGTGTCACGCGGCGCCCTACAGTATCATTTCCAGGCGCGCGGCGACATCCTTGTCGCTGCACGGGCTCATGTCGCGCGCGAACTCAATCTGCCCTGGCAGATAGAACAACTGCGCGCCCATACGGTCGAGACCCGACTACGGATGATCGTGGATCACTACTGGAAAATCATCGGCAGCAGGGAATACATCGCGGCGCTGGAAGTTCGGCTCTACGAACGGTTCAACCGGGCCATGCAAAAGACCATGGTTGCGCGGATGAACGAATTGACAAGCCAGCGCAACGCCGAATGGCAGGCGATCTTTGCCGATACGCCGCTGCCAGCCGAACAGTTGATCGCCTACCGGATCTACATGCTGGACAGCCTCCGGGGGTTGGCTTTGCGGAAAATCGAACAGGGGTCGGATATTGACGTATCTCCGCAACTCGAAATCCTGAAGGATCTACTAATCGAACGGATCTAGACTGCTAAAAAATCAATCTTGACCGATTTCTTTTGCTGTGCAAAGGTTTGCCGCAACGCCCCCATCCGGGGGCGAACTGGCATCCATCTGCCTGCATCCGGCACCCCTGCTCGTGCCGGATTTCGGCAAACGGCACCTAGGAGGAGATCAATTTGGCACTGACCACCGCACAAAAGTCCGCAAGCATCCTTCCCACAGCGGACCCGGCCTGGCTGGCTCTCCACAACGAGGAGACCCTTGAGCCCGACCTGCCCATCGTGGACCCACATCACCACCTGTGCGATGCGCCGCGTGTGCCGCGCTACCTTCAGGAAGAGTTCGCAGCAGACCTGTTGTCCGGTCACAACGTGGTTGCGACGATCTTTGCGGAATGCACCGAAGGCTCGCCAAAGCCTTGAGGCAGTGCATCTTTGCCTCGATCCGGCATCGGGAACGATGTCCAGTCCGGCGCTTTCTGAACGCCCTGCCGCTATGCCGGGTGGCCCCGAGGATGTCGTTGCGGGCCCGTGCGGCGCGGCAGGCGTTCTTCCGCGGTCGTCCATTTCGGCGCATCGGGAGGATCGCGGTCGCCTGGCGCTTGATGACAGCGGAGTGGCAGTGCCGGGTATCATAGGCGCCGCCCGCGGTCACGGTGCCGACGCCTTCGCCCCCCGGAATTTGCTCGGGCAGTCAGGCGGGACCGACCTCTCACCGTCGCGGCTGGCGGGAACACCACGCGCGGATATCGGACGTAGCCGTCTCCATGGCCCAATGCACCTTGCGCCATTGGCGCCGCCCCTGGGCGCCGTGCGTGCGGGCCTGCCATTTGTTACCCGGCAGAGGATTGCGAAGCGATCACCCGAAAGGGCGCCGTCGCCGAGGAACTTGATCCCGGTGCTGTCCACGAGCGGCTTCAGCGGGCTTCGGTGCGGCGATACGGGATCTGAACAGCAAGGCACAGCGTGGAGTAGCCCGGAACCGGCCTGTCCAGCCCGGCAAGACGCAGGAGGTTTGTCACCACGCCGGCGGCCTGCCTCAGCTGCGGCTTGAACAGAACCTTGATCGACAGGCAATCTGCATCGTTGCGTTCGAGAATACCAGCGAGCGGCCTGATCGCCCTTCATGAGGCACAAGCCAGAGCGTCTCCTTGCCCGGCCAGGTCAACAGCGAACCGCGCTTCCTGCGCGCGGCGATGCAGTCTGTCCTGTTCGTCGTGCCGTAGCGGGCAGGTGTGGGCTTGGGTGTGCTGCACGTCTGACCACATGAATTCGTGGGATGAATCCTTGCCCGTCAGAGTTCTGCAACGACGCCGACAAGCGCTGATGTCGGGCCAAGGCAGGCGGTGCCGGCGGCGATACGGGTCAACGAACCGCCGATGTATTTGCGAAAACCCCCCATGTCCTCCAGCGGCCCAACGATCTGTGCGCCGTAGAGATCGACCGACGAACGGCCGATCGTGATGACATCGAGAGCCTTCCTCAGATTGTCCCGCCCAGCGAACCTTCGAGTTCGGCCAGTTCTTCCCCCCCCGCCATCAGATCCTGCAATTCCTCTGCGGTGATCTTGCCGCGTTTGGCGGTGCCGAGGGTCTTGCCGCGATTGAGCACGGTGAAACGGTCTCCCACCGCCATCGCGTGGCGCACGTTGTGGGTGATGAACACGACGCCGATGCCGACCTTGCGCACCCGGTCGATTGTCGCCAGCACATTGGCGGTCTGGCGCACCCCCAGAGCCGAGGTGGGTTCGTCCAGAATCAGCACTTTGGCGCCGAAATGGACCGCGCGGGCAATGGCCACAGTTTGCCGTTCGCCGCCCGAAAGCGTGCCCACTGCCTGATCGGGTTCGCGCAGATTGATGCCCATCTGGCGCATCTTGTCCATGGTCACCTGATTGGCACGCGCAACATCAAAGCGCTTGAACGGCCCTTTGCCCTTTGTGGGTTCGCGTCCCATGAAGAAATTGCGGGTCACGCTCATCAGCGGGATCATCGCAAGATCCTGATAGACAGTGGCGATACCGGCGTTCATGGCATCGCGCGGACTGTCAAAATCCACCGCCTGCCCCTCCACGAACATCTGTCCTTTCGATGCCTTGTGCACCCCTGACATGGTCTTGATGAAAGTCGATTTGCCGGCGCCATTGTCGCCCAGCAGGCAGTGGCATTCGCCCGCCATCACGTTGAACGAAACACCGGCCAGCGCAATGACGTTGCCATAGTGCTTTTCGATGTCGCGCATGTCGACGATTGGTGTGGTCATCTTACCTCTCCCCCGTCACGCGTTTGCGGATCACGTTGTTGAACAGAACGGCGATCAGAAGCATGCCGCCAAGGAACACCAGGTACCAATCCTGGTCGATCTGCGTATACGTCAGCCCGATCAGCACCATGCCAAAGATGATGGCCCCGAAGAACGCGCCGATCGCCGAGCCATAGCCGCCGGTCAGCAGGCAGCCGCCGATGACCGCAGCGATGATCGCCTCGAACTCCTTCTGGAAACCACGCCTTGCGTCGGTTGACCCGCTATCGAGAACGGTGATGATCGCCACCAACGCGGCGCAACCCGCCGTCAGCATGAAAAGCCCCATCTTGACCTTCGCAACCGGCACACCCGAGTTCTTGGCAGCCGTGGCATCGCCGCCCGCCGCGAAGATCCAGTTGCCAACCGGCGTGCGCATCAAAACCCACGTGGCCAGCACCGCAATCAATGCAAACCACAAAATGGAAACCGGGATACCGGTCACCTTTGGCAAACCGCTTGAGAACCTGTCGATCATTCCCATCGAGGCCAGCCAGTTGAACAGGCCCTGAAAGGCGTCACCCGAAAACAGCGAGACAAGCGGGTCGCCGGCCACGGCCTCTCGGATGCCACGCATCTGGGTCGAGCCGCCTGTCGCCCATTTCAGGCCAACCAGTGAAAGCCCGCGCAGAATGAACAGAAAGGCCAGCGTGACGATGAAGCTCGGCAGCCCGGTTCGCGACACGATCTGTGCGTTTGTCACCCCGACCAGCGCCGCTATTACCAGTGTCAACGGAATTGCAAGGATTAGCGGCAGGCCCAGCACCGTGACTGCCGTGCCGAAGATCAACCCCGCAAAGGCGACCATCGAACCCACTGACAGGTCGAATTCACCGCCGATCATCAAAAGTGCGGCGCCGATCGCCAGAATGCCAAGTTGGGCGGCCGGCGTCATGAAGTTGATGATACCCGAAAGCGAGAACATTACCCTGTCGGCTGTAATCAGGAAAAACAGCGTGACCAGCACCAACCCCGCCACCGCGCCCAGTTCGGGCCGCTTCATCAGCCGCGCCATCAACGAGACCCGTTTCAGGCGTTCATCGCCTGTTGTTGTATCAGAAGCCATGATTTCCTCCCCGTCTATCATGATGGCACACGCCGGTTGCGGGGCGGCGGCAGATCACCGCCGCCCCGTTTCTTGTCAGCGGATGCCTTTGGCTGACAGTTCGACCACCTGACCGGCCTTTTCCTGAGTAATCAGGTTCGGGCCCGAGGGAACGTTGCCGCCAGGGATCAGACCGTATTTGGCGTGAAGCGACAGGAAGACCACCGGCAGATACCCTTGCAGGAATTGTTGCTGGTCGATCGCGAATGCCGCGTCGCCATCTTCGATCGCTTTCAGGAAGCCGGCCGACATGTCGAATGTGGCCACGCGGATATTGGTCAAACGGCCCGTGGCGCGCGCTGCTTCCAGCGAGGGTTCTCCGGCCGTCGACGCCCCGAGAGCAAGAATCGTGTCAATGGCTTCATTGGAATCCAACGCGGCCTTCACTTTTGCCTGCACTTCTGTCGGATCGTTTCCGGTGGGCAACACACTGGTTTCCCCGCCAAACCCGGCCGCAAAGCCTTCGCAGCGCTGATCGAGCGCCACGTTACCCACTTCCTGGTTTACGCAGAGCCCGACCTTGCCGCCCATCGCCGCAAGCTTCTCCCCGGCTGCCTTGCCGGCGTCAAACTCGGCCTGACCGACGTGCAGCAGAGCGCCAAGGCTCTTGGACACATCCGCGCCCGAGTTCATTGAAATCACCGGAATCCCGGCGGCCACGGCGCGTTCAATCGAGGGGCCGAGCGCATCGGCATCGGGGATCGAGACAACAATCCCGTCCGGCTGCTGGTTGACGGCCGCATCGATCAGCTGGCTCATCGCCACCATGTCAAACGTCTCCGGCGCGCGGTACGACACCGTTGCGCCGGTGTCTTTGGCGGCCTCATCCACGCCGTTTTTCACGACCGACCAAAACGGATCATTTGCCTGGCCGTGCGAAACAACGATGATCGTGGGCGCCGCCATTGCCGCGCCCGCGGCCAGAATGATTGCCAAAGCGGCAGTTTTCAAGGTTCTTAACATGAGGGTTCCTCCCATTGAGTTCACTTGGTCGATGTCCGCCGCGGATAGCCCCGTGGCATCGGGCCCGGTAAGCTGCGGGCCAGATCTGTCTTGCGCCTCAACCGAGGCGCCGCCAGCCGCCCTCGCGCGAGGACAGCTGAATGGTTTCGACGAGGGTCTGAATCCGCAGACCCGCGCGGAAGTTGAATGGTTCCGGGCGTTCGCCGCCAATCGCTTCGAGATAGCCTGCGATCTCGATCGCCTTGAGATCGTTGAAACCCAGCTGATGGCCCGGAGCGACGCAGAAACGGCCATAAGGGCTATGGTCTGGACCGGCTTCTATCCGGCGGAAACCGCGGCGGCCGGCTGCATCCGCCGCACTGTAGAAATGCAGCTCATTGAAACGCTCCTGGCTGAAGGCGATGGCGCCTTTGCTGCCGTGGATGTCGAAATCATGCTGCATCTTGCGGCCGGTGGCGATCCAGTTGCCTTCGATTGAACCGGACGCGCCATTGGCAAATCGCAGAAAGGCCCGGCCGATGTCATCCACCTCCACCTCGCGGGTCCCGCCCTTGCCGTCTGGCCGTTCCGAGATTGCCGTCACGCAATCGCCCAGAACCTGTTCGATCGGGCCAAGCAGATACTCTGCCGTTGCCAGTGCATGGCTGCCCAGATCGGCCAGCGCGCCTCCACCAGCGGTGTCGTGGCGAAAGGTAAAGGGGCTGGACGCCTCCATCATGTAGTCTTCGGCATGAACTCCACGATAGCTGCGAATCTCACCCAGCTCGCCGCTCGCGATCAGGTCGCGCGCCAGCCCAAGCATCGGGTTGCAGAGATAGTTGAAGCCGACCTGAGTCTTCACACCCGCCGCCTCCGCCGCCTCGGCCATCGCGCGGGCATCCGCCGACAAGGGTGCCAGCGGCTTTTCGCAATAGACGTGCTTTCCGGCTGCGATGGCCGCCAGCGCCATTTCCTTGTGCAGGGCATTCGGAGCGGTGATGTCGATCAGGTCGATATTGGGGTTGGCCACCAGCACCCGCCAGTCCGCCGTGGCATGGGCAAAGCCCAGGTCCCTGGCCGCCTTCGCCGCCGCCAAATCGGTAATATCGGCCACCGTATGCAATTCGATCTCGTAGGGCAGATCAAAGACGCGCGGTGCCGAGGCGAAGCCGAAGACATGGGTCTTGCCCATAAAGCCAGTGCCGATCAGGCCGATACGTAGTTTAGGCTTGTCGCGCGCCATTGATTTGATCTCCGTTGACCACCAGACGCGGGTCGATGTGGCCCGCAAAGAAATCCAGAACGTTCTGCACACTCGCCAGCGCCATGCGCCCGGCGCTTTCGGCGGTCAGGCCTGCAATGTGCGGTGACAGGATCACCTGATCGAGGCCGAACAACGGGTTGTCGGGCGCTGGCGGCTCTTCATCAAAGACATCGAGACCGGCGGCGGCGATCGCACCGGCCTGCAAGGCGGCAACAAGCGCCGCCTCGTCCACGACCCCGCCGCGGGCGGTATTGACCAGAATTGCTGCCGGTTTCATCGCCGCCAGTTCCGACGCGCCGAGAACCGGGCGATCCGCCTTGGGCACATTGACCGACACCACATCGGCCCAGGCAAGCCCGTGGTGCAGATCGGCTATCGGGGCCACCGGCCCTTCGGGCCAGCCCTGCCTTGCAAGAAAGGGGTCATGCGCCCGCACCTCCATATCGAAGCCAGCAGCGATCCGCCCAAGGCTCCGGCCGATGCGGCCATAGCCAAGGATCAACAGGCGCCTGCCCGAAAGCTCGCCCGCCTCAAGCCGGTTGCGCCAGTTCCAATCGCCATCACGAACCGCCCGGTCGGCCCTGACTGCCCGTTTCGCCGCCGCGAGCATCAGCATCATTGATTGTTCGGCGACCGAAACCGAATTCACGTCCCCGACGACTGCCAGCGCTATTCCGCGATCGTTGAGTGACGGCAAATCCACTGCGTCATACCCAACCCCATGGCGCGAAACGATTTTCAGCCGTTTGCCCTGCGCCACCGTTGGTGCGGACAGCGGTTGGGTTCGGAGTATCAGGGCATCGGCCCTGCCGATCAACGGGGCGTAGGAAGTCTCGGAAATCTCTTCGACATAGTCAAAGGTCACGCCCGGAGCGGTTCTCAGAAGGTCCATGCCCGAAGGATGCAGCTTTCCGGCAACAAGGATATGCGGCATCACCAAGCCCCCTTCTCGCGTTCGGCAGCGGCCTGAGGCGCCAGTTCGCGAAACCTTGCCACGCTTGCCCCCGCTGCCGCCGCCAGCAAGCGCGAATCGCCCGAGACCGTGGTCATATTGTAACCCCAGCCGATGGCGCGCGCGGCATATTCCGGTGTGCCACAATGCAGCGCGGCCCGGATGCCATTGGCCTTGCATGCCGCCACGATGCTGTTCAACGCCGCGATCATCTCCGGTTCTTCGCGGTCGAAGCCGGGGGCAAGCCGGCCGTCGGTCAAGCTGAAGGTCAGATCGGCAGGCCCGACATAGATACCATCGAGACCCGGCGTAGCAGCGATCGCAGCGAGGTTGGCCATGGCCTGTTTGGTCTCGACCATCGCGAAGGCCAGAATTTCGTCATTTGCCTCGCCGGCATAGTTCGCCCCTGCCGCAAAGCTGACCCGCGTCGGGCCGAAGCTGCGCTGGCCCTGCGGTGGATAACGCAGGTAGCTGACAAATTCGGCGGCCTGATCTGCGGTGTTCACCATCGGGCAGATCACGCCATATGCGCCGGCATCCAGCACCTTCATGATGATGCCGGGTTCCAGCCACGGCACCCGTGCCATCGGCACCACGCCCGAAGCCCGCATGGCCTGAAACATCGGCAGCACAGAACTGTAGTCAAGCGCCCCGTGTTGAACGTCGATGCACAGGCTGTCATAGCCCTGCGCCGCCATGATCTCGGCGGCGAAAGGATTGCCGATCGACAACCAGCCGTTGATCGTCGCCCGTCCCTCGGCCCATTTCTGTTTGAGATTGTTCCTGATCATCTTTGCTCCGTCAAAACACGATCTGCGCCAGCTTGGTGTCGAGGTAGTCCCCGATGCCCTCTGAACCGCCCTCGCGGCCCATGCCGGAATGGTTGGTGCCGCCGAAAGGGGCCTCGGCAGCCGCAAGCGCAAAGCTGTTGATGCCGACCATCCCGGCGTTGAGTTCGGCCACGGCGCGTCGCGCGCGGGCGGGTGAGCGGGTAAAGGCATAGGCCGACAGCCCCATGTCGCTGGCATTGGCGCGCTCCAGAACCTCGCCGTCGTTGGCAAACCGGGTGATCGCCGCGATCGGACCAAAGTTCTCCTCGGCAAAAACCTTCATGTTGTCGGTGACATCGGTCAGCACCGTTGGCTCGAAAAAATGGCCGGTGTTGAAGGCACTGGCCCGGCCGCCGCCGGTGGCCAACCGCGCGCCCGAGCGCTGGGCGTCGGCGACGATGCTTTCGATCTCGGAGAACCGCCCGGCGTGGATCAACGGCCCCATCTGCGTGTCGGGGTCCAATCCGTCACCAAGCTTCAGCGCCTTCGCACGCGCGACGAAACCTGCAACGAATGCGCCATGCAGGCTCTCATGCACGAAGAACCGGTCGGGCGTCACGCAGACCTGCCCGCAATTGGCGAATTTCGTCGGCACCGCAACGTTCAGCGCCATTTCCAGATCGGCATCCTCGAACACGATCAGCGGTGCATTGCCGCCCAACTCCATCGAAACCTTCTTCACCGTCGCGGCGGCGTCACGGATCATCTGCTGGCCGACGCGGGTGGAGCCGGTCAGCGAGACCTTGCGAACCGATGTTGCAGCCATGATCGGGGCATAGGTCGCGCTCGTCGGCCCCACCACGAGGCTCACAGCGCCGTCGGGCAGGCCGCCGGCCCGGAAGCAATCCACCATCACCATCGCCACGCCCGGCGTCTGGCTGGACGGTCGGATGACAATCGAACATCCCGCTGCCAGCGCAGGTGCGGCCTTGCGCGCCACCAGCGCGGCCGGAAAGTTCCAGGCTGTGAAGGCCCCGACAATTCCGACCGGTTCGCGGCTTACTTCGAACCGCCCGCCCGGCACCCGGCTTTCGACGATCCGGCCGTAGATCCGGCGCGCTTCCTCGGCATACCAGCGGAATTGCTCAATCGACAGAACCCATTCCCGCAGGGCCTGTGCAATTGGCTTGCCGGTTTCAAGACAGATCATCCGCGCACCTTCCCCGGTGCGGCGGGTCATATCGTCGGCAATCCGGTGCAGCGCGTCGGCGCGCTCATGGCCCGGCTTGGCGCGCCAGTTGGCCAAGCCTCTGGCGGCACTTTCAATCGCCTCCTCGGTATCAGCGCGCGTCGCGACCGGCGCGCGCCCCAGCGGTTTTTCTGTCGCCGGCGACACAACGTCTGCCGCGTTGCCATCCGAAGCGCCGCGCCACGTTCCATCAATGAAAAGTCCGAAGGTCCGATACATCGCCTATCCGATCTCGCTGAGGTTCACGGCGCGGCCTTGCGCGACCGAACGGAGTGCGGCCTCGGCCAGCAGTAGCGCCCGGCGCCCGTCTTCGAAGCCGACTTCGGGCGCACGGCCAGAGCTAACGGCCTCGGCAAAAGCGCCGATCTCGGCCATGAACGCCTGCGCATAGCGCTCTATGAAAAAATCCAGATAAGGTGCCGCGCGATCGGTAAACGTGCCGGTTGAGAGCCGAGCGCCATGGCGGTGGCGGTTTTCCGATACGGCCATGCCAAGAGACCCAAGCGCCTCGACGCGCTGGTCATAACCATAAGGGGCCTGACGGGAATTGGTGATCAGGCACTGCTTGCCCAAAGCCGTGGTCAGCACCACGGTCACGACATCATGGTCACCCAGCCGCGCCATCAAGGGCGGATCGATCAGGCGGCTGCCGACAGCATAGACCGTCACCGGCTCTTCACCCAGAACGAAGCGGGCCATGTCGAAATCGTGAATCGTCATGTCGCGGAATATTCCGCCGGACACTTCGGCGTAGGATGCCGGTGGCGGGGACGGGTCGCGCGAGGTGATCGCAACCTGATAAAGATCTCCAATCTCGCCAGCCCGCACCGCCTCCCGGACGGCCCGGTGGCCGGGGTCGAAGCGGCGCACAAAGCCCAGCATGACCGGAACGTCCCTGCCGAGGATCGCTTCGGCGCAGCGGTTGACGCGCGCAAGGTCAAGATCAATCGGTTTTTCGCATAGTGCCGGCTTGCCAGCCGCAACCGCCGCTTCGATCAAGCCTGCATGCGTGTCGGTTGACGATGCGATCAGCACCGCGTCGACACCCTCGGATGCAAAGACTGCATCGGCGGATTCATAAAGCTGCCCGCCAAGGCGCCGTGCCACCGCTTCGGCCGAAGGGCGATGGATATCATAAACGCCAGCGAGGCAGGTAAGGGGATGGGCTGCAACATTTTCGGCGTGCATCCGGCCAATGCGACCGCACCCCAGCACCGCGATTCTCAGCATGCGATTCCCTCCCAAAGCGCGTTGCAATGATCGTTGCAGAACTATTGCTTTGTCAATACATATTCCTTAATGTTGACACGACACCATCTTTGCGGGAGGAACCCAGATGCCCCAGAGGACCGTACGCCTGACCATGGCGCAGGCACTCGTTCGCTATTTGTGCAATCAATTCATCAATATAGATGAAAACCGCGCACCGCTCTTTGCTGGCGTGTTTGGCATCTTCGGCCACGGCAACGTGACCTGCCTGTCCGAGGCGCTCGAATCGGTGCAGGACCAGTTGCCAACCTGGCGCGGCCAGAATGAACAATCGATGGCGCTAGCGGCGATTGCCTACGCCAAAGCCAGAAGACGACGGCAGATCATGATTGCCACCTCGTCGATCGGGCCGGGAGCGGCCAATATGGTGACCGCGGCCGGCACCGCCCATGCCAACCGCCTGCCGGTCCTCTTGATCGCCGGCGACACCTTCGCCAGCCGTCTGCCGGATCCTGTGCTGCAACAGGTCGAACATTTCAATGACCCCACCGTCACGGTCAACGACGCCTTCAGGGCCGTGACGCGCTACTGGGATCGCATCACCCTGCCGCAGCAGATCATCACCTCGCTGCCGCAGGCGATCGCCGCCATGCTTGATCCCGCCGATTGCGGCCCGGCCTTCATCGGGCTGCCGCAGGATACCCAGGAAATTGCCTTCGACTATCCCGAGGTTTTCTTTGAGCCGACCCTCTGGTCGATCCCGCGCCCCCGCCCGGACCGTGCCCGGCTGGCGGCAGCGGCGACGTTGCTGAAGTCGGCCAAGAAGCCGCTGATCATTTCCGGCGGCGGGGTGCGCTATTCGCTGGCAGAGGCTGAAGTGGCGACGTTCGCGCTCGATCGCGGCATTCCGATGGTCGAGACCATCGCCGGCAAGGGCGCGGTGACCCATGACCACCCCGCCCACGCCGGGCCGATCGGCATTGTCGGATCGACCTCGGCCAATGCACTGGCCGCCGAGGCTGATGTGATCCTGGCGATTGGCACCCGTTTGCAGGACTTCACTACCGGCTCATGGACGGCGTTCCGCAAGGATGCAAAGTTCATCTCAATCAACACTGCCCGCTTTGACGCCACCAAGCACCGGGCCTTGGCGGTCGTCGGCGATGCGCTGGAGACCGTGGCAGAGCTGGAAGCCGCGCTTGGCGACTGGACGGCAGACAAGGCTCTGCTTCCACACGCGCAGGCGCTGTTCGTGGACTGGAACAAGACGCTGGATGAGCATCAGGCGCTGAGCAACGCGCCGATCCCGACCTATGCGCAGGTTGTGGGCATCCTGAACCGCAGCGCCAAGCCGAACGACACGCTGATCGCGGCCGCCGGCGGCACGCCGGGCGAGGTGGCCAAGGGCTGGCGGGTCAAGAACCCCAACACTTTTGACTGCGAATTCGGTTTTTCCTGCATGGGCTACGAGATCGCCGCCGGCTGGGGCCATGCGATGGCCAAGGCGGGTGACGGAACGCCGATCGTGATGCTGGGCGACGGCACCTACATGATGATGAACTCCGACATCTATTCGACCGTTCTGACCGGTCACAAGATGATCGTCGTGGTCTGTGACAACGGCGGCTACGCGGTGATCAACCGGTTGCAGCAGGCCAAGGGCGTGCCTGGGTTCAACAACTTGCTGAAAGACTGCCGGGTGAAGGAAGCCTTCCCGGTGGATTTCGTCAAGCATGCCGAATCGATGGGGGCGTTGGCGCGTCGCTGCGCGAGCCTCGCCGATCTGGAGGCAGCGATGGACTGGGCGCAGACCACCGACCGCACGACGCTGATCACCATTGTCACTGACGCCCATGCCTGGGTGCCGGGCGATGCCGACTGGGATGTCGGCGTGCCCGAAGTCAGCACGCGGGAAAGCGTGCAAAAGGCCCGCGCCAGCCAGATTGAAATCCGCAAGAAACAACGTGTCGGAGTATAGCGAAATGAAAGCCAAACTCGGCATCGCGCCCATCGCCTGGTGGAACGATGATCTGGCCGAACTCAGCGACGATGTCTCGCTGGAGGAATGCCTGTCGCAGGCGCATCGGGCCGGGTTCACCGGCATGGAAACCGGCCGCCGCTTTCCGCTGGATCCGGGCGTGCTGGGACCGATCCTGAAACGCTACGGCATCTCGGTCTGCGGCGGCTGGTTTTCGGGCCTGCTGCTGGACGGCGATATCGCGGCCGAAAAGGACCGCATCGCCCCGCAGATAGATCTGTTCAAGGCAATGCAGGCGCCCTGCATCGTTTATGGCGAAACCGCGGGCTCCATCCAGGGCGACCGCGGCAGGCCGCTCGCCACCAAACGCAGGCTTTCCGAAGACCAGATCAAGGCTTACGGACGCAGGATGACCACCTTTGCCGAATGGTGCGCGGATCAGGGCATGCCCATCGCCTATCACCACCACATGGCAGCGGTGATCGAGACCGAGCCGGAGCTCGACCTGTTGATGAAACACTCTGGCGCCGGGCTGGCGCTGCTATACGATGCCGGGCACATGGCCTTTGCCGGCGGCGACGTTCTGCGGGTGATCGACAAACACCACGCGCGCATCAGCCATGTTCATACCAAGGATGTGCGAATGGATGTGATCAATGGCCTCGACCGCACCAAAGAGAGCTTTCTCGATGCCGTCGTGAAAGGCGCCTTCACCGTGCCCGGAGATGGCAGTCTCGATTTCGAGGCGATCGTGAAACGTCTGGCCTCATACGGTTATGAAGGCTGGTTCGTGGTCGAGGCCGAACAAGACCCGGTGGCCAATCCGCCGCTTCGGATGGCACAGATCGGGCATGCGGAATTGCTGCGCGTCATGGTGGCCGCAGGCTACGCGGTGGAGGCATAGATGAACCGGATGGACGGGAAGATTGCCGTAGTGACCGGTAGCACGCAGGGGCTTGGCGCCGCCATCGCGCGGCGCCTGGCGCAGGCAGGGGCCACCGGCATCGTGACCCTCGGGCGCAATGCCGCCAAAGGGCTGGCGGTGGCGCAACGGATCACCGATGACACCGCCGTGCCGGTGCATTTCGTCGCGGCCGACCTGGCCGACGTCGACGCCTGCCGACTCGTCATGGCCGAGGCCGAGCGCGTTTTTGGCCGCATCGACGTGCTGGTCAACGCCGGCGCGCTGACAGATCGCGGAACGATTCTCGACACGTCGCCCGAATTGTTCGATCAGCTGTTCGCGGTCAACGTGCGTGCGCCCTTCTTCCTGATGCAGGAAGCGATCCGCCGGATGATCCGCGACGAAATAGCGGGCGCCATCTGCAATATCGGCTCGATCTCGGAACATGCCGGGCAACCGTTCATCAGCGCCTATTGCGCCTCGAAGGGTGCGTTGGCGACGCTCACGCGCAACACCGCGTTCTCGGTGATGAAGAACCGCATCCGCGTCAATCAGCTCAACATCGGCTGGATGGCCTCAGAGCATGAACGCGCGCTGCAACTGGCCGAAACCGGCGATCCGGACTGGGAGGCCAAGGCTGCCGCCGCGTTGCCCTTCGGGCGGCTGGTGGATCCCGACGAAGCGGCCCGGGCGGTCAACTTTCTGGTATCGGAGGATGCCGGGCTGATGACCGGCGCGGTGGTGAACTATGACCAGACCGTCTGGGGCGCGGCGGCCGGGGCAATGCCGGTGCCGGATGCCCCGATGAAGCTGTGAACACGGATCCGTCTACTGGCGGGTGACAGTCGGAATGCGGGGCGTTCTGGTGCTGTTTTGCAACCGCGCCGCCAGCGCTACGTTCAACGCCTGCGCCAGACACATTGGCGCGGCCAGCGAGCGGGAAAACGTATATTCATGTTCAGGCACAGCAAACAGCACCTGCGCCGATTTAGCCAGCGGTGACAGGGTCGTGTCGGAAATCGCTATGATCGGGATGTTGTGGTTTGCGGCCTCTTCGACGATATCGACCACCTCCTTCGCATAGAAGCGAAAGGACACGGCGAACAACACGTCCCCCGGCCGCATGTTTCGCGCGATATAGGTCGCTATTCCGCCGCTGGGGTCGAGCAATACCGTGCGTTTGCCAAGCATGGTCAGAATGTAGCGCATCAGGTCCGCAACCGGCGCGGATCGCATCTGGCCCACCAGATAGATCGTGTCGGCTTTCTCCAATAGATCAACCGCATTGACCAGATCCTCTGGCGGTATCTCGGTCAGCATGTTTTGCAAAGATGCGATATCGCGTACGACAAGATCGCGCAGAAAGTCGAATTCGCTGCTGTCGCTTTTTGATCCCAGATCGCCTTTCAAGGCCTTGATCCGCGCCTCGAAGCCGGGTGCCGCGTTGGACAGGCGTTTCTGGTAAAGACCCTGAAGTTCCTTGAAGCCCTGATATCCCAGAGCCTGAGCAAAACGAACGAAGCTCGAAGCATGGATGCCGCAGCGCTCTGCAATCCCGTTCACGGAATGAACGGCGACTTCGTTGGGGTTCTGCGTCAGGTATACGGCGATCTTCTGATAGGTCTTGCTCATGCTGTCGAAGCGCTCATGGATCACGCGGATCAGATCTGCGTAGTCTTCTGGCGCCTTGTCTTGCGACAACCGTTTCTGCATTGGCACGTCTTCCTGCAATTCTCATTGCATCATGGACCACAACGGGCGGGTTTGCCAGATCGATGAGCGTCGGGCAAAGAGAAATGTGCCTCCCCCTCATGCCGATCATCCGCGCCAGCTGAAGACCCGCGCCCGCCCCGGCATCAAGACGCAATCGGCCGGAATCTGGCCGGGTCCGACCGCGCCGGCGGCTACGCCAGTTCTTCGGTCATCCGCAGCTGAAGCTTCCGATTGTGCTCGCCAAAAAAGGTAGTCGGGCGGTGGAGACGCCCGGTTCGACGTTTGCCCGACCGTGGTGGAATACAGCCGCACAATGCAAGCCTGTATCGCCTCAGTGAAATCCTGCTCATGCTACAGAGGAGAACGTGGCAGCGCGTATGATGATGGACGACAGCGCCCGGCGAAGGCGTCTGCGCGACGAGAGCATGAATGACGAGACCTTCGACGGCCTGACCGATGCCCGCCAAACGCTGGCCCTCTGGCGCCATGACCACAACAATGTCAGGCCGCATTCGTCACTGGGCAACAAACCCCGCAGAAGCGCGCGGGGTGCTAGCGCAATCTGAGGGTACAGCGGCCGGCGCGCTTGCCCGGCCCCAAAACGACGGCTCTGCTGACCTGCCCCCTGAAATTTGGATCGTTTGAAGCTGGAGTTTTTGGCTAACCTTCCCTGGCTGGGAGAGGCGTTGAGAACGATGAAGGCATCACGGTTTTCGGACGCGCAGAAGGCGTTCGTTTTGAAGCAAGGCGAGGAAGGCACGCCAGTCGCGGAGATCTGTCGCAAAACAGGGACCAGCCAGGCAACGAGCTATCGCTGAAAGTTGGTGACGGG